>CAVTJN010000016.1:0-10734 GCA_963735055.1 uncultured Chloroflexia bacterium | reverse complement strand
CCGCAGTTGGTTTGGCCACCAGTCCCGGTTCGACGTGACTCTGCCTGTGTGTTCGTGAGCGATGCCCGCTGCCGGGTTCTTACTATTTTCGTTCATGATGTTTGCTCCTCTCGTTGCGGCATTTTTTGCGCCGCCATTGGTTCCTCGCTCTGAGTGTGTTTCTATTCTAGAGGAAGTACGATACTCCTAGTGCTCAACAGACATGCCCCGGATGGATCATGGTCTCTGGGCGTGTCCCGCACCAGGAGAACCTCCACGCGTTCCGCAGGTGCGAATCCCCTTGTTCAATGGAGGTGAGAACATGCTGAATAGACTATACACAATTTGCTCGATGGATTGTCCAGAACAAGGCGTGATCGATTCGGGCTAACGAACATACGAGATCGCAAGTGTCGTCGCAGCGAAGTCGTAACAAGCGCAAGGAGCTTGTCGGATCTCCTCCATGGCCCTTTCGCGTTCACAAGCAACGTTCGCCTTGTGACCTATTCGACGACCACGATAGGATTCGAATCCGGCACGGAGCGGCTGACGGCCGAGGTTGTCGCAGGCTGTGCAGCCCAACGGCGGGTGAGCTGTGGATCCTCGTGGATGCCCCGTTTCTCGCAGCAGTTCCGTTCCGGGGTTGGAGCCGGCGGCAGACCCTGCTCAGCAGTGGGGATAGCAACGCTGTAGTAGCGTGCCGCAGCCCGCCACCATGCGGCGGGCTGACGTATCTGAACAACCGTGGCCAGGGCACGGTCCCTGATTGGAGTTGACCAACTGGAATTCCCCTTGCGCTGTCAACCTCCTGCGATGGCCTCCACGATCTGGATTTTGTCCCCATCCTCAACCCGACTGGTTAACTCGTGCGGATAACAGCTTCTCTGGTTAACGTAAATCTCGATATAGCTTTTCAACTCGCCATCTGCGTCGAACAACCGGGCCCTGAGCGCAGGGAAACTGCCGACCAAACGTTCCAGACAGTCCCGGACGTCGGTGCCGTTGACCTCGGCGGTAGTCTGTTGTCCCATCAATCCGGACAGAGAGGGAGAAAGCTGTATTGTGACGCTCACCAGACGTCTTGACCTTCGAATTTCTTGAGCGGCATCAACCCACCCCACCCATCGGCAAAAGCGTTGGAATCACGAAGTCCAACCCCAGCCTTTCCAGGCTTTCCCTGGGTGGTAATCCTGATTCGGTCAGCTTGAGCGAGTTGATGTAGAACTTCTTCTTCTCGCTTTCAAACTCGTTTCTATCCCAAACCCAAGTAGTGCCGTATTTGTCCCTGATCGGTTCATCGAACGCTCTCGGCGGAAGGTAATCATCCTTGGATGGATGATACCCTTCTCTGAGGCTTATGCTCCTATTGAAGTAATGGTTTCTGAGAGCTATGTCAGACACGTCCTCGGTGCTTAAGTCCCACCCGCATGCTGCGTTAAGGTAGACGCGTGCAATTTCCTCATTGGAACCTACTATTCTGTTGAGGGATGTCGACGCGAAAATGCAGAACGTGGCTGCCTCGGTCAGTCCCGAGCCGACGCCAGACCCCATCCTGGCACCATTGTGACTCGTCGCGAAGCTCAGGCCCTGGCCTCTGGCACGGTTGCGAACATCGTAGGTAGGGCAGGCGCAGCCGTGGACTTCCCAGGCAAGGTATTCGGCCTCCTTACCGAAGATGGGGTAAGCGCGACGGAAGCCTTCAGCGAGAGCCGCCGGCGCCCTGCCTTGCTTGTAGGCTATCTTCTCAAGCAGAGCGCACGTTGCTTCAACGTCACCCCACTTCAAATCGATGCCTCCGAGATCTTCCTTGCTGATAATGCCGCGCTCGTACATATCCATGGCCCAAGCTACAATGCCGCCCAGCTCTTCACCATCCATGCCCAACTCATCAATGAGTGCCGACATCTCGGTCATATCTTCGTAGCCGACCATGATGTTCTGGTTGAACCCGCCAGTGTTATCATGCCGGAATTCGCCGGCGAAAACGCCGAGCGGGCTGTTCTTGAAGAACGGGACTTTGCAGGCGTTGGCGCAACCAGGACAGCCGACGGTCCATACGTGGTACTTCAGTTGGTGGGCGTGCAAGTCGCTCTTCTCGATGACTTCGTGGTAGCCCAAGTGACTGTTTCTGATTCCTTCTGCAGCGTGACGACCCAGCGCGGGTATCGCTGTCGTCCGCCCCCAGCGGCTGTCGTGAAACTTCTGGGCCATGGTTACCGGACTGGTAGCGTATGCCCTGAAAAGGTTCCAGACAGCGGCGTGATTTGCGTACTCCGGCCCCTTGGTACCCCGCACGGCGATCGCTTTCAGGTTTTTGGAGCCCATGACCGCCCCGCAGCCCCACTTGGACGCGCTGTGAATAAACTCGGTGGTAGCGTTGGCAAACCTGACCAGGTTTTCACCAGCCGGTCCGATACTGAGAATGCTGAAAACCTCGCCGGTCTGTTGCTGGAGTCTTTCGGCCAACACGACTTCCGTCTTCTGCTTCCACTTTCCCCACAGGTCAGAGGCGTCTCGAATTTCTACTTTGTCGTCAAAGACATACAGATAAACGGGCTTGCTGGCCTTCCCCGTAATCAAGATGCCGGTATTGTAACCTGCCCTGACAATCTCATCGCCGAAATTGCCGGAGACGGCACTACGTCCCACCCAGCCGGTAAGCGGAGACATGAAACTAAGAATTGTCTTGGAGCCAATCAGCCCGGTCAACGGCCCCACGCCGACGTGAAGGATATTGCCGGCGCTGAGCGGGTCAGTGCCCTGCGGGACCATGTCCCATATCAGCTTATTTGCCAGGCCCCGCGCGCCCAGGTATTTCCTGGTGTCCTCGGTAACGTCAATGGTGCGGCTTTTTTGCTGCGTCAAGTCAACTTCGAGCAGTTTGAACCTTATCTCGGCCATTCTACGACCTCCACTTCGGCTGCCAGACGCTGTCCTTAGGGAGCGGATACAGCCTCTGGGCGATAAGGTCCGCTTTTTCACCGAAGCCCTTTCTGAGGTAGTCCCTAAGCGGATAGCCGAAGACCTCGAAGTCTTTGAAATACAGGGCCTCCGCGGGGCAGACGTTGACACATTGGGGATTTCTGTTGCCGCTGTTGCCTGTATCGCAAAGGTCGCACACAAAGGGCTTCGGGGAGAGCGATGCGTGGTTGCGGATAGCTTTCGCTGAGCATGCCTCCCGGCATTTCATGCACGCTTCGCCGAGGCATCTTTCGTTGTCAATGACCATGTGGAGAGTGTTGTTGTCGTAGTGGATGGCCGGAGGGTTGACGGGACAAGCAGGCTCACATTTCCTTTCCTTGTCCTGACACTGACTGCAGGTTAACTGTATGCCTTTGGACAACGGCAGCAGATACTTTCTAACCTGTATCCTGGCCAAATCCTTGTTTATCACACCGAAGTGCCGCATTGAGCACGCCATTTGGCATATGCCACAACCGGTGCATTTCATTTCGTCGCATTCTATCAGACCTGCACCTCTGGGTTGCGGATAATTGCCCCTGCCCCATGTCTTCCCCGCGTTGCGTTCTTCCGGCATCTCTGAAATTCTCCTTAGCTTCGTGCTCCTTGCTCTCATTCGGGCCGGCGATTGACCTGGTCGTGTCTGACCCGGGAGCGGTGCGCTGTGCGTCACATCATGAATCTGCCACCCTCCACGCTGATGGGTTGTCCTACGACATCGTCAGCGAGGTCCGAGACCAGATATGCCACCATGTTCGCCACATCTTGCGGTTGAGTAAATCGGCCCAGTGGTATGGTCGCCAGTACATTCTTCGAGCGTTCGGAGGCAACGCTCTGAGGATTGCTTTCCAAGCGGTCGGGCGTGTCGCCGAAATTTGTGGAAGGGGCAAGGCCCGGGGCCACGCAGTTCACTCTTATCCCTGAAGCCGCGACTTCGGCCGCGAGTGATTTGGTGAAAGAAATCACTGCGCCTTTGGTGGCCGAGTAGA
Source organism: uncultured Chloroflexia bacterium (assembly GCA_963735055.1). Lineage (GTDB taxonomy): Bacteria > Chloroflexota > Dehalococcoidia > Dehalococcoidales > UBA2162 > JBBITI01. The sequence continues at coordinate 6,805 of CAVTJN010000016.1, read as the reverse complement.
CTGCCGTGCCGGGACCGCCGCTCTTCCCGAGCCCCGAGGCTATATTGACGATCTTGCCGTACTTGTTCGCCAGCATATGAGGGAGAATCTGTCTGGTGCAGTTGAGCATTCCTTTGATGTTCACATTGATCAACTGGTCCCAGCTCGCTTCGTCGGATGAGGCAAAGAGACCGCCCCGGCCGGCGATACCGGCGTTGTTGATCAGTATGTCGATTCTGCCAAAACCTGTCAGTGCCGCCTTGACCATAGCGCCGACGTCGGCACTGTTAGTGATGTCCACCTTGATGGGCAGGGCTCTGCCGCCCATGGTTCTGATCTCGGAGGCGGTCTTCTGAGCACCATCAATGTAGGCATCGGCAACGACCACACGGCAACCTTCTCTTGCCAGAGTCACGGCGATTGCCTTTCCAAAGCCAAGCTGACTGCCTGCGCCGGTGACTAATGCCACTCTGTCCAGCAAACCGAGGTCCATGTGTACCTCCTTATAGCATTCTGGGGATAACCTCTTTGACTTCGTCTATCGTCCACTGCCCCACCTTGTACACCGAGCTGTTCGTCGTGTTCAAATCGAAAGGATATGCGTAAACTCCCACCCTGCTTCCGCTGGCGTGAAAGAAGCGCCCGGTTATGCCCCTGGCATCGTCGGTGCAGAGATAGACGATGGTTGGTGCCACAAAGTCGGGACTCCCCATCCCGGCCAACATGGTCGGTCCACGGGGTGCCATAACTGGAGGAGGGGGAGCCGCGGCGCCGGAGCCGGCGGGGCGAGGAGGCCCCGGGAAGAGCTTGGTGACCGCCCCGGGAATGATGCCATTCACGGTGATGCCGTGTTCGGCTAACTGCATGGCCGCCGTCATTGTAAAGCCGACGATTCCCGATTTGGCGGCTGAATACGCGATGCTGCGACTGCCAAAACCTTTGTAAGCAAAGGGAGTGGGCGATGAGATATTGACGACTCGGCCGCTCTTCTGCTTCACCATCTCTTTGGCCGCTGCCTGGGTGCAGCTGAAAGCCCCTTTTAGGTGAACGTTGATCTGCGCATCCCAGTCAGCCTCCGTCTGCTCGAGAATACTGCCGACTAGATAGTTGCCGGCAATGTTAATCAGGATATCGAGTTTGCCGAAATTCTTGACGGCCGCGTTGATGATCGCCTGTCCGCCTTGCATGGTGGCGACACTGTCATGGTTGGCTACCGCAGCGCCTCCCTCTTTCTTGATTTTCTCAACCGTCTCGTCGGCAATCTGAGGCTTGTAATCATTGACGACTACTTTGGCCCCCTCCTTAGCCAACAATAGGCACACCGCCTCCCCAATCCCCCCCACGCCCCCGCCCGTCACCACCGCCGACTTGCCTTCTAGTTTGCCCGCCATCTTTCTCCTCCAAATTTGCTCGCTACCCTCTTGTCGCTGCTCTTGAGCCCCAGCGAAACACGCAACTGCCCCACCCCTCAAACAACGGCCGCTATATTGTGCGGCCCACCTCCAGCGCTCCCCGCATGGCGGCGAAGATAGACTGCTTTCCGGCGCAGTCTCCTATCGGGTAGACTTCGGGAGCGACACCGGCCAGTTGGCCGACAAGTCCATCCTCTTTTTCAGAGCCTGCTGCGAGGACCACGGTATCGGCCGGCAGGAAGGAAAACACGCGGTCTCTTCCATGCGGCTCACCTGCGCTCCACCAGAGATTGATGCCCTTGTCCGTGATACTTTCGACAGTGCAGTCGGGATACAGGCGGACCCTGTACTTCAGCAAATACTCGAAAAGGGCGGCTTTCTTGTTGGGCATGACGCCGTTGGCGATCTTGCTTCTCGTCACGACCGAAACAGTCTTGCCTCGTTCTGCCAGGAATAGGGCAGTTTCGAGACCGACTGTGCGTCCGCCCACGATTGCCACGTCTTGTCCGACAGATGCTTTGCCTGCCAGCACGTCTGTCGCCTGCACAACGTTCCGTCCATTGGCGCCCGGCACATCCAGCTCTGCTGACCTGGATCCGGTAGCGACAACGACCGCGTCAGGTTTCCGGGCACGGACCATTTGGGCGCTGACGTTCTGGTTCAGGAAGACCTTCACTCCGGCTCTGGTCAAGCCGGTCGCCAGGTTTGCCACCAGATTTCCCTCTTCGGGAATGTGGGCAGCCACCAGATTCCATTGACCGCCAAGGCGATCGCTCTTTTCGTAGAGAGACGTCTCGTGCCCCCGTTCGGCGAGTATTCGAGCAGCTTCCATACCGGCCGGACCGCCGCCGATGACCATGACCTTCTTTCTCTGAGCGGCGGGCTCAACCTTGTATTCCAGTTCTCTTCCTAGCGCGGGATTGACCGTGCAATTGGCCAGCGCGCCGGCGGTTCCTCCTGTCTGACACCAGCCGCAATAGATGCAAGGGCGGATTTCGTCGAGACGGCCGTCTCTAGCTTTGTTGGGCAATTCCGGGTCTGCCATAAGGGCTCTGGCCATTTGAATGAAGTCGGCCGAACCATCCCGGAGTATTCTCTCCCCATGGCGGGCATCGATCTTGCCCACGACGATCACAGGTGCTTTCACTGCCTTCTTTATGGCCGCGGCCGACGGGACTAACGCCCCGTACGGTTGATACATGGTAATGAACTGCCAGTGCGAGGTCTCAGGGGGTCCGGACGAAACGTCGATGGCATCTGCACCGGCTTCGACGAAGAGTTCGGCGTGTCTGACCGCCTCGTCAAGGGTGATGCCGCCTTCGAGATGCTCGTCGCCGTTCATTCTGATCAAAATGGGATGATCGGCGCCCACTTCTTTTCGTACTCTCTTGATTATCTCGCAGGCAAAGCGAGCCCTGTTCTCCGGGCTGCCTCCATACTCGTCAGTTCTCTTGTTCGTCTTAGGTGAAAGGAACTGACGCAAGAGATAAGCATGGCAAGCCTGGATGCGAACAGCGTCGAAACCGGCCGCATTACCCCGCTTCGCCGCCTGGCCGAAAGCCTCCGTCACACCCTGAATATCTTCCTTGGTCATAGAGTGACGTCTCAAACCCGGTTGCGGGGTCTTTTGTGCCTGTTGCCGTAAGCACCCTGTTCAGTTCCGGATATTCGACACTCGGTCTCATCTGGATCGCACGTGCGATAGCAGCGCCATGGTGTGTGATGTTGTAAGAGACCTTCGTCCCGTAGGCGTGAATGGCATCGGTGAAACGACGACCACTGGGTATATGGTCGTCGGACGTGATGCTCAGTATGCCGGGCGAAAACACCATGCCGGTTGCGTATGGCCGAGCCAGCGCGGCGACCGTGAGTTGAATGAAGCCGACGCCGCCTTTGGCCCTTGCCTGATAGAATGCCAGGAATTGGTCGGTCAGTTTCCCATCTTTAGTCGCATAGGTCATCCCGTGACCTAGCGGTCCCATGACGAGCCGGTTCTTGAGTTCCATTTTCCCGATCTTGCCGGGCTCAAAGAGTTTCACAAGCTGAGAACCCATTGCCATCTCCTTGAACGACTGCCCCTCTGCCTATTTGCCCGTTTCTTCGCCAGCCCGGCTATCGCCCTGACATCCTCGATCTTCTCGAGACCTTCGACCAACTCGATAATCTTCTCTGCATCCTTCTTCTCTACAAGACGTGAAAACTCGATCTGTTCCATGAACTTCGCGATCAGCCCCTCCCTGGGTAGTGGGTCGGATGGATCGCCTAACGCGGTACGGACGTACTCGGAGAACCTGCCGCCGTCTTTCATGATCACCTCAAGCTCGACGCCCTCGGGCTTATCCAGATATCCCAGCTTGACCTTCTTGATCAGAGCCTGAAGCCTGGGTTCACGGACCATCTCCCCGGTGAAGTTCTCCGCCGCGGCGCTCTTTCTGTATAGGGCGCTGGCAACGGCGAAGTAGTAGCTCCAGAGTGCGTTCATCGGGGGATAGTCGCCAATGACGTACGGGGTGGCGTAATGGGCCGCCGTTGCTACGGGCGACAAGTGCAAAATGATCTCTTCTACGTCATCGGTTTTGATATTGTGTTTCCGGGCCATAGCGAGTGCCGCCGCCGTGGGCGCCCCGGTCGGTCTGCCGCCCGGATACGGCTTGAAACAGACTTCCACGATGAATTTCTTGCCCAGGTCTCCGGTGATCCTTTCCGGATGATGCACGCTATTCAGTCCAGGGAAGTGACCGCCGTTCTGGCCGAAGAACGGGTCCTTCACTCCCGGCCACCCCGCTTTGCCCAGCTGGACGGCATAAATGCCGTTTCGGGCTGATATCCCGTTGCTCAGCTTGGTGCTTACGTTCTTTTCTGAGTCCTCTCTGCCGGCCCTCTCCATGGCGGCGATGAACGAGGGGTCTCTGATGCCCTGCCACCCCGGTCTGGACTCCGGAGGGCCGCCGGCCCCCGATGCTCCGGACGGTCTACCCCCTGAGGGCGGGCCTCCCTCCAGGACTCCGCCGCCCCCCCTTCCCGACAGCATTGTTGCCAGACCGAAGGCGTTCCTCAACTGGTCGTTGTTCAAGGCGAGTATCCTGCCGGCAATGGCCGCCGCCGCGAACGCCTCTTCAGACCCTCTTGTTGGGGGTGGAGGGGGGGTGCCGGGGGGTAGGCTTTGACCGGGCTGAGCTCGATCGATGGCAAGGTGCAATCGCGCCGCCAAATCGTCGCCAACTACCATGGCAGCGATCAACTCTTTGCCGCTGATTCCTTTGCTCTCCCCAAGAGCTATGGCGGTCAAAGCTGATGTCTCTGTAATGTGATTTGGGCTCCGTTTGCCGTCGATCACGTATGTTAGCGGTCCGCGGTCGAACGAGCGCCCGAAGATGCAGTTAACAAAAGCTACATCAGCGATAGGGCCTTTGTCGCCGTAGCCGAGTATGGTAGCCTCTTTCTTGCCGCCCCATCCGGCCGCTACTTCTGCAAGCTCGGGGTTGCCGTCACATTTGGCGCCGGCAATGCCGTTGCCGATCATGTCCAGGATTCTTTGTTTGGTGTTGTTGACGACTTCCGGCTCGATATCTTCAAACCGGGCATTGAGAACGTTGGCCACCAGGGCCTCGGTGATCGCTGTTCCATCAGTTCCGCTACTCAAGTTGCCAGCTCCTTGTGAAATTGCCACGGGCCTTCTAATGACCTGCGCCGGCGAAAACCTTCTGGCCTCCACCCACAACCACGGGGCTCTTTCCCTTCGTTATGTACTTGGAGACAGCCGCTTCGTTTAGCTCCAGCCCGATGCCGGGGCCCTCAGGTGGATAGAAGTAGCCGTCTTTGTACTTCATCGGGTTCTTGATAAGGTCCATTTCGACTTTTCGAGTGGTATCAAATGTGTTATACATCAGGACCGGAAAGAATACGTCGTGATCTTGGGTGCCGAATTCGGCGTCTGAGGCTAGCCAATGTGCCTGTGCGGCCGCCTCCCAAGGGCCGTTCATGGCCCCACAATACATCGCCAGACCGGCCGCCTTGGCAATGGCGGCCCACTTTAGCCCCTCGGTAATTCCGCCCGACGATGCCAACTTGGTACCTACGATATCGGCGGCATGCTTTTCGATGACCTGCATCAGGTCGGGAATGAGCACACTCGATTCATGGGCGCATATTGGCGTCTTCAGTTTGTTGCGCAGTTGGGCTAAGCCGTTGACGTCCCAACAAAGCTGCTCATACTTAAACAAGCCGAAGTCGTCCATGGCCTTTCCGAGTATCAACGCGTCGTGGTAGTTATAGCCGGCGTTGGCATCGAAGGATACGCCGACCTTGGGGCCAACGGCTTTCTTGACGGCCCCCACGATCTCTGCATCCCGCTCCAGCGAACGGGTCCCACCGCCGAATCCGGTCGACTTCAAGCCTATACTTCTCACGCCGGCCGCCGCAGCCTTTTCCGCTTCCTCCGCGGCCTTCCGCGGGCCTTCCGGCGAATTTTCGGTGTGAATAAAGAAGTTGAAGACAAGCTTATCAACAGCTTTGCCACCCAACAGCTGGTAGACCGGCTGGTTCAGTGCCTTGCCGCACAAGTCCCATAGGGCAAAGTCGATTGTGCAGACGGCAGCCGGGTATGACACCCCCCAGACAGAGCGGATCGCACCGCTAAGCTTGGCCATGATCAACCCTCTATCCAGCGGGTTGGCGCCGATAAGCACCGGTTCCCAGGACTTGATCATCGAGGTAACGATATCCTGGCTTACCATGCCGGCATCAGCGTAGCCGACGAGACCCTCGTCGGTGCTCACTTTTACGAAGAGAATGTTGCCAGCCGTACCTGGACCTCGCATGGGAGTGGGCACACTAAGGGGTATGCACTCTACTTTAGTAATCTTCATTTGCTGCCTCCTCTGTATATTCCGAACATCACCGTCGCCGGGTTCGCTCTGGGGGTTAATGTCTTCGTGGCTTCCACACGTGCGCGACAACGCCTCATTAATGGCAGGATGAATACGAACGTCAATGCGAATTGCCGAAAGCGCCGAAGAAGGTGTCCCTCCTTCTCTTTCATGCTAACCTCTCCCCGGACCTGAAACCGTGCCATCTTCTACTGCAGGCTCAACAAGTTCGGCGTTTTGGTTGGCTGGCGAGCCAAAGCTGGAAGACGAAGGAGCTTGTGGGCGTTGTCTTCGAAGATGGGCTTTCTTCTCCGCCATCCGTCCTCAGGCAGAGAAGAACACGCGGGTTTGTACCATTTCCGCCGCAATCTTGTCAAGCTGCATCTTGCCTCGTTCCACCACCGAAGAAGCGGACGGCACAGAATGGCACTCTCATGTTGGCCTTGACACCGAAGCGAAGGCGAGGTCTATAATGCGCTGTCCGGGCGAAAGCGGCACGTCTACACCTTCAGAGTACCCTGTGGACGCCGTGTTCATCGGATAACG
>CAVTJN010000015.1:0-135666 GCA_963735055.1 uncultured Chloroflexia bacterium | reverse complement strand
CATAGCATTTCCGAAGATCCTTGAGCCACCTTGCGTGACCTGATCCCTCAAACTCGGAACTGGTCTCGACGCAGAACAGGCCTTAACTTCGGAAGAGAGCGTGATGATCCCAGGCAAGCTTCGTGTCTGGGCCAATTGAACGATTGTCAGAATTGTTCAGTGTTACTAAGACGACCACTCATCATAGGCACTGTTAGCGGCTCGTGGAATCGCATACCCTGAGCGCCATTGGACGGGGAGGTCGGGCACAGAGTCAACCTTGGCCTGAAGCAACGGTTGAGAGTTTGCTTACATGGTTCACCACCGAACGGGCATCACGCGGTCTGACCTTGAGTGATGAGTACGTTTCAGTACCTCAGGGATGCTTAACGAGAGAGTTCGAGCTTCAAGCCGGCAAATAGATTCTCACACTTCACCGGATCTGCCTGGCTTGAAACCTCATCCATAAACACATAAGATGCAGTCATCATTCCTGAAAGGAGCGATCCGATGACTGAGAAGAGATATTCCCGGCATATATTGCCTGCCCCGATAATGAGAGTCCCTCCTGAAGACGGTGCGAATACGGACGGGTACAAGCATCTCTCTTTGTTCGCGCACAAAGGAGAGCTTAACACGAATCATACACTCGCGTTTCATTATATGACCGAGCCGTATGAGGACGTTTACCCGCATACTCACCAGGGCAGCGAAGTGCTGTGTTTCATCGGAGGTAACCCGGAGAACATAAGTGATTTCGATGCCGAAATCGAGATAGTACTTGGCGAGGAAGGGGAGTCACATACCATTACTTCTCCTTCAGTGGTTTCCATCCCGGGCGGTCTTGTTCACGGTCCCTTGAGATTCAGAAGAGTAACCAAACCCGTTTTCTTTATCGAGGTAACACTCGTTCCTGAAGGCACCTACGATATTACTCCCGAAGGGCAGTACAAAATCCAATCCTGACGCCAGGAAGAAGATAACGCAGGGAGATGAGCTTTGAATAGCAAAGATCCTGGGGGAAAGGTACAAACGGTGCTCGCGGCCGTCGACGGAGAATCCCTCGGAATTACCAGCACTCACGAGCATATCATCTGGGACATGTCGACGTACTTCGAAGAGCCTGCGGCGGCAAGTGACCGGAGGCTGGCGCGCCAGCCGGTCAGCATGGAAAATCTCCATCTGATACGGCCAAGACCCCATATCAACATAGACAACATGATACAGGCCGACGAAAAACTGGCGGTCAGCGAATTGATGCACTTCAAGCTGGCCGGCGGCGGGACGATGGTGGAGCTCAGCCAGAAAGGCCTGGCTCGCGACCCGCTTGCCCTGGCGCGTGTATCACGGGAAACGGGCGTCAACATCGTTATGGGCAGTGGCTACTATGTGGCTATCTCCCACCCCGACGACATGGACGGTAAGACTGAAGAAGACATCGCCGACGAAATCGTACGCGATATCACCGTCGGCGTCGGCGATACCGGTATCAAGTCCGGGATCATAGGTGAAATCGGCTGCTCTTTGCCTCTAACTGATAACGAGCGGAAAGTACTCCGAGGCTGTGCTATCGCCCAGCGCCGCACTGGTGCTCCCATAAACATCCATCCCAGCATAGATGACAAAGTGATGCTTGAGGAGATCGCCATACTGAAGGAAGCGGGCGCCGACCTGTCACGCGTGGCGATCAGCCATATCGACGGATTCGGATACAGCCTGGAAACGCGCTTGAAGGTGCTGGAAGAAGGCTGTTATCTGGAATACGACGGTTTCGGGCAGGCTTTATTCCACTTCTTCTACATGGGACGTATAGCCAACGCCATGAGTGATATGCAGAAGATTACCGATATCATTGAGCTGATTGAGAAAGGCTACCTTAACCAGATTGTGATGGCGCAGGACTTCTGCTTCAAATGCGATCTGGCGGCATACGGCGGTTACGGTTACGCTCACATAATGAAGAACCTGCTCCCCTTTATGCGGGCGAAAGGAATGACCGAGGAGCAAATCCACGCGCTGCTAGTGGATAACCCGAGGCAGCTTCTTGAACTTGCTCCCGCAGAAGGCTAGCCGTACATTGTGCCGGGGCCGACGGTGAGTTCGAATATCGCGCGTTCGACTCTCTTGATAGTCAGCGGACAGTGCTTCATCCCCGCAGGTATGTAGACGATGCAGCTTCTGGTAATGGTGTGCTTCTCCTCTTCCAGCCATAGTTCTATCTCTCCGCAGAGGTCGTATGGGTCGTCCGGGTTGGTTCCGAAGAAGCAGACAGCTTCATCGAAGTCATGCGTATGTTGCTCGGTGGTGGTTTTCGGATATTCTCCATCGGCGGGATATTGCCAGACTGTTTCCAGGTAGAAGGCTCCGGGGAATATCTCACTGTCCAGCCATAGTATCCGTCCTGATCTTCCTTTGCCTACGGCTGGCACTTGATAGGACCAGGACGCTTCTTTGACGTTCTGTTTCATGTCCGTGATTATGTGTTTCCCGTACTTGCTCTCTGCCATTTCTCAATGCCCTTTCCGACAATTCTGCTGACAGTCAGTTAGTCTGGTTGTAGCGTGTTTCCGGTGTCGATAGTCCCTCGCGGGAGATGAACACAAGAGCGTCCTTCGACTGGCTGTCACCGTTTTCCCCGGTTTGACACCGGACATCTGTTGAGGGTCGGTCCCATGTCGACAGCGAGTGTCCTAATCGACTCGCAGGAGATCACCTCAATTCTATCAGCTTTCTTGGTTCGCATCATCAGAGACTTGACCTTATCCAGTTCTGGGACGGAGCAGTTCAGCGCCATCCGCCGCTGTTCCAAGAGTGAAATCAAGTCCCAAGGAGCAACCGCGAATGGCACGACTGAAAAGTCACGAAAAGATGAAAGGTGACTCTGCTTTTCGATGAAACGGTGCAATTGCCGCCCTTGTTGAATTACCCGCAAGTGGGTGAACAGCCTTATGGTGACGGCCGATTCTTGACGGCACTCTCTATCCGGATTGACCGGCCCCTAGTGCGTGTCGCCGAGGCTGTATTTGGTTCATTAAGCCGACCGCCACCAGGAGATTAAGGGCAACGAGTATGGCGAAGGCACCAATGTTCGACGTTACCGGAAGCCAGGCGACGTTAACGATGTTGAATGTGACGTGGAATGCCACCGGAAGCAGCAGGCTGAATCGACCATGATTAAAGAACCACGTGATGTAGAAAGTCCCTGCGAGGACGAATAGGAAGCTTAGTCCGACGTAGGCCAAACCGTACTCCGTGTACGTATCCTGGATCAGCCAGTAGGGTAAGTGCCAGGCTGCCCAAGCCAAGCCGAGAACGACACTTGCCTTGAGGGCGCTCGTGCGATTCTCAAGGACGGGTAGCGCCAGGCCACGCCAGCCAATCTCCTCTCCGAGTGTCGCAATGAGTAGGAAGACGACGTTCGTCAGAAAAGCCGAACCGGTCAAAGACTCCTCGACGGCTATTGGGGTGTCTGCCGACAGCCAGTTGTACACCAAGGCCGTCAGAACCAGCAGCGCCGGCCAGACCAGGACCGCGGCTGCCCACCACCGCCAGCCCACCCTCCAAATCCGGAGCGAAGAAAGCATGACTCCTGTAGACTTTGAGCGAGCCGTCAGCACCAGGGCTACGACGGCAGGCATGAGCACACCCAACAGCCCGATGGCACTCCTGGTGCCGTCCGGGATGGCAGGCCCGATTTCGAATCGGGACAGGACAGGCAAGGCCCAGATGGTCCACGAAAGGATGAAGGTTACCACGAAAAAGGTCGAAGGGCTGACGGGCAGGTTGTGGGGTCGCATTTTTCTCCTCCCGGTTGTATCTGAATCACAGCCGGATTTTACGTCTCCGAGGGGAGCCAGCGCAAAGCCAGATGAGGAAATTCAACAAAGGCAGGGAGAGAGCACCAACTTCTGCCGCTTGTACTCGTAGCCCCGGAGGTTGTTCAACGCCTGTGCTGTTGTTAGCCTCTCCAGTCCCAGATTGTCAGGACCTGTCACATAGCTCTTGTCTATCCCCTCGATTATCTTGAACAGCTCACCGTTCTCTGGCTTCAGACTAAGCCCGTAGCAGTACCTTTGCTCCGTAGCTTGTTTCCTCTGGCGGCACAGGCGCGGGTATCTGACGACGCTGCCCATGAAACTGAATATCTCTTCAACGTCCTCTATGGGCAACACCTGGTGACGATATGCGCTCAACCAGAGCTCTCTTGAGTATGGGATCAATGAGTCCCTGACCAACGGCGGTACGTCTCGCTGTATAGCGTTCAGTCTTCCCAGCGGGCTATCTGCAGGAATGATACCTCCCGGTGATGTGTAGAAATCAGTAACGACATTCTTCAGAGCAACCTCCGAAAACTCATGTGTCGTTATGCGATTCCTTGAATTCCAAGCGTATCTTCACGATGCGACCAAAATCGGCCAAAGGGCCCCAAGCCTATGACTTGCCCCGGAGGCTCTTTACCTCGATGGTGCCCCGGGAGGGCAATACGCAGGATCGGTCCGGATAGTAGCCCCCGGGCACCGAGACTCCGGGATAGACGATGCAGTCCGGCTTCATGAAGGTGCCGGGCGAGGTGACCGAATTGCAGCCGGTCTCAGTCCGGTCGCCCAGGATGGCCCCCAGCTTGCGCCGGCCGGTGTCATGGTACTGCCTGTCAACGGCCACCCTGATGGTACCCGGAATCATCTTGAGGTTCGCCAGCTTGGTCCCGGCGCCCAAATTGACATCGCGGCCAAGGATGCTGTCACCGATATAGGCGAAGTGGCCTGCCTTGGCCCCGTCGAGCATGACCGAGCCCTTGACCTCGGTGGTATGTCCGACCACGCAACCGTTGCCGATGAGGCAGTCGCCACGCAAATACGCCCCCTGACGCACCTCGGTGTCCGCGCCCAAGACGGTGGGCCCTTTGATGAGCGCCCCCGGCTCCACCACCGTCCGGGCCCCGACAATGACCTGGTCGCCAAACAAGTAGGCCCCGGGCATGATGATGGCCACGTCATCCAGCGGCCGGCCCCCTTCAAACGCCTGCACAGTGTTCTTCTCGGAAACGCGCACCGCCAGATCTTCCCGGACCGTGCCTTTGACGATGACCAGCGGCTTCACCACCATGCCGGCGTGGTGGGCCAGGGGCCAGGCCCCTTCGAAAAACGAGGCGAGATAGGCCGGCAAACGGTCAAGTACCGTCCACACGGGCGCAGTCGACTGGAACAGCTCCTGATGACCGCTGTCTCTCAGGTCGAAGAAATCCCCGGGAACCATCATGAGTATCTGCCTTTCAGTCGCTTTCGGGCGCCGACTGCCGCGCAGGCGTCTCGCATCATCGTGCCCACAGGCTATCATAGGAGCCCGGAGCTTTCAACCCTTGTTGGGGAGATGACTGTTGACAGCGGATCCCAGCCGCGCCATCGTTCAAGTCAAAAAGGGGAGGGCGACATGGCAAGAGCGTACTGTGTGAAGTGCAAAGTGATTGGTGATCGACCAGCTCAAGAGCCGGGTCCTTACCGATGAGAATCTGGAGCAATTGGTCATGCTGGTGAATGATGATTTGCGAGAGGCATCCTTCGGGCTCAAAGACCGACTGGATGCGGTCGACCTCGAGCTGAAAGACGTGCGAGCGAGACTGTCTAGACTGTACTATGCTCTCGAGACCGGCAAACTCGGGATGGATGACCTGGCGCCGAGAATCAGGGGACTCAGGGCCAGACAGGACGAACTGAGCAAGTCCAGGGTGCAACTGGAAGCCGACATGGTGGTTGAGGGGGTTCATCAGGTTGACATAAATGTGGTCAGAGCCTATGCCGAGGACTTGCGGAATCTGCTGGAAGAGGCTGACTTTGTGGAGAGAAAGGCGTTCCTCAGGTCGTTCATCAAGAGAGTGGAGATAAGTGGAACGCAGGTTACGGTGCGCTATAAGATACCGATGCCTGCGGGGAGAGAGTTGACGGAGGCAGGAGTTCTGCCTATTGAAACCCCTGGTGGAGCCGGGGGGATTCGAACCCCCTACCTTTGCGATGCGAACGCAACGTTCTCCCGAGTGAACTACGGCCCCGCGCGAATCTCATTATAGCCGTGGCTGACGGGCGGGGCAAGTTCGGATAAGGCGCGCAAATGCGGGAAGAGCGTTGACTTTTTGACCAGACCGGTCCTATAATCGTGTGACTTGGGACAAACGGGTCGACGATGGATTCCAAATTCACGAGGAGAACTGCTTGCCAGAATAGATATTGAGGAGGACTGCAATGAAGAGGAGTGTTGTGTGCCTGTTCGCCGTGCTCGCGGCCGTCTCGCTGTTGCTGGTTTCGTGCGGACCAGCGGCGACGACGACCACGACGGCGCCGCCCCAGACGACGGCAGTACCGGCTACGACCGCCGCTCCGGTTACCACCCCTGCCACTTCAGTTGAAACGCCCAAGCGCGGTGGATATCTCAGTCTCGTGACTACCAGCAGCGTAGTCCAGTTTGACGAAGCGTTCACGATGGGCCTGACGCTGGGCGCCTTTACCCACAATGAGCCCGCCATCGGCGATTGGGCGAAAGGCCCGGCCGGTACGGGTGAGGCCGACTGGACGTACAGCGGCAACGACCGTCTCCGCCTTAAGACGGGCGCCATCGCCGAGAGCTGGGAAATCCCGGAGACCGGACACATCATCTTTCACGTCCGCAAGGGGGTCACCTTCGGCCTCAATCCGAATCTGGAGGCAAGCCGTCTGGTTAACGGGCGGGAACTGGTGGCCGACGATTTCGTCCAGTCGCTGCAGAGGTTGTGCGTTGAACCGCGGGCTTACGTCAAGAATTCATATCCGCGACTGGCCGCCGGCACCGTCTTCACCGCTCCCGACAAGTACACCGTTGATATCAGGATTCCGGCGAGCGAGTTTGCCGACGGCATGTCCCAGTGGTTCGATCGCAACCGGATCATCGCTCCCGAAGTGGCCAAGAAGTACGGGAACGTGAACAAGTGGGAGTATCAGGTCGGGACGGGTCCATTTCTCATCACCGACTACGTAGAGGGTAGCTCGGCCACCTTTGTCAAAAACCCGAAGTATTGGATGAAGGACCCGGTCGGCCCGGGCAAGGGCAATCAACTGCCCTATGTTGATGGTGTCAAACTCCTCATCATAACCGACATATCGACGGCCCAGGCGGCGTTGCGTACGGCCAAGGTTGACCAGATGAGGATGGAGACGCTGGATGATGCCGACTCCTTGACAAAAGGCACCGCCGACCTGAAGTCAAACAGGTACCTGGAGCACGCCACCCAGACAATCTCCATGCACCTGTACAATCCCAGCCTGCCGACCGCCGACGTCAGGGTGCGGCGAGCCCTGTTCATGGCGACCGATCTGGATGGGATCAAGAAAGACCTGTTTCGCGGGGATGCGGAAACACAGGCCTGGCCGCATCCGTATCTCAAGGAATATGCCAGCATGTTCCTCCCCCTGAAGGAAGCGCCCCAGTCAGTACAGGAGCTCTACGTTTACAGCCCGGACAAGGCCAAGGCATTGCTCAAAGAAGCCGGGTACCCCAATGGCTTCAAGGCCAAGATCGTCTGCCGGAACACGATCGCCGACGTTGACTTCCTGTCAGCAGTCAAGTCGATGTGGGCCAAGGTGGGGGTGGACCTGGAGATACAGCCCAAGGAGCTCGGTGTCTACACCTCGATATGGCAGGGGCTGAGCTACGAGGACATGCTGTACGCCGGCGGCATGGGTATCGGCGGCTATTACCGGATGATCGCCTTCGACACGCCGTCTTACTGGAACCCGAGCCAGGTGAACGACCCAAAGGTGCAGGCGACCAAGATTAAGGTCTACGAGGCGTTCAACCAACTGAAGGTCGACGAGGTCGACGCCCTGTTCAAAGACTTGATGAAATATGCCATGGACCAGGCATGGTATATTCCCAGACCACTCCCATACTCTTACGTCCTGTGGTGGCCATGGTTGAAGAACTACCGCGGCGAGATGAACGTGGGTTGGGCCGGCGCCGGCTACGAGTGGGTCCAGTTTGTGTGGGTTGATGAGCAACTGAAAGGCAAGATGACGGGAAGGTAGCCTGGATCCGCGAGGGACTCCGAAGGAGGCGGGGATGACGATCCCCGTCTCCTTTTCCTGTCTCGGGGTAATTGCGGGACTTGCCAACCGACAGTCGTATCAACTATAAACTCAATGATGTTCAGAGAACTTTCCCACGACGTGACCCGGCGTATCTGTACCGACGATGTAGTTGAGGTATGAAAAATGACGACAAATCACACCGGTCTTAAACAATGGGTGGAAGAATGCGCGGCGTTGTGCCAGCCGGAACGCGTTGTGTGGTGTGACGGCTCGGTGGCCGAGAAAGACCGCCTGACCTCGGAAGCGGCGGCCACCGGGGAGATCATCGTACTCAACCAAGACGTGTTGCCAGGCTGCCTGTACCACCGTACGGCCCATAACGATGTCGCCCGAACGGAGAATCTGACCTTCATATGCACACCCAATAAGGACGACGCCGGCCCGACCAACAACTGGATGAGTCCGGCAGATGGGTATGCCAGGGCCGGGGGCTTCTTCCGGGGGGCGATGAAGGGGCGCACCATGTACGTGGTTCCGTTTTCCATGGGGCCGGTTGGGTCTCCCTTCAGCAAGATTGGCGTCGAGCTCACGGACAGCATCTACGTGGTGCTGAACATGCGGATCATGACCCGAATGGGTCAGCCGGTGCTGGACACGCTCGGGGATAGCGGCGAGTTCACCAAGGGCCTGCACAGTAAGGCGGAACTGGACATCAACAAGCGTCTGATCCTTCACTTTCCCGAGGACAATACCATCTGGAGCGTGGGCAGCGGGTATGGCGGGAACGTGCTCCTCGGTAAGAAGTGCCTGGCCCTTCGCATCGCCAGCCACCTGGGACGGCAGGAAGGCTGGATGGCCGAGCATATGTTGATACTCGGCGTTCAGGACCCGGGCGGCAATGTGACCTATATCGCCGGGGCCTTCCCCAGCGCTTGCGGTAAGACCAATCTGGCCATGCTGGTACCGCCGGAGGCGCTGAAAGCCAAAGGATACAAAGTGTTTACCGTCGGCGACGATATCGCCTGGATGCGGGTTAAGGAAGACGGGCGACTGTGGGCCATCAATCCCGAGTCCGGTTTCTTCGGTGTGGCCCCGGGCACCAACTGGAAGACCAATCCCAATGCTATGGCCACGGTCCAGAAGAACACTATCTTCACCAACGTTGTGCTCAAGTCCGACAAGACGGTGTGGTGGGAGGATGGGGACGGGCCGGCGCCTGAAGGCGGGTTGGACTGGAAAGGCAATCCCTGGCGCCCGGGCATGAAAGACAGCGACGGCAAGCCTATCCCCGGGGCCAATGCCAACAGCCGTTTTACGGCCCCGGCTGCCCAGTGTCCCTGTATCGCGCCGAACTGGGAAGACCCGGAAGGGGTGCCCATCTCAGCGTTCATCTTCGGCGGCAGACGGGCGAGGGTGGCGCCCCTGGTTTACGAATCATTCAACTGGCAGCATGGCGTCTTCGTCGGCGGCACGATGGCCTCGGAGCGTACGGCGGCGCAGTACGGCAAACTGGGAGAAGTGCGGCGTGACCCGATGGCGATGCTGCCGTTCTGCGGCTACAATATGGCCGATTACTTCGCCCACTGGCTGAACATAGGCAAGCGACTGAAACATTCGACCCGTATCTATCACGTCAACTGGTTCCGCACCGATGACCAGGGCAGATTCACCTGGCCGGGTTTCGGCGAGAACCTCCGCGTACTGGACTGGATCGTGCGGCGCTGCCGGGGCGAGGTTGGCGCCAAGGAGCTTCCCATCGGCCGTGTGCCAAATCCCGGGGACCTGGACATGACGGGGCTTGACTTGCCGGCGGCGACGCTAGAGGGACTGCTGGCAATATCGAGGGACGAGTGGGGCGAGGATATCAAGAACATCGAGGAGTTCTTCAACACGTTCGGCGACCGGCTTCCCAAAGAAATGTGGGATGAGTGCCGGAAGCTAAAGCAGCGCTTCGGGCTCCTCTGAGTCCGATCCTTCGTGTGGCATCCTTCCAGAGGTTGCCCCAACCGGCAACATTCCTCCTCACGATCAGCGCTTTCCGTGAGGCGTTGGCCCCATGAGCCGGCAGCGATCACGATAAGAGAAATGAAGAGACTACTATTTGTCATCGCGGGAACGGTGGCACTGGGAATCGGGGTTATCGGCATTGTGCTGCCGGTACTGCCGACGACGCCTTTCCTGCTGATCGCAGCGTTCTGCTATATGAGGGGTTCACGGAGGCTCTACGACGCGCTGCTACGCAGACGCATTGTGGGCGCCTATGTGAGGAACTACCTGGAAGGAAGGGGAATGTCCCTGAAGACGAAGATCTGGACCCTGGCGATGCTGTGGACGGTAATGGTCGGCAGCGCCATCGTGATTGCCGACAGCCTGGTAGTGAGAGTGATTCTGGCAATAATACTGGCTGGAGTCACCATGCACATTATCTCGCTCAAGACCGCTTCGAACAGTGCGAAACCTTCCAAGGACCCGGTCCCGTAGCGCGGATCTCGGACCATGAATTGAGCCTCCGGAACGGTACGATCGTTGTCTGAAATGCAGATGCCCGAAGGAACTGGAATGACTTTGACCCTGGTATTGATAGCTGTTTTCGTGATCAACATCATATTCGGCTACTGGCGGTCTAACACCAAGAGATTTGCGGCACAATGGTTTATGGCGGTGCACATACCCGTGCCGTTGTCGATCGGACTTCGATTGTGGTTTCTGGGCTGGAGCTGGATTATCCTGCCCCTCTTTGTGGCCACGTTCTTCGTCGGGCAGTACATCGGTGGCATGATCAGACGACGGTTGACGAGATTGTATCCGGGACGACAGGGTTCCTTTCTTATTCTCGACATCGTCAGGGCAATAAGACAGTAGAGTCGTCGACGACAGAGGCGTCATCGAACGAGATGCGAACACCCCCAGGATACTGAATTCGCGCTCAAGTGATAGTCAGACTCCGGGCCGCAGGGTGTCTGCCTCTAAGGCAAACGACACAGAAACTCCTTCGCTTCTCCACAATTGCTCCACACGGCGCCTTCATAATGGCATCATGGGGTTCGGAAAGAACCCACGAAAGAAAGGAGTAGAGAAGTGAAGATCAAACGAAAGGTGGGACTCTCAATCGCCGCCGCGACCCTGGGTGTGATTACGCTTGTGTCGATGGGGGCGGTTGCCCTGGCGGCAGAACCTAACGGTGTGCGGGCGGGGGGTCCAAATGGAGCCGGGGTATGCCCCGAGGCAGTAACCCAGTTGCTGGGCATGACGCAGGAAGAGATTCAGGCCCAGCGCCTTGAGGGCAAGAGTCTGGTGCAGATTGCGGACACGAAGAAAGTGACGGCAGAACAGCTTACCGAGGCCATCCTCGCTGCAAAGCGGGATCAAATCCAGGAAAGGGTGACTGCCGGGACGCTTACTCAGGAGCAGGCGGACTTGATGCTGCAGACCATGCAGCAGAATGTCGTGCGCGCAGTGAACAGGACGAGCGTTGGACAGCCCGAGTGGGCGGGCGGGAACGGCACCGGGCAGAAAGGGCTCCGTGCCGGCGGTTCGGGAACGTGCATTGGTGATCCCGGAGCGAATGCGGGGGCCGGTTTGGGTCGGCAAATGCGGGGCGCCAACCGCTAGGCCGGATGGCCATTTGGCAAACAGAAAGGTGGACGGTCCAGCACCGTCCACCTTTCTGTTTGCGGGCATCCCGGCAGGATAGTAGTATGGAATGGAATCTGCAGTGAGGCGTATGCCATGGCCAGGAAGATTCTCGTTGTCGATGACGAAGAGAGAATAGTTGAGATCATCAGGGCGTACCTGGAGAAAGATGGTTTCGCGGTCGCGGTGGCTCTTGACGGGAAGGCCGCGCTGGACCTGGCCCGTAAGGAACGCCCGGACCTGATCATTCTCGACCTGATGCTTCCAGAAGTGAGCGGCTGGGACGTGTGTCGGATCCTCCGAAAAGAGTCGGAGGTCCCAATAATCATGCTCACAGCAAGAGACGATGTCACTGACAAGATAGTCGGGCTTGAACTGGGAGCAGACGACTACGTTACCAAGCCATTCGATCCCAAGGAGCTACTGTCCCGCATACGGGCGGTGCTCAGGCGGTTTGAGAGCAGGGCTTCTCCGTCTCGTACTCTGGATGTCGGCGACCTGTGCATCGATGTGGAGAAGAGGACGGTGCGCCGGGGTTCGGCGACGATCGACCTGACTTCGACCGAGTTCGATATTGTGCGGACTCTGGCCGCCAGTCCGGGCCGGGTGTTCACGAGGATGCAGTTGCTCGACCTGATCCAGGGCGATGCCTACGAGGGGTACGAGCGGACCATAGACAGCCATATCAAGAACATTCGCAAGAAGATAGAACTCAGTCCGGACCGTCCCGGGTATATTGTGACCGTCTACGGCGCCGGGTACAAGATGGCGGAGAATGCGAATGCGTAGCCTCAGCCTGAAGATCGCCGGGGCGCTACTGCTGATGGTCGTGATTTCGGTGGGACTGATGGCTTACTTCTCCAATCTGAGCACGACCCGAGAGTTTGGAGCGTATCTCTCCCAGGGTAACCAGAGATACCAGCAGAATGCGGCCGAGGCACTTTCCCTGGCGTTCGTCCGGGATGGCGGCTGGGCAAACGTCCAGTCGGTGTTGACCGGCCTGCTACGCTCGACGAGCGAACGTCTGGTCGTGGCAGACAAATCGGGCCGGGTTGTGGGCGACACGGCGGGGCAGTGGCTCGACCGTGCGGCCCCGGATGTTGGACTGGCTGACGGCGTCTCGATCACGGTCTCCGGGAGTGGTGTTGGCCAGTTGTTCACGTTTCTGACACAGGCAGGGAGTACCGGCCGGGGGTACCTGGGTGGTGGCCGGGGTGGGCCGCCGACTTCCACGCCGGTGCAAGCCAATGGCGAAGCCGTGTTCCTCAGCCGTACCAACCGCTCTTTGCTGATCACCGGTATTGTAGCCGGACTCTTTGCCCTGGCCGTCGGGCTGGTGCTGACCCGTCTGATTACGAGGCCAGTACGGGCCTTGACCTACGGAGCACGACAGATAACGAAAGGGGATCTCAGGTACCGCGTGGACGTAAAATCGAACGATGAACTGGGAGAGCTCGGGCGATCGTTCAACACGATGGCCGCCGGCCTGGAAGAGGCCGAAGACGGGCGCAAGCGGATCGTCGCTGATGTGGCCCATGAGCTGAGGACTCCGCTGACCATCATCGAAGGTACGGTCGACGGGATCCAGGACGGCGTCTTCGAAGCTGATTCGATGCGTCTCGGTATTATCAGGGAGCAGACGGCTCTTCTCACCCGGCTCACCAGTGACCTGCGCGATCTTTCTCTGGCCGAATCCGGACAACTCAAGCTGGTGCTTGCCTCGACCGATCTGGTCGACCTGGTGAAGCGGAGAACACTGCAGTTCCAGGTGCCGGCGAGCAACAAGGGCGTGCGCCTCGAACTGGACCTGCCGCACGAGGAGCAGAGGGTTGACATCGACCGTACCAGGGTGGAACAGGTCCTGGGTAACCTGCTCTCCAACGCGATCCGTCATACGCCGTCCGGCGGCAGCGTGAAGGCATCCCTGCGAACAACCAAAGCGGCCGATGCAGGCGGCTTGGGCATGCCCGGCTTTGTCGTGTCGGTAGCCGACACCGGCGAGGGTATCGCCCCCGAGCATTTGCCGCACGTCTTCGAGCGTTTCTACCGCGTCCAGACTTCCCGGTCCAGGAGCGAAGGCGGCGCAGGTATCGGACTGGCTATCGTCAAGCGTATGGTCGAGGCGCACGGCGGAACGGTATGGGTTGAAAGTCAGCCGGGCAGCGGCACCATCTTTTCCTTCACCATTCCCAGACGGACATCACCCGAATAGTCTTCCCTGACGGCGCTCTAATTGCCACAGCGCCGACGGCGGGGCTGCGCCAGAAGGTCCGCGGATTTTTTCCAATTCCAATGGGTCACTTTCCGGCAGCGGGGGATGGTTCCGGGGTCGAGGTCGCGGAGGTTCAGCTCCCGGTGGTGGGGTGGGCAAGATCGCGGTGCGCGGCCAAGTAGACCTGTAAGCCGAGTTCTGTATCCCGATTTGACCCGGGACGGTGACCATCTATCTAGCCCGTCCGTTACCGAAAGGGTCATGCGGCCAACCCGGGGATACGGCCGGGCGCCTTATCATCCCCCTATTTGGTCTTGCTCCGGGTGGGGTTTGCACAGCCGGCCGGTCACCCGGCCGCTGGTGAGCTCTTACCTCGCCATTTCACCCTTATCCCGATTCATCACCGGGACGGTATGTTTCTGTTGCGCTTTCCGTAGGGTCACCCCTCCTGGGCGTTACCCAGCACCCTGCCCGGTGGAGCTCGGACTTTCCTCTCCTTCAGTGAAGGAGCAGTCACCCGGTCTACTTGGCCGTGCATCCTCATTATACCGTATACCGCCGCGGCGAGACGGCGGCCAGTGAGGCGGCTGCGGGGGTGATCCCCGGTCAGGCTATTTCTTCAGGAATCGTCTCATTATGGCGCGTGCATCGGTCCCTTCCATGAGCCGGGAAAGCAACAGTGTTTCCCAGTCAATGGCGGCCTGGTGGTCCATGTCCAGTACCGCCCGATAGGACTGCTTGGCCATCTCCAGTGATTCGCGCGGCTTGCCGACGAACTTTCGGGCGAAGGCGAGAGCCTGCGGTAAGAGCTCATTGGACTTTACGACCCGGTCGACGAGGCCGATACGGTAAGCCTCATGAACATCGATGATCTCGCCAGTAAGGCCGAGATACTTGGCGCGGCTGAGGCCAACCAGTCGCCAGAGGCGCTCAATGCCGGGAGTCAGACCAACGTTAACCTCGAGCTGGCCGAACTTTGCGGTCTCGGAGGCAATGCGGAAGTCGCAGCTTATGGCCAGGTCGAAACCGCCGGCCAGCGTGTAGCCGCCGGCGGCGGCAATAACGGGCACGCGGAACTTGCCTATCTTCTCGTAGGTCTGGTTGTAGCCGAAGGTCCAGAAGGAGCGAATCTCAGATGGAGGTAGTTGGACCATCTCAGCGATATCCATGCCGGCCGAGAAGACGCGCTCCCCGCCGGTGATAATGAGAGCGGCCACCTCGCGATTCTCCGACGCCTCATCCAGGCAATGGGACAACTCGCGGAACAGCCCGGGGCTCAAGGCGTTCTGCTTCTCGGGACGGTTGAGGGTGATCACGGCGACGCCATCGGCAAGGTCGAACTTCAGGGTCTTGAGTTCCATATTTCGCCTCCTGGGCATTTACTCTAGGTTACGGGCCGGGAGATGTCAACGCCGGCCGTCCCGGGTGCTATAATCTAACAAAAGGGGGAGGTAAGTAGTGCGCGAAGCATTGCTCTACGAGAGACTCCCTGAATCGATGACGCGGTGCCATACGTGCCAGTGGCATTGCCGGATCGCTCCCGGTAAATATGGCGTGTGCGGCATGTACCAGAACCGGGATGGTCTGCTGTTCAACCTGAACTACGCCCTCGTTTCATCGATGGCGGCTGACCCGATCGAAAAGAAACCGCTGTTCCATTTCTTTCCCGGCAGCGCCGTCTTTTCGCTGGGGACGCTCGGCTGCAATTTCCACTGCAAACACTGCCAGAACTGGGAGATTGCGATGGCGGACAGTCGGGCCATTGGCGCCTGCCGGGAACTGTCTCCTGAGGCTGAAATCGGCCTGGCGATAGCGAATAATTGCCGTGGAGTGGCCTGGACCTACAACGAGCCGGCGGTCTGGTTCGAGTACACGCTGGATTCAGCCCGGCTGGCAAAAGAAAAAGGCCTGTATACGGTCTACGTAACCAACGGCTACGCCACCCAGGAGGCGCTGGATATGATCGGGCCCTACCTGGATGCCTGGCGGGTGGATGTCAAGGGCTTCTCCGACAAGTTCTATCGGGATCTGGCGAAGGTGTTTCACTGGCGCGAGCTGCTGAAGACGTCGGCAAGGGCGAAGCAGAAGTGGAACATGCATGTCGAGGTAGTGACCAACGTCATTCCGGGTATGAACGATGACGACGGGCAACTGCGCGGCATCGCCACGTGGATCCGGGATGAACTGGGTGAGCTCACCCCGTGGCATTTGACCCGGTTCTACCCGAACCACAATCTGCAGGGATATCCCGCCACTCCGGTGCAGACGCTGGAACACGCCACTGGAAATGGGGCGACAGATCGGACTCAAGTTTGTCTACGTTGGCAATGTGCCCGGTCACCGCAGCGAAGACACAGTCTGCTATTCTTGCGGCAAAACGGTAATTGAGCGACACGGGTATGAGACCCAAGTTACAGGGGTGGACGGTACGCGGTGCCGCCACTGCGGGGCGGACCTGAACGTCCGGCTCTCCGGAGGAGGGAAGTAATGGTAAGACAACCGGTAGTCGCCGGGCAATTCTATCCGGCTTCACCTACCCAACTCCGGAACCTGATAAAGGGGATGGTTGACGATGCTGCCGAGAAGGTGGAGGTCATCGGGCTAGTCTTGCCACATGCCGGCTACGTCTACTCGGGGCCGGTGGTTGGCGCGGTATTATCCCGGGTGCGGCTGAAGGAAACGGTCGTCATTATCTGCCCCAACCACACGGGCAGGGGCAAGCTGTTCAGCCTGATGGGTGAAGGCTCATGGAAGACGCCCCTGGGTCAGGTGGAAGTTGATTCAGAACTTGCCGGACGTATTTTGGAGAACTCGCGCTATCTCGAGGACGACGCCGCCGCCCATGCCTTCGAACACGCCATTGAGGTCCAGTTGCCGTTTCTTCAGTATTTTCGCAAAGACCTGAAGCTCGTGCCCCTGGTCCTTGGCCAGGCAAACGGGGAGACGTACAAGGAAATCGGCCGGGAGATTGCGGCCGCGCTGAGAGCACTCGGGCGGGAGGCCGTAATTATCGCATCGAGCGACATGACGCACTATGAGACGGCGGAATCGGCAAAGACAAAGGATGCTCAGGCAGTCCAGGCGATTCTGGACCTTGATGAGGACGAGTTGCTGAAGAGAGTGGCCCGGTTTGACATAACGATGTGTGGATATGGCCCGGCGGTGAGCATGCTGGCGGCTGCCAAAGAGCTCGGGGCGGGGCGAGCGGAGTTGGTCAGGTACCAGACGAGCGGAGACGCGGGCGGCGACTATTCAAGCGTAGTCGGCTATGCCGGGATCATGGTCCTGCCGATGTCGGCACTGGCGAGCCTGGCCCGCCGAACCGTCGAAATGTACGTCGGCGAGGGGAAGACACCTGAGGCTGATCAACTGACTCCGGAGATGCGGGAGCGCGCCGGGGTGTTTGTCTCGATTCACAAGCACGGGGCGCTGCGAGGCTGCATCGGGACGTTCGAGCCACAGACCGATAATGTGGCCACGGAGATAGTCGCCAACGCGGTGAGTGCCGCAACCCGCGATCCCCGGTTTTCGCCGATAAGAAAGCACGAGCTGAGAGATCTCGATTACAGCGTCGACGTTTTGACGTCTCCCGTTCCGGTTGCAGACAAAGCCGTTCTTGATCCGAAGAAATACGGTGTTATAGTAGAGAGTGGATGGCGCAAGGGGCTTCTGCTGCCTGATCTGGAAGGAGTGGACAGCGTGGAGCAACAGATGGATATTTGCCGCCAGAAGGCGGGCATCGCCCCGGGCGAAGATGTCAGCCTCTACCGCTTTGAAGTCAAGCGGTACAAGTGATCCGGACCGGCCGCCCAAACGAAGATGAGCCCGGTGACACGCGAATAATCAGGGGGAGGAAGAGCCAACATGGCCTACGCAAGCGGTGACGCGGCCGCCGCGGCGGTATCCCGGGCGGCGGCTATCGCCCAGGCAATCAAGGCTTCAGGGGCCATCGTTAGCGTCAACCCTGACGATTTTCTCTACCTGCTTTCCAAGACGAGCCGTCCGCTGGTCATTGCTGCCACCGGCGGCATGTTCAGACAGAACTATCAATATCTCACCTCCTACCGGGGGTTCATTTTCTACGCCAGGTCGGCGATTCCGCTTCCCCTCCCCGCCGACGCCGAACTTATCGCGGCCAACAAGATCTGGGTCCCCGGGTGACGACGGCCACCTGAGGGACGGCCGGCATGGGACGTTTGAGTGCAAACACCGCCAGGCTAGTTTAAATTTAGAGACGAAGAGAGGGACGAGATGACTATCAAAGATCTGGTAATGAATAACCGCAGCTTCCGCCGGTTTGACGAGAGTGTCCGTGTGGACGAGACAACGCTATTGGACCTGGTGGAGCTGGCCCGGTGTTCGGCGACGGCGGCGAACCGCCAGCCGTTGAAGTTCATGCTGTCGGTGGAACCGGAGAGGAACGCTCTCATCTTCAAGACAGTCGGGTTCGCCCGGCAACTCAGCTGGCAAGGTCCGGTCGAAGGGGAGCGTCCTACCGCGTACATCATCATCCTGGGCGACACCGAGATAAGCCAGAGCTTCGGGTGTGACCACGGTATCGCTGCCCAGAGCATTCTGCTGGGGGCGGTGGAGAAGGGTCTGGGTGGAGTGATGCTGGGCTCGGCAAACAAGGACAACCTGCGTGCCGCCCTCAAGATACCGGCCAAGTACGAAATCTTGCTCGTCCTCGCGATGGGTAAGCCGAAGGAAAAGGTGGTGCTGGAGACGGTCGGCCCCGACGGTAAGACGACCTACTGGCGCGACGAGAAAAGCGTGCACCACGTTCCCAAGCGCCGGCTGGAAGACCTCATCTTGAGGTAGTAATGGTCGAAGAGAATAGCCGGGACATGTTTGGGCGTCAAGCTGATGACATCCAGCTGACGTCGGCGCCGCTGGCGGCGAGGATGAGGCCGGCTAACCTCAGCGAATACGTGGGGCAGGACCATGTCATCGGTCCGGGACGGGTACTGAGGAAAGCCCTGGAGGCGGGCCGGCTGCCATCGATGATCCTCTGGGGGCCACCGGGAAGCGGTAAGACCACACTGGCCAATGTCATTGCCAATACCACCAATTCGTCCTTCGCGGCGGTGAGTGCGGTCAGCGCCGGGGTAGCTGACCTTCGCAGGATCGTTGATGAGGCCAGGAAGCGGCGAAGCACCCAAAGTTCAAGGACAATTCTCTTCATTGACGAAATTCATCGTTTTAACAAGGCCCAGCAGGACGCCATCCTGCCCTTTGTCGAGGATGGGACGGTCACGCTGATCGGCGCCACTACTGAGAACCCCTCTTTTGAAGTAACCTCACCGCTCCTGTCCCGGAGCCAGGTGTTGACGTTGGAGGCGCTGACCGGAGAACAGATTGCCGCCATCATTGACCGGGCATTGAAGGACAAGACGCGGGGATTGGGCCTGTTCAACGTCGAACTGGAGAAGACGGCAGGCGATCATCTCATCGGCATATCCAGAGGCGATGCCCGGATAGCGCTCAACGCCCTGGAAATCGCGGTGATGGCGACTCCTCCCGATCCCGAGGGGAAGCGGATCGTACAGCTTGCGACGGTCGAAGACGCGGTGCAGCACCCGGCGCTGCGGTATGACCGGGCGGGAGACCAGCATTACGATCTTATTTCGGCTTTGCATAAGTCGATGCGGGGCTCGGATCCGGATGCCGCGCTCGTACTGGCTGGGGCGGATGCTGGAGGGGGGTGAAGACCCCTTGTATATCGCCCGGCGCGTGGTCCGCTTTGCCTCTGAAGACGTTGGACTGGCAGATCCGCAGGCCCTGACGGTGGCGATGGCGGCGCAACAAGCCGTTCATTTCATCGGCCTGCCTGAGGGAAACCTGGCCCTGGCCGAATCCGTGGTCTACATGGCGACGGCGCCCAAGAGCAACGCCCTATACACTGCCTATTCCCGGGTCCAGGAAGAGGTCAAGCGGGGGTACGGGGAGCCGGTGCCGCTGCACCTGCGAAATGCGGCGACCGGGCTGATGAAAGGCCTGGGGTACGGGGCGGGATACAAGTATCCACACGACTATGAGGGGCATTTCGTGTCCGAGAGTTATCTTCCGGAATCTGTCCAGGGCAAGCAGTTCTACGTTCCCGGTGAGCAGGGCTACGAGAAGACGATCGCCGCCCGGCTGAGGCAATGGTGGTCGGTGCGAAACGCCCGGGTCCATAAAGACCGACATTGATCCGGTCCCCTCATTTCCGGTCAGAAGAGCGACAATGCCCCGCTCCCTTCGGCAGGTGCGGTCCGCCTCTTAAAACTTGCTATTAATATCAAGTTGTGATATATTTAGCGCAGTGACTGAGTGGGGTTGGTTCCCACTCTTTTGGTTTTTGTTATGCTGGAAAACGTAATGGAGGGTCTGGCCCCAGATGAAGAGTGATTTCATCCTCGCCATCACCCAGCTCTCGGCTGAAAAGAATCTGCCTAAAGATGTTGTAATAGCTGCTGTGGAAGCTGCTTTGGTATCGGCTTACCGCAAGGATGCCTTTACCCTGAACCAGAACATATCCGTCAAGATCAGTCAGGCGACGGGTAAAGTCCAGGTGTGGGCGGAGAAGATGGTTGTCGAGACGGTGACTGATCCTCGAGCGGAGATTACGCTGGCCGAAGCTCGCCGTTTGAAAGCGGATGCTGAGTTGGGACAAAACGTTCAGGTTGAGTCAACGCCGGCAAATGCGGGAAGAATCGCGGCGCAGACGGCCAAGCAGGTCATCCTGCAGCGGCTCCACGAAGCCGAACACAGTGCGATCATAGAAGAGTACGCGGGTCGCGAAGGTAGTGTCGTCAGCGGCCTGGTGCAGCGAATCGAACCGCGTCAAGTACTGGTGGACATTGGAAGGACCGAGGCCGCATTGCCGGCCATGGAGCAGGTCCCCGGGGAACGGTACCGGGTCGGGCAGCGGCTCAAAGTCAACATTGTGGAAGTTGCCAAAACGGCCAAAGGACCCAGGGTTGTAGTATCCCGTTCGCACCCGGACCTGGTGCGGCGTCTGTTTGAAGTTGAGGTCCCGGAGATTCACGCCGGGGTGGTCGAAGTGAAGGCCATCGCCCGTGAAGCCGGGTCTCGCAGCAAGGTGGCCGTGGCGGCACGTCAAGAAGGCGTCGATCCTGTGGGGTGCTGTGTGGGGTTGCGGGGCATCAGGATTCAGAATATTGTGGGCGAACTCAATGGTGAGAAGATAGATGTGGTCGCCTGGAGTTCTGAACCAGGGGCATTCATCGCGAATGCTTTGAATCCGGCTCAGATAGTTGGCGTTGAACTAAACCGCGCCGATGGGGTGGCGACGGTTACCGTGCCTGACCGTCAGTTGTCGCTGGCGATTGGAAAAGAAGGTCAGAACGTGAGACTGGCGGCCAAACTCACCGGTTGGCGCATCGACATCAAGAGCGCCTCAGTGGTTGAGGCTGAAAGAGCCGCTGCGGAAGCGGAACTGGCAGCCTCCCGGCCGGCTGTGGAAGAGGTGGTGGCTGTTGAGGAGGTGGCAGCGGGGGTTGCCGAACCTGTGCCGGTGGGGATGGCTGTTGAAAGCATCTCCCTGCCGCAGGTTGCGCCCATGCCGCCGGCGGAGAAAGTTAGCGTTCGCTTCGCCGAAGACATCCTGTCCACCGCCAAGGCAGAGCCTAAGAAGAAGAAGAAGAAGGGTGCTGCCGGTAAGGAAAGCGATGAGGATATCGCTGCCAGGAGGCTGCGCCGGGCTGGTACGGGGGCAGACTACTCCACCGATGAGGACGAAGAGTTCTAGAAGCGGTCCCGTAAAGCTCCCGCCTCAGCGAACGTGCGTGTCGTGCCGTAGGGTGGGGGACAAGAGAGGGCTGGTGCGTCTGGTACGGATGGCAGACGGGTCGGTGGACATTGACATTACCGGTAAGAAGGCGGGACGCGGGGCGTACCTGTGCATTCGGGGGGAGTGTTGGGAGGCGGGGATCGGCACCGGTAAGTTGGAGCATTCGTTGAGAACTAAGATCACGAGGGAAAACCGGGATGAGTTGCTGAAGAAAGGGCAAGACCTGGTTGGGGAGAATGCCGTTGGCTAGTCCAATTAAGGCGGTGAATACAGGAGTGCAGACCGGCGGCGCTGCGGCGACTGCCGGGGTGACATCCCCGATTGTGGAATTGCCCAGTACCATGAGCGTCAAGCATCTGGCGGATTCGCTCCACGCCAGTCCTATTGACATAATCAAGCAGTTGATGCGGCTCGGGATTTTTGCCAACATCAACGAGATAATTGATTTCCAGTCGGCCTTAACCGTAGCAACCGCCCTTGGCTTTGAGGCGCGGCAGAAGGCCGAGTCCGGTAGGAAGGCTGCCGGCGCCGTCAGGGAGATGCGCAAGCAGCAACTCCAGCAAGACAAGGAGACGGCAGGGCTCAAGCCCCGGCCCCCGGTGGTGACCGTCATGGGGCACGTTGACCACGGCAAGACCAAGCTCCTCGACGCGATCCGCCGGACCAATGTGGTCGCCTCTGAGGCGGGCGGGATCACCCAGCACATCGGCGCCTACCAGGTTGACTACAACGGCCAGAAGATCACCTTTCTTGATACTCCAGGCCACCAGGCCTTCACGGCCATGCGGGCCCGCGGCGCCCAGATTACGGACATCGCTGTCCTGGTGGTCGCTGCTGATGACGGGGTGATGCCGCAGACTCTGGAGGCAATCGACCACGCGAGGGCGGCGGGCGTGCCCATCGTGGTCGCTCTCAACAAGGTAGATAAGCCTGAAGCGAACCCTGACCGTGTCAAGCAGCAATTGGCGGAGGCGGGTCTGGTCGTTGAGGATTGGGGTGGCGAGACCATCTGCGTTCCGGTGTCGGCCAAAGAGAACAAAGGCATTCCGGAGTTGCTTGAGAACATCCTGCTCGTTGCTGAAATGGCGGATCTCAAAGGCGATCCCAACCGAGCAGCAAGCGGCGTGGTTATCGAAGCCAAACTTGATAAGACCAAGGGGCCGGTGGCCACCGTGCTGGTGCACAACGGCATGCTCAGGGTCGGTGACGTCATCGTCATCGGCACTTCATGGGGCAGGCTAAAGGCCATGTACAACGATGCCGGCAAACAGGTGAAGCGGGCGGGCCCGTCGAGCCCGGTGGAGATTCTGGGTCTGAACACGGTGCCGCCGGCCGGCGAGACTCTGGCGGCGGCAGCTTCGGAACAACAGGCGAAGGCGATCATCGAAAAGAGGCAGCAGGAAGAGGAGGCGGCGACCCGATCGGTCAGCCTGGCGAATCTCTTTGAACAGATCAGCGCCGGTAAGGTAAAAGAGCTGGCGATCGTTCTAAAGACGGACGTTCAGGGAAGTATCGATCCGATTAAGGCTTCCCTGGAGCAGTTGTCCACCGACGAGGTCAAAGTGCGCGTCATCCGCAGCGGGAGCGGTGGCGTTTCTGAGAGCGATGTGCTATTGGCCATAGCCTCCAAGGGAATCATTGTTGGTTTTAATGCCGACGCCGAGCCCGGAGCCAAACGCCTGGCCGAAAACGAAGGCGTGAGCATCCGGCGTTACGACGTCATCTACAGCCTGGTCGATGATGTCAGCAAGGCGCTCAAAGGCATGCTGGCGCCGGTGAGGGTTGAAGTCGTCGAAGGACGCGCCGAGATTATCGCAGTCTTCCCGGCGGGGAAGGGGGCCAGAATTGCCGGTGTCCGGGTCATTGAGGGAAAGGCAGCCCGAGGTGCATCGGTCAGGGTGTTCCGAAAAGAAAAAATGCTCTCCGAAACCGCCATTCTGAGCCTGCGGCGCTTCAAAGATGATGTCCGGGAGGTTGCGGCCGGTTTCGAGGCCGGAATTGCCCTCAAGGATTTCAACGATTTCCAGGTTGGCGATGCCCTGCAGTTCTTCAGAGTTGAAGTGACGGCGTAGGGAAAGGTCGAGCCACGTGACGCGTCGTCTGGAACGGGTAAATAGCCTCATTCGCGAAGAACTCAGCGATGTTCTGCGCCGGGACATAAAAGACCCGCGTCTTGGCACCTTCCTGGCGATAACGGAAGTGGATACGGCTCCGGATCTGAAACACGCTACGGTGTTCGTCAGCAATATGGGCAGCAAGGAGCAGAGGCACGAGATAGTGAGCGCCTTGACGGCTGCCGCAGGGTTTCTTCATCACGAACTCGTCAAGCGGCTGAAAATGCGTCAGGTCCCGGATCTCAGCTTTCAGTGGGACGATTCTATCGAGCGCGGCGCGAGGCTGCTGAAGCTGCTGGACGAGGTCGCCCCCGAGAAGAACGAGCCCTGAAGAGGCGGGGACCTCAAGCCCGAAGTACCGGACCCCGGTTCGGGTTCAGTCCGCCGGCCCCGAACCCGGCAACCAACGGGTTTTGACCACCCCGGCTCCGCGGCACCCGTTTGTTGCGACCCTCATCGCGAGTGACATGGCGTCAACGCGGGTCTAAGTCGGTTGGGCCGGTTAGGATTCTGGCATGGACGGGATACTGATAATTGACAAGTCTCTTGGGGAGACATCTTTCGGGGTGGTGGCCGCCGTCAGGCGACTGTGCCGGGAGCGCCGGGTGGGACACGCCGGTACGCTCGATCCCCTGGCTTCGGGCGTCCTGCCGGTGTGCGTAGGCAAGGCCACGCGGGTCGTCGAGTACCTGATGGAGCACTCCAAGAAGTACCGCGCCGAAGTTGAATTTGGCGTGGTTACGGACACCGGGGACGCCGAGGGTCAGATCACCAAACGTGGCGATGCGGCTGCCGTCGACGCCAATGCTGTCGCGCTGGCGCTAAGTCGGTTTCGGGGCCCGATCCAGCAGACTCCACCGATGTTCAGTGCGCTGAAGCACAACGGGAAACGCCTCTATGAGATGGCTCGGGCCGGCATCACCGTCGACCGTCCGAGCCGAACGGTCGAGATCTACGCGATTGACCTCGTGTCGTGGGCTCCGCCGGTGGCCACTATCGAAGTGACGTGCAGCCGGGGGACATACATCCGTTCGCTCGCCCACGACCTGGGACAGGACCTCGCCTGCGGCGCCTACCTGAAGAACCTGTCGCGGTTGCGGTACGGTCCCTTCGACATCGCCGATGCCATTTCGCTTCCGAGACTCGCCGAAGCCGTGGGAGATGGTGATTGGTCGCGCCTGCTGTCCCCCCTGGACAGTGTAATGTCGCACTTGCCGGCGCTTACCGCCACCGCTGACGAGGCAGACGCGATCCGTCACGGACGATCATTCGCGTTCCGCGGACTCGATGGGGCGCCTCCAGGGGTGGGGCGGCCGGAAGGCGAGATGCGGCACCGGGCGTACACGCTTGACGGATGTTTCATGGGTGTGTTACGCTTCAACTCTGAAAAAGACGAGTGGCAGCCGGAGAAAGTTCTTCTCTGATTGCGCCGGCCACATCAGGGACGTGTCAGGCAAAATCCCGCTGTAGATTCCGAAGGTTCACGGTCTTGCCGTTTTTAGGAAGGAGGACAAATGCCAGGTAGTATCAATGTGGCCATTATCGGGGTTGGCAATTGTGCATCATCACTGGTTCAGGGCGTTCACTACTATCGGAACGCCAAGAAGGGCGATACGATTCCCGGTCTGATGCACGTGGATCTCGGTGGATATCATATCAGCGACATCAAGTTCGTGGCTGCTATCGATATCGATAAGAACAAAGTCGGCAAGGATCTCTCGGAGGCGATCTATGCCGCCCCCAACAATACCTACAAATTCTGCGACGTACCGCTGTCGGGCGTTAAAGTATCCCGCGGGATGACCCACGACGGACTGGGTAAGTACCTTTCTGAAGTTATCGAAAAAGCACCGGGGGCGACCGTGGATATCGTGAAGCTTCTGAAGGAGACCAAGACCGACGTGGTGCTCAACTACCTGCCGGTGGGCAGTGAGATGGCCACCAAGTGGTACGTGGAGCAGATCATGAATGCCGGCTGCGCATTTGTCAACTGCATTCCGGTCTTCATCGGCAGCCGCAAGGACTGGAGCGACCGCTTTGCCGACCGGGGGCTGCCTATCATCGGTGATGACATTAAGTCCCAGGTTGGGGCCACGATTGTGCACCGCGTCCTGACCAAGCTGTTCGTTGACCGCGGGGTCAAGCTGGAGAAGACCTACCAGCTGAATTTTGGCGGCAATACAGATTTTCTGAACATGCTGGAGAGGAGCCGGCTCGAGTCAAAGAAGATATCAAAGACCGGTTCGGTGACCTCGCAGTTGCCGTACAAGATGGACCCGAATGATATTCATGTGGGGCCAAGCGACTACGTCCCTTTCCTGGCAGACCGCAAGTTCTGCCACATCCGCATGGAAGGGCGCACCTTTGGCGATGTCCCGCTGCTCGTGGAAGCCAAACTGGAAGTCTGGGACAGCCCGAACTCGGCCGGGGTGGTTATCGACGCGATCCGATGCTGCAAGCTCGCCCTGGACCGGGGCCTCAAAGGGGCGCTGCTGGGTCCCTCCTCGTACTTCATGAAGACGCCGATGGTGCAGTACTCCGACGAGGAAGCGCACCGCAACGTCGAGGAGTTCATCGCCGCCAACCGGGAGCCGGAGGTTCCTCCGGTTAGCGTAAAGCGGAAGCCGGGCAAGGCCAGGAAGACATAACCGTGTTATCTTCCTGAAGACCTGGGGCCTCGGACTCGGGGAAACAGCCGCTCGCATGAAGATAGCGTTGGTAGTACCTTATGACCTGGCATACCCCGGCGGGGTGGCGAGTCACGTCGCCAACCTGTACCACCAACTGGTTGTCCTGGGGCACGATGTGAGAGTCATCGGACCAGCCTCGAATGCGGTCAGTGTCTTCGGCAACAAGTTCATCCCCATCGGCAGGCCGCGACCCGTCCCGGCGAGTGACTCGATCAGCCGGGTACCGATCTCGCTGAACCTGGGCGGTGAGATCAAGGCGGTCCTGGCGGCCGAGAAGTTCGACATCATTCACCTGCACGAGCCTTTCGTGCCGATGCTGTGCAGCGCGGTGCTGCGTTTTTCGGATGCGGTGAACATCGGGACTTTCCACGCCGCGGAGGGCACCCCGGGCTACAATTTTGGGTGGCCGTTGGGCCGAATGATACTGCGACGGCGCCGGCGAAAGTTGCATGGCCGTATCGCGGTCTCCATACCGGCGAAGCAGTTCGCCAGCAAGTACGTACCGGGCGATTATGCGGTCATCCCGAATGGCGTCGATCTCAGCCATTTCCCAGCCCATGCCGCGCCGATGCCGCCTTTCGATGACGGGCGTCCCAACATCCTCTTCCTGGGCAGGCTCGAAAAACGTAAGGGGCTTGACTGTCTTCTGGAAGCTTACCGGCAGTTGAAAACCGAGATGCCCGAGGCTCGCCTGCTCGTGGTTGGCGGGGGAACGCGGCTGCGCAAAGGGTACGAAAGATGGATCGAGAAACATGGCTTGCAGGATGTTGTCTTCGCCGGCCGTGTCAGTGATGCGGATCGTGCCCGCTACTTCCGGACCGCGACAGTGTACTGTTCGCCGGCAACCGGTAAGGAGAGCTTCGGCGTGGTGCTTATAGAAGCAATGGCTTCGGGGGTGCCGATAGTGGCAAGCAACATCCCGGGCTATGCGGGGGTTCTCACTAATCACCAGGAAGGGCTACTCGTGCCCCCGCGGGACGCCAGGCAGCTGGCCGAGGCGCTGAAGACCGTGCTGCGGGATAAGGCAATGCAGCGGCAAATGGGTGACCGCGGTCTGACGACGGCGCGTTCCTACAGCTGGGACAAGGTAGCGCAGCGGGTGGTCGACTACTACCAGTCTGTGCTCGAGAGGCGAAAAGAGTCGCCGGCAGCACCCGGCGTTCGAGAAGCAGGTGGAGTTGGTCCGGTTGACTGAAGCGGAATCACTTCCGGGGCTTCAGGCATTCCGCAAGAGTCTGGCGAAGTATGTCACCGCCCCGGTGACCGCGTTTTTCGCCAGGACTCCAGTTACCCCGAACGCGCTGACGGTCGTTTCGTTCGTCATCACCCTGGTGGCGGCAGTTCTCATTGCGCAGCGCCATTTCATAGGGGGCGGGCTCGTAGTGACGTTCGGATCGGTGTTCGATATGTTTGACGGGGCGCTTGCCCGCGCCACCAACCGGGTCACCAAGTTTGGCGCCGCCCTTGACTCGACACTCGACCGGCTGTCCGAAGGGGTGATCTTTCTGGCTCTGATGTGGTACTTCTCTCAGAAGGGCTCCCCGGCCGGGGTGGCCCTGGCGGGCTTGGCCAGCATCAGTTCCTTCCTGGTGAGCTACGTTCGGGCGCGGGCCGAGGGGCTGGGGGTGGAATGCCAGGTCGGGATATTCACCCGGTCGGAGAGGATCATCGTTCTCGTACTCGGCCTGCTGCTGAGTGGATTCCGGTACGCTATTCCGGCCGCCCTGTTGGTGATTACGGCCCTCAGTGCGATAACGGTCGGGCAGCGGCTGTACCAGATCTGGCAAAAGACCCGGGCCTGACGGTCCAAATCATTCTGCAGTGGACGCTTTACCCTTCCAGCCGCGGGTAGTACAATCATTAGGGCTTGCCAGGACTTGTGTTTGGGTGAGGTGAAGACAATGCCTGCTATTGCCGTTATCGGCGCGCAGTGGGGTGATGAGGGGAAGGGTAAGGTAGTCGATCTTCTGGCGGAAAAGGCTAATGTGGTGGTCCGGTTCTCCGGGGGTGACAACGCCGGACACACCGTCATCAATCATCTGGGCAAGTTCGCTTTGCACCTGGTACCGTCGGGTATCTTCTATCCTCACACCGTCTGCGTGATCGGCAACGGGGTGGCGCTCAATCCGGCGGCCCTTCTCAGGGAGATGGACGATCTGGCGAAACGGGGCGTGGGCGATTTCAGCCGTCTGTTCATCAGCGACCGAACCAACCTCATTATGCCCTACCACATGGTGCTGGAGAGTCTGGAGGAGAAAGCCCTCGGCTCGAAAGCAATCGGGACCACCGGGAAAGGCATCGGTCCGGCTTTTACAGACAAGGTGGCGCGATATGGTATCCGCGCCGGGGACCTGCTGAACCCGGAGTATTTCAAAGAAAGGTTGAGCCAGGTACTCGGACTCAAGAATCGGGTGATCGTGGGGGCATACGGAGCGGCCCCGG
Source organism: uncultured Chloroflexia bacterium (assembly GCA_963735055.1). Taxonomy (GTDB): domain Bacteria; phylum Chloroflexota; class Dehalococcoidia; order Dehalococcoidales; family UBA2162; genus JBBITI01. Next base: position 106,747 of record CAVTJN010000015.1, on the reverse strand, counting down.
TCGATCTCGACGCAATATACGACCAGTACATGGAATACGCCAGGCGGCTGGCGCCACATATAAGGGATACTACTGCGATCGTCAGCGAGGCGCTGGATAGGGGCGAGCCGGTTATGCTGGAAGGCGCCCAGGGGGCATTGCTCGACCCCGACTTCGGCACGTATCCGTTCGTGACGTCATCGTCGCCGATGGGCATTGTGGGGGCGGGCGTCGGCCCGGCCAAATTGAAAGGGGTCTACGGCGTCTTCAAGGCCTACTGCACGCGGGTGGGGAATGGACCGATGCCCTCGGAAATCAAGGGGGACATCGGAGAACGCCTGCGCGACCTGGCTCAGGAATTCGGGGCGACCACAGGGAGACCGCGCCGGTGCGGCTGGTTCGATGCCGTGGCCGCCCGCCACAGCAGCCGGGTGATTGGTTTCACGGGAGCGATCGTCACGCGACTGGATATTCTTGACGCGTTCGCCAGCATCAAGATCTGTACAGCTTACCGGCTGGGCGGCAAGACCATCGACTACTTCCCCGCCGACATTTCGGAACTGGAACGCTGCCAGCCGGTATACGAGGAGTTGCCGGGGTGGACCACGCCGACGAGCGACATCCGCGAATACGCCCGTCTGCCGCTTCAGGCGCGCCGATATCTGAAGCGCCTCGAGGGAATCTGCGGCTGTCCGGTGAGAATCATATCGGTGGGCCCGGCGCGGGAACAGACGATATTCCGGGGTCAGATTTACTAGAGCGGCAGGCGGTTACGATTGATGGCGGTAGTCCGGCAGGGGAGACAGTCTGACATTCCCCGGCTCCTGGAACTCTATGCCCAACTGGTCATCAGTTCTTCTCCGGCCGAGTCCGGGCTCGTCCCGACGCACGACGATTACCGTCGGGTGTTCGCCCGGATGATGTCAGTGCCGGGACTTGAATTGGTGGTGGCCGAGGATGAAGGGACGGTCCTGGGATCGCTCGTCCTGCTCGTCGTCCCAAACCTGTCGCACCGCGGGTTGCCCTGGGCACTGGTCGAAAACGTCATCGTTGACGGCGGCCGCCGCCGGAACGGTATCGGCAAGCTTCTCATGGAATACGCCATCGGCCGGGCGAAGGAGTCGGGCTGTTACCGTATCGGACTCAGCAGTGACAACCGCCGCCAGGAGGCCCACCGCTTCTACCGGGCGCTGGGGTTCGAGGCTTCCGCCCAGGGATTCAGGATGAGTCTGTAGTTGCGTCGGAAATCTGGGTACCGGGCCGCGGAGAACTACAAAGCAGGCAATTTCCGAACGTGAAATAGTAGCCGATCAGCCGGGTGTCTGAACGACCGGCTGCCGGGTATTGAGGAGGAAACAATGTCACCAACCCCCAAAGAGATGAGAATTGAGCTTACATTCGATGATGGCAGCAGGACTCAGGTCAAGTACGCCCTCAGCCCGCTGCGAAGCGGAGACAACCCCCACCAGGCCGGTTTCGTGGGGGAGCCCGGCGATTCGTACCGGGAGGCCATCGAGGGGCGGGGGATGGGGTTCACCAACCATATTGACCTGCTGGGTTATGCCGTAGCGGTCGAAATCAGTGAGACGATGGCCCTGCTTCACGACAACAGGCGCGAAGCGGTGGTGATCAACAAGCACACCAACCCGGCGGTGTACGCGTCGCGCGAAACGCAGGTGGGCGCACTGATCGCCGCTATTGCCACCGACACGAAATCGCCGTTCGGCGGCGTCATGGCCACCTCTTCCAGACTCACCCGCGCCACCACCGATTTCCTGGTGGACAAGAACCGCAGAGAGAAGTTTGTTCTTGACGTGCTGGCGGCCCCGGGATTTGAAGAAGGCTGCGCCGAAGCGCTTGGCGACGTGATGAAGAACCTGCGGATCGTCGACGTGTCCGCCATCGATACCTGGGACAAGATTTGGGCAGGCGTGTCCGGGTACAACATGAAGTGGACAGTTGGCGGTAAGCCCGTCATCACCGAAGTCGACAAAGCCTCCTTTTTCAATACGAAATACGGTATGGAAGTCATGTCGAGGCGGAAACCGACCGAGGTTGAGATGAACGACGCGCATCTTGCCTGGGTGGGCGCCAAAGCCATCCAGTCGAATTCGTTTGCGTTCTGTAAGGACGCGGTGCTTCTGTGCCAGTGCGGGGGGCAACCTAACCGGGAGGACTCGGCGAAATTCGCCATCGAGCGGGCGGACGAATTCAAGGTATCCCTCAACGGCTCGGCCGCGGCTACCGACTCGTTCATCTTCGACCGTACGGCGATCGATATTCTCCATGCAAAGGGCGTGGCAACGGTGGTGCAGCCGACGCGCAAGCTCCTCACTACGGGCGGTCTCAAACCGGACGACGACATTCTGAAGGTCGTGGATGACAGCAACATGATCATGATCCGTCCATACCTGATCGGCCCGGGCGGTGAACAGAAGCCGTGGCGCGTGTTCCGGCACTTGTAGGGCTCGTCGGTTGGTCCGGATGGTTTTTTGACATACCTGCCCCCCTTGGCTAGACTGTATCTGGGATGGACGGTTCTTGAGACCAGTCAGGAATCCCCCGCCGGGGCCCGGCAGTTTTAGTTCATCATTGATGGTTTTGGGGTGACTATGGGAAACAGGAACTTGATGCCGCCGGGGCTCTCCTATCTGGCTGACAATATCACGACGAAGCACAATCTGCTTGGCGCAAGAAAAGGCGAGGGCAGCAAGTGGGCCAAGGGTCTTGATCTGCCGTCCGAAGCGGAAATCATCTTCTTCGCCGGCTGCGGCTACCAGTACGCCAGCGAACTGGAGTCGCTGATGTCGCTCAGCAGGCGCATGGACAAGAGCGGCGTCTCCGATATGGCGATGGGGCTGGCGAGCCTGCCGAAGAAGATCGGCATCGACCCTGCCGGCATCTACCGCCGGGTGATGTCCAAGGGGGGTGCTGACGACGCCGAAGTCCTTCGGGATGCCGTCAAGGTGCTCAGGAAGCTGGGTTTCAGTTTCGGGTACCTCGGAGAAGATGAGCCGTGCTGCGGCGGGCTGCTTTACTACATTGGACTTCACGAAGAGTTCAAGACGCATGCTCAGGAAGTGTGCCGCCAATTGAAAGCCCGGAATGTCCGGCAGATTGTCGGCATAGTTCCGTCGTGCACCTTCTCGCTGCGCGAGCTGGTCAGCAAGGTGGTGGACGAGTTTGACATCGAGGTGAAGCATTTTACGCAGGTGGTGGCGGAGAAACTGCCATCGCTGTCTTTGCGTTACCCGAAGGCGGTCAAGATCGCCTATCATGACCCTTGCCAGCTGGTGCGTTATCTGGGCATTGTTGAAGAACCCCGCCGCATATTGAGGGCAATCCAGGGCGTCGAACTGGTGGAGCCGGCATGGACCAAAGGTGATTACGCCACCTGCTGCGGGGGTGGTGGTGGATTTGAGGCGGTCTTCCCCGAGATGAGTCAGATACTGGCGGTGAACCGGGCCCGAGAACTGCTGGAAACGGGCGCCGACACGATCGTCACGCAGTGTCCGGGCTGCATCATGCAACTGAAGACCGGGTTGAAAGAACTAAAGGCGGACCAGGTTGAGGTCCTCGACCTGGCGCAGGTCGTGGCCAGGGCGATGGGGGTGTAGCGGCATGTCAGTCTTCAGCGAATACAAGAAAGAGGTTATGGACGCGGCGCACAGCGATCGCATCCGGGTGGCTTTGACGCGGGCCATCAAGAGCTACCGGGGAAATGTCAACGAAGCCATGAAGCGTTTTCCGCATACGATCAAGTTGGCCGAGGAAGTGCAGGAGATAAAGGCGCAGGCCATCGGCAACATGGACAAGTTGGCCCAGCAGGCCTGCGAGTCGATCGAGTACAACAAGGGCAAAGCCTATATCGCGAAGACCGCGGCCGAGGCCCTCGCCATAGTCGATAAGCTGGTCGGCACAGGTAAGTTGATCGTCAAGGGCAAGAGCATGACCTGCGACGAGATTGAGTTGCGGGAACACCTGGAGCACCGGGGCAACGAGGTCTTTGAGACAGACCTCGGGGAGTTTATCATTCAGAAGCTCAACTCCAGACCGATGCACATTCTGGCGCCGGCGGTCCACGTTCCCAAAGAAGACGTCGCCGAACTGTTCTCCAAGATCACGGGTGAGGATCTGCCGCCGGATGATATCAGCCGGATGGTGGCCACGGCCAAGAAGCTGCTCCGCGAAAAGTTCTTTGAGGCGCAGATCGGCATTACCGGGTCTAATGTAGTCGCCGCGGACACGGGAACGCTTTTCCTGATTGAGAACGAAGGCAACATCCGGCTCGCCACCAGCGCGCCGTCGGTCCATATCGCCGTCGTCGGAATGGAAAAACTGGTACCCACACTGGGCGATGCTTATAAGGTGGCCGAAGTGACCTGGCGATATGCCAACTATACCGTCCCGACCTACGTGAGCCTGATATCGGGGCCGAGCAAGACCGGCGACATCGAAAAAGTGACCACCTATGGGGCTCACGGCCCGGCAGAACTGCACGTGATTTTCCTGGATGACGGGCGGACCGAGCTTGCCAAGGACCCGTTGTTACGGCAGGCGCTCTATTGTCTCCGGTGCGGGGGCTGTCTCTACGAGTGTCCGGTGTTTGCCGTCACCGCCGGCCACTTCGGGGACAAGTACTTCGCCGGCTGCGGCATGGTCTGGGCGGGGAAGATATCCGGAAAGCCCGAAAAGGCGGCCGCAATGGCTTATACGTGCCTTACCTGCGGGCGGTGCAAAGAGAGATGTCCGATGCAGATTGACACGCCGTCAATGTGCGTAGAACTGAGAAGGTCGCTGATTGAAGGTTAGCCGCCGGCTTCAGGCGGTCGCTTGAGAGGCAATGGATGCGCGAAATAAAGTGCCAGTTGATTGCCGACACCGTCTCGCGCCTGTTTCAGGACGCCTGTCTCTATCTGCCTGATGATGTTGCCCGGGCCATCACCAAGGCCAGGGCCGCCGAACAGTCGGTGGTCGCCGCCGATACACTGGGTCGCATCATGGAAAACGCGGAGGTTGCCCGGAGCGAACGAACGCCGTTGTGCCAGGACACTGGAGTGGCCGTGGTGTTTCTGGAGTTGGGGCAGGAGGTTCACGTAACCGGAGGGAACCTCTACGACGCGGTGAATGAAGGTGTCCGCCGGGGCTACGCCGACGGTTACCTGCGTAAATCGATGGTGGCCCGGCCCTATACGGCCAGGGCAAATACGGGCGACAATACGCCGGCCGTCATTCATACCGAGATCGTCCCCGGTGACAGTCTGAAGATTGTTGCCATGCCCAAAGGGGGAGGCGCCGAGAATATGACACGGCTGAAGATGCTGACACCGGCTGAGGGGCGGCAGGGCGTGATCGATTTCGCGGTGAAGACGGTGGAAGAGGCAGGGAGCAACCCGTGCCCCCCGGTGATCGTGGGCGTGGGGGTGGGGGGGTCTGCCGAGCACGCCCTGATGCTCGCGAAGCGGGCGCTGCTGCGGGAAGTTGGCAAGCCCGGTCCTGATGCCGAGGTGGCCTTGCTGGAGGCAGAAATCCTGCAACGGGTTAACCAGTTGGGTATCGGCGCCATGGGATACGGGGGGACGGTGACGGCGCTGGCCGTCCACGCCGAGGTCTTTCCGGCGCACATCGCCAGCCTGCCCGTTGCCGTCAATCTGCAGTGTCACAGTGCACGGCATCGAGAGGCGGTGCTCTAGGCCGTCTGCCGTTGAGGACGTCGATGAAGCAATACGACTATATCATCATCGGGTCAGGCATCGCCGGGCTTTACACCGCGCTGCTGGCCAGGGAGCACGGGACTGTCCTGACTATCACCAAGGGTGGCATTGACGAATGCAATACGCGTTTCGCCCAGGGCGGGATTGCGGCGGCTATCGGCACTAATGACTCGCCGGAACTCCATTTCCGGGACACGATCGCCGCCGGGGCGGGTCTTAGTGACGACGAGTCGGTTCGGATTCTGGTTACCGAAGCTCCCGACCGCATCATCGAATTGGTCGCTCTCGGGGTGCCGTTTGACACCCTGGAGGGTGAGATCGCTCTGGCCCGCGAGGCCGCCCACAGCGTGCCCCGAGTCCTTCACGCCGGGGGCGACAGCACCGGCGAGCATATCGAGACTACTCTCAGTAACCGCGCCCAGGCCGCGGGCATTCGGGTGCGCGAGCATTCGCTTATAACTGAGATACTCGTTGAAGGCAACACCGTTCGGGGCGTGGAAGTTATGGACGCCAAGACCGGCGCCGCCGAAGAACTGGGCTGCAAATACCTGATTCTGGCCTCCGGAGGCGCGGCCCGGCTCTTCAAGTTCAATACCAACCCTGACGTGGCCACCGGCGATGGTATCGCGCTGGCTTTCAGAGCAGGCGCCGAAATTGCCGATATGGAGTTCTTCCAATTCCACCCCACTGCCCTGCGTCTGCCGGGGGTGAATGCCTTTCTCATTTCTGAGGCGGTGCGGGGTGAGGGGGGAATACTGCGCAACGTAAACAACCATGCGTTTATGCACGACTACGCGGCGCAAGGAGACCTGGCCCCGCGCGACGTGGTGGCACGCAGCATTCTTTACGAGATGGAGAAGACCGGCTCAGATACGGTCTTCCTGGACGTGACCCATTTGCCGGCGCGGACGGTGACCACGCGGTTCCCCAATATCTACCAGGTCTGCCTCAAACAGGGCATCGACATCACCAAGGAAATGATCCCGGTGGCTCCGGCAGCCCACTACATGATCGGCGGCGTGAAAACGGACCACTGGGGAGCGACCAACATTGCCGGGCTATACGCGTGTGGTGAGACCGCCTGCACCGGGGTGCATGGAGCGAACCGGCTGGCATCCAACTCCTTGCTTGATGCACTGGTGTTCGGAAGACGGATCGTGAGCCGGACCATCGGGGCTGAGGATTCACCGGCCGACGTCATGGGCGAGGAATACATATACCGTAAGCTGAGTGAGCGGAACCCTTCCGAACCGAAGGGGGCGCCCAGCATTTTGGCCCTGCAGGAGTTGTTGTGGGAGAAGGTCGGCATAATTCGCGATGGCCATGGCCTTCGCGAGACCGCCGATATTCTGGGCGCATGGCAGAAGATCCTCCCCCCGCCGGTGGACCGGCCCAGTCACGAACTCACCAATCTGGTGGTTGCCGCCCGGCTGATGACCGAGTCAGCGTTGATTCGGGAGGAGAGCCGCGGCGCCCATTTCCGCTCCGATTTTCCCCAGCCATCGGAACACTGGCAGAAGCATATCGTGTTTACGCGGTAGGCGTCCGACTTGCCCCGTGACGCCCTGCCCGATGGCCGACGCCTCGCCGGATCCTATTGACACCCGCAATTCCCAGATGCTAACTTGAAACCAAATGAAGAGACTGCTGTCCGGTAATGAGGCGTTTGCCTGGGGCGCTTATCACGCTGGAGTGAAGGTGGCCACCGCGTATCCCGGCACCCCGAGTACAGAGATACTCGAGTCCATCGCCCGCTTTGAAGACGTCTACGCTGAATGGTCGACCAATGAAAAAGTGGCGATGGAGGTGGGGCTTGGCGCCGCCTACGCCGGCGTCCGCGTTCTTGTCTCCATGAAACAGGTGGGGCTGAACGTGGCGGTGGACCCGTTCATGGCCGCGTCGACCACCGGTATCGACGGGGGAATGGTGGTGATCAGCGCCGATGACCCGGGCACCCACAGTTCCCAGAACGAACAGGACAACCGTCACTACGGGCGGCTGGCCAAGGTGCCGATCCTGGAACCTTCCGACAGTCAGGAAGCGTACGATATCATGGCTTACGCTTATGAGATCAGCGAGAAATTCGACACGCCGGTCATCGTGAGAACGACGACGCGTATCTCCCACTCCAAGTCGATCGTAGATCTGCGAGGCCGGCGTATTTCTCCGGGACGTCCGGCAGGCTTCAAACATGACCTGGCCAAGTATGTCATGCTGCCGGTACACGCCCGTCTTCGCCACCCGTAATCGAGGAGCGGCTGGTTAAACTGGCGGCTTACGGGCGGACGTCGCCACTGAATCGCGTGGAGATGGGTGATCTTTCCATCGGCATTGTTACCGGCGGCATCGCCTATCAGTATGCCCGGGAAGTATTCCCCAAGGCCTCATTCTTGAAGCTTGGCATTTCCTACCCATTGCCTGAAGACCTGATCCGGGATTTCGCCGGCAAAGTCGAGAGACTGATCGTCATCGAAGAGCTCGATCCTTTTCTCCAGGAGAGCATCCAGGCGATGGGTCTCAAGGTTACCGGTAAGGAGTTTATCCCCCGCATGGGGGAGCTTGACCCGGATACGGTGGCGGTTGGGGCGGGCCGGGCGGGACTGATCACCGCCGTTGCGCCCCGCGCCCGGGTCGACCTCTCCAATCTGCCGAAACGTCCGCCGCTTCTCTGTCCCGGCTGCCCGCACACGGGCATCTTCTACGTCCTGAGCTCAATTGGCCAGCGTTTGAGATTGCCGGGGGCCAAGGATAAGGCGGGGCGCGAGCCGAAGCTGATCATCGCCGGCGATATCGGCTGCTATACCCTCGGCGCGTATCCTCCGCTTAATGCGATGGATACGACCGCCTGCATGGGGGCCAGCATCGGACAGGCCCTGGGTATGGTGAAGGCGGGCATCGGTCGTGACCGGGTGGTGGCCGTTATCGGCGATTCCACGTTCTTGCACTCGGGCATAACGCCGCTGGTGAATGCGGTTTACAACCAGGGGGCGATCACGGTGCTCATCCTGGACAACAGCACGACGGCCATGACCGGACACCAGGAACACCCGGGCACCGGCGTCTCGGCGCAGGGTAAGCAGACGGGATCGGTCAGGATTGAAGATATCGTCCGCGGTGTCGGCGTCAAGCACGTGCGGGTGGTCGATGCCTTCAATCTGAAAGACCTGCGAACCGCGGTCCGCGAGTCCCTGGAGGTCCCGGAGCTTTCAGTGATCGTGGTGCGGGGCGACTGCGCCGCCCACGTGAAGCGGCGCTCCGTTCCCAGCGTCGTTGATGCCGAAAAATGCAACCAGTGCGGTACCTGCCTGCTGATCGGCTGCCCGGCCATACAGTCTGAAGAAGGTCAGGTGCGAATCGATCCCGGTCTCTGCTATGGTCAGGCATGCGCTGTCTGTCATCAGCTGTGCCCACGTCACGCTATCGGTGATTCCGAAAGCGCGGTGACCGCATCATGAAGCAAACCGGATTGCTGGTGACCGGGGTGGGGGGGCAGGGGATCGTTCTCGCCTCGGATATTATCGGCGAGGCGGCGATGTCCGCCGGCTACGATGTCAAGAAGACCGATACCCTGGGGATGGCGCAGCGGGGTGGGGCGGTACTCAGCCACGTGAGAATCGGGTCCAGGGTCTGGTCCCCTCTGATAAGAGAGGGGGAGGTCGATCTGCTCCTGGCGTTCGAGAAGCTGGAGGCTGCCCGCTGGACCAACTACCTCCACAGTGACTCAACGGTCATCATCAACCGTTATGCGCAGCCGCCGTTGGCCGTTAATCTGGGCTACGAGAAGTATCCTGAGGACGAAGAAGTGAGAGCGATTCTCAACCACCGGACGGAGCGGGTCCATTATGTGGAAGGTAACGAACAGGCGCGTAAGGCCGGTGACGTGCGGGCGCTAAACACTTTCATGCTCGGCTGCGCGTCGTGTTTCCTGCCGCTGGACATCAGTGTCTGGGAAGAGACGATCGGACTGCGAGTGCCGCCGAAGTTCAGACAGATCAACATGCTGGCCTTCGAGGCAGGCAGGAAGGAAATGGGTAATGTCGGTCGCTGACAGGATCAAGACGGGCATGGCCCAGGGCTCATGGATCCGGCGCATGTTTGAGGAAGGGATTGCCCTGAAACAAAAGTATGGCGTGGAGAATGTCTTCGATCTTTCGCTGGGTAACCCGATCATGGAACCCCCGGAGGAGTTCCGGAAGGAACTGAGGCAGCTTGTCGAGAACCCGCCGCCGGGGATGCACCGGTACATGGAGAACGCCGGCTACCGAGAAACGCGGGCCGCGGTCGCCAAGGCCCTCGCCGACGAGTCCGGCCTGCAGTTCAGCGCCGATGACATCGTGATGACCGGGGGAGCGGCCGGCGCTCTGAACGTGGTTTTGAAGGCAATACTAAATCCCGGCGATGAGGTAATCATCCTGGCGCCCTTCTTCGTCGAGTATCTCAGCTACGTGGACAACCATGGCGGTGTCAGCAAGCTAGTGTTGACTGGTGATGGATTTCTACCGGATGTCGCCCTGCTGGAATCAGTCGTGACTCCACGGACCAAAGCGATCATCATCAATTCGCCGAACAATCCCACCGGGGTAGTCTACAGCGCGGATTGTCTGGAGGCTCTGGGGCAAGCCGTCCAGAAGAAAGAAGCGCAATTCGGGACGAAGATATATGTCATTAGCGATGAAGCGTACCGTAAGATCGTCTACGACGGAATCGCATTTCCGCTGGTGGTCCCGCACCACCTTCGCACCATTGTCGTGACGTCTCACTCCAAGGACCTGGCCCTGCCCGGCGAGCGCGTCGGTTATCTCGCGGTACATCCTGCGTGTGAGAACAAGCGCGAACTGATCGACGGGCTCATCTACTGTAACCGCATCCTTGGCTTTGTGAACGCGCCGGCGCTGATGCAGCATGCGGTCCGCCGTCTGCAGACGGTTACCGTCTCAATTGCCGAGTACCAGCGGAAGCGGGACTATCTGTACTCGAATCTGACGGCGATGGGGTATTCGATGGTGAAGCCGCAGGGGGCCTTCTACCTCTTTCCGAAATCACCGGTTGAGGATGAAGTGGCCTTCGTCCGAGAGTTGCAGGAGTCCAAGGTGCTGGTCGTCCCGGGTCGTGGCTTCGGTTCGCCGGGCTACTTTCGCGTGTCCTATTGTGTTGACGACCGCACCGTTGAAGGCGCCCTCGATGGTTTCCGGAAGATGGCGCGTAAGTTCGGCCTGAGCTGAAAGGCGGTGTGACCGAACGATCCTTGTAGCATGAACGGGGGAGCCTGTCATGGATAATGTGGCCGAATTGAAAGCCAGCGAGTCGAACGAGCCGGCTGCGAAGTTCTTGAAGACACGTCTTGTCGAACTGAGTCCGGGTCACGCCAAGGTGTCGATGACGGTGGGTGCGGAGCATCTGAACTTCAACGGGCTGATCTTTGGCGGGATCATTATGGCGGTGGCTGACGAGGCGTTCGCTTACGCCACTAATTCACTCATCCGGCCAAGCTACGCTTCCCAGATCAACATTCACTTCCTCAGCGGCCCGGCTGTTAACGACGAGCTTATCGCCGAGTGCCGGGTCTTGAAGTCGGGCCGCCGGGTGGGAATCTCCGAGATGACGGTGACCAATCAGGACGGGAAACTGATTGCGAAAGCCACCGGCACGACGATCCCGGTCGTCCCTGATGCCGGCAAGGAGTGAACCACGACCGCCGGGGAGTCTCGGCCGGTGACCGGCCGCGGTACCTTGTTTGACACATCTTTTACGCCCATGGTAAGCTATCGTGTTTTTGAGATGCTGATTATGTTTCATTCGGCCGGCCAACGCTGTTTCACATTTACCGGGCGCACTCTGGGTGCGCCCGGGAGGTGATGATATCCGGCCTGGATGAATCGTCTGTCGACCATCGATTCCTAGCGGGGTACCTCCCGGGCGTGGGGTGCCCCTCTTTGTTTTTGATACGGTGAAGGAGCGCAGTGGTCATAGATCTTCCGGCCACCATACCTCAACTCATCAAAGCTAACTCCGAAAACTGGAGCCAGCGCACTGCCCTGTGCATGAAGAAGTTTGGCATCTGGCAGAGATACAGCTGGTCGGACTACTACACCAACGTCAAGTACTTTTCGCTGGGTCTGGTCAGTCTTGGCCTCAAGCGGGGGGACGTTGTCTGTATTATCGGGGACAATGAGCCGGAGTGGTTTTGGGGGGAATTCGCAGTGCAGGCCGCGGGCGGCATTGTCACCGGAGCGTTTGTTGACGCGATTCCGTCGGAAGTCAAGTACGTGGCGGAACACTCGGGAGCCGTTTTCGCTATCGTCAACGACCAGGAACAGACCGACAAGTTCCTCCAGATCAAGGAAGAGCTGCCCCTTCTGAAGAAGATCATCTACTGGGATCCCAAGGGTCTCAAGAACTACGACGACCCTCTCCTTGTTGGTTTTGCGGAGGTCACCCGTCTGGGTCGTGAATATGAGAAGACTCACCCGGACCTGTTCGAAGATAGTGTCCGTCGTGGTACGGGCGATGATCCCGCTTTCATATACTACACTTCGGGCACCACGGGCTTGCCGAAAGGCGCCTTGCTCACGCACCGTGCCCTGATAACCACGGCCCGTGGCTTCACCGACAGGTACCCGCTGGACGAAAACGACGACCTGATCTCCAACTTTCCCGCGGCCTGGGTTGGCGACAGCTTCTTTGCCACGATCCCTCATCTCCTGACCGGCGCCAGGTTGAACTTCCCCGAGGAGCCGGAGACTATCGCTGAGGACACTCGCGAGATTGGCCCCAACTTTGTCATCTACGGGCCCCGCCAGTGGGAAAGCCTGGTCAGTGAGATTCACGTCAAGATACTTGACGCCAACCCGCTGAAAAGATTCTGTTACAACCTGTTTCTCCCGGTCGGGCATAATATGGCCGACCTTCGCTTCGAAAACAAGGAGCCGGGTCTTTCCTGGAAGTTGCTTCACGGCCTGGCATACTTGCTACTTTTTCGTCCGCTCAAGGACAAACTGGGCCTCAGTCATATACGGTTCGCGGTGACCGGCAGTTCGGTGTTGAGCCTCGATACGTTTCGGCTGATACACGCCATCGGCGTCGAACTGCGGCAGAACTACGCCAGCACCGAGGCCGGGCTGATCTCGTCTCACGGGGAGGGGGAAATCGCGTTCGAAAGCGTGGGGCGGCCGGCATTGGGGACCGAGGTGCGGGTCACCGACGCCGGGGAACTGCTGGTCAGAAGCGACTGCATGTTCAGCGGCTACCTGAAGAATCCGGAGAAAACGGCGTCCGCTCTGGTCGATGGCTGGCTCCATACCGGCGACGCCGTCAATATCAACGAGAAGGGCCACCTTATATTCCTCGACCGCCTGGTGGACATGGGCGAGCTGAAATCGGGGGCAAAATACGCTCCCCAGTATATCGAGGGACGGCTCAGGTTCAGCCCCTACATCAAGGATGCCATGGTGGTCGGCGGTAAGGACAAGGATTTCGTTTCGGCGATCATCAATATGGATTTTGCCATGGTTGGCAAGTGGGCAGAACGGCATAAGATACCCTACACCACCTTCGTCGATCTCTCGCAAAAGGAGGAGGTGGCCGAGCTGATCGAAAAGGATCTGCTGCCGCGTGAACAGCTATCTGCCGGAGGGCGCCCGCGTCAGGAAGTTCGTCCTGCTGCACAAGGAGTTTGATCCGGACGAGGCGGAGCTGACCCGGACCAGGAAGCTGCGTCGCGAATTCGTCGAGGAGCGCTACCGGGAGCTGATCCGGGGCATGTATGAAAATGCGGGTGAGGTGCTGGTGGAGGCTTCGGTGACCTATCGCGACGGCCGGAAGGGGACGGTCAAGACCGGCATCAAGATCAGGACCGTCGGTGGAGTCAAATTATGACAGAAGCACTGCAACTCGTGATCTCCGGACTGGCGGTGGGCATGGTCTATGCCCTAATCGCCCTGGGCTTCGTGGTGGTCTGGAAGTCCACCGGGGTGGCGAACCTCGCTCTCGGGCAACTGGTGCTCATCTCCTCGTGGTTCACCTACGGCGTACTGGTGCAGGCCGGCCTTCCCCTATGGCTCGGGTTTCCCGTGGTCCTCATCTTTGCCCCGATCCTCGGCTGGCTCATCGAACGCATAATTCTGCGCCCGTTGATCGCCCAGCCGATTCTCTCGCTGATTACGGTGACGCTGGGGGTGGCCTATTTTCTGGAGGGAGTGGTGGTCTTTGCGTGGCCGATGAGCGTTGCCGCGATGCCGCGCTTCTTCCCCACCCAGCCTATCCGTATCGGATCCGCCGTAATTTCGCAGGAGTACCTGTGGGTGGCCGGAATATCTTTCCTGGTATTCATCATTCTGAGCCTGTTCTACCGCTATCATAAGATGGGTATTGCCATGAGGGCGACCGCCGACGACCAGACTGGCGGTTCAGGCCTGCGGCGTACCGGTGACGAAGATATTCTCCAGTTCCTGGATGTTCGCCTGCGTGGTGGCGGCGGTGGGGGGAGTCCTGATATCCAGTATCGGCGGTATTACCTACGGTCTGGTGGAGACCGGTCTGAAGTCGTTTTCAGTCGTGATATTGGGGGGACTGGACTCTTTCGGCGGCGCGATCATCGCCGGGCCGATAATCGGTTTGGCCGAGAGCCTGGGCGGGGGCTATCTCAGCCCGCTGACCTGGCCGGGAGTCAAGGATATCATCCCGTTTATCGTCATCATTATTGTGGTTCTGGTCCGACCCTATGGCATGTTTGGCGAGGCACGGATCGAAAGGATATAACGCATGACACTACCCTGCGGCAAGCGGAGTTACAACTACGCGGACGATCTCGGCACTATCCGCACCAAGACACAGTGGGTGTTCCTGATTGGTTTTCTGGTGCTGCTTTTTACGCTGCCCCTCTACCTGCACAGCAACTACTGGCTGAGCGTCGTTAACCAGATAGGCATTACCCTGATTGCGGTCACCGGACTGAACATCCTCATGGGCTACTGCGGGCAATTATCCATTGGCCATGCCGGCTTCATCGCCGTAGGCGCATACACATCGGCGATGCTTACGAACCGGTTTGGCGTACCCTTCCCGATCGCCTTGATCTGCTCCGGATTTCTTGCCGGTTCGGTGGGTCTGCTTTTCGGCATGCCATCAGTACGCGTCAAGGGCTTTTACCTGGCGATCACCACCATCGCCGCCCAGTTCATTATCATCTGGGTCATCAACCACTGGGGATTCACCGGTGGCTTTGTCGGCATCAACGTGCCCAAGGCATCGATCGGCGGCCTCGTCTTCCGCTCCGAGGGCAGTATGTTCTATCTCATCATGACGATTGTCGTGCTATGCACTTTCTTTGCCCGGAACCTGGCGCGCACCAAGGCCGGACGTGCCTTCATCGCGGTCCGGGACAATGATCTGGCCGCCGAGGTCATGGGCATCAACCTGTTTCACTACAAGATGCTTGCCTTCTTCGTCGGCTGCTTCATGGCCGGAATCGCCGGTTCGCTGCTCGCCCACTGGGTCGGGTTTCTCAACGCCGAGCAGTTTAGTCTTGGTGAATCCGTGCTCTACATCGGAATGCTGATTATTGGTGGTCTTGGTACGGTAGTCGGACCCATCTTTGGCGTCGTGCTGATTCGCCTTCTTCAGCAAGTCCTGACCGTGGAAGTGGGACCATTCCTGGAACGCAGCCTTACCCATTTGCCGGGAGGGTTTGCCACCGGTCTGACGCCCATGATCTTCGGTCTTGTCATCATACTCTTTCTGGTATTCGAACCGCGGGGCCTGGCCCACCGATGGAACCTGTTCAAGGCTTCGTACCGTCTGTGGCCGTTTTCCTACTAGCGCGTGAGGAGGTAGTCTGAAATTGTCGTGACGTTCCGACCAACCATGGTAGTAAGAATTCATGTTAGAACAATTTCTTGGAGGGTGTAGGGTGAAAAGCAAAAGGGCAATTATGCCGGTGGCGGTTCTGCTCGCCCTGATCGTTGGGCTGACGCCGCTGGTGAGCGCCTGTGGCCCCGCGGCCAAGCCGGGCCAGACGCTGAAAATAGGGATGATCAATCCGCAGACCGGACCGGCCGCCGAAAAAGGCAGTCCGATGTCCCATGCCAATCTGGATGCCATCAAGTACATAAACGATGAACTGGGCGGAGTGAACGGGTACAAGATCGACGTTATCTCAGTAGACAGCAAATATGATAGCCCGACGGTGGTCACCGTAACTAAGCGCTTCATGGATGAGAATGCCCTTCTCTTCACGGTCGCATCGTCAAAAGAGATGACGGCGGCGATGCCGGCCGCGAACGAAGCGGGGTTTCCCGGCATAGCGGCCTTCACGGCCCCCAGTCTGTATCGTCCGCCGCAACACATCTATGGTCAGTATCCCGACTACGGCGATGACGCCCTGATCTTCGCCGACTACTACATGAAGAATGTCTGGAAGGGGCAGGGCAAGCCGAAGTTCGCTCTCGAACTGTTGAACAACCCGACCGGCTATGGCGCTCGTGACGCTTTCAAGGCCAAGGCCGAGGAGTTGGGCATTGAGATTCTCGATCCCATCTTCGAGCACACGGCCACCACCACTTCCGAGATGGATTCGATTACCAAGATCAAGGCCATGAAACCGGACGTGCTGTACATTTCCAGCACTCCGGCACCCACTGCGGTGATCATCAAGAACGCCCGTGACCTGGGCCTGTTCCCCGGCGTGACCATCGGCCTCGGCCACGCCGGCATCACCTCGGCCCTGGTCAAGATCGCCGGCGCGGACGCAGTGGAAGGCGTCTACGGGGTCTTCCCGACCGTGAATTGGGAAGACAACGTACCGGGTATGGCCAAGATGGAAGAGTACGTCAAAAAGTACCATCCGGACGACCAGGGGAACATGGACTACATCACCTCCTGGGCGCAGAGCCTGATCGTGGCCGAAGTCCTGCGGAACGCGATCAAGAACGTCGGGTATGAGACCCTGGCGAAAGGCGGCGCCGAGGCGTGGAAGGCGATTGAGACCCAGGGCATCCAGAAACTGAAGAACTACGACGTGGGAGGCCTGCAAGGTCCGGTCACCTATACCCCGGGGGACAACCGGCTGAGTAAGTCAGTGCGCGTGTTCCAGATTAAGAAGGGCGTCATCTCGCCGATAACCGGTTGGCTGCAGGCGCCCATGGTCAAGTACGAAGACTACTCGTGGTTCGGTAAATAGAGGTGTGAGGAGAGGGGGCTCACGCTCCCTCTCCTCTTCTGGGAATGGGCCATCATGCTGCGACTGAACAGTGTTGAGGTCAGTTACCTGAACGTAATCCGTGTCCTTCACGGCGTTTCGATGTCGGTTGAAGACGGCTCGATCGTGGCCCTGCTCGGCGCCAACGGCGCCGGCAAGAGCACGACCCTGAAGGCTATTTCGGGTCTGCTCCATGTTGAGGAGGGCCGAGTTACCGATGGCGGCATTGAATGGAACGGGACGCGCATAGACCGCAAGAACGCCGAACAGATCAGCAAACTCGGGATCATTCAGGCGCTCGAGGGCCGGCGTGTCTTCGAGCACCTCACGGCCGAAGAGAACCTCAACGTGGGCGCCTACCAGCGAAAGGACCGGCGGGCGGTGAAGCGGGACCTCGAAATGGTCTATGAATACTTTCCCAGACTCAAGTCCCTGCGCCGTAATATCGCCGGCTATCTGTCCGGCGGGGAGCAGCAGATGCTGGTGATCGGGCGGGCCATGATGGCTGCCCCGAAACTCATGATGCTTGACGAGCCGTCCCTCGGGCTGGCGCCGCTCATGGTGGAAGAAATCTACAACATTATCAAGCGTTTCAATGCCGAACAGAAGACTTCGGTATTGCTGGTGGAGCAGAATGTCAGAATCGCACTCAGCATCGCCAGCTATGGCTATGTCATGGAGAACGGCCGGGTTGTCCTTGACGGCAGCGGGGATTTCCTCCGCAACAACGAAGACGTCAAGGAATTCTACATGGGGCTTTCAGCGCTGGGTACCAAGAAGAGCTACCGTGAAGTGAAACACTACAAGCGGCGTAAACGGTGGCTTTAGCGCACCCTTCTCGGCGAGCGGTCCTTCGGCAGCGAGAAGGCATTACGGTTTCTTAAGGGGGAGAGAATGGCTCCTTCAAACGGCGAGTACTTTGACGAACTGGAGACGATGCCGGTCCCCAGCCGGGAAAGCTATCTCAATCAGAAGCTGGTCGAGGCGGTTGATCACGCCTACCGCAACGCTGCAACGGCCCGGGCGATGATGGACAAGGCGGGAGTCAAGCCGGCTGACATCCGGAGAATGAAAGACCTGGAGCGGCTGCCGATCATCCGGAAGACCGATGTTATCGAATGGCAGAAACGGAACCCGCCGTACGGTGGGTTCCTGGCGATTCCTCCCGCCGACGTCGAGAGGGTCTTTATTTCTCCCGGCCCGATCTATGAGCCGGTCCAGCACTCTGCCATCCAGTGGTTTGCCAAGGCTTTTTGGGCGGCTGGTTTCCGAAAGGGAGACGTCGTCGTCAATACCTTCACCTATCACCTGTCTCCGGCCGGAATACTGTTCCACGAGGCCCTCAAAGACTGCGGCGCCACGGTGGTGGTGACCGGGACCGGAAACACCGATATCCAGATTCAGGCGATGCGTGATCTGCGGGCGACCGGATTTGTGGGGACGCCTTCGTTCCTGATGAGCCTGATCAAGCGTGCCGAAGAAATGGGTCTGGTGATTTCCCGGGACTTCGCGCTGCGTCTGGCCTGGTTCACCGGTGAAATGCTGCCGCCATCGCTGCGCAAGACCTTTGAAGAGACTTATCGACTTCGCACCTCCCAGACTTACGCGGTGACCGAGCCGGGGGGCGCCATCGCCTACGAGTGTAACCGGCAGAGCGGCATGCACATGATGGACGACTACGTGGTGGAGATCGTGGACCCGGAGACCGGAAGACAACTCCGGCACAGCGAAGTTGGTGAGATCGTGGTGACCCCCGTTCACAACAAGGCCTGGGGTCTCTTGCGTTTTGGCACCGGCGATATGTCCTCCTACACCATCGCGCCCTGCCCTTGCGGCCGGACCGCCCACCGGCTGACGGGTATCGTCGGCCGGACGTCCGATGCGGTAAAGGTCCGCGGGATGTTCGTCGTCACCCGGCAGGCGGAAGCAGCCATCGGTGGGGTCGCCGCGGTGACCAGGTTTCAGATCGTCATCGGGCGGCGCGAGAATCGTGATGAGATCAATCTTAAGGTGGAGTTGCAGGGCGCGAGTACCGACCCGGCGAAATTGGGTGAAGACCTGAACACCAGATTCCAGGACGCTTGCCGTCTAAAGCTCGACCACATTGAAATCGTGGCGACGGGAACGATCGACGACAAACAGCCCCGGGTGGTAGATACCAGGAAGTGGGAGTAGTTAGCCCTCTTTCCCCAGGTATGCCGATATCACCTGGGGATTGGTCCGGATCTCGTCCGGGGTGCCCTCGGCGATCTTCCGGCCGAAGTCGAGGACGGCGATCCGGTCGGCAAGGTCCATTACCACCCCCATGTCGTGCTCAACCAGAACGATGCAGCTGATCCCGTCTCTGAGTACGGGCGTATCGGGGTAGGTGTCACCCTGCCCCTCGAAGATATCCACAATGAAGCGGGCAATGTCCTCCTTCTCCTCCAGGTTCATGCCGGCCATCGGTTCGTCGAGGAGCAGGACCTTGGGTTCCAGCGCCAGCGCCCGGGCCAGTTCCACGCGCTTGCGCATGCCGTAAGGCAGGGTGCCCACCACCTTCTTCCGGATTGGCTCAATCTCAAGGAAGTCGATGATATCTTCGACAATGTGACGGTGCTTGATCTCCTCCCAGTGGGGCCAGCTTACCAGTGGCGGTCTGGTCCTGAAATGCGTTTGGCCCTCTTCGGCCGGTTGTCCCCGGCTGAACGATACACTGAGATTGAAGGCGCTGCCGATAACACTCTCTCTCATCAGCATGTGGCGCGCCGCCATGATGTTGTCCAGAGTCGACAGTCCGGCGTACAGCTCGATATTCTGGAAGGTGCGCGCCAGCCCGAGCCGGGCCGCCCGGTCAGGCCGGATGCGCGTAATCCTCTTCCCCTCAAAGTAGATTTCGCCTTTCTGCGGTTTGTAGAAACCATTCAGGCAGTTCAGTACGCAGGTCTTCCCTGCCCCGTTCGGCCCGATGATGGCCGTGATCTCGCGGTCCTTGATGTCGAGGCTGACATCAGTCAGGGCCTTCGCTCCTCCGAAGGAGAGCGAAAGGTTGTCAATTCGTATCCTCGTTTGTTTGGTATCGTTTACCATTGGCCCTTGTCAATGAACATATGCCGGAGATGTCAGGGTTCGATGATCAATGCCCCCCGGGTCTGGACGTCAGGCCCGTGGGCGCATTTCTTCGTCCTGGAGCTTCTTCCGGTAGTCGTTAGCCAGTTGGCAGTCTGTCCCTTCGCAGCCGGTTTGGTGTTCGTCTTGTTTCGAGGCTCGGCCGGCGTTCTTGCCTTCCCGGCCAAAGCGGGAATGGCCCGTGCACTTCACCGACCAGTCTTTGTAAACGAGTAGCGTGACTTCCTTGCCCACGACGCCACAGCGCAGGGTTGCCGCCGTTATCTGCCAATCGACCATAGATCCCTCTTCCAAACCTCATCATGATAGCATTCGACAGTCGTTCGATTCAACGGAGACAGGGGGCGGCGGACGGCGCCGTCCGTGCGATGCCGTCTGCGCGGGCGGGTGAGGTAAGCGGCGTTGGAGAACGGACTCGCGGCGATTGCCACTCTACAGCAAAACGCCTAGAATGTGCGTGGCTGGTTGACTTGTTGATCAAGAGCGGTATTGGCTGAAGGAGGAGGGAACATGGCGAAATACGGTGACCTGGTGCGGGGACTGTCTTTCAACAAGGGAAGCGGCGGGGCGAATGCGCGGGAGATAGTCTTTATTCAGGGCTCGGACCTGCAGGGGTTCGAGTTGAATTTCATGCTCGGAGTCTACGAGCAGACCGGCGACTGGGCTCCCGGCCGGGGCGCGCACATACATCCGTTCGATGAGCTGATCATGTTCTTTGGCTATACCGATGACCTGAACTATCTTGGCTCGGACATGGAGTTGTGCCTGGGGAAGGAACGTGAACCACACAAATTCAACGTCCCCACGGTGGCGGTGGCGGCCAGGGGCGTCCCCCATTGTCCGCTGGTCACCGAACACGTGACTCATGCCTTCGGTCATTTCCATCTCGCACTGTCTGCGAAGTATTCCGGTTCCCCGGTGCCGCAGGATGGTAAGACCGACGGAACGAAGTACGCCCACCTTATGAAGACGATGCCGGTCAAGAAGGGGCTCGGTGGGGCGGATGCCTATCAGTTCATTGCCATGTCGGGTACTGATCTCGAGGGAGTGAACTTGAACTTAAACCTGGGGCTCTTTAACGGCACCGGGCAGTGGGACCCCGGGCAGGGGAAGAAGGCGCACGTCCATCCCTACGACGAGGCCATGGTCTTCTTCGGACTCGATTCGAGCAATCTCAGCCACCTCGGGGCCGAACTGGCGGTGGATATCGGCGCCGAGCATGAGACCCATACCTTCAGCGTTCCGACCGTCATCGCCTTCCCCAAGGGCACTCCTCACGCCCCGGTGGTGTGCAACAAGGTAGAGAAAGCCTATGGGGTCATGCAGGTCGGCCTCGGGGCCAGGTATCAGAGCGAATGGGCGGGGTAATATCCGGCGCCGAAGCCGACCGACGTCAAATCGAAAGGGGGCAGCCTCATGAAAAGTGCCTTGCTTGCCGAAATAGTACGGGAACTGGAACAGAACGTAGACCCGTCCCCCAAACGCAGTCCCCAGACCTTCTTCAAAGAAGAAGTTAAGTTCCACGGTGTCAAGAGCAACATCGTGGAGCGAATCGCCCGGGAGCGCTTCAAGCAGATTCAGTCCCGTGGCAAAGGCGAGGTGTTTGCTCAGTGTGAGGCCCTGTTGAAGACCGACTATGGCGAAGAGGCCGCCATTGCGTTCGAATGGGCCTATCAGCTCAGAGATGCCTTTGAGCCCGCCGACTTTGAAGTGTTCGAAAACTGGCTGAAAGAGTATGTGAACAACTGGGCCAAGTGCGATACTCTCTGCAACCATACGGTGGCGGCATTTGTAGAAAAGTACCCTCAATATCTGGAGCGTCTCAAACTGTGGACAAAATCAGATAACCGCTGGCTCCGGCGCGCCGCCGCGGTGACGTTGATTCTACCGGCGCGGAAGGGCATGTTCCTCAAAAGCATCTTTGAGATTGCGGACAGCCTGCTCACGGACGCCGATGACCTGGTGCAGAAAGGCTATGGCTGGATGTTGAAAGAGGCCAGCAAGTCGCACCAGAGTGAGGTCTTCGACTACATATGGGCGCACCGGGCAGTCATGCCCCGGACGGCGCTGCGGTACGCGATTGAGAAGATGCCGGACGAAATGAGGCGGCGGGCCATGGCGCGGGCATAGACCTCCCGCTACCGTGGTGCCGCACGGTGCAGAACACTTCGAATCCTAGAAAGAGGGTGGCGGGCTGACTGCCGGGATGACAGCCGGACTGGCCGACGGCTCCGGGTGTTGCTCCGGGTGTTGTTCCCTGAGCCGGACGTAGACGTGGGCAGGGCCGTCTTGAGTCTTGACCTCTTTGATCTCGAAAATGTTGGGGAACGTCCTTATCAGAGTGGAAAGCTGTCTGCTGCCGTAAGTTCGTGGATCGAAGCCGGGGTCCAACTGCCGCAGCCGGCTTCCCATCGTTCCCAGGAATGCCCAGCCATCGTCCTGGACGGCCATTTCGAAAGCCCGCTTTAATAGCTGCGAGGGGGAAGAGGGGGTAACTGGTTCGACGGGCGGCGTCTGCCGTGGCAATCTTTGCACGCGCCGTCGCGGCGGCTCCGGACGGGGCTGGGGCTGCTCCACTTCTGAGACCAGGTTCTCGGTGTAGACAAAAATCTCGCAAGCGTTGATGAAGGCGCGCGGCGTCGTTCGTTTGCCGATGCCCATCACGAAGAGGCCTTTCTCCCGGATCCTGGTGGCAAGCCTGGTGTAGTCGCTGTCGCTCGACACCAGGGAAAATCCGTTGACCACACCGCTGTACAGT
Source organism: uncultured Chloroflexia bacterium (assembly GCA_963735055.1). GTDB lineage: Bacteria > Chloroflexota > Dehalococcoidia > Dehalococcoidales > UBA2162 > JBBITI01. The sequence goes on along the minus strand of CAVTJN010000015.1, from coordinate 83,994 downwards.
ATGTCCATGGCATCGATGATCATGGCGCTGTCAGTGGCATTCTTGCCGATCGTGTAGCGGAATTGCTGGAACGGTTGGATGGCGTGCACCTGCAGGGCGTCTTTCCAGCCCTTCATGTTCTGGCTCGTCCAATCGCCGTAGATGCGTCTTATGGTCACCAATCCATACTTCCCGGTCTCCGCGAGCATGGCTTCGATCAGCGACGGCTGGGCGTTATCGCCGTCAATAAGCATGGCGACTTGACGGTTGGGCACGCTCGAAGATGAACTTACGATAGCGATCTCCTTAGGCGTTCAACGCCTGATTTCCAGCCTGCGGAACGACTCACAGTACGGCATGTCGGGGCGCCCCATCATCGCAATCGACCGCTCCCGGCGTTCCTTGGTCCATTTTTCCCAGTCATGCGTGTGTTCTCCGACCTGGGTGACATGGCAGGCGACGGCCTTCGTCTTCTGGTCGTAGGTTTCGGCGATGTCGGAAAAGAAGTCAGGGTTTTCGGAACCGTAGAGGAGGACCTCCTTCACTTTGAAAGGGGTCAGTCCCTCGTTGCGATGTTCCGGATAGAACAGATGATCGCGAGAGTATGGGAACACGGCGTCGAGTGTCGCCTGCCCGGCTATGCGGTGGTCATGGTGCCCCATGAACTTGCGAGTGGGGTCGTGAGTGACCACCGTATCAGGACGGTGTTTTCTGATCAGCCGGACGAGTTGTCCCCGGAAGACCGACGTGTCCTCCAGGTCGCCGTCACGATACCCGAGGAAGACAACCTCACTCACTCCGATCACCTGAGCGGCGCACAGTTGCTCCTGAGCTCGAATCCGGGCCAGCCTCTCCGATGTCATTTCCGAATCGGAGCTACCCTTGTCCCCGTTGGTGCAGACGACGTAGATGACCTTCCAGCCTTCCTTGATCCATTTGCAGACGGTTCCCCCGGCCCCGAAATCCGGGTCATCCGGGTGGGCGCCGACGATCATGGCTACTTTCTGTGGCTGTTGTTCCATGCACTGCCCTTATCATGCGGCATGTTAGCACAATTGGGGCGGGTCGGGCAACCGCTACCCGGACCCAAACCGACAGTCGGGAGGGAGCGAGATCGGACTGATCCGGCCGGTGGCACTGTACGGGATACGGTCAGGCGTGGTAATATTGATATCATAGGGTAGTCTGCAAAGAACGCCTTCAGGATCAAATCGTTGGTGCGCTGTTTTCCGGTATATCTTCACCGCTTCAGGTCGATCCTGGTCAGCCGGCAGCCATAAGCCGGCCCTTCGCCGTGTGGCTTGTCACTTCACCGGACCGTTAGCCGCTCGGTTCTGTCTTTTGAAGAACACCAGTGTGGTTGCTCGTTTGCGGGTGACGGTGCGTCCTGATCAGCCACGAATACTCGGATGGGAGAACTTGAACTAAGGCCTATGAATTACCGCAATGACGTCCGGAATATCGCTATCATCGCTCACGTCGACCACGGCAAGACGACGCTCGTCGACGCCCTGCTAAAACAGAGTCATATCTTTCGCAACAACCAGGAAATGGGCGAGTTGATCATGGACAGTAACGCCCTGGAGCGCGAAAAGGGCATTACCATCATGGCCAAGAACACGGCCGTCGAGTTCCGGGGCGTTAAGATAAACATCATTGATACTCCCGGCCATGCCGACTTCAGCGGCGAGGTTGAGCGGGTAATCAACATGGCCGACGGCTGTCTGCTGCTCGTGGACTCGGTGGAAGGTCCTATGCCCCAGACTGCCTTCGTCCTGCGCCGGGCCTTCGAAAAGGGCCTGCGTCCCATTGTGGTGATCAACAAAGTCGACCGCGAGAACGCCCGTATCGCCGAAGTGCTAAAGCTGACCCAGGACTTGTTCCTGGAACTGGCTACCAGCGCCGACCAATTGGACTTTCCGGTGATCTACGCCAGCGGCAAACACGGAACGGCGTCCCTGGACCCGGCGGTGCCCGGGACCGATATAATGCCGCTTTTCGACACCATCCTGGAAAAGGTGCCGCCGCCTCAAATCGAGACCGGGCCGTTTCAGATGCTGGTGTCCAACCTGGATTACGACAGTCACAAGGGCAGGATAGCCATCGGCCGGATTTGGCGGGGCACCGTAGCTCCACACGACCGGGTGGTCGGTGTGGGCCCGGAGGGGGTGATCGCGAACGCTGAGATCAGCGAGCTTTTCACTTATCTGGGGCTGAAAAGAGTCGGCGTCGATCAGGCATCAGCCGGTGACATCGTCGCCGTGACCGGCCTTCAGGAGGTGACCATCGGGGACACGATTACCAGTCCCGAGGCTCCCGATGCTTTACCGCGCATCGAAGTCGGCGAGCCGACTGTCGAGATGACCTTTGGCGTCAACACTTCTCCGGTCGCCGGACGGGAGGGACGATTCAGTACCACGCGGCAGCTCAGGGACCGGCTCTTCAGGGAACTCGAGACCAATCTCAGCCTGCGGGTCCAGGAGACGGATAGTCCCGATACCTTCCTAGTGAAAGGGCGGGGAGAGTTGCACCTGGCGATACTGATCGAGACCATGCGCCGGGAGGGGTATGAACTCGAAGTATCGCGGCCCGAGGCCATCATCAAGGTGGTGGACGGCAAGCGGATGGAGCCGGTGGAGAGTCTCACCGTCGAGGTGAAAGAAGCCAATATCGGGATTGTTACCGAGATGCTGGGCAAGCGCCAGGCGCAGTTGACGGACATGAAACACGACGACCACGGCGGAGTGCGTATGCAGTTCCGAGTCCCCACCAAGGGACTCATCGGCTTCCGCAGCGCCTTTCTCACGGCAACGCGTGGCGAAGGCATCATGAGCAGTATTTTCCTGGCCTTCGAACCATGGAAGGGGGACATATCCTCGTCGCGAAGCGGCGTGCTGGTGGCTTCGGAACCCGGTTCAGCAGTGACCTACGGCCTCAACAACGCCCAGGGAAGAGGGTTGACCTTCATTGAGCCGGGTACGTTTGTTTACGAAGGAATGATCGTCGGGACCAACCCACGGATGCAGGACATCGCCGTCAATGTCTGCAAAGAGAAGAAGAAGACGAACATTCGCTCGTCGACCTCGGACATCGCTATAAAACTGACGCCGGCGATCATTATGAGCCTCGAGCAGGCGATCGACTTCATCAATGAGGATGAGTTGGTAGAGGTCACACCGGCCAATATCAGGTTGCGGAAGAAGGTGCTTACCGAGACTCTGCGGCTCCGGTCTCTTGCCGCGTCCCGAAAGACGAGCCAGCCATAGGCGAGGCCCCGATAGATATCTCGATCGATATCTCGATCGATATCTGAGTGGCGTTTCGGCAGTCTGATTGGGGCGGTCTTACCGTTGGGTCCCCTATCGACCCTACTCGGTGGCCAGCGTTCTCCCCAAGCGCTGCGATTGTTCATTAAGCCACCGGCGCGACTCGCGCCACTCCGGACAGTGGCTCTCCACGATCCGCCAGAAACGCGGTGAGTGGTTCATCTCCTTGAGGTGGGCGAGTTCGTGGATGACCACGTATTCGATGATTGGCAGGGGTGTCATCACCAGCCGCCAGTTGAAGTTCAGGTTGCGCTTTCGGGAACAACTGCCCCACAGGCTTCGGTGGCCTTTCAACGTGACCCGGTTGTGGCTCACCCCCATGCGGGCGCAGAATCGGTCCAGGATGGACCCGATTCGCTCCCGGGCCTGGGTGCGGTACCACTTCTCAAGGGCAGTCCGGACGTCTTCTTGACCCGGGCTGAGGGACACCACCAGGGTTTGGCCGGCGACGCTGACATTTCCGCCATTGGCTTCGGACATCTCGGTTTCGATGAGCATGTTGTTGCCAAGGTAAGGGATCGTGTCGCCGGCTTTCACCGGTTTGCGGCGTTCCGCAGACTCGAGATCGCCGTACTTGTCGAGCTTGGCCGTGATCCAGCGGTGCTTCTTCAGCAATAACAGTCGCACGCGGTCGCCGTCGTAAAACGCGGGGACAACGACCGTGAGGCCGCCTGATGACCCGACCTCGATTCGGGCATATCTCGCCCGGCGGCTCCGCCGCAGGGTGTATGCTACCGTGCGGTCGCCGACGGCCAGACTATGCGTCTCTGTGATTGTCATCCGCCTCAGTGCCCCCGGGTACATTCTACCCGGTTAGTTTCGGCCCGTTCAACCGGCTGACGGCGCGGGCTGGTGCGCCCGAAAAGGTCGGCGGCTCAGTACAGAGGGCCCCCCTGCCAGCCTGAGGTCTGGTTGACAAATCGGGCCGGCCGGTCTATTCTCTACCCAGAGTGGGAAGGACCGGTGAATGGAGACACGTTCTTTCATGGGGCTGCGGCCAACCGCACCCGACTGGCTTGACCTGGAGTGCTACACCGAGGATGAAGTCCTCGGCGGACGCATAAGGTGGCCGGTCGGTCTGAGACTCCTTGACCTGTTGAACAGCCTCTATACAACCCAGCATGATTCCAGCGGTGAGTTTCTGGATTTCGTTGACATTTCGCGGGAAAGCGATGCCGTTCGTACTTTGGTCAATAAGTCAGCCATCCAGATGGTAACCGTTGCCGAGATTGACCTGGCCAGGGGCGCCGGGGCGGATGCCCGACCGGGCTATCCATTTGTGCCCAAGTCCGGGATACCCGTTTCCGTGAAACTCAAGACCCACGTTGTGGGCGGGACCATGCATTTGGGCGAACACGAAGATGTCCAGGACCTGCTGAACGGTGACGCCCTGTTCCTGCCCCTGACCAACACGACGCTGGCAACCATGGAGAACCAGTTCTACGGCACCCGGCCGTTCGTGGCCGTCAACAAGCGGCACATTGCCTGGATCAATGTGAAGTAGCGGGGCCTGGATCTCCGATGCCGGCGCCCCCTCGTCGTCCCGGGGGTTCGGGCGGCGAGTCTGGGAGGGGCGCGATGCGTAGCTAGGCATACATCTTTGGGGTATTGCTTTTCATCTGGCCTTTATGTTAGATTACTTCTCTGGCGCGACTCAATGTCCAGAAAAGAGGTGGTTTGACTCATGAACATTACCCTGTTTGACGCATTCAGCGTCGCCTCCACGTTTGAGAAATCCGCTTTGATTGTGGTTCTGGTAGTGGCCCTACTTGGCTTGCTGTATGCGGCCTTCCTGACGCGCCAGGTTCTGCGCGAACCCAAGGGTACGGACAAGATGCAGAAGATCTCCGGAGCCATCCGTACCGGCGGCAACGCCTATCTGAAGCGGCAAATGCGCACTATCCTCCTGGTGATCTTTGTCCTGGCCTTCCTGGTCTTCTTCAGCGGGTTTGGCAGCGTCAAGTCAGAGTACGGGAATCCGTCGTGGCTGATTGGATTGGGCCGCGCCTTCGGTTTCCTGATGGGTGCGGGCTTTTCCGCCCTGGTCGGCTACCTGGGAATGAACATGGCAATGGCCGCCAACGTACGCGTGGCCCAGGCTTCGCGCAGCAGCTTCACTAAAGCCCTCCAGATTGGCTACCGGGCGGGCACCGTTACCGGTATGCTTACCGACGGCCTCGGCCTTCTCGGCGGCACGGTCATTTTCCTCATGTTCTTTAAGGATGCGCCTTTGGTCCTGTTGGGTTTCGGTTTTGGTGGCACGTTGCTGGCACTGTTCATGCGCGTCGGTGGCGGTATCTACACCAAAGCGGCCGACGTCGGCGCTGATCTCGTGGGCAAAGTGGAAAAAGGCATTCCTGAGGACGATCCGCGGAACGCTGCCGTCGTCGCCGACCTGGTCGGTGATAACGTCGGCGACTGCGCCGGTATGGCCGCCGACATTTTCGAGTCCTACGAGGTGACCATCGTATCGTCCTTGATCCTTGGCCTGTTGATATATGCCTTGAGACTTGACCAGACAGGGCAGCACCAGTTCTACTGGATCATCTTCCCGCTCCTGGTCCGCGCTGCCGGTGTGTTCTCGTCCATCATCAGTACCTACTCGGTGCGTTCCGCTCGTGAGGGCGAAAACGCCATGAAGGCGATACATCGCGGTTACCTTATCGCGGCCGCGATTTCGATCGCCTCGTTCTTCCTGTTCGCTCAGTTCTATGCCCATGACCTGAGGTTCTTCTGGGCTACCTCGATCGGCGTCGCACTCGCAGTCGCCATCCAGTACCTGACCGACTACTACACGTCGACGGAACATGCTCCCGTTAAAGAGGTCGCCAATGCGACCAAGACGGGCCCGGCCACAGCCATCCTGGCAGGCATCGCCAGCGGCTATGAAAGCACTGTGATGTCGATTATCATTATCGCTCTGTCGATCCTCGCCTCGGCCCTGATCTGGCACGGTACGGATCTCATCTACATTTTCTACGGCATTGCCCTCTGCGGTATCGGCCAGCTCACTCTGACCGGGAACAACATTGCCATGGACAGCTTCGGTCCCATCGTCGACAATGCCAACGGCATCGCCGAGATGACCGGGCTGGAGGCCAAGTCGCGCCAGACGCTGGCCGACCTCGACGCCGTGGGTAATACCACCAAGGCCGTAACCAAGGGTATCGCCATCGCCTCTGCCGTGCTGGCGGCGGTGGCCTTGTTCGCATCGTTCTATGAAGAATACAATTTGCCAACGATTGATCTCATCCAGTGGAAGGTGCTGGTTGCCTTCCTGATTGGCGGCGCGGTGCCGTTCCTGTTCAGCTCCATGGCCATTCGCGCTGTTGGCCGAGCCGCGTACTTCATCGTCAATGAAGTGCGCTGGCAGTTCAACAATATAAAGGGCCTCTGGGAAGGCACGGCCGAGCCGGACTACGACCGGGTGGTAAGCATTTGCACCTCGGCGGCCCAGAAGGAACTGGTGACTCCGGCCCTGCTGGCCATCGTTTCCCCAATCGTCATCGGGTTGCTGCTTGGCCTTCAGGCGCTGGCCGGTTTTCTGGCCGGTGTGATCCTGGTCGGCCAGTTGCTGGCGGTGTTCATGTCGAACGCCGGCGGCGCCTGGGACAATGCCAAGAAGACGATCGAAGACGGGCTATTTGGCGGAAAAGGCTCCGACGCCCACAAGGCGGCCGTAGTGGGAGACACCGTCGGCGATCCGATGAAGGACACCGCCGGCCCGGCACTGAACCCGCTGATCAAAGTGATCAACCTGGTGGCGGTCATCTTTGCCTCGGTGCTCGCTGTGCCTCTACTAGCGGGTGAGGCGTTCCGGGAGCGGGAGCTATCGCCACTGATGATCGTCATCGCCGTCGCCGGAGTTCTGATCATCGTCGGCGCCTTCTGGTTCTCCAAGAAGCAGTCATCGTTCGGTCGTGAGGAGTCAGCCGTCGAGGCCCCCGCGGCCAAGAAGTAACTGAGATCACAGTCTCCCGAGTAATGCAGGGAGAGGCTGAAAGGCCTCTCCCTTTCTTTATGCCCCTTGCACATTTGCTCCATTCCTCATGGACCGACCGTGGATTGGACGCGCCAGTCAATTCAGCGGAAGTGGCAATCCAGCGTTGGCCACGGTAGCCTCGTTGGGTTTGACAACTCCGCTTCAGGATTTATAGAATGACCTTTGGTTGAAGGCTGGTTTGCGGGCGCTTTCTCCGGCAGGGTAGCTCAGTCGGCAGAGCAGGGGACTCATAAGCCCTTGGTCGTGAGTTCAAGTCTCACCCCTGCCACCAGTACAAAGTGAATAGCCCTGATTTCTAATGAGAATCGAGGGCTTTTTTGTTGGTGAGAATGCTGCCTGAGCGAGAGCAGTAAATAACTAAGATGAGGATGAAGGAATAGCGGTGTCAGACTTCAGTGTCGGCGACAGAGTGGAGATCCTGGTTCATTTGAACAGTGATTACAAAGGCAGACTGGGGAAGATCAGCGTCATCGGAGCCGGCATGATGCAGGGGACCAACCCCCTGGACTACAACATTGATATTCCTGACCAGGAAAAGAGGTTTATCATCACGCTTGACGACAATGTCATTCTTGACGATGTACAGTCCTTCCAACTCCGTAAGATGTAAATAGCAAACGCCCCTTTGGGGGTGAGTCCGATTCTCGCCCTGCCACTGTCCGCTTGTTGGCGGCTCTCAGAGGCAATACTGTGACAAATGTAGACGTTAAGAATTTCTTCGAGGAATATGTGCTGCCCCCGACCGGGTTCATCTATCGCGATGTCAAACGGGAAATTGATCTGGCTCGTTCCGGGAATCCAGGCGGTGAAGTGTTGGCGGCGCTGGGTCTGCTGTGCTACACGGAATTCATGGGAAATGTCTCGTTGCAGGGCGATGGTTCGTACACGAAGCAGTTCAGAGCGTTCTTGCGCCGGATGGGAAAAGATTACGCCAGCCTGGTTGACTCCAGGGAACTAGATGTCTACCGCATATTCAGAGGGGGCATGATGCTCTCATATTTCGCTAGAGACCTCGAGATCAAGATGCTGAATGACTCCGACTATCCGGCGGGCATGGTCGTCAAACCTGACGGCAAGTACCTGCTTGTTGTCGAGAAGTACTTTGAAGACTTCGTGACCGCCTGCCGAGGACTGTACCAAGAGTTCTTGTCCCTTCGAGAAGTGTATCTGCCCCCAACGTAAGGTGGCGTTCCCGTCAGCCCTTGGCAGTGAGTTCATGTATCACACCACCGGCCCATGTTGTGATTAGCCAGTCAATCCTTGCGTTGGATGGCTTCTTCGGTTACGTCCCATTCCTTGCGGGCAGCCTCGCATGCGCTCGTTACTCCTTCTTGCGGAAGGTCTTGAAGAGTTCCGGGTCATACGGCGCCCGGCGAGCATTGCACTGATTGGGGCACAGCTGGCAGCTCTCGATCCTGACCGCGGTCTCGAAGAATATCCCGGAGCTCGACTTCTCCGGCACCATCATGTTGTGCTCACTGAGCTTCACTCCTACGGCGCCCTCGACGTCACCCAACAGCGAAAACAGCGGCCTCTGTTGGGCAGTGCTGCCCATGGCTTCACCCGGGCCGATGCGTGAGAGCTCCTGGAGCATGTAGGTCTGTTTCAGATGGTCCTCAAAGTACTTGCTGGCGGCCCGCATCAAAATCACGTTCTTGATGATGTTCAGACAGTAGTCCTTCATCAGGTCGCCCGGGAATTTCATCGCTTCAATCTCGAGGCCACAGGTGGCAACGTAGGGGAAGACCCTTTCACCAAGGCTGAAGTTCAGCGAGGGGACGTGGTGTGTAAACTCAACACCATCTACCGCCAGCCGTTTTCCGTCGACCATCGTCACCTGCGCTACCTTGTACATCACCTTGGGACGGACAACAGGCAGGACCTTCTCGATCAGTTCGCGAATCTCCGTTTCAACACGTTTGCTCGATCCATTGGACTTGATGCTTTGCAGCACCATCGGAACATCGATGTTGACCGGGATATCATCCAGTATCCTGACGCCGCCTTCGGCGTGATTGGCAGTTGTCACGGCTTCGCCTCCACGTCCGCCAGTATGAATCCATTGTAACAGGTCGAAGGAATTCGCAGCATCATCGGATGGACAGACACTGGACTCTACTGCGCATCGGAGGGCTCAACGCGGTATTTCGATGGCTTATGGTTGTCGTGGAGGATGAGTAGCCGGGAGTCACCAACGCGGCTCAACCCGCCCCTGGTCTAGGCTCGGGCCTCGCGATCACTCCTCCGAAGTCCCGGGCTTCAGGTTCTGAGCGGACCGCCGGACGACTTCCGTGATCCTCTTTCGCCGGGTTGCCGCGGTCCTGGCGCCGGTCACCCAGCCAATGTACATGTTGCGATAGGTGTTGGCGAATTTGTCGAAGTTGGCCAGGGCATTCTCGTCCGCGCCCAGAGCCGTCTTCAGGTCGGACGGCAGAATATCCTGGTTCCGGTTGGTGTACGCCGTCTCCCACAGCCTACGCTTCCTGGCTTCGGCGATCTTCGCCAGGCCGGCGTCGGTCATCTGGCCCGATGCTATCATGCGCTCCGCTCTTTCTTTGTTCGTTTTCGACCAGACGCTGTTGTCTCTGCGGGGCGAGTATCTCAGGACGAACTTCTCCTTGTCGATGCTCATCAGCTTGCTGTCGATCCACCCGAAGCAGATGGCTTCCTCGACAGCGTCATCCATGCTGACCGCAGCTGTGGCGCTGCCTTTCTTGAAATGCACCAGCCACGCCTCCGTCTCGGTATCATGGTGTTGTTCGAGCCATTGCCGCCATTGTTGCCGGCTCTCGAAATGAAGCGCTTCGACATCCATGACTGTAAGACCCCTTCTTTGTACAGGTACGTTCAGAGCGGGCACATGCGCTGACCCGTCAGCGGCCTAAACACCGGCCGCCCCGGGCCATCGCCACCCGCCGCAGCACAGCTACTGCCACAGCGAATGTCCGAGGTCACCCTGCAACACGCCGCTGTACCGGCCGTCGTCCTGCTTTGCCACTCCCAGCCAGCGAAAGTACTGAATGTGGATCGGCTGGTCAAGACCCAACTCGTGCATCAGATATACCCTCATGGCTGCGACATCGGCATCGCCTCCACCGCTCACCATTTCGGCAATCATCTGGTCGATGGCTGAGCCCGGGATGATCCTGACAGTCATGAATACGGCGATGGTTACGGCGAGCAAGGTGGGCGCCACCAGCAACAGCCTTCTGATGATATATGCTCTCATTCCGTCCTCCTCCGGGTGCACTTGCCTGTGTAGTCCCTACACATATCTAGTCAGGCAGCAGGAGAAAGGTTCACCGGAGCGGCGGGGTAGCGGCGGGGTCCACCAGTTGGGGACGGCGGTCGCCGTCTACTCCTTCTCGACGGCCGTTAGAATCATCTGTGGTACGTTCTCATGTTCATCGGAGCCAAACTGGATCGTGTAGTTGAAAACGTCGGTGGGCTCCCGGTCGCCAGGAAGAAAATAGGTCGACCAGAATTCGGAGTCGACCACCGTTCCGGTCTGTCCGTGCAGCGGTTCCATCTTGGGATACCATACCAGGTTCCTGATGTCACGGTTATTAACCTTAACGAGCGTTCCCTTAGGAAACTTAGCTTCCGGCATAGCGTCACTTCCTGTAGCGGCTTTGGCCCGAGTGGCAGGGTCGGGCATAACTGGACATTGTAGCACCGCCGGCTGGCAGCAACCAGCAGAGGACAACGCCGGCCCGCGGGGCATGGTCCGGGAGTAGCCCTTTCGTAGCCCAAACGGCCCGGGATATTGTTACCTTTTTGTAACCTGAGACTATTGCTTTTAACATTTGCTTAACATCGGTATTGTAAACTTTGGTTTTCCCATCGGGCGCCGAGGCGGCGCCACTACGTAAACAAGGTGATACATGGCTAAGTGGAAACTCAAGGGTTGCCCCCGGTGTAAAGGCGATTTACTCGTGGAACGTGCTGGTGACAAGTGGGATGAGTACTGCCTGCAGTGCGGTTACCGCCGCGATCTGAAGGTGGTCTCCCTTCAAGCGCCCGTCGTTGAAGGTGTGTCGCCGGCAGTTGCCGTTTTGGATATTGAAGTCTCAGAATAACCCAATTTCCGGCAGCTTCACCTAAGACGGTACTTGCTATTTGGGCCTGCCTGTGGTAGTATGGTGTTAACTGGTTTGGTCAGGTTGTCTCTCACTGAGTCAACATCAAGAATGTCCTCAAGTGGATGACCAAAACTCTAACCAAATATTGAAGAAGGAGGTCATCCAAATGGCTATCGAAGAAAAGACGCTGAGCTGTTCTGATTGTGGCGCGACTTTCGCGTTCACCGTCGAAGAGCAAGAGCTGTTCAAGAGCAAGGGCTACACCAATGAGCCCAAGCGATGCCCGGCGTGCCGACAGGCCCGCAAGGCGACGCAAGCCTCGACCGGCGGCGGCAGCAACTACAGCAGCAGCAGCAGCGGCAGCTACGGTAATCGGGGTGGCTATTCCTCAGCTCGTCGCGAGATGTTTCCCGCGAAATGCGCTGAGTGTGGCAAAGATACCCAGGTTCCGTTCCAGCCTCGTGGCGATCGGCCCGTGTACTGCTCGGACTGCTATCGCAAAATCAAACCCGCCAGATAGTCGGGTTTACTAAGGCGAAAAGAAGGGCCGGACTCAACGTCCGGCCCTTTTCTGTTTCCGCTGAAGGACGGGGCCGCCGACGCGGCCGATCCCCCCAGGGGCGGTCGGGGCTTTTAGACGGTACCCTGCATGAGCTCAATGGACACGCCGTCCGGCGTGCGCAGGAAAGAAATCTTCAAGCCGGGGCGCAGTTCCCTCATCTCCATGGTGAAGGTTACGCCGTGCGCCTTGAGTTCGGTGATGGCCTGCTCCAGGTTATCGGTGGTGATGCCATAGTGATCGAGCGACGGCTTATCGGCCTCACCCTCATTCTTTGCCCGGATCAGTATCTTGGTGCCGTCGAGGTCGACGACCGTTGCCGTCCGGCCGCTCCCGAGATCGCGGATGGACTTCTTCGCCCCGAACATCTTCTCATAGAAATCGGCCGTCTTGACCGGGTCCGGGCTCAACAGGTGAATGTGGTCGAATGAGTATTTTGGCATTTCTGACTCTCCTCTCACTGGATGGCAGCCATGTTAAGGCCGGGCGCGGGCCCGTGTCAATGCTGGGGGAGTCTGTGCTATCATCAGTTTATTGACTGATCGTGGCTGGCGGAGAGCTCTCCTGGGGAATCTGAATGACTGATAAAGGCGTTAAGATTGTTCGCACCACCACCTGGTCGGCGGGACCAGGGTGTCACGGCGGTTGCGGCGTGCTGGCTCACATCAAGGACGGTAAGCTGGTAAAGATCGAGGGCGACCCCGACCATCCCTGGAACCAGGGCAGGCTCTGTTCCCGATGTCTGGCGATGACCCAGTATGTGCACCATCGCGACCGTCTCACCCATCCTCTGAAGCGAGTGGGGGAGCGGGGAGAGGGCAAATGGCAGGAGATCTCCTGGGACGAGGCCTTCGATCTCATCGAGGCAAGAATGGGCTCGATCCGGGAGCACTATGGCGCCGAAAGCTTCATCTTCTCCATGGGTACCGGCCGTGACATCGGCGCGTGGATTTGCCTGCTCGCCTACGCCTACGGCAGTCCGAACGTGATGTTCGCCCTGAGCGGCGTTGCCTGCTACAGTCCGAGAATTTCGGCCGTGGAGACCGTCCAGGGCGACTACTGCATTCTCGACGCCGCCCAGTGGCTCCCGAAGCGGTACAATGACCCCCGCTACACGGCGCCCGAGTGTATTGTGGTCTGGGGTTACGATATTCCGGCCTCCTGCCCGGACAACGTCTTCGGCCACTGGATAATCGATCTGATGAAAAAAGGGACCAAGATCATCGCGATCGATCCACGGTTGTCCTGGTTCGCCTCCCGGGCCAGCAGGTGGTTGCAGCTCCGCCCCGGTACCGATGGCGCCCTGGCGATGGGTTTCCTGAACGTGATCATCAACGAGCGTTTGTATGACCGGGCCTTTGTTGAGAAGTGGACGAATGCCGCGCACCTGATCAACTGCGATTCAGGTAAGCTGCTCCGTGAAAGCGATATCGTGGAGGGCGGGTCGGATGACAACTTCGTAGCCTGGGATGAGTCCTCAGGGCGTACCGTGGTCTGGGACGCGGCAAGCGTGGGGTATAAGACGGCTGGAGCAAGACCGGCCCTGGCAGGGGAATTCGAAGTTATTCTCGCTGACGGACAGCGAGCAAGAGCGAAGACGGTCTGGACGCTATTCTGCGAGAAAGTAGCCGAATACCCGGTTGACAAGGTGTCGGAGATTACCTGGGTCCCGCCGGGCGAAATCACTGAGGCGGCCCGGCTTTACGCCGGGAGTAAACCGGCGGCGATCCACTGGGGCGTGCCCATCGATATGACTCCCGGCATTACGCCCACCGCGCAGGCCATTGCCGCTCTGTGGTGCATCACCGGTAATCTGGATGTTCCGGGCGGTAACGTGATATCGCGCTACGCTTTCGACGCGGTGGCCTACGCACTCCCCGGCGCCAAGGGGGCCATCAAGCTGGAGTCGAAGGAGATCGACAAGAAGCGGATCGGTGCCGACCGCTACGGACCGCTGGGGAAGTTCATATGGAGGGCGCAACCCGACCTGACCATTGACCAGATATTCAGTGAAAAGCCCTACCCCATCAAAGGAATGTGGCTGCAGGCGTGCAATCCGGTTGCCGGCATCGGCCTCGACCCTAAACGATGGGTGGAGGCGCTCAAGAAGCTGGACTTCGTCGTTGCCGTCGATCTGTTCCACACGCCAACCACTCAACTGGCTGATGTCGTGCTGCCGGCGGCGACGTTCCTCGAGAAGAATACCCTGCGGACCTGGTGGGTACCCCTGCAGAGTATTAACAAGGCGATGACGGTGGATGACTGCAAGCCCGACATCGAAATCAACTTCGAGCTGGCCAAGCGGTTTGACCCGAAGCTGAAATGGAACAGTCTCAGTGAGCTCTTCGATGAGATACTGGAGCCGTCCGGGATGACCTTCGCCGACCTGCAGGAGAAGGGTTTTGTCTTTCCGCCGGAGGGGCATGCCAGTCACCCGTATCACCGGTTCGAAGCCGGTAAGCTGCGGCCAGATGGCCGGCCCGGTTTCCAGACGGCGTCGGGACTGATTGAACTGTACGCGTCGTTGCGGGAGGGATGGGGACTGGAACCACTGCCGCACTATGAGGAGCCGCCTTTCACGCCGGTGAGCCTGCCGGAGAAGTACAAAGAGTATCCCTTGATCCTGTCTACGGGGAGGCGGTCGCCGGTCTATTTTCATTCGGAGCACCGGAATATCCCCTGGCTCCGGGCCGTTGACCCGGATCCGGTGGTCGAAATTCACCCTGATACGGCCTTGGGGATCGGGGCCGCAAACGGGGAGTGGGTGTGGGTGGAGAACTGGATGGGACGCTGCAAGCTGAAGGCGAAGGTAACTCCCGTCGTCCCCAGATGGATGGTTATGGCCGCGCACGGCTGGTGGTTCCCGGAGAAGAAGGGAGCTGAGCCATCGCTGTACGGCGTCTGGGAGTCGAATGTGAACCAGCTTATTCCGATGGGCGCCCAGGGCAAAGACGGTCTCGGGTCTCCGGTCAAGCATTCGTTGTGCCGGGTGTACAAAGCATGAGCTGGCGGTCTTCCGTCCCGCTCCGGTTGTTCTATCCTTCCGGGAATCTAGTGTGCATGGAGTTGACATAACATGCCGAAGAAGCACGAGTACGGCCTTCTTATCGACTACGAATACTGCACCGGATGCGTGGCGTGTCAGGTCGCCTGCCAGCAGGAGTACGGTTGGGATGCGGGGATGGGGGGCATCAGGGTGATCGAGGTGGTCCAGAAACTGCCTAAGGACAAGGCGTACCTTTCCTACCTGCCGTTTCCGACGGAACTCTGCGTCTTATGTGCGTCCCGGACAAAGAAGGGCCTGAAGACCGCCTGCGAACAGCACTGCATGGCCTCGGTCATCGAGTACGGGCGTGTTGAGGACCTGGCCAAGAAGATGGCGAAGAAGGCCCGGATGGTCCTGTGGGTGCCGCGCTGAGTCCAGCCGGGTTCGACTGGAACCGTCAGTCTAATGCCTGGGGTTGTTGGCGGTGTGGTGCCGAAGGTCGGACTCGAACCGACACGAAGGTTTCCCTTCAACAGTTTTTGAGACTGTCGCGTCTGCCATTTCGCCACTCCGGCCGGCGAGCCTATTCAAGATTCACGTGGTACGGTGGGGCAATTCGCCCGGCGCCTTACCTCATATTTGACGAATCATGAATCTTCCACTAAGTGGTGCCGAGGCAGAGATTTGAACTCTGACGAGCTATTCGCTCACCACCCCCTCAAGATGGCGTGTCTACCTATTCCACCACCTCGGCGAGATGGCAGGAGTGGCAGGATTCGAACCCACGACCGGCGGTTTTGGAGACCGCTGCTCTACCAACTGAGCTACACTCCTGCGTGCCTTACTATATTATCACAACAGCAAAGTACTTGAAAGACACGCTGCGGTCTTCGAGGCGGACGCCCCGGGTTCCGGCCGGTAGAAGGGCTTGTCCAGGCCGCCTGCCTACGTGAGGAATCAGTCCCCCATAGGCAGCCACGCGGCGATTGACCTATATGTATGGTAATGATATACTCGCGGCGGAAATCGACAAGCCAACACGCTTACCATCATCACTCCAAAGGAGGTGCTACAGCGGAGTCATAGATTCTGAATGGAGATTCCTTAGTTGTCCCGAGGGCAAGGATATTGATTGGGAAAGGATGTAGGAATGAAGAGAAGTGCACCCTGGCTAGTTCTTGTGGCGCTGTTGTCCCTGGTCCTGCTTGTGACCTCCTGCGGTCCGAGCTCGACCACCACCACTTCGGCGACGACCGCGGCCACCACGGTACCGAAGACCACCACCGGGGCGCCGGCGACAACCGCCAAACCGGCTGCTGACAAACCGCAGTATGGCGGGATACTGACCGGTTTCGTCACCACTGATACCTCCAACTGGGATCCCGGCCAGAACCGTGATCTATTGGGATACCAGATATCAATCACCAACGAACCACTTATGATGGGCGACTGGGCAAAGGGGCCTTCGGGCACCAATGAGAGCTCCTGGCAGTATGGCGCCATCGGCAACGCCAAACTGGCCGCCGGCCAGCTCGCCGAGAGCTACGAGATCCCTGACCCCGAGCACCTTATCTTCCACATCCGTAAGGGGGTCAAGTACTGGAACAAGCCGCCCGCCAACGGCCGTGAGTTCACCGCTGAAGACGCAGCGTGGAACTTGAAACAGCAATGGTCAATTCCGCAGGGCAATTTCCAGATGTTCTTCCCACCGGCCGAGTACCTGAAAGACGTCAAGGTAATCGACAAGTACACCATCGAACTCAGCTTCCCACCGAACACCCAGGGTACCCATTTCTGGGAGGACGGCCAGCGCGCCTACATGATGCTCAAGGAGGCGTTCCCCAACCAAAAGGACTGGAAGAACGCCCTTGGTACTGGCGCCTTCATGGTCAAAGACTACGTCCCCAACAGCCAGTTGCTCCTTGAGAGGAATCCCGACTACTGGCAGAAAGACCCGGTCGGTCCGGGTAAGGGTAATCAGTTGCCCTACATCGACGGGTTGAAAATCCTGGTCCTTCCTGACCTTTCCACCCGAATGGCCGCTTTCCGCACCGGCAAGTTGGACCTGTATACCGAAAATCCGAACCTGACGTGGGAGGACTATGCGGACCTCCAGCGCACGATGCCCTACAAGATAGAAGCAGTCAAGTACTACGGCGCGGTTAGCCAGCCGACCGGCCGCGAGGACAAAGAGCCATACAACAACCTGAAGGTCCGGCAGGCCATGAACCTGGCCATCGACAAGGTCGCGATACTCAAGGACTACTATCAGGGCCACGGCGAATTATTGGGATGGCCCTACTACCCGCTGCCTGAATACAAGGACCTTTACATTCCGCTTGATCAACTCCCGGCGAATGTGCAGGAGTTGGTCAAAGGCGGTAACCCGGAGAAGGCCAAGCAGCTCCTCAAAGAAGCCGGCTACCCCAACGGCTTCAAGACCAGCATCTACGCCTCTAACTCGGTGGATGCGGACTTCCTGTCCATCATCAAGGCGCAGCTGGCGACGGCCAACATCGATATGGAGATCAAAGTCGTCGATGGTGGTGTCTACCGCAACATAGAGCAGCAGCGAACCTGGGAAGCCATGTGGTATAAGCCCTCAAAGCAGTACTTCCTGTCCCACTACATGTTCGAACTGCGAAAGGAGTCCCAGGACTGCGCCTCCTTCTTCGACAGCAAGGAGACCCGGGACGTCTTGGCGATCATTGGCAAGAACCTCGCCGTCGACGATCAGGCCTGGCGCAAGCCGCTCAAGGACCTTACCCCGTTCATGCTCGAGCAGGCAATCTCTATCTGGCTGCCTGTCTCCGAGAAATACATCGCCTGGCAGCCGTGGGTGAAGAACTTCAATGGCGCTCGGCAACTTGGCGCCTTCCTGCCCTACCACTATACCTACTTCTCCTGGATTGACGGCGCCGCGAAGACCGCGATCGGCAAGTAAGGTTTCGAATCGAGAATCGATTCATGTGAGGGGCGGGACCGTGAGGTCCCGCCCCTTCTTTCATGTTGCTGCCGAAACCCGGTTGGGATTATGGGGCGGTCCGTTCCAAGTGTATTCCGTGCCGGCGAGAGGCGATCCCCGAGGGACGGCAGAACAACTCTGGCATGGCGGCGCAACGCGTCACCCCTTTCCTTTTTGGGAGTGATCACCTACACTGAAACCAGGCCAACGAGCAGGCGCTTGAGGTATCTGCGGCTGGCTGATTGTAGTCCGAACAGGGGGTAGACTGGTGATTGAACGGGTACACGAGCATCTCCTTAATGAGCTGAGTACGAACACGCGCACCGACACCATATTCGTCCTCACCGCCATCTTCTTGAATCTGCTTACACTGGGCGTGAACTCGGCAGTCGCTTCGGGGGGGGGCGCGCAGCAAGTGGTGGTGATGTTCACCTTCGTTGCTCTTCTTATTGTTGTGAATCTGGTGGCCGAAATCGGGCTGATCAGGGGGCGGCAAACCAGGGGCAAGGTCCTGGCCGGCCTGTTGAAGATGTACAAAGACCAGGGCGTGGATGGCTACTACGATCCCTCGCTGCTCCGGGATTACGGGACGAGGTACAACCTGTTCATCCTGGCGGTGCTGTGCACCGGCATTGTAGCGCTGGTGATTCCGTTCGTGCTCTGGGCCCTGTAGAAGGATAGAGAGCGTTAACCAGGGGGCAGCAGACCGAACCCGGACCGCGCCCCCGCCTACGAAAGGTCGGGCTGGGAAGGCCGTACCTCGTCAAGATAGCCACGGTACCATAGAAGCTGGTGAAGGACCCTGGCTGCCCGTTGGGGGCTGGGGTAGATCGAGTAGCCGTCCCAGGTGGCATCAGCCGTTGGTCTCTCTCCCGGAGGCGGCGGCAGCGCGCCAACCGAGAAGACCGGCTTTCCGAGGGCGCGAGCCTTTTCGGCAAACGACTTCAGGTTCTCGGCGCGCGCCTCGGTGTTGCCTCGCTGGGTGGGCATATACGGACCGCCCGGGACCATCGGCGCAAAACGGTGCAGCGCCACCAGGGAAAGTACGCTGTCGACGCCGTCGTCTTCGATAAGCGCCGAGAGACATTTAAGCACTATCGCCTCCCCCATGGTGTCCATACCGGCGAGGTCGACGGGATTGCCGTGGGGCCAGCGGGCGGGAAGCATACTGTCAAGGCGAGCGATCGTGGCCGGAGAAAGCTTCGCCATTTCCAGCCCTTCTTTCTCGCAGGCTTCCGCCGACACGACGCCAAAGCCACCGCCCATGGTGAGAATGGCGACACGGCGTCCCCGCGGCAGCGGCTGCTTCAACAGCGCTGCCAGCACGTCAGCCATTTCATCCTCGTTCTCTGCCCGGATGACCCCGGCTTGTTTGAACGCGGCAGCATACACCGCTTCGGAGCCGGCCAGCGCCCCGGTGTGGGACCGGGCAGCCAGGGTCGCACCGCGTGTGTTCCCTGATTTCATCACCACGATGGGCTTGCGGACAGTCGTCTCCCTGGCCAGTCGCAGGAATCTCCTCGCTTCTCTGAGGCCCTCGATGTACAAAGCGATGGCTCGGGCATTCTTATCCCGGGCGAAGTGCTCCAGGTAGTCTTCCAGCCGGATGCTGGCCTCGTTGCCGGTGCATACGAACTTGCTGAAGCCAATTCCCTGGTTCATGGCGAGCTGCATTATGCGGGATCCCATGTTGCCGCTCTGGGCGGCGAAGGCAACGGGTCCGGGGACGACCTGGCCCATGAAACCGAGGATGCTGAATTGGGCGTGGGTATCGGCGTGACCCATGGTATTCGGTCCAACAAACCGCACGCCGCCCTCGCGGGCGATGGCGACAACTTCGCGTTCCAGGGCTTTGCCTTCGTCGTCCACTTCCGAGAACCCGCCGGAGATGACCACGGCGGCCTTGATGCCTTTGCCCACGCAGTCCCGCATCACGGCGGGCACGCGCTGAGCCGGCACCGCGATGACCGCAAGGTCGATCGCGTCCCCAATATCGGCAACGCTCTTGAAAGTGGGCATGCCCTGGACGATGGGATGGGAGGGGTTGACCGGGTGAATGCGCCGGTTTCCCGATTTGATGAGCCGTTGCATGATGTTGAATCCCCAGGACCCCGGGACATCCGAGGCGCCAACCATTGCCACGCTGTCGGGAGAGAAAAGGCGCTGCCAGAATTCGGCTTCGCCCGGACTATGCTTACTCAACGCGACCACCTCAATAGATTTGTATCCGCCGGCGGGGAAACCCTGAATCACCGCTGTGTTAATGGGGCTTAAGCGGCTATTATATAGCATCGCTTTGGGCCAAGGCTAATCCCAGGGCGGATGGGGTGGCCGCGGGGTAAGGGATGAGCGTTTGACAAGGATGGGGCGGCAGAATAGAATGTTGTCGTTTTTGACGGTACTGGTTGTTACCCGCCGTCATTCCGCGGTCGGCGGCGCGCTTCCAAAACGGGTGTGTGAGGAGTCTGATGAAGAACAAGATCTACGAGAGTTTCGACAAGGCGATCGAAGATATCTTTGACGGCGCGGTGATCGCCCATTCCATCTTCGGGACCGCCAGCCAGGCTTTGAATCTGTGGGAAGCTTTGAGCCGCAAGGACGTGAAGGACCTGACCATCGTGGGCAACATGTCCCACCCCCGCCAGGCCACTCCCCAGGGTCCTTCACTGCCTACTTTCGGCCCCATAAACTGCATCCTCCAGCCGGGAAAGGTCAAGCGCATTATCACCGGTTTCTCGAGCAACGTCTACAGCCGTATGATGGGTAACGCTGCTGAGTTCGAGGAACTGACCAAGGACATGGAAGTGATTCCCGTCCCTTACGGCAGCCTGTGCACCCAGCTTGAGGCTGCCGCCTGCGGGTACGGTGGCATTCTGACGCCGGTGGGAGTCGGGTCATACCTCGAAGACTACTGCGAGAAGATAGTGGTCGACGGCAAGGAATATCTGCTGGAGAAGCCACTGCAGCCCGACTTCGGTTTCGTGAAAGCGTGGAAGGCGGACAAGCTCGGTAACCTCGTTTACCGCCGGATGCAGCGAACGCACAATCCGCTAGTTGCCCGGGCATCGAAGGTGACGATCGCCGAAGTCCTGGAAATAGTCGAGCCCGGTGAGATCGACCCCGACCAGATACACACGCCACACATATACGTGGACCGGATTGTCAGGGTGCCCAAGGGAGGCATGGGGAGTTTCGAATGGAATGAGGTGGTGAAGGTGCTGGGATTTGGTCCGGGCGGCACCCGCCGAAAAGCGATGGAAGAGGCGCGTGGGAATTGAGCCCGCTGAGGGGCCTGGGATACTTAGGGAGGTCAAAGATAATGGACGATCGGAATCGCCTCGTGGAGAAATACAACGCTACCAAGCTGGCCCGAGAGACCATCGGCATGCGGATTGCCAAGGAGTTCAAGGACGGGGACTATGTCAATCTGGGCCGCGGTCTTCCCGTACTGGCAGCAGACTACGTAGACCCGGCGATCGACATCTTCTACCATGGTGAACCTGGGATCATGGGCTATGGTACGGCCATTGGCATTGACGACTGGGAGGAAATTGACCTGAACCTCCACGACGCGGCCATTCGGCACGTTCGCCCGAAGCCGGGGATGGTGTTCTTTGACATGTGTGAATCATTCAATATGCTGCGGGGGAAGCACATTGACGCCGCCGTGGTCGGTGGGTTTGAAGTCTCCGACAAGGGCGATTTTGCGAACTGGGCGTTGAAGTATCCGGTGCCGCATTCCGGAATCTCGATCGGTGGCGGATTCGACCTGGTGGTCGGCCCGAGAAGGTGCATCGTGGCGATTACTCACCTTGATAAGGACGGCAATTCGAAGGTCGTGCAGAAGCTCAAGTATCCCCTGACCGGGGCTCCGCAACATGTCGATTTCATCATCACCGATCTGGCTGTCCTGGACGTAGTCGGCCCGAAAGGCAAGAAAGACGGGCTGGTGCTAAAGGAGATAGCCCCCGGCTGGAGTCCCGAAGAACTGAAGGTCATCACCGAAGGGCGCTTCACGGTATCTCCTGATCTCAAGGTCTACGAACTCTAGCCCACCATTGGGTATGATGGGTCTGCACAGTCTCTTCTTGTGGGGCTAGTTCTGCTGTCCACCGGAGATGCGAGGATGGTTATATGGCGACTTACCTGACAGTGCCTAAGCTGGGTATGGCCCTGGCCAATGCTACGGTGGTTGAATGGAAAGTGACTGAAGGTGAGCGTGTTGATAAGAGCCAGGCCGTGGTGACAATCGAGACGCAAAAGACCAAGTTTGACATGGAGGCGGAAGAGGCAGGCTTTGTCCATATCCTGGTGCAGCCGGATACTGAGGTCGCCGTGGGCCGGGTGGTGGGTCTGATTGCCGGGAGTCCGGAAGAACTGACTGCCATGCAACAGCAGCCGGCCAGGGAGATCACCGTGCCGACTCCCGGAGTTGCCGGGCCAAGCGCTCCGGTGGCGGCTCCGGTCGTGGCGAGGGCGGCGCCGACTAGAACGGACGATGGCGGGCACATCCGGATCTCGCCGGTGGCAAGGAAGCTGGCTGAGGAGCACATGATAGATGTGGCCAAAGTGGTTGGCACCGGCCCCGAAGGGAGAATTGTCCGAGAAGACATTGAAAAAGCGCTGGCGGCGCGCGGGGGAGGCCAGTCTGCCGGCGGTTTTGACGGCCGCCGGGTGGCGTCATCAGTTCCTCTGAAAGGGATGAGGAAGGCGATCGCTGAACATATGCAGCGGAGCCTGGCGGTGTCGGCGCAACTGACCGCGATCGGTGAGATCGACGTGAGCGAGTTGTTGAAGCGGCGTAAGGAAATCCCGGCGCGGCCGGACATGGCGGGGACTCGCATCAGTCTTACCGATATCGTCGTCTTCACCCTGGCACTCGCCTTGAAGGAATTCCCGAAGGTCAACTCCAGCCTTATCGAGAACGAGATCAAGGTCTGGGAGAGTATCAACATCGGGGTCGCGGTGGCGTTGGAAGACGGTCTGATCGTGCCGGTGGTCAAGGATGCCGACAAGAAGTCGCTGGTTGAGACGAGTCACACCGTGGCCGGTCTCGCCGCGAAGGCCCGGGAGGGTAAACTGGTTCCTGAAGAGGTCACGGGCGGTACATTCACGTTGACCAATCTGGGGGCGGCGGGCGCGGGGTGGCGGTTCGAGACGGCCATCATCAATCAGCCGGAGTCGGCCATTCTGGGAACCGGTGGCATCACCGACCGGGCCGTGGTGAGGGACGGCCAGATTGTCATCCGCCCGGTAATGACATATTCCTTTACTTATGACCACCGGGTGATCGACGGATCACTCGCCGTCAAATTCATGGCGAGAGTCATTGAATTGTTGGAGAATCCAACGCATCTCTAGATCCACAGAGTCGGCCTGGGTGGAGGCTTGTGCGCCACAGCGGCGGACGCCTGGATGGCCTGAGGTGCGTTGCGGATGCGCGCGGTTACGTGGTACCATTAAGGTAAGTTGTAGTTTAGGTTTCTAAACACTTAACTTGTCCTGCCTCATCTAAGCGTTGGATGGCCCGAACTCTGACTGTCGATTCCGGGGGACGAGGGCATCTGACGACTTATCAATCCAGACCGGACCGTTGTTCATACCTGTGGACCTTCTTGTTTCTTTTGCCGGTGAAAGGCGTTTTCGCGTCTCGAGGAATTAGCCTTGTCCCCCGCCGATGACTACGATGATTGCAGCAGTTTCAGTCCAACCGTCCCCGAAGAGGCGGGTTCATGTGAAGGAGAGTTAGTTGAAAATACTGTTAGTCTATCCGCAATACCCCGACACTTTCTGGAGTTTTCGGCACGCGGTGAAAGTGAGTTCCAAGAAGGCGGTATTCCCGCCCCTGGGTCTGGCCACGGTAGGGGCGATGCTTCCTGCCGAGTGGGAGAAGAAGCTGGTGGACATGAACGTCAGCCGGCTGACCGACGATGACATTCTGTGGGCCGATTTCGTGTTCATCAGCGCCATGGTGGTGCAGCGGGCATCGGTCAAGGAGGTCATGAAAAGGTGCCAGCGGCTCGAACGGAAGACCGTGGTCGGCGGCCCTCTGTTCACCAGTGAATTCGAGGAATTCGATGACGCGGACCATCTGGTCCTTGACGAGGGCGAAATCACGCTGCCAATGTTTCTGGAGGATCTCCGGAACGGACAGCCGAAACATGTGTACACTTCTCAAGAGCGTCCTGACCTGAATCTGACGCCCCTCCCGATGTGGTCCCTGGTAGATATGAAAAAGTACACCCAGATGAGTCTCCAGTACTCTCGGGGGTGCCCTTTTGACTGTGACTTCTGTAATATTGCCGTTCTCAACGGCCGCAATGTGCGTACCAAGAGCAAGGACCGGATCCTGGGGGAACTGGACGCCCTGTACGACCGGGGTTGGCGTTCGGGCGTGTTTGTGGTAGACGACAACTTCATCGGCAACAAACGGAAGCTGAAGGAAGATATTCTGCCGGGGATTATCAAGTGGCAGCGGGACAGGAAGTACCCGTTTTCGCTGTCGACCCAGGTCTCCATCAATCTGGCCGATGACGAAGCGCTGATGCGGCAACTGACCGACGCCGGCTTTGACGGGGTGTTCATCGGCATTGAGAGCCCGAACGAGGAGAGCCTGGCCGAGTGCAACAAAGTCCAGAACGAACACCGTGATATTGTCGCCTCGGTCAAGACACTTCAGAACCACGGTTTTCAGGTCCAGGCCGGGTTCATCCTTGGTTTCGACAGCGATCCACTATCGGTCTTTAAGAGCCAGATCAAACTCGTGCAGCAGAGCGGCATCGTCATGGCGATGGTCGGTCTGTTGAATGCGCCACGTGGTACACGGCTGTACCGGCGTATGGCAGACGAGAAACGTCTCACCGACGAGAAAGCGACCGGTGACAACACCGACTGCTCCATGAATTTCATCCCCAAGATGGACCGGGAGGCGCTCATCAGCGGCTACCGGGAGGTCATGACCACGCTCTACGCTCCCGGTGGGTATTATGCCCGCATCAAGACCTTCCTGAAACAGTACAAGCCCCAGAAGAGGCCCAATGCGGTGTCCCAGATCAAGTGGTGGCACGTCTGGGCATGGATCCGGTCCATGTGGTTCCTGGGGGTTATCGACTCGAGCCGGGTGCATTACTGGGGTTTCGTGCTCTCGACACTGACCAGACGCCCTCGGTCTTTTCAGCTGTCGATGACGCTCGCCGTGTACGGCTTCCATTTCCGGACGATCGTGCGCAAACTGATGTGCGTGCCGGCGGAGGATGCGCTGGCCTGAAGCGCCGACTGCCGGCAACCCCGGTGATGCGTTATCTTCCACAGTGACAGCCTGGGCCGCGACCTATCGGCCCATCGCTGCCTGGCCTTCCATGCCTGCCAGTCCGGTTCACTTTTCTCTTCCTCGTGTGCTAATATGTTGCCGTTGATCAGGCGATCGATCACGAGGAGGGCGCTCTTGGAGACTGGAAAAGACACGTTGGTTGACATGTACCGGACCATGCTCCGGATCCGGCGGTTCGAGGAGAAGTGCAGCAAGGAGTTCGCCGCCGGGCGTATCCCCGGTACCGTCCACCTCTACATCGGAGAAGAGGCAGTGGCTACGGGTGCCTGCGCCTGTCTGCGGCCCGACGACTACATAACGGGTACCCACCGGGGACATGGCCACGTAATTGCCAAAGGCGCCCGCACTGACCGGATGATGGCGGAGATATACGGCCGGAAGACCGGCTACTGCAAGGGCAAGGGTGGGTCGATGCATATCGCCGACCCTGACCTCGGTATTTTGGGAGCGAACGGGATCGTCGGCGGCGGGATATGTGTGGCCAGCGGGGCGGGCATCGGCTGCCAGATGCGGGGAAAGGGACAGGTGGTCATCTGTTTTCTGGGTGATGGTTCGACCAACGAGGGGGCATTTCACGAAGGGGTGAATCTGGCGGCAATATGGAACCTTCCGGTGGTGTTTGTAATTGAGAACAATCTTTACGCTGAAAAGACCCGCATCAGCGATACCGCGAAGATAGTGGACCTGGCGGACCGGGCGAAGTCCTATGGTATCCCCGGGGTTGTCGTCGACGGCAACGATATCCTGAAGGTGCAGGAGACGGTTGGTGAAGCGGTCGCCCGGGCCCGGCAAGGGCAAGGTCCGACGCTTATCGAGTGCAAGACCTACCGCTGGCAAGGCCATTTCGAGGGGGACCAGCAGGGCTACAAGACAAGAGACGAGGCCGACGACTGGAAGAAAAAGGACCCCATACCCCGGTTCCGGGGTCATCTCGTCGGCAAAGGACTGTTGAGCGAGGTAGCCGCCGATGCCGTCGACCATGAGATTACCCATGAGATCGAAGAGGCGGTCCGGTTTGCGCTTGATAGTCCTTTCCCGGCCCCCGAGGAGACAGAAGAGGACGTGTTTGCGTAGAGAGTAATGGGATGAAAGAATTGATGTTTACCCAGGCCGAGAATCAGGCCTTCGATGAGGAGATGCAGCGGGACCCCACTGTCTTTGTCATGGGTGAAGACATCGGCCTTTACTGGGGCGGGCCGTTCGGCCAGTTCCGTGGTCTGATTGAGAAGTACGGGCCGAGCCGAATCAGGGAGACTCCGATATCCGAGAAAGCGATTCTGGGCGGGGCGATCGGCGCCGCCGCGGCGGGTATGAGACCGTGCGCGTCGATGATGTTCGTCGACTTCCTGGGCTGCGCTTTCGACGAGATGATTAACCAATTGCAGATGAGGTACATGTTCGGGGGCAAGATCAAATTGCCCCTGACGATATTGGCGGGAATAGGGGCGGGGCGGTCGACGGCCGCCCAGCACTCCAAGTCGATGCTGGGGCTGCTGATGGGAGTCAAGGGTCTGAAGATCGTTGTCCCTTCGACGCCGCGTGACGCCAAGGGATTGCTCAAGTCAGCAATAAGAGATGACAATCCGGTGCTTTTTCTGTCGCACAAGATGCTGACGCCACTCAAGGATCAGATACCGGACGGAGAATATCTCATACCGATTGGCAAGGCCGACGTCAAGCGGGAAGGTAAGGACGTCACCGTTGTGGCAATGGCGTACATGGTGCATGTTGCCCTGGCGGCGGCGGCCCGGCTCCAGGACGAGGGGATCAGTGTCGAGGTTGTTGACCCGCGTACCCTTGTCCCGCTTGACAAGCAGACCATCATCGATTCGGTGAAGAAGACGGGCCGCCTGGTGGTCATCAGCGAAGAGCCCAAGACGGGGAGTTCGGCGTGCCAGATCTCGGCGATGGTTGCTGAAGAGGGCTTTGACTACCTGGACGCGCCGATCAGAGTGGTGGCATGTCCGGACACGCCCGTCCCATTCAGTCCAGTCCTGGAGAAGTACTTCGTGCCGGACGAGAACCGGCTGATCAAGACAATAAAGGAAATCGTGTAACGCTACTTGCCAGCGGAGACCGGCCGTAACAGCCATCGATAACGCGGCGGCGGCCCCCGCGGGCCGCGTTGGGGTATTGTGATGTTGGAAGATGAAGCGGCGCCCGGTGATCTCAAGTACAACTCAGAACACACCTGGCTCAAGGTCGAGCCGGACGGAACCGCCCGTGTCGGGGTTACGCACTTTGCCCAGAAGCAACTGAAGGATGTGGTCTTTGTGGAACTTCCCGAGGTGGGATCGGAGGTCACTTTCATGGAGCCGTTTGGGGTCATCGAATCGGCCAAGGCTACCAACGATCTTATATAGTCCGGTCAGCGGCAGGGTCACGGGGACGAATAAGACTCTGGGGGACGACCCCGGTCTGGTGAACCGGGACCCTTACGGCGATGGCTGGATGATTACGATCTCGCTATCCCGGCCCGATGAAATGAAGAAACTGATATCGGCCGGTGACTACCGGGCACTGGTGGGGGGTAAAGGCTAAGCCGTGGATAGCCGGGACGTAATAATCATCGGCGGCGGACCCGCCGGCTACGTGGCCGCCATTAGAGCGGCACAACTGGGTCACAAGGCGACGCTTATTGAGCGCGCCATCCCGGGCGGGACCTGTATCACTCGTGGCTGTATTCCGGTCAGGGCGCTGGTCAGGGCGGCGGAGTTGATCGACCTGGGAAAGAGCGCCCGCGACTACGGCATCAACTACCAGGACGGCGGCATCGATTTCTCGAAAATGATGGCGCGCAAAGATACCATTGTGAAGACCGTGTCCTCCGGGGTGAGGCTGCTGCTGGAAGGTAATGGCGTCGAGCTGGTCAACGGCACGGCGCGTTTTCTCGCGCCAACCCAAATCGAGGTCAGGCAGACAGACGGGACCTCCACCATCATGAGTGCCGGGCGAGTCATCGTGGCTACCGGATCTAGATGCCACGTGCCGGGAGTAATCGCGGCTTCTGGCGTCAAGGTAGTCAGCACCGACGACGTGCTGGCTATCCGCGATATACCGGGTTCGCTGGTGATCATCGGGGGCGGCTTCGCCGGCCTCGCGTTCGCGACTATTTTCTCCCGGCTCGGATCCAAAGTTACGGTGGTGGAGCAATCGGACCGGTTGTTGCCCGGGATGGACGCCGAGGTGGTCGGGGTCTTGGAGAAGGAGCTTCGGCGGAACAAGGTTCAGATTCGCCTTGGGACAGATTACGCCGGGTTGTTCACCGGCGGCGGACTGCCCGACGGGGATAACAGTCTCATCCTCGTCGCTGACGATAGAACGGCGAACGTGGAAGATCTGGGTTTGGAGAAGGCGGGCGTTCGCCTAAGCGGAAAGGGTGGCATCGCGGTGAACTCCAGGATGGAAACAAACGTCCCCGGCATCTTCGCGGCTGGCGACGTTACCATGGAGCGCATGTTTACCCACGTCGCCTATGCGGAAGGCGTCGTTGCGGCCGAGAACGCGTCGGGGAAGGCCTCGAGCATCGACTATTCGCTGGTACCATGGTGCACCAACACGCTTCCGGAGATCGCATGTATCGGGCTGACCGAGGAAGAGGCGGCGGAACAGGGCCAACGGGTCAAGGTGGGGAGGTTCCCGTTCGCGGCTAATGCCGTGGCGACCGTCCTCGGCCAACGTACCGGGCTGGTCAAGATAGTGTGTGAGGAGAAATATGGCCAGGTACTCGGGGCACACATAATTGGGCCACAGGCGTCGAACCTGATATCTGAGATCGGCCTGGCCGCCAGGCTTGAGGCGACGCCCGCCGACATCGCGGCAATGATGCACGGCCATCCCACGCTCAGCGAGGTGACCTGGGAGGCCGCCAGGGACGCGATTGGCCAGGCGCTTCACATGATTTCTGGCGGCGGCCCGGTCTCATGAGCCTGCCCGGGTTCGAATAGATGTTGTGCCGGGTCTATCGGTTGGGGCGGGTCGAATACGGCGAAGCCTACCACCTGCAGCGGAGACTCTGCCAGCGCCGCCTCGACGGCGAGATTCCCGACGCTCTGTTGCTGGTGGAGCATCCCCCGACGATCACCATCGGCAAGTCGGGAAGATTGGATAATGTCCTCGTCACCCGGGGGGAGCTTGACCGCCGGGGCGTGGCGCTGTACTTCACCGACCGGGGAGGTGATGTCACCTATCACGGTCCCGGGCAGATGGTGGTCTACCCGATACTCGATCTCAGACAACGAGACCGGGATATTCACGCCTACGTCCGCGATCTGGAGGAGACCGTCATCAGGACGCTCGGGCGCTTCGGGATCGCCGGCGGCCGGAACAGTCATGCCGGAGTCTGGGTGGGAGACAGGCAGATTGCTGCCATCGGCATCGCCATTAAGAGATGGGTGACAATGCACGGTGTTTCGGTCAACGCGAGACCGTACCTGGAACACTTCAGCCTGATCAACCCCTGCGGACTGCCCCGAGTCCCGGTCACGTCGATCAAGGAATTGACCGGCCGGAACGTTTCTGCGCAGGAGATCTCGGATATCATTGTTGCCGAGTTTGGCTCAGTATTCGGGGCTTGCATCGAGGAAGCGGCAACCGACGGGATAGGCTCATGAGCGGCAGACTGCCCGCCTGGTTCAAGCAGAAGCTGCCCGACCCTCGGGCGATGCATAGCATGACCACGCTGCTGGGGCAGTCCGGACTGCACACCATTTGCGAAAGCGCCCTCTGCCCAAATGCCGGAACATGTTTCTCCATGAAGACCGCTACGTTTCTTATCCTTGGGAAGGTCTGTACCCGCGGCTGCTCCTTCTGCGCCGTAGACCGGGGAATCCCGGAGGACGTCGATCCCGGGGAACCGTCGCGCGTTCTGGAGGCGGCCATGGCGCTGTCGCTGCGTTACGTAGTGACCACTTCGGTCACCCGTGATGACCTGCCTGATGGGGGCGCATCTCAGTTCGCCAGGGTAATCGAGAACCTTCACGGCAATAACGAACACATTGCGGCCGAGGTGCTGGTCCCTGACTTTGGAGGTTCTCAGGCTGCTCTGGAGCGGGTGGTTGAATCGAAGCCCGAAGTCGTGGGCCACAACGTGGAGACCGTGCCGCGTCTCTATTCCGAGGTCAGACGTGGTGCGAGTTACGACCGTTCTTTGGAGTTGTTGTCCGCCGCCAAACGGTTCAATCCGTACGCAGTCACCAAATCCGGACTGATGGTTGGCCTTGGCGAAACCCGGGCCGAGGTAATTGGAGTCCTGCACGACCTGCGCGATGCCCTTTGCGACATCGTTACGATCGGTCAGTACTTGCAGCCTTCGCCACAGCATCACCCGGTGCGGGAATACGTAACGCCCGGGGAGTTCGCCGAGTATGGCGAATTGGCCCGCGGCATGGGTTTCGCCAGCGTCGCCTCGGACCCGCTCGTCAGGAGTTCCTACCGCGCGGCCGACCTCTATGCGGGAGGGCGGGACGCCGCCGGTTGGCCGGCCGCAGACGGTCGTTCCGGCGAGACTCAGGCCGGACGGGCCCATTCGAGGGATGAAGTACTCGAGGATGCGCCAGGGTGAAAAGGGAACAACTCGCCCGGGACCTGAAGGGAATCGTCGGTGACCGGGCCACGGTGAGCTCCCACGAACGCTGGTTCTATCGCCATGACCTGCTCAACCTGCCGCGTTGGGCGGCGGGTCTCGTCAGGACCTCCCCGGATGCGGTGGTCGCACCCCGCAGCGCGCAAGCGGTCTCTGATCTCCTGAAGTACTGCGGAGAAAAGCTGATTCCGGTCACTCCCAGGGGCGCCGGCACATCGGGACTGTTCGGGGCGGTCCCGAAGCGAGGCGGTGTCGTATTCGACCTGCGGGACGTTGGTGGTGACGTTGACACGGCGTTGAGCGGCGATGTTGTTTCGTGCGCCGCGGGGGTGACGTGGTGGGAACTCGACCGCAGGCTGAGGCGGGAGGGGCGGACTCTGATGAGCTATCCTTCGAGCGCCCGGTCGGCGACGCTGGGCGGATGGATAATGACCACCGGGACGGGCATAGGCAATATCAAGTACGGGCCGGTCCGTGATCAAGTGCGGTCGGCCGAGATAGTGCTCGCCGATGGCAGCGTGCGTGAATACCCCAGGGGGACCGATCTGGACGTTCTGATCGGGAGCGAGGGGCTGCTGGGGATTCTCACACGGGTTTCGCTTGACACCAGAGTGCTTCCGGAGTGTGCGATCCATCGCCTGATCTACTTCGGACGGATCGGCAACATGTTCGAATTTGTGCGGGAACTGGTGCAGGGTGAACCGGTGCCGTACTCAGTGGAACTCTTTGACCCCGCCTACCTTAATATGGTCAAGACCGCCGGATACCGGACAACGGATTTCGCGTCGGGGTCCGGGGTTGCCCTGGTGACGTACGAAGGCACCCGGGCAGAGGCCGACGCCGGCGCCCAGGGACTGCGGCGGACAATGGCCAGTTTCGGTGGTGAGGAGCGGGAGGGTGGGGAAGAGGAATGGCAGCACCGGTTCAACATGCTCCGCGTCAAACGGGCGTTGCGTTCCCTGGTCCTGGGCAGCGTCCATGTTCCCCTGGCCGGACTCACCCGTTTCTACGAGCGTATGGGGAGACTCGGAAAACGGCCTACCGGGATTTTGGGGCATGTGGTCTCGAGGGATGATTGTGTTCTTATGCCGATGATTGCCACGGATCAGGAACAGCGGCTGGAATACACACTGGCCCTGCATACACCGGTAGAACTATCCAATCTGGCGCTGTCCCTGGGAGGCGGTCCGGGTGGGGGACTGGGGCTGTGGAACGCGGCTTACCGCAATAGTCCTCACTTGAGAGAAAGAGCCTCGTCAATCCGGGACCGGAAGAAAGAACTCGACCCCAAAGGGATTCTTAATCCCGGGATGTGGCTTGAGCCGCCATGGCTGCTGAAGCCGTCGGTGTTTGCGGCCGCCGTGTCGTTCGCCTCCCTGGCTGACAAGATCCTCCCCCGAACACCCGCGGCCCGTATCCACGGGCACGCCGAAGACGGTTCTCCCGATCTCGCGGCAAAGGAGTTCGGCGACTGTGTCCAGTGTGGCTACTGCGCCGGCTACTGCCCCACCAAGCAACGCTGGGTATCGTCCACGCCGCGTGGTAGAATACTGGCGGCGCGCAACCTACTGGCGCCTGGCATCAAGGCGGGGTCGAGTCTGGACCCCGAAGTGGTGCGCGAAGTGTTCGAGTGCACGCTCTGCGGGCGGTGCCGGGTGGATTGCAGCGTGGGAGTCAAGTCACCCGAAATGTGGGCGGATCTGAGATGTCAACTGGTCAAAGCCGGCGCCGGACTCGATAGTCTCAGCGCTCTGTCACGGACCATCGAAGAAACCCATAACCTGGCCGCGAAACCCAACGACCAGCGGGCGAAATGGGCGGACAGACTGAGCCTCGTTCACCGGAGGGACACCGCAGAGACGGTCTACTTCGTGGGCTGCGTGACCTCGTTCTATCCCATGGTCCAAGACGTGGCGCGGTCGTTCGCCCGGGTACTTGATCACGCCGGGATCGATTTTGCCATTCTGGGGGGAGAGGAATGGTGCTGCGGCTACCCGCTTCTATCGGCGGGAAAGGGTGAGGCGGCGGTGCAGCATATTGAGCACAATATCCAGAAGATGAGAGACACCGGGGCAAAGCGGATAGTAACCGCCTGTACCGGCTGCTATCGCATGTGGAAACATGACTACCCCAGGATGACCGGGAAGGCCGTTCCATTTGAAGTGATGCATTCCACCCAGGTCATCGCCGGACTACTCGAGCAGGGTAAGCTGAATTTTGGTGAATTGAACACGAAAGTAACCTATCATGAT
Source organism: uncultured Chloroflexia bacterium (assembly GCA_963735055.1). Taxonomy (GTDB): domain Bacteria; phylum Chloroflexota; class Dehalococcoidia; order Dehalococcoidales; family UBA2162; genus JBBITI01. Next base: position 50,928 of record CAVTJN010000015.1, on the reverse strand, counting down.
CCGTGCGACCTGGGCCGGAACGCCGGCATCTACGAATTCCCGCGTTACATCATCTCCCGGATACCGGGCATTGAGTTCACTGAGCTGGAGGCTAACCGCGAGTACTGCAGGTGTTGCGGGTCGGGAGGTGACCTGCTGGCATCAAACCAGTCGCTCTCCCTTGAGATCGCGGCCCGCAAGATAGACGAAATCATAGGCACGGGAGCGGACTCTGTAATTACGGCCTGTCCCTCCTGCGTCCGGGCCATGACCATGGCTAAGATCGCCCAGAAGGCGCCGTTGAAAGTCATGGATATTTCCCAACTCGCCTGGGCCGCGATCGCGGGCAAGGCCGGCCGGCAGGATGCCTCTAACTAGCGTTTGGTAACGTCGTTCTTTGGGAGGACACCGGAAAATGACCGATTCGAAATATGGCAAGTATTTCCTGAATGAGCTCGCGCCGGAACAGCGGCAGAAAGGGTTGGGGAAAAACCCGCGGTTTCTCATCTGGACCGATAATGACATTATCGAGGGCAGCCACACGTTTTCAGTGATGCTGATGGGTGAAGAGGCGACGAAGGTGGCGGGGCATGGTCCCCACACGCACAAGACGCCCGAAGTCCTTGTTGCCCTGGGGACCGACATCGATAATCCGAAGGAGCTCAACGCCGAGCTTGAATTGTCGATGGGGCCGGAGATGGAGAAGCACCTTATCACCAAGTCCACGCTTGTCTACATCCCGGCTAACTTTATTCACTGCCCTTTCAGGGTGCTCAAAGTCACCAGGCCGTTCCTCTTCATACAGGCACAGTACTCAGGCAAGTTGACCGAGACGTCTCTCCGGAAGCTGGTGTCGGAGGAACTAAGGGACAAGATGATATTCATCGATGCCGATGGCACTGAAAAAGACTAGGAGACAGACGATGAAAGCGCTGGTAGTCTACGATTCGGTATACGGTAACACCGAAAAGATCGCCAAGGCCATCGCCGGCGGGTTAGCCGGAAAGGCGGAGGTGCGTCTTGCCCGGGCGGGTACCGTCGCCGCCGCCGACATCGCCGGGATGGACCTCCTCATTGTTGGTGCACCCACTCAAGGAGGGAGGGCCACTCCGGCGGTGCAGGCATTCCTCAAGGGGATCCCGTCAGGCGGACTCAAGAACGTGAGGACAGCGGCCTTTGATACCAGAATATCGCGGGGTGGAATTGGGACCTTCGCCAAGTTCTTCGGCTACGCTTCCGGCCGTATCGAGTCCGAACTGAAACGGGGCGGCGGCACTCATGCCTCTTCGGCCGGTTTCTCGGTGAAGGGCCGGGAAGGACCCCTCGAAGTCGGGGAGGTGGAGAGGGCGGGAGAGTGGGCCAGGAGTATCGCCGGCTAGTCCTTCGCCATCCCAAAACGCCTCCCCTGTCGAGCGATCCGGTCTCTGCGCGGTATTGCGGCCTGCTGCGCTCAAGGCCTGTTCCGCTTTGTGTCCGGCAGTACCGTTGGCATACAATGTGACTTTGCGGCTGCGGCGAATAGTGCAGCATGAGGAGGTCTCTATGCCCATACCGCGGATGTGTCGGGTCAGGCAGGCGCTGGAGGGATCGGCGATTGCCGATGTGCCGCAGGAGATTCGATCCAGGTTGCAGTCGCTCGGACTCCCGGGGCGGGTTAAGGCCGGACAGACGGTCGCGATCACGGCCGGCAGCCGCGGCATCACCGGGATTGACACGATCCTTAGGACGATAGTCCAGCAATGTGTGTTGCTGGGCCTCCGGCCGTTCATTGTGCCGGCGATGGGCAGCCACGCCGGGGCCACGGCACAGGGTCAGCAGCACCTGTTGGAGCACTACGGCATCAACGCGGCGGCCATGGGTTGCGAGGTCAAATCGAGCATGGACGTGGTCCGAATCGCCGAGGTGAAAGGGATACCCGTGTTTTGCGACCGCAATGCCTGGGAAGCCGATCACATTGCTGTGGTGGCCCGGGTGAAGCCGCATACCGACTTTGACAACGAGATCGAAAGCGGCCTATTTAAGATGATGTCTGTCGGCCTGGGGAAGCGGGAAGGCGCCGAGCACTATCACCGCGCCGGTCATGACTACGGCTATGCTGACGTCTTCCCGGCGGTCGGGAGGAAGGTACTGGAAACGGCGAAGGTCCTGTTTGGCCTGGCCCTGGTGGAGAATGGGAACGGCCAGACGGCGCGGATCGAGGCGGTCCTGCCCCACGATTTCTACCGCGCCGAAAAGGCCCTGCTCGTCCAGGCGAAGTCGTGGCTGGGAAAGTTACCGTTCGATGCGTTCGATCTGCTGATAGTGGACGAGATGGGTAAGAACATCAGCGGCACCGGGATGGACCCGAACGTTATCGGACGTCCCTGTATTCAGAAGCACACCGGCAAGCCGAAGATCAGGCAGCTTCTTGTTCGGGATCTCACGCCGGAGTCCGACGGCAACGCCCTGGGAATAGGCATGGCCGACCTGACGACGAAGAGGCTGGTTGACAAGATCAACTACACAAACACCAACATTAACGTGATAACCACGGGGGCACTTGATCTTGCCAAGGTACCGATGTCCTTCGGCTCCGACCGGGAAGCCATCAACGTTGCCCTGGGCATGATCGGTCTTAAACCGGCGGAAGACGCCCGGATTGTGCGTATCAAGAACACGCTTCATGTCACCGAAATGGAAGTCTCAGAGCCGCTCCTGAGTGAGGCCGTGAAGAACCCTCGTCTCTCGCAGGTCGGCGGACCGACCCCGATGCGGTTCGATATCGACGGGAACCTGGTATCGGCCTAGCATTCGACAGAGACCGGGTCCCCGGGCCGAATGGGCGCCTCGTTTGCCAAGGGCGGAGCCTCGCGGTATGATATCGAAAGAGCATCGTCCACACATCATGAGCAACCAGCGAACACTGCTGATAGTCACAGCACACCCTGACGACGAGACTTTCGGGAGCGGCGGCGCACTCGCCAAATATGCCTCTGATGGAGTCAAGGTGTATTGCGCGTGTGCCACCCGGGGCGAAGTGGGGACCTTCGAAGCTGAGCACATGAAAGGCCATGCTACGGTCGGTGACATGCGGTGGGCCGAATTCGAGTGCGCGGCGCGGGCTCTTGGTCTGGCTGGTATAGTCCATCTCGGTTTCCGGGATTCTGGCATGGTTGGCTCCGAGGACAATGCCCACCCTCAGGCCCTGGTCAACGCGCCCGTCGACGAAGTCGCCGCCCGGGTCGTCAAGGCCATTCGCGATCTGAAGCCGCAGGTAATAGTAACCTCAGACCCCATCGGCGGGTACTACCATCCCGACCACATCGCGATTCACAAAGCGACTCTTAAGGCATTTGAGGCGGCCGGCGACTCAGGGCAGTACCCGGAAGCCGGTCCGGCCTTCAAGCCGCAGAAGCTCTACTACAACGTTTTTCCGCGCGGCGTTATGAAGTTGACGGTGACGTTGATGCCGCTGTTCGGACAGGACCCGCGTCATCTCGGCAAGAACCGGGATATTGATCTGGCCAGCGTCGCCAACGTGAAATACCCGATGCATGCATCAGTCCGCCTGTCCCGGCAGGACCGGGCAACAAGGGATGAGGCCACCGCATGCTATGTCAGCCAGATCGTGAACCGCCCCAAGCGCCGCGGCCTGTTTGGCTTTCTGCAGCGCCTGACCAGGGATGACCGTGATTTCTTCATGCGGGCGTACCCACCAGCAAACGGGCGACTGCGCGAAGGGGATCTCTTCGAAGGAACCATCTGATCCAGCGATTATATCCGGAATAGGGAGGGGACAATGACTTCATCTGGAAACAAGCCCGGCAGACGGGCGAAAGAGGCGGATGTCGTTGGAGAGATCGCTGTAGAGACCGGGGCCGAGGGCTTCATCGAGCTGCTCAACGTAAACCGGGTCGACTACATCTTCATGAATCCGGGCACGGATACCACGCCAATCCAGGAAGCGATCGCCAAATTCAAAGCCACCGGGAGGCGTACGCCCCAGGTGATATTGTGTACTCACGAGACGGTCGCGATGGCCGCGGCGCATGGTTACTTCGCGGTGACGGGCCGCCCCCAGGTGGTGCTGGTGCATGTGGACGTGGGGACCCAGAACATCGGGGGCGCTCTGCATAATGCGCAGAGATCGCGGATTGGAGTGGTTGTGTGCGCCGGCCGGTCACCGTCGATCTTCGAGGGGGAGCGGCCGGGGGGGCGGTCCATGGGCATCATGTGGTGGCAGGAGCAGCGCGATCAGGCCGGAGTGGTGCGCAATTTCACCAAGTGGGACTACGAACTGAGATTCAATGAGAATGCCCACCACGTAGTTCAGCGTGCTTTCCAGGTAGCCGCCTCGCAGCCCTCCGGACCGGTCTATCTTACCCTCCCCCGGGAGGTCCTGGTGGAGAAGATCAGGAAGGTGCAGGTTCTCGATATCGACAGGTTCGCACCTCCGGCGACGCCCGAGGCCGATAGCACTCTTCTCGCCGAGGCGGCCGCGATACTGGCGGCTGCCGACAACCCCCTGATAATTGTCGGCCATTCTGGAAGAAATCCTCAGGCCGTGCAGCCGCTGATTGAACTCGCCGAGATGATCGGGGCCCGCGTGTCGTCATCGACGACCCGGATGAATTTCCCATCGAACCACCCTCTGGCTGTCGGCGGCTTCACGGGTGAATATTTGAAGCAGGCCGACGTGATTCTGGTCATCGACCACGATATTCCATACATTCCGGCGATGGGGAAGCCGGCTTCCGAGACAAAGATAATACACATCGATATTGATCCCATCAAACAGGACATGGTGATGTGGGGCTTTCCTTCGGACATCCTGCTTCAAGCCGATTCCGCCAAGGCGATCCCGGCCCTGAACAAACTCGTCCGCAAGAAGATAACGAAGGAGCGGACCGCCCGTGCCCGGGCCAGGTACACGCAACTGGAAAAAGAGCGAGCCCGGGTTGACGCGGAGGGGCGCGAGCTTGCGATCTCCAAGGCCGATTCGACGCCGGTATCTCCGGAATGGTTCTGCTACTGCCTGTCCGAGGTAGTGGATGCCGACACTATCATCGTCGACGAGTCGATGAGCGGCGGCGGCGCCCTGTCGCGGTACGTGCCGCGCACCATGCCCGGCACGATCTTCGGCAGCGGCGGGTCCAGTCTCGGTTTCGGGCTCGGGGCGTCGTTGGGAGTGAAGCTGGCGGCGCCGGACAAGAATGTGGTTTGTCTGGTAGGCGATGGGTGCTTCATGTTCGGATGCCCCACGCCCGCATTCTGGGCGTCGAGTGTTTATCATCTGCCCTTCCTCTGCGTCATCTTTAACAACGAGGGTTACAACGCGGTACGGTCGAATCTCCGGGCCACTTTCGGTAAAGACAACTTTGGGGAGAAAGACCCCTTCTTCTCCGGGATGGATATCGCCCCCTCGCCGAACTATGCCTTGATCGCCCAGGCGTGCAACTGCCATGGCGAGACCGTGCGTTCCTCGGCTGAGGCGAAGCCGGCCATCCGTAGAGCCCTGGAGCAGGTGAAAGCAGGAAGGTCGGCGGTACTTGACGTGAGGATCCCCAAGCGCTAGGAGGCGGCGGCCTCAGTCCAGCCGCGTTTGACGGTACGGAAGCCGAAACCTATAATTACGGTACGATCGCAACGACAATACGGAGGGAAAATGGAGCTCAAGGAATACATTCAAAATGAACTGAACGGCCAGAAGCGGACGACCGGCCGCGTCCTCAAGGAACTCAAACAGCATGAGTACGAGTGGCGTCCTTCGTGTGGCTGCAACTCAATCGGCCTGATACTGTTCCACGTCTCGCGGTCTGAGGACCAGTTCCTGTCAAAGATCCAGGGCAAACCGCAGCTTTGGGACACCGAGAAGTGGTATGACAAAATGAAGATGGCCCAGACAGAGGCCGGTTCCCACTACACGGCGGACCAGGTCAATGCTTTCCCGTGTCCCGACGGCGCCAATCTGGCCGCCTACTTCGAGGCCGTGCGGGCCAAGACGACTGACTTTCTGGCGGGTCAGAGTGCGGCCGATCTGGCTCAGAAGATCACCGTGACTCCGTTCCCCGGGGAAACGACGGTGGCGGCGATGTTCTCGCTGATTGTCAGCCACTCCACCGGACATTTCGGGGAGATGGCGTACATCCGGGGGATTCAGCGGGGCCTGGACAAATAGGTCTCACTTAGCCCGGCAGTACCTTATCGGCGGTCAGCGGCGTTCCTCAAGGGTGGGAAGCTGTCTGACCGCTGATTGCATTACGCCGGCGGTTTGTTCGCCATCCGGTCTCTCTGGTGAAGGCCAGGGTCACTATCGCCACCAGCGATAGCGCTGCCCAGAAGACAAAAGGCAGTCCAGGGTCGATTTTGGCCAGGCTGTTGCCGATGGGTGGCGCGATGACCGCTCCAATCGGGGAGATCGTAAATACCATTCCCAACGCCGTCCCGGCGTGCTCCACGCCGACTCCCTTTGTCTCCATCAGCATGGTTATGATGATCGACATGAAGCCGTCCATGAAAACGCCGGATGCGATCATGAAGACCCACACCGCGGTACCCCCAACCAGCGGAAGCAGCACGAGGCTCGCGGTCATGACTACGAGCCCGATAAGCAGGATAACCTTTCTCATTCCGATCCGGTCGGATAAGGTAGATATCGGAATGACCGAGATCGTACTGACCGCGTAGAAGACGGCCAGCGTACTATCGGCACTGGCGCCGGACCAGCCCTGCCCTTGGAGATAAATCGGGAGGTATCCGGTCATGCCGGTGATACCTGCCATGCGGAAAAGCAGGGTCAGGCCGATGAGCCAAACGGTCTTGTTGCGTACCAGTCCCGGAAAAGCAGTCCGGAAGGGTTCCGGTGCGACATGTACTCTCCCGGCGTTGTCGGTCGCCGGTCCTTTGCCGGACAGGAACCAGATAGCGGCAACGGCGACCGAAAGACCCCCGTAGAGAAACATCACGTTTCGCCATCCGCCGAGTAGCGGCGACAATACCGTGGCGCTGATAAGCGGCCCCAGCATCAGCCCCAGTCCCATCCCCATCGCCCCGACGCCGTTTGCCATGCCCAGGTTCCGGCCTCCGAACCACACGGCGATGCTCTTAGTGACGTTGATCGGGATAATTGCCCGGACAATGCCGTGCAGGAAGACGATGGTTGTGAGCATGACGAAAGAGGTAGACAGGCCGCGGAGGGCTCCGGTAATTCCCACCAGCAGGCAGGCAATACCCAGGACCGATTTCATTCCAAACCGGTCGCCGATGATGCCCCCGGCGAGGCTGACAAACACCCCGGCGAGGCTGACGATGCCCCATACCGTTCCGATTTCCACCAGGCTCAGTCCGAGGTCTTTCGAGATCTCCGGGAAGAGCACCGGCATGCACGCAAACGGTATCGCCGTGACGAAGGTGCTGGTCGCCGTCGATAATGCCAGCAAGTACCAACGATAGTTGCCCTGGCCACCGACTGATACTGCTTTCATAGCGCCCGCGGGATTATATCATCTCTGATTGACATCGGCCATATCCGGGGTTCATAATAGGCGGAGCCTTCGGCACCGCGGGGGCTGCCCCTCCGCCGGGATGTCATCGCGAGTTACGACGGGGCGTTGGAGACTTCGCCCTTATCACGGTCCGGACAGGACGACAGGAAAAAAGAGAGTCTGAGGAGGAATCGCCAGTGAAAGCAGCGGTAATGGTGTCACCGGGTAAAGTGGAGGTTCAGGATGTTCCCGAACCGCAAATCAATCGTAACCAGATTAAAGTAAAGATCGCGTATTGCGGAATTTGCGGCAGCGAACTCCATGCCTTCCAGCCCGAGTTCCAGACCGGCAAGGCGACTTTCCGGGGGCCGCAACGCACCGGCCCGAGAATCATGGGGCACGAGGCTTCGGGTACCATTGTTGAGGTTGGTCCCGACACCAAGGCCGGATACAAGGTGGGACAGCGGGTAGCTATGGACTTCCGCTGCTATTGCGGGTCATGCTACTACTGCCGGAACAAGATGCAGCATTTCTGCGAGAGGGTTACCCCTGCCTCTGGCGCCTACGCTGAATACGCTGTATACAACGAAGACGCTATCTATGTCCTCCCGGACGACGTCACCCTCGAGCAGGGCGCTTTGCTTGAACCGGTCTCGGTGGCCGTTCACACCGTCGATATTGCCAGCCCCAAGGTGGGGAGCACCATGGCTATCCTGGGTGGGGGACCCATCGGCATGCTGATCCTGGAGGTTGCCCAGAAAGCCGGAGCGGCCAAGATCCTGGTGTCGGAACCGGTTGAGGGCAGACGGAAAGTGGCCAAGCAACTCGGTGCCACCAAGGTCATCAATCCCATCACCGAGAGTCTTGAGGATGTCACCAAAGCCATGACTGATGGCAGGGGATTCGATGTAGTCATTGATGCCAGCGGCAAACTGGCGGTCGCTCAGCAGGCCCTGACCCTGGTCGACAACTGCGGCACGGTAGTCTGGGCTGCCATGTACCCGGGCGGGTCCGAACTCCCGGTCGTCCCCTCATTCATGTATGCCCGGGAACTGACCATTAAGTCGGTTTTCGTTTCGCCCTATTGCTTCAGCCGGGCGCTCAACATGCTGCCTACCATGGACCTGAATCCACTCATCTCGATCAAGCCGATCGAGAATATCCTTGACGGCATCCAATCCCTGCTTAAAGGCGATGGGATGAAAGTGCTCATCAAACCCGGTAAGTAGCGTTCAGAGTTGAGGGGGCAGATGCCCCCGCTCGCCGAAAGAAAAGGGCCAGGCCTTTCGGCCTGGCCCTTCTATCGTTCCGTTTATCCCAGGTACTGGTTCTCCACCCCATCCCACGCCGTCCGCTCCGCCTCGTAGGGCGCGGTTTCGACACGGGAATTACTGCCGAGCACCATCATCTTGCGGTCTTTGCCGTATCTCGGCCAGGGACCGAGGCCGGGACAATTCGGATCGCCCGTCTTGGCGAAGGCAATCCAGGCGTCCTGCATGTCCCCCGCCAGTTTCTGGGCGGCCGGACTGCGGCCCTCGAACTCGTCCGTCAGGTTGCCGAAGACGAAGCCCACGTCTAAGGCATGGCAAGCTCCGAAACCCGGGGCCGCCGACTTCCAGTCGAAGACGTACCCGTAGCTCGGCTTGCCTAGTTTCTCCTGGAACCCGTTCAGTCTCACGTTGGGCATGCGGAACTGCTGGTCGCCCTGGATGGCGACGTAGATTTCGTAGGGAGTCACCGGCAATTCACGCTTGGCCAGAGCAGCGCGGTATTTGGTAATCAGGTCGGGGATATAATGCTCCGGCAACAGCCGTTGCAGGCGGCGGTTCATCGCCGCCTCGTCCATGTCCAGCAGGCTGGGTCCGATCATGGCAAACAGCTTGCCCTCTTCGAGATTGGAGCCGGCCAGCACTGTGATGTCCTTGGCCGAACCGTGCTCGAAGGCGTCGAGCGGTACTTCTTTGAGGACTTCTCCGTCCAGAACCGGCTCGAGGTTGGCGCCTCGTACCCCGGGGGGCGCCCCGGCCATGGCCAACTGACGCTGGGCATCGATCAGCCGCTGGGCGTCGAGCGCCCGGAGTTGTTCGACGTCGCCGGCTTTCAGACCGAGGATTCCGAGGTACTTTTCGGCGACTTTAATCGCGTGGTCGAGCGGCCGGAAGGTGCTGGCGCCACTCTGAAGGATGGCTTTCTGGAACAGGCCGCGTGACTGGGGCATCGCCATGAGAGCGCCGATGCTCATCGCTCCGGCGGACTCGCCGAAGACGGTCACATTGTTGGGGTCGCCGCCGAAGGCCGCGATATTATCGTGCACCCACTGCAGCGCCTGGACTTGATCAAGCAACGCTTCATTGCCGGTGGCCGGGATATTGCTGCCGGCCAGATGCTTCAGCGGCAGGAACCCGAGTGCCCCCAGGCGGTAATTGATCGTCACCATTACCACGCCGCCACGGAGCGGCAGCGTCTTGCCGGGACGGACCGGGCTGGAGCCGGAGCCGTTGACGAAAGCGCCGCCGTGAATCCACACTAGGACGGCCCTCCTGGCGCCGTCGGCCGCGGGCGTCCACACATTCAGAAGGAGACAGTCCTCGGCTTGCGGTTCGGTTGACGGCTTTCGACCCGGAATAGCCGTGCCCCGTGCGTCCTGCGGGGCGATCGGGCCGAAAGTGACCGCCGGCCTGGTCCCGGGCCAGGGTTTGACCGGTTGGGGCGCCATCCACCTCAATGGCCCCACCGGCGCGGCGGCATACGGGATTCCCTTGAATACGCAGAGGCCATCCTCGCGCAACCCCTGCAGCTTGCCGGACTTTGTCTCGACGATCGTCTGGTCCTGAAGTTTCATGCCGTGACTCCTGCCTGTGATCCGATACTACTGGGCACAATGTAGCGATGGTCCGGTCGGTTGTCAAATTACGCCAGTCGGGACTACCGGCGCCACCGGTTGCGGTGGCATGGTTAGTCGGCCGGTCTCAGTCGTTCCACCTACTTGTACAGCGTGGTCGTCTTGAGGTCGGCTCCATCATGGTCTCTAAAAGTGATAACGAGGCTGGAGTCATCAACCAGAACGTCCACGTAGCCGTAAGCCGCTGCTCTGTACCAGAGACTTGCCGGCGACTCGTAAGTCCGCGCCGGGTCAGGAATGCCGCCGAACGCCCCGGCAATAGCGTAGGTTACTCCGGACTTCTCCAGCAGTTCCATCTGGTGGGCATGACCGGAAAAGACGACGTCGACGCCGTACTTCTCGAACACGGGCGTAACTCGCGTGATCGTGTCCGGGTTGTCGTACCATTTCCAGCCGCGTACCACCGACCCCGAGCCGTAGTAGAATCCGTGGTTCATGACGATCGTCCAGTCGTCTGCCGGGATTGACCGTAACTCCTGTTCCAACCATGCTGCCTGAGCCTTTGTGAAAGCCTCGGCGCTCCATTCCAGGTCCAGAACGATGAAATGGACGTTTCCGGCGTCGAACCTGTGCCAGAGCCGGGTCCCGTTGGTGTTTTCGACATTCGCCGGATAGCAGTAGTTGAGGTAGCGGTCCAGCCCGGTGAACATCGCGTCATGGTTGCCCGCGGCAAAAATGGTGGGAGTGACGGACAGCGCATGAGAAAAAGCGGCCCGTGCTTTTGCCCACTGTTCCGGACGGAAACCGAATTCGACGTTGTCGCCCAGCGAAAAGAAGTAATCAAAATGGTTAGCCGGGGCGCTAACCTGCGCCAGCATCTTCGCCGTGAGGTCATTCCTGCTGTCGGACGCCCCGAAGTGGGCGTCGCTGGCGACCGCGAAGTGGAGTGGCCGGGAAGCCGGATCAGCCGTGGAAAACCGATATTCCGGGCCGTCGTTGACCCGGTACCAGTATTCGGTGGCCGGCTTGAGGTCACGGAGCATGAAAACGTGTTGTCTTGAGGTGTCGTCTTCCCGGACCGTGGTCTGATCGTTGACGCCGCCCCAGGTGAGGGTAACCCTTTCGGGCGTCCGGGAATCGGTCACAATCGCTACGTTTGGTATTCCGTTCGTACCAAAACCACTGGCCACCAATAGTCGGGGCGCAGTGTCCCCGGCCGGCGACACAGGAAACCCGGCGATAAAGCCGAAGCCGAATAGTGCCGTGAGGATTCCCGCCGACGCCAGGATGACGACGGCAGTCCGGAGGCGGGAACTAACCCTCGGATTGCCCCGTTTAGCGAAACTGACAAGCGTTAAGACGACCGGGGAGAGGCTGATGGCCGAAGCGCCGAAGAGCGCTACGAGGAAGAGCTTCTCGACGCGGAGCAAGCCCATCGTCCCGTGAAGATGGAAAAGCCAGCCGAGCAGAGCGAAGTCGACAACCGGAGAGAGGACGGCAAGAACGGTGGCAATCCTGGTTCTCATGAGAGTGTCGCCGCATTATATCATATCGGCTGAGTGTGGATGGACGACCGAACCTGTTTCGTCTTGCCGGTAACCCGGGTCCCGGTTGCGGCTGGGATGACCGCGCCGCCGCCAATACTGTCACGACGACACGACGCGAGCTCGGGGAAGCGGTAGCTACTGAGCGTAGATCCTTACCGTCGCTTCCTCGCTATCAACATTAATCTCGGTGTCGCCCAGCGCAACGACCAACTGCTCGATATCCTCATCCTTCAGGTTGCGGACATCAAAGCCGACCCCCTTCTCCCGCATCGCCTTGTTGACGTCATCGGCGACGTGAGGCGGCATGAGGGAGGTGAGCTTCATCCCGGCACGGATGAGCGATACCGGAATGCGGACGTTCACCTTGCCGTGATCATGATAATCATGCCTTCCCGGCTCGGAAGGGCCGGAGTGTCCCTCCTTGGGCTCCACCTTGACGTAGAGATACTTGGGATTGTTCCGATCCGCCTTGGGCAGGCCAGCCGCTTCCCCGTTAAGCCGGTCTGCGCCGATCAAAGACAACAATCGCGACGCTTCATCCACCGAGATCTTCCCCTCGGCCAGCATCTGCAGGACTTTCTTCTGATTCTCATCCATAACTCTTCTCCTTATTTCCGTGCTACTGGAACTTGATCTGTACCCCGCCCCCACCCCTTTCCACGTCCACCGACAGTCCGCGGAGCGACCAGAGCGTACGAATCACGGCCGGAATGCCGACGAAAATCGGCCGCCACCACCGGAACTGCCAGGTAAATACCGTCGCCAGGATGGCGAATACCAGGACGATGAGAAAGAAGGCCAGCAAGAATACCAGGGCGATCGGCCCCAGCAGGAAGAGGGGCAGCCACAGCCCCAGCGAACGTCGTGGATTGCGCACATTGAGTGTCAAAGCATACGGGGGCCACTTCATTTGGACAACCTCTCAATTGCCTCTCCGGCAGTTATTTCACCGCGTTCCAGGGCGGACAGAATATCTTCTTTTACCGGGGTTGCGGCCGGCACCGTCTCCACCATTTGGAACTGGGCGGCGATGCGGCTCAACCGGCTCTTGATCGTCGGATAGCTGACGCCAAAAGACCTTTCCATGTCCTTAATCGAACCGTCGCTCTTGACGAATGCCATGACGAATACCTGGTCTTCGGCGGCTAGACGCGCCAGCGGCGGCAACTCGAATTGGCCTTCGATGGCGATGCCTGATTCAACAAAGCGCACCCGCTCGACCACGATCGGCGCTCCCTGCGTCAGTCTCGTCAACTCCTGCCAGTCTCTGTTCTTCATCGGTCCCCCCGGCGCTTGATTCATCTTGTCCAGTTGATTTTATTAATAACATAATTAATTTAATGAAACTAATATACACCATAAAATAAGTTTTGTCAATAGGCGATTGCTGTTATTGCCTGCTTTGCGGGACTGGGTCTGCTGGTCTTCGACGCCGGAGGCGCGGGGGCTGGATTTATGAAGGGCTGGATAGTATAGTGGCGGTCATGACAGCGGCTTACCTGGTCCTAGCGGTCGGGGTGGTCAGTGTGTCCGTGGCCGCGCTGCTGATACGGCTGGCCGACGCCCCACCCCTGGTGATCGCCGCTTACCGGCTATGCCTGGCTTCGCTCGCCATCGCTCCCTTTGCCTTAAGTCACTCCAGGAAACAATGGCGTGACTTAACCGGCCGGGACGCTTTGTTGATGGTGGCCGCCGGAGGTTGCCTGGCCGTCCACTTCGGACTTTGGATCACCTCGCTGAAATATACATCGGTAGCTACCTCAGTGGTCCTGGTCACGGGGAGTCCGATCTTCGTGGCGGTGGCGTCGCGTTTCCTGTTTGGGCAGCAGTTGCGCAAGGTGGTGATCGCCGGCATTGCGATATCCCTCGGAGGGGGCATATTGATCAGTTATGCGAACTGGCAACTGGGATCACGGCCGCTTCAGGGTGGCCTGCTTGCCGCCGGTGGGGCGTTGGCGGTGTCCGGTTACCTCATCATCGGACAGATGATGAGGCACCGGACCGGCGTTCTCCGATACCTTACCGTGGTCTACGGATCGGCCGCCGTGCTCTTACTGCTGGCCACCCTGGTCCTCGGGTATTCTCTGGCCGGCTATTCCCCGGGGACCTACGCCGCCCTGGGATTGATCGCAGCGGTACCTCAATTGATCGGCCACTCATCGCTGAACTGGGCACTGCGCTCGGTTTCGGCCACCGTGGTCGCCATCGCGGTCCTCGGCGAACCGGTCGGAGCAACCCTCTGGGCGTATTTGTTCCTTGGGGAGGCGCCGACATCCAGCGAGCTGGTCGGTGGTGCGCTTATCCTGGCGGGGATATTTCTGGCCACGACGGGAGCAGGGTCTTCCCGAATGGCAACGCCCGAGAGCCCCCGGACATGATATGGGTTTGGGTTGCGGCGGTCACGGCGCTGCTTGCGGTGTTATTGGTGCTGGTCCTGAGCAGGCCGATCCGTATTCCCCATGAGCCGGACAGGGAAGGATCTCAGGATGCCGAAGCCTCAGGAGCCTACGATCAGGTTAGTCTCTGGCCGATCTACGCCTTTGAAAGGCATATTATTGTCCGGGCGCTGGTCAATGAAGACCCGAGTGGCACGTTGCTCGACGTTGGATGTGGCCCGGGACATCTGACGGCGGCGTTGTCACGGAAGTTCCCGGACGCAGCCAGCGTGGGGCTGGACGTTAACGGGCATATGCTGGCCCTGGCGCGGCGCCGGTTCCGCTCCGTCACCGGTCTGGGTTTTGTGCGTGGAGACGCCGAACGACTGCCCTTTGCCGACAGCAGCATCGACACCATTGTCAGTTCGCTGTCACTGCACCACTGGAAAGACGCCGGCGCGGCGCTCAAGGAGATCGGTCGGGTGCTGACACCCGGGGGTCGTGTGGTGCTGTTCGACTTGCGGCGGGATTGTCCCAAATGGGTCTATCTTGTCTTTGTCGTGGGACAGGCGGTATTCCTTCCCGCCGCTATCCGGCGGACGAACGGCGCCGTCGGCTCGATCTGGGCGAGCTGGACCGCGGCCGAACTCGGTGCGATGCTACAGGATGCCGGGTTCCAGAGACCGCGGGTAGAATCGAGATTCAGCTGGCTGCTCGTTCGTTGCGGCAAGCCCCCCGGCACTTGGTCGAGTTCGGTAAGGTTTACAGTAAGCGGCGGTGATGATATGATGGACAACCGCGGGTGAATCCAGCGGTCACCCCCCGTTGCACACCAGATAGAATTGACTGATTCGAAAATCCTCCGCACGAAGCGTTCGAAGATATTCTTCGGCTGGTACGTTGTCGCCGCCTGTGTCATCATCACGTTGTACACTGGCGGTGTTGTCAATTTCGGCTTCACTGCGGTCTTCGACCCGCTGGCCAAAGAGTTCGGCTGGAGCTACGCGCAGATATCCCTGGCATCATCTTTGCGCGGCCTGGAAGTTGGCCTTCTCTCGGCCGCGGTCGGCCTGCTGGTTGACAGATGGGGGCCGAGGAAGCTCATCTTCGGCGGCACGATTCTTATCTCTTTGGGATACATGATTTTGAGCCGCGTATCCTCGCTCCCCATGTTCTACGCCGCTTTTGCCCTGATCGCCCTCGGAATGAGCGCCTGCACGGGTACCGTACTGCTGACCGCGGTGACCCACTGGTTCAGCCGGCGGGCCGGAATTGCCACGGGAATCGTGGCCAGCGGCTTTGGTTTGGGCGGCACGATCGTGCCCGTGGTCACGCGCCTGATCGATACCTACCAGTGGCGCAACGCCATGGCCATCGTCGGTCTGGGGGTGCTCGTCGTCTGTCTGCCGCTGTCGTTCATCGTTAGACACCGACCCGAGGACTACGGCTATCTGCCGGATGGAGATACCGCGGACGTCGTCCGGAACGGACGCAGCCCGAGCCCGGACGGGGCGCCTGAGGTCAACGTTACGGTCTGGCAGGCTTTGAAGAACCGGGCTTTCTGGCACGTGAGTGTGTCTTCGATGTGCCACTCTTTCGTGGTCGGGGCCGTGGTCACTCACATCATGCCATATCTCGGGAGTGTGGGGATCGGCAGGTCCACGGCTAGTCTGGTGGCCCTGGTGCTGCCGCTGTCAAGCATCGCCGGGCGGCTCAGCAGCGGTCTGTTCAGCAACCGGCTGGGAAACCGGATGGTGTATTCCGCCAGCTTCGTCCTGATGACGCTGGGGCTATTGGCCTTCAGCGCGGTCAACGCGACGACTCTGTGGTTGACCGTCCCGTTCATCATTACTTTCAGTCTGGGGTGGGGTTTCAGTGTCATCTCGAGGATCACCCTGCTCCGGGAGCATTTTGGCAGGGTGAGTTTTGGCGCCGTCATCGGGTTCAACTCGACCATAATGATGATTGGCAATGTCAGCGGCGCCCCGCTGGCGGGCTGGTCATACGACCACTTCGGCAGCTATCAGGGGGCCTGGATCGTTTTCGGTATCGTCACCCTCGGCGGCATGGTGATCGCGCTGACGACGCCATCTCGTCGGTCCCAGCCGGTTACCTAGGTCGTTCTTCACTTTGCCTGCGATCTGCTGTTGACTCTCCCGGTTCCCCGTCAATATGATGCAAATCATGTGCCCCGATGTCCTGCGTCAGTAGAATAGATGCAGAGGATTATGGACCGGGGGTGACAAAATGCGGGCGACCGATGAATTGAAACAGGAACACCGGGTTATCGAACGGGTATTGAGCGTCATCGAGGCGGTGGCGGCCAGGCAGGGACGCGGCTTGCCGCCCGACTTCTTTCCCAGAGTGGTCTATTTCGTGCGTAATTTTGCCGATAGATGTCATCACGGCAAGGAAGAAGACAACCTGTTTCCCGCCATGGAACGGCGGGGCATTCCCGGGCACGATGGCCCGGTGGGTGTCATGCGCTTGGAGCACGACCGGGGCCGGGCGTACGTACGCGACCTGGATGAGGCGGGGAAACGCCTCGCGGCCGGAGACGCGACGGCTCTGCCCGCAGCCCTGCGCAATGCCGCAGGATATGCCGCCCTGCTGCGGCAGCATATCGATAAGGAAGACGGTATTCTCTACATGATGGCCGACCAGGTCCTGACCGAGTCCGACCAGCAGAACATGACCGACAGGTTTGAGCAAGTCGAAAGGGCGCTTATGGGAGCGGGAAAACATGAGGAGTTCCTGAAGCTGGTGGAGGGTCTGGAAGCCGACATCAAAGGCCAGGTCTAGCAGCGACTCGAGCGGGCTTCTTTTTCAGGACAAAAAGATGGGTGGCACGGTTCTCTGCCGTGCCACCCATCCTGGGTTCTGGTATCACAATCCCGGGCCGTGGCGAGTCTAGAAGCCTAACGACCTCTTGAGTCCCTCGTCTATCCACAGGTACCGAAGGTGACGCATGGAGCGGGCGTAGCCGGTAGATACCTCGCCATTGAAGCCCTTCACCCACGGCCACCACATGTGATAGACGTAGGGTGCCGGTACGAAGATCCCCCATGCCTGGTCGAGCACGTGCGGCATGACATCCTTGACGGCCTTATACCACTTGGCATCGTTGCGGCCGATATTGTCCTGGATAGTCTGCCATACCGCCAGCGTCTGCTCATCCTGCCACATGCTGTAGTCGCCGGCGCTATCGACGCGTATCTCGTGCACCATGAACGGCATGCTGGGCATCACGGCGGCGCGAATGAGCATTTCGTCGTGTGTCCGGGCCGTCATCACGTTGCGGTAAACGGTTGGCTCCATAACCTGGAGCGCCATGTCGACCCCGACTTTCAGTAAGTATTCCCTGACCACTTGCAGCATGTCAACGTCGACGCCCGCCGAGGAGACCGCGATTTTGGTCTTGAAGCCGTTGGGATACCCTGCCTCGGCCAGCAACTGTTTTGCCTTTGCGGGGTCATATTTGTACAGGTCCTGGACGGCCGCAGGCATCTGGTTCAGCGGCGTGTAGAAAGGTTGGTGCTCCTTCGTATTGAAGAAAGGCCAGCCGAACAACTCGGCGTTGCCCTGATAGTATTTGTCAATCATTTCCTGCTTGTTGACTGCCATGTTGAGGGCGCGGCGCACTCTGACGTCCTTGAACGGCAGTTCTGGCTTGTCCACTCTGCCGGCTGGTATTGCTACCGATGTCATGAAAGTCTGGATCGACTTCAGATTCTGGTTCCGCTTCTTCATTTCGGCCGCATTTTCCCAGTCGAGGTTCTTGAACACGTCTACCTTGCCGGTGCGGAAGGCGGCGAGCTGAGTCGAGGTATCAAGGATGATTAATTGCTTGACGTTGTTCACGTAGGGTAACTGGTCCCCTTTGCCGGCGCCGACCGGGTTCGCTTCCCAGTAGTTGGGATTCCTGGCGTAGGTGAGCGAACTGGCGCGTACGTAGTCGATAATGTAGAAGGGACCCGTCGTGTCCATGTTCTTCCAATCGTTCTGGTCCTTGTATAGCTTGGTCACGTCCGGATTTCGGATGAACTCGCGCTCACTGTTCTCCATGAAGTTGGTGCCCATGGCCTTGGGCGGGACCTTGAGCACCACGGTGTACTTGTCGGTCGCCGTTGCCGAGATCAGGTGTTGCTCTTTGGCGAAGTAGACGGCGAAGTTCGTCCCCGGCGTCTTCCACTCCGATTCGATGCTCCAGGCGACGTCGGCTGCGGTCACCTCGCGGCCGTTACCGGGCGCCCGCTGCATCCACTTCATACCTTTGCGGATGTGGTAGATGATGGTCTCGCTGTCGGGTATCTCCCAACTCTCGGCGACCTGTCCGCCCCACAACTCACTTCGTCCCAGATAGCCGAACAGCCAGGACGTTTCACCCGTACCGGACGGTCCTTTGGCCCATTGTCCTCCGGCCAGGGTGTCGCTGGTTACCTGGAGCGAGGGGATGAAGTTTGTCTGCACTACCAGTACATCAAACCCCGCAGGTTCCGAGGTGAGGATTTCGGTGTAGGTGCCTCCGTATTTTGGCTTTTCCGCCGTCGCCTGTGTAGTTGTCGGCGCGACTGTCGCCGGGGCCGTCGTCTTTGTCGTGGTTGGGGGTGAACCGGTCGTCGTGGTCGCGGCCGGAGCGCAGGACGCCAGGATCGAGGCGACTGCGACGATACAACCCAGGACGAGCCATAGGTATTTCCTTCTCATAACCGTTTGCGTTACCTCCCCATTGTTGTCAGTCCCTGGTCCGTCAAGTCCGATGATTATAGGCACCGGCCGCCGAATCTGTCAACACGTGCGGGCGATACCCGCGCGCTTCTCTCTGCGGTCATGGAACGTTCGTGGAGGGGGACGCGGACAGCACCAAGTCAGCTATCGGCCGTGAGTGCGATCACTCTTTCTCGGTTGCCGGCGAACGTCGCTTCGCCAAGGGGAAGGCATCCGCCAACGTCAGCTTCGGCCGACCGGAGTGCCGCGGCGTAGGCCAGGCAAGTGCGGTAGCCGCATCTGCCGCAATTGGTGCGGGGCAGTAACTTGAATATGTCTATTGTTGAGGCACGGTTCCTGGTGGTGAACATCGGTGTGATGCTGTTGCGATCGCGCCACACCGCGTTTGTCCGGCCGACGATGTCGCGGGCGATCTCGCCCGCCCGTGACGGTTCGGCCAACCGGGCAACCATGATCTCGTGGCGGCGGAACGCATACGCCTGGTCCGGCTGGCGCCAGATCAGGATTTGCCCCTCCGGGTCGTACCACGCGTTGTCGAGGGCAGCGTTCAGGTACGGGAAGACCGCATTGATATCGTTCGGGACATCGATCCGCACGCCGTACCGCCCGGAACCGGGCGCACAGCCGGCTTCCACAATGTTTACCTGGTACTCCCCGATAAGCTCGGCCATCGGCGATACAATCCTTGCCCCGTCCGGTCCGGCGCACCGCCTCTATGGCGGCGGCCGCCGGACCGACCGAACGTTTTTCTACAGTTCCATGGTCTTGAGGTCGGGCGATATCTTGAGTTTGGGCTGAGTCAGCGCCTGGACCTCTGCCGCCGTCCAGCCCGGCGCCGTCTCTTTGAGCAGCAGTCCGTCGGGAGTGACTTCGATGACCGCAATATCAGTAATGATGAGGCTCACACAATGGGGCGCCGTCAGGGCATAGCTGCATTTGTTCAGAATCTTGGGCTCATCATCCTTCGTGGTGTGCGCCATGACGATAACCAGCTTGGCCGCCCCGAAGGCCAGGTCCATGCCTCCCCCCATCCCCCCCGGTTCCCGGCCCGGAATCAGCCAGTTGGCCAGATCTCCCTTTTCGGAGACCTGAAGGCCACCCAGCACGCACAGGTCGATGTGCCCGCCGCGAATCATGGAGAATGACTCCGCATGTTCAAAGAAGGACATGCCCGGAAGGGGGGTGGCGAACTGTCCGGTGGCGTTCACCAGGTGAAAATCCTGTTCTTCTTCGGTGACCGCCGTCCTGCCGATGCCGAGACACCCGTTCTCGCTCTGGATCACCACCTCGATATCCTCGACGATATAGTTGGCGGCCAGCGTCGGAATGCCGAAGCCCAGATTGACCACCATTCCGTTCCGGAACTCACGGGCCACCCTGAGCGCCATTGTCTGGTCGTCAAGTCTTGTTTTCATGCTAAGCTCCTTTCCAGCCGGCCGGCCGCGGTACGACCCGGTCAACATATATTCCGGGAGTGGCCACTGCTTCGGGATTGATGGCGCCGAGTTCCACGATCTCGTCCACCTCGGCGATCGTGACCTTGGCGGCGCCGGCCATGGTCGCATTGAAGTTCCGGGAGGTTCCCTGGTACACCAGATTCCCCCGGCGGTCCGCCCGGTACGCCCGTACGAAGGCGAAATCGGCCTTAAGGGCATGCTCCAGTATGTACTCACGTCCGTCGAAGACCCGTGACTCCTTGCCTTTAGCTACCACTGTCCCTGCACCGGTGGCGGTGTAAAAGGCGGGAATGCCGGCTCTTGCGGCCCTGATTCTTTCGGCCATTGTTCCCTGGGGAATGACTTCAACCACCAGCGACCCGTCACGCAGTCGATCGTGTAATGCCGAGCCCCCGCCGGGGGGTGGGGTTCCGGGGAAGGCCGTGATGGCCCGGGTGACCTGCCCCCGCTGAATCAACAGCCCAGCGTTATCATGGTTGGGGGGCGACTTGCGGAACCGGGGCGGCGCCGCTCCTGGAGCGGGTCTGCCCATGCCGGGCGTATTGGCCACGATGGTCAGGTTCTTGGCGCCTTGTTCGACCAGGGCACGGATGAGATAGCTTGGTGTGCCGTTGGCGGGACCAAAGCCGCCAATCAGAATCACCGCCCCGTCAAAAACGTCGGCCACAGCCTCCTTGAAATCGCCGAGTACCTTGTTAATCATGCTGCCTCCAATCCTTTCTTACGGTCGGTCATATCAATTTGCCGCTCTATCTAACAGTTTTCGCCAAAGTCTGTCAAGGGAATGGGATCGCTCCGTGTTGCCTATCGGGCCTGCTTGGCGTCACGTCCCAACCGTTTTCTGACGTCTGCCTGGAGTGCCTTCTTGTCGGCTTTGCCAACTCGCGTCAATGGAATCCGTCGAATGAGTTCCAGGCGTTCGGGTAGTTGCAGTACTGATGCCCCCCGGGTTCTCAGAAACGAGACGATGTCGCCCAAGGTGGGTTTGGCGCTGCCCCTCGGAGTAACGTAGGCGCAGGCTACTTCGCCCAGGTCCGGGTCGGGCATGCCGACCACGGCCACGTCAGCCACGTCCGGATGTGTTCTTATGAGGGACTCCATCTCCGCCGGACTGATGTTCTCACCCCCGCGAATAATGATGTCCTTGATGCGGCCGGTGATTCTGATGCATCCGGATTCATCGATGCGTGCCAGGTCTCCGGTCCGAAAGAAGCCGTCCGCGGTGAACGCCCGCTTGTTCTCCGCCGGGTTGCTCAGGTAGCCGCTGAAGAGGCACGGTCCCTTGGTCAGGAGTTCGCCCTCGGCGTTTCCGGGCAGGTCCCGTCCATCCGGACCGACGACCTTGAAGGTGTCGAACGGACAGCACGGCCGGCCGATGCTGTTCAAGATTACGTCCTCAGGGTCATCGAGCCGGGTGGTGCAACCGGCTCCTTCCGACATGCCGAAAGCCCCGATGTACACTCGCCCCAGCCGGTTGTTAATCGTGGTAATGACATCGGCCGGGGTTTTGGCTCCACCGACGTAGAAAGCCTTCAGGGATGAAAGGTCGTAGTTCGTCAAGCCGTCGAAGCTGGCAAGGCGGCTGAGCAGGGTGGGGACGAGGGGGGCGCAGGTTACTTTTTCCCTTTGGATCGTCGCACACAGGTCCTCGGCCCGCGTGGAATCGAGTAGTACCGTCCTGCCCATCTGAGAAATGACCCCGTTGAAGGCCGCCAGTCCCAGGTTATGCTCGAGGGGGACGGAGATCAAGCAGGTGTCACGACTATTCTGCTCGCGGGCCGCCGCTTTGGATCTTGCTTCGCACACGGCATCGTTGTGAGTCCGGGGAACGGCCTTGGGCAGTCCGGTACTGCCTCCGGTGGGGATGACAAAGGCCACCTCGCTGGCAGTGGGCCGCAATTTCGCGAGCGACGCGATCCGGGCAGCGGGGTACGGGTGGCTGGCCAGTTGTTCCAGGCTGAGAAAATGTGAGCCGGCCTTGGACCTGGCCAGTACCACGTGTTTCAGGCTGTGATTGGCCTTGACGACATCATCGATGATGGGCGAATAGTCGGCATTTCGGTGACGCTCCGGCAGTATCCATGCTTTCGCCCCGGTGAGGGCGCAGAAATAGTTGATCTCCACCTGGCGGTGCCGTGGCAAGAGCAGCACGGCCGTGGCGCCAATCTTGGCCAGGGCGAAGAATGACCAGGCGAATTCGCTCCAGTTCGGCAATTGGAGGAGAACGCAGTCACCGGCCCCAAGGCCGAGGCCAGTCAGACTTAGGGCGAGGCGGTTTGCCGTATCACGCAACTGGGCGTAGGTAAGCCGGCTGCGGCCGTCGACCAGCGCCTCCTTGTCGGGATACCGGTCGGCGGCGTCATCAAGAAGGTCGCCGAACGTAGTGTTGGTCCACCAGCCGCTCCGGAGGTACCGCTCAGCGTCTTCCTTGGCTGTGATAGGGAACCCGTCGAGTGGCATTGCCCTCCTTCGACCGGGGTGTGCGTCTCAAGCTGCGATTCGAAGCAGTCGCCGGATATTCCCCTCGAAAATGAGGGCCTTGTCTCGAGCCGGTATGTTCATCGCCTCGACGGATTCAATCACATCGCGGGTGAACCGGTCTCCGTTTTCGTTGTCGTAAGGGTAGTCGGTGGCGAAAATGAGGTGTTCGGTGCCGAAAAAAGCATGGCCGCACATGAGCGCCGCCGTGCTGCCGTTCAGCGCCGTGTCTCCGTAGAACATGCGGAAGTAGTCGATTGGCGGCTTTTCCAGTGCCTGCTTCCACCGGGCCTTCAGATGGACCTCGGCATAGTCCTGGCCGACCACGATTCTCTCCGACAGATAGGGCACCATCGCCCCGCAGTGGTGGGTGATGAACTTGATGCCCGGATACCGGTCCAGCACTCCCGAGAAGACAAGCCGTACCATCGCTGCCGTGGTCTCGTACGGCCAGCCGAACATCTGGTACATGTAGTATTTCGAGTGCCCTTCCGAGCCGTAGTCGGGGATGGCCCGCCCTCGGGCGGGATGAATCCAGATGGGCAGGTCGTACTTTGCCATCTGCTCGTAAAACGGCAGGTACTCGGGCAGGTCCATCGGTTTGCCGTCCACCGGCGTGAACATCTGGATTCCTTTGAACTTAAGGTCATTGATTGCCCGGTCCGCCTCCTTGAGCGCCTCGTCGATGTCGTTCATGGGGAGGCAGGCCACGGCGGCGGTAAATTTGTCCGGGTACTTGCTGACCAGCCCGGCCATTTCGTCGTTGACCAGCTTCGCAAGGTATACCGCGTCTTCCGGCGTGGCCGATTCTTCCAGGGCCGGCGACGCCACGGTCAGGATCTGGGACAGTCCCTGGTGGCTCTCGATCACGCGCAGCCGGTTATCGAGGTCGAAAAGGGCGGGCGTGCCGTCAATGACCTGGTCCCATTTCCCCGCGAAGAACCTCTTGTCAGCCCGCTTGTACAGCGCCGCCTTGTACCTGGTCGGAATGATGTGCGCAAATGCATCTATCTTCATCGGTCACCTCCCGGCGCCGGGTCAGTTGTCTCCTAGGTTAGCATGGGATTGGCCGTCGAGTCTATAGCTGCTCCGGAGCACGCCTGCGCCTTGACTTTGCAGGCTGTATCGC
The DNA here is from genome assembly GCA_963735055.1 of uncultured Chloroflexia bacterium. Taxonomy (GTDB): domain Bacteria; phylum Chloroflexota; class Dehalococcoidia; order Dehalococcoidales; family UBA2162; genus JBBITI01. The sequence goes on along the minus strand of CAVTJN010000015.1, from coordinate 26,930 downwards.
CGAGAATTGAAATAGTCGTTCGCGAAATCGGGCGTGTGGGTTGGGGGCGTGGACAAACCATCCTCTGCGGAAAGAACTCGGGACGCGGTGAGTAGCCAGTACGGAGCCTCCCCTGAGATGACGCGAGGCATCGCGTTGCTCCAGGAAGGGACAGTTACCGGATGCCGGGAAGTATACAGCGGGTCGAATAGCGTCTTCCTCCTATCCATGACCTGCAATGGGGACAAGGTCCTCGCTGTCTACAAGCCTCGCCGGGGGGAGTCGCCGCTTTGGGACTTCCCTGATGGCACCCTGTACCGCCGGGAACGGGCAGCCTACCTGGTGAGCGAAGCATTGGGGTGGTCTATTGTGCCGCCGACCATAATTCGAAGCGGCCCGTATGGCGTTGGCGCGGTGCAGTGGTTCGTTCATTCTGCATCTCGCGTCAGCTACCAAGGGCTGGTAGAAGAGCATCAGGATGAGTTCAGGAGAATTGCGGCTTTCGATCTGCTGGTCAACAATGCCGACCGCAAGGCGGGGCATTGCCTGGCAGGTGGCGACGGGCGCATCTGGGGCATCGACCACGGACTTACCTTTCACGCTGACCCAAAGTTGCGGACGGTAATCTGGCATTTCGCTGGACAGCCGATGCCGGGAGCCGTGGTGGGGGATCTGAAGACGTTGGGAATGAAACTGAACGGACGCGGTCCGCTCAGAACTTCCCTCTCTCAGTTGCTGGCCGGTGACGAGATAGAGGCGCTCGATGATCGTCTGAAGATCATTCTTAAGCGCCCGGCCTTTCCGGCGTGGTCGGGTTCTTACCGCTCCGTCCCCTGGCCACCTTTTTAGTGGCCGGCAAGTAGAATCTGAACATGCAAGGAATCGTACTCTGGTTGGTGATGAAATGAGCACACTTCAGTACTCCGAATGGGATGGGACGCAAGATTGGGCCAAACTGGACGCCGATGACGTCCTGGCCGAATTGGAACGCAACTTGATGAATCACGGTGACCTGTCTCAGGCTTTACGCATGATGCAGCGCACTGGGATCAAAGGTAGCGGCGATAAGAAGATGCCCGGGCTTCAGGAGTTGCTGCAGCGTCTGCGTCATCAGAAGCAACGCCAGCTTGACAAGTACAACCTGGGTTCGATGATGGACGAGATAAGGGAGAAGCTGGACGAAATTCTGAAGGCCGAACGGGAGGGCATCCAGAAGAAATTAAACGAGGCGCAGCAGAAGGCCGGCGACACCAACGGGCCCCTGTCGCCGGAATTGCAGCAGAAGATGCTGAAGCGAACGCAGGACATGGCGGCTCAGAACCAGCAGAAACTGGACGCGCTTCCGCCCGACGTCGGTGGCCGCATCAAGGAACTCTCGGACTACGACTTCATGGACGACGGCGCCCGGCAACAGTTCCAGGAACTCATGGACATGCTCAAGAAGAACGCCATGTCTTCATACGCCAAGGACATGATGCAGCGCATGCAAAGCATGGACCCGGAGACGATGTCCCGCATCAGGCATATGATGGAGGCCCTCAACCAGATGCTTGAGGACCGGCTCAAGGGGAAGAAGCCCGACTTCGACGGCTTCATGCAGCAGTATGGTGACTTCTTCGGTCCGAACCCGCCGAAGAATCTGGACGAACTGGTCGAGCGCATGCAGCAGCAGATGGCGCAGGCGCAATCGCTGCTGGATAGTCTTTCGCCGGCGGACCGCGAAGCCATGGAAAACATGATCAACTCGATGTTTGACGAGGCCACCCAGCTCGAGATGGCCAAGCTGGCGGCCAACCTGGAACAGTTGTATCCAAGCGATGATCTGAGACAGCGCTACAAGTTCACCGGCGAGGAGTCGCTGTCCTACTCTGAGGCTATGAAGTTGATGGAGGAACTCCAGAAGATGGACCGGCTGCAGGACCAACTCAGCCAGGCGCAGCGGAGTTCTTCACTCGACGGCATCGACGAAGACCTGGTGAAAGAGCTTATGGGCGATCAGTCCGCCGGGGAGCTGGATGACCTGCGGCAAATCGCAAAGATACTGGAAGACGCCGGCTACATCCAACGGAAGGGCGGGAAGTACGAGCTCACCCCGCGCGGTATGCGCAAGATCGGTCAGAAGGCCCTGCACGAGATCTTCTCGCACTTGAGTAAGGACCGTATGGGCGGCCATACCACCAGGAAGCGGGGTGGGGGGGGAGAGCGGTTGGAAGAGACCAAACGCTATCAGTTTGGCGACGATTTCGAGCTCGACCTGCAGAAGACAATTATGAATTCACTCAAGCGGGAACAGGCCGGCGTGCCGGTCAAGCTCGCGGTCGAAGACTTTGAGGTCGCGCAGCGGGAGACGCTGACCCGTACCGCCACCGTGCTCATGGTTGACTTGAGTCTCTCAATGTTCATGAATGGCCGGTTGCAGGCCGCCAAGCGCACCGCCATCGCTCTCGACAGCCTCATCCGCAGTCAGTACCCCAAGGATAATCTGTACATCATTGGCTTTTCGCAGCGGGCCGGGGAGATCAAGAAAGAAGATTTACCCTTCGTCAACTGGAACGGCTACGAGCACGGTACTAACATCCAGCATGCTCTGAGCCTGGCCCGGCACAAGCTGTCCAAAGAGCGAAGCGGTAACAAGCAGGTCATTCTGATCTCGGACGGTGAGCCGACGGCTCATATGGAAGGCGACCAGATCTATTTCCAGTACCCGCCGTCTTTGCGCACCATTTCCATGACCTTGCGCGAGGTCAAGCGCTGTACGCAGAAGGGTATCATCATCAATACCTTCATGCTGGACGAGTCGAGCTACTTCACCAGTTTCGTCATCCAGATGGCGCGTATCAACCGCGGCCGGGTGTTCTTCGCCAACCCCGATGATCTGGGCAAGTACGTGCTCGTGGACTACGTATCCGGGAAGAACCGGAAGGTAGTGTAGACATTCCGGTAAAAAGGGGGGGCGGGTTATCAACCCGCCCCCTCTCTTTTCCTCTTGCTGAAGGCTGAAAGCCGGCAGTTTTCAGCTACTGGTCTACCAGGCCTTGCTCAGAATGGCCACCCCGTTGTTGCCGGCATAGCCGTAGCTCTGGGCGAGGCCGACCTTGGGGTTGTTGGTTATCTGGTAGCCGTGGGCATCGCCCCGGATCTGCTTGCCCACTTCGATCACCTGCCACAGACCCTGGGTCACCGTGGCTTCACCAAAGGCGCCAAACCCGCCGCTCGGGCAAACCGGCACCGTCCCGTCGGGCACATTGAAGTAGCCCTGGCGGAAGAGCTTCTCCGACCCCCCGTATCCCAGATCGAAGATCATGTCCAGATAGGTGAAATAGTGCCAGCAGCTGTTGTCCGGTAGTTCCACCACGTTGACGTCCGCTGGTTTGCGTCCCGACGCCTTGTAGGCCGCCTGGACCGCATTCCGGCTTTCACTGTAGGGCAGGACCCCCGGCCGGGGATAGGCACTCAGGTAGGTGAGCATGATGGTCGGGTCGCCAAACGTCGCCGACCCCATGGTGCAGGCATCAATCCGCAGCGGTTTCTTGGTGTACTTGTGTGCCTTGTCAAGCGGCATCACGATGATGGCCGCCGCCCCGTCACTGGTGGCACAGATCTCGTAAAGGCGCAGCGGATCGCACACCATGTTGGACTTGAGGACTTCCTCTTTGGTGAACACCCGCCGGTAGCGGGCATTCGGATTGCCCACGCCCCCCTTGCTGGTGATCGCCTTAACCATGGCCATGTCATCTTCGGTCGTCCCCACATCACGGATGCGGCGCCGCATTTCCATCGCCCAGTAACCCGGGTTGGTCTCGCCGGTCATGGCGTAGCGGTAGTAGTCGTAGTCGTACTTGGCGTCGGTCGACTGCGGCCGGAAGAAGCCCCCGGCTGATTTGTCGGAACCCACGGCGATGGCAATGTCGTATTCCCCGCTGGCCACCGCCAGACAGGCCTCCCGCAGAATCGACTGGCCGGAGGCGCAGGCATTAACTATATTGGCAATGGGTATGCCGGTGCGTCCCATGAGGGTGGTGATCGATGTCCCCATTAGTAATCCCGGCACTCCCGCCTGTCCCGAAATCCACATGTAGGCGCCGGCCGCCATCGTCTGCACTTCCCGCCAGTTCATGTTGGCGTCCGCCAGGGCATTCTTGATGGCCACTACCCCCATTTCGGGCATCGACTTGTCCGGGAAGGCGCCCCAGGGGTGAAGCCCCATTCCTACAATTGCGAGCTCTCTATTCTTCACATTCGCTCCTTATTTCTGACCCGCCACCGGCCTGAAGGCCCAGGTCAGATACTCGTTCTTGTCGTCTTCGTAGAGCTTGCGGGTGGTCATCTCCAGCTCCGTGTCGAACGTCACTTTGTCCGTGGTAAGCATCCCCAGCACCCGCAAACCTTCAGGTAAGTCAATCATGCCGATGGGGAACGGTTCGAAGGGCTCCATCTTGAAGGGCGGCGCCGGCGGGTACACCTGCACTGTCCACGAGTACAGCTTGCCCCGGTTGGACAGCTTGACCACCTCGACGTTGTCGGTGTTCTTTTCGCAGTCCGGATTTCCGCAGAACGCTACCTTGGGGAATGATACGGTCCCGCACACCTTGCACCGGCTGCCGATCAACTGCGGTTGGTCGGCCGGCCACGTGAATAGCCCCTCCACTAAAGGCACCTTGTTCTTAGCCACAAAAGCCTCCTTCTAGTCGTGCCTGCAATCTTGTCGAATTATATCTAATATGCTAGAATACCGTCAATCTGCGGTGCTGTTATTAGCTGCAACATGCTATTTGTAAGGACAGAATGAATATAGGAGGACGCGATGATTATTGATGCTCACATGCACCTTAGTGGGAGTGGTTGGGTAAGGGGAAAGTATTTACGGTTTGTATGGAAGATGTACGTTACCGAGTATAATCGGGTGCATCATACAAACAAGACCACTGATGACTTCAAAGATATGTTGACGGCTATGAAGCCGTCAGTAGTTGACCCTGAGGGCGATGGTCTAATTGAATTGATGGACAAAGCGGGGGTTGACAAGGCCGTTATCTTCCCTGTGGATTGGGAGGCTGTAACCGGACCGCCAAAAGTCTCCGTAAGAGACCAGAATAAAGCCCATGCCGATGCGGCGAAGAAGCACAAAGGTCGGTTCATACCGATTTGTGCTCTCGATCCCAGGCGAGGGGATGCCATGGATCTTGCCAAGGAGGCGATTGAAGATTGGGGAATGAAGGGGTTCTACTTCATGCCGCCTTCTGGATTTCGCCCGGATGATCCGATTTGTTTCCCCATATATGAAAAATGTCTCGGCTGGAAAGTGCCTGTGATTATCCATTCCGGGAAGGAAATAGCTCACTGGGACTATAATCATCCGTTCCGGATCGCCAATGTAGCCCTCATGTACCCTGAGCTTAAGGTAGTGATCGGACACGCTGGCACAAGAATATATCGGCGGGAAGCCATAGAGGCTTGTATCGTACCTAACGTCTATATGGACTTTTCGGAGTACCAGGGCTTCTGGCGCTTGCAGCCTGATAAGTTCTATAATTGGCTGCGGGATGCTATAGATGCTTGCGGTCCTGAGAAGGTACTGTTTGGAAGTGGTTTCCCCAATCCGAATGTACTGACTCCCGAACCTGAGTGGGTGAAGGCGATCAAGGAGCCGAAAACAGATGTGAAGTTCACTAAAGAAGAGTTGGACTGGGTACTAGGAAAGTCTGCAGCGGCAGTCTTTGACATTTCGTAGAAATCAATACTAAAGAGTCAGGTGTAGAGAGCCGCGATCTGACATAGGGTTGTCGTAAGACTTTGACTCAACTGTTTGGGTCGCCGTTCGTTGACTAGTCTCAAGAATGGAGGTATGTCGATGGCTGATATCCTGGACCTCATTTCAAGCCGGAGAAGTGTCAGAAGATTCAAGGATGAACCGGTATCTGAAGAGGTGATCAACAAGCTGATCGAGGCCGCGCGATGGGCGCCGAGTGGCGAAAACGAGCAGCCGTGGAAGATCATCGTAGTTCGAAACCCGGAAACTAAGGCCAAAATCGCCGAGATAGCCAAGCTGGGGACCGGCGGGCGCGTTACCGCCGAGTATAGCCTATCCGACTACTGGCAGAAGAAGTTCGCCGGCGTCAAGAATCCGGAAACGAGAGCCAAACTGTTCAGGACGATGTACACCGGGCAGGCATCTGAATTTGCGGGCAATGCCCCGGTGGTGCTGGTCGTAGTTGGCGAATTACATGACATGTTCGACACTCCCTACGATCTGTCATGTGCCATAATGTGCATGCTCCTGGAAGCCCATTCACTTGGTTTGGGCGCCACCTGGGTTCACGGGCCGTCCGTGTATCCCTCGCTGGTCAAGAGGATGAAGGAGTTGCTCAAAGTGCCGACCGGGATGGGACAGTACAAGTTGATAGCGACCGTCTCTCTGGGATGGCCGGCTGAGAGTCCGAAAGCAAGGGAGAAGAAGAACTTCGAAGACATTGTCTACTGGGAAGAATTCGGCAAGAAGGAGAAACCCTAGATGGACGATAAGATCGCCTACTTCAACGACCTGTTAGTCAGACTTGAGGAGATTTTCTACCATGAGCTGTCAGGGATGGTTCATCCCAAGGTAGAGTACGTCGGAACGGATTTTCTTAGGTCGAAGAACATTGAGGGGAACACTGTCGAGCAGGTGTCCGACAATTGTATCAGGGAGATCAAGGCCGGCAGCCTGGTCCAGGATATCACCTACACGCGCGGGGGCGGAGGCATCCTGCTCACACTGAGTGTCAAGGGCTGCGTCCATCTGCCGATGGAGGCCAAGCTGAAGCTCGGTGCGAAGAATGAAGGCGGAGTGGCGCCTTTCATGTGCCCCATCGCCAACATGATTCTGGACAGGATTCTGAACAACCTGAAATACGAGATGGTGTACTGCGCCTCGCTGGAGAATATCGACACTGAGAAAGGCGAGTGCACTCTGAAGTGCGTTGTGTATGAGAGCGCCGAGAAGATAGGTCAGGTCGGAGACTGGAGGAGTAGTCCCTGAGCGGGCAGCTCAAGCCTGTCAATCGGTGCTAGATCTTGACTGATCGAGGGGGAGGAATGCCGGTACCGGCATTCCTCCCCCTCATTTGCTTTCTTCCGAACGATTGACCCCGGTTTTCAGTCCCGCTTCTCTTTGTCGCAGCGCAGGCATCGACTGGCCTCTTCCAGGGCCTCTTGCCGTCCGTAGCCGCACTCGACCTGGGCGAAACTCGAGACGCGTCCTGACGCCGCCAGCATGGACAATTTGGGCCGGCGTTTCTCCTCGGCTTCCTCGAGCGGAGGTAGTTCTTTCTCAGGGGGCGCCAGCGTTTCTTCGATTAGTCCTTTGCCGCCGAGGTATCTATCGATCGCGATGGCTGCCTGTCGGCCTGATGCAATTGCCTCGATGACCGACGCTGGACCCGTCACCACATCGCCGCCGGCGAAGATACCAGCCTTCGCCGTGGCGAGCGTATCTGGATTTGCCGCCAGCAGGTTCCCCTTGCTTACTTGCAGGCCGAAGTCCGACGGAATCTCTGGTTGTTGACCGATAGCTTCGATGACCGTGTCAAACGCCATTCTAAATTCGCTGCCGTTCACGGGTTCGGGGCGCTTGCGGCCACTGGAGTCGACAGGTCCTAGCTTCATGCGGATGCATTCGACTTCAAGTTCATCGCCAGAGCGGGTAATCTTGGTCGGATTGATCAGAAATTCAAACTTGACGCCTTCTTCAAGAGCCTGTTCAACTTCCTCGGGACTCGCCGGCATTTCCTCCCGCGTTCTCCGGTACAAGACTGTAACCTCCGCGGCGCCCAGGCGTAGCGCCGAACGGGCAGAATCGATGGCGGCGTTGCCCCCGCCAGTCACGGCGACGCGCCTTCCAACCTGCACCGCTTTGCCAAGGCTGATGTCACGCAGGAATGTCACACAATCGCTCACGCCCGGGAGGTCCTCACCCGGCACCCCCAGCTTCGTCCCCAGATGCGCCCCCGTCGCTACGAAGACGGCATTGAACCCGTCTTTCAACAGGCTCTCGGGAAGGCTGACTCTGCTGCCTGTCTTTATGATTACGCCGATGTTCTCGATCTCTCTGATCTCGTTCCGGAGGATATCTTTCGGTAGTCTGTAGTCTGGGATGCCGACCCGCATCATGCCCCCGGCTTCCGGAAGGGCTTCAAACACGGTCACCTTATGTCCGAGTCTTGCCAGGTAATAGGCGGCGGTGAGCCCGGCCGGTCCGGAACCGATCACCGCCACGGCCTTCCCCGTGGCCGGGGCGATCTTGGCGTTCTGTTTCCACAGACCGTCGCCGTTTTCGGCGGCAAAGCGCTTCAGTATCCTGATAGCGAGAGCTTCATCAAGCTGACCACGGCGGCACTTGGCTTCGCAGGGATGGAAGCAGACCAGACCGCAGACCGAGGGGAACGGGATCTTTTCCCTGATCACCGCGAGGGCTGCGTCAGGGTTTCCGTCGGCCACAAATCGAATGTAGCGAGGCACATCGATATTCGCGGGACATGTGTGGCTGCACGGGGCGCTGACGATATTCAAGCAAGTCGCCGCCTCGCAGTGATGCTTCTTGATGTGGTCTTCGTATTCATTGCGGAAATATCTTAGAGTGGTGAGCACCGGATTCGGGGCCGTCTGGCCCAGCTGGCAAAGCGACCCCGCTTTGACCTCCGTGCTCAGCTCGCTCAGGAGGGTAATATCATCCATGGTAGCCTTACCATTGCAGATGTTCTCCAGGATGGTAAGCATTTGCTTGGTGCCGAGGCGGCAGGGGACGCACTTGCCGCACGATTCATCCTGAGTGAAGGACAGGAAGTATCTGGCGATATCCACCATGCAGGAGTCTTCATCCATGACTACCATGCCGCCGGAGCCTACGATAGAGCCGGCTTGCGACAACGATTCATAGTCCACGGGAATGTTCAGGTGAGTCACCGGCAAGCAACCGCCGGACGGACCACCTGTCTGGACGGCTTTGAATTTCTTGCCATTGGGAACGCCGCCGCCGATGTCGAAAATGATGTCATAGAGGGGGGTCCCCATGGGTATCTCGACCAGACCGCTGTTGGCGATCTTCCCGGTCAACGCAAACACCGTTGTACCCTTGCTCTTCTCCGTGCCGATCTTCGAGTACCAGTCGGCGCCTCTGCCGATAATCACCGGCACCGAAGCTAGAGATTTGACGTTGTTGATGTTGCTCGGCTTGCCCCAGAGACCAGATTCGGCCGGGAAAGGGGGGCGGGGTCGGGGCATACCGCGCTTGCCTTCGATCGATGCGATCAGGGCAGTCTCCTCGCCGCACACGAAGGCGCCGGCGCCTTCTTTCACGTGGATTTTGAAACTGAAGTTCGAGCCCATCAGGTTGTCACCGAGCAGCCCTTTCTCCTCGGCCTGTTTGATGGCCAGACGCACCCTCTTGACCGCGAGTGGGTATTCAGCTCGAATGTAAACGTACCCTTCTGAAGCGCCGATGGCGTAAGCGGCGATGGTCATGCCTTCCATGACGGTGTAGGGGTCACCTTCCATGATGCTGCGGTCCATAAAAGCGCCCGGGTCGCCCTCGTCGGCGTTGCAGATCATGTACTTCTGGTCGCCCTTTGCCTGACGGCACAGCTGCCACTTAGTCCCGGTGGAAAACCCAGCTCCCCCGCGGCCACGCAGGCCGGACCTCTTCATTTCGTCGATCACCTGGTCCGGAGTCATCTCGAACAGGGCCTTCTTCAGGGCGTCATAGCCGCCGGTGGCGATGTAGTCTCCTATTCTTTCCGGATTGATGCGGCCAATGTTCCTCAGAATCAGACGCTGCTGCTTCCGGTAGAAGTTGACGTCGTGGTAGTACATCACGTGTTCGTCCGTCTGGGGGTCAACGTAGAAGAGGCGCGAAACCGGCTTGCCGTCCCTCAGGTGCGACTCGGCGATCTCAGGCACATCGTCCACGGTGACATGGGTGTAGAACACGCCTTCTGGTTCCACCACAGCAATCGGTCCCTGCTGGCAGAAACCGTGACAGCCGGTGAAGTCCACGTCAACATTCTTCAGTCCTAGTTCGGCCACCTTCTTCTCCATGGCGGCGCGAATTTCGAAAGCTTTGCCGGAGACGCAGCCCGTCCCGTGACAGAATTTGATCGTCCGACGGCTATTTTCTATCACTCAAAATCTCCCCTACTTTCTTGGTGGTCAGTTTTCCGTGTACGTCTTTGTTGATCGTCATATTCGGCGCGAGGGCACAGGCGCCGATGCACGCCACCGTCTCGAGAGTATATTCCATGTCCGGAGTCGACTGCCCTGGTTTGACGCCGAGGCGCTGTTCAACTTCCTTAAGGATCCTGGTCCCCCCCCGGACATGGCATGCAGTGCCCCGGCAGACCGTCACCAGGTTCTTGCCTGAGGGAATGAGCCGGAATTGTGCATAGAAGGTCACGACTCCGTAGACCTCCCCCGTGGTCAGCTTCAGGGACTCCGCGATCTTCTGTATCGCCTCTTGCGGCACATAACCGAGGGCCTCCTGAGTCTCCTGCAGGATGGGGATCAGGTCGTCGTTCTTCGCATCGGGATGTCTGCCCAGAATCCCAGCCACAGTCTCTTCAACAGAGCATTTGCACGTCATATACCAGTCTCCATATCACCTCGGGACCGAGGCCCGCAGATGTCTCTTACCTTCTGTCTCGCTACGTTCGCTTTTCGATTCTCACCGAGCAACGTGTACCCCGGGACAACTTGAATCCGGCGTCCGCCGAGGGGGCATTCAGAAGCCCGGTTTGACCATTCACAAAAGGAAATACCATGAACACGCTGCCCTTGGGCGGGAACCTGCTCACCTTTGCCTTGGCTGGCATCTGACCATACCGGGAGACGATGCTCACCTCTTCGCCTTCCTTGATTTGCAGTGCCAGGGCATCGTCAGGGTTTATCTCTACCGCATCCGGGCCCCTGAGCGTGGCAAGTCCCGCCACCTTGCTCGCCAGGGTCCCAGTCTCCGAATAGTACATACTGCGGCCCAGGGTGAGCATCAGCGGATAGGCCGGGTCGGCCAAATCCTTGGATGGCTTGTAGTTGACACCGACGAATTTCCCTTTCCCTGCGGCGAAAGGCCCGGTGTGGAGTACAGGCGTGCCCTCGCTCTGCTTATCGGGACACGGCCACTGCATTCCCGCTTCTTCCAGACGGTCGTAGGAGATACCTGCGTAGACTGGGGTAAGGCTCGCGATCTCCTGCATTATCTTAGACGGGTTCTCGAAAGAGAAGCCTTTCTTGCCCATTCTTTGCCCGAGCTGGGAGGTGATCCACCAATCAGGCTTGGCATCACCAACGGGGTCGATCGCCTTTCTGACCCTCTGTATTCTTCGTTCCGTATTGGTGAACGTGCCGTCCTTCTCCGCAAAGGTCGCCGCGGGAAGTACCACGTGAGCCAACTGGGCTGTCTCCGTCAGGAAGACGTCTTGCACGACCAGGAATTCGAGTGCCCCCAGAGCCTCCCTCACGTATTTTGCATCGGGCTCGCCGAGCACAGGGTTCGCCCCTATCAGATACACCGCCTTGACTTGCTTCCTGGCGGCAGCCTCAAGTACGCCATCGAACGTCAATCCAGGAGACGGATCAAGCGAGCATCCCCATGCAGTCTCGAATTTGGCTTTCACAAGTGGGTCGGCGAGACTCTGGTAGCCCGGAAGAGAGTCGGGCGTGGCCCCCATGTCGCAAGCGCCTTGGGCGTTGTTCTGCCGCGAAAAGGGGACTGATGCCCGATGATGGTTTGCCTATGTTACCGGTGAGCAGGGCCAGGTTAGCGAGGGTGCTAATGTGATCGGTCCCCGGCGAACCAAGGGCAAATTCCGTCCCGTAGATAATGGCAGCCGGGCCATTGGTGGCGTATGCTCTCGCTGCTTCGACAATTCTATCGGCAGGCACGCCGCAGATCTGCTCCGCGGTATTCAATGAAAACGCTTGGAGCGACGCTTTGAGCGCATCAAACCCTTCGCTATGCTCCGCAACGAATGCCGGGTCAAAAAGCCCCTCGTCAATAATGACGCGCAGCATTCCCATGAGTAAGGCAGCGTCTGTCCCTGGCTTGGGCTTCAGCACCGAACTGGCGAAGCGGACGAGATCTGTCTCGCGCGAATTGACCAAGATGAGCTTGGCCCCCTTGCGTACCGCCTTCTTGACCTTGAGGCCAATAATCGGGTGAGTCACCGTGAGATCGATGCCGGCGACCAAAATGCACCTTGAATCGCTCAGCTCTTCAATTGAATTGGTCATTGCTCCTGAGCCGAAGCTGCGGGTCAGGCCCTCCAGTGAGGGTGACAGGTGAAAGTGGGCCTGGTTATCAATGCTGTTCGTCCCCAATGCGACTCTGGCGAATTTCTGGGCCACATAAGTGTCTTCGTTAGTGCACTTGGCCGAGGCAATGACGGCCAGTTCATTCCCCCGATAACCGGCGAGCTTCTTGGCAACGAGATCTAGCGCCTCATCCCAGCTTGCCTTCACCAGTTCCCCGTTCTTCCTCACCAGAGGCGCAGTCAGCCGGTCACGATGGTGAACGAAGTCGGAAATGCCGAAACGGCCCTTTGCGCAAAGACTGCCTCGATTGACGGTGCCTTCCTTTCTACCGCGGCTGGTGACCACCGCGTCCTGGCGGACTCCCAGAGTAACCCCGCAACCTACGCCGCAGTAGCCACAGGTAGTCTCTATTTCCTTACTCGGTTTCCGAGTCTCCTTCGGGTTAATAGCGTAAACCGGGCAATGGTCAAGGCACTCGCCGCACGACTCGCAAGTGGAGTCTATCAGCAGACCGTCAGCACCGGCGGAGACCTTGGTCTTGAAGCCGCGACTCGACAAATTGATTGCTTCAACCCCGCGTATCTCGTCACATGACCGGACGCATTTGGCGCAGAGAACGCAGTAGTTCCGGTCCAGGGTGAAGAAGGGGTTGCTCTTGTCGACCGGAACGTCCTTGGGAATGGCCTGAAAGCGCGCCTTCGCAGCGTCGAGAATCGCCTCCGTCATTTGCAGGTCACACTGCTGGTTCCGGGGACAGGCGTCACAATCGGTCGGATGGTTGCTTCTGATCAATTGGATCGCCGTGCGGCGCACCCTGCCGATCTCCGGAGAGTCGGTACGCACCACCATCCCTTCGGCAGCCAGAGTCGTGCAGGCGGTTGGGAGACCGCGAACCCCGGCGATCTCCACGACACAGAGGCGACACCCTCCGTACGGCTTCAGGTCGCCATCGGAGCAGAGTGTAGGGATGAAGAAGCCTGCTTGTTCGGCTGCTTCAAGCACGGTTGCTCCCTTCTTTACCTCAATCGCTTCTCCGTCAATGGTTAATTTGACTACATCATCCAACTGATTGTCTCCAATCTAAGACTTCTGGGACACGGAAGCAGTGCTTGTCCTCGTCGGACCTAGCCTGGTAACAATATCCACTGAGGTGTTTCTCAGGTTCATCGGGGGAGCACCGGGCGCGCCTCCAAAAAGGCGGGGGATACCTCCGCAGAGAGGCGTAAGGCATTCGGAATCACTGACTCGGCGTACGCAGGTATGCATGCTGGGGTCTTCGGACTAACGAGAGTTCATGTGTCCAGGCAGTAGCCAGGCAATATGTGAGCCCCGGTGGCATTGCCGGCTGCAACACTGCAACCTAATCTAATTATAGGGCCCGAGACAGCTGAAGTCAAAGCCGTGTCGTGCTTGAATGACCAATGAAGGTTGTGCTTGGCTTGTTTGACAGTGGTCCGGGGACCGAGGTAACATGGCTAGACGCTGGCCAGCAGAAAACGTCGCCCACCAGCGTCGTATCCGTGTGAAGCCATTGTCTGCGACTTAATTCTACAGACCGTGCCGGCATCCCAGTTTTCGGTGTCCGTGAACGGATTCTTGGAGGAGCTTATGCCTGAAGACTACAGCCATGACTCGTTGAAGAACATCAAGAAGAAGCGCGACCAGTGGGAAAAAGGGACCCTCAAGCAGGCCCTTGACCGCTTCAAGATCAGCAAGAGCCCCAACCAGTTCTACACGCCTCTTGACATCGCCGACTTTGACTTTTCCGAGAGGGTGGGTTTTCCCGGGGAGTATCCATTTACGGCTGGATCGTATGCCAGTTCGGTGCCCGGAAGTGGTCCGGTGACCGGGGGCTATCACATCGGCGGCGGCGGCGGCCTGGTGCGCGCCGGCCGATACTCGGGGTACGGTACCGCCGAAGACACCCGCGATTACTATCAGCGTGAGATTGCCCGGGGCCGAAAAGGCGGCCCTAACGTCGCTTTTGATCTGCCCACCCAGATTGGGCTAGACTCGGATGATCCCCAGGCGCGGGGCGAGGTGGGGCGTACCGGTGTCGCTTTCGACACGTTGGCTGATTTTGAAGTCCTTTACGAACCCTTCCGAGGCGACACTGACCTCGACAAGATCGCCTCGAACTGGACGATCAACGCCCCCACCGTCGTGGTCTTGGCCGCCTACGTGGCTCTCGCCGAACAGCGAGGACTGTCGCTTGCGAATCTGAAAGGCACGCTTCAGAATGATATCCTGAAGGAATACGTTGCCCGGGGAACGTACATCTTCCCCCCCAAAGAGTCACTCCGGCTTTTCAGGGATTGCGTCCTGTACTGTAACGAAAAACTCCCTCAACTGAATCCGATCAGCATCTCCGGGTATCATATGCGGGAAGCCGGGGCCAGCCGTGTTCAGGCGCTCGCTTTTGCCATGGCCAATGCGATCGCGTACGTTCAAGTGGGGGTGGATGCGGGGTTGGACGTCGACTCGTTCATCGGCCGGTTCAGCTTCAACACCCTTGGCGGTAGCATGGAAGTCCTTAAGGAGATTTGCGCCCGCCGGGCCAGCCGGCGCATGTGGGCCAAGATTGTCCGAGACCGGTTTGGCGCCAAGAATCCCAGGAGTTGGATTCTGAGAGAGGCGGGCGGCTTCCTTATTGGTGCCTGGAACACCACCACTCAGCGGCCCATGAATAACCTTGCCCGGGCGGTCATCGGGGGATTTGCCGGCGCCCTGGCCGGCTACATTCCTTCCGCCGAACCCCCCTACGACGAGCCCCTTGGCCTCGGCTGGAGTATCGAAGCACAGCAACTGGCCGAAGATGCGGCCAAGATACTGCACTATGAAGCCAAGTTGACTGAAGTCCAGGACCCGTTGGCCGGTTCGTATTTCATTGAAGCGACCACCGACCAGATCGAAAAGGAAGCCTGGGAGCTCATCAAGAAGATCGATGAGATGGGCGGCGCCGTGGGGGCGATTGAAAAAGGCTTCATGCAGCGCAGTGTCGCCGAGAGTGCCTACGAGTATCAGAAGCGGGTCGAGAGCGGCGAAGAGAAGGTCGTGGGCGTGAATGCGTTTACCGGCCCGCAGGAGATCGAGGTTCTTCCCAACCGGGCCATTCCCTATCCGTACGACCCCGGAAAACGTGCCCGGGCCGAAGAAACGCAGGTGGCCAAACTGAACGAGATCAGGAAGAAACGGGATAACCGGTTGGTCAAGCGGACGCTTGCGGCAGTGGAACAAGCCGCCGCCGATGACAAGGCCAACGTTATGCCGGCTACTATCGAGGCTGTCAAGGCTTACGCCAGCATTGGGGAAATATGCGCCGTGCTCCGGAAGACCCTGGGCGAATACTCGGCCTTCGGGTCCATCTAGTTACGGAGGAGACTGAAAGTATGAACGCGAAGAAACACGTTAAGGTTCTCATTGCTAAGCCCGGACTCGACGGTCACGACCGCGGCGCCAAAGTGGTGACAATGGGCCTGAGGGACGAAGGCATGGAGGTTATCTATACCGGACTGAGGCAGACGC
The DNA here is from genome assembly GCA_963735055.1 of uncultured Chloroflexia bacterium. Classification (GTDB taxonomy): domain Bacteria; phylum Chloroflexota; class Dehalococcoidia; order Dehalococcoidales; family UBA2162; genus JBBITI01. The sequence goes on along the minus strand of CAVTJN010000015.1, from coordinate 11,147 downwards.
CGGAGATGATCGCCAAGGCTGCGGTCGAGGAGCAGCCGGATGTGGTCGGGTTGAGTTGCCTCTCTGGAGCCCACAACTACCTCTACTCCGAGGTGGTCAGCGAGCTTAGAAAGAGCGGCATGGGCGACGTGCTGGTGATCGGCGGCGGCAACATACCCAAGGAAGATGTTCCTTTCTTGCTCGAGAAGGGAGTAAGCGCCGTGTTCGGTCCCGGTACTCCAGTTAAGGAAGTGGCGAACTTCATACGAGGTGAGCTCAATGCTAAAGGGAATTAACCATATCGGCATTGCTGTTAAGAGCCTCGACGAGGCGCGTCGGGCCTATTGTGATGGGCTTGGGGGCCAAGCCGAGAAGGAACTCCATCGTACCGCCGATATGGTAGCGCTGATGGTCGAGGTTGGCGAGACCAAGCTCGAGCTCATCGAACCGGTCGGGCCGGCCGGAACCATTGCCAAGTTCATCGAGAGTAGAGGCGAGGGGATTCACCACATCTGTGTCGAAGTGGACGACATCGTCCGGGCCATGAAGGACCTGTCTGACAAGGGCTTCCGGCTGATCGACAAAGAACCCCGCCAGGGGATCGAAGGCAAGGTTGCCTTCATTCATCCGAAGTCCATGAACGGGGTGCTGGTGGAGTTGGTAGAACGACCTAAGAGCTGATTCTTCAGCGGTCCGGGTCAACAATAAAGCGGCGGGCTGTCAACAGCCCGCCGCTTCGTTGTTAACGATCCGCGATTTGCCTCATTTCTTGGCGTTCTGAAGCTCACGCACCAACGCCGGTACTATCTGTTTGTAGTCGCCAACCAGGACATAGTCGGAGGCGGCAGCGATCGGCGCCTTCTCGTCGTTGTTGATCGCAACGATTACCTTAGCGTCTTTTATCCCGATCAGGTGATGCATGGCTCCCGAGATCCCGATTCCGAAATACAGCTTGGGCCGGATGGTCTTGCCGCTCTGGCCGATCATCTGGTCTTCAAGTTTGGCCCAGCCCTCATCGCACGCTGGCCGGGTCGCACCGACGCTGCCCCCCAGTGCGGAGGCGAGTTCTTCAACCAGTTTCCAGCCGTCCTTGCTGCCGACGCCGAAACCGCCGGCGACAACTGCTTCTGCCTGGTTGAGCGGTTTTGTCTTCGGTTCATCGTGGAAGACTTCGACTACCTTGGTGCGCAGGACATTTGGAGTCCCCACGGTCACTTTTTCGATGACCGTCTTGCGTCCGGGTTGTCTGTCCAGCTTCTGCAGGAATCCTGCAGGTATCGTGGACATCTGCGGCCGGTGTTTGGCGCAGGCTATCGAAGCCATGACACTGCCACCAAAGGAAGGCACGTGAGCGATCATGCCTCCATCTTTATCAATGTCTACATCCACGGCGTGAGCCGAAAGACCGGTGCCTAACCTGGCGGCGACTCGGGGTGCCAGGTCCATTCCCATGCTGGTGCCCCCGAGGAGGATAACGCTCGGCTTTTGTTTTTGCACCAGGGCCACTATTACTGGCGCATAGCACTCGTTAGTGTAGGACTTGAGCGCCGGGCTGTCTGCCATGTAGACTCTGTCCGCTCCGTAGGCCGCAAGCTCGTCGGCCAGTGCGCTGACACCTTCCCCGAGCAAGACGGCCGCCACTTCTTCCCCAGTCTTGGCAGCCAGTTTCCGCGCTCCCCCCAGCATTTCGAGGGCTACATCGGCGAGTTTACCGTCCCTCTGTTCTGCAAAAACCCATATACCCCTGTAGTCCTGGATGTTCAATTGGTCCTCCTAGATACTCTGTGTTGATTCTGGGTCCTCGATTCAGATCTCACGATCACCTGAATCTCACCTCGTTCATGCCTCGGGGAGCGCTCCCGCCGTTCGCAACTTCGCGACGATTTGTCGCGCGATCTCAGCAGGCTCGCCCTTGATGATTTCGCCCTTGCGCTTCATCTCTACGTTGACTACTTCAGGCACCCAGGTAGGGGATCCGGCCAGGCCGATCTGTTCCTTGGCCACAGAGCACTCGGAGGCGGTGAATACGGTGGTCTGTTTCTCGGTCGCCCACAAGGCGCCAAATACCGGCGTGATACGTGGAATATTGATGTCCTTCGTCACGGCAAGTGCTGCCGGCAGTTTGACTTCGGTGATCATGTATCCGCCTTCGATGCGGGACTTGACCCGCACCGTCGCGTCGTCAATGAAGTCGATCTTCTCGACCCGCGTGATGCTGGGCATATCCAGGAATTCGGCCACCTGGGGCCCAACCTGTCCGGTGCTGCCATCCAGGCTCTCGTTACCAAAAAGGACCAGGTCGAACTCGCCTAATTTCTTGATCCCCGAAGCCAGAGCGCAAGCCGTGGCCAGTGTGTCGGCGCCGGCGAATGCCCTGTCTGAAAGCAGAAATGAATCGTCGACACCGAGGGCGTAGGCCATGGCCAGGACATCGGTCGTGTTGGGTGGGCCCATGCTGATCACGGATACCTTGCCGCCCATCGTATCTCTGATCCGAAGCGCTTCCTCGATGGCGTTCTTGTCCAGGGGGCTGATGATCACGGGAATGCCTTCCCTCCGAAGCACCTTTGTCTTGGGGTCGAGGCTGAGCCGGTCCCAATAGCGGGAATCAGGCACCGGCTTGACGCAGATAACTATGTTCAAAGGTCGCATTTTCGATCCTCCGTCTTCATCAATTCGGGCTACCACCCGCCGAAGTATGCCTCTTCCATCGGCTTTCTGCTGAGGTCCGGGTTGGCATCGCCCAGGGCCGAAGCCGCGATCATGTTCTTCATTAATTCGTCAGTACCCCCGGCGCCGATGCGCAGCGGGGCGTGCTTGTAGAAATGATGGGGCATATAGTCTTCGTTCACGCCGTAGGCGCCATGAATGTTGACGGCGTTCAAAGACGTCCGAATTGCCGCTTGCGTTGCGAAGTACTTGGCGATTGCCAGTTCGCCGTCGACCTTCATCCCTTTGGTCCTCTGCCAGCCGGCCCGGTATGTCAGCAGCCGCGACGCTTCAAGGTCGATGGCCATGTCGGCGATGCGGTGTTGTATGGCCTGATGCTCCGAGATGGACCGCCCGTACAATTTCCTTTCCTTGGCATATTTCACCGCGCAGCGGTAACTTCCCAGCGTTATGCCGTTGAGCATGCCGAATATCGTCATGCGGCCGGTATCGGCGACGGCTGCAAACACAGGAGGTATACCACGACCGACCTGCCCGACCAGGTGACTGTCGGGGACGAAGACGTTGTCGAAGATGAGTTCGGCCAGGTCTTCCCTGCGGCCCATCGTACTCTCCATACGGCCGACGCGATAGCCGGGCATGCCGTTCTCGATGATGAAAGCGCTGAGCGAGCGAGTGCCGCGGGTGGCCGGATCGTTGGGGTCCCCGGTCTTTACCAACGTCATAATGAAATCGGAGCAGTCCCATTCGCTGATGAAACACTTTCTGCCGTTGATTATCCATCCACCGTCTACTTTGCGGGCCGTGGAGCGCAGCCCGAGCATGTCGGAACCGCCGGTCGGCTCAGTGGTAGCCACCGTCGCCTTGATGTCGCCTTTGATGATGCCAGGCATGAATTTCTTCTCGACCTCGCCTCCCGTCGCCTTGGCGAAGTAGTAAGCCATCTCGCCGTATGTGACGAAGTTAAGGTCAGGCCATCCGGCGCAAAGCTCTTCGATCGACACTATGCTCGCTACATAGCCGATGCCCGTGCCGCCTTCCTGGCGGGGTACTATATGCAGATGAAAACCGAACTTGTTCTGTTTGACTGCCTGCTCTTTCCACATGGCCCGGTCGTCGATCATCAGTTCCTTCCGGCGGGGAATTATCTCCCTCTCCGTATATTCCTGAGCGATCTTGCGGGCCATCTCCTCAGCGGGAGATAGTTCAAACGGCATTATCCAGCCTCCTGTCGTTTTGTCGACGCGGCCACTCCAACTGCATGCTCCAGCCAGCGAATGTGAATGGGTGGCCTGCATTCCTGGGGTAGTGCCATGACGCACCGATGCAATTTTGCTCCAACGTACGGGTAGTTGTCAACCACATCGTCAATTGCGCGACGCTGGCACAATGCTATAATGACAGCCAAATCTGCTTCGGGAGGTAGCGTACCGTGAAAGCCGCCGTCTTGAAAGGTCCCAATAACCTCGAAGTCAAAGATGTGCCGGAGCCTCAGCCGGGTCCGGACGAGGTCAAGGTCAAAATCGCTTACTGCGGCATCTGTGGCACCGACCCCGAGATAATCGAGGGACGCTTCATTCCGCCCGAGTGGACCGAGTCTACGGTCAAAATACCGGGTCACGAGTCCTCCGGGACTGTTGTTGCCGTCGGCGACAAGGTACATCGTTTCAAAGTGGGCCAGCAGGTGGCCTGCAATTTCCGGAGTCCCTGCGGCGCCTGTCACTATTGCCGCAGCGGCATGGAGAATTTCTGCGAGGCGCCTATCCCCACTGCCGGCGGCTTTGCCGAGTACTGTCTCCTACAAAGAGAGTGCCGTGTATGCCCTGCCGGCGCATATCGGACTGGACACTGGCGCTTTCCTTGAGCCGGTTTCCATCGCCGTCCACGTTGTCGACATCGCCGGCGTGTATCCCGGGAGCTTCAGTGGCCATCCTGGGGGGCGGCCCGATCGGTCTTCTTTCGCTCCAGATTGCCGTTCGCGCCGGTGCCGTCAAGACGCTCCTGTCTGAGCCGGTGGCGGAGAAGCGGGATATTGCTCGGAAGCTGGGCGCGACTGTTACCGTCGATCCTTTGCATGAAGACCTCGATGCCGCCGTCAGAAAGACGACTGACGGGCGTGGGTTCAGGGCGGTGATTGACGCTTCCGGAAGACCGGCCGTCGCTAAGCAGGCCGTTTCGCTGGCCGACAAAGGGGGCACCGTCGTTTGGGCGGCGGTTTATCCCTCAGAGGCCCAGATCGAAGTCCCCCCGTTCTACATGTACCAGAATGAGTTGTCGATCCGGAGCGTGTTTCTTTCGCCTTACTGTTTCCCCCGGGCACTGGACCTCTTGTCTGTACTTGACATAAAGTCACTGATCACCGATACCATGCCGCTTTCTGAGATAGTCCGGGCATTCGAAATGCACAAGCAGGGCAAGTCTGTAAAGATCCTGGTGAAAATGTGACCTTCCGCCGAAGGTCAGCGTTAGCGGAATGAGGTTGGTAACTTTGTTTGCGATGCACCGCACCGGCTGCAAATACTCAGGGAGGGTAGGAACATGGCTGTACAGACCTGCAAGTTGTTGAGAGTAAACCTCGTCACCCGGAAGTCGACCACGGAGATCATCCCGGAGGCGGTTGTCCGGAGTTTTGTCGGCGGCCGCGGCCTGGGGATCTACTACCTGTACAAGGAACTGACCCCCGGAATTGACCCGCTGGGGGAGCAGAACAAGTTACTGTTCGTCAGCGGACCGCTGGCGGGGACTTCGGCCCAGTCGGTCTCTCGCTGGATGGCCGTCACCAAGAGCCCCCTCACCGGGGGATTCGCCAGAGGGGTGGCTGGCGCCGATTTCGGCGCCTGGCTGCGGTTCGCCGGATACGAGGTCGTTGTGGTGGAGGGCAAGGCCGATAAACCGGTCTATGTTCACCTGACTCCGGATGGCTGCCACGTCCTTGACGCCGGTGAGCTATGGGGCAAGGAAACCGCGGCCACTCAGGACTGGCTCCGGAAAACGCATGGCGATGACACGCGGGCGGCCTGCATCGGTCCCGGCGGTGAGAAGCTGGTCCGTTTTGCGGCCATCGTGAGCGGGCGGAGGACGGCCAGCCGTGGGGGCGTCGGCACAGTAATGGGTTCCAAGAACCTCAAGGCGTTCGCCGTTACGGCGAAGCGGAATCTGTCGCTGGCTGACCCTGGCTCCTTCCGTGAGTTGGTTAAGCAACAGGTCGAGTTCAACCGTAAGAGCCGGAGCTACGAGCATCACCGGGAGATGGGGACGACGGCGACCCAGGATATCACTAACGAGATCGGTATCTACCCGGTAAGAAACTTCCGCTACGGAAGGCAGGAAGGCTACAAGAACATTGTGGGCGAAGAGTACAAGAAGCTGCGGACAGGTGACTTTGGCTGCTATAGCTGCGCCGTCCGGTGCGGCAAGCAGCACGTAGTGCCGTCGGGACCGTATGCCGGCGCTTGCAGTGAGGGACCGGAATACGAGAGCATCTGGGCTTTCACCGGCCCGATTGACAGCACGAGTATCGAGGCTTCCATTGCAGCCGACCAACTCTGTGACGATCTTGGCATCGATACCATCAGTGCCGGCAGCACCATCGGCTTCGCGTACGAGCTCTTTGAAAAAGGAATTCTTACCAGTCGGGACACCGACGGACTGGAGCTTACCTACGGAAACCATCAGGCGATGGTCGCTCTGATCAAGAAGATCGGGATGAGGGAGGGCTTCGGAAATATCCTGGCTGAGGGCTCCCTCCGGGCCGCCAGGACGATCGGCAAAGGGGCGGAGGCCTGCGCCATCCAGGTCAAGGGCATGGAGCTGCCCGCCTATGAGCCGCGCGGGGCCAAAGCCCAGGGGTTCAACTATGCCACCGCCAGTATCGGGGCGAGCCACTGCTACGGTTATGCGAGTCAGGAGATATTCGGCGCCCCGTTGCCCCGTACCGTCGACCGGTTCACCGAAGAAGACAAGGCGGACATCGTCATTTACAATCAAGACAGCGCCGCCAGGAACGAAACCGGTATCATCTGCGCCTTTGCCGCCGGCTGGGAGTGGGCCAAGCCGTTGTTCGGCAAGATGCTGGTGGCTTCCCGGGGGATCGAAGAATTCGGGGATGAAAACTATCTGTGGAACGCCGGGTCGAGAATATTCAACCTTGAACGCGCCTTCAACGTGCGCCAGGGCCTGGGCAGGAAAGACGACACACTGCCGGCCAGAATGCTCACCGAGCCGCTCCACACCAACGGCGCCCCCGGCGAAGGTCAGATGGTGCGGTCCCAGGAGGTCTTCCTCGACCGTTATTATGCCGCCCGCGGTTGGACTCGTGACGGCGTGCCGACGGCGAAGCGGCTCGCCGAACTGGGCCTGGGCGATGTCGCGAAGGACCTGGGATCGTAGGGTAGTACCTCTAACGCTTCGTTACTGTCTTGAACCTGGCGTCACCATCAGCGCCGCCCGAAGGTGGTGAGTCGAACCATCGGCGCCCTTCGACATGCTCAGGGCGAGCGTTATCGTCTGATTGCAGAGGGAACTGAAGGGGGGCGGGTCAATCGATCCGCCCCCCTTTTGCACGTCTCATGCTCGGAGTGGGGAAGCTACTTCAGCGGGGCCATGCCGGCTTCGATGCGCGCATCGTTGATGTGAATGCGCACCGCGTCCTCAATGGGCATGCACTGGAAGCCGAAGTCTTCGATAGCGTACTTCATGCTGACCTTCCACGGCAGTCCGCCTCTTCCCATCGGTGGCGTCCGGTCGCTGAAGGTGATCTTGGCATCGGGGATGTATTTCTTCACCACCTCTGCCAGGTCGCGGGCGCTCTTGGGAGGGCCGCCCACGTTGTATACCGGGTGGGGGGACGAGGGGGCTTTGATGAGGCGCTTGGTGAACTCGCCCAGATCGTCGGCGCAGACGAGCGACGACAGGCTCTTGCCGTCCATGTCCATCTGGAAAGGCTTACCTACGGCCGCGAACGATGGCATGTCCGACCAGTATTGCGCCGGTGACCGGCCGCCGTGGCCGTAACCGATGGTGGGCCGGACGCCGGTGAATTTCATGCCGAACTGCTGCGAATAATCGGCGGCCAGTATCTCGGCGTACTTCTTGCAGACGGCGTAAGAATGGGACGGGTTGGTCTGGTCATCCTCGTTGACTTCCCGGTCTCCGTACATCGTCTGCGGTCCGTACACTGTCTCCGAACTGGCATAGACGACGCGGTTGGCGCCCATGAGTTTGGCCGCCTCAAACGCGTTGCACATACCCATGACGTTGACCTTGGTGATCAGGCGGGGATCAACCTGCACGTTGCCGCCGACCATGATGAAGGCCCAGTTGACCACCCGGTCGATCGCATGGACCTTCATGGCGTTCAGGCAGTCTTCGAGTTCGGATACGTTGCCGCGAAAGAAGGCGAATTTGGCCTTATGCTTTTCGATGGATTTGAGGAACCATTCGGTCGGCGGAGCCAGGTCCATGGAAACCACTTTGCCGACTTCCGGGTCCTCCAGCAAGTGCATTACTGTCTTGCGGCCAAACAGACCGCTGCCCCCGATAACTAATACGTTCATATGGCTCCTCCTTCCTTTTGATGGCTATCACCGATGAGTTCGGGTTCGCTGTTGGGATGTTTCAGTCGCGGACATTATAGGTAGGGATGCCTGAGTAGTCAAGCCGCCTTCGGCCGTCCGTCCGGCGCTATTGGCCCGACTTCTTTCGCCGCACGGCGCGCCTGGCTGCCTCGGCAATGGCGTCGACGGACATGCCGTATCTGTCCAGTAGCGAATCGTGGTCGAGGGCGGTCTCGGCGAAGGTGTCCCGGATACCGACCATTTCCACCGGCGTGGGCACCGCACCGGCCAGCACTTCGGCGATGGCGCTCCCCATCCCACCGGCGACCAGGTGCTCCTCGGCAGTGACCACGGCGCCCGTCTCGCCCGCGCACTCTTTGACGAGGTCTGCGTCGAGCGGCTTGATGGTGTGAATATCAACCACCCTGGCCATCACGCCTTCGGCCGCCAGCCGCCCCGCGGCCTGTAGGGAGCGGCTCAGGAGGTGGCCGTTAGCGAAGATCGTCACGTCTTCGCCCCGGCGTACGACGAACCCCTTGCCGATCTGGACCCGGTGACTGTCATCAAAAATCACCGGCATGTCGGCCCGGCTGATCCGCAGGTAGACCGGTCCCGGGGAGGCCGCGATCAGCGGCAGCAGCTTCCGCAGTTCGGTGCTGTCCGAGGGCGAGACCACGGTCATGTTGGGCATCGCCCGCATCACCGCCAGGTCCATAATTGAGTGGTGGGTGGGGCCGTCTTTGAAATCAGACAACCCGGCATAAGAACCGACGAGTTTCACGTTCGTCTGGGCGTAGGCCACGCAGGTGCGGATCTGCTCCGCCGCCCGGAGCAGCAGCCCGGCGAAGGTATTCGCAAACGGGACGAATCCACCCAAAGCGAGCCCGACCGCCGCGTCTACCATTCCGGCCTCGGCAATGCCCACGTTAAAGAAGCGGTCGGGGAACTTCTGGGCAAAGAAGGTTGTCATTACGGACGACGATACATCGGCGGTGAGGACCACGATCCGGGGATTCGCCTCCCCGCACTCGGCCAGCGTTTCACCGAAGACGCGGCGAGTAAAATCGGTCTTGCTCATCGGGACAACTCCTCCGACGCCCGGGCGAACTCTTCCGGAGAAGGGGCCTTGCCGTGCCATTCTGCCTTGCCTTCCATGAAGGAGACTCCTCTACCTTTGACCGTCCGCGCGATGATGACCGTTGGCCGGTCTTCAACGCCGGCCGCCGCGTCGAGAGCGTCGAGGACAGCCTTCATATCGTGCCCGTCGATCTCAATCGTATTCCAGTCGAACGCCGTCCATTTTTCCTTGAACGGGCGCAGCGGCATGATTTCCTCGACCGTGCCATCCAGTTGCACTTCGTTGAAGTCCACGATGGTAGTGAGTCTGGAGAGCCTGTACTTGGCCGCAAGCATCGCGCCCTCCCAGATGATCCCCGCCTGGCACTCGCCGTCGCCGGCGACTACAACGTCCGGTAGTCGAGCCCTTTGATCCGGCCGGCCAGGCACAGACCCGGCGCCGATACTGATGCCGTGACCGAGACACCCTGCGCTCATGTCGACCCCGGGCGTCTTGAGACGGTCCGGGTGCCCCTGGAGCCGGCTTCCCAGCTGCCCCCAGGTCTTGAGTTCGTCCACCGGGAAGAAACCACGCTTCGCGAGGGCAACGTAGAGAACAGTGCTGGCATGTCCCTTGCTTAGAATAAACCGGTCCCGGTTCTCCCAGTCGGGCTTCCCCGGGTCGATACTCATCTGGTGGAAATACAGTGCCGTCATGATTTCGGCGGCGGAGAGGGTCCCCCCGGGGTGACCCTGACCCCTTTCGTAGATCATTCTCAGGGAGTCAATCCGTAGCTCGCGGGCTGTTTGCTGCAGGTCTTTGACCAGTTTCTGGGTGTGTGCCTGGTGGGCCATGTGCGGGTCGCCCTCCTGTCTTGATGAAAGCCGGCTGCCTGATTTCCGGCAAGAATCGTAGCACACGAGGAAATTCGGTTCAAGCACATTCGCTTCATCACCGGAGGCGTGTATGCTATCATGGTGCAGGTGTCAGACTTGAACGGTTTTCAGGCCGTAATCTTCGATATGGACGGCTTGCTCCTGGACAGCGAACGGGTGGCCCTGACCACGTTTGTCGAAGCTTGCCGCCAACTTGGGTTTGAGCCCGATGTAGAGGTCTACTATAAGTGCATCGGGGGAAACGCCGAGAGAACCAAAGAGATATTGACGCAGGGATTCGGCGCGAGTTTCCCTTTCGAGGCGGTCGACCGGCTGTGGCATGCCCGATACGAAGCTGAGGCCGCTCTGCGCCCTTTTCCCATTAAGTCCGGGGCGCTGGGACTGCTGGAGTTTTTGGAATCCCGAAGTGTCCGAAGGGCGGTCGTCACCTCGACCCGCCATGACAGTGCCCAGCGGAAATTGTCGAATGCCGGATTGGCCCGGTTCTTTGAATTCATCGTCGGCGGCGATGAGATCGTCAACTGCAAACCCGACCCGGAAATCTACATCAAGGCATGCCAGAGGTTGGACATGCCGGCTGACTGCGTGTCTCGCCCTTGAAGACTCCGACAACGGGGTGCTATCGGCGTTTGCGGCCGGGCTGACGGTCATCCAGGTTCCCGACCTGTTGCCGCCATCTGCCGGCGTAAGGTCACTGGGTCATCGGATCGCAGCCTCGTTGGTCGAGGTCGAAGAACTGCTGACCGGGCGCACCTCATAAGGAGGACGGCGATGATTTTGGACGACATCAAGACGGTTGGCGTGGTTGGCGCCGGGACCATGGGTTTTGGTATTGCTCTCAACTTCGCCCTGGCCGGGTATGCGGTCATACTTAATGACGTGAGCGACGACGTGCTGGCGCGTTCGATGCGGAACGCCGAAGCCGCCCTGAAGTTGATGCGCGAGGAACGCCTGATCACTGGCGGGCGGGCAAAGAAAGCCCTGGGCCGG
>CAVTJN010000014.1:0-87083 GCA_963735055.1 uncultured Chloroflexia bacterium | reverse complement strand
TGGAACCGGGACACCGTTCCGGTCTGGTGTCGAAGACCTGACACGGACAGATTATGCAGCTGGTGGGCCAGGGTCAGACGACCAACGAAGATCTCGCTGTTCGGCCGATCGACATTCGGCAGGGCAACAAACCGTCAGGTTGCCGAGGCACCCTGACATTCCCCATCAGCGGCCGTTGTATTTGATGGGCGAGGTAAATAACTACCATGACCGGAAAAGAAATCGAAGTGACAGAAGTCTGCAGACGGGAATTGGCCAGCCGGCTGGCGCGGCTGCAGAGAGAGAACCCGTGGTGTGCCCGGCGTTTAGGCGGGTGGCTGGCGGCAAATACCAACTCTGTGGTGGGTACCACTTTCGGGGGCAGGTCACCCAAGAGTCAGGAACTCGAAGCCGCAGACTAATGTGACGACTGCCAAGACAGATGCTGAGGCAACGAGCACTATGGCCCTGATGAAGTACAGGCTTGTGCGGGTCTTCTGAGTCATATTGCAGTCGCGGTGATTGTATGCATGGATGTGTACTAGCGTCAAACTGATTGGGAACAATGGCCCCCACATCGTGCTTCGGGCCGGTTCGCCGGAAATGGCGAAGAGCGATCGAGGGCGGCAGGGCCATCATCGGACCCCCGGCCAATTCCGGGTTCGCCTGGGCACAAACCAGGATCAGATGAGAAGAAAGTACTAGCCCATACGAAGTTGAGAGGTAGAGTTGGTTCTAGTAACTTAAGTTGATCTTGTCACACGCGATTGGACACCGTACTATTGGGTCCATCGCCATTGGAGAGAACACCCCGAAGCCCGAATGAAGCGGGTGTAATCTGGTCAATGGAATTACACGATTGACCGTCAAGTTGGTGATAGGGGGAGTAGCCAGGAACTAGAAAGACAAAGAGACATAGAGGGCGCGATGAACTGCCACCCGTAATGTGGTCACTTCGGTGGCAGGGAGCGAATAGTGAAACCGACCTTGAATGAAGAGGCCGGTTTTATTTTTGTCCGGTAGAACAAGGAGAAGAACCGGTCGACAGAGAATAGAGAAGACACAAACAAGAGGGGCTCCCTTCCCGCCTGCGAAAGTAGAGAGGGAACCCCTAGCTCTGAGTGGTTGCCCAGCGCCATTTCTATTTTACCACACGGTGGGAACAGGAAGACAACGTCCGGGGACCAATAATGGGTCTCCGGGAAAGACCGGAGCCTGGAATGGGGAAGAGAGCTGCGATGAACGAAAACGATCAAGTGAGATGCCGGGGACACGATCCGCCCTGGTCGATTCTTCCGATGGGATCGGAGGAGGGGCCATGAGATGATGAACAGCTTCAGGAGGTGGCCGAGACCACCTTAGAAGAAGAGTCGAATACAACAAAGCAAGACAAACAAGAATAAGGAGAAAGGAACAAACAAATGAAAAAGTTAGGACTACTTGTACTGGCCATGGTCATGGCCCTGGGCGCCTTGGGCGTGGGGTATGCCTTTTGGACCCAGAACATCTATGTGAACGCAACCGTAGCAAATGGTTATGTTCAAGCTGCATTCACCGACGCCCAACCGCTCGACACGTTCGTAGATACCATGGATTTGCCTTTGGGTGGTACTGCCGGAGTGGCTTGGTATACGTCCTCCATTGACACGTATGCTACTCAAGATGATCGCTTGACCATCCTTCTTGAAAACGCCTATCCCGGAATGACGGCAACGATGCCGATCACCATCAGAAACACCGGCTCAATTCCCATTGGTGGAATTGTCGGTGTATCAGATTTGGGCACCATGCCATTTGGTACATCGATAACTTTGACCGCGACCGAGCTTCCACTTGGTTTGGCTGTGGGCGACTCTACCACTGATGCCGTAATTACAGTTGCAGTGCCGTGGGGCTTGGAGAACGATCCTGCCTTCATTCCGAACGGCAGCTATACCTTCAGCATGACCATCACTTCGACTCAATTCGATCCCGGGTTGACAGACCAGTTCGATCTCGACACGGGAGTGACTGTAGGTCAGTTTGGGCCTTAAGCAGTCGCTGGTATAAGAACAATTCAGTTGCTGAGTGGCTTGAAAAGACGTAAGGAAGCCTAGTTCCAACGGGTGCGGAGGGAACCGGCCCTCCGCACCCCAGCAGGTTAATCCCTTTCGACGGTTTGGCGTTAACGAACACCACCCCCTCAAAGGGGATTAGCAGAAGCATAGACTCACGTTGACGGAAGCGATGCGAACGGAAAAAGGAAGATGAAGTACCTGGGCATACTGCTTTTGGCCATGCTGGCAGCATCGGGCGCCACCGGCGTCAGTTATGCCAACTGGCAGCAGGACATCGTCGTAGCGGGCACTGTCGAAACCGGCGACTGGACTTCCGCCGACTATGCAGCCATAGACGCTACCGCTGCTCCTGACTGCACCCTGGATTCGCAATCCATCCGGTCGGTCACCTTCAAGATTCATTTCAAAGACAACAGCAGACATTCGTACAGCGGGTACATAGTCTGCCCTGTCGTGAACAATGGGACCATCCCGGTGGTTGTAGATACGGTGCAAGTATCCAAGATGCAAATAACCGAATCCGGTCCCGATAGAGACCCGTCTGCCGCCGACCTATCAGTTACCCCCACCGGAGCTCTGGTGGAAGCAGATCATGCACTCATAGACGCTGGGCGATCCGTATTAGCCGGTGTCAGCTTGAGCGGCAATCCGCACAAGGGTGACTACTATGTGACGGTGTCCTTCGCCACCGCATTGTTTAACCATTCGGTTAGTCCGTAGGTTATTTGGCGACCTTTGAGGTGAGATCAATGAGAACGATACTTGGAAGCAAAATCGAGGGACTGAGCAGACCTGGATTCTGCAAGTTTCGGCGTCTGCTTCTAATGCATATTAGGACCGAGCCGCGGGCATCGCCAATCGAGCAGCGGGCCATGTACTGAAAATACGGGGAACGCTCCATATAACCAGAATAGGGAGAAAGAAATGATAGAACAACTAGTTAAACACTCGACCAGACAGATAGTACCTATCTTGTTGACTCTGGGCATGGTGGCGTCCCTTCTAGGGATAGCTACGCCGGCTTTCGCGGATACGAGCGGTGCCCGAATCGCAGGGGCAGGCGCCGACGGTGGCGGTTCAGGTTCATCTTGGAGCAACCCTGGGAATATCACTGCGGACGACGCTAATTTTGCGACTTCTGTTCTTTCCACCAGTAGTACGTCCCACTATCTTAATGGCACCAACTACGGCTTCACCGTTCCGGGCAACGCTATCATAAACGGAATTCAGGTTTCGATCATGCGGCAGAGTTCATCAAGTGCCCTCAGCAACAGCATAAACGATGAAGTGGTTCAATTGATCAAAGGCGGGAGTCAAGTTGGAGATGACAAAGGGACTTCAACCGACTGGCCCACTTCGATGGGGACAGCAACTTACGGCGGAGTGGCCGACTTGTGGGGAACGACCTGGACTGCTGCTGAGATCAATGCAACGAACTTCGGTGTGGCTCTTTCAGGGCGCAACCAAAGCCCTTACGCTTCCAGAACAGCCTCTGTTGACTACATGCAGATCACTGTGACCTACACAATCCCTTCTCCGGGAGGACCCAGCATCGCCCAAACAGGAGCTGACGTGTCCGGCGTGGGAACAATGGCCTGGAGCAACCCCGGCTACATTACTGGTGACGACTCCAACTACGCAACAGCATCTGGCTCGAATGGCTTCGTTACACACTATCTTCGAGGAACCGGCTACGGTTTCAGTGTCCCTGCTGGCGCGACGATTAATGGCATAACGGTTGCCATCAATCGCGCTTCAAGTAATTCGAATTCACCGCGCATTCGAGACTCCGAAGTAAAGTTGGTGAAAGCCGGAGCTGTTCAGAATGCCGCCAACAGGGCCGCAACCGGCACGGACTGGCCTGCTAACGACGCTTTTGCGACGGCCACGTACGGCGGGGCCGCCGATCTATGGTCAACATCATGGACAGCCGCGGATATCAATAATGCCAACTTTGGCGTAGTTCTATCCGTGACCAACACCAATTCAAACAGCAGAACGGCATCCGTCGATTATATGCAGATTACCGTCACATACACGCCGGATGCCACCCCCCCAACGGTGACAGGGGTTACGTCGTCTAAGACGAATGGCACGTACGGAGCAGGTCAGGTGATCGACGTTCAGGTGGATTTCTCTGAGGTAGTCACTGTGACTGGGACTCCTCAGTTGACGCTTCGACCGGCAGCCCTGCCACAACCCCAGTCAACTATTCCTCTGGTTCCGGTACGAGCACACTGATCTTCAACTACACCGTTGCGCCAGGCAACAATTCACCCGACCTCGATTATGCGGCAACTACTTCGCTAGCTTTGAACGGGGGCGCGATCAAGGATGAAGCGTTTAACAACGCCACGTTGACGCTGGCCGCTCCGGGCGCGGCCGGTTCCCTGGGTGCCAACAAGAGCATCGTGATCGGCGCGGGAACCAATACGATCACGGCCTCTGCGGGGCCCAATGGTGCCATTTCACCCTCCGGCGCAGTAGTGGTCGGCTATGATGGCAGCCAGACCTTCACCATAACGCCCGCTCTGAATTACCATGTGGCCGATGTCCTGGTGGACGGGGTGTCGGTGGGAGCAGTGACCAGTTATCCCTTCACCAATGTCATTGCCAACCATACCATCGCCGCCAGCTTCGCCATCAACACCTACACCATCACGGCCTCGGCTGGTGCCAATGGCACCATTTCACCCGCCGGCGCAGTAGTGGTCGACTATGGTGGCAGCCAGACCTTCACCATCACGCCCGCTCTGAACTACCATGTGGCCGATGTGCTGGTGGACGGGGTCTCGGTGGGAGCGGTGACCAGCTACACCTTCACCAATGTCACTGCCAACCATACCATCGCCGCCAGCTTCGCCATCAACACCTACACCATCACGGCCTCGGCGGGTGCCAACGGTACCATCTACCCTCCGGCGCAGTAGTGGTCAACTACGGTGGCAGCCAGACCTTCACCATCACGCCGGCACGCGGGCTACCATGTGGCCGACGTGCTGGTGGACGGCGTCTCGGTGGGAGCGGTGACCAGCTACACCTTCACCAATGTCACTGCCAACCACACCATCGCCGCCAGCTTCGCCATCAACACCTACACCATCACGGCCTCGGCGGGGCGCCAACGGTACCATCTCACCCACCGGCGCAGTAGTGGTCGACTACGGTGGCAGACCAGACCTTCACCATCACCGCCGGCTCTGAACTACCATGTGGCCGACGTGCTGGTGGACGGGGTCTCGGTGGGTGCGGTGACCAGCTACACCTTCACCAATGTCAGTGCCAACCACACCATCGCCGCCAGCTTCGCCATCAACACCTACACCATCACGGCCTCGGCGGGGCCAACGGTACCATTGCACCCATCCGGCGCAGTAGCGGTCAACTATGGTGGCAGCCAGACCTTCACCATCACGCCCGCTGCGGACTACCATGTGGCCGACGTGCTGGTGGACGGGGTCTCGGTGGGTGCGGTGACCAGCTACACCTTCACCAATGTCAGGCCAACCACACCATCGCCGCCAGCTTCGCCATCAACACCTACACCATCACGGCCTCGGCGGGTGCCAACGGCACCATCACCCACCGGCGCAGTAGCGGTCAACTACGGTGGCAGACCAGACCTTCACCATCACGCCGGCTCCGGACTACCATGTGGCCGACGTGCTGGTGGACGGGGTCTCGGTGGGAGCGGTGACCAGCTACACCTTCACCAATGTCAGTGCCAACCACACCATCGCCGCCAGCTTCGCCATCAACACCAATACCCTGACCTACAATGCCGGGAGCAACGGCACCATCAGCGGGACAACCCCGCAGACGGTGGACTACAACGGCAGTGGCAGCGCAGTGACCGCAGTCCCCAACGCCGGGTACCACTTCGTATCCTGGAGTGATGGAGTACTGACCGCCGCCCGCACCGACAGCAGCGTGCAGGCCAACCTTACGGTGACGGCCAGCTTTGCCATCAGTGAATACTCCCTGACCATCAACATCACGGGCAGCGGTACCGTGGATAAGAGCCCAGACCAGCCCACCTACCATTACGGTGATGTCGTGACTCTGACCCCGCATGCGGCTGCCAATTGGATTTTCGGTACCTTTAGCCCGGTTTCACCGCTCACCATTACTGGTGACACGACAGTGAATGCGGTCTTCATCGGGCCTCCCGTCAAGTTGGGCTTCAAGACTCTTGCTCAGAACATCGTGGCAGGATCAGCGTCAGACGTCATCACCGTTGAAACACAGGACATCAACGGCACGGCAGCTAACGTTCATGCTGATACAGCCATCAACCTTTACTCAACCTCCGGGTTGGGGAGATTTGACACAAGCACCTCCGGGCTGTTCAACGGCAGTCTGGTGACGGTCACGGTCTTGGCCAATCACAGCTCAGTTGATTTCTACTACAAAGACAGCGCCGCGGTTCACCGATCCTTACGGCGGCCAGCACTGGCATGACCAACGGCACCCAGACAGAGACCGTCACAGCAGAACCCGGTCCGAGCCAGGTGGCGATCTTGGATCCTTCGCAGACGCTCACGACAGGGGTAGCCCTTCATCTGCTTTCACGGTGGAGATAAGGGATGCCAACGGACCTTATGATGTCGGAGTCCGCGACACAACGATCAACCTCTATACCACCTCCGGGTTGGGCAGGTTTGACACCAGCGACGTCGGTTCCTTCAACGGCAGCGTCACGTCGGTAGTCGTGCTTGCCGGCCACAGCTCGGTCGAATTTATCTACAGGGACAACATGGCGGGCACACCTACTCTTACAGCGGCCAGCACGGGGTTAACCAGTGGGACCCAGACCGAGACTGTGAATGCACCAAACAAACCTGTCAAAGTGGCGTTCACGACCGGTTCCTTCACTTCGAATACGGGGGCAGCCTTACCAATGATAACCGTCGAGATTCAGGATGCTTCCAACATTGCCTTCCCTGTCTTGTCCAACACCACGGTTAATCTGAACTCGACCTCCGGGTTGGGCAGGTTTGACACGAGTAACGGCGGAGCGTTCAACGGCAGCATCACTTCAGTGATCGTTATTGCCGGTCAGAGTTCAGTCAGCTTCTATTACAAGGATAACGCGGCCGGCACGCCGACTCTCACCGCCTCGAGCACCGGCTTGACCAAGGGCACTCAGGTCGAGACGGTGAACGCCGCTCCCAAAGCGTCCAAGGTGGCCTTTATCGGCGGACCCACGACGTTCAACAGAAATGTGGCCGGTGGGTCGATCACCATCCAGATCCAGGATGCCGGGGCATTCCGGTCAACGTATCCGCCAATACCGTGGTAGCCCTGAGCTCACGTCAGGTCTCGGCAGGTGTCTTCGCCAAGAACAGCAATGGCCTGCCGGTAATCACCTCAGGTCACTATCCTGTCCGGCACCAACTCGGCCAGCTTCTACTACAAGGACACGACTGGGGTAGGCAGTCAGACGTTGACGGCTGCAATATGGAGCCCTGTTGGATGGAACAGCAGGAATAACCATTGTCCCGTAAGATCTATCGGCTAAGGGTACAAAGTTGGTGGGCACCCAGAAATGGGTGCCCACTCAGTATTCCAGAGGAAACCGACAAGACAAATGAACGGAATGAAAGGGACCTGTCCAATATGCGGGGCCGCCTATTACGGCTGGGGGCTTTCTAACCCCGACAAGCAGCAGTGCAACAGGTGCGGCAGCGCCCTTGAGATAAGAAGGGACGGCGTCCTCATCCAGTCTGCTGTGTCCCCATACAAAGCGCCAGGACGCAGATCGGCCTCGTATTGGGACACCTGGGAGGACATGCTGAGAACGGATTCGCTATTCCGCTGGGGCAGGAATTGACAAGGGCCGAGTTTCCGGGGAGAGAGCAAGGTGAAGGATAACCAGATGAATCTGGCGGAGTCGAAGGAGCTAATGGACGGCCCGGACATCGGCGACGATCCTCATCCGTAGGAGGAATCGATGACTCTAAGAGAGTACATTAGCGTTCCGGTGGAGTTCTACATCGGCCCGCAGATACTCAGCGGGTACCTCCCTGTTGCAGCCGGGCGGCGTCTGCTGGACATCCTCAACCGGATCAGTGACCTCGACCGTGATGTCCAGAGCGACTATATCGGATTCACGTCCGACTCCGGGTCCTTCGGAGACGAAGCTCCGCAAGTCCGCTATGTCAGGAAGCTGTCGGTGGAACTGGCGGCCCTCTCCGACCCCGAACTGGCCAGAGGCGCCGGGGCAAAGGTTTCTACCGGCCTCTACCCGAGGGTGGAGAAGGCCGGAGTGCGGGTTTCCATCGAGTTGCCGGGCTACTCACTGGACGGGACCATGCACTGTTCTCCGGGGCGGACGATAAGAGACGTGCTGGACGAAGATACCATGTTCTTGCCCATGACCGAGGTGACTATCATCCGGGATAACCGCGTTTATGGCAGCAGGCCGTTTGTGGCTGTGAGGAAAGAGCAGATCATATCGGTCCTGCAGGCGAAAGCTGGTGAGACCTTCCCTGCGGACGGGAAGGATGGAGACCCGGGCGATCCAGTGCAAGGGACTTGAGTTTTCAGCCCGGTGGTATGGAAGGTGGGGAGTGAAACGTAACGTTCGCGAAATCCCGAAAGACAAGGCAGAAGAAACGATGATTGCCGGAGTCCTGCGCCGAATGGCGAAGGAACGAGCGGAGTCACTGAAGTGGAATTCGCAAATCGTGATGATGTTCTACGCCCTGCTGGTCACGGTGGCACTCCTGCAGCTGAGGGATGCCAACATATTCATCGTCACGGCGCTGGCTGCCGCGGGATTGCTGGCATTGTGGATAGTCTCCCGTGTGCATTGGAAGAGGTCGGAACAACGGCTGTACCGGGAGGAGTTGGACAACTACCGCCGGATAGTCTCGGCTGAATCTGAAACTCCGACTGCGGAGCAAGAACCTTGGGAAGAGCCGCTCCTGACGAAGAGGGAACTCGAGGTGCTGACGAGGGTGGCAGACGGCAGGTCGAACAAGCAGATAGCCCTTGATCTCGTCATAAGCCCGCAGACCGTGAAGAACCACCTTGCACATATTCTCAGGAAACTCGGCGCCCCCGATCGAACCTCGGCGGCGCTTCTTGCCATATCATACGGTTGGATCCAGAGCAGGCCCCGGCCGGCATCACATCACGGCATCGTGCCGTCACCTTCTGAACAGAGATAAGGCCGGTTCGGTAAGGATTGGACAATGGGGATGGTCGGCCATCCACCGAAGAAAGCGGAATCGGTGTGCGAACGCTGCGCCTGGCACTACCAGGACCGGTGCATACATCCAAAGGGCCAGGCGGGGGAGTGCCCGTCGGTGAGGCCGAACCCTCAACGCAAACCACCTCGGCTGTGACGGCGGAGCGGTCTCCTCTTTGTGGGTCCAAATGGGCGCAAGCACGGTTACCGGCAAGGAACAGACCAGGGAGATGAACGGAATGGGCAGCAGAAAGCGGCAGTGTCCGGGGCAGAGCGGCTTCACCCTGATCGAGATCATCATCGTCCTGGCCATCATGGGTATCCTGGCGGCCGTCATCATACCCAATACGTCCGGATTCCTGGCGACGGGCAACCTTAACGCCGCCAACACCGAATTGGGGAACGTCAAGACTGCTTCGCTTGCATATTATGGACAGAGTGGTTCATGGCCCGATGATTCGAGTGCCATTGCTGCCTTGATCGATGGAACACCTAAAGCAACCTATGCCTTTGATACGGCGACCGGGTTTGTGATCGGGGTTTCGGGTGTGGGCTGGTCAGGAATCACCTGGTCTGCGCCATCCGCTCCCTATACACAAGACGGCAAGTGGATCAAGTAGATGGGGCGAGTTGATGGGGTTTCCAGTCTGTGCGTTTTGTAAGGGAAGTCGTGACGACCATGGTCGCCCCACAGCCGACTGAAGCGTATTGTCTCAAGTGTTCCTGGCACTACCAGGGCAGGTGCCTGCTTCCGAAGGGAAAACCCGGGAAGTGCCCATGAGGGCGAAGCCGAAGACCGTTTCTGGTCGTGGATCCAGACTGAAGCGATGTCCGACTGTCCACCCGACAGCTGGAGTAACAAGGGACGACGGACCCGGTGGAACGTAGGATTTTACATTGGTATTACATTCCGGCAATATGGAGATTACATTTTCGACCTACAATGAGGAAGAAGTCAGGAGGTGATCAACCTATGAAGAAGCGAATAGCGGTAATCGGCAGTGTCCTATTGCTCGTTGCCATGTTGGCTCTGTGGGCTGTTCCGGCATTTGCGCAATCCAATCCAGGCTCGGTCCCGCCGGCTGCGGGAATCACGAAGGCGAACAAAGCAAGAGTCCTCGCCCGTCTTCTCCTGGTGAAGGATGAGGCGAAGGTGGATGCTTTCATCGCGAAGGCAGTTGCAGCCGGTAAACTGGGCACCGAACAGGCTGTGAAGGTCAAGAAACTGTGGACGGAACGACACGAGGGGTTTGCCAAGAGACTCCACAGAGATGTGGTTCTGGGGCGGCTGCTCACAGCCAAAGACCAGACCAAGGTCAAGGCACTTCTTGATAAGGCCGTAGCGGCACACAAGATGGAGCAGGTGCGGGCAGATAAGATCATCAAGGCATGGGAGATTCTCCATACTCCGTAAGGCCGGCTACGGAACCCTGAGTGCAACACAGAGGAGGGGCCGGATCACCGGCCCCTTCTTCGTTTGTCCTTTACTGGACCTCTCAATGAACCCGTAACCGATCGCTTGACCGACCTGTGGAGGATTGACACGGGCCGGGTGAGAACCTACACTGCGGGTGAACAGGGGAATAGCGGTCCCGTCAATGGCTTTCGTGATTGGGAAGATGTCGCATTAGCTGCCAGATAAGGGCCAGTTAAGGGGGGCCGTCAGGCTCGATTTTGTAATAATGCTACGTACTCTAAGGCCGCACACACTTGCACGTTCGATAAGGGATGTCTTCAAGCCCCCCAAACCCAATGTCACCGTGAAGAACTACCCGGAACGGTACTACAAGACCATTTGGATCGAGCAGTCGCTCTATGAAGCCATTGAATTCCTGGCGAAGTTCAACCATACATCCAGGATGAAGGCGTGCAACGATATGTTGAGGTTGGGTTTCTCCAAATTCCTCGCCGATTCGATCGTGGAAAGCGTCCGGCAGGATAACGTTGTCGATGAACCGGACAAATCGGTGCGACCCAATTACTTCAACCCCCTGTTCCGCCGGTGGGCGAAGTCGAAGGGTAAGGACGTCGGCAGATCCGTTTAGCAGCATCGCAACCTGATCCAGAGTCCTGGGGTGCTGTAAAACAACGGCGTTGGCGATGTGAAACCTCCAGGGCCTGAACATGCCTGTCTGGGGCCTCTTTGTGTGGTCGGGACCCGTAACCCCCAGGCCGACGACGGTGCTCGACTCTTTCGTCGGTTCAGGCACTGACCCACCAAGCGCATTATTGATGAGCTCGCTATTCCCTTTGATTGGCCATCCATTCAATGTGAACGTCGCTTTCAGCCTTGATCTTGTTGAATTCAGGGTCGCCAGTAAGCAGAATAGCGTCGTGTTGCTGAGCGAGGGCGGCGGCAAAACAGTCAGCGTAAGCTATGGGGCAATCCGTCTTCAGGTGAGCAGTTGCCAGTGTCAGGTGAGGTCAGCATCGATGATCTCAATGGCAACTCATCGATCCGGGCTAGGGTACTCTGAGCTTCGTGGATCCTCTTTCCCGCTCCACGATATACATCACCTCGCCCAGATTGACCACACATCTGAGACGGCATTCCCCAGCTTCTGCGGCTGTCAATAGTCCACAATTCTATCGCCACCTGATTCTGCCTGAAGGTAGGAGAGCAGGGCATAGCTGTCCAGAACGTATCTCGCTGGCCAGTGACGAGCTATTTGCCACGATCCGCGTCCGTGCTTTCTCGATTTCATCAGTTCTTTGGTCAGTGATGACTTGCCCTTCAGGATGCCGAACGAGTGTCTAATCGGGTCCTCCGAAGCCGGCACTATGGAGATCACACCCCCGTAGTCAATCATGTGCACTCGGTCACCTTTCTTGAGGCCATAACGCTTCCGTAGTTCCTGCGGTATTACGACCCATCCCTTTTCCGACAGTACTGACGTATTCACAATGCCACCTCTATACCCTTGGTAGCACCTAGTATATACAAAATACCAACTAATATCCACGTATTCATGCGTAGAAGCTCGCCTTTCTACTCCGTGTTAAGTGCATTATCATTTGCGCGATTTTACCACCGGGTGATACAAATCGTCTCAACTACCACCAAGTACGACCTTCGCACCCAGGGTGATGCCAACCCCGGACCCGATAACTGGATAGTCAGTCCCGAAGATGTGCTGGGCAAGGTGTACTTCAATACCTCATTGCTTCTCCCGGTGGCGAAGTTCGCAAAGACCGCTCAAGGGTTCATCTGGATTTTGGCAGTGCCTTCCATGGTCGTGGGGGGTTCGGCAATGGGGGAGATCTCCGAGTGAAGCCAGAGGCGCAGGTCCAAGGATCCAGTTGGCCCGGCCTCGAAGGCCGACTAAACGACCTGCCTTGTCATTGAATACCATGTAACTGAGGAAAGCTATGAACGGTATGAAAGCGACCCGTCCAATATGCAAGGCAACCTGCGGCGGCTAGCCCTTTCTGACGTGGTCCACATTACTGAGATGGGGACAGGCTTGCCCGGCCCAAGCGCACCGACAGACACTCATCATGGACGCCGAGAGCGTACTATCTTGCCATGACTTTCGTTCGCTCTGACGTGCCTCTTGCACTATTGTCCCGGCCACGGTAGTCAGATAACGTTAGGATAGGTTGGGTGCTGGGAAGAGAAGGGAGGTATGGTTGCCGTCTAGGGTTAGGATGTGCCGACGAGAACGAAGGAATATCGGGGTTCAGAATGTGCAGTCTACGGGCGGCGGCAGTTGTGAGGAGGGCGTATTGATTTCTCAATCACGCAGCGGGAGGCGCGATTAGGGTGAGTACGGCTGCTATCCTCAGTCTCCTCGGGGCAGTCTACCTCATGATAAATGTGGTATTGCCCCGTGTCCCTCTCGACACAGTGCTGAAAACGTATGTGCTTCAGCCAGCATTATGGGGATCCGTCATTCTGGGAGTACGCCTCCTATCGCCCTACAGGCCTTTGGGCAAACATAGTTCCCGGCGTACTTACATTCAACTGGCGTTGGCGACCGCCTCCGGCGGGGTCATCCTGTACCTGATTGGCGGGCTGTTTTCAGGCTTCGGCAAGAACCCTTCCTCCCGAACTGCCCTAGGGATAGCGGAGGCCATTGTCTTCACAGGCTCGATGCTGACCGCATTGGAACTGAGCCGAGCTTGGCTGATCAACCGCCCAACCAAGTCTCACAGATTCACGGCGCTGGTCGCAGTGACCGTCTTCCTCACATTCATATCAATCCCCCTCGGTCAGATCACGACATTAAGGCCGCAGATCGAGTCATCCAACCTAGTCCTGTCGTCCTGGGTACCCATGCTGGCTGAGAGCTTATTGGCGTCGGTGCTGGTGCTTCTGGCCGGAGCGCGGGCTTCGCTGGCGTACCGCGGACTGCTGGCGGCATTCTGGTGGTTTTGCCCCGTACTCCCTGACCTTGCCTGGGGGTTCAAGTCGATCATTGGGATTGCCGTGCCCATCACGGGAATCGTGCTGGCAAACAGCTACTATGCCACGCAAACGAATCGCGGCAAGTTGAGAAGGAAAGCCCGGGCAGCGTCGTTCCCAACCGGATGGGTTGTTACAGGCCTGGCCTCTGTGGTCGCGATCTGGTTTGTGGTTGGAGTATTCCCGTTCCGGCCGTCGCTGGTGGGAAGTGGTAGCATGTCACCGACGCTGAATACGGGCGACGTGGTAGTCGTGGCCAAAGTACCGGCCAACGCCATACGAGTGGGGGACATTATCGAGTACCGGAGAGACGAACACACCAACATTATTCACCGAGTTGTGGATACGGAGAATCCGGGAACCTCAGCGTCGTTCGTCACAAAGGGGGACGCCAACGCCGCCCGCGACGAGAGCCCGGTGCTGGCGGAAAACGTAATCGGCAAAGTAGTGTTCAGTGTGCCCCGCGTGGGCTGGATCTCCATCTTCGTGAAAAGACTACTTGGCGGCTAGATAGGGGAGCTATGATGAGTAATTTTAGTACCGTGACGGCCCGGAAGGCAATGATACCTCGATTGTTGCTGATCATCAGCGCGAGTCTACTCGCTCTGTCGCTGGGCGGAATGTCCGCCGCTGGCGGCTTGCCCGCGCAAGTCCAGCAAGAAGTGAGTTTGGTGAACTACGAACAAGAGGGTCGATTCGACTACAACCTCGTGTTGAAGCCATCTTTTCTGTTTGGCCCGCCTCCTGAACCGGAACGGCCCAACGCGATGTACCCGGCGAAGATCGTGAGCAGCATCGACTTCTTCTTCAGCTTCACTCCGACGACGCCCGGATCGGCCTCGGCATCAGCTGATATTCTGCTTGAGAACCCGGGCTTGTGGGCCAAGCCGGTTGAACTGGCGCGTGAGGACAGAGCGGACGGAACATCGCCTTTGCGGTTCTCGCTGGACATTGCCAGCATTCAGTCCACGTTTGTCAGAATTGAAGAGGAAGTGAAGACGGCCACATCTCCCCGGCAGGCGACAGTAAGGGTTACCGTGAACACAGCCAACCAGACTCTGGTACAGAGTCTGCCGATGAGTCTTACTGATACCATCATCAGGATAGACTCTGGACTCGTTGAGACTGGCGCGCTGGGTACCGGGCGGTTCCGGTATTCGGTCAATCTAAAGCCAAATGCAATCTCCGAGGCTCCTCGGGTCGAGTCTGTCCCGCCACCGTCGACGGGAACGGCCACCGTTCAGAAGTCTGGACAGCCTGTCTTCGGTAAACTCGTGGATTCCATGGAAGCGACGTTCGACTACCGAATGACGTCAGACAAGCCGGTCAGCGAAGCATCTTCGGAGGTTAGGATCACCGCACTTCTTGAGGGAACCAAGCTTTGGTCCAAAGAATTTGAGCTTTTCAACGGTACCAAGGGTGCCAGCTTCGTGATTGGCTTCCCAATCGAACTCGCGGATTACCTCGGTCTAATAGACGCCATAAAGAACGAAACCGGAGCTCCGGCAGAGGGGTACACCCTAACTCTGGTGGCATCGGTTCATACCGTCGCCCGCGCCGCCGGAAGTAGAATCAACGATGTCTTCAGTCAGTCTTTCAAAGCTACGATCAAGGACAACGTGCTGCGTTGGGATGACGGACTGACGAAGAAAGACGCGGGCGCCGTCAAGTTGACCAAGACTGTTGCCAACGGCCAGACTTATCTGGGGATGTCGGTCAACTCTCTCATGATTCTCACCATCGTCCTTGCGATCGTCTTCAGCCTGTTCTTTGGCTTTTCCCTCATAATGTTCTTTAGGTTAAGACCGACTAAGAGTATCGTCGAGAGAGAAGTGGACCGAATCGGGAAGAAGTACGGACCTCGGATGGCCGTGGGAAGAAGGCGGGTCGCCGTGGAGCTAGATTCAATGCAAGACCTGGCGAAAGTGGCTGATGAACTGGGTAAGCCGATAGTACATGAGACACCGGATGCGGAGGATGAGCAGCACACGTACCTTGTGGTTGATGGGTTCACAGTCTACCGTTTCCGGCTCCCGCCCGATGGGATCGGTGTTGTTGCCGATACCAAGCCGACCGAGTAGTTGTGGTGAGCGTCGAAGCAGGCAGCGATTCATGCCGTATGCTCGGATCGATCAGGGAGTCTAGAGCTCGCTGGTGGGACTACTACTCGTAGTAGTGTCTCAAGGCGCTCTCCGAGACACCTAAGTAGCGAATGGCGGCGTAGGCGGTCTCATATCGTAGAAGAATACACATCGGCCGGAGGCGGGGTGAGGTGGACCAGTCACGACGGGTCCATCGTTGGAATCACTGGTCAGAATCTCCAACAATACGCTGAAGCCGATCCTGCTGAAGATTGAGGAGAACCGTCATTCCTATCGTGTTATCGACGGTCCGTTGACGTATGAATACGTTAGCAGTGCCGAACCGATTCTTGAGGAACTGCTGACCGAATCTGACCCCTCCCAAGTCTGACAAGGACATCACGTCCGAGGCCCCAACTGGACTTCCCGGCTGGTGTGAGGGACGATACGAATGGCTCGTCGCCAATCTAGAGGCAGCATTCTGAATTCAGCCGGCCCCAGTTGACGTTTCGTCACACTGAGGCACGGGGCCACCTCAGGTAGAAGTGCCTTCCGGCGTGCGCCGTCCGTCGGGAATCACGGGACGGCGCGGTGTCTAGCCTGCCTCGCTTCGGCCAACTATATCCTCAGATACGCGAAGTACAATCGTGGCTTCCATCATGCACTGCCCCATGATAGAATGCCGATCATGCACCTATTCGATGTCGTCATCCAGATATTTGCAGACCACCCGATATTCGGTGGAGTCATGGCATTCCTCGTGGGGCACTTGTTTTCGGGCTGTTGGGGATGTCGTCCACATCCACGTGCCATTCTCTGATAGCGGCCAGTGATTGTAGGAAACAACGTTTCGGTGCCACCCGCTGATCCGATGTGTTGTGACCGACTTGCGGACCAATTCAAGGTGGTTCTTGCCGTACCGGGAATAGTGACTGAAAGACATCCTTGACTAGTTTGCCTTTCAACAAACGTCAGGATTCTTACGCTTTTCGAGGCAGGATATCAATAGTAGCCACCAAACCTGTCCAGCGGCCGGGAGATCGGCATAACACCCTCGCTCGTGGGCCTTTGGTAGAGCGTGCAGCGTCGGAAACGATCCGGCCTTGGCCCGCCGATGTGCACTGTTCCACTCTGGAAGTCGAGTGTCGCAGATTCAATAGAACATTATTCCTTCCAGTATTCGGTATTCCGTGCGATACTGGGGATCATTGAGAGAGGCTTGATCATCAGCGAGACCTCCCGAAGGAGTCGCACACAGCGGGCGGCTGCTGACCGGGGTCATGAAACATCGATAGTAGGTTCGGAGGAGGTCAATTCATGAGCGAAATGACAGAAAAGACTAGTACCGGAATGAAACCAAATGTGGCGGGGTTGCTGTGCTACCTGTTTGGCTGGGTCACAGGACTGATATTCCTGCTAATCGAAAAGGAGAACAAGTTCGTCCGTTTTCACGCAATCCAGTCTATCGCAACCTATGTGGTTTTCTTTGTGGTCTATCTGATCCTCTGGTTCATCCCCATCATCGGCTGGATCATCAACATCTTCGTTGCCATTGCCATGTTCATCCTGTGGATCCTGCTCATGTACAAGGCTTACCAGGGAAAGAGGTTCAAGCTGCCTATCGTGGGTAATTTCGCCGAGAAACAGGCCTACCCGGCCGCCAAGTAACCAGCTGAGTCCCTGTTGACCGCCTCCGCTAGAGGCGGCGGTACGAGCGGCATAAGCAGATTCGAGTGTCCGCACTCGTTATCGGCGCGAGCGTTTCATGACAATTTCTCGTCATTTCAACCCGGGTCAGCCCACTGAGATATCGACCTTCGACTCTCTTGAATTGGACCGTTAGTCTTACAGCTAAGTCTAACGCCCGCCTTATCTTCATCGATGGTGGCTTGATCGGGCTCCGGCGGCGGCAAGAAAGAAGAACAAGAGTATCTACCGCTGAGGGCCCGACAAGGAGGCCATGGAGTGACTGGCCCAGTCCGCACTGTACCCCCTAATACGCTCCGTGCTGCTTGGTGGCCCTTGCCATCGCCCCCACGTTCTCGAGCCTTGCGTCCGTACCAAGGACGCCGGGGCTGTAAGCCATGAGGGCCTCCGTCTTTTCCGCAAAGTTCAATAAGGCGGCTGCAGTACTCTCGACATCTTCAGGCCGCGCCGTCGAGCGTATGGACTGGGGGACAGCCCCCACCAGACAGTAGTCTTCCCGAGCGCTTGATGGGCCAGCGTCATATCGGTAAGGTAGAGGCGCCAGATCACCTTACCCCGCGGCCGGTCGCCGCTGTTGCCTCCAGACCAGTGGTGCAACTACCTGGATCCTTAGTTCCGAGACAAACCATTTCACGATGAGCGCTTCAAGGAAGGCACTAAGCTCGCTCTTCTTCCCATTCTGCTACCAGCCAGCGCGCATTGACTCAAACGTCGTTTTTCACCGGCATCAGACAATCCTCGCTGAACTGCAGCACGTTGCTGTCATCCATGCGCACCTGATAGACGAAAACGGTCCCGGTATCAACCCAGCTGACCACGACTCCGCGTTGGGCGTAGTAGTAGGACGGGCACGCCCTGGCAAAGTCGTTCTTAGGTTGCCCGTCTTGATCCACCAGAGAAAGCATGACCACCTGTCCCTTGGTGAATCTCGGCATGTACCCTCCTTTTCAGCTCCCCTTTTCGCCCCTGGTTACGCCCCCCTCTTGGCGGCCTTTTCAATCGCTGCCTTGAATTCCTCGACTTCTTCCGGGTTCACTTCGAGGAAGGCAGCGAGCTTGCCAATGGTCGCCAATGAGGGAGCATGCTCCCCCCGCTCTATCTTGAAAACCGCAGATGCAGAGAGACCGCTCTTCTGTGCCAAGGCTCCGGCCGTCAGCAGCTTCCGAGTCCTGATTTCACGAAGTCTCATCATATGTACATGATACTACCTATTTGTCATCATAGTCAATAGTTTTGTCCTAATAGTAGCACCGGAATATTGATACATGGATACTTTTGTGATGAAGTATTGATAATCTGCAGGTGAATTATAGTAGGGAAATGACAGCCGTCAGGAATTGCGTTCGCTGGGACGGCGCCGTGGGCCACAGCAACAACGCTCAGGACATCTTGACCTGTGAGCACGCGGCTATACTGTCGGCTGCGCCGCCGACAGTATGATCTGCGACTTCTTCAGTCAGTCTGTCAATGCTACGGTCAAGGACAACGTGCTGCGGTGGGACTATTACTGGTAGGGCCTCAAGGCGCCCTCCGAGGCACCCAAATCGCGAATGGCGGCGCAGGCGGTCTCGTATCAAAGAAGAACAGCGCACCGGCGCGACAATATTGAACGGGGACATTTCACACGCTGTGACTGTTCTGAGGGGGCACTTCAGGCGCGTAGCTCCTTCTCGCGTTCATTCGGAAACCGAACGCGCTGGCGACGGTGGTGAGGACGAAGATGAGAAGAGCTACGATGTACCAGTTGACTAGCCGGACCGCCACTGGCGCCAGCGGCTTCACTACCAAGGTGCCTGATTCCCCACTGACAGTCACGGTATGGGAGCCGGGGTTGAGGTCAGAGGCGGTCAACGACACGCTCTGGCTGGTGTGGGGTGCGAGTATCACCTGCAGGCTCTCCATGGCACTACCGTCGACCATCAGGGTGACCGTGTAGGTACCGGCGACGTCGCCGGTATTGCTGACGACCACACTAATGGTGGCTTGTTCTCCGGTATTGACCTCCCGAGGAGATACGGTCAGGGAAGTTACGCTGAAGGTTGCCGGCCGCTCCGGATTCGAAATCACGAATTGACCCGAAAGACCACCCAGTTCCACGACGTAGGTTCCCGGGGCGTCTCCGGTGATAGTGAAGGTGACGGTGTCTTTGGAGTTGCCCGACAGGTTGACGCTTTGGGTCGATTGCGCCGCCCCGTTGATCTTGAGCGTGACCGAATAGCTGCCGGCGAGGTCGCCGCTGTTGGTGACCCCGGCAGTTACAGTGACGGTGTCACCTGCCTTTACCTCAGTCGGAGAGAGGCTGAGGTCGCCTACGCTGAAAGAGGCGAGCCGGGCCCGGGCCAGGATAGCATACTGGCTGAAGTGGCTTATTCTCGCGGAGACAGTGTTCCGGGCAGCGTCGACGCTGACGCCATCGAGGCGTAACCATACCTTACCGGAGGCGTCCCAAGCGGCTATTTCAACGTCCGCGGCTGGGAATCCAGCAGGCAGGAGCGCCGGGTCGAAGACGAAGGTCAACAATATCGGCGGCTCGAAAGTGGCGCCGTCGGGACCGAGTTCGTAGGCAAGCCCGATCATCCGGGCGTCCGGCGGTGGCGGCGGCGGACTGGCGAGGCGGTTGACGCTCGCTGATTTCAGCGGTCCCCCGTCTTTGGCAAGGGCTTGAACGCCCCGGGCGATGGTCAGTTGCACCTTGGCATCGTCAGAGGTGGCCACGGCCGCCAGGTTGAACACACCCACATCGTTGATGTATGGACTCAAGCTGGTTACCCCCGGGCCTGATGGTGCAGCCCCGCCGCCTCCGCTCCCTCCCCCTCCACCGCCACCGACCGGGGGAGGTGGTGGGGAAGCGACCGGGAGAGTGCTCGCCGCCGGACTGTTGGAGATGGCGGACAGGTTGGGTACTTCGTCAGCCGTCTTGATGGCAAAGTAGTAGGTGGTATTGGGGCTCAGGCCGGGGACGGCAAAGGACTCGCCGGTACCGGCCACCCGGGGGGTGGGCTCGCCGGTCGCCTGAGCCGCAGCCGCCCAGTTGCCATCGTTGATGAGGGAAGTCGAGTAACGAATATCGTAGGTGGCGGCGGTGCCGGACGCTCCGTCATCGCCGGGGGCCGTCCAGGTGAGGGTAATGGAAGTCTGAGTGGGACCGGTGGTGGCCAGGTTGGAAACGGCTGCCGGGGCGGTGGTGTCGGGGGGTGGCGGAGTGGCCAGGGTCGTGCTGCTGGGACAGTTGGAGACAGCGGACCAGTTGGGTACTTCATCGGCCGACTTAATGGCGAAGTAGTAGGTGGTATTGGCGCTCAGGCCGGGGACGGTAAAGGACTCGCCGGTGCCGGCCACCCGGGGGGTGGGCTCGCCGGTCGCCTGAGCCGCAGCCGCCCAGTTGCCATCGTTGATGAGGGAAGTCGAGTAACGAATATCGTAGGTGGCGGCGGTGCCGGACGCTCCGTCATCGCCGGGGGCCGTCCAGGTGAGGGTAATGGAAGTCTGAGTGGGACCGGTGGTGGCCAGGTTGGACACGGCTGCCGGGGCGGTGGTGTCGGGGGGTGGCGGAGTGGCCAGGGTCGTGCTGCTGGGACAGTTGGAGACGGCGGACCAGTTGGGTACCTCATCGGCCGTCTTAATGGCGAAGTAGTAGGTGGTATTGGCGCTCAGGCCGGGGACGGTAAAGGACTCGCCGGTGCCGGCCACCCGGGGGGTGGGCTCGCCGGTCGCCTGAGCCGCAGCCGCCCAGTTGCCATCGTTGATGAGGGAAGTCGAGTAACGAATATCGTAAGTGGCGGCGGTGCCGGACGCTCCGTCATCGCCGGGGGCCGTCCAGGTGAGGGTAATGGAAGTCTGAGTGGGACCGGTGGTGGCCAGGTTGGACACGGCTGCCGGGGCGGTGGTGTCGGGGGGTGGCGGAGTGGCCAGGGTCGTGCCGCTGGGACAGTTGGAGACAGCGGACCAGTTGGGCACCTCATCGGCCGGTCTTAATGGCGAAGTAGTAGGTGGTATTGGCGCTCAGGCCGGGGACGGCAAAGGACTCGCCGGTGCCGGCCACCCGGGGAGTGGGCTCGCCGGTCGCCGGGGTCGCGGCCGCCCAGTTGCCGTCGTTGATGAGGGAAGTCGAGTAGCGAATATCGTAAGTGGCGGCGGTGCCCGTCGCTGCCGTCATCGCCGGGGGCCGTCCAGGTGAGGGTGATGGAAGTCTGAGTGGGACCGGTGGTGGCCAGGTTGGAAACGGCTGCCGGGGCGGTGGTGTCGGGGGGTGGAAACGAATCGATGTCATCGTTGGTGACGCCGATGTCACCGGCATTCATTCCACTGTAGTTGCCGTCTGCCGAGCTGGCCGGCGCAGTTACGATGTTGTAGGCGATGTTTCCGTCTACGATCCCGTCAGGGACTCCGGTGACGATCACTGCCCGAGGAGTGCTCCAGTTGCCAGGGGCAAAGGTAACGCTGGACGGAGAGACGACGCCCTCAGTCAAGTCGCTGCTTGTCAGGCCGATCGTCACATTGGCCGAGGGTTGAGACGTGAGAACGATGGTGAACTGGGCGGTCCCGCCCGCCTCGGTCGTAACCAGTCCTGCGGTCGGCGAAACGGTTATGCCTGGAACGTCATCGTCGTTTATAGTGTAGGTGTGGACGGGGGTTGCCCCCAAGGTGGCATTCGAGGAGCTCGACAAGGTCACTAGTACTGTCTCATTGGGTTCACCGATGCTGTCGTTGACCACGGCGATGGCAATATTCCGCGATGTGACACCCGGACTGAAGATCAAGGTACCTCCGGCCAGAGCATAGTCGACCCCGCCACCGGTGGCCGTGCCGCCGGTGACGGCATAATCCACAGTTACCGTATTAGCCGAAGGCGCTGACAGGTTGACCGCCAGGTCGGCCGGGGTCGTGTTCTCGGACCCACTGGACGAGGTCGACGCGAAGCCGACCGTCGGCACAGGGGTATATGTGACCCTGATCTGTACGTAGTCGACCGTGGCTGTCAGAGTAGAAATGACAAGATTGCTATGCACAACAAGAGCCACCCCGAAATTGGCGCTATTTACATCTGCGGGGGTTAACGGGGGTGAAATCTGCCCCCACACGTCACTCGCTGATCCGTAGGTAGCAGCAGCAAAAGACGTGGGCCAATTGCTGCCGGTATGGGCTTTGTCACTCCCGGTTTGAATAACCCCGCCCTTAACCAGAAAGACGTGCTCATCCCGAAAGCCAAAACCGGCAGATTGTTGACCGGTGCGATTGATAAAGACCTCGACTCCATTAATTGTCGCGCCCGCGGGTATGCTGAAGCCGTAGTTCGTGGCTTGCAGGTAATGCGAATCATTTCCGGGTGCGAGAGTCACGGTGGCGTAAGGAGGGCCCACCGCAGTGATGTTGCCGGAGCTCGTCCATGCCGTGTCTCCAAAAGGTACGTCGGTTCCGGTTCCAGCGTTGCGGGTTCCGCTCGTGTCCGCGAAAGCCGGGGGGGCCGCAAGTATGAAAGAGAGCAGCATAGTGGTGACCAAGGCAAGTGAACAAACACATCTCTTGAAGAACGTACCGCCCGGCCTCCCTCTGCTGACTCTCACACCACGCATATGTGCCACCTCATGCATCTTGCTGCCGGCTTTCTCTCCGGCATGGGGCCACACTATTTCACCGTTCTCATATCATAGCCATAGTGCTACAAATCATCAAGGCGGAGATGCAACTTTGTTTGCGCCGAAAGAGGACCGTTCCGACCCTGTTCTCGCCGATGACTCCGTGCCCAGGTGGGCCTGCAATATCCCGGCTCTTTCAGTTATCGGGAAACAGGCCAACCAAACGGTCGGTATTGCCTATCCAAATGGAACGCGGGCGAAAAGGTCTACCTGGTCCACTGGAACTCTCGCTCGAAAGGTGGCCCCGGCGGAGGAGACCATGTGATCCATGGCCAGGTTACAGCGGAAACCCCGGTAATCAGTCCAGTTGAGCCGTCAAACACGTAGATCGCTTTGATTGTCCCTTCAATCCAGGGGGTCAGAGACCGGGAATCGGGGGGCCAGGCATTGTGTTGCCCGTAGTAAGCCAGTGCCGCGGTCTTCACGTTTGCCATCTCGGTCTTGGCGGCATTCAGCGTACTGGTCTCCAGGAATCGTAACACACTTACGATGATGACCGAAGCCAGTATTCCGATGATGGCGATGACCGTGAGGATCTCGATCGCGTCGAAGTCCCTTCGCCACGGCAGCAGCCACCTCCCTCCGGCGGTGGCGGGCGGTTTCTGCCCAGATACCATTTCATGGTTCCCCCGGCGCACTCTCCCAATGATCACCATACCGGACTGGCTTTGCACCCGAATCAAGTATCAGCTAACCCATCGTATAGGCGCTGCGGATAACCTCAGACGGCGTGGTGACCCCGGCTTTGACTTTCCTCATCCCGTCTTTCATGAGCGACACCATGCCCTCTTTGACGGCCAGATGTTTGATCTCGGTGCTGCTGGCCCGGTTGGTGATAAGCATCCGGATGGCGTCGGTCATGGACAGAATCTCGAATATGCCGGTCCGGCCCAGGTAACCGGTGTAGGCGCAGGACTTGCAGCCTGTGCCGTACATGAACCGGGCCTGCTTTTCTCCAATCTCCTGTTCGTAGGCCATCTGCTCCATGGACGGCGCTTCGATCAGCTGGGCGCAGTCCGGGCAGATGCGCCGGACCATGCGCTGGGCGACGATGCCGATCATGCACGACGCGATCAGGAAGTTCTCGATATTCAGGTCGAGCATCCGGAACAGGACGCCGACCGTGTCATTGGCGTGGATGGAGGACAGCATCAGGTGTCCGGTCAAGGCAGCCTGGACAGCGATGTTGGCCGTCTCGCTGTCGCGGATCTCGCCCACCAGTATCACGTCGGGGTCGAGACGCAGTATCGACCGCAGGCCGGAGGCAAAGTTGATGCCCGCCAGGTTGTTGACCTGGATCTGGTTAATGTCCTTGAAGCGGTACTCGGCGGGGTCTTCGATGGTGACGATGTTCCGTCCCATTTTGTCCAGCGAGTTGACCGAACCGTAGAGGGTAGTGGTCTTGCCGGCGCCGGTGGGACCGGAAATGAGGATCATCCCATGCGGCACCTTGAGCATCTCTTTGTACTTGGCCAGACCGCTGTCCAGCATGCCGAGTTCGGACAGTTCGATCACTGCCAGGGACTTGTCAAGGATCCTGAGGACCGCCATTTCCCCCCATACCGTGGGGGCGACGGCAACACGGATGTCGATTTCCCGGCCTTTGGCCACGGCGGTGAACTGGCCGTCCTGGGGCCGCTGACGTTCGGCGATGTTCAACTCCGACAGTATCTTGATCCTTGAAATCAGGGACCTCCGCACGCTCAGGGGCAGGGACATCATGTCCTGCAGAATGCCGTCGATCCGGTAGCGGACGCGGAGGCGGTCGTCCTCCGGTTCAATATGAATATCGGAAGCACGCGCCTTTACCGCCTCTTCGACGATCAGGTTGAGGGCCTGGGTAAGCGGGCTGTCGAGCGTGGCGCTGATGGCGGGGCCATCGTCGGTGGACTCTTCGGACGTTGAGATACGGGAAATCGTTTTCTCGATTTCACCATATCCCTTGTAGCTGAAATCGATCGCTTCCCGGACCTCGCGGGCGCCGGCCGACACGGGGACGATCCGCATCCTACTCTGGGCGGCGAAGGCCTCCAGCGCAAAGATATCGCTCGAGTCCGCCATGGCCACCTGCAACACATTCCCGACCACCGACATTGGCACTGCGTTGTAGCGCCGCGCCATGACTTCGGGAATCAGCGCCAGGGCCTCCGCCGTGATCATTTGCCGGAGCGGTCTACCAGTTGATCTGACTTCGGCTTTCTTGTCGGCCGGCTTGGCGACGGGCGACTCCGGTGATAACGGCAGCGGCGAGTCTGGCCATGCGGTCATCGTGTTCAAGGACGCGGATCCGCTGGTGCCGCGCGAATTGCCGGGCTTCACGAGTAAGGGTGGGAGACACCACGATGACCTTGTCGTCAACCCCACAGTCGTAGGCCTTAGTGTCAAAGAGCGCCACCTCGCTCAGTCCAACCTCAGTGGCGGAATGCACGAAATCGATCCCGAGCACGTGGTTGACCTGGTTACCGTCAATGCGGGCCAGAATATCGAAGGCATACACCACTCCAGACTTTCCGGTCAGCCTGCCCTGTTCCTCGATCTTGTAACCGCGGGCTACCAGCGATTGGGCGAGATCGGCCGATGTCTCGAACTTGAGAGGGGGAGGCGACCTTCGGCGACGGTCTTGTCTTTGAGCGCCAGGGCCGAGCTGATGGTCTCGCGATCGATGACCACGATACGCTGCTTGCCGGCCATTTGCTTCGACCTTTCGCAGAAATCGGGCACCGCCACCAGCAGCCGGTTATTGATCCCTGCATCAAATGCCCGGTTGGCCAGGTCGAATATTACGGTCGCCTCGTCTTCCCGATCACCACCGGCGGCGATACCGACCGCCAGCCGATGGGTGGACAGGCCATCGTTCTTCTCCGCCAGCATGTCGAAGGAATGCCTGATGCCGGACTTGCCCACGAGGCCGGCATCCTCGTTGACTTCATAACCCTGCCGTTGCAGATACTCTCTGAGTTCACCCCGGAGCTCAGGAACGACGTCAGTAGGCGCCATCCTTCAATCTCCTCCGGCTACCTGCGCGAACCGGTTGGAGGGGCGTCACGTCAACCAGATCCATCTCATGTTGTTATCTTGCTCCAAGAGGTTGGGGCACACAAGATGGGTTTGGCCCTGCCACAACCATCACGAACCACTTGTCTGTCATGTGGTTGGTGTGATGCCTCGCGGTCCCTGCAGAAACCATGACGGCGCGAGCGTATCGCTCAGTCCCACCGGCTCTCTTGTGATTACTACTCCATCAGGAAAGTCAAAGAACACTCGACCCCGTAGGCCCCTCTATTCCCGTGTGCCGCTATCGGATCAAGTAGGTTACCGAGCCGCCCGTTACCGCCTTGCTGCGGAAAGACAGAATAATGTATACCAGGTTCCAGTTATCCTGGGCGGTACACAGGTCGATGTGGGCCGAAATATCACCGGGTGACAGCATGTCCGAGCTACTGACCGCTCCATCATGGTTGCTGTCCCACGGGATGTGGAAGGTGTCGACATCAATGCCGTCGGCGTTGAACGCGGTCGACAGGCCGTTCCACACGTTATTTGGAGAACTCGATGTGTTCGAATTCGAGACAACCTGTGAGTCCTTGCCGTCCCAGAGTTTGTAGTTGTTGGGTATATCCCTTGCCGCAATGGCCGGGGAGGTCCAGTAGTTGGCCGGGGCGTTGAAAGCGACAAAATCGCCGGGGTAGCCGCTGCTGCCGGCAATGAAGTCGTCACCCTCGCCGACCATGATGGTCATCTTCGCGGCATCGGCCGTCATCGCCTCACCCGGGACCCGATCAGGGACGATGAAACCCCTGATGTCGCCACCCGGCAGGTGGGAAGCATCTCGATCGAAGTCGAGGTCGGCGAAATCGTCGTCGAAACTGAACCTGTCAAAAAGGTACAGCTGGTGACCCAGGGTTTGCGGGCTGGAATAGACGATAATCAAAGACCAACCGGCGTGGGCCAGCTGGTATCCGTCGCCCGGCCGACTGTCATCGCCGAGGGTCCCATCCACTCCGCCGACGGTGTAGGTGGCGATACCCGGGTGGTTGGTCTGGCCACTGGGGCTGGGACTGAAGGCCCGTACCAGCTCCGTCACATCTTTGTAACTGGCGTAGGAGAAACCGGTCGGGTTGGTGCCAATAACGTTGCTTATCACTGAAGCGTGATCGGCGGAAATGTTCTGCATCCCCTGCCGCGGGATGCCGTTGGCATCGAAATACACCTGAGTCCCGTTTATCTTGAAGAATGCCGATGTGTCCCCGTTTCCGACGGTGATCTTGACATTGTCAATGGTGCAATACTGCCCGTTGCCGCCGAATCCGACGAGGTAGAACCTCATCTTGAACTGGCTGGTCAAGTAGGCAGAAGGAACGGCGTAGGAGAAACTACTGGGCGATGCGTGTTCGCGGAACGCCTGGATGTTTGCGCTCCAGTTGGCCCCATTATCGCCCGAAAAAGAGAAGTCCAGGCCGTCCGCGGGTCCGA
This sequence comes from uncultured Chloroflexia bacterium, assembly GCA_963735055.1. GTDB lineage: Bacteria > Chloroflexota > Dehalococcoidia > Dehalococcoidales > UBA2162 > JBBITI01. The sequence goes on along the minus strand of CAVTJN010000014.1, from coordinate 59,550 downwards.
TGTCGGGGGGGGGCGGGCAGGTGATCGTGATGTCGTCCAGATTAAGGTACTGGCCGCTCGTGCCGAAGCCGACCAGATACAATCTGACTCTGAACTGGTCCGTCAAGTACTCTTCGGGCACGACGTAGCTGGCGTTGTTCGCCGCCGGCCTGGTAAAACCCGGACCGCTACCGCGGAACACGGGGACAGGGTCGCTCCAAGTAGAACCACTATTACCCGAGTAGGAAATGTCAAGGCCATCGTTTTCCCCTGGCGCCGAGGCTGACCGAACGAAGGTTATGTCGATGCTATCAATGTTGAAGTTCTCGTAGTTCCCAGTAAAGCCAACAAGATGGAATCTCATTCTGAAACCGGCGTTCAAGTACTGGCTGGGTATCGGAATTGACGGGCGCTGCGTGCCCGTGAAAGTACCGAGGACCGAGTAAACCGTCGTCCAACTGGAAGTCGTCTGATTGTAGAAGTCAACCCGAAGGCCATCATCCGGGTCCGCACCGGTGACCCACTGATCCCAGGACAAGAGTTACGCTCCCTCCGGACGCATAGTCCTGTAGGCTCTGAGAATGCGTCATGTCGCGGTTGCTGCTAGTGCTGCCACTGGTGGAATGGGCTTGGAAGTAGTAAGTAGTATTGTTTTGCGGCTGGCTGGGATGGTACACGGCCCACGACGTTGCCGACGCTTGTCCAGTAATTGAAATTTCGGCAGCCATCGGAGAACACTGGTTCCGGGTCCGAAGCGACCCACTGCTTCCAGGAGACAGTGACCTGTCCCGGGTTGTACCCGGCAAGAAGCTGGTCGCTGTCTAACCTGAGGTCCCGACTGTTGTAGCCGGTGTTGAAGTGACCCGTGAACCAGTTGCTGGTGCCGTCAAGGGCCCAGGCATTAGTGGATGGACTGCGGGTCCAGTTGTTGAAGTTGCGGCAGTTGTCTGTCAGTCCCGCCCCCACCAGACTCACCCCCTGGTCCCAGGAGACGGTGGCCAGCCCTTGGGAGTAGGCGCTCAGGTCGACCCCGTTATTCAGGGTAAGGTACCGGTATGGGTCAATACTTCCGGTGCGGAAGTGGCCTTCAAAGACATCGCCGTCCCCACCCCAGCTGGTGTTCAGGTAGGGGCTCAAACCGCTGCGGTCCCAGTTGGTGAATGACGAGCACGTATCCGGGTCCAGGGGATGTACGGTGTCCTTCTCCGATTCGTGAAACCACGATGTCCAGTAGAGGAAGGCCGCCTTCACCTCGCCGTCAAGGGGAACGCCATTACCGGCGCCCGGTGAGGACTCTTGGGCGACAGTGTTGCTGCTTGAATGATCGGTGTTGATCCAGTGGTCGCGGATGTGATAGTTGTCTGAGTGGGAGTTGGTCATCAGGCTGTTGCCCGTGGCATAGTAGTCCCCTTGTATCGCTGCCGCCATCTCTCGCAGTTCGGTCTTGATACTATAGGCCTCAACCGTGGTGTTGCCTGCGGTGGAGACGACCTGGAACACCTTCTTGTCAGCGTCCCACGTGTAGTGGATGCCTCCACTCAGGTTAAGGTTCGTATTCATCCAGGCAATGGCCGCCGGGTTGGCGCCTTCGGGCCCGTCGAACTGAAAGGTGATCGTGCTCACCAGGTCCGGCGCATCTGCCATGTTGACGCCGGGGAAGGGGCTTTGCGATGCAGACGCGTTACCGGAGAACGGGTAGTCGCTGAAGGTCCAGACCAGGGCCTGACCACTCTTGTACTCGGCCGGTGGCCATGATTCGGTCGTGTACATTCTCGGTTGGCCGATCCCAAGCTGGTTTACAAGGTTGTTGTTTCCCGGGGCATGGTAGGTAAAGCCAGGAGGCAGCCATATCCCGAGCGTATTGATCGTGAGAGGGTCTCCACCGGAATAGCGTGATCTTTATCTTGTATGTCCCCGGCGTGGTGGCGCCGGGAAGGTCCACCACCGCCCCGGTCATCACCAGTTTGGGCGGGTTACCGACCGACCCCTGGATGATGGCCTTCGCGTTGGCCGCATCCGGGACTGGAAGGTCTGGAATCCACATGTTTCTCAGCGTAACGTTGACGCTATAGCCATTTACCGTTCTCCCGGTCTGGGATGCCAAGTCATACGACCAACCGTCCCCGGTGCTCTCAAAGTAATCAAACGGATCGTACTTTGGCGGATTGGGACCGGGGAAGGTCGTGGCTACTTTGTCTTTCTCGATAAGCCACCGGCCGTCCTCGATCCCGGCGTCGGCAGCGTACAACTCCTGGCTCTTTGTGTTGTACACCATGGTTGTCTTGACGCCAGTCCCCATGAAGTTCAGAAGTGGGGTAATGATCAGGCTGCCGACCAGCATCAGAATCAATACGGTCAGCAAAGCAAAGCCCTTCTGTTGCCCAATGTAGCCCCTAGCGAAACGCTTCATGTCATTACCTCGGTCAGCCTACCCACCGGTACGGGGCCCTATCTTCACTACCCTGGTCTCGCGAGCCCCCTGTACCGAGGCCGTCATATTGACTGACACAGTCCCTCCCGACCCCGGAAGAAAGATTGGCCTCGGATCGATCGAATAAGCCAGGGTGCTGGTAACATTGTCCACCGATTGGGTGCGCGTCAGATGGTGATCGGCTGGATTCCAGTTGTAGACAACCTGGGCGAGCGACGAATCCCACTCCCGCCATGTCAGCCTCAGGACTTCATTGAAGCCCAGGCCAGTGGTCTCAATCGTCTGTGCCATCTGGACGTCACGGACAAGGAAGTGCATGGCGTTCTCCACCTGTTTCACGGCCAGCATACGAGCGGTGTTCTTTGTGTTGTTACTCAGGATCTGGTACAGTGTCCCGCCGGCCGCAGCCATGATCATGCCGCCCACCAGTAGCGCCATCGTTAGTTCGATCAACGTGAAACCGGACTGACTACTCCTGAAGCGTTGTGAGTGTGGCATGGACATCATCTCACCTTATAGCCCGTCAATCTGATGACTTCGACGCCGTGCAGCCTGACAATAACTGTGACTGCCTGGATGTCGGCGTCCCTGTTCGAAATGGTGGATGAGTTGGTGGTTATGGGGTTGTCCACCACGAAGCCCGGGTAGTCAGAGGCGTAGTCGTCAGGGACGTAGGCTGCCAGAAACGGCTGTCCCTTCACGTACTCCATCTGTCTCTCGGCCAGATTCTTTGCCGTTTCCCGTTCATCCACCTTGATATTGGCGCGTGTGATGCCCATCATGGCTGGGATAAAACCCGTCAGCAGTATGCCCAGCAGACCGATGGCAATCACCACCTCAAGCAGACCGGCTCCCCGTTGGCTCTTCATCGAGACACGTCCCATCGTCCGTTCTGACACGATTCCCCCTGAGGCGGTAGAAAGCAAGACCATAACGCCGCCCTCAATGACGCCAATGCCGGTTTCACTATTGGCTCCCCACCGCCCAAGTGACCACATTACGGGCGGAAGCTCACAGCCCCTTCTGGACACATACTCGGATAATATAGTCCAATGGTACTAGGCGCGGCCGCCCTAGTCAACGCCACCTAACCCCACTCAAACTCACTCTATCACTCAGGTGAGGGGAGTTCCCTTACCATTTCATCAGTACTAACGGACTTGGTTCACAAGAGCCCTCACTGAGGTCTCCGAAGGACGTGGGAGGGGCATGGAGCGAATCGGGGTGCGATCGCGCTGCATTGCCAGTATCCGGCCAAGTGGCATTACCAGGCCGGCCACTCCGCTGGCCTGAGACAAGAAGCGGGCCGCCCCCCGGGGCGGACCGACGAAGCCACCATCGGTAGCATGCCGTCGTACTCTCTTCGGCCAGATCCGGAATGCCAGCTCGGATGTTGCCGGAGAAGAGATATCGGAATGCATGCGACGCCGATAATGTGATAGCATCTGGACGTGACCTGTCAAGCCGCTCCCACAGAGCTTAACCCCGAACAGCGAGCCGTTCTGGAGTCATGGACTCGTTCTTCGACGGTGGAGCACCGGATGGTGGTCAGGTCGAAGATCATCCTGATGACGGCTGATGGCACAATGACGACTACGATCGCCGCGGAGCTTGGAGTCCAGGCGGCCACGGTTCACAGATGGCAAGAGCGTTTCGATCGCCTGGGACTGGAGGGACTCAAGGATGCCCCACGTCCGGGGCAGCCGCGGCGGTACTCTCCGGGTGACGAGCAGCTTGTGCTCCACCTGCTTGACCAGCCGCCCCCTCCGGGCCATGCCCATTGGAATGGGCGGCTCCTGGCCAAGGCGACCGGACTACGCGATGGCTACGTCTGGAAGGTGCTGCGCGACCGCGGCATCCGGGTCCGGTGGGGACGATCCGTTCCGGATATGGAGAAGAGCGTGCTCCGTCTGCTGGATGCGCCGCCTCCGCCGGGCCGCGCTCGATGGAATGGGCGGCTCCTGGCCGAGGCGGCCGGGCTTCGGGACCGTTTCGTTTGGAGGGTACTCCGCGACCATAAGATCAATCTCCATATGAGGCGGACCTAGGGAACGCCCGCTCACCCTGTGCCTGTCGAAGGGTCGTCCTGAGCTTGCTGCAAGCCCCCGAAGCGCAGCGGAGCGGGGTCGAAGGAAGCGCAGCGCAGCGTGGGGTCGAAGGAAGCAGAGAGTGAGCGGAATCAGAGGATAACGCTATTTGAGATGCACTACACCAGACCTCCGATGATCTTTGCCATTCGCTCTTGTTCGTCCTTCGGCGTGTTCTTGTAGCCCTCGATCACCTCGAGCACCCTGAACGCGTACTTCCCCATTCCGACAAGGTTCGGATGCTTCGGAATAAGGGCCTCATTTCAGAGAATGCCTCTGTGTGGCGTTTGAGCACGACGGTGCTGTGGCCCTCGCGATAATAGCCTGCGAAGATTCCGAACGCAAAGTCATTCTCGAGTATCAGATTGGCGGGCTTCTTTCCCCCGGCGATCATCTCACAGAAATGGCATCTCTGTTCCACTTTTTGGCTCCTTGAGTGAACGATTCACCGCTGCTCTTCGAAAACGCGGCGTTGCCGAGGGCACTATCTTAATGTCAGCTTATGGAACTGTCAAACTCCTTGGGGTACCTCTCCCCCCTTTGCCGAACGAATCCCTTGAGCCCGGTTTTTTTTGTTCCTCTTATACTTTTATTTGTGCCTTGTTTTTGTAATATTTGTCCCTTATAGTAGTACCGTATTCGGTATGGTATCGGTTGTCCACCGACTTGAAGGATGCCGGACATGGGACGTTCCGCCGGTTCGCCGCACCGCCGCCGGCGGAATTTCCGGAGCCGGCGAAAATATGGGCCCGAGCGTGACGGTAGGCAACGCTTTAGGATTTTCTAAAGCGGTTGATAAAGCCCCGGTAAGCGATGATGCCGCTGAACCAAAGCGGTGAAGTGGCCGGACAGAGAAAGCTTTGCACTCCGTCCCGTCATGCACTACTATAGGGGCCAAAGAAAGCTGTTTCGGCCTCGTCCGGCGCCCGGCCGCGAATCTGCCGGACGGACTGGAACCTAGGCCAAAGGGAGGAACGCCGTGACTAACCTGTTCAGCCTGGATGGTAAGGTAGCGATTGTAACCGGGGGAAACGGGGGCATCGGCAAGGCCATCGCCGGCGCCCTGGCCTCGGTGGGCGCCAATATTGCGATTGCGGCCCGTAACCGGACCAAGACGGCGCAGGCCGTCAAAGAGATCACCGGCGCCTATGGGGTCAAGGTGGTCGGGATCGAGACCGACGTGGTCCACGAAGAACAGATAGCGTCGATGGTCAAGAAGACCGCCGACACCTTCGGTAGGATCGATATCCTGGTGAATGACGCCGGCATCGCCGAAGGCAAGGGACCGCTTGAAGTCTCGACCGCCGAATGGGACGCCGTCATCAATACCAACCTGCGGGCCGCTTTTCTGTGTTCGAAAGCGGTCTATCCCTACATGAAGGCGGTGGGCGGCGGCAAGATCATCAATATCGGCTCCATGGCCTCGATCCTCGGGTCTTCGGTGCTGACCGCCTACGCCGCCAGCAAAGGCGGCATTGTGCAGATGGGGCGAAGTCTGGCCATTGCCTGGGCGGCCGACAACATCCAGGTCAACGCCATATTGCCGGGGTGGATCAGGACCGATTTGGGCAAGGAAGTCAGAGAGATGGACCCGACTTTTGATACCCGCATCGCATCATTGATTCCGGTGGGGCGCTACGGCCAGCCGCCGGAACTGGGTGGAGTGGCCATCTTCCTCGCCAGCCAGGCTTCGAGCTACGTTACCGGAGTGGCCTTGCCGGTTGACGGTGGCTTTTCGATTGTCCTGAGGGGCTTCGACGGACCTTTCCCGCCGCCGGCCAACAAGTAGCGCCTGCCGGGTCCAATCACTGCCCAACAGAGGCATCGGATGCTGAAGGCTTCGGCGCGGGTAACGCGTGCCTGCCGGCCTGGTGCCGCGTCTCAGGGTGATGCTCCCGTCGCTGCCCGGAAGTAACGATTTCGTCATATTTCCTTGTCAGATGTTGTAACTATTTGATGTTCCAGATGCTACAGTCTACTTAGGACCCAGGATAGCTGGGGGGGTAACATGGCGACAGAAAGCATCGGGACCAGGCATCGTGTGCTGCTGGTGGACGATGACCCGCGGATACTCAATTTCGCCCGTTTGAAGCTATTGGCTACCGGCTATGACGTCATTACGGCGATGACCGGGCAGGGCGCTCTGGCGATGATTGAGTCTGAGAAACCGGACATCCTGCTGCTGGACCTCCGGATGCCGGGCATGGGGGGCCTTGATGTACTCAGGGTGCTGCGGGCCTCGTCGCAGCTTCCGGTTATTGTGGTAAGCGCGGCAACAGACCTCGCCGAAGAGGCGCTGGGTCTGGGCGCCAATGACTATTTGGCCAAGCCCTTCGATCCTGACGAACTTCCCGGGAGGATCGAAGCGATTCTGGGCGGGGCCGATCGACGCAACTGAAACTGGAGGGAATGGAATATGAGCCAGATGGGAGACCTGTATCAGACGGCCGATTGGAAGAAGGAGAAACACGTCCCGGTAATGGAGTGCCCCGATGAAGTAAAGGCCGGGGAAGTGTTTGCTCTGAAGGTGACGGTGGGGAAACAGGATCCGCACCCGAATACCACCGAGCACCATATAAGCTGGATTTCGGTATATTTCCGGGCGGATGGGGACAAGTTTTCTTACGAAGTGGGGCGCTTCGAATTCTCATCCCACGGCGAGTCCGCGGCGGGTCCCAATCAGGGCCCGGTTTATACCCACCCTGAAGTAACGGCCGAACTCAAAGTGAACAAGCCGGGAGTTCTGTACGCCGCCAGCCTGTGCAACATTCATGGACTCTGGCAGTCAAGTAAGGAACTGAAAGTAACCTGAGCGCCGGGCATTTCAGCCGGAGGCTCGGTCATCAGGCCGGGTTTCCGGGTCGGGTGAAGACAACAAATAAACCGGTGGAGGCAAGGGGTGGCAACAGGTAACTCGACTTCCGGCAAGGCCGCCAGACCGAGTGTCAAGTCGCTGATCGAACAGCTTAGCGGTGGCGACGGCATCGCCCGCGTTAAAGCCCGCCGGCAGCTTGTGGCCTACAAGGCGCAGGCCGTGGCCCCGTTGATCGACGCCCTGTCCGACCGGCACCATTGGGTGCGCTGGGAAGCAGCCAAAGCGCTCAGTCAAATCGGTGACGAGCGGTCGATCAGGGCCCTTTTGGAAGCCATGTCGGACAAGGAATTTGATGTCCGCTGGCTGGCGGCCGAGGGATTGATTCGTATGGGACGAAAGGCGATCGCCCCTCTGCTGGCCGCGCTGGTCGCCCATCCCGATTCCGATTGGCTGCGCGAGGGCATCCATCACGTACTGCACGACATCCGAAAAGGCGACATGGCTAAAGCACTGAAGCCGGTCCTGACCGCCCTGGAGGGGAGTCAGCCTTCCCTTGAGGTACCTCTGGCGGCCCGGGCCGTGTTAGCCTGGCTGGAAGGGCGAAAGTAAGAATACGTACGCCCGTCACTTGACGATGATCCTGGCATCGACCACCCAATAGCCTTCGTCCCTGGGCCTGACGTTCACCGGATTGAGGTCGAGTTCGGCGATTTCCGGCATGGCCTCCACCATGGCCGACACCCGCAGCAGCAGGTCCTGAATCGACCTGACGTCGCTCGGCGGTGATCCGCGGTAGCCTTCGAACAACCGGGTCATTTTCAACGAGGCTATCATTTCATTTGCGTCCAGGTCCGTGATCGGATGAAGCTTGAAAGTGACATCCTTGATTAACTCGGCATAGATCCCGCCGGAACCGAACATCATCAAAGGTCCGAAAGACGGGTCCTGGCTGACGCCGACAATGGTCTCGATTCCGCCGGTTATCATTTGCTGCACGGTCACCCCGGACATCTCCTTCTCGCGGCCGAGCTTCTCCAGGTTCTTCCTGATGGTGTGGTAGGCTTCTTCCACCCCGTCCTCGGAGGCGACATTTAATACCACGCCCCCGACATCCGTCTTATGGGTAATCGTCGGCGATGCCAGTTTGACCGCCACCGGGAAGCCCAACTGTTTCGCGGCGGTTCTTGCCTCGAACGAGGTCCTGGCTACGATGAGTCCCGCCTGGCGTATCCCGTAACACGAGAGCAATTCCGACACTTCGCCGGCCGAAAGCGACAGCGGCCTTTCCGTACTGTTCTTCATCACCGTGTCCATTAACTGGCGGGCTTTCGCCCTTTGAATATCCTTTATTGCCGGGATCTTTCCCCGCGGTTTGCGCCGCAGTTCGGAATACTCCGCCGCCCGCCTCAATGACAGAATGGCTTCTTCGGGGAAGGTATAGAGGGGAATGTAGTGGCCATGGGTCCCCAGTTGCGCCCTCAGACCTTTTTGCCCGATGAAACAGCCGAGTAACGGCTTCTTGGAACGCCAGAAGAACGGCGCCACGCGCCGCAGGGCTTCTTCCATGTCTCTGGTCTCAACGACCATCGGGGGTGCGAAAATGGCCAGCACCGCGTCAACGTCCTTGGCGGCCGCCAGCACCCTCAGTATTCCTTCGTACTCCCCGGCGGTGGCCCCGGCGGTAGTGTCGATGGGGTTGCCCAGATTGATGCTCCGTTTCAGTATTGGCCTGATCTGGTCGGCCGCGTCCGCGGGGAGCTCGATCACCTCCAGTCCATTCAAAGAGGCGGCATCAGCGGCCATAATTCCCGGGCCGCCGCCGTTGGTGACGATGACCAGTCTTCTGCCTTTGGGTAACGGTTGGGTGGATAGCAGTGTCCCCAGATTGAAGAGTTCTTCCACGGAGTTGACTCTAATGATGCCCGCATTTTGGAACAGTACATCAGAGGCAATGTCCGAAGTGGCCAGGGCGCCGGTATGGGATGATGCCGCTCTGGCGCCGGCCGCCGTGCTCCCCGCTTTTACGGCGACGATTGGTTTTCTTGAAGATACCCGCCGCGCGATTCTGGCAAACTGTCTGGGATTACCGAACGACTCTATGTAGAGCAGAATGACTTTGGTGGCCCGGTCCTGTTCCCAGTACTGCAGCAGGTCGTTGGAGGAGACATCGGCCCGATTGCCCACGCTGACGAAAGTGGAAATACCCATATTGAGGTTCTTCGCGTATTCCAGAATGGTCAAACCCATGGCACCGCTCTGGGACAGGAAAGCTACGCTGCCTGTCCCGGGGTACACCTGGGAAAAGGTGGCGTTCAGCCTCATGGCCGGGTCGGTATTGATGACCCCCATACAGTTGGGGCCGATCAGTCTCATGCCGTAGCTGAGGGTGATATTCCTCAGCTCTTCCTCCCGGATGGCGCCTTCCGGGTTTCTCTCCCGGAATCCATCCGAGATGACAATCAGGGCCCGCACGCCTTTCTGTCCGCATTCATCGGCCACCCGGCTGACGATGGGCGCCGGCACCGCAATGATGGCCATGTCTACCTTGCCCGGAATGTCCACCACCGACGGATAGGACTTGACCGAAAGTACCGCTTCGGTATTGGGATTGACCGGATATACGATTCCGGAGAAACCGCTCTGCAGGATGCAGCGCATCAGCAGATTGCCGATCGTGCCGGGATGGCGGGCGGCTCCGATAATAGCGACCGATGTTGGGTTGAGTATCGCCTGCAGCGAAGCTACGGTGGCAATCCGGTCACGGCGGGCCTCGTTCCGGTCTACGGCTTGCGTTTGCCTTATCGGAAAAGTGACATGATATTCGCCGCCTTCGAGATAGCTGGAGACATGAAAACCGTAATGCCGGAAGGCTTCCATCATCTGCGAATTCTGGCCGAGGACATTGGCTTCAAAGATTGAGATCTCATTCTCCCGGGCCACGTCTACCAGCGCTTCGATGAGCTTGGTGCCCAGCCCGATCTTCTGATAGGGATCCTCAATGGCGAAAGCGACCTCGGCGGAACGTCTGTTGGGCAAGCGGTAATACCGGGCGATGCCGATGATCTTCCTGTCCTGGCGCGTGCCTGTTTCGGCAACATACGCGAAAGAGTTGGCATAGTCGACCGTACAGTAACGGATGGCATCTTCCTCGGTCATTTCCCGGGGTATGCTGTGAAACCGCAGATACTTGGTATCCTCACTTAACCGGGAGATGAAAGAACGCCACAAAGGAACATCCCCTCTCTCGATGGCCCTGAGCAATATCCGCTGCCCCTCTTTGAGGATCTCCTCCCGGCGGTACTTGGCGAGGTCCGGCCCGGTGCGTGCTTCTTGCATTGAATTTCACCCCCTGCGAAGTGATCGATGCCCCAGATAATCATAGTCCGAATTGCCGCCTTTTCCACCGGGGCTGCCTTGCATGGTCGTCTTCTTCGGAACGCCTTCACGCCATTCCCGCGAAGGCGGGAATCCAGAACGCCCAATCGTCCGAAGGTGGTTGTCCCCCCTCCCGCAGGTGGTCGTCTTCTTCGGAACGCAGCGGAGAATGGTCGTCCACCTTCTTTCGGAGACCACTTATTCCGGAGACCATACGGAAACCACTTGTGGTTGACCACCCTCTTACGGAGACCAGATCCTGCCTGCTACCCTCCCATTCCCTTCGCCCTACCCCCCCCGTCATTCCCACGAAACTTGTCCCGTGCTCCGACACGGGAATGGGCTTGTCCTCGAGGCTTGTCCTTGAGGGAATCCAGAGGATCCTGCCTGCCCCCCGCTCATCCTGAGCTTGTCGAAGGAAGCGGGGTCGAAGGAAGCGCAGAAGTGGTCGTCCGCTTCCGAGCGTACCGAGGAATGGTCAAGGGGTAACCGCTTGCGGTTAAGCTATCGCTGATGCCGAGTGTCCCCTTGACCACCCCCAGTCATTGCGAGGACCGCAGGGACGAAGCAATCCGAGCCCCGTGACTTATGGGACCAAGTCACCGTCATGGCCGGACTTGACCCCCTGTGGTTGTCCTCCCTCCCGCAGAATGGTCGTCTTCCTCGCTCCGGAGACCATACGGAGACCCGGCCATCCACGTCCCACCCCCACCCGGATTCCCCCAAACGTCACTACGGGGCCGGTTCGGGCCGGGTCATCAGGTCTACCTGTCTACTTATAGACGCCGTACTCCTTGACGACGTCGACGATGGCCTTCAGGTTTTCATATTTCACCTCGTCAAAGAAGGCCCCGTTGGCCATAATGTAACCGCCGCCCTTGCCGCAGGTATCGATGAGTTTCCGGGCGTAGTCAACGGCGCCTTGAGGCGACCCCACGGTCAGTAACCCGATGGGCATGTTGCCTGCCACGCAGGCAATGCCCCCCAAGGCTTCCTTGGCCTTGGCCATGTCGGTCGCATCGAACAGCCAGGCCGTCTTGCCCTTGGGCAGGTCCCGGATCACCTCCAGCCGCGAGTTGTAACCCCCCTCCGCCCAGATGAACGGCACCACGCCCTCATCGATCAGGCCCATGAGGACATTTCTGAGGCTGGGCCAGTAGAATTTCCGGAATTGGGCGTCGGATAGGAAACCATCGGCGCCTTTGTGCAGGGGGATAAAGATGAGCGGATTTCCGGCCTGTTTGGCGGCGGCGACGCCCAGTTGAATGAACATGGGCGTCAGGACATCCATCGCTTGGAGGAGCTTCTCGGGCTGGCGGTACATGTCCAGCATGATGCCTTTGGTGCCCCGGAGGGTGTCCCCGATCACGTCAAACGGGGCCTTGGTGGGGCCGGCCTGGTGGGCCGGAAATCCCAGTTCGGGCATCTCCTTGTCGAAAGGGCCGATGGCGGCGACCCATTTCAGGGCTTCGTTCCCGGCTTCCAGCAGGGCCTTGTAGGCGGCCTGGACCGGGGGCAGACCGTAAGGGATGAACGGAAAAGACACGCCATACATTTCGGTGAGGCAGGAGAGGTGGGGCAGGGTCTGGATCGGTTCCAGGGCGCCGAATACCCGTGACGGCCAGGTGTAGTAGAAGAAGTAAAGCGGATTCTGGATCAGGACGTCATATTCGTCCGCCTTCATGTATTCGCCTTCGATAGCCTGATACGTGGTCTGCGGCGGGAGTCCGTGGCCGGGCCACTTGTATAGCTTGAAGTCGAGAATCTCCAGGAACTTGCCCGGGCTGGGGACGGCGCAGCCTCCGTGCGTGTCCGGCTGAAAGTCAACGTAGAACTTTTTCCAGGCGTCCCGGATCTTGTCATAGTCATACATGACGTCGCGCGGGGTGAGTCCGGAGTAGAAGGCCGGGGCAAAGCTGGGAATGAGCATCACCGGGACCCGGTCCGGCAGCTTCTTCAACTGGATGGCATCTTTTATCCGGGTGGTCCGTTCCTTGTAGAGCTTCTCGGCTTGCGGGCTGGCGAACTGCACCCCTTCGGGTGAAATCCATCTTTGGAACAGTGTTTCCTGCCTTTCGTCCGATGACATCTCTTCCCATTTCTTGTCCATTCTTTCCTCCCCTTTACATAACAGTTGTCCAGGTCGATTATCCGCCAAAGACGGGCAGCTGCGGTTCTCTAGTGTAGTGCATCTCAAATAGCGCTATCGTCTGATTCCGCTCACCCCGAGCTTGCTGAAAGTCCCGGAAGCGCAGCGGAGTGGGGTCGAAGGGCGCGGATCGTGACTCCGGATCCAAGGAAAGTAACGAATCGTTAGATGCACTACTCCAGCCGGCGGCTAGCCGATCTCCTTCTGTACCGCCTCGGACGACATGAAGGCCATGAAATTGAGCGACTCCCCGGGTTTGGCGGCGGAGCGGTTGATCGAGACCTTCGGTTCGCCGGGGCGGTCAAAGCCCGGGCCCAAATAGCCGAGCAGCCGCACGCCGACGGCGTCCCGGATGCGGTCGAAGTCGGCCCGGGGCACCAGGTCCGGCCTCGGGAACGGCCATTTCAGGTACTTGTGGACCTGGCCCACCGTGATGCCGGCGCCATGTATTTCGGCGGCGTGGACGATGGAGTAGGCCAGGGCGGCCCCCAAATCTTCCGGGGGCATCGGGCCGTCGTAGCCGACGTTGATTCCGGGAAAGGACTGCCGCAGCGGTCCTGCCGCCGGCTCGACCGGGCGGGGGGTCGCGACCCATCCGGGAACCAGCGTGAAGACGGCTACCCCTGACTGCTTGACGTCGCCCAGTTCTCCGGCCAGCGCCAACATCATGGCGCTGGTACCGGCTTTGATGGCGTAGTAGGTACCGCTGCTGGTCGGCATGCGGAACCCCGACGCCAGGTAGGTGACCACCCCGTGATGCCGCTCCCGCATGCCCGGGACGAACGTCTGCAGGCACAGGGCGGTTCCTCTTATGGAAACGGCATACTGCTTGTCCATGTCATCGACGTCGGTGCTCAGGACTGACTGCCCGCCGATACCCATCGGCATGGCGTTGTTTACCAGGATGTCCACTTTGCCGAACTTCTCGACCGCCTTGGCGGCGAGCGCCTTGACGCTCTCTTTGTCGGCGATGTCGGTCTGCACAAAAAGAGCGGTGCCCGGTCCGTTCTCGCGCTCGATCAGGGTGGCCGCCGCCGCACCGGTGGCCGCAGTCCGCTGGGCAATAACGATCCGGGCTCCCAGCCAGGCCAAAGAGCGGGCCGTGCCCAGGCCAATGTTGCCGCCACCACCGGTGATCAGGGCCACCTCTCCTGCCAGGGCGCCGCCGCGCAATCCGGTTCGCTCCATGACCAGGGGACGGACATTGAGGGTATCTGCCATTTCCCAATTTCTCCTTGACGTCTTTTTTGCGGGGGCGGGTCGCACCGGGATGATACGCCCTGGCTACACCGCTGTCAATTCGATTCCCACTTCAGCCTCCGGTGACGTTCCGTCAATGGGCAAAGAGCACTGCTTCGCCGGCGTACGTGGTCCCTGGTCTTGCTGGCCGGATGGATCGACAATGCAGCGCGCTCGCATTTCCGAAGGGTGAGGTTTTGATGTTGGGATTGGCGGGCAGTTGTGGTTGTTAGTGGGCCTTCAGCGGTATTGGCGAACAATGACTGAATACCTTCCTCAAAGGGAAATATTCAGTCCTTTCTTAGAGGAAGGTATTCAGTCCTCGAATGGATTCCCCTGGTGCGATCTTTGACACTCTAAGAGAGTCAGGACATCAGCAAGCCGGTATCTGCGGTCACCGCGTGCGCCCAGTCTACCGGCTCTTATTATGCCCTGGTCGGTCCACCGTCTGAGGGTGTTGGGATGGACGGAGAGAAGTCGAGCCGCATCGCTCACCGGTAATAGCGGTCCCCGGACGTCTACATTTGTCACCATTTTCCCATCTCCCTGCTTTAGCCGGCTCGTCGACGACTTGGTTGGCACCTATAGGGTACAACGTCAGGCGAGGGTGTTTGTCAGGCGGTCTTCCGGGCGGGAAATCAGCGGCGCCGCGTCAGCCAGGGGCCCAGTCCAAAGCCAATTCCGTACATCCCCTGGCGTGCTCAGGTAGTTGACCGGCTAGCCTTGTTTCTTGTTTACAGTATCCCGGGCCGTTTTGACGATGCCATCGCTGACAGACGGCGGGCCTCAATCAGTTGGTCTCAACTCGCGGCCGGTTTCCGTAATGCTGAACGCCAGGGCGGTGGTGGCGATCGATACGCCCACCAGGATGAAAAAGACTATGGGGAAACGGCCGGTAGCGTCGATGATGAGCCCGCCGGCCAGCGGTCCGATAACCGCCCCCAGATAACCCACGGAGGTGACCAGCCCGCTGGCGCTGCCGGTCCGGGTCTGCGGCACCATCTCCACCGGGAGCGTCTGAATGGTGGTGAAACGGGTGACGGTGGCCGCTCCCATGAGTCCCATTATTACCCAGGTCAAGGGCATCCCGGCCCATATTATTGCCCAGGCAGTGAAGGCGAGCATGATGCTGGGCGCCCAGAGAAACGGTCTTCTCCGGCCGAGCCGCGAGGAAAGGCGGGCGGCCAAGATGACCGCCGGAATCCCCACCCACTGAGTGACCGAGACGATAAAGCCGGCCACGTCTGACGAGACCCCCTTGCCGAGGAGAAACGACGGTACCCAACCGGCCCAGGTGTAGAAGTAGATGTTGTGGAGAAGAAACAGGATGCCGAGCAGCCAGAGACGGCGGTCCCTGAGGACAGCGCGCACGTTGGCTCCGGCGTTACCGACCGAAACGATTACACAGGGCGGATCTTTGACGATCAGCCACCACAGGATGCTGGCCAGGACGGCGGGGATGCTCCACACAAGAAACACGCCTTGAATAGAACTTGTCAGCCGGTAAACAACGGGCATGGTTATGGCCAGAGACAGGCCGCCGGATACGATAATGGATGCCGAAACCACTCCCATGGTGATATTGGCTTTCGACCGCGGAAAACAGAGGCTGACCAGCTTGGGCAGGTTGGGCAGGGACAGGGCCAGGCCCAGACCGTAGACCGCGGTAAAGGCGAGGAGGGCATGGTAGTTGGTAGCGGTCCCTCTGAGCGCCGTGCCGGCCGCGATGACGATCATGCCGATGCCGGCCGCCTTCTTGACACCTATCCGGTCGGCGATGATGCCGGCCGGTATCCCCAGAAGGGCCAGCACTAGAATCGGACCACTGAAGAGGAGGCTGGTCTGGGCGTGGGTGATGGACAGGGTTTTCGCCAGGATCGTCTCCATCGGCGGGACCACTGTCAGCGGCGACCACATGGCAAAAGCGAGGAGCATGGTCATGGGCAGCACCGCCCGGGGCATCCGGTTCTCGTCGTTTTTCATACGGTAACGGCCCATCCGCGCCAGGACACTAGCCCTCCGCCCTGATGCGCGATGCATCATAGAAGGATACCCAGGGGTTTGCCCGCCGCAGTATCAGATCTCGGAACATGATGGCGGCCGCGGTACCGTGGGCCATGCCCCAACCCCCGAATCCCGTGGCTACAAACAGATGCTTGCTGTCCGGAGCGAATTTCCCGATGTACGGGACCCGGTCGACGGTATTGTTGTATTGACCGGCCCAGGAGTACTCGACGGCTGATGCTGAATAATAGTCCTGGGCGAATTTGGCCAGTTGCCGGTGATGGTTGATACCGTCGGCCTGTTCGACAGGATGATCTTCCCCTCCGATGAGTATCAGGTCGGTCGGTCCATCCCTTTGAGAGCGCAGCGAATGACCGAAGTCGTCACTGCCGATGAACATGCCGTCCGGAAACGGCGCCGCCGGGCGGATCGCGATCATATAGGTCCGCATCGGGAACAGATTGGCCTTGTAGAATCCGGCCCTGTCGTAGAAGGGGAAATGAGTACAAATGACGACATCTCTGGCTTTGATGCTCGCCCTGTCGGTAGTCACCGCGCAGGGGTTCCCCTCTTCGATGTCCAAGGCCCGGGTTGCTTCGAAGATCCGGCCTCCCCGGGCGGCCAGCAGACCAGCCAGAGCAAGGAGGTACTTGCGGGGATTGAACTGCGCCTGGTTGTCCATGCGGATTGCCCCCATGGTTTTGAACGGCAGGGGAACACTTTCGACGAAAGACGCCGGCAGCTGCAGGTTTTGGGCGGCGGCCACTTCCTGTTCAACCAGGGCGCGGGCGGGCAAGGACTCAGCATAGGTGTAGGCGGATTTGGGCAGGAAGTCGCAGGATATGCCTTCCTGTTTGATCCGGGATACGATCTGCTCAATACCGGCCTGGTTGGCGTCGGCGTATATCCGGGCTTTCCCGGCGCCGTATCGGGATGTCAGATGACTGTAAATCAACTGATGCAGGCAGGTGATCTTTCCGGCGGTGTGGGCGCTGATGCCCCTGGCGATCCGGTTAGATTCAACCAGCGCCACTTTCAGACCGGCTTCGGCCAGCAGCAGGGCGGTGGTTATCCCGACGATACCGCCACCCAATACGGCGGCATCGACGGAAGTGTCTCCCGGCAGAGACGCATAATTGGTTTCCGGGGTGGCCGCCAGCCAGAGTGACTGAATTCGAGGGGTTGATTGGGCCCTGCCATCCGGCGTTGCATCTTCGGCAATGGTCATTCCATTATCATAAGACACAGACCGCAGAATGGTCATGTCTGCGGTCGGACCGCGTCAGGTCTGGGCGTCAATGGACAGCCACTGCCAGGCATCTCCCCTGGGGACGACGTGGCCTAGACCCGGGAACGGCATATGGGTGGAAAATACCAGCGTCTTGTCCCGGGCCGCCCGGCCCAACAGCTTCCGCCGGGTCGCCGTTACCAGGTCGCGGTCGTAGTCGATCGCCGTTGCCCACTCCGGGTGCTCCATGTGAATCACGTGATGAACGGTGTCTGCCAGACAGAGGAGATCCTGCCCCCGGGATGAAACGGCCAACGCCATGTGCCCCGGCGTATGACCCGGCGCCTCGACGGCACTCACGCCGGGTATGATTTCGCCTTCGCCCTCAATCAGCTGGACCCTGCCCCTGAGCGGCGCCAGGTTCTTCAGCGTCAGTTCGAGGGCAGCCTCCCGCCCGCTTCCCTGAAAACTCCGCCTCGTGGCATCCGCGTTCCAGTAGTCCCACTCGTCCTTCCACATGAAATAACTGGCGTTAGGGAATGCCGGGTTGCCCCGGCTGTCCGTATTCCCGCCCACGTGGTCGCGGTGGGCGTGACTGTGGATAATGATGTCGATGTCTTCGAGTTCGACGCCGGCCGCCTTGAGGTTCGCCGGCAGTTCTCCGGTGTCAGGTCCCAGCCCCCCCGCCCCCGTGTCCATCAACACCACCCTGTCACCCGTTCTTATCAGCAGACCCGCGAAGGGAATGATCCAGTCGTTCACCGTCTCCAACTCGATGTGATGCTCCTGCAGCGCCTGCGCCAGTTGGTCGCTAGATGCCGCGGGGAAAAGGAACTGCTTCGGTGATGTGTAGGGGGCGGGCGTTCCGGGGAAGGTGCCGTCGCTTATCACAGTGCATTCCACGGCGCCGATTCTAACAGCATGGTATCCTGCGGCCATCGTTACCTTCCTGTTGAGATGCTCAGTTTCGCCAGTATGGGCGAGCTTCATTCATATCGCGTCATCTAGAGCTTCCCGAGTCTCTCGAGTTCGTCGGCAACATCGGTGAGGCCGAGTGATTCGAGCCTGGCGCGGGTCGGCACGCCGTTCTTGTTCCAGCCAACCAGCTCGTAGTATTCATCAAGCATCCTGTCCCATTCTTTCGGGTCGAAGGCGAGACCTTTATACGGCCCGTTTTGCACTGCTTCATCCATGAAACGGCCGACCATGATGTCGTCCTTCCTCGTTACTCCCTCCCTGACGAGAAAGGACCGCTCCAGTGTCCAGATCCGGTCGGCGATGGTTCTCATCTCATCTTCAGTCATCTTTATTCCAGTAGCGATCTCGAAAAGCGGCGCCATGTCCTTGACCTTCAATTCCATGTTCAGGAACGGCGTGCTGAACTTGCATAACTCCAGGGCATCTGCAATGGTGCATTCAAAGGTATTCGAGTAGACCTGCCGGGCCACGCCCTTGTAGTCACCGGGTGCTTCCAGGGTGCGGAGCGGCAGGGCCCCTCTCAGATGGTCGGCGCCCCTGGTGGAGACGGCGTGGGCGAAGGCGTAGGTGGGGACCGTTCTTAGATCCCAGTTCGTCTTCAGCACGCCTTTGAAGTGCGTGATACACTTCTGGGCCTCGGCCCCCAGTTTCTCAGCCGCCAGGACGCCCCCCTCCGCCAGCAGGTCGCCAATTCCTTCTCTTTTCGAGATCATGGGCAGCATGGCCAGCATTGCCTCATAGTTGCCCCAATCCAGTTCTACGCCCCGGGTATCCTGACTGGTGATCAGACCCCGCTGGTACCACTCGGCGGCCGCGGCGATCACCTCGGCGCATTCCATCGTGTCTATGCCGTACTGATTGCCCAGAACGTGGGCCTTGTATATAGATGGGGCATAATCGTTTTCGAGCAGCGAACCCCAGCTTTCCTGTTCGGCCAGTTCGATACCAACGCCCTGTAATCCGGCGTACGGTCCCTCCTTGATCTCAAACCAATCGCGGCAGTGGTTAACGCATCCGAAACAGGCCTTGTCTTTGACGACGTACCTGTCATGGAGGGTTTCCGCTTTGATCTCGTCATATCCCGGGAATTGTCCCGTTTCCTGAGAATTCCTCATCCCCAGGCCACCGGCAAAATGCCTGCCCGCAAAAAAGTACTTGGTGCCGTAGGTGGAGAAAGAGGGGTAGTTCCGGTTGCCCATCATTCGCTGCTTCATGTCCAGGAAGTAGCTCCGGAGCGCTTCCGGCCGGGCCACCTGCACCCCCCTGGTCCCCCGGACGGCCACCGCCTTCAGGTTCTTGGAGCCCATCACGGCGCCGACCCCGCCCCGCGCCGCACATCCTTCCGAGCCGACGATGACTGAGGCGAGGCGGACCAGATTCTCTCCGGCCGGACCGATGCAGGATATCTGTACCCTGGGGTCACCCAACTCCTCCGTGATCATCTGCTGAGTTTCATCGGTTAGTTTACCCCAGAGGTGTCCGGCATCCCTCAGTTCTACCTTTTCATTCTCGATCCACAGGTAGACCGGCGCCGCCGCCTTCCCGGTGAACACGATGTGGTCATACCCGGCAAATTTCAGCTCCGGCGAGAAGTGTGATCCCCCGTTGGCGTCGCCCAGCAGATTGTTGAGTGGCGATACGGCGGTGATGGTGAGTCTCCCTGAAGCCACCGGCAAACCAGTCATGGGGCCGGTCCCAAATACCAGGACGTTCGCCGGATCGAGCCCGCCCGTTCCCGGCTTCACATTGTGGTACAGTATCCGGGAATTGATCCCCCGCCCTCCGATGTAGTTGCGCCGCAGTTCCCCGCTCAGGGGTTCTTTGGCTATCTTGCCTGAGGTCAGGTCGACCCTCAGTATTGTTCCTTTCCATCCATACATAAGTTGCTCCCTTCGAGGCATTCGGCAGAAGGACGACCGCAGGTGGTCATGGGGTGACCGCCTTCGTCTCCTTCATTGCCTCATAGACACCTTTGAGTCTCTCTGAGAGGAGACGCCGCTTGCTGCCCGCGGCAACGTCGGTCTCCTTAAACTCCAAAGCCCGGGTGGGGCAGAAGGTGACGCATTCCGGCTCACCGCCGCACAGGTCGCATTTCACGGCCACCCGCTTCACGCTGGAAAACGATATGTTTCCGAAGGGACAGACCGTAACGCACAATTTGCACCCCATGCATTTTTGCTTCACTACGGCCACTGCCCCAGTCGCCGCATTACGCATGATGGCGCCGGTGGGACATATGCTGGCGCAGGGCGGATCGTCACACTGGAAACACATCATGGGCACGCTGAACAATTCGTCGAACCCAACCACCTGAATCATGGCGGCCGCCGGATTGCACTCCCCGCTGTTTTTCAGCGAACAGGCCAGCTCACACAGCCGGCAGCCGGTGCATTTTTCAATATTCACGGTGATAGACTTCACGTGTTCCTCCCATAAGTGCAGCGGCTTGATTCTGAAGACTACTCACCTTCCCGCCGACTCGACGGGCACTATCTCGATTCCAGCTATTATATACATCCTGCTAACGAACAACTACATTGCCGAATAAGCAATACCTCACACGCGAGGCGCTTGACATCCCGGCGACTCGGTCATAGACTGGTAGCCGTGTGGGAGGGCATGTGTCATGAAGTGCCCGAAATGTCGTGCTGACAATGCCGAAACGAGGAAGTTCTGCCGGGAATGCGGGGCAAAGCTGGCAGCAATCTGTTCCAAGTGCGGTTTCGGCAATCCGCCTGATGATAAGTTCTGTGCCGAGTGCGGCAATTCTCTGATCGAGCAGCCACTTTCACAGGTCGGAATCTCGCCCCGGTCCCCACCCCCCAGTCAGGCTTCGGCTCCGCCCCTCCCCACCTCCTTCGCCAACGGCCGCTACCAGGTCAAGAAGTTCCTGGGTGAGGGCGGCAAGAAGAAGGTCTACCTGGCGCATGACACGGAGCTGGACCGGGACGTCGCTTTTGCCCTGATCAAGACCGAGAAGCTGGACGAGTCGGCCCGGACCCGCATCAAGCGGGAAGCGCAGGCCATGGGCAAACTCGGGGACCACCCCAACATCGTCAGTATCTTCGACATCGGCGATCACCAGGGACAGCCCTACATCGTCATCCCGTTCATGCCCGGAGGCGACGTTGAAGGACTGATCAATAAGGCTACCGACCACAAGCTCCCACTGGACAAAGCCACCGACATCGCCAGGTGCGTTTGCCGTGGGCTGGAGTTCGCTCATGCCAAAGGTATCATCCACCGGGACATCAAGCCCGGTAACATCTGGCTGAATGCCGAAGGCATTGCCCAGATCGGGGACTTTGGTCTGGCGGTAGCGGTTGACCTATCCCGGCTCACCGGGGTGGGGATGATGGTGGGGACGGTGTCCTACATGCCCCCGGAACAGGCCATGGGGGGCAATGTCACCGCCAAAGCCGACCTCTATTCCCTGGGGGCCATGCTGTACGAGATGGTGACCGGGCGGCCGCCGTTTGTGGGCGACGAGTCGGTGGCCATCATCGGGCAACACATCAACACCCCGCCCGTCTCCCCCACCTGGCACCGGGCCGACCTGCCGCCGGCCCTGGAGACGCTGATCATGCAGCTACTCGAGAAGGATCCGGAGAAGCGGCCGCAATCGGCCACCGTGGTGCTCCAGGCGCTGGACTCAATCGGGACAGGGAAAGACTCGAAGCGCCACCATCCCCAGACAAGTCGCACTCCCGCCGAGAACCCCCTCTACCGGCGGGTGTTTGTGGGGCGGGAAGCGGAACTGAAGCAGCTGCAGTCGGCGTTTGACGGCGCCATGTCCGGTCAGGGCGCCCTGATGATGGTGATGGGCGAGCCGGGGATCGGCAAGACCGCCCTGTGCGAACAGCTGTCCACCTACGTCACCCTGCGCGGCGGCCGGACCCTCATCGGTCCACTGCTACGAGGAGGGCTCGCTATCACTACCCTACCTGGCCTTCGTCGAGGCGATGAGGTCCTACGTCCTCGACCGGGAACCGGAAGACCTGAAGAAGGAGCTGGGTTCCGGAGCGACCGACGTGGCCCGGATCGTGTCTGAGATCCGGGAGAAGCTCAACGTCCAGCCGCGTCCAGGCCGAAGAACCCGGAAGAAGACCGCTACCGCCTCATGCAGGCAGTGACCTCCTTCCTGACCCATGCGGCCGCGGTGAAACCGATGCTAGTGGTTCTCGAAGACCTGCATGATGCTGACAAGGGCACGCTCGAGATGCTGCACATATGTCTCGACGAACCTGGCGAAGGCCAGACTGCTGATCGTCGGCACCTACCGGGACGTGGAAGTGGACCGGAACCATCCTCTGTCGGCCGCTCTGGCCGAGCTAAGGCGGTCATCCTCCTTCGGCCGGGTCCTCCTGCGGGGGCTGAATGCCGACGAGGTCAGCCGGATGCTGAAGAGCATCACCCATGACGACGTGCCCCTGGGGTCTGGCCGAGGCGATTCACAAGCCAGACCGAGGGCAATCCGCTCTTTGTCCAGGAAGTGGTCCGCTACCTGACCGAACAGAAGCTGCTGATCCGGGCCGGCGGGAAGTTGTTGGCCACCGGTTCTACACCCCTCGAGATGAGCATTCCCGAGGGACTCCGGGACGTCATCGGCAAACGCCTGTCAACTCCTGAGCGAGGGGTGCAACCGGCTGCTTTCGGTGGCGGCGGTCATCGGCCGGGAGTTCCGTCTGGACGTGCTGCAGAAGGTGGCCGGCCTGACCGAGGAAGAGTTGCTCAAGTCGGTCGAAGAGGCGAAGCGGGTGGCCATCGTGGAAGAGCGGACCACGGTGGGAGCGACGGTGAGCTACCGGTTTGCCCACGCCTTCTTCCGCACCACGCTCTACGAGGAGAACATCGCCCCCCGCCGCATCCGTCTGCACCAGCAGGTAGCCCGGGCCCTCGAGGAGATCCATGCCGGGCGTCTGCCGGAGCACGCCGCCGAACTGGCCGAGCATTTCTCCTACTCCACCGACCCATCCGACCTGACCAAGGCCGTGAGCTATGGCGAGATGGCGGCGCAGCGGCGCCACGAGTGTCTTTGACTACGGAGAGGCGGGACGCCTGCTGCAGCAGGCACTGAAAGTACAGGACGTGCTCGATCCCAACGACAAAGCGAAGCGGTGCGACCTGCTGGCGGCGCTTGGCAGGGCCCTGGCCAGATCGCTGCAGCAGGACCATGCCGTCGGCGTGGAGTTTACCCAGGCACTGTCCCTGGCGGACGAAATCGGGGACCGGAGACGGGCGGCCATGATATGTGTCTGGGCTACCATGGCCATTGCGGCAAAAGGGATGGCGGCGCATGGGAGTACGGAACTGCTCCAGTGGGCGGAAAAGGCAGACCGCTATGCGGAGCCGGATACGATCGAGCGTGGCTGGGCAGACTCCATGTTAGGCTGGGTAGAATGTGTGCGAGGGAACCAGGCCGAAGGAGTGCCTCTATTGCGGCGTGCCATTGAGTCAGCCAGAGATTTCGGTGATCGGGAACTACTGGCACGGGCGGCGTCCCATTGGACGTGGTTTGGACAGGTGCCCTGGTTTGATGCTGAGGAAGCGGTCCAGGTGGCGGAAGACCTGGTTGCGGCCAGAAACAATATTGATTCAATGTGGGCCGGCTATGGGACTCTAATCATGTATGGACGGCGACAGAAAGCGGAAGCGGTCGGCCGGGCAATAAAGCAACTGGCGGCAACCACCGGAGAGGTTCACCATATCTCAGTTTCACACCTTGTAGACCTTTTCTCTGCTTTGATGGACGGGCGGCTGGAAGAGATAATCGAGTTGCTCGAACGTGAAGTAGCCTGGCGCCAGGAGGTTGGTCTGCCAGCCGACCTCGGACAGGGAGCCTTCGTTGGATTCAGGGCGCTCCAGTATCTCAATGGTGTTGAAGATAACACCGATAGCATCGTCCGGAGAGCAGTCTTGGAAGGGGTGAATGTGCCCGTCTTTCGCAGATTACCTATGTTGCCGGCACACCTCGGCCAGGTGGATGAAGTCAACCAGAGGCTGGACAGGATGCTCAAAGCGCGTCCCGATCTCACTACAAGGGATGATATGACGATGGCTTTTATGGACGTGGCTCACCTGGAAGCAGCGGTGCTGGTCAAGCACCGCCAGGCAGCCGGACTGCTGATCCAACGGTTTGCCGACAACACTTTAGTCATGTCTGGGGTCTGCGTTGCCCGCATCCTGGGTGGGGCGGCGGCCTTTCTCGGTAGATACGACGAGGCCCGCGCGCACTACCGTGAAGCCATCCGGGCCTGCGCCGAGATGAGGTTCCGCCCGGAGCTGGCTCTCAGCCGGCTCCAGCTCGCTGAATTGTTGCTGGAGCACTACCCGGCCGAGAGGAAGGATGCCCTGGAACACCTTGACTTCGCCATCAAGGAGTTTCGGGAGATGAAGATGAGGCCGTCCCTGGAGAGGGCGCTGAGAAGGAAGGAAATACTGAGGGCGTAGGGGGGATGGTCGTGGGGACACGCATAAGCCAGGGAGTAGATGGAGCGCAAGCGCTCACCCCGCGACCATTCTCGTCCAGCCAGGGCTGGACTCGAAGGAGATTTTGAAGGCGTAGGCTGCTACCTGTCAGCTGTCAGCAAACAGCGGTCAGGGGAGGGTGTGACATGAAGTGAGTTTATCGACAGTGTGATTCTGCCGGGTGGTGGTGAAAGGTTGCAGATCGCAAGGAACAGACTGAAATAACGGGAGGAGTGTCAAATGCCGGGAGCAGATGCCCAATCAGGTAAGAAGCCATACCGCGTGGTTCAGGTAGAGGGGAAGATCACCTGGAGGGTTGAGGAACTGTGGGATGGCGGGGTAGTACGGGGCCCGTACGGCAGCAGAGACGGCGCCGTGAGGAATGAGGAGGCAATCGCCAGGGAAAAGGGATTCAGCGAAGCCCTGGTTCTGCAGGAGGGCGGCGTTAAAGAGACGCTGCCATCGGATGCTTTCAAGAAGAATGCCGACGGCAGTTGGCAATGCGCCATGGCATGTGCCCTTGATATGAACAACAAGGAAATCATATTCACCAAAGGGATGTCCTTTTCCAGGGGAGCCCCGTTTATGGGCGTTGACGTCGCCAAATGGCTGGATGAGCACGAAAAGAAGTGAAGGGGTATCCGCCATGAACGAGGGCTGCGGTGGGAGTCAAGGAGGCTCAACATGGTGTCCGACCGTGAAACATGGCTGCGAAAGACCGCGGAGGAAGCGCTAGAACCGGACCTGCCCATCTGCGACGCCCACCATCATCTCTGGGACTATCCTGACTCGATACCGGACGATCAGATCCCGGTTTGGGCCCGGCGGACGCGCCATTACCTGCTTCCCGAACTGTTGCAGGACATGACGGGCGGGCACCACGTTGTGCAGACGGTCTTCCTGCAGTGCAGCGCCATGTACCGGAAGAGCGGTCCGGTGGCGTTGCGTTGCGTCGGCGAGACCGAATTCGTCCAGGGTATCGCTGCCCAAAGCGCCAGCGGGCTGTACGGCAGCACGGCGGTCGCCGCCGGGATCGTGGGCGCGGCCGACCTCACCCTGGCAGGCGAGGTGACCGGGGTGCTCGAGGCGCAGGTGGCGGCCAGCCCAAACCGTTTTCGCGGGATTCGTCACATATCGACGTGGGACGGGAGCAAAGACGTGTACGCCGGCCTCAACCCGCCAAAGCTGCTGTCCAACAACAGGTTCCGGGAAGGGTTTGCCTGCCTGCGCCGCTACAATCTCAGCTTTGATGCCTGGCTGTACCACACGCAACTGATGGAATTAGTGGATCTGGCCCGGTCGTTCCCCGACACCACGATTATCTTGAATCACGTCGGCGGCCCGCTCGGCATCGGCCCCTACTCCGGCAGGCGGGCGGAGGTGCTGGGTCAGTGGAAGGACGGGATAGCGGCCCTGTCAAAGTGTCCGAACGCGGTGATGAAGCTGGGTGGACTGGGAATGCCGATCACCGGGTTCGGCTGGCATCAGCGACCCAGGCCGCCGGGCTCGGCCGAACTGGCGGCCGCGTTTGCCCCCTACTATCACTGGTGCATCGAGAGGTTCGGGGCGGACCGGTGTATGTTCGAGAGTAATTTCCCGGTCGATAACGTTTCGTATTCCTACACCGTGGTCTGGAACGCGTTTAAGCGCATGTCGGAAAGCTTCTCGCCCGGCGAGAAGGCCGCCCTGTTCCACGATACTGCCGCCAGGGTATACCGCCTCTCCGGCGACTCGTAAGAGCACAGGACAGCAAGAACCATTGAAGGCAGAATAGGAGGTCAAAACCATGTTTCGACTATCGGTAATGTACCCGAACGCCCCGGGCGCCAAGTTCGACTGGGACTACTACGTCGGTAAGCACATAGTGACGGTCCACCAGATGCTTGATCCGGCGGGGCTGGTCCGGGCTGAAGTGGACCGCGGAATCGGCACAGGGCAGCCGGGCGCTCAGGCACCCTTCGTGGCAACATGCCACATGTATTTCAAGAGCATGGAGGACATGCAGAAGTGCATGTCCCGCGGCGCCGAGATGATGGGCGACATTCCCAATTTCACGAATTGCCAGCCCCAGGTTCAAATCAGCGAGATACTGTAGCAGTGCCTAACGATATTTTCGATCTGGCGGGGAAGGCCGCCGTTGTGACCGGGGGGAATGGGGGCATTGGCCGGGCAATCGCCATCGGCCTGGCCCGGGCCGGGACCGATATTGCCGTCGTCGCCCGCAACCAGGAAAAGACCGCCAGGACGGTTGACGAGATCAGGAAAACCGGCCGCAGATGCATCGGTATCAGGTGCGATGTGACCAACCGGAGAGACATCCAACGGGCGGTCGACGAGACTAACCGGGAGTTCGGCCGCCTGGACATCCTGGTCAATAATGCCGGCACCAGCGCCAATGCCTCTCCCCAGTCCATGACGGAGGAGCAGTGGGACAATGTGCTCGACACCAATCTGAAAGCGGCCTTCCTCTTCGCACAGGCCGCCTATCCGGAGTTCCGGCGGGTTGGAGGAGGCAAGATCATCAATATCGGGTCGATGATGGCCATATTCGGCGATGAATCATCGGCGGTCTATTCCGTCAGTAAGGGGGGCGTGGTCCAGCTCACCAAATCGCTGGCGATTGCCTGGGCGCCGGACAACATCCAGGTGAATGCTATCTGCCCCGGTTGGTTTCTTACCGACCTTACAGCCCCGTTCAAAGCCGACCCTGAATCCTATCAGGCAATAATCAAACGCACGCCGGCGGGGCGTTTCGGCGAACTGGAAGAACTGGCCGGAGCGGCGGTGTTCCTGTCCTCGGCCGCGTCCAGCTTCGTCACCGGACAGAGTATTCTGGTGGACGGGGGGTTCTCGATACAGCCGCTGTAGACTAGAACTTGACGTAAAACTCAGAAGGAGCGTGAAAAGGAATATGGCAAAGACAAAGTACGGGAAATTCATCATCACCGACACCGACTTTCCGCCAAACCACCCCCGAACCAAGGACAGCTATCAGGTCAATACTTTGTGGATTCACGAGAAGATGAAGGGTGCCCTGAAAGATGCCTTCTACCTGGAAACCAACCTGGTGAGGTTCCCGGGCGAGACCATCCCCCGAAACAAGCCCCACAAACATGACTTTGACGAATATATTATCTTCCTGGGAACCAATCCTGACGACCCACTGGATCTCGGCGGCGAAGTTGAATTCTGGCTGGGCGGTGAGGAGAAGCACATCCTCACCAGGACCTGTGCGATATTCATTCCCAAAGGGATGTACCATTGCCCGTTCAAGTTCACCAGAGTGGACCGGCCCTTCGTGTTCGTAACCACCGGACCCTCAAACACCTACGGCAAGTCGGGTTACTCCACGGACCCGAGATGGAAGGACCTTGCCGAGGGCGATGAGGGGCCGTAGAATCCGGTGAAGCCGCAGCCTTGTTCCGAATGAACCGTCGACGGCTCGAGTGGAGGTGACCGATGGCCTACAAAGTGAAAGTGACAGTACATGCGGTGACCAAGGGCAAGTGTCCGCAAGGGTTTAAGGAAGGCGACAGCTGGCTCATCCCCGACGGGAAGACGCCGGGTGGCATGTGCGCCGGAGCCTACAACTCCCTGGCCCCGGCGGTCAGGCTGTTTCGGCTGGGTGGCGAGCAACCCTGGGACAAGGACAAGGATGTCACCCATATCTCATGCCCAGATCCTGAGGCCATCCTGGTATATGAAGTGAGGCGACTGCGTTAGGGTAGCGCATCGCAGATGGCTTCACCAACCTGATTCCACTCATCACAGTATGCCTGACCTCGGCCCCGCCCAAGGGTCGGGGGTCGATGGTTCTGGTCTCCGGAGTAGGGTGGACAACCATGCAAGGCAGACCCCCACTCCGCCCATGGTTTTGGGCGTGGCCACGCTGCAGCCGGAGGTCATGCTTGACAGTCGGTCACCTTCAGACTTTAAGGTGCACGGCCTTACCGGTTCCGCAGCCAGGGCTAGAACCAGGACGGCGCTGGTTGGCTCGGTGGCGTATGAGTTCGCCCAGACCCTGGAGAAGGAGACTACCTACGGGGAACTGTTGAGTAAGCGAGGCGAAGGCGCCTACAGCCTTGACTTCACGGTGGATGACTGGGAAAAGGAGACAACCAGGCTGACGTACCGAGGGGTGCGCGTCGTCCTCAGCGGGAAACCTAAGAACGGCAGCGCCTTTGCCTACTTCGATACTCGCCGATCCGGTAACATGACGGTGAAGCTGGTACCGGGCTAGCCGGCATTCTTCAAGGAGTCAAATACTATCTGCAAATCGGACTCCGGTAATTCGGGGGCATGAGTGGGCCCCCAATCATTCTGTTTGCCGTTGGGCAGCAGTTCGTGGTGAAAGGCCGATTTGAGGTAACCCCAGATGCTCTCGTACCCCTGGATACGGGTCTGGAACTTGGGAGCCTTGCCCCCAGATATCTTGGTAATCGGTATCGGGTTCAACTCCAAAGTCGTCTCAACGAACCAACCGGTAGTTCCACCTTTGTAGTTGGGGTTGCGAAAATCCGAGGTGGAGTAGTAGTCCACCAATTTGATGCCTTCAGAAGAAACGGTGATCTTTCCGGTTACCGCGTATTCAGTGGTCTGCTCGCCGGTTTCGGTATTGCGCACGATGTTGTAGGTGCCCTTGAATTTTATCTCATCGCCGCCCCACTGCCCGGGTGACCCGCTCCTCCATTCGTTTGTCCACTCGAACGTCCAGGGCTGCTTGCGGAACAATTCTTCGTTAAAGGTCCGCATGTTGACCTGGGACGGTTCAGGCAGACCTTTGGCGTCGGTTATCTCGGTCATCCCGCTCAGCTTCAAAATGAGTTGCAGGTGATTGACTCTCTTGATGGACACGATGTCGCTGACGATAAACCCCTTGGTCACGGTCGCCAACGCCTTATTGGTGGTCAGGTCAACCAGGCTGACCTTTATCTGATAGTCACCGTTCCGGGCATACCGGTGCCCCGTGGTGAGGTAGGGTTCCGTCCTGCCGACCTTGGTGTCGACAGGCGTTGCATCACCAAAATCCCACTGCCATGAAGCGTTGACGGGAAGTTGCTCAAGGGCCACACTGGGCTTCACCTTGAATACGAGACTCTCCACCGTCTCCAGGACAGGCGGAAGCTCAATATCCAGTGATATGCTTGACGGCGAGCCTGGCTTATTCGCGTCGGCCGGAACAGGCGTTCCCGAGCCTTTCGGACTGGTCGCAGGCGTCGTGCTGGTGGCACCCGGAGTCTTCGAGTTCGAGGGGATGGCCGGGGTCGATTTCGTCGGGTCCAACAACGAATTGTCCTGGCCACAGCCGGACAGTAGCAGCGAGCCCGCTACCAGTAGGGTCGAAATAACGAGTCGCACCTTGCTCTTAGATGTCAGACTGGTCCAAGTCATCGCAATACTCTCCACCGATACTCCTATCGGACCCTACCCGGTAACCGGCGGCGCCGCCCCGCCCTGGGGGTTCCAGGCCCCGGGCGGCTATTTCACCACGACACACGGAGACCGCGAAATGACGGCCTCATTCAGTTCGACTCCCAGTCCGGGCAGGTCCGGGATGCGGTACCGCCCCTGCTGCGGCTGGTAGTCCTGGACACACACCTCCCGGACACCTTGCTTGATGGCGTTGACATGATGCTCGTGAATCTGGAAGTTGGGGATCACGGCCTCAAGCTGAAGAGCGGCGGCAGTGGACACCGGGCTTCCACAGACATGCATCTGAACGGTGATGTCGTAGACGCGGGCATAGTCGCAGACCTTCTTCCCTTCGGTTAGGCCGCCGACCAGGCAGAGGTCGGGTTGTATCATGGCCAGCGCCTGTTTCTCGAAGTACTGACGGTATCCCCAGCGCGTGTAGAGACGCTCGCCGGCGGCCATCGGGATCCTGACATTGCGGGCGAGCTTGTCCTGGAGATCGACATTAAGATAGTGCACACCCTCCTCGAAAAACATACAGTGAAATTCTTCCAGTGCTTGCCCGATCTGGATGGCGCTGGTGACTGAAGGCACCGAGTGAAGCTCGATGAGGATATCGACGTCGTCGCCCACGGCCAGTCGAATAGCCTTGATCCGGTCGTGGACCAGCCTGACGGTGCGGTTCTCCAGTATTTTGTCGAGGCCACTCATCCGTTTGCCGCTCTCGTCGAAGGTGGTCGGGTCCACTTTCACCGCGTCGTACCCTTCGGCCACCGCGATCCGGGCAGCCTCGGCATATTCTTCCGGCCTGGCCAGTCTGAAGAACTTGTCCTTATCCCAACCGAACTGTATCTGGCTGGCGTAGGTGCGGAGACTGTCGTTGGTCTTGCCTCCCAGCAACTGGTAGATGGGTTGGCCCATGCTTTTGCCTTTGATGTCCCAACACGCGATGTCGATGGCGCTCATGGCGCCGAACACGACGGGACCACCGCCCTGCGCCCAGAAGGTGCCCCGGAACATGGCTTCCCACAGGCGCTCGGTCTTCATCGGATCGGCGCCGAGGAGGAAACTCTCGGCCAGGTTCTTCACGTAGCCTGCCCCTCCGGAGTGGCCGGTCCCATATGCCAGTCCCACTTCACCCAGACCACTTATGCCCTCATCGGTGTTCACGCGGATGATTACGGGATGCCACGTCGATTGCATGGGACTGCTGGTGTCCCAGATCTCGATGCCGGTTACTTTCATGGGCTTACCTCTCCTCGCGACAGAATCGAACCCGCGGCATGGACATGCCATCCCAAGACTACGGGTGTGTTTCGAGCAGACTATAGGGCATCGTCGCTCTTGCGTCAAGAGTTCTCCCACAGAGCGAACACGGGAATTTTCGCTCCCGAGATGGTGCGGGCTGGTTATCCATCCAGCCAACGGACTTTCGCGCCGGCCCGATCTGACGGCGTGTTGCGGATGCCCGGAAAAGAGCTATACTACTCGCGGTCAAGATCGACCACTCGCGGTCAGGCTCGACTGCCAGCGGTCAAACCCGGCTGCCATTTGCGGTCTCCGGCGGCACATCTGTTTGGAGCAGGTTGATTTGCCCTGAACTCTTGTTCTTGAAAAGGACAAAGATGGAGAACAAACTGAAGGTCTACCGTGTTGACAGGAACGTTGACCGTTCGCCTGGCGTTGAAGAGACTGAGGAGATAAACAGGGTCGGCGCCGAACTGATTTCGGTCGATAGCGACAGCGAAGATGAGACTATAGCGAAAGCCAAAGAGGCCGACGCCATCATCACCACGGGGGTCAGAATGTCACGGCTGGTGCTGGAGAACCTACCCCGACTCCAGGTCGTAGTCCGCTACGGTATCGGCTACGATACGATCGACGTGGAGGCGGCCACCGACAACCACGTCCTGGTGGTCAACATCCCCGACTATTGTTTTGACGAAGTCTCGAACCACGCGATTGCCCTGTTCCTGTGCTGCGCCCGCCGGTTGCCGGTCCTGAGCAGTATGACAAGGCAGGGCAATTGGGCGTACACCGGCGCCCACATCGCTCCGATGGGTCCCATCGTCGGGCAGACCTTTGGTGTGGTTGGTTGCGGCAACATCGGCCGGATGGTAGCCAGAAAAGCCAGGTGCTTTGGCGTTGAAATAATCGGCTACGACCCGTACCTGGACCCGAGTGTCGGCCTCGATGCCGGTATCGACCTGGTTCCTCTGGCTGACCTGCTCAAGAAGTCGGACTACATCTCGTTGCACACGCCGCTGAACGGGGAGACGCGCCACATGATCGGCGAGAACGAGTTGCGCATGATGAAACCAACCGCCTATTTGATCAATACCTCGCGTGGCCCAGTGGTCGATGAGGAGGCGCTCATCAGAGCGCTGCGGGAGAAGTGGATTGCCGGCGCCGGAATCGACGTCCTGGAGAAGGAGCCGCCGGTGGCGACGAATCCACTGCTCAAGATGGACAATGTCATGGTGACCCCGCACGCGGCCTACTACTCAGATGCATCGGTAGTCCGTATGCGGCGCAGCGTGGGGCAAGAGGCGGCCAGCGTGCTCAGCGGCAAATGGCCGAAGAACCTGGTGAATAAGGGAGTGCAACCGAAGAAACCCCTCACTTGAAGAACGGCGTCTCCGGCTGCGGTCGAGGAAAGGCGGGACCGTCACACTCTCTTGTGCTTCCACTTGCCGAGGCTGAAATAGACAGCATAGGCGGCCGCCGATACCACCCATCCGGCGACGATTGCCCAGCGCACACCATAGGCGCCGAGACTGGTCGATGAAGTGAGCACAAAGGCCAGCGGGATCTGCACTATCCAGGTTGCCAGCAGTGTGATCAGCGTCGGCGGCAGGGTATCCCCGGCGCCGTTAAGACAATTCTGAAGCACCGTGGAAACACCGACGATCAGGTAGCCGGCGGCGGCAATTCGGAGAAAAACACTGGTTATCTCGACCAGGTCCGGTTCGGGGTCAAATATCATGACGATATTCGGGGCCCAGACGGCGATTGCCATGGCGGCCACGGCGGTGAATCCCTCGACCAGGCCGATCGCCAGACGAGCGCCTCTTTCAGCCCGCTCCGGCTGACGGGCCCCCAGATTCTGCCCCACGAGCACGCCGGCGGCCAGCGAAACACCCACGGTGGGCATCAGGATCAGGCCCTCCACTCTCAGGCACAGGCTGTGGGCAGCTACGGGAAGGGTGCCGAAAGGAGCGATCAAGCGCATCAAGACCAATGCCCCGAAGCTCCCCTGGGCGTTAAACAGTGTCGCCGGAATGCCGATCTTGACCATCCGCCAGACGGTCTTCGTGTCAATTCGCATTCCGGTCAGGCTGAGGCGGAGCCGGGTACGACCGGAATGCATGATCCACAGCCCTGACGCCATGCCGATACCCTCGGTCACCACCAACGTGATCGCTGCCCCTTGAATGCCCAGCGTCGGGAAGATCCCCCAACCGAAGATCAACAGCGGTTCGACAGTAAGGTGCGTGATCTTGGCGGCGACCGTCATCAGGAGCGGGCGGACGGCGTCGCCTGAGGCCTGCATCAACGCCTCCACCATTATCCAGATCGAAGTAGGTATCGCGCTGAAGGCGCAGATGCGCAGGTAAGCCCCGCCCTTCACCACCACCGCCTCCTCGACACCAATGAGGCGCATAATCGGCTCCGCCAGCGCCGCGGCAGCGACCGCGACGAGAATGCCGTACAAGCCGACGACAAGGATGGCTTGCCGGGCGACATGATTGGCTCCTTCCAGGTCGGCGGCGCCGATGAAGCGCGCCACAAGGGCCCTGGCGCCTACCGTAAACCCCATTCCGACGGACAAGGCCAGCCAGAGGGCCATCCCGGCGGCGCCGACCGCGGCGATGTACTCGGACCCGAGCCGGCCGATCCAAATCATGTCAACGATGGAGCCGATGGTGTAGATACCGAAACTCAAGACAATGGGCCAGGACAGCCGGAGCAGATTGCCAAATGTACTGCCCCGGGTCCAGTCCCGCGCGGCGGCGCCAGGTGCCCTGGCGGCGATGTTCCCTTTGTCCATGTCTCGCAGTTGGGTACTCCCTGGATCGAGGCGATGGTATCGCGGTCCGGCCGGCGCCATTGGTTATCGGATCGACGGCAGGCGGTTACAGCACCGGACCGATGCTGAATATGTTGGGGAAGTTACCGTACCGGATCTTCTCCGCCTTGGTGGGCGCACCGGATGCAACCTCCAGGACCCTATCGAACAGGGCTCCCCCGGCTTGTCCGCACTGGAAGCCTGCCTTATCTCCCAAATCGACGAACGCGTCGATGTGCTCTGACAGGTTCTGGTAGGTTCCAGGGTTGCCGGTGATCTTGATGACAGGGACAAAAGGAAAGCCCTGGGGCGCCCCCAAACCGGTGGTGAAGGCGATCACTTGAACTCCCGCGGCAGCCAGTGCGGTGAGGAACTCGGGTTCCCGGCCGGGCGTGTCCACTATGAACAACCCTTTGCCGGCGGGCCGCTCGCCATATTCAAGGACGTCTTGTATCGGACGGGTACCCGACTTAACGATCGCCCCCAGGGATTTCTCCTCGATGGTGGTCAGTCCTCCAGCGATGTTGCCGCTGGTCGGCTGCCCGCCTCTCATATCAGAACCCATGGCCACGGCCCGCCTTTCCATGCGCCCTACGATCTCATTGATCCGGGCAGCCACGCGGGGACCTGCCGCCCTCCGGACGAGGATATGCTCAGCACCGATGAATTCAGTGGTTTCCCCGAAGACGCAGGTGCCGCCCCGGTCGATCAGCAGGTCGCACGTTGCCCCCACGGCCGGGTTTGCGGTTAATCCAGAGGTGGTATCGGAGGCGCCGCACTTAACTCCAAGCATCAATTCTGAATCGGGTGACTCCTGCCTCGTTTGCTTCGATGCCGCGGCGGCCATGCTTCGCGCCAGGCGAGACCCGAGCGCCACTGCCTTGGTGGCGCCGCCCACTCGTTGTATGGCAATTCTTTCTACTGGTTTGCCCGACTCGGCAATGCCGTCAGCGATGGCATCAGCAGACAAGGATTCGCAGCCGAGACTAACTACCAGGACGGCCGCCAGGTTGGGGTTCCAGCCCAGGGAGATGAGTGTCCGGGTGGCCAGGTCGAGGTCGGGCTTGGTCTGGCAGCAGCCCTGACCATGGAGAAATGGGGCGCAGCCTTTCACCTTCCCGGAGATCCACCAGGCGACATCGTTGGCACAACTCACGGTGGATATGATGCCAACGTAGTTTCGCGTGCCTGCGGCCCCGTTGGGCCTCTCGTACCCCAGGAAGCTCATTATCTTTTCTCCTCCAGGTCGCCCCTCCCCCGAGTACTGACCACATTGTGGACATGGACATGGTCCCCAGGCCGGATATCGATGGTGGCAGTTCCGATAGTCTCGCCGTACTTGACCACGGCAGCGCCGGTCCTCACGGTGGTCAGGCTGAACTTGTGGCCGAACGGGACCGGAGCGATCAACTCCAGGGCGATATCCCTATCTCCGACCGACAACGCCAGGGTCTCCCCGGCCGGCAGGTCGGCTAAGGCCGTGGCGACGTTATCGCGCGGGTCAATAACAACTGCTTTCTGCGTCAGGCTCACCGGTTGCTCCCGTGGCGCTGTCCGACCAAAAGGCCGCCGGCGGGGATGTCAGGCCCCCGGGTGTTAATCACGAACATCGAGGGTCCGGCAGCGCCCGGCAGCCTCTTGCCCGCCTTCCCAGCGGCGATTCCGGCAAGCGTCTCCATGGTACCGAAAAAAAGCGCGTCGGCGGGGCATGGTGTGGTGCAGGCGGGTTCCAGGCCACGCTCCAGACAGAAATCGCACTTCTGCATCGTGCCGTCAGTCCCAAACTGGGGTACGCCATACGGGCAGGCCGCGTAGCACTCTCCGCATCCGGTGCATTTGTCCCGGTCAACGACCACGATCCCGTCAACCGCCCGCTTCGATATGGCTCCCGAAGAGCACGCCTCCCGGCAGGGCGGTTCGGCACAGTGCAGACAGGAGAGGGAGACGAAAGTCCGCGTGACGTCGGGGAATTCGCCCTGCCAGATTTCGACCACTTTCCGCCACTTCACGCCGAACTCAAGGTTGCGGGTCCCTTTGCAGGCCAGTTCGCAGGCGTGGCACATGACACACCGGTCGGCATCGAATAAAAAGCCATATTGCTTGCCCATCATGGTTTCCCTTTGTCCGATTGTCCACTGTTGTCTTCGGGCGCTTTCCTGACCTCGACGAGCGTCTGCTTGGGCATGGCTGTTACCAGCGGGTCAAACGCCTTTTCCGGATCGATCGTGTAAAGATTATTGGTGTTGGCGCCACCGTCCAGGATCCGATATCCCGGTAGCCCCAACTCGTCGCAGTTCTGCCACCAGCCTTGGAGGCCCATTACCGTATCGGGACGGATCCCCGGAAAATAGGCCGATCTCAGCCTGATCGAGCCGTGCGGCGATTCGACGATCACCCAGTCACCATCGTCAATCCCGCGCGCCCTGGCTGTCTGCGGGTGAATGTGCAGCCACGGGTCAGGCTGGACCTCGCGGAGAAAAGGCAAATTGCGCAACCACCCGGCGTTGTACACCTCCGAGGTGTGGTCATCAGAGAAGACCAGCGGGTGATCCGAGAGTAATTCTGGAGTGGCGGTGAGGCTTTCGGGCGGGTCTACCCATTCCGGTAGCGGATTGAACCCGTTTTCCTCAAAGCTCGTGTTGTAGATGGCCACCTTTCCTTGAGGGAGATACGGAGCACCGGACAGGCGAGGACTCCGGGCGGAGAACAGCTGACCGAAGTTGCCCAACGGCGCCGGTTTGTTCTCGTAGACGATACCGGTGGCATGGGAACGCAGCTCTGCCATGGACATGCCGAAGTTCTCGAGCTGGTAGTCCATACATTTTTCGATACTGCCGTCCCAGAAATCACCCCCGTAACCCATCTTCACCGCAAGATCAAGCCAGAACTCATAATCCGACTTGTAGTCGCCCAAAGGCTCGATCACCCTGTTGCGGGCCATCAGCCAGTTGTTCATACCACCTTCGAACGGGTGGTCGGACTCGTACATAGTGGCTACCGGGATGACCACATCGGCCCACGGCATCGAGGCATTCTCCATAACGTCCATGACGACGAAGAACTCGAGTTTCTTCAGCGCCTCCACAATCCTCCTGGAGCCGCGCGTGATCACCGTAGGTTGCGTACCGGGGGCGATGATGGCCCTGATGGGGTAGGGCTTCTCGGTAAGTACGCTGTTGAGACAGTGGTAGTAGGCAGAAGAGGTGCCTTCCATGAAAGGCTGAAAGCAGACGGGTATCTCCGGCCCAACCAGCTTCTCCACCATTTCTTGCGTGTACCGTTCTCTCAGATGTACCGACTTGAGTCGTGGCATAGTGCTGTTCATGCCGGAAACGATGTTGCCGCCGGGTACGTCGAGATGCCCGGTGATGGCCATCAATATTGCGACAGACCTTACCGCGTTATTCGAATCGGTGGTCTGATCAAAGGCGTTTCCGATGTTGATGCAGGCTGCCCTGGTGGTGCCGTAAAGCCGGGCGATTTGCACGATTTGCGGGGCAGCCAAACCAGTTATCGAAGCCGCCCACTCGGGCGTGTATTTCTGCACGTGGGGTACCAGCTGGTCAAAGCCGTAGCACCAGCGGTTGATGAAGTCCTGGTCACACAGCTTCTCGTTGATGATGACGTTGAGCATGGCCAGCGCCAGGGCGCCGTCCGTGCCCGGCCGGATCGGGACCCAAATGTCCGCCTTGGCCGCATCCGGTTGCATCTCGGGCTTGATTACCACCAGTTTGGCGCCCCGGTCCCGGGCATTCAGGATGCTCCGAAGGGGGCCCTGAGGGGTGCCGGCATAGACCGGGTTCGCGCCCCAGATAATGATGAGGTCGGCCCTTTCGTAGTCGGGCGTTGTCCGGGGAGTGCCCAGCGTATATGCCAGGGCGAAGGCGCGCTGAACGGCACATATGCCGCTGTGTCCGTAGTTAGGACTGCCGTGAACGATCAGGAACCGGTACAGATAGTCGCTGTAGCTTCGGCGCGCGGGCGATAGGATCGCCAGCGACTCGGGGCCGTACTTCTGTTTGAGATCAAGTAGTCTGGCGGCGACGATGTCGAGCGCCTCGTCCCAGGTGATTTTTTCGAATTTCCCCTCACCCTTTTCACCGGTTCGTTTCAGCGGGTACTTCAGGCGCTGCGGCGAGTAAAGCCACTGTACAGATGCAAACGCTCTCGGGCACAGTTTCCCGTGGTTTCGGGGAGACTCCTTAATCCCTTCGATTCTGACCAGCTTTCCATCTTTGACGTAACAGTTGATGCCGCAGCCCATGGTCGGGCCGCACATCGAACAGAAGGTGGGAATCATGCGCTCAGTCACGGTATCTCTCACGCGGGCATTATAGCCAAGAACGGGAGAAAAGCCAACGCGCCGTCATTGGCATGCACGATTACTGTCGAGCGACCTCTCGAGTTAACATAACACATCATACGCCCCTTCTTCCCATTCGCTGGTGGTTGTGCCTCGAGTCCGGCCCGCCGACCACCTAAGCAAAACTACTTAACCTGAAGTGCCAACCCGGTCAATGCTTCTGCCACCGGTTGGTACGCATACGCTGCAACATCAGGCATCTCGCCCCGTTGAGGTTAAGCATCACGGCGGAAGCCCGGGCGACCGACCCGGCGTTAGGATAATCGCGGATAAAGAGAGTTGACGTAAGGAGAGGGAAATGAACACAGCAATGGTGATCGGTCTCGCAATCGCAGTCCCCGTGATACTGGCCCCGGCCGCATTCGTCTGGTACCTGAACCTCGGCGGCATCTATG
This sequence comes from uncultured Chloroflexia bacterium, assembly GCA_963735055.1. Lineage (GTDB taxonomy): Bacteria > Chloroflexota > Dehalococcoidia > Dehalococcoidales > UBA2162 > JBBITI01. The sequence continues at coordinate 20,558 of CAVTJN010000014.1, read as the reverse complement.
CTGCAGTGAAGGAAGCTCGTGAGAGACGGGTCGTGGAAACGAAGAACGCTCAGACGGTTCAGGCGAAGTGAACGACCGGGACTGAAGGAAGGGTGCGACCGACCCAAAGTCGGCGCGGCAATCCCAGAGGTTCTTAATGACGTGAGGTGTTAGGCTATGAGGAGTCTTCGTGTCGTCATCCCCGTCGCTGCTACTGCCCTGCTCACGGTTGGCGCCATATTCCTCGCGCAGTGGCTGGTCGGACTCGTGCCTGCCGGTAACTGGTCCGACCTGGTGAAGGCCGGCATTGTGGTATTCGTGGTGGTGTGTGCCCTGATTACGATTGCCTGGTCGGCCTACTTCACGTACATCATCAGGCGCGACGTCGAAATCAGAAAGACCTAGCCCCGGCTGATCCTTTGCTTTCGCCGCGAGCGGTAATGTGTCAGAGGCGGGTCGAGAAACCGGTGATGGGGAGGCCATGGCCAAATCAAGGCAGGGGCCTTGCTCTCCCCACGGAAGGGCGGCGGTCTCTCAGGCATGGAGGCCGAGGCTGCTCTTTTTCGCCGCCGGAGAAGTCACCCTTGTCCAACGTATCTCTCGGTCTTGCTGGTTGGCATGCGTGCCTTGAACTGATCGATCACGTATTGACAGGCAGCGAACCCATCACCGCGATGCGCTGAGGCCACCGCAACAACCAGGTTGATCTCGCCGACCTTCAGCGTTCCTACCCTGTGGGATATGGCGACGTTTCCCACCGGCCATTTACGCCTCGCTTCGCTGGCGATTGCCCCCAGCGCCGTCACGGCATTTCCTGTGGAGTCCGCGTACTGCACCGAAAGAACTGGTTTGCCTTGAGAATTGCGACGGATAAGCCCTACATACGTAACCACGCAGCCGCTACTGTCAGTCCTGGCCCGGTTTATCACCTCGTCCGGGGAAATGGTCCCTTTGGTGATCTCGATCATTGCTTGTTCTTCTGCTGAGAAGTCCGCTGTGTGATTGCCTCCGCCAGGGATTTTCCCAAACCGGTGACAATCTCCGAGTCGTAGACTTCAATGTTACCTTCGTCACAGAGCCGCGCCAGGCCCGGGTCCATCGGAAACTGCCCCAGCAGCGGCGCCCCGGCAGCCAGCGCCATCTCTTCGCCACGGCTCTTGCCAAAGACTTCGATCTTCTTGTCCAGTTCAGGCACGTACAGATAGCTCATGTTTTCAACCACGCCAAGAATAGGCTTTCCCATCTGCCGGGCCATGTCAACGGCTTTGCGGACAATCATGGCTGTCAGATCCTGCGGAGTGAAGACGATTACTATCCCGAATATCGGCAGCGTCTGCAACACAGTAAGGGGCGCGTCGGCCGTACCTGGCGGCAGGTCAACGATCAGATAGTCAAGCTTGCCCCAGAGGACTTCTTCCCAGAACTGGGTTATCGCGCCGGCAATGAGCGGCCCGCGCCAGATGACGGCATTGTCCTCGCTTGGCAGGAGAAGGTTCATGGAAATCAGCTCAATGCCGGACTTGGAGGAAACCGGCAAGATGCCGCTTTCGCTGCCGGATGGCCGGGTACTGATTCCGAACATCTTCGGGATACTCGGTCCGGTAATATCGGCGTCCAGTATTCCAACCTCGTAGCCCTGGCGCCTCAGGGCGCTGGCTGCCAGTCCGGCAACCAGCGACTTGCCCACGCCGCCCTTGCCGCTCATGATGGCGATGACATGACCGACTTCATTCAGGTCTTTGGGGTTGCCTTCCACAAAGCTGACCTTGACTTCTTTGACCCCGGTTGACTTAACGACGGCCTGCCTGATCTGCTCTTCGATCCCCTTCTGTACTCCCGGCCCTAAGGCAGCAGAGGCAACGGTGATGTCGACTTTGCCGTCGACTATGCTGATGTCGCGAACCAGGTTCATTTGCTCGAGACTCCGCATCACACCCGGTACTACGACGCTCTCAAGCTTCTTCATTACGCGTTCACGTGTTGGCAATGCATCTCTCCGAAACAGATTTGTGCTTACGACTTGCTCAGTGCAGACGCTCCCTGAGATTGGGGAGCTTGCCCTCGTTGTAGAGCCTGACTGCCGTGTCAATGTCTCCAACGTCCGTAAAGACGGACTCAATGCCGGCGCTCTTGAGACTCTCGTAGGCACCCCGCCCCATCCCCCCGGCGAGTAGGACCTTGCAGTCGCCAATCGGTTGCGCCATCACCGCATGCTTGGCCTGCGATCCGGCGTCGAAGCCGTGCGGGACGCCCGGTGCGGGGTGTTCTTCGGCCTGTTCGCCAAAGCTGTGGTGTCCCGCCTTCGCCCTTTGCTCTTTGCTGATAATCCTGTTGCCCTCGAGCGTCACCACCACATAATACGGCGCCCGGCCAAAGTGCTGGCTGATTGTCTTCCCATCGTCGCTTATGACCGCTATCTTATTAGACACCGCTGTTCCTCCTGTATCACTAATTCCCGATGCGACGCGATCCGATTCGCGGACCGACGGTTCTCCATCTGCCCCATTCCCCCCCGCCCAGGACCCATCATCTGACGCCGTGAGTTCGTAATTGCCACCTTCAATCCGCAGCGCCTTCCCGGTGAGCAGGCTGTCCGCTATCTTCCGGCGTGCTGAAGCCAGTACCCGCTGGAAAGTGGGACGGGAGATATTCATCTTCCTGCCACACTCCAATTGCTCCAGACTCTCCATGTCGCGGAGTCGGATTGCCTCCATCTCCTCAAACGAAAGACAGTTCTCCTTGAGAAGCCTCATCGGAATATCCGCCGGTTTGAAATATGTGACACCGGGCATGTAGCAGACCCGGCGGCACTTACACGGTCGTGACATCGGCAAGCACCTTGGTTATCTTCCCGATTATGGGCATACGCTCATAATATAGGGACACTGGTCACCTGTCAATTCGCGGGCTGAAGCCGCCCGCGCAGGGATTGACATTATTACATGAATATATTAGCATACATAATGATATCTATATCTATAAAAGAACGGACGGAGTACAGACGGTGATTGACGAACATATCGTGCGGTTGGTTACTCTCCAAGCCGAGATCTGCAAGACCCTGTCAGACCCAACCCGCCTCATGATTATCCATGAGCTTAGAAATGGGGAGATGTCGGTGGGCCAATTGACCGACAGCCTGGGCCTTCCTCAGAGCAACATCTCCCATCATCTCGCCAGTCTGCGCGACCGGAGCGTTGTCGTCACCCGACGCGATGGTGTGACTATCTACTATCGTCTTGCCAACCCGAAAATCGCAATGGCCTGCGACCTCGTCCGGGAGGTGCTGGAGGGCCAGCTCGCTGAGAGTTCGATCCTGGCAACTGCCCTGGAGGCAGCCCAAAGCCGCCGTATCACACCTGCCGGGGGTCTTGGATGACCAGGCTGAACACGCTTCAGAAGACTTCCTTGGCCGAACGGTTCGGCGATCGGGTCACCTTCCAGAAGACGGAACGCAGGTTATACGGTCACGATATAGCTGCCATGCCGGGATTGGTCAAACCGGTAATCGGGAGTACCATCCCCGAGGCAGTGGTCCAACCGGAGACCGAAGAGGAACTCGTTAGTCTGGTCAACTGGGCACGGCGAGAGCACGTGGCGCTGACCCCGCGCGGCATGGCCACTTCCGGCTATGGCGGTGTCCTGCCGGTGAAGCAGGGCGTGGTGGTCGATTTCCACCGAATGAACGACGTATCGAAGGTGGCTGTCGGGAACCAGACCGTCACCGTCCAACCGGGCGTTATCTGGGAGCGGCTGGACAGAGCTCTGCAAAAGCATGGTCTGACCCTGCGGCTGTACCCCACCAGCTACCCCGCCTCAACCGTCGGGGGTTGGCTGGCGCAGGGTGGGGCGGGCATCGGTTCGTATGAAATGGGCTGGTTCCGGGACAACGTGACCAGCGCTCGGGTGGTTCAGCCCGACGGCACCGTCCGGGAATTCGCCGGCGCCGAACTTGACATGGTCAGCGAAGCCGAAGGAACCACCGGCCTCATCAGCAGTGTCTCCCTCCGCGTTCAACCGAATGAACCGATTGAGTCCCGCGCTGTCGCCGCCGCCAGTGCCAGCGACCTGCAGCAGATCTTGGAATGGATCACCGAAAACAAGCTTCCGTTGTGGTCGATGCTCTTCATCAACCCAAGGATGGCGGCCCTCCGCAACCGCCTCCCCTGGGCCCACCCCCACCACGGCCCCCCGGAGGAGAGAGTCGTTCTCCCCGAGAAATTCATCCTGACACTCACTTACCGCACCCGGGACCGCGTGTTGATGGGTGAGGCGCTGAGGCGCCTGGCGGAGCGCCCGGGCGTCGAGATGCTGCCGGACGCCATCGCCGCCCACGAATGGGAGAACCGATTCAAACTGCTCATGGTCAAGCGGCTCGGGCCAAGCCTTGTGCCTTCAGAGATCGTCGTCCCTCTGTCCCAACTTGGCGCCGCCATGACCGAGATCGAGTCCAAGATCCACCAGCCCGTGGTCAAGGAAGGCATCGTCGTCAGGAACGGCCGCGACGGCAAACCCGAAGTGGTTTTACTCGGCTTCATTCCCAGCGACGAGCGTAAGTTCTCCTACAATTTCATCTTTGGCCTGTCGCTGAGTATCTTCAAGATCGCCGAACGGCACGGCGGCCGTGCCTATGCAACCGGCCTCTATTTCGCTGGTAAAGCAAAGGGCGTTCTCGGGGCCGATCGAATCGCCCGCCTGGCCGCTCTGAAAGTCCAGACTGACCCCGGCAATATTCTCAACCCTGGCAAGGTCATCGGTATGAACCTTGCCGCCCGGTTTGTGAGCCTCGCCGTTAAGGTCGAGCCGCTCATCAGACCGCTGGGCAACCGCGCCGTGGCCCTCATTGGCGAACGGCCGACGCGGGACCTCCGCGGCATTCCTGCTGACGTCGCGTGGTATGCCTACGCCTGCTCGCAGTGCGGCTACTGCGTCAGCGAGTGCGACCAGTTCTACGGCCGGGGTTGGGAGAGTCAGTCCCCGCGCGGCAAGTGGTACTGGCTGCGCCAGTATCTGGAGGGCCGCGAGAAGATGGACCAGTCCGTCGTGGATAGTTTTATCTCCTGCACCACCTGTGAACTCTGTGACAACCGCTGCGGTATCGGGTTGCCCATCGAGGCCTCCTGGATGAAGGTCCGTGGCGCCTTGATTCATGACCAGGGTAGAATGACCTTCCCGCCGTTCGAAATGATGTCGGCGGCGCTCCGCAAAGAAGGTAATATCTGGGCCGGTTACCGTAAAGACCGGACAGCATGGTTCCCCGACGATCTGAAGTCGAAACACGGGCCGGAACACAAGGCAAAGGCCGTCTATTTCGCCGGCTGCACTGCCAGTTACGTGGAACACGATATTGCCATGGCCAGCGTTCGACTCCTGGACGCGGCGCAAGTGGACTTCACCTATCTTGCGGGCAAGGAGAATTGTTGCGGCACCCCGATGCTCGCCTCCGGCAAGTGGGATGTCTTCGCCGAGGTCGTCAAAGCCAATGTCAGTGCCGTCCAGCGACGCCGGCGCCGATACTGTAATTACCTCCTGCCCGGCCTGCGATATGATGTGGCGAACCGTCTATCCGCAGTGGGCAAGGAAGCTGGGCATCGATTTCAATATCACCACCAGAAACTACACCGAGGTGGCGGCCGGACAATTGAAAAATGGCGCACTCGTGTTCCCCAACAATGGGCATGAACCATGCACCGTGACCTGGCACGATTCATGTCATATGGGCCGGGCCACGGGAGTTTATGAACCGCCCCGGGAACTCATTCAGGCCCTGCCCGGGGTGACACTTGTCGAGATGGAACACAACCGGGAATCCGCACACTGCTGCGGCAGCGTGCTGACCATGATGAAAGACCCGCCGGTGGCGGCAGTCGTCGGCAAAGTGCGGCTCGACGAGGTCGTCGACGTGGGCGCCGGCAAAGTGCTGGCGCTCTGTCCCTGCTGTGAATTCCAGCTCCGCGTCAGCGCCGACAAGACCAATTCCGACATTGAGGTCGTTGATCTGGCAAGGTTCCTGGCTTCGTACCTCGGCTACGAGTTCCCCGATCCAAATCCCGAGGTGTTGCGTCAGTGGGCTGTCTTCGAAGCCATGATTGCGCTCATGACGCCGGAGGGCTTCGCCGACCTCATGGGCACGATGTGGCCGGAGTTGATCGATGCCATGCCCTTTGGCATGGGTCCGATGATGCGGGCCATGGGCAAGATTCCGGGCGCGCTGGACCTGATGAAGCCCATGTTCCCGGTACTTTTCCCCAGATTGTTGCCGATGATGATGCCTAAGGTAATGCCGGCGATGCTCAAACGGGTGGCCGAGCGTATTCCGATGCCGGACTACATGGCTGAGCAGATGCCGGAGCTGATGCCAAAGGTGATGGATAACCTCATGCCGCACATGATCGGAGATGTAGTCCCTCTGATCACCCAACCGATGATTGAATACCTGAAGGGCCGGGTGAAGGTCGGCTAGACAAGGCGGCCTTCGACTTGGCATAGAATCCGTTCCCCTATTGAAAGGGACGCAAGGCCACCTGTCGGCCGGTCGAGTGAATCAATCGAGGTTGGCCACACTCGATCGAGGCTAAGGCTACTCTTTCTCGCCGCCAACGAAGTCATACGGCCAGGCAATCAAACTACCCTCGGCATATTTGACATCCTGGAAGCCGGCGCGCTTCAGCATCAGGGCGGCCTGGTAAGCCCGGCTTCCACCACGGCAGGTGGCAACGATCGGCTTGTCCCGGGGCAACTCAGTCAGTCTGGAGAGAAGGTTGGGCTGCGGGATAAGCCGCACCTGTGACCCTTCGATGCGCCAGGTATCCCACTCCCGCTGGCGCCTCACGTCCAGAAGAACAAAGTCCTCATTGCTGTCGAGCCGGGCTTTGACCTGGGCGGGAGTCAACGCCTCGGCGAGGCCGTCGATCTTGTTCCGGATGGCGTTGGCGGCATGATGCAGCGGATCCAGGGGCGTGTTGTACTGGGGGGCATAACCCAGGTCGATGTTCGCCAGCGCGTCCACTGTGGCGCCGAAGGTGATCGCGGTGGCAAGGACGTCGATGCGCTTGGCGAGATCGCCCCTGCCCATCCCCTGCCCGCCCAGGACCCGTCCCGTATTACGGTCGGCGATGACCTTTAGCAGGGTATCTCGAAATCCCGGATAGTAGTTCACATGGTCCGGCCCGGCGGCGAGCGCCGTCACCACGTCAAAGCCGGCGGCGCGTGCCTCCTTTTCACCCAAGCCCGTTCGTCCCACATTGTTATCGAGCGCTTTGACCAGGGTGGTGCCCAGCACTCCGGGGAAGACATCCCGTCCGCCGGTCACGTTAGTGCCGATTATCCGGCCGTGCTTGTTGGCGGTTGAGCCCATGGGAGCGTATGCCACGGCCCCGGTTACCAGATGCCGGTTCTCGACGCAATCGCCTCCGGCATAGATGTTCGGGTCGCTGGTCTGCAGCATTTCATTTACGGCGATGGCGCCGGTCAACCCAATAGTGAGGCCGGCGTCGCGGGCCAGCCTGACGTTCGGCCGGACTCCGATGGCCAGGATTACAATGTCGGCGTCGACGGCGGCACCTTCGGTAATGACCCGGCCAACCCTGCCCGAGCTGCCTTCGAACCGAACGACCTTCTCTTCCAGGCGGAGGATAACGCCTTTTCGCCGTAGATATCCGGCCAGCGGGGCGGCGATTTCCTCGTCCAGGGCGCCGGGCAGCACGGTGCGCAGCGCTTCGACGACGGTGACGGATAGGCCCCGGGTCGTGAGCACGTCGGCCATCTCCATGCCGATGAGCCCGGCGCCCACAATGACTGCCTTGGCCATTCCGGCGGCGGTCACCCATTTCAGGACGGCGTCGGCGTCATCGACATCCTTGACCGAGAAGATGCCGTTCAGGTCCCGTCCTTCGAGGGGCGGCCGGACTGGATTGGCGCCGGTGGCCAGGACCAGCTTGTCGTATTCCACGGTCGAGCTCTGCCCGCCGGGCAGGTTGACCAGGTGCAAAGTGCGCGCCCCGCGGTCGATGGCCTCCACCCGCGTCTCGAGCATCACGTCGATGTCGCTGATGCCCTTGAAGTCCTGTGCCGAGCGTACCAGCAGGGCGTCACGCCGCTGGATCAGCCCCGACACGTAGTAGGGAAGCCCGCAGCTGGCGTAGGAGACCAGATTCCCTTCGTCGATGATCGTTATCTTCGCGTCCGGATCACAGCGGCGGGCTCTGGCGGCCGCTTTCGGTCCGCAGGCTACGCCCCCGATGACGACGATGCGGTTGCTTGCACTCATTCCCGTTCTCCTGTTCCTTGCGGTCTTTTTTCAGTAGGCCATTGTATCATTTATATGCATGACAATGTGATGATTGCCGGACAAAATGGCGAACGCGTGCTGAAATCGGGGAACCGGGACGCAAACGGCCGCCGCCCCACCTGACCCCAGCTCGGGTAGGTGCGGCCTGGGTTGGTGCAGTCAGATCCCGGGATGTCGGTCACGGACCGGGTTCACGATGACTTGTAGACTTTACAGAGCATGCCCCTGAGGTTGGTCGAGCCCATTTCGCGATTATATGGCGGGTCGCCGTCGGTCAGGATGTTGATGTTTGATTCTTCCCACCCATATTGTCCGGACGGTCCCGCTTCGGGAAACCACCAGGCGTAGTCGGCGACCACTACCCTCGGGTCAATGCCGGCCGTAAGAGCGGCTTTCTGCCGTATCCGGCCCCGTTTGGTTTCAATGTATACCGGGTCCCCCTCTACAATCCCGAGCTTGCCTGCCGTCTCCGGATTAATGGCGATGACCGGTTCGTGGTGGATGGCACGCAAGGTGGCCACCTGCCGGCCCCCGGAATGGCGGTAAGCTCCGGATTTTGCACTGGTCAGCACCAGCGGGTATTCCCGGGCCAAGTCGGGGGCGCTTTGCGGCGACTCCGGGGGTTCATAGTACCGGGGCAGCGGGTCGAATCCCCAGCTTTCCAGTCGGCTTGAGTATATTTCAACCTTGCCCGAAGGGGTGTCAAAATCGTTTGTCAGGTGGTCCCGGTAGTACTTGGTCCCGGGAATGGCCCCGATTTTCTTCAATTCCGCAAACGACAGACCGGCCGGTTTCAGAATAATGTCGGCGCACTGCTCTTCGGTGTCCCAGAAGCTGTCCCCCAGACCCAGCCGCTTCGCCAGTCCCGCAAGTATTTCGTAGTCCGACCGGCACTCACCGACGCGGGTCACTTTCTGCTGGGCAAGGATGGCCGCGTTGGAGTAGGGCGGCGAGACCACGCTGTCAAACTCGAGGTAAGTGGTCACCGGCAGCACGATGTCGGCCAGTGCCGCGGTGGGTGTCATGAACAGTTCAGCCACCACCAGGAAATCCACTTTCATAAGCGCCCGGTAGGTCTCGCGGGCATCTGAAAAGCTCAGGAGCGGGTTGGACCCGTGAACGCAGAGGACACGAATGGGATAAGGGTCCTCCTCGAGAATAGTCTTGACGATCCTTTGCGGAAGGATGCGCTTTATGCCGGGCAGGGTCTTGTATTCCGCGCCAAGGCGGCGTGACCACCGGTCTTCAGGCAGCTTGCTCTGCGGGATGGGCTGCTCGTCGGCCAGGGGGGCCAGGGCCACCACCCATTGAGATTCGCCGCCGGGAATGCCAAGGTTGCCGGTGATTGCCCTGAGGATGGCGATCGCCCGGGCCGTTTGAAAGCTGTTGACCCCATGGTCAATGCCGTTGCCCCACTGAATGCCGGCCGGTGAACTCCGGGCGTAGAGTCGGGCAGCTGCCCTGGTCATTTCGGCCGGTACCCAGGTTATTTCCGCAACACGCTCGGGAGAATAGTCCTGGACATGGACTTTGAGTTGTTCGAATCCGACTGTCCAGCGGTCGACGAAAGCCCTGTCGTACAACTCCTCGTTCACTATCACGTTGATCATTCCCAGGGCCAGGGCCAAATCCGAGCCGGGCCGGGGTTGCACCCACAGGTCGGCACTGGCTACCAGGTCGATTTTCCTGGGGTCGACGACGATGAGCCGTGTCCCTTTTTCCATGGCCTGAACCGCCCTCCGGTGGACGTGGTGCAGCGTCTCGGACATGTTATTTCCCCAGACAATGAGGCAGGCGGGCGGATATTCGTAGTCCGGGACCGCATAGAATCCATAGGTAAGCCTGGAGGCGGTCATCCGGGGCGAAAAACAGACGTGCCCCATCCAGCTCACATTCGGCGTGCCGAAGGCAGTAGCAAACCTCTTGGGGTAACTCGCGCCGGTCTTGGAGGCGCCCACCACAAAGGCGACAGACTCCGCCCCGTACTTGTCCCTGGCCTCGGCGAGCCTCTCCGCGATGGTGTTCAGCGCCTCATCCCAGGAGATCTTCTGCCAACTGCCTCCACCCCTTGCACCCGTCCGCTTCAACGGGTACAGCAGCCGGTCGGGATGGTAGAGATACTCCAATGAGGCCAGTCCCTTGGAGCATAATACACCTTCATTCAGCGGGCTCTCCGGGTCTCCCTCCACCTTTACGACTTTGAGATTGTTCAGGTGTACCAGCACGCCACAGCCGATCTGGCACAGGTTGCAGGTGCTTTTTACTACTTGTTCCCGTTCCGTTACCATGCAGCATTGCCTCCACTTCTCGTTTCGTGGGCATGACCCAATCCCAAAGTGGTCTGGAAGCTTTCATGTCCCGGCCCTGTAAGAACTGCTCGTCGACGAGCTCTGCCCGGAATTATACACCCCGAGGGCGCGTCATCCAAGAACGACCGGAGATGAGAAGTCTATCCCTTCGGAACCAGTGTGTAGATGCCCCCCGCGCGGGAAAGGATGTACAGGCTGCCGGCCAAATCCTCCCCGAAGGAGGTTATGTTGAGGCCCGATTCGGCCAGCAGCGTGTTGCGATTCACCATACGGTCGCGGTAGTCAAGGGCCCAGATACTTCCGGAACAATAATCGCCATACAGGTACAGGCCCCGCAAAGCAGGTACTTTATCTCCCCGGTACACGTAGCCGCCGGTGACCGAACATCCCTGCGAGTGAGCATACTCAACCACGGGGAGGGTGAGGCCTGACTGGTCACATCCGGTGGCGGGAGAATAACAGTGGAAGCCTTCCATCTTGTTCCAGCCGTAATTGGCGCCTTTGGCGATGATGTCTACTTCCTCCCACTGGTTCTGACCGACGTCACCCGCCCAGAGCAGGCCGGTTTGTCGGTCAAAGGAGAAGCGCCAGGGGTTCCGCAGTCCGAATGCCCATATCTCTCCCCGGGCGCCGGAAATACCAACGAACGGATTATCGGCCGGTATTCGGTAACCCCCGGTTGCCACCGGCCCACCCACGTCGATACGTAGAATGGAGCCCAGGAGCGTGCCCAGGTTCTGACCGTTACCCTGAGGGTCGCCGCCGCTGCCGCCATCGCCCAGTCCGATATAGAGGAAACCATCCGGACCGAAGGCGAGTTGGCCCCCGTTGTGGTTGCTGAAAGGCTGTTCGACCTCCATGATAATGACTTCGCTCTCGCGCTCAGCCATGTCACGGTTTCCGCGGTCAACGCTGAAGCGGGACACCACCGAGCGGCGGGGGTTGGCAGCCGAGTAGTAGACGTAGAAGTAGCCGTTTTCCCGGTAGCCGGGATCGAAGGCGAGCCCCAGCAAGCCCTCCTCGTTGCCGCCCACGTTAACCCGGTCCGTAATATCCAGGAATACGTGCGCACCCGTTTGCGGCCGGGCAGCGGGAAAGGCCTGGATGACGCCTCGCTGCTCGGTGACGAATATAAGGCCGCTGGTATCATCCGGCTGGACCAGATTGGTCATCTCCTGGAAGGACAGGTTGGGGAATACCCGTTCGACGCGCATGCTGCCGGCGGGTATGTCAGTTGGGGGGGGAATGATGGTGGGGGCGGGGGTGGGGGTCGCGGTGACGGTGGGGATGAGAATGGTGGTGGGGGTGAGAGGGGTGCTCGCGGTGAGCGTGGTGGTGTTGGCAGGCGTGCAAGCCGGGAAGCCGGCCAACGTAACCAAGCCGGCCAGAAGTACTGCCGGTTTCAGATGATGGATGATCCTTCTCATGGCCTCGTAACCTCAAGTGATGTGCTGACCAGTATCGAATCTCCAAGAGCCCGCAAATTCGGGCGCCACACTCAATTATAGATCGTGGTCGGTGGAACAGGTCCGGGCAGAGGCTCGTAGCAATTGCGACGACGCATGGAGACGGTATCGCTACGCCAGTCTGAAGGTGGCGCAAATAATACGGCAGAACCAGTTGTGCGTGGCAATGTCCAACGGTATCGTTGGTCTTGAGCGAATATCCGGGGTTCAACCGGGAGCTCGAAATACTCTGAAACGGAGGGGGCGATGACAATAAATGCACCACTGGCGACCCTGGCGCTGGCGTCAAAAAGGGGTGAACTGAGATGAAGCAGGCTGAAGACGTACGAGTCGGCAGAGAACTTATGCCCGGGGAGAAGCTCCTGTGGTCGGGCAAGCCACGGCGCGGTTTCATGTTCCACCCGGTCAGCATCCTTCTAATTGTCTCGATCCTGTTTGTCGTGGGGCTGGTCGGCGGCCTGCTGGCGCTCAACGGCATCACGCACGCCATCCGGGTAATCGAGATCGTCACCGAGGCGGCGAGGCAGAAGTTCACCATCAAGGGGTTGTTTTCGGGGCTGTTTGTACTGCTCGGACTGATCGCAATCTGGGGATTCGTTTTCTTTCCGCTGGAGAGGCGGAAGACAAGCTACGCGTTGACCGACCAGCGGGCAATAGTGATTCCCGGACTATTCAGGCGCAAAGCGAGGAGCTTCCAGCTAAGCTCCATGAACTTCACGGCATTGACCCGGCACACCGGTCACAAGGCGACGGTCCTCTTTGGCGCGTACCCGGCGCACTATGCCGGGATGGAGGCCGCGCAAAAGCAGAGAGTAATGGATGTCTGGAAATGGTTTGGGTACCAGTTTGACCGGTTTGAAATCGGGTGGGCTTCAGGTGGCCAGGGCGATGCCGCCGGCCGGCCTGTCTTCGGCAGATTCGAGTGCATTGAAGACGCCGGGAGTGTCTACGACGTGTTGAGGCGGGCGGCGGACATCAGGCAGGTGGAACCCGGCAGTTATACCCAGGTCGTCCAGCCACCCGTAGGCCCGCTGGTGGAAGGTGTCGTCAAACGCTCCGGGATCATCACGTTCCTCATCGATGTCTCCGGTTCCATGGAACACGGCAAACTGGACGGGGCCAAGCGGGGGCTAACCGGCGCCCTGAGCATGTCCGAGAACAACAGGGTCGGGCTCCTTGCCTTCGACAGCATGGTGACCATGATGAGTCCGGTGGCGCCACTGGGCCAGAACCGCCATCATCTGGCGGAGGCTGTTCAGCATCTGAAGGCAGGCTCCTCGACTGCCCTGTACGATGCGCTCAAGGCCGGAATCGAGATGACCGACGCGGCCGATGGTGGGGAGGGGGACATGCGGGCCGTGGTCATCCTCACGGACGGAAATGCGAACGCGGGAAAGGCTCGACTGGATGACATAATTCAGATGAAGAGTCACCTCGGCAGCCCCGTCCGCCATCCCAGTTCCTGGAGCGACCGGCTTACCGATGCCGAAGGCAGGGAGATCGACAAGCGGGACGTCCGGGGCTGCGGACTGGCAATCAAGACCCGCTGCCCGGTCCAGATCTTCTTCATCGGCATCGGCGATGACGCCGACATGGAAATCGGCCGAATGCTGGCCGAGGCCACGGGGGCCGGAGTCGAGAAGGTTGTTGAGCTTCAGTCGGGAGCTAGAGTTGAGCAGGTCCGAAGGGTAAGGGAAGTCGACCTTGCCCGGGTCCTCGAGGAATTCAAGTACTTCTAGTGAGGTACGGCGCGGCCGAGGTCATCATCAGGTTGACATAAGAGCTTGTTTCGGGCAAGGGAGCAGTACTAGAGTCTGCTTGTTGCCGCCATCACCGTATGACTATTGGCTGTTGGCGCATAGTTCTTCTGCGCCATTGTCACCACTATTCTTGATAACTAGAATGTCAATAAGTGAGTTATGGGTGGGTTAAGAGAGGATAAGGGACGAAACCGTAAACCTGAGGCCAAATTTCAAGATGCACGGTGTACGAAGGACCGCCCGGGGGGAAAAGTGGACAAGACAACCGTAGTAGTCATTGACGAGCAGGAGTTGTTCCGGGCGGGAGTCCGCCGGGTACTCTCTGAAAACCCCGGGTTCGACGTTCTTGAATGTGCGCCGTCTGACGACACGCTCCGCTTGATCGAAACTATGATGCCCAGTATCGTCCTATTGAGTTGCCGGCTCACTGCGCACAATAGTCTGGAACTGGGCAAGCGAATCGCCCGGCACTCCCCAAACACCCGCGTGATTATGGTCAGCCCGGACCCGGACGATGAAGAACTGTTTCGGGTTATCAAGACTTCAGCAGTCGCCTGCGTCAACAAGAATGCGTCGGCGGATGAACTGGTGAGCACTATCAAGAGAGCCTGCAGCGGCGAGTACCCGATCAACGAAGTAGTAATGACCAGACCGGCGGTAGCTCGCCGGGTGCTGAGGCAGTTCGAAGGGATGGCCTCGATAGGGGGCATGGCTGGGGAATCGCTGGCTGTCCCGCTCACCGCCCGGGAAACCCAGATTCTGAACTACGTCGCCAACGGCAACACGAACAAACAGATTGCCGGGGCATTGCAGATCAGTGAACAGACCATCAAGAACCATGTAAGTGCGATTCTGCGGAAGCTGAATGCGAATGACCGCGCGCATGCCGTCGTGCTCGCGATGCGCCGGGGGTGGATTTCGGCCGGGGTTGAGGCGGCATTTGGCCGTGGGCATGTGACAGCCGCGGACAGGGAAGTCGTATCGGCATAAACAAGCGCTCACCCCGTTAGAGGCACCCTGTCTCGAAACACTGCAACGGTCCGGTCGCGTTCGCCCGGGAACTGTCCCCCTCCGCTCGCGTGATGCAGCCACAATGTCACGGCGGAGTTAGCCCACGCAGCAACGGTACCGTCCTGGAAGGCGGATCGGGCGAAGCGATTCTGTCAGCCAACTCTCCAGGCTCAAACATGACAATAGTACTATCCATATAAGACGAGGGGAGAAGATAGGTCTAGTGGACTTAGTTGATCTTGCCTGGTCTGATGGTACCGAATACGATATGCGTATCGTAGAGAGACAAAGACGAAACAGTCATCCGAGGGACGCGACGAACCGCCGCCCGTAATGTGGTCACTTGGGCGGCGCGGAGCAAATAGTGAAACCGGCCTGAAAAGGTCGGTTTCTTGTTTTTGTCGAGGGGGTCGTCGGTATGCACGGGACTCGAGTCGGCGGCAAATCGAACACAGGTGAGGCGAGCGGTCAGCGGGGAGTCTCTCTGCTGGAAGTGGTGATTGCCATCGGTCTCCTTGGCATTCTGATTGCCGGTTTTGTCCCGGCGATGATGGGCGCCACTCGATCGATGATCAGTGTTGACGAGAGGGAAACGGCCAAGAATCTCGCCGAAAGTCAAATGGAGTATGTTAAGGGACAGCCCTACGAGACCGTCTACCACCCCTCCTCCAGCTATTCGCAGGAGTTCCCCGGCTTCGTGGTAGATGACCCGATAACGGTGGCGGCGACGGGCGGGGTCAGGGACGACAACATCCAGTCGTTCACGGTAGTGGTGCGGCGCGGCGGTCTTGAGATTACCAGACTGACAGGATTTAAGGTGAAATGACGACTATTCGACGTTTTCGAAGGCCCAATCTCAATCAGTCCGGATTCACTCTGCTCGAACTGGTGGTTGCCCTGGGAGTGGGCAGCCTGATCTTGACCGCGAGCGTTGTGACTCTGGAGCAACTCTGGTCCAATCACAGTCGTAACTTGGCGCACATGCGAGCCGTCAAGCAGGTAGAGAATGCCCTGCACATCCTCCAGCGCGACGTCAATATGGCCCAGACCGTGGAAACGACCGGCCTGGGCGCCAACGAAGTGCTCCGGCTGACCTGGATGAAGTGGGACTCTACCAGAAGCCAGGTGGTCTACCGGTGGGACCCGGTTGACCTCCGTTTGACCCGGACCCTGTCGCCGGACAATGTCACCACCACTGTAGCCTACCCGGTTGAGCCCCAGCCCGTGTTTACCACGGTTGACCGGACCCTGGTTGTGGATGTGACTTCCCGGGTGCAGAACACCAGTGAAACGCGGGTTGTCGAGATTGTGCAGCGCGCCGGTTCGTAGGCAGATTGAGGTGAGGCAATGAGAAGTCTGTTTGGCGACCATAGGCAAGGACAAGAGGGCTACGCTCTCTTGAGTGTCCTGATATTGATGTTGACGGGCAGCCTGTTGATTGCTCCCCTTCTCAACTACATGGGCACCGGCATAAAGACGACTACGGTCTTTCAAACGAAAAGCGAGGAACTCTATGCTGCCGATGCCGGCATTGAAGATGCCCGGTGGCAGGTGAAATATGACGGTGTCAAGTCGTTCCGGACTCCTGACTTCGCCCAGGACTACAGCCCGTACGATTTCAGCTCAGATTGGTCTTACAATCTCGCCCAACCGGTAAACGAGATACAGCCGGTCGCAGTGACCATCAGCAACGAATGGGTCCCCAAGGGAATTGCCAAACCCGATGAAGCCACCGCCCGGGGCATCATTGAAGGAAACCGGCTGGTCGTTACCGGCCGGACCAGTCTGTCCGGATCAATCTCACAGTACACCATCAAGGTCTCCTATGCCGCCGCCGCAGGCGAGAGCCTGCAAGTGGCGAGCCTGGGGGTGTGGCTGCCGCCTGGTTTCACCTACTATTCTGACCCGACGCATACCAGTACACTGGAAGGATTGAACCCTCCGTATCAGTCGATGCCTGTCGTCTCCGATTGGGACGGCAACCAGGCTGTAGTGTGGACCTTCACCGGGTCACCCGAGTTCAAGAGCTTCCCCAGTCCCACGGTATCCCAGGGATCACCGCTGACCATGGAGGTCAGCTTCTACTTCAAGCCTCCGGCCGGCCAGCCTGGAGCGCGCCCACTGGCCGTGTCGTGGATCGGGACCGCGAATGGGGACAATTACGGGATCCCCTACGCCTGGGACGCTGACATCAAGGTCTTCAAACTGCACGCCACGGCCGGCAACACCTCGGTTCAAAGCTACGTTGCCACAAGCGAGATCAGGAAACTCGAGGCCGCGGTAAATGGGGACTACGTGGCCACCGGCAAGACTCTCATGCTGGGGGCGGACCCGAGGTCGAATCAGCGCGAACTGCTGCTGGCTGATAGTTCCAATACGATCGACTCCGTGCCCGCCGGCGCCAGCGTTGACCGGGCCTTCCTGTACTGGACGGGATGGCTCAAGCAGCCCGGCAGCGGGTCGGATCCGTCCGTCGGGGTATTCTGGGACAATGGCAACAACTTGAATGGCTGGACCGCGGGCAACAGCTGGACGAGCAGCGGTACCTCCGATACTGACTTCAACGGCCGGTTTCTCGGTCATTATTCAGCCGGTGGGAATCCTGCCAGGCTGTTGACCATGAAACCTGAGGTGGACCTGGCTGGAGTGACCTCGGCCACGGTACGTTGGGATCAGTCTACGGCAGGGGTTGGCGCTACCCAGGTGTTTCAGGATACGTGCTCGAGTTCGGTCAATCGCACGAACTACTGGAGCCCGGATGAAGCCAACAGTGACTGGCTCATGGTGGGCAGTAGCTACCGCGGACAGCACAATCCGACCACCGGCCCAGCGTCTAAGAGAGACCTGATCGCCAATCCGCTGGACCCGGCCGTGTACGGTACAACCGGCTTGGTGCGGATCTCCTGGACGGTCAACAAGGGCAGCCAGACCCAGAGCGCCGATGGCTTGGATTTTGCCTATTCCCTAGACAACGGAAGCACCTGGACCGCCACGCAGGTGTTCCGAGGCAGCGGCGCGCCTGTCACCTCCGTTACCGTGCCTTCCATGGCTCTGACGGCCGATTTCCGGATCAGGTTCAACCTGATCGATTATAGCAGCGCCAGCGCCGACCGATATTGCGACATCGATAACGTAACCATTTCGGTCAGCGACGATGCTTTGTATTTCGACCTGTCAAGCGACGGCATCACCTGGCCGACCAGGATACTCGCCTTTTCGGGCAGCGGTCCGGCCGCTCACTTCAACTACGCCATACCGCCGGCGTACTGGAGCTCCCACTTCAGGATAAGGCTCTACATCGAGGGCTTCGAAGGAGCCGGGGAGTATGTCTACCTTGACAACATCGGTGTCATGGTAACCAGTGCCGTGGTCACCGGTAAGCCGGCCGACACCAACGTAACGCTCTCCATCAATGGCGGTATTCCTCACACGATACCTGCCGACGTAAACGATGCTGCCCAGGTGCAGTCCCAGGTAAAAGATGGTCCGCCATCGGCAGGGCCGCTTGACGGCTACTACTACGGTTGCCGTGTGGATGTGACTGACCTGGTAAGGACTGAGAGCAACGGGTCTAACCCGGCGGCGATTCCCCCGGTGTACGGCAATGGCAACGCAGACTATGAGGTGGCCGGTGTCTACGCCGACTCGCTGAAAGCTGATGGGACCACCTACGGCAGCGCGTCATTCGCCGGTTGGTCTCTGGTCATCATCTATTCCAGCCCGGACACAAAAGGGCATCAACTTTTCCTCTATGACCTGAAGGACACTTTCCAGTCGGTTCCGGCGGCTGTTCCCGACAGTCCCCCCATGCAGGTTAGCGGGTTTGTGGTGCCGGCGAGAGTTGGCAATGAGACTGAAGTGGCCCGGCTGACCATGTTTGTCGGCGAGGGCGATATCCAGCTTACCGGCGACTACATCGCCGTCGTCGACCAGCACGATCCGGTCGAGCATGTGCTGTGGGACGGAGTCGACCTTAGTGGCGATGGTAATTCCCAGGGTTCCCCCAGGAACGTTTGGAACGGCCGCTCCACGGGGTCCTCCGCTTCAGAAGCGGGCATCGATGTCGATACGTTCCGGGTCCTGTGGGGTGATAACATCCTGCTGCAGGGTGACACCGGAATACAACTCAACATGCACACCTACGGCGATGGCTATGTCACCGTGTACAAGATCCTGTCGTTCCGCAGCGCCATTATTCCCGGGGGCTCGCTCGGCTACGAGATTAGATAGCGGAGACGGACGCCATCGGGCGCGCAACGGATAAGAACGGAACGACGAAGCGTTGGAAGCGCTGCACTAGAAAGCCAGCGAATATATGTAGTCGGGCACCCGAACTTCGCCACGAGGCTGATCATATGGTGGATAGTACGGTTTGATGTCGATAACCGGGGTGCCGTCCAGGACATCCAGGCCGCGCACTCTCAGAGACAGTCCATCGCGGGCCAGCAGTCGGACCGTCGTCAACCCGACCGGGTTGGGCCGGTCCGGTCAGCGGGTCGCCAGCATCCCGAGTAATGGAACGTCCATCTTCCCCTGGGGGTGGCAGCTTTCCCGGTAGCCGGTGATCTGGTGAAGCCAATACAAGACGACGATGTGGGAAAAGTCCTCAATGCCATCCAAGCAGTTCCGGCAGTCCTCGCCGAGGACGATCGTTGCCTCGACTTCCGTCAGCCCCCCGGTTTGAGACTGTTTGACCGGTGACGTAACATATCCGATGGGCCTTATCTTAATGTTGCCCTCGTTGTCGATTGCGAACAATGGATGCATAAACACCCCCCCAATTTCTTTTCTCTTGCCGGCGCGATGCCGGATCTGCGGATGAAGGCAAAGCCCCGGGGCCCCACCCGAGGACTGTTGGACGATCGCTAACAAACAACCACGGCCGCTGTCCTTCGCCATTCAGGGGCGAGACCGCGGCCGTGGATTCTGGTCGAAATTGGTGCCGGCTGAACTCTAGATGGTCGGTTCCATTGACGCCAGGGCGACCCACATCCCTCCTGGCCACCAGCAAATACCAGTATACCGGACGGGAATCTCCCCGTCAACAGCATCGCGTCAAGCTCAACGATGCCGTCCCCGGGCCGAACCCGAAAGAGGCGGCGGGCCCCGCGGTGACGTCCATGCTCCAGTCGCGATGCGAACACCCCAACCTTCGCCAACTTGCCGGGAGGATGGCCCACGGGCCATCCTCCCGGTCAAAGGGAGTTCGGGTCTTATCTCCAGGCGTCGACGCAATAGGCGTCGTGATGCCCCCCGGTGAATCGCGCCGTTTGAGTCTCCTCCATATTGAAGACGAATACGGCGAAGCTGCGGAAAGGGTCATCACCGCCCGCCGGCACCATGTAATCGTCCGGCAGTTCCTTCCACGGTTTGCCTGAAATGGGTTCGTTACCCAGCCAGCCGTTAGTGCGGAAATCAGGCGTGCCGCGGAGGCGGTACTTGCTCATCGGCTCGAAGCTCTTCTTCCAGAAGAACTCGTAGATCGACTGCTTGGTCTTGAATCCGTAGTTGTACATGTCCATGGCTATCTGGGGAGGCATGCCAATGGTGAAACCGCCTTCTCGGCAAGCCCACATATCCTTACACAGAAACTCCAGGTAGTTGTGCGGTCCGACCACGCCCTTGACCCCCAGATACCGGGCGATGGCGCCGTGACCGGTCCTCTGCAGCGAGCGGTAGACCCCCGGCATGTGCTCCTGTCCGATGCCCCATGAACTGTTGCTGTGGCCTATCGGCACGTTCA
>CAVTJN010000013.1:0-33866 GCA_963735055.1 uncultured Chloroflexia bacterium | reverse complement strand
CTGCCGCCGATTGCTGTTCCAGCGGGGTGTAGATCTTATCGTAGGATTTGGAGGGCGGGAAGGGATAGCCTAGCATATAGGCGTGCCCATCGTAGTATTTATCGATTAGTTCCTGCTTGTTCACTGCCATGTTGAGGGCTTGCCGGACCCGGATATCTTTGAAGGGCAGTTCCGGTTTGTCTAACCTGCCGACGGGTAAGAAGGGCGCCGTTACGACCTGTTTGTACTGCAGGTCAGGGCTGGTCTTCTTCAGGCTCACCGTGTCATCCCAGGCAACTGCCTCCATTACATCAAGCTTACCCGTCCGCAGTGCGGACATGGCAGTTGAGGTGTCCGGTATGATCAGCAGCTTAACTCCATCGACGTAGGGCAGTTGGTTCTGGGGATGGAGAGGGTCCTTCATCCAGTAGTCCGGGTTCCGGGCGAAGGTGATCGAGCTGCCCGACACGTAGTCGGTGAGCATGAATGGCCCGGTCCCGACCGCATTCTGCCAGTCCTTCATGTCCCCGTACTTGGCTACCGTCTCCGGCGGATAGTGGAATATCCCGAAGTCGCTCATCGTGATGAACATCTGCCCGAAGAGGACTGCCGGGATCTTGGCTTCAACCGTCCACTTGTCCAGAGCCTTGACGGAAGTCGGGGCATATCCCTGCGGAACGTAGTTCAAGTACAGCCAGCTGCCCTTACTGTTCAGCCACCGGGTCAGGTTGAAGACGGCGTCGTCGGCCGTGTACTCTCTCCCGTTCACCGGTGCCTTGTTCTGCCAGTGGATCCCTTTGCGTATATGCCAGATCACAGTCCCGGGACTGGGGAACTCCCAGCTTTCGGCCAGACGGCCAGTCTCCAGTTCGACCCGGCCGATGAACCCGTTATTCCAGTCGTTTTCACCGGTCCCGAACGGCCCCTTGGCCCAATCGCCCTGGAGCAGTTCCTCATTGGTGTAAAGCCCCGTCGGTATACCTGACTGGTGAGCTCCGAGCTGGTCGTCGAATCCCGTGGGATCCATCGTCAAGCGCTGGACGAGTACTCCCCCGTACCGCAGCATCTCAACCGCGGCCGTGGTTTTTGGCGCCGCCGTGGTTGTGGGCGCAGTGGTTTGCACCGCAGCCGGCGCCGTCACGGTAGGCGCTTGCGCACAGGATGCCAAGATCAGGCCGACGATGGCTAACGAGGTCGCCATAGGCCACAAAGCTTTCTTGTTCATCGACTTTCCTCCTCATCGAATTGCCGAGCATGTGAGTCCCTGTCTTTCCGTGCTCGCGAATCCGTACCATGCGGGGCCTGGGCTGTTCCACTACATCTCGCATCCTCCTGTGGCAGCGTCCCTCGACTTTTCGCCCATGCCGGCGACTTGTCCGGCCTTCCCGAAGGTGTCTTCTACAGGATCACCTTTTGCTCTTTCAAGCCGCTGATGTCATCCCAGTTGTAGCCAAGCTCCAGGAGGATCTCTTCGTTGTGCTGGCCCAGTTCGGGCGCCGGCGCTTTTATTGGCGCGACTTTGCCATCGAATAGTACTGGGCTTGTCAGTATCTTGATTGTACCGACGCCGGAGAAGTCAACATCAGCAAAGAAGCCGGCCGCAATTGCCTGGGGATCGGTGGTGACTTCGAGCGGGGTTTGGACTCGCCCGTAGATGCAGTCGTGTTCTTTGAAAAGGGTTTCCCACTCCGCCATCGTCTTCGAAGCCAGCGCCCCTTCGATAATATGGATCAACTCCTGGCAATTCTGACTGCGGGTGTCTATGCTGTCGAATTTCGGATCATTCTGCAATTCCGGCTTTCCGATCGCCCGGCAGAAACCCGGCCAGGCCGGGTCCGGCTGCAGCATGGCCAGCCAGAACCAGCGGTCATCCTTCGTTCGATAGCTGTTCCATATCGGATTCGTGGCTTTAGTCCGGTCGTGTTTCAAGGGAATCCGGCCACCTGCCGCCATCTCTATGTCCATATGGAGCGACCATGCCCCCGTGTGGTACAGAGAGACCTCGATCTCCCGTCCCCGGCCCGTCTTTTCTCTCTCGAAAAGGGCGGCACAGATCCCCCCGAGTAGATGAGCCCCTGCGGCGCTGTCGATCATGCCCGCCCGCTGCGGCGCCGGGGGCGTTCCTGGCTCGCCTATCATGTACATCATGCCCGACCGCGCCCACCCCGCGGTGAAGTCGTAGCCTCTCTCGTTCTTGTCAGGTCCTACCGGACCATAGCCGCTTACAAACCCGTAAATCAGTCGAGGGTTGATTTGACTAAGCGTTGCATAGTCGAAACCAAGTCTCTTCACCGAACTGCGTTCATAGTTGGACATGAAGATATCGGCATCGCGGACGAGCTTGTAGACGATTTCCTTGCCTGGTGCCTGCTTGAGGTCGATCGCCAGGCCGCGGCTGTTGCGGTTGAGCACCTGCATGATCCAGTTGACCTGGCCCGTGGTGGCCACTCCCTGGTTTGTCCGCTGACCCCGGTGCATCTCCCCGGTCAGCGGCTCAAGCTTGACTACTTCGGCCCCCCAATCGGCCATCACCGAACTCGCCGCGGGAATGGCCACAATCTGACCCATCGAAATGACCTTGATGCCTTCAAGTATGCCGGACATATTTCACCTCCGCGGCGTCACTGCTGGCCGGGCCGTGTCTCAACCTATGATTTCGGTCAGACCCTGAACCCGGGTCCTGAGCGGCGCCAGCGCTCCCTCACTATAATCGTGCTCGAGATAGACGCTCGGCAGACCCAGATCTTGCAGGAAGTCCTTGACTCCCGGCACTTCGTAGCCGTGGCCGTCACAGTACCTGACCGACTGAAGGATGACGCCGTTGACATTCCAATCAGCCGCGTAGTCCCGCAAGTAGGCAAACCTCTCGTTAAGATCCGCCCTGTAGTCCTTCCGATCTCCCTTCACCGCGTTTTCCCGCAAGGTGCGGGGACATTTGATATCCAGCAGGTAGTAATGGGCCAAACCGTCGAGCGGATCGTCGGTTACCGGCACATCGCCAAAGTACGCCCGGCTACCCACGCAAGTGTCATCAATGACCACGTTGGCGTCGAGGCTTTCTACCATCTCGAAGAAGGCGGCGTTGTCGATGATCGATCCCCAGACCATCAGTCGGGCCCGCTTCTTCGTCAGGGCGTTGCGCCGACCTTTCACCTCGTCGATAACCTCTCGCACCAGGATGTTCCCTTCCTCCACCGGCAGGCTCATCAGCGCCTTCATTACCTCGAGCGTCTCCACCCCGGAGATGAGCGGCGGGTCCGGTTTCTTGAGCTCATAGAGCTCCCTGACCAGTGCTCTCTGCCGGTTGTGGGCGGCGACTGCTGAGCGCAGTTTTGCTTTGGTCAATTCCTTGCCGGTGAACTCCTCGAGGGACTTCTGGAAATCACCGAGAAGGCTTCGGAAATGCTCCCGGGAGGCCTGGTGGGTGGTGTGGGGGACATCTATGAAGTGAGTGTAGGAAGTGGCGATAGTCTGACGCCACATCCCGGGGATCATGCAGGTCACGTCGCACACGTGGGCAAACACCACGCCGTCAAGAAAGTCATAGTGGCCCTTCATGGCGGTGTCGAGGCAACTCCTCATGAACGGGCAAACCACCGTCGCCATGTGGGCGTCGGCCTTTGTTATCGGCTCACCCATGTCCCCGAAGATCCGGTACGGCACGGCATCGGCGGCGGTTATCATCTCGACGACCGGGTAGAGACAGATGTAGCCTACGATGTGCTTCCCTTCCGCCTTGAGTTCCTTGACACGGGCGTCCCGGTGCTGATAGGTCTCCCTTGCCCTCGCCAGGCCCGAACTCATCTTTGCCACCATGCCCGCATCCTATCCAGCGCCATTGTTACCATTCCAGTCCCTCCCGCTTCCGAACATCGCGGTAGTGGCGCATGGTCTCTTCAAAAGCCTCACACTTCTTCATCGTGCCTTCCATGTCGAACAGCCTCGCATCAACGATGTCGCCTTCGATGATGAGTGATGGGACTTTGTACACATCCATGAGATTCTTCTGCCGGCTGTTCTGAGTCCCGCTCATCTGGCGGCAAGTCAGGTTGCTGTGGAAGATCACGCCATCAAGCTGATACTTCCGCGCGAAGCGCACGTTGGGCTTGTTTGACAGGCCCTTTTCCTGTATCTCCAGCAGCACTTCCCGCGCTTCGTCCGGAGGGAATTCATCCTCGATCGAGCGTTTGGAACTACGATGCCGGTATTTTACGAGGCGCTCGAGCGGATCTTTGGTGTCCTTGATATCCGGCATGGGCCGCGACGGGTGGTAGTCCTCTCTGACGAAATTCCAGCCCCTCTCGGCGAGCCTGTCGAAGAGCGATAGGGCGTGCCAGGGGGCAAGTCCGAAGAATCCCATCCGGTATTCTTCTTTCCGGTTGATGCCGGCTTCTCCCCTGTCGATCCTCCCCTTCACTTCGTCGTACATGTCCTGATAAAGACCCTTGACTCTGACCGGGTCTTTCGCCCTGAAGAGCGAAGAGTTCATGGCGCTGAAGTGGTCACGCGTGTGCATCGGGCATGGCCTCGCCGTTCTAAGCTCGTCAGTGATGGAGTACCATACGGCATCCATGTCCATTGAGGCATCGATGTCCGCGGAGAACTGGTCCCAATCGATCTTCCTGCCGACCAGCCCCTCCATGAAGGCGATGAATTCCCTGAGCTCCTTGAGAAGGAATTCAGTCTCTCTTTCATGTGATCCCGGCATCATCGCCTCTCGCTGAAGGGCTCGCGGCGACTCCAGCGCCCATACCGGAACATCGATGTATCTTCCTAGCGCCTGGAACCACTTGAATCGCGCGTCGCAGGCGGCCCCGGAAGACAAGAGCACCATCGGCTTGGGCATACCCCCCTGCGGCGCTTCCTCCGGTATCTTCCCACCCAGGTCATTGAACATCTTGGCGGCGTAACCAAAGCAGTTCTGGGCGTAGCCGCAGAGGTGGGTGGGGAATCCCTCTGCCTCGGAACGGTCCAAGAATGGGGCAGCAACCCCCGCCGCGGCACACACAGTCCCGTAGTTTTCAGGGTAGACGGCTTCTACTCCCAGGGCGTTCAGAACCGGGGGATAGAAACCGAAATCGAGCATACTCCAGGCCACCGGTTTCGCTGCCTTGGCTGCTGCCAGCGTGTCTTTGTAAGTGTCATCGACCAGCGCCCGCAACGGATACATCGATTTCAAACGGTTTATCGGTCTTTCCGGACTGGGTCCCTTTATGGTCTTTTCGGTTGTCATCGCCAAATCCTCCTCACCTGGCCCGGGCGCTCGGCACTAACCTATGGTGCTACAACCCTCTGGTGTCGGCATCACGACCTAACTCCGGGCACGCCGGTGGCAAGATGAATTGTGTGGCTTAGTAGTATTCCCCGTCCTCGGCATCGGACAACGCCGTCCGGAGGCATCAGCACGGGCCAGACTGTCACAGCGCACCTCCTTGTGCGGAGGCGAAAGAATCCGGGTCCGGTCCCACGAGTCTTGAAGTTTCGGGAGTATAACATGCGACTTCCGCAGAAGTCAATAAACATGTCTTCCATGACATGACCGACAACGGCATCCCCCGGACAGTGGGTATTTACGGTTTGCCGAGCCCCTGTCGGAAGGTAGACCTCGTGATCACCGGATTGTCGTAGCTCGTATTGTCGACCAGTATATCAGCCTTTTCCCATGGAGCGGCTTCCTGGAAATATAGCTTTTGCTCCAGGTATGTAGCGACGACTGTACACATCGACAATCTCCTGTTCAGAGTCGCTACTGCCCAGTTCTCTTGCTCTCTGTATTGCCCGTTTGAGGGTCACGTCAAAACCAACATCAAGGAATATCTTGATGTCCCAATAGTCCAGAAGCTCCGGTCTGAAGAGGAAGACTCCGTCCATTACGAGGATGGCGTCTTTGTCGGCGTTCTTGTGTGGCAAATCTACTACGTCATCTTTTCGATAGTCAAAGACGACTTCTCGGTACCTTAGGTCGCCAGATTTGAGCGGTGTCAGTAATTGACTGATGACGGATCGATAGTTGAATGAGTCCCGGTAATACCCTTCCGGTGAATTCCTTCCTTTACGGTACCTGATTGCCTTCGGATTATGAAATCCGTCGATGGAGGCACGGATGATCTGCCGGTGGGATTCCTGGAGTCGGTTGGCCAGTCCATCTGCCAGAGTGGTCTTGCCGGCGGTGTCAATACCATCAATGCCAACCAGAAGCGGCAGATCTTTTCGATAGTCAAGAATCGTTTCACTAAGATCGGTCAAAAGATCATCAAAAGTCATCATAAGGTGTCGCTCAGTCCCGGTCTCCCGCCGGCATCTTCTCTGGAACGGGCAGACGCCTTCATCATCCGGCAAATGGAGAATTCTCTTCCCTCACCGGTGTCCGGTGGTTTCCAGTATCCCGGTAAGCTCGCTGACGCTGGTTACTGTGAAGTCGGCCTTTGTCCCGGTGGGCTCGAGTTCCATCGATCTGGAATTGTACCAGCATGCTTTCATCCCCGCGGTCTTCGCGCCGATGACGTCGTTGCGACAGGAATCGCCAACGTACAGACATTCATCCGGCTTGAGCCCCGCAGTGCGTTGGCTGCGATGTGGAAGATTCTCGGATCGGGTTTTCGAATGCCGATCTCCTCTGAAAGCAGGACGCAGGCGAATATTCCGCCCAGGCCGATTGCCTCGAGCTTCCGGTACTGGACGTCGGGAGATCCATTGGAGATGACCCCCAGGCGGAATCTGCCGCTGAGTTCTTTCACGACTGAAACGGCCCCAGGTACCGGAAAATTCATTTCTGGATAATCTCGAACATACATCTGTGTGATGGCATCGGCGCAATCCGTATTCGAGCCGAGAAGGCGTAGAAAGGTAACGATGCGCTGTTCCCTGAGTCCATCAGAGGGTCTCCCCGGCATGGAAATCAACATCGGCCAGACGGTCGGACTCCAGGAAGGCCGCCACCACGCGTTCTCGATCAAGACCCCGGAAGATCTGAGAAAACTCCTGCATGATGAGCTCAACTACTCTGATCTGTGCGGCGTTTCTGTCGAACAGAGTGTCGTCCAAATCGAAAATGACTGCCCTGATGCCAGCTGCCACCAGTCCCCCGAATGATCAGGCAATTTTCCTAATACTATACGGCAATCCACCACTGGCATGCACTCGCCCATGCGGGAACAGACCCCGGTGCGGGTGAGCGGTTGACAAACGAATTGGAGATGACTACACTCGGAGTCGTTCAATTCGATTTTGGGAGGTACTATTCTCATGAAGCTGGTAATCATCGGCGCGAGCGGCATGGTCGGCTCCACGGTGCGCGATGAGGCCCTTTCCCGCGGTCACCACGTGACCGCAATTGTCCGCAATCCGCAGAAGATAGCGGTCAAGAACCCATTGCTGACGGTCAAGAAAGGAGACGTGCTGAAGGACAACGTCACTGAGTTGGTAAGAGGGCATGACGCGGTCATCAGCGCCTACAATCCCGGATGGGGTAATCCCAATATTGCCGCTGACACGACCAAGGCCTATGACGCGATCATCCAGGGAGTGAAGAAGTCCGGAGTCAAGAGGCTGCTGGTGGTGGGTGGAGCGAGCAGTCTGGAGGCGTCGCCCGGCGTCCAACTGATCGACACCATGAAGGTGCCTGACCTCATCAGGGCGGCGATGCTTGCTCTACGTGAGGTCCTCTACACTCTGCGGAAGGAAGAACAACTCGACTGGACGTTCCTCAGTCCGGCCGCCAGTCTTGTGCCTGGAATACGTACCGGAAAGTTCCGGCTGGGCAAGGACCAGGTAGTCAAGGACGAGAAGGGCGAAAGCAAGATCTCAGTACTGGACTACGCTGTAGCCATGCTCGACGAGGTCGAAAAGCCGATGCACAGCCGCCAGCGGTTCACCCTGGCCTACTGACGCCCAAAGACACCCGAGTTGCCAGGGCAGGTCTGGCATGGACGAACGCGATACCACGGATAGGAGTTGGATATGACGACGGCAAAATCAGGGAAGATCTCGGCAGAGAACCAGAAGCTCCGAGACGAAATTGAGAAGAAATACAAGAAGACCCCCGAGGCCCTTTACGCGGAAAGGCAAAAGCGGCTGTATGACGCCGTCCAGATGAAGGTCCCCGACCGGGTACCGGTGGTGTTTGGGGGAACGTTCTTCGCCTGCAAGTACGCTGGACTGCCGTACTCGGCCGCTTATTACGACGCACCGGCCTGGCGTAAAGCCTTCAAGAAGATGATCTTCGAACTGGCGCCGGATGCCTACGGCTACGCTCCTAACGAGTCCGGTTCCGCGTTGGAAGCCCTGGACACGAACTACACTCGGTGGCCGGGCTACAACCTTCCCGACAACGTCGCTTTTCAGATCGCCGAGAAAGAGTACATGAAGGCCGACGAGTACGATCTGTTTCTGACCGACCCCTCTGACTATATCGTCCGCTACTGGCTTCCCCGGGTCTATGGGGTATTGGCGCCGCTGACCAAACTGCCTCCGCTGCAAAGCCTGGGAACGAACTTGGCCGGGGTGACCGCGTTGTTCTCCTCACCCGAGTTTGCCAAGCTGGCGGCGGCGATGAAGAAAGCGGGCGACGCCGAGACCACGTGGCGCGATTCCCTGGCAGGCATGCAGGAGGAGATGGCTTTGCTCGGCTTCCCTGATGCCAATCTGGGGACACGCGGTGGGGTGGCGCCGCCATTTTCGACGTTTACAAACAGCTTCCGGACCTTCAATGGGGCTGCCAGAGACATGTTCCGGCAGCCGGACAAGCTGAAGGCGGCCCTGCAGAAGATGCTCGATTACCGGATCGCAAGGGCAACGCCGGCGGTTCGGGTGCCCGGGAAGCCGACCATCGGCATGTCGGGCGAGCCGCACCGCGTTTCCGATGAGTTCTTCTCTCCCAAGCAGTTCGAAGAATTCGTGTGGCCTTACTGGAAGCAGGCTATGGATAAGACCTATGCCCTGGGCTACGACATCATCTCAATGTTCTTCGAAGGACGGCGCGATAAGCAAATACAGTACTTCCTTCAGTACCCGAAAGGGAGCATGCTGATCCGTTTCGCCGAGACGGACATCTTCAGGGCAAAGGAGATGCTGGGCGACCGCGCCTGCATCATGGGTAACGTGCCCATCGCCCTGCTGCAGGTGGGTTCTACCGCCGACGTCGACGCCTACTGCAAGAAGCTGATCCAGGGCGTCGGCAAAAACGGCGGCTTCATTCTGAGGTGTTCAACCGACTTCACCCAGGAGGCGAAGCCGGAAAACGTCAAGGCGATGATCGACTCCGTGGAGAAATACGGGCGGTACCAGTGACGCCGACGTCCGGTTGATGCCTCCGGTCCACGGCGGACCGAGAGTCGGTCATCGGACTCAACCGCCTTGTCACCTGAACTAGGATCGCGTGCTTAAGTCCGGGCGGGCTGCAGCCCGCCCGGACTATTTCTTTTCATCGCTCTTGGGAGATTCGGTCCTGGCGGTGTTCTGGGTGACCATCTGCGACAGCCAGGCATTGAATAGATTTCCGCTCATGCCCCCCTCCCCTCCCCCGACCAGCGTCTGCGGTACGATCTGAATCTTGCCCGCGGCTATCTCCTGGACCAGTTTGATGATGGCCACATTCTGCTGTCCGATGGCGTCTTTCTGAGAATTGTAGGCGGCTGCGATACCTTCGCCCTCGATCCGGCTCCGGTAAGAATTGCCGTCAGCCACCAGTATGGTCGATTCTTTGGTCCCCTGAGCCCTCAGGATCACCGAACGCCGTTCGCCGTCCGCCTCCCGGACCTTGGCCTCCGCCCGGTCGTTATTGATGTCGATCGAGAGTTTGGCGTCAATGACGTCCTTCTGTTTGTCACCCCGCGAGGCTTTCTCCATGACCGCGATGCGCTTCTCCTGGGCGAGCGCCTCCTGGTCATACTGAGCCTGTTGTTGATTGGCGATTTCCTTCTTGGTCTGGGTGTCGAGCAGTTCCTTCGGGATATCGATATACGCTATCAGCAGGTTCTGAGCCTCGACGTTGTACTCGGAGAACTTCTCCTTGGCATGCGCGAGTGCTTCCGTCTGCAAATCGGTCCGGCTCTGGAAGAAGTCAATTGCCTTCTTTTCGCCTGCCTTGTTCCGGAACGAGGAGTCGATAAGCGGGTGAACAATCTGGTCGATGAGGTTCACTACCGACCCGAATCTGGCGATGATGTACGCCGCATTTGCCGGCTGAATGCGAATGACCATTCTGACATTGACCTCTAATTGAAAGCCATCCTTGGAGGTGACCTTCAACGGGTCAAACTTATAAAGGACGCCCTCGTCGGCGAGGCCGGGTTGTCGGACCCCTTTGACCTCCGTGCCGATCCTCCCTTCGGTTGCCCAATCGATGGTGACGGCGGAGGTGGGGACGGGGTAGACAGTGAAGGCAATGGTGTTCAGGTTGTATTTCCCCGGGGCGATGGGCTCCCGCCATATTCCTCGGGTGAGCTTGTCCATGGTCAGTATCTTCTCAACATCCTCGTGAATCGGCCCGCCGAACCTCCCTTCGCTAGTTGAGGGCTCCGGTCCTTCGATGGCTCTCTCCAGTTCCATCCCCACGTTCGACCGGATTACGGCCACATACCCGGGAGGCACCTCTGCCACGCTTTCCGCCCGGATTCCAAAAAGGAGAGGATTAATGTAGTACTTTCCCGGCTGAAGCGTATCCAACTGCGGACCTCGATATCCGTTGCCCTCTATGAACAACTGCCCATTCTGGTAGAACTTGTGGTCCACCTCCGTCCCGTCGGCATTGCGGGCCTTCGGAGCGATGATGTATCCCGGCGGCAAGGGAATGCCATCGATCGCGACCGCAATGCCGACCGTATTCTCCGAAATCGCCACCGCATGGGCTATAGTGACGGAAAACAGCTTGGTGTTGACCCGGTAGGTTCCCGGACGCAAAATCCCCACTTGCGGGCCCTTCTTGCCATGATTGGTGAGGAACATGGTGGCGTCCTGAAACTGGTTGCACTCGACTTCGTCACCCAGGACTCTACCTTTGGGCAGCGGTTCCCCATCGATGGCCTCGATCAGACCGACACTCGCCACGTCGATCGCGATCACCGGGACTTTGGCGATTGACCAGACGATGGGAAGTCTCCAGTAGAGGCCGGGCATCAACGTCCGGGCCAGTATGCCGATCTCGCCGTGCCGGGCGATGATCTGCCCCTCGGGCATGCTCTTGCCGAGCATCTTTCGGGTAACGATACCAACCTGGTTGGGACCAATCAGACGAAAACCGGGAAGGATGAAAATCACGAACAGTAAGGCGACGATCCCTAAGACAATCCATCCTAGCATTGCTCTCCGCTCCTTTCATGATCGATGGCTATCCCGAGGATCTGGAGATGGCGGCGGGGACGTTTCGCCCGACTGCGATTATACCACAATGAGAATCAAGAACCGGGGACGTATCGGCGGGCGAAATGCCCGCCTCCCGGTAGTCCTTTCGGTATATATTCAATGATATAGCCTTCTTTGCCGGGAACGATGCCGGAGAACGATGGACCTGGCGCCGCCGCCCTGCGTACCGGTGTCCCGTTCGCGGAATTCGTCAATAATGGTGGTTGACATCCATCCCAAAGAGGTTTAACATGGCATGAAAACCTGCGAACCCCGTGTAAGATGGCGTTCGGAGTGAGGCAGGTCGGCTGGTGACAGCCGGGAAAAGCCGAAGAGCGACAGGAGCGTAGGGACACTCACCGCTGTTGTCGTGGCAAATAAGCCTGGTGGGAGGCTCTGTTAGGCCAATGGAAGGTCGACGGAGCCTTTTTAGTAGGTGAAGTCGAGCGTACCGGCACTAGGGCTTTGATGAGTAGCGAAAAGAGGAAAGACGAGCGCCTCAAACTAAGCCGACGGTCTTTTCTGAAGGCGTCGGGCGTCACCGGACTCGCTGTTTTTGCTGCGGTCAAGTCGAAGCCGGCAAAACGACTGCTGGACGCTCCCCCACAGCCGCCGCCGGTGGTTGGCGAGGGAGTGGTCACCGA
This sequence comes from uncultured Chloroflexia bacterium, assembly GCA_963735055.1. GTDB lineage: Bacteria > Chloroflexota > Dehalococcoidia > Dehalococcoidales > UBA2162 > JBBITI01. The sequence continues at coordinate 21,903 of CAVTJN010000013.1, read as the reverse complement.
GAAATGGACCAATACCTCGTGTCTCAATTGTCCGGCCCGTTGTGCAACTTCAGTGCGGGTGGTCAACGGCAAGGCAGTGCGCATCACCGGCAACCGTCTGTCGCAGGTCGCCGAAGGTGATCTGTGCCCCCGTGGTCACATCGGTCTTCAAGTCCTCTATGATCCCGCCCGTATCCGCTCTCCGCTCAAACGGACCAACCCGGAGAAGGGCCGCGGCGCCGACCCGGGGTGGAAGCCCGTCTCCTGGACCGAGGCCCTGGACGAACTGACGGGTCGCCTGCGGGCAATCAGGGACAGCGGGACGCCGGAACAGCTGGCGATTTTCGCCGGTCTGAACGCCCGCAGCGATGAAGACCTGGTGGCAAGATTTGCCGCCGCCTGGGGCACGCCAAACCTCATCGGTGGTGATGCCCTTGAGAACGAGGCGGTGCGGGTGGGGCGGTGGCTGGCGGACGGAAACTACAGCCAAATTGCCTACGACCTGGGGAAGACGAGCTACGTGCTGTCTTTCGGGGCGAGTATTGTGGAGTCGGAAAGGCCGCTGGCCCGCAATTTGAGGATGTGGGGCAAGATGCGGCGGGAGAGACCGACGCGCGCCCGGGTCGTGGTCATCGACCCCCGGTATTCAGTTACGGCAGCCAAGGCAGACCAGTGGCTCCCGATCAATCCGGGGACGGACGGCGCGCTGGCGTTGGCGATCGCCAATGTGATCATCACCGAAGGTCTCTACGACCGTGATTTCATAGACAAGCATACCGTTGGTTTCGACGGGTTCAAGGCGGCGGTCCTTGATGGCTACAGCCCGGAGTCGGTGTCAAAGACCACGGGTATCAAGGCAGCCACCATCCGTCAAACCGCCCGGGACTTCGGGGGGACGAGACCGGCGCTGGCCTGGGCGGGGCGGGGCGTGGCGGGGTGGCCGAACGGGACTTTGACCAGCTATGCCATCTTTTGCTTAAACGCCCTGGTCGGTGCAATCAATACGCCGGGCGGGGTGCTTTACCAGGAAGAGCCGCATTACCGTGCGATGCCCGATGTCGCTGAGGACGCTGCGGGGCGGGATGGTCGGAAGAAGCCGCCATTGGACGGTCGCAACTCCGTATTGGCTCCCGATCAGGTTCTGTCTGCGAACATGGCCGCAGCGAATATCGTCGCCGGTCAGCCGTATCCGGTGAAAATGGCGGTCGGCTTCAACTCCAATTTCAACATGACCGCGCCGAGTACCGCCGTCTGGAACGACGCGCTGAAGAAGTTGCCTTACTACGTTCATGTCGCCCCTTTTGTGAGCGAAATGGCGCTCTACGCGGACCTGGTGCTGCCGTCGGCGACCTTCCTCGAGCAGTGGGGATACGACCACAGCCCGCCCGGCTCCGGGTTCGCCGAGGTCAGGATCAAGCAGCCGGTGGTAAACGCTGCGTCCGACACCAGAAGCGTTGGTGACACCGTATTCGAGATCGCCCGCCGTCTGGGCGGTACCCTCGCCGCTTCTTTCGGTGAACTGGGGAGTTCAATGGCCGATTCGTTCGACGGTCCGGGCAAAGACTCGCGTGCTTTCGTCAAGTACCGCACTGGCGATCTGATGCCGTGGACGGAGTTGACCGAAAAGGGCGTTTGGGTAGGGCCGGCCTACCAGTACGGCTCCTACGACCGTATCTTCAAGACGCGGTCCGGAAAGTTCGAACTCGTTTCCAGTTCACTTGCGGAGTCGGATCGACCGCTGTCGTCGGTGGTGCGGCCCGGGGCCCCGCGGTTCACGGCGCCGGTCTTTCTCGGCGACGAAAAGGAGTTCCCGCTGGTGCTGGGTACCTACCAGCCGGTATTGGCGATGGAAGGCGGTAGTCAGAACTATCCTTGGGCACAGGAAGTCTTCCTGGCGATGCACGGCGTTGGCTGGGGTAATTTCGTGGAGATCAACCGCGAGACGGCCCATGAACTGCACGTCAACGACCGTGATGAGGTGTGGGTGGAATCACAATTCGGGCGCCTCAAACTCAGGGCCAGGGTGACCGAGTGGGTCAATCCGGGCGTAGTGGTTGTGGCCCGCGGCCAGGGGCACTATGCTCCTGGCAAGTGGCAACAGGGAATCGGCGTTAATCCCAACGATATCGTCGGCGCGGACTTCGATCGCCTGAGCGGCCAATCCGCGCTGTTCAATACCAGAGTCAAGGTGTACCGGGCATAGATCGATGATGTGGTCAGGAGTTCCCGATGCCTAAGTGGGGGATGGTAATCGACCTGGACAAGTGCGTTGGCTGCCAGGCGTGCAGCATCGCCTGCAAAGAAGAGAATGACGTCCCCAACGGGTCACCGGCGGAACAACAGCGGCGGCGGGAAGTCTATTGGCACCGCGTGATCGCGGTCAACAACGGGGAATATCCGACGGCGCGGGTCGATTTTCTGCCGATGCCCTGCATGCACTGCGAAGATGCTCCCTGCGTGACGGTGTGCCCGGCGCGCGCCACCTACCAACGCGCTGACGGCATCGTGGTGCAGGACTTCCGGCGATGTATCGGCTGTCGGTATTGTATCGTGGCCTGTCCTTATGGGGTGAGGAGTTTCAATTTCAAGGACCAGGTGGCGGAAGAATACCACCGGCCCGAAGTGGCCCCTGACCGGGCCACCATGGGCATGTGGCCGTTCCCGCAGCGGGTACGCGGGGTGGTCGAAAAATGTATCTTCTGTTTCCACCGGATTGACCGGGCGCTGAAAGAAGGGAAGACGGTCGGGGTGGACGTCGTGCCGGCCTGCGTTGAGGAATGCCCGACCAGGGCCCGGACCTTCGGTGACCTGGCCGACCCGGACAGCGAGGTATCGCGGTTGCTGGCAGCGCGCGGGAACTTCCGACTGCGCGAAGAGTTGAGTACGCACCCGAAGGTGCACTACCTGCTGGGGTAAGGACAACTGTAATTGGATCTGACCTACGCACCAATCGAGGGTAAGTCTCGCGGCTATCGTTGGTTGACCGCGTTACTCAGTATTCTGGTGGCCGGCATGGCCGCCGGTTTCCTGGTGGTCTACTTGCTCGGTCAGCAGGTATGGGGGATCTCGGATGCGGTTCCCTGGGGCCAGCTTATCACCATCGATATCTTCTTCATCGGACTGAGCGCCGGGGCGATCGTGGTGTCGGCCCTGTGTTACGTGCTGAGGCGTGAAGAATACAAACCGATCGGGCGTATCGCCGTATACATGGGGCTGTTGCTCTTCGCCGGGGCGATGGTTTCGGTGGTACTGGATTTGGGGCGGCCGGAGAAGTTCTGGCGGCCGTTCGCGTGGGGTTTCTTAAATAACCCGACCTCGATGTTCGCCTTCAACAGCATCTGGTACTCAGGCTATCTGCTGCTGATGGCGGTGTACCTGTGGCTGGCCCTCGAAAACAAGACCAAGTGGGCGATGATCATCGGTACTATCGACGTTATCTGGGCGCTGGCGGTGCACAGTTTCACGGGGTCGATCTTCGGTCTCATCGGCACCCGGGAGGTCCTGGCGTCGCCGATCAAGCCCTTCGAGTTCATCACCGCCGCCCTGACCTCGGGCACCGCCTTGCTCATGATCGTGGTTACGGCCACGTTCAAGTATGCGCGGCGGCCACTGGACACCAAGATAATCATCGCCCTGGGGCGGATGCTATCGGTGATCATCATCGTTCTTTTCGTGATGGTCTTCTTCGACAAGCTGACTCATATCTACTTCCCGGCCCGGGAAGGGGTGATATTCTTGTTCACCGGACCCTACTGGTGGTTGTTCTGGGTCCTGCAGATCGGGATGGGCATCGTGTTACCCCTGATCATCCTGTTCCACCCGAAAGGGGGGAAGAGTGTGAAATGGGTGCTCATCGCCTGCGCGTCGGTCGTCATCGGGGTGCTGGGAGAGCGCGTGGCCATCGTGATACCGGGGACGGCCCAGGTGCAGCAACTCTACCCCGGGGAGATCCAGGGACAATGGGGGGCGACCGGGGTGTTCCCGATCACGATCTGGGAGACACTGCTGGCCCTTGGCATCATCGCCTTCGTGGCGTTTCTTTTTGTCATCGGTTTGAAATACCTCGATATTCTGCCCAAAGCGCCGGCGGACGCGGCCAAACATGAGTGATCGCGGAGGGAGTCGTGGTTAGAGCGGCGGCCATCCTGGTCGAGGTCGTGATACTGGCGGCGATCATGCTGTCGCTGCTGTGGGGCGTCCGTCTCGTACTGTTTGACCTCTGGCTGGGTCCGAAATACAAGAACATCGCCACCTTGCTGCTGGTGACGGTCGGTGGGGTGGTGGTGGTCTTTTTCATCGCGCACTTGACTGCTTTTTACCCGGGGTAGGAGTTGAGCTTGAACGCACTGGCCTTCTGGCTGGGGCAGGAAGACTACATCAGGCGGATCATCATGCCGATCGTGATCGCGGTCGGCATCATTTTGCCGGTACTCTTCGTGGTATTCGTGGCCGGTCTGGCAAGGCGCTGGTGGTTGTGGAAGGTGGGGCAGCCGGCGAAGCGCAGCGACCATTGGACCAGGCGCCTCCTCACCACCCTGGCGGTGGCGGTACCCCATGTCCGGTTCTTCCGTAAAGGTGAGTTGTATCCGTCCTTCATGCACCTGTTCATTCTGGGGGGGACGGCCCTGCTCTTCCTCGGTAAGATCGTGCGGCTGTTCTCGCTGGGGGGCCTGACGATGCCGCCGCAGAGCATCTACCTGTATGCGTCACTGGTATCTGAGATCGGGGGGGTGGCGATGCTGGTGGGGGGCGCCATGGCCGTGTACCGGCGCTATGTGCGGCGGCCGGACCGGCTGGACACCAAAGAGGACGATACCCTGGTTTACGTCTGGGCATTCGTGCTGGTGCTGACCGGTTTCATGGTCAAGGGGTACCGTATTGCCACCAGTGCGGTGCCGCCGCCGGACTGGGCGTCATGGTCGCCGGTGGGCTATCTGATATCGCGGGCCTTTCTCACCTTTGGCGTGACCATGAAGAACGAGATCCTGGTCTGGCACCGGGTCCTGATTCACACGATACCGGCCCTGGGCCTATTGGGGTACATGTGGGTGATGCGGTCCCGGCTGCAGCATATCGTGATCTCTCCCCTGAATGTCTTCTTCCGGTCGCTGGGTCCCAGGGGCGCCCTCGTCCCGATCGACCTGGAGAAGGCGGAAAGCTTCGGGACGTCGCAGGTCGAGCAGTACACCTGGAAGCAGTTGCTGGACCTGGATGCGTGCACCCGGTGCGGGCGCTGCCAGGATGCGTGTCCGGCGTATGCCAGCGGGAAAGCGCTTAGTCCCAAGAAAGTGGTCCAGGACCTCAAGAACCACCTGCAGCAGGTGTATCCGGTGCCGTTCTCGCGGAAGGCCATCGATCCCCGCCCCGATATGATCTCCGAAGCGGTGACCGACGAAGTGATCTGGGACTGCACCACGTGTCGGGCCTGTGAAGCGGCCTGCCCGGTCTACATCGAACGCGTCGACAAGATCGTGGACATGCGGCGCAGCCTTACCATGGAGCGGACCCAGTTGCCCGAGTCCGCCCAGGAAGCGTTGAAGAGCCTGAGCACGCGCGACCATCCCTGGCGCGGCACCACGGCGACGCGGATGGCCTGGGCAGAGGGGCTAGGGGTGAAGACGCTCGCCGAAGACGCCAAAGTCGACCTGCTTTACTGGGTGGGTTGTACCGGGGCGCTCGAAGAGCGCAATGCCAAGGTGGCCATCGCGACGGTCAAGATACTGAAGGCGGCCGGCATCAATTTCGGCATACTGGGCGTCGAAGAGAGTTGCTGCGGCGACCCTGCCCGCCGCATGGGCGACGAGTATCTGTTCCAGACCCTGTGCCAGAAGAACATCGAGATACTCAAGGGGTACAACGTGAAGAAGATTCTCACCACCTGTCCCCACGGGTACAACGCTTTCAAGGACGAATACCCGCAATTCGGCGGCAACTACGAAGTGATTCATCACACGCAGCTGATCGCCGGCTTGTTGCGGGACGGGAAGTTGAAGTTGCGCGGTGTAGACGGCAAGAAGACCGTGGCCTACCACGATTCATGCTATCTCGGACGCTACAACGATATCTACAAAGAGCCACGCGAAGTACTGGAGGCGGCCGGGGTGAAGCGCGTGGAGCTGGCCCGGACCGGATCAGCGAGCTTCTGCTGCGGCGGCGGCGGGGGACACATGTGGATGGAAGAGGAGCCGGAGAAGCGGGTAAATGTCAAACGCACCGAAGAGGTTATCGAGTCCAAAGCCGATCTGGTAGCGACGGCCTGCCCGTACTGCCTGATCATGCTGGAAGACGGTCTCAAGACGAAGGGAGTCGAAGAGACCGTTCAGGCCAGGGATATTGCCGAAATCGTGGCCGACCTGCTCTAGTTCGTCCGGCTGAGAGCACGAACGTACCTCTCGACCATCCCGGAGGCACCGAAGGATTTTGTGCTTCCGGCTGAGGGAACCGACTCTCAGGATGACGATCCAGGTCGATCCGTTGTCAGTGGCCCCCGCAGATGATGAGTTTTGTAGACGCTTTGGCGGCCGATGATGTTGACAAGGTCTTCGATGGGCACTAGAATTGGTATAGCGTAAAAATAACGCAGCACCATATTTGTGACATTCTGATGTTTCGTCCCAGGGCGGCCATGCTAACCCTTTACGGCGACTACGTACGCTATAGAGGGCGGGAGATCGGGATCGGAAGTCTTATCAGACTCCTCGGGAATTTCGATCTTACCGAGTTGTCCATCCGGTCGGCGGTATCCAGAATGTGCCGGGCGGGGTTTCTCAAAGTAAGACGCGACGGGACAAAAAGCTACTACTCGCTGACCAGTAGTGGCCTTGCCCTGCTCGAGGAAGGGGAGCGCCGCATCTTTGAGAGGAAAGGCAGCCAATGGAACGGCGAATGGAGTGTCATCGTCTACTTCATTCCCGAGGAACAGCGGGAGGCCCGGGACACACTGCGCCGGGAACTTACCTGGATGGGATACGGACCCCTCAACACGGCGACCTGGATCTCACCCCATGATCTGAGTGAGGATGTGGGCAAGCTGGCCAGAACGCTGAAGATAAAGGAATTCCTTCAGGTGTTTCAGGCGAAGCACCTTGGCTTCGCCGATCCAAAGAGACTGGTTGCCCGCGGCTGGGACCTGGACCGTATCCATAAAGGGTACGCCGATTTCATCAGCGGCTATCGCGGCAAATTGAATGAGCACCTGGGGCGCGTCCACGCCGGGGAGAAGATCGAGGCCAGCGAGTGTTTCGCCGAAAGGTTCAAGCTGATTCATGAATACCGGAGGTTGCCGTTCTTTGACCCCGACCTGCCCGAAGAATTGTTACCGGACAACTGGCTCCGGTCCGAGGCCAGGGCGCTATTTGACGAGTACCACAGCTTGTTGGCAGAGAAAGCCAACCGCTATTTTGACTCAGTACTGAAGGCTTACTAAGCCGAGGGGGGCTAGCCAAGGGGCTAAGCCGAGGGAGGCTAGGAATTGAGGTACGCTGAGACAGGCGTTAATCTCGAAATTGATCTGACCCGCGGAAGCATCGAGAAAGAGCACACCGACCCGGAATTGACGCGACTTTACCTGGGCGGGCAGGGCACGGCGGCAAAGATACTCTGGGACCGGGTCCCGCCGGAGACGGAACCTTTTTCGCCCGACAACCTGCTGATATTCAGTTCCGGCCTTCTTGACGGCACCGCAGTGGCCGGGGCCAACCGCGTATCGGTGAATTCCTTCTCTCCCCAGACAAATCTGATGTCCCATTCGTTGATGGGCAGCTACTTCGGCCCCCAGATGAAATTTGCCGGTTATGACAAGATCGTTATTCGGGGCAAATCCCCTCACCTGGTCTATCTGTGGATAGACAATGACAAGGTGGAAATTCGGGATGCCAGGCATCTGGCCGGCAAGGGTACCCGGGAAACGGCGGACCTGATCAGGGTTGAGGTGGGGCAGGAAAAGGCCCAGGTGGCAGCCATCGGTCTGGCCGGGGAAAACCGGGTTTACACGGCTTCCATCACCCACAGCGATGCCAGCGCGGCGCGAGGCGGGGCGGGTGCCGTCATGGGAGACAAGGGACTTAAGGCGATCGCCATTCACGGGACCAAAGACATATATGTGGCCAAACCGGCGGAGCTCTTTGCCATGTGCATGGCGGCAAGAAAAGAGATCATGTCGAGGCATGAGGAGACCGAGGAGATCGCCCGGGAGAAAGGCCGGTCGGTTGTTTATCAGGAAATGGCCAAGCACCGGCAACAACTCGGTGACTGGATGGCCACCGACGAAGATGACAGTTTCCATCATAACAACTTCGCCTGGGGTAATGCCCGCACGCGTCTCCGGGATTACTGGAGCAAAGAGCTGGAAGAACGCTGGACGCGGATGAAGTTCGACAACCTTTCCCGGCAAACAGGTTGTTTCAACTGTCCCAAGATCTGCCACAATGTGATTCAGATGCCGGGTGGGCCGAGATTTTCCTATAAGTGCTACGCCAAAGATACCTTCCATATGGCAGCCTTCCAGGAGTTGGACTTCAGCTATGAAATGCTTCCCATCGCTGAGGAGTACGGAGTCGACGCCTACTCCACGCCTCAGATCATTGCCTTCGCCCTGGAGTTGCTCGAAGCCGGCATTCTCACGGAGAAGGACTTTCCGGGTATGCCTGCCGATATCAGGGGGAGGTTCCACTACTTACTTGACATAATCGTGCGCCGAGAGGGAATCGGGGATATTCTTGCCAACGGTGTGTACGCAGCCGCGAGACAGATCGGCAAAGGGGCGGAGAAGTTCGACCACAACACCACCAAGAAGTTTGAGCAAATACCCATCAAGCTGGGCAGGCTGAATCCGGCGTTCTTCCTGATGATTGCCACCGGCGAGAAGATGGGCATTACGCAGATTGAAGGTTCGTTCCCCCAGAATCCACTCCCCACCCCGGAGGAGAGAGAGGCCTTCGTCAGAGAATGGGTGGCTCCGCCCGACGAGAAGTTCAAGCAATATTTCCTGAACTGGGAGAAGCGCGACCAGATAACCAACCAGATGGCGTGCGAAATCGCCGAGTGGAACGAGATGATGCACTATGTCGATGACTCGCTCGGACTGTGCGCCTTCCTCTCGTCCTTCAGGGGCCAGTTCGGCGGTAAGGTCGCATACACTATCCATAATGACCCGGACTTTATCGCGGCGGCGGCGGGAATAGATATGGATGAGAAGGGCCTCTGGGAAATAGGGCAGCGGAACCGCAACCTGGTCCGGGCGCTTAACGTAAGGCGGGGGATGAGGAGAAAGGACGAACGACCGCCGGAAGACCACTGGGCGGTCAGAAACGAGGAAGTTGAGCAGAAGCTGCTAAGCGACTACTATACATACCGGGGATGGAACGAAGACGGTGTCCCTAAAGCGGAAACGCTTGACAGGCTGGGATTGAGTTATGTGCGGGCGGACTTCGAGAAGAGAGGCATTCTGGCTAAGGGGTAGGTCCACTGCGAAGGGTTGTGAAGTAAAATGACGAGGGCTTCCTACCGATGAAGAAGGACAAAATAATCAAGGTCAATACTGATAAGTGCACGGGCTGCCTTTCCTGCGAAACGGCCTGTTCGGCGTTTCATGCCACTCCGAAATACAGCATCACGAATCCAAGCAGGTCACGGATCCGGGTGTTCCGCAACGAACTGGCAAACGAGTACGTGCCGGTATATGCCAGTGACTATACCCCGGCGCAATGCAACGGCAGGCAGGTCCACACCATCAGCGGGAAAGAGTACAGCCTGTGCACGTTCTGCGGGGCTTCCTGCCCGTCGCGGGATATCTTTAAAGAACCGGATTCCGGGCTGCCTCTAAAATGTGACCTTTGTGCGAACGAGCCGCCGCTGGAGGCGCCGATGTGCGTCCAGGTGTGCGAACCCGGCTGTCTGACCTACGAAGAAAGGGACGTGGAAGACGGTAAGCAGCAGGAGACTCCGGAAGAGATCGAGACCGGACTGGAGTCGCTGGTGCAGAAACACGGCCTGAAGACGGTCAGAGATACGCTGGCCCGGGTGTCAAAGGGTAAGTAACCGAGGCGAAGAAGGCGATGATGGAAGTTGTATCCCCCTTCAAAGAAGCGATTGACGCCATAAAACAGGCCGGCGGCGAAGCTTTCAAATACTGCTACCAATGCGGGCTGTGCGATACGGTGTGCCCGTGGAACCGGGTCCGGAAGTTCAGCATCCGCAGCATCGTCCGGCAGGCTACGTTCGGGTTGCCGGAGATCGAAGGTGAAGATATCTGGCGCTGCACGACCTGCAACAACTGCCCGACGCGGTGCCCGAGGGGAGTGAAACAGATCGAGGTTGGCGTCTCAATACGCCGGATCGCCTCGGAATACGGGGTGGTACCGGACCCGATCCACACGGTCAGCGCGAGCCTCGGCGCTGAAGGTAACCCGATGGGTGAGAAGAGGGAGAAGCGGGCTGACTGGGCGGCCGGCCTGTCGGTGAAGACCTTTACCGAGGGGACGGAAGTCCTTTATTTCCCGTGCTGCTACTCCAGCTATGATCCGAGACTGAAGAAGACGGCGGTGGCAACGGTCAATATTCTAAACCGCGCCGGTGTGGATTTCGGCATCCTGGGGTCCAGGGACAGTTGTTGCGGCGAGAGCATCCGCAAGGCGGGTGACGAGGCGCTGTTCAAGCGTCTGGCCCGGGAGAATATCAAGTCGTTCGTGGACAACGGGGTACAGAAGATCCTGGTTTCCTCGCCGCACTGCTACCACACGTTCAAAAACGAGTACTCCCAGTTCAAGGTCAACTTCGAGGTGGTGCACATCTCCCAGTACCTGGCAGAACTTGTCAAGAACGGCAGGATCAAGCTTACCGGCCAGTACGCGAAGAAAGTGGCCTACCACGACCCGTGCTACCTGGGGCGGCACAACGGCCTGTACGACCAGCCCCGCGAAGTCCTGAAGAAGGCGACAGGCAGCGAGGTGATCGAGATGGCGGATTCCCGGGAGAGCAGTCTCTGCTGCGGAGGGGGTGGCGGGGGGATCTGGATGGACAGAAAGAAGGGCGAGCGGTTTTCCGATATCCGGATTCAACAGGCGGTCGACGCCGGGGCCGAGGTCCTGGCCACGGCCTGTCCGTATTGCATCGTGAACTTTGAGGACAGCAGGCTGACGGTGCCGGGTGGTGAGGCCATCGAGATCAAAGATATTACCGAAATTGTCCAGGAAGCCCTGTAGCCGCTGGAGATGCGAGAGATGCCGAAGACCATGGATGAGCCGGCGACCAAAGGGGTGATACCCGATATGGTGTGCGACCGCTATTCCGACGAGGGCTGGGAGCGGAGCACAACCTGCGTGCCGGGCGAAACGGAGCTCACGATTTCGGTGAACGGTAAGGAGCTGGTCACCGTGCTGTGCACGGCAACCAAGTTGAATTGCCTGGTGCTCGGGTTTCTGTATGCCGAGGGAATCATCACCGGCACCGGTGATGTGACGACGATGCGCGTGTGCGATGAAGAATCGTTGGCCGAGGTGAAGCTCAGCAAAGCGGAGTTTGAATTGCCGGCCCTGCGCAGACTCACCTCCGGTTGCGGCGGCGGGGCGGCGTTTGTAACCAGTGGGCAGAAGGTTGAATCGGACCTGAAGGTCACGCCGGGGGAACTGCTGACCCTGATGCAGAAGTTTCAGAAGCAGATGGAGTTGTACCGGATTTGCGGTGGCGTTCATTCGTCGGCGCTGGCCGACCGGGACCACCTGCTGGTGGTGGCCGAGGACATCGGGCGGCACAATACGCTGGACAAGATCCAAGGTGAATGCCTGTTGCGGCGATTATCGACCCGTGACGGGGTGTTGCTGACCACCGGCCGCGTTTCGTCGGAGATGCTGTTGAAGGCGGCGACGATGCAAGTCCCGGTGGTCGTTTCGAGGAGTTCGCCCACGGACCGTGCGATTTCACTAGCCGTCGATCTGGGCATCGCCCTGGTGGGCTATGCCCGCGGCAGCCGCCTCACGGTGTACTCGCATCCCGAGCGGCTGGGCCGCCCGACTTAAGCAATGGGGTGTTTTGGCCTAAGGACGCGTCAGACCCGATAAGGAGCAGGCACGGTGGAAGAAGGACGAGTTGAGGAACAGTTGATGGAGAGTCCCGCCGACGAGAACGTCGGCGACGTCATGGTGGTGGGCGCGGGGATCGGTGGGATCCAGGCTTCGCTCGATCTGGCCGCCATGGGTTTCAAGGTCTTCCTGGTGGAAAAGGCGCCGGCCATGGGCGGGAAGATGGCCCAGCTAGATAAGACCTTCCCCACCAACGACTGTTCCATGTGCATCGAATCGCCCAAGTTCAACGAGGTGAGCCGACATCCCAACATCCGTCTGCTGACACTCACCGACGTCGACCGGGTGGAGGGGGAGGCGGGAGACTTCCGGGTGACCCTGATCAAGAACCCGAGATACATCCTCCAGGACAAGTGCACCGGTTGCGGGTCCTGCGCCGAGTACTGCCCGGTCAGGGTGCCCGATGAATTCAATCAGGACTTCTCGCTAAGCAAGTGCATTCATATTTACTTTCCCCAGGCGGCGCCACTGAAGTCTTACATCGACGCCAAGACCTGCTCTTTCCTCCAGGACAAGAAATGCCAGATCTGCGTGGGCGTGTGTGAGAAGAAGGCCATCGATCTCTATCAGAAGCCGGAGAAAGTGGAAATTGAGGTGGGGGCGATCGTGCTGGCGCCCGGTTTCGAGACTTTTGACCCCCGGGTGAGGGCCGATTTCGGATACGGCAAATTCAAGAACGTGGTGACCAGCCTCGATTTTGAGCGGATACTGAGCGCCACCGGACCCTACGAAGGGGAAATAGCCCGCCCATCGGACGGCAAGCATCCCAAGCGGATCGCGTGGATTCAATGCGTCGGTTCCCGGCAGATCCTGGCCGGCGGCAACAGCTACTGCTCGTCGGTATGCTGCACCTATACCCAGAAGCAGGTGATTCTGGCAAAGGACCATGACAGTGATCTGGCGGCCACCGTCTTTCATAACGACGTCCGGTCGTTTGGCAAGGATTTCGAACGGTTCTACCAGAGGGCCGAAGGCCTTTCCGGGGTCCGTTTCATCCGGAGCTACGTGTCAATCGGGAAGGAGATCCCGGAAAGCAACAATGTGACCATCAGATACGCCACCAACGACGACGGGGTGAAGGAAGAGGAGTTCGACCTGGTGGTGCTGTCGGTGGGGTTGAACCCGCCGGAGGACGTTCAAGCGTTGGCCGGCACGTTCGGCGTCGATCTCAACGACCACGGATTCTGTGAGGCCGGGGCGGCCAATCCGATTGAGACCTCCCGGCCGGGGGTCTTCGTCAGCGGCGCCTTCCAGGGTCCCCGGGATATTCCGGAATCGGTGATGGGCGCCAGCGGATCGGCGGCCCTGTGCAGCCAGTTGCTGGCCCGCCGGCGAGGAGCGCTGGCCAAAGAACGGGTGTACCCGGTGGAGCGAGACGTGACCGGCGAGGAGCCCCGCGTGGGGTCTTCGTGTGCGCCTGCGGAGCCAACATCGGAAGAGTGGTGGATGTCCCTTCGGTAGTCGAGTATTCGGCCACGCTGCCGAATGTAGTCCATGCCCAGAAGACGCTGTTTGCATGTTCCACCGAGAATGCGCAGCAGATCGCCGACGCCATCCGGGAAAAAGGTCTCAACCGGGTGGTAGTGGCCGCCTGTACTCCCAAGACGCACGAACCGCTGTTCCGGGAGACGATGCGCGAGGGCGGCATCAACCAGTATTTCTTCGATATGGCCAATATCAGAGAGCACTGCTCCTGGGTCCACCCGCGCGACAAAGAAGATGCCACGCAAAAGGCCAAAGATATTGTCCGAATGTCGGTCGCCCGTAGCTCGCTGCTCCAGCCTCTGGAGGAATTCAAGCTGCCGGTGGACAAGCGGGCGCTGGTGGTGGGCGGGGGCGTCGCCGGGATGACCAGCGCTTTGAGTCTGGCGGACCAGGGTTTTGAGGTCTACCTGGTGGAACGCGACAAGGACCTGGGAGGTATGGCCCGGCGAATTCATTACACCCTCGAAGGAATGGATGTCCAGGCCTATCTCAGTGATTTGACCGGTAAGGTTTACCGGCACGCCTCGATCCACAAATTGACGGGCGCCACGGTCACCGAGGCTTCGGGATACATCGGCAATTTCGTAACTAAAGTGACGTCTGAAGGAAGGGTAAGGGAGATACGCCACGGCATCACGGTCATCGCCACCGGGGCTGAAGAGTACAAACCGACGGAATACCTGTACGGGAAAGACAGCCGGGTGATGACTTTGCTGGAGCTGGAGGGAAAGATCGCCGGCAAAGAGGCGATGGTGGCCGACGCCCAGAGCGTGGTGATGATCCAGTGTGTGGGGTGCCGGAATGAGGACCGGAACTACTGCAGCCGGGTGTGCTGCACCCAGGCCGTCAAGAATGCTTTGAAACTGAAAGAGATAAGTCCGCAGATGGACGTCTACGTCATCTACCGGGACATGAGGACCTACGGGTTCGCCGAGGACTACTACCGGGAGGCGGCGGACCGGGAGGTCAAGTTCATCCGCTACGAGCCGGACGATATGCCACAGGTGGAGGCGGTCGAGGAGGGGGGTAAGCGTATCCTCAGGGTGACGGCGACCGACTATGTTCTGGGCAAGAAGATCGCCCTCGACGCCGATCTGCTGGCGCTGGCGGCGGCAGTCATCCCGGCAGAGACCACCAGGGAAATATCGCGGCAATTCAAGGTGTCTTTGAGTCTGGACGGTTTCCTGAAAGAAGCCCACGTTAAACTGCGGCCGGTTGACACCGATGCCGATGGCGTGTTCCTGTGCGGGTTGGCCCACTACCCGAAGCACATATCCGAGACGATTACCCAGGCCTATGGGGCGGCGGGCCGGGCGGTGGACATACTTTCCAGCGACTGGGTCATTGCCCCGGGTTCCATCTCCGACGTAGACGAGAAGAAGTGCATCGCCTGCGGAGCCTGCGTCTCGGTCTGCACCTACGGCGCCATCGAACTGGTCGATACGGCCAGAGGCAAGGCGGCCAAGGTCAATCCGGTCCTGTGCAAGGGAGATGGACTGTGCAACGCCAAGTGTCCCACCGGGGCCATATTCTGCAAGCATTTCACCGATGACGAGATTAATGCCCAAATAGACGCAGCGGCGCCGGCCCCGGCCGGGGTCCCGGCACTGGTATGAACCCACTGGTTGGGCGTCCAAAGACCGGTGACCGGTTAGGAGAGTAGCGAAGGATGGTCACGAGACACGGGTTTGAGCCAACAATCCTGGGATTCTTATGCCATTGGTGAGGGTACTCAGCTGCTGATTTAGCTGGAGTTTCCAGGCTACAGTACCCGCCGCAGCTTAAGATCATCCGCGTCATGTGCACCGGGCGCATTGACCTTTCGTTCGTGTTGCGCGCTTTTGCGAACGGAACGGACGGAGTGCTCATCGCCGGCTGCTGGCTTGGCGAATGCCACTATCTTACCCAGGGAAACTACGAAGCATTGAGCATGATGCTGCTGTGCAAGAAACTGCTGAAGCATATCGGCGTGGACCCGGCAAGGTTAAGGCTGGAATTCGTGTCGGCTTCGCAGGGCAGCCGCTTTGCCGAGGTCGTCACCGATTTCACCCGGGAATTGAAGGCCATGGGCCCGATCGGGATAGACAAGGGACAAGACGGAAACGAGGACGGATTGAAGGTCAGGCTGGAAGCGGCCAGAAGCCTGATCCCTTACATCAAGCTGGTGGAACGGGAGCGGTTGCGGGTCCACTTTCAGACGGAAGAGGAGTATCTCAAATTCTTTAACAGTGAAGAGGTGGAGCGGATCTACCGCGAGACGATCGGGGAAGAATTGACCACGAAGGAGATCCTGTGGTTGTTGCGGGACCGGCGCCTGGCAGTTGAGGAGATTTCCCGGATCCTGAGTCTGAGCCGTGCCGAAGTCACAAAACACCTCAGCAAGTCAGTCCGGGAAGGTCTGGTGACGTTCGATGACCGGCAGAAGAGTTTTGCCCTGGTCTAGAGGGCAGGAGTTGGACACCTGGAACATGCGGTTCCAGGGGAGACAAAGGAAGAAGGTCAGGGCACGCGATGGATGACGGAAGGATTGACCAGATCATAAAGAAGCACGGGGGCGGCGCCGGGTCATTGATCCAGGTGTTGCTGGAGATACAGAGGGAAGACCACTGGCTCTCCAAAGATGTGCTGGAGAAGGTAGGCGCCCGACTGGGCGTTCCGGCCAGCAAGGTACGGCACATCGCCTCATTCCACAAGGCGTTCAGCCTCGTTCCGGAAGGCCGCCACGAAATCCAGGTCTGCAACGGTACGTCCTGCCACGTGCGCGGTTCGCAGCGCCTCCTCAAAACGGTCGAGGAGTCTACCGGGACCAAGGCGGGCGAAACAGACCCGGAGATGAGGTTCAGTCTGAAGGCGGTGACCTGCATGGGGCGCTGCGCCCAGGGTCCGGTGATGGTTGTCGACGGCAGGCATCACGGCAAGATGGCGCCGGACAAGGCCGGCGACGTGTTGAAGAAGTGTGACTAGGGGAAAGCGATGCCAAGAATAAGTTCGCCCGCGGCGCTGGAAGATCTCAGGAAGGGTATCGTGTCCGGGAGAGGCCACAACCGCCGTTGGGTGGCGGTGTGCGGGGGGACCGGCTGTCATGCCCTGGGCAACCGGGGAATCGTCAGCGCATTGCGAGCGGAGATCGACAAAAGCGGTCTGAAGACTAAGGTTGAAGTCCGGGAAACGGGCTGCCATGGCCTCTGCGAACAGGGCCCGATAGTGGTGATCTATCCGGAAGGGACCTGTTACGTGCGGGTAGCCGCCGAGGATGCCGGTGAGATCGTGACCCAGACGCTGGCGGGAAAGAAGGTTGTGGAGCGCCTTCTCTATGCCGACCCGATAACGGGCGAGAAGACGGTCCATGAGCCGGACATCCCCTTCTACAAGAAGCAGATGCGGCTGCTCACCGGAAACAACAGCAAGCTCGACCCCAGGAGCATCGATGATTACCTGGCCGCCGGCGGCTACGCCGCCCTGGTCAAAGTGCTGACCACGATGTCGGCGGAACAGGTAACGGCGGAGATCAAGAAAGCCAACCTGCGGGGGCGGGGTGGGGCGGCCTTCCCGGCGGGCACTAAATGGGAAGCAGTGCGGCTGGCCAAAGGCGACACCAAGTATGTTATCTGCAACTGCCACGAGGGTGACCCCGGCGCTTTCCCGGACCGACGGATGATGGAAGCCAATCCCCACCTGATCCTGGAGGGGATGCTCATCGGGGCGTACGCCATGGAGGCGAATGAGGGCTACATCTTCGTGGGGGACGAATTTCCGCTGACGGTGGAAAACACGGAGATCGCCATCAAGCAAGCCCGGGACTACGGACTGCTCGGGAAGAACATACTCGGTTCCGGCCTCAACTTCGATATCAAGATCAACATCGACGCCGGAAACTACGTGTGCGGGGAAACGACGTCGTTAATGGCTTCTATCGAGGGCAGGGTCGGTGAACCGGCCAAGAACTACGGGCACGCCACGGACAGCGGGTTGTGGACGAAGCCGACGGACATCAACAATCTGCAGACCTGGGCCAACGTGCCGATGATCATCGACCGGGGCGCCGAATGGTTCAGCAGCATCGGCACGGAACGGAGCAAGGGAACCAGGGTCTTCTCGCTGATGGGCGAGATCAACAACGGCGGCATGGTCGAAGCCCCGATGGGGATGACCTTGAGAGAGATCGTCTTTGACATTGGCGGCGGCGTTCCCGACGGCAAAAAGTTCAAGGCGGTCCTGGTCGGCGGACCGATGGGCGGGTTCGCTCCGGAGGCGCTGCTCGACTTACCGGTAGATTTCGACGAGGTGAACCGGGCCGGACTGGCGCTGGGCTCCGGGCTGACGGTGATGGACGAGGGTGCGTGCGTGGTGGACACCGTCAAGTTCTACCTGACCTTTCTCACCGACGAATCGTGCGGCAAGTGCACGCCGTGCCGCGACGGGCTGAGACAGATGCTCAAGATAGTGACCGGAATCAGCGAAGGGACCGGCCGGGAGGGCGACATCGCCCTGCTGGAGGCGATTTCCGAGGTCCAGCGGGTGGCATCGCTGTGCGGTTTGGGGCAGGGGGCTTCCAAGACATTCGTCAGCTCAATCAAGCACTTCCGGGACGAGTGGGATGCCCATATCAAAGAGAAGCGCTGTCCGGCGGGTGTGTGCGGTATATTGTCCCCGGCAGTACGATAGCGAGGCGAACAGGGATGAGCCAGGTTGTTCTAACGATCGACGGTAAACAGGTTAATGCCGAGGAAGGGATGACCGTTCTGGAAGCGGCCCGCAGCGCCGGAATTATGATTCCGACCCTGTGCCAGCATGACAAGTTGAAGCCTTACAGCGTGTGCCGGATCTGCATGGTGGAAATCGAGGCCCGGGGCAGAACCAGTCTCGATACGGCGTGCTCTTACCCGGTGGCGGCGAACTTGGTGGTAAGGACGCGGTCGGAACAGGTCGACCGGATTCGCAAGATGCTGCTGGAACTGATGATGGCCCACGCCCCCGATTCCCCGATCCTGACGGAGTTGGCCCGGGAGTACGGCGCCGACAAGGACCGTTTCGATAAAGAGGCCTCATTCTGCGTGCTGTGCGGGCTGTGTGTAAGATACTGCGCCGAGGTCAAGAAGGCCAACGCGGTGGGGTTTGTCAATCAAGGCGTGAAACGCGAGATCGCCTTCATTCCGGAGATAGCCGCCCGGGAGTGCTGGAGCTGCAAGGAGTGTTTTCCGCTGTGCCCGACCGAGGCGCTTCAGGCGGCCTTCGTCCTCACCCAGGCCCTGGTGTCTTCAGTCAATTCCCTTCCGGCCCGATTCGGCGAAATAGGAGACGGCCCGGCCGTGAATTTCCCGCATGCGGTCATTGATGATGGCGTTCCCGGCGCCAGCCGAAGGCCGGTCCTTCAATGCCGGGCGTTGAAGAGGACCATGACGATGTCGCCGTCCTGGACTTCGTACTCACGGCCCTCCAGGTGTTGCTTGCCGGCCTTGACGGCCGCCGACTCGCTGCCCAGTTCGATCAGGTCGGTGTACTTGGTCACTTCCATGCGGATGAAACCGGCTTCCATGTCGGAATGGATCTTGCCGGCGGCGACGGGCGCCTTATCACCGCGGCGGCAAGTCCAGGCGCGTACCTCGTCTTCGCCGGTGGTGAAGAAATTGATCAACCCCAGCTTGCGGTAGGCCGCCTGGAGCAAGAGTTCCATGGCCGACTTCTCGATCCCGAGTTCCTTCAGGAATATCTTCCGGTCGGCAGGTTCCAGTTCGCTGATATCCGCCTCGTCCTTGCCGCAAACGACGATGGTCTCGGCCCCGTCCTTCCGGGCAAGCTCTTTCAGGGCTTGAACGTGCCGGTTGCCGGCGTCGGCCATGGTCTTGATGTTGGCGACATAAAGGGTCGGCTTGGCCGAAACCAGGTTGCATTCTTTGATGCTGGCCATCTCCTGGGGGGTCAGTTCCTGGCGGCGCGCCGGGACGCCGTCCTGAATACCGGCGAGCACTTTCTGGCAATGGCCCAGTTCGCGCACGGCGTCCTTTTCGCCGCTGCGCGCCTTCTTGCCGATGCGCTCCAGCTTATTCTGTAACGTGGCCACGTCGGATGCCATCATCTCGAGGTCCACCGTCTCCACGTCGCGCACCGGGTCGATGGTGGAAAACTCGAAGGGTACCTGCTCATCTTCAAAGCAGCGGACGACATGAAGCAGGGCTTCAACGTCCTTGATGTTGCTTACCAATCGAGACCGGCGGCCGTCGTCCTGGGGCCGGATGCCGGCCGTATCGACTACTTCCAGAGTGGCCGGGACTACTTTCCGGGGATGGTACATGGCCACCAGACGGTCCATCCGTTCGTCGGGCAGGTTTACGATCACCCGGTTCATTTCCGAGCCGTTATAGAGCGGGACCCTGGCCGCGGTAATGGCATTGAAGATGACCGTCTTGCCGCAGGAAGGGACGCCGATCAGTCCGCAGGTCAAACCCATAGGTACATCCTTTCAGTTGCACGTTCCGCCGGGCCGGCCTTGAGGCGTTCCTGCCCGGTGAGGTGTTCTCCTGAATTATATCACCTCCGGTTACGATGCTTGAATCGTGTCAGCGGTAAGACTTGCCCGCAGGGGTCGGGGATGACCGAGGTCGCCTACCTCTTTGATGGTGTTGCGGGAGGCAGCTTCGGTAAAGATGTCGAAGAACGGCGTATGTTCCACCTCCATGCAATAGACTCAGATACCCATCGCTCCAGACACCAACACCGAAGGTGGACAAACTACCGGCGACGGGCGATCAGCAGGTCCAGCCACCCAGAAGGTGTTTCGGGGAGAGGCTGCCCCTGCTGCGTCTCCCAATATCCATATATTTCTACCCTCGGGCATCGCTGTTCTTGGCATAGACTCATGGGTCGAGCGATTCACCAGGCTATTCAATAATTCCGCAGTAGAATCTGGCCACGCTCGAACATCACTGCAGTCCGGTGTCCGAGAGTGACCCATGATCGCCAGCGGTCCCAAGAAGTTTGCCCACTGGTTCAACGGGAAATACATAGGTTCTCACAGGCGAATCACCGCCGAGGACGTGAGGGACTTGGCGATCTGTGGACTGATACACGAGCATGGATACTACAGCGGCGAACTAGACGGGGAGACCATCAGGGCCGTCCTCCAGTTTGAACAACTGCGGGAGAGTCGACTCGCGCATCAGGGGCAAACGGAGAAACCATTAACCTGCAAGATCTGCGGACAGCTATTACCTCCAAACCCACAAGGCAAACCTGGACGACCCCGAGAATACTGCTCCGATTGTGAAGATCAAAGAGCCAGAGAGAAACAGACGAGGCTAAGGCATCGGCGGAGACACCGCACCTCTAGCAGTCCAATGCCGATTCCCCAGGTTTCATTGTGAAGGATCACCCTTTTCACTTCTGCCCAACCTTTGAGAACCCCAACCTCACCTCCGGCGATTCGGTGATGTAGAGGTACTGGTCAGTGGCCTCGTCCCAGGCAGGCCAGTCAATTTCTCCCTCAATGCTGGGATTGCCGGTTTTGGCGAAGTTGGTCCACATCTTCATCATGGCTTCAGAAACTTTCCTGTCGGCATCGGTAATCACGGGCATCGGTGATTTCGCTCCAGCGGCCTGATACATGTAGCGGAGTCTTTCCCACGGCAGCGGATCGTCAACGTCACCAAAAACAAAATGCAATTCCATGGCGTGGGCGGATACTCCACCTTCCTTTCTGAAATTGCCTGGTACTTGGTCGAATATCGCCGCATATCCTTTCACGCCACCTCGGTTTGCCGCATTGAGAAGTTTCACATAACCCGGGACCATCTCCGGTACATGCACATAACCGGGCCCGGTCAGTTCCCCAAGATTAGCGCATGCAATTATCGGAACGGCGTTATGTTTGTTCTTCTCAAAGATATCATAGGGACTATCAGGTAAAAACCACCCGTCACTGACAATCCCCCAAGGTCCCATAAAAATATACTGCCCGCCCATTTCTACGTTCATAGCCTGGCTGACCTCGATAAATTTTTCGAAATTTATCGATCTGGCGGCAGCGAGGGGATCGGATTTCTTATCTACGCCAAGGCTAGTGAATAACCTGCTACCGAATTCTTCCATATCTTTTAAAGGTGTGGCATGAGCGCGGCTTCCACCGCTTTCGCAGATCGCCCTGTGGAACAGTCCCATCGCCAGAGGGGAAGTAAGCATGCAAACGACCTTATCTCCACCTCCGGACTCGCCGAAAATAGTCACATGATCAGGATTCCCCCCAAAACCGGCGATGTTCCGCTGTACCCATTTTAGGGCCGCTATCATATCGAGGAACATGTAATTACCGGACGAATGGTTTGGTGATTCCTTTGTAAGTAAAGGATGAGTGAACAGCCCCTCGGAG
>CAVTJN010000012.1:0-63465 GCA_963735055.1 uncultured Chloroflexia bacterium | reverse complement strand
CGGCTTGCCGCTGCAGCAGATGTGGGACAAGAACAACTCGGGCGACTTCGCCCCGTCCTACTACCTGCAGTCGGACGCGCCGCTCTACTACTACTCGTTCACCGACGCCTTCCTGGCGATGCAGTACAAGTCGCTGACGCCGGCCGAGCAGGCGCGCTTCGATCCGATGATCATCGGGTTCAACCCGGCCGACATGTACGCCGCCGACCACATCCGGCGTGTGCTGCTCACGTTTCCGGGCGTCTTCTCGGGGATTGGTGAGTTCACGATCCACAAGGAGTTCGTCTCGTCGAAGATTGCCGGCAAGACCGCGAGCCTCCTCGACCCGGCGCTGGACCGCATCTTCGACTTCTGCGCGGAGACCGGTCTGGTGGCCATCCTCCACAGCGACGTGGACATGCCCTTCCCGAAGCCCGGGCAGGAACCGTACATGGTGCTGCAGATGCGCGACCTCCTGGCGCGACACCCGGACGCCACCATCATCTGGGCGCACGCGGGCGTCGGGCGCGTCGTGCACCCGGTCAAGGACCAGCTCTCGTTCATGGAGCGCGGCCTGGCGAACCCGGCGCTCAGGGGGTTCTACGTCGACATCTCGTGGGACGAGATGGCCAAGTACGTCGTCGCGACGCCCGGAGGCCCTGCAGACCACCGCGAACCTGATCAACAAGTACCCGGACCGCTTGCTGTTCGGCACCGACGAGGTGGCGCCGACCGACCAGGCGAAGTACCTGAAGATCGTACGACATCTACGCGCCGCTGTTCGCGAAGCTGACGCCCGAGGCGCGGCAGAAGCTTCTCAAGGGCAACTACGAACGGCTGTTCGACGAGGCCAGGCGGAAGGTGCGCGCGTGGGAGAAGGCGCACGTCAAGTAGGTCATCATCAAGGAGTGGCGGCACATGAGCAGACGATTCCTCCGGACGATAGCGACGTGCGCGGCCTTCGCGCTCCTGGTCCTCGCGGACGCGCCGGTCATCGCCCAAGACGCGGCGAAGCCGGCGCAGGAGCCGAAGCCGTCGATGGACATCTACGGCTTCGCGATGCTCGACATCGGCCAGAACTTCAAGACGATCAACCCGAACTGGTTCGACACGATGCGCGTGCACGAAGCTGCCGTCGTTGGCCGACCAGTTCGGCAAGGACGACACACGTTCGCCGGCGTCCGGCAGACCCGCTTCGGCGTGAAGACGCTCCACGCCGACCGCGCTCGGCGAGCTGAAGACCCAGTTCGAGTTCGAGTTGTTCGGCACGGGCGTGGACGAGGGCCAGACGACGTTCCGGCTGCGCCATGCCTACGGCGAGCTCGGGCGCGTTCGGCGCCGGCCAGACGTGGAGCCCGTTCATGGATCCCGACGTCTTCCCGAACTCGCTCGAGTACTGGGGGCCGACCGGCATGGTGTTCTTCCGGAACGTGCAGGTGCGCTGGATGCCGCATCAAGGGCGACAACGAGGCTCACGCTGGCCGCTCGAGCGGCCGGGCGCGAGCGGCGACCAGGGCGTCTACGCGGACCGTATCGAGCTGCAGAACGTCAAGGGGCGCTTCCCGCTGCCGGACTTCTCGGGCGCGTACACGTATGGCGGGAAGTGGGGCTACGTCCAGGTCGCCGGCATGCTCCGCCGCATCAACTGGGACGACGTGCTGCGACGACCAGTTCGACCTGTCCGGCAGCGCGACCGGGCTGGGGCCTGAACTGTCAGCTCGAACCTGAAGCCGACGAAGACACGACGTGATCCGCCTGCAGTTCGTCTACGGCGAAGGGATCCAGAACTACATGAACGACTCGCCGGTGGACATCGGCATCGTCAACAACTCGGCAACGCGACGTCGCCGATCCTCGGCAAGACGCATCCCGATCATCGGCACTGGTCGCTGTTCCTCGACCACCACGTGGAACGACAAGTGGAGCAGCACGGTCGGCTACTCGCGACCAGGACATCGACAACACCGAGGGCCAGGCTCGCCGACGCGTTCCATGACGGGCAGTACGCGCTCGGCAACCTGCTCTACACGCCGGTCGCCAACGTGATGATGGGCGGCGAGTTCCAGTGGGGCCGCCGGCGTGAACTTCTCGGACGGGTTCCACTCCGACGGCTACAAGATGCAGTTCTCGTTCAAGTACAACTTCTCCCACCAGCTTGGAGGCTAGCGATGATGATGACGACATTCAGATCGCATCGTGATTCGTGCGCTCGTGATCGGTCGCTGGCGCTCGTGCGTCGCCGGGCCCTCGCTGGGCCCAGTCGCCGGCGCCCGGACATCCAGAAGGCGGTGGACGCCGCCTACGCCAAGTACAAGGACCTGAAGGAAGGCAAGAACGCCGACTACATCCCGGCGCTCGCCAAGGTCGACCCGAACCTGTTCGGCATCGCGGTCGTGACGGCCGACGGCAAGGTGTACTCGGCCGGCGACCTGAAGACCGAGGTCTCGATCCAGTCGATCTCGAAGGTCTTCACCGCCGGCGCAGGTGATCCAGGAGCAGGGCCTCGACGCCATCGCGAAGCGGATCGGCGTGGACGCGACGGGCGCCCGGTTCAACTCGATCATCGCGATCGAAGGCGTCAAGACCGTCGTCGGCGCCGGCGCGCCGGAGATGAACCCGCTCGTCAACCCGGCGCCATCTCGGCGACGAGCATGGTGAAGGGCGCCACGGCCGACGAGGTGTGGAAGAAGATCATCGGCATCTACAACGACTATCGCCGGCCGGCCGCTGACCGTGCTGCAGGACGTCTACAAGTCGGAGTCGGACACCAACCAGCGCAACCAGGCGATCGGCGCGCTGATGCTCGCCTACGGCTACATCAAGACGAACTGGCAGCAGGCGGTGGACCTCTACACGCGCCAGTGCTCGGTCGGCGTGAACGCCAAGGACCTCGCGATGATGGCCGCGACGCTCGCGTTCGGCGGCAAGAACCCGGTGACCGGCAAGCAGGTGCTCGACGCCGACAAGGTCCCCGGCATGCTCGCCATCATGGCGACGGCCGGCCTCTATGACGATTCCGGGCAAGTGGCTCTACCACACGGGCCTGCCGGCGCAAGAGCGGCGTCGGCGGCGGCCTCATCGCCGTGTCGCCCGGCAAGTTCGGCATCGCGGTCGATCGCGCCGCCGCTCGACGACGCGGGCAACAGCGTGAAGGCGCAGAAGGCGATCGCCGACATCTCGAACGCGCTCGGCGGCAACCCGTACGCCGCGAAGGCGAAGTAGCCTGCAAGGAAGCGGGTCCTGTCGCCGGCAGGACCCGCCCCATCGCAGGCCCGACGGATTCCGTCGCCACGCGGGAGATCGAAGCCATGCCAGACCAGAAGATCGTCGACGTCGCGGAACAGAAGCGGCTGAACGACGCGCGCGAGGCGGGCATCCCCTGGAAGAAGTGGGGGCCGTACCTGAGCGAGCGGCAGTGGGGCACGGTCCGCGAGGACTACAGCGACGACGGCAACGCGTGGGACTACTTCACGCACGACCAGGCGCGGTCGCGCGCCTACCGGTGGGGCGAAGACGGCCTGGCGGGCATCTCCGACGACAAGCAGCGGCTGTGCTTCGCCCTCGCGCTGTGGAACGAGCGGGATCCGATCCTGAAGGAGCGGCTGTTCGGCCTCACCAACAGCGAGGCCAACCACGGCGAGGACGTGAAGGAGTACTACTTCTACATCGACAGCACGCCCACGCACTCGTACATGAAGTACCTGTACAAGTACCCGCAGCGGGAGTATCCCTATCGGGACCTGATCGAGACGAATCGCGGCCGCTCGCGCGAGGAGTTCGAGTACGAACTGCTCGACACGGGCGTCTTCGACGAGGACCGCTACTTCGACGTGTTCGTGGAGTACGCCAAGGAAGGCCCGGAAGACGTCCTCGTGCGGATCACCGTCCGCAACCGCGGGCCCGAGGCGGCCCGGCTGCGCGTGCTGCCGACGCTGTGGTTCCGGAACACGTGGTCGTGGGGCGACGACGAGCCGAAGCCGTCCCTGCGCGCCGACGGGCCGGGCGTGATTCACGCGTCGCACCCCGACCTGGGCGACTACTGGCTGTCGTGCGACGGCGCGCCGGAGCTGCTCTTCACCGAGAACGAGAGCAACACCGAGCGTCTCTGGGGCCAGCCGAGCGCCTCGCCCTACGTCAAGGACGCGTTCCACGCCTACGTCGTCTCGGGCCGGAGCGAGGCGGTGAACCCCGGCCAGCGTCGGCACCAAGGCGGCGGCGCACTACGCGCTCGACGTGCCGGCCGGCGGCAGCCGGACGGTCCGCGTGCGGCTGTCGGCCGCGAAGCCGGACGACCCGTTCGGCGGCTTCGAGAAGACGTTCGACAGCCGGATCGCGGACGCGGACGAGTTCTACGAGCGGATCGCGCCGCCGTCGCTGAACGAGGACGAGCGCCGCGTGCACCGCCAGGCGCTGGCCGGCATGCTGTGGAGCAAGCAGTTCTACTACTTCGACCTCGAGCAGTGGCTCGCGCGAGCACAAGAGCCACCCGCTGCTCGAGTCGCCCCGGCCCGGCGTGCGGAACACCGAGTGGTTCCACATGCTCAACGCCGACATCATCTCGATGCCGGACAAGTGGGAGTACCCGTGGTACGCGGCCTGGGACCTGGCCTTCCACACCATCGCGCTGGCGCTGGTGGACTTCGACTTCGCCAAGGAGCAGCTGCTGCTGATGCTGCGCAACCTCTACGTCCACCCGAACGGGCAGATTCCCGCCTACGAGTGGAACTTCAGCGACGTCAACCCGCCCGGTGCACGCCTGGGCCACGCTCTATCTCTACAAGATGGAGCAGACGCTCGGCCGCGCCGACCTGCGCTTCCTGGAGCGGTCGTTCCAGGGGCTGATGCTGAACTTCAACTGGTGGGTGAACCGGAAGGACCCGTCCGGGAAGAACGTGTTCGCCGGCGGCTTCCTGGGGCTCGACAACATCGGCGTGTTCGACCGCAGCGCGCAGCTGCCGACCGGCGGCTCGCTCGAGCAGGCGGACGGGACGGCGTGGATGGCGTTCTACTGCCAGTGCATGCTGGAGATGGCGCTGATCCTGTCCGAATACGACCCGATGTACGAGGAGGTCGCCTTCAAGTTCGTCCAGCACTTCATGTGGATCTCGTACGCGATGGACCGCATCGGCGAGCACCACGACGAGATGTGGGACGAGCAGGACGGGTTCTTCTACGACCTGCTGCGGCTGCCGGACGGCCAGGCCATGCGCCTGAAGGTGCGGTCGCTGGTCGGCCTGCTGCCGCTGTGCGCGTCCACGGTGTTCGAGGAGGATGCGGTCACGCGCTATCCGAAGCTGATGGAGATGATCGCGCTGTTCCGGAAGCGCCATCCGGAGCTGGTGTCGCACGTGGCGCCGACCGACGAGGGCTTCATCGGCTACAAGGGCCGGCGGCTGCTGTCGATCCTCAACAAGAAGAAGCTGGAGCGGGTGCTCGGCTACATGCTCGACGAGAACGAGTTCCTCGGGCCGCACGGCATCCGCTCGCTCTCGCGCTACCACCTGGATCATCCGTTCATGTTCTGGGTCGGTCACCAGGAGTTCAAGGTCCAGTACCTGCCGGCCGAATCGAACACCGGGCATGTTCGGCGGGAACTCCAACTGGCGGGGCCCGGTGTGGATGCCGGTCAACGCGCTGATCGTCCGGGCGCTGCTGAACCTGTACCCGTTCTACGGCGACGACTTCAAGGTCGAGTGCCCGACCGGTTCCGGCCGGTACATGACGCTCTTCGAGGTGGCGCAGGAGCTGGCGCGCCGGCTCGCCGGCACGTTCCTGCGCGACGCCGACGGACGGCGGCCCGTCTACGGCGGCACCGCGAAGTTCCAGGACGACCCGCACTGGCGCGACCTGATCCTGTTCTTCGAGTACTTCCACGGCGACAACGGCGCCGGCCTCGGCGCCAGCCACCAGACCGGCTGGACCGGCCTCGTCGCCCTCCTGCTGGACGTCTTCGGGCGCGTCGATGCCAAGGCGCTGCTGGAGACCGAACGGGGAGCGCTGACCGACCGACATGGTGAGGGAACAGGTGGGCGGAACACAGACGACCTGAGCGCGGCCCTTCGGGAGAAAGGGTGTGCGAAGCGAAGGTGCGCGGACGCGGTGGGCGAGGACCAGATGACAGAGAACGGCGATGCGGTCAGCAGATTGCCCTGGCGGGTGTTCCTCGCGGAACTGATTGGCACCGCGGCCCTCGTGTTGGTGGGCCTGTCGCTCGTCGTCCTGATGTCCGGGGACGGCAGCCCCGTGGCGACCGTGCTTCCGAGCGAGGGCTGGCGCCGGTTGATCACGGGGTTCCTGTTCGGAACCACCGGCGCCCTGATCGCGCTCTCGCCGGTCGGCAGGCGCAGCGGCGCGCACATCAACCCAATCGTGACGCTGGCGTTCCGCTTGATGGGCAAGCTCGACCTGGGGACCGCCTCCGGCTACATCGTGGCGCAACTGATCGGGGCGGTCCTGGGATCGCTGCCGCTCCTCGCCTGGGGCGCGATGGGCCGCAGCGTGGCCTTCGGGGCGACGCTGCCTGGAGCCGGGTATTCCACGGGGGCCGTGCTGGCGGGAGAGGTGATCACCACGTTCGCGATGGTCACCCTGCTGGCCGTCTTTCTGAGCATTCGTAAGCTCCGTCCCTTCACGCCGGCGTTGTTCCCGTTTCTCTATGCCGTCATGGTGTTCGCCGAGTCGCCGATCTCCGGCACCAGCACCAACCC
This sequence comes from uncultured Chloroflexia bacterium, assembly GCA_963735055.1. GTDB lineage: Bacteria > Chloroflexota > Dehalococcoidia > Dehalococcoidales > UBA2162 > JBBITI01. The sequence continues at coordinate 56,779 of CAVTJN010000012.1, read as the reverse complement.
GGCGCGCAGCCTGGGGCCGGCGGTTGTTTCCGGGCAATGGGACGGCTGGTGGATCTACTGGGTCGGCCCGGTCATCGGGAGCCTCGCGGCGTGCCTGGTGTGCAGTGCACTGGCGAAGCGCATCACGGTCGCGAAGCTGTACCACTTCGACCTCGACCACGACAGGCTGTTTCGCAGGAGGCGTCCGAACAGGACGCCGACCGCCGCATCCTGAGACGGCGACGCGTGCGCGCCGTCGGCTGTGAACACCGCCTCCTGCGCCCCGGCCCGGAACGACGGTCGTTGTGTGGGCGACCGAGCCCGGACGGAAGCCGCCCGGAAGAAGGAAGAAGGAAGAAGAAGGTGACCCGATGAGAGCGACAACGCGGCTGCACGACCTGGGCCAGAGCATCTGGCTCGACAACATCACGCGGGACCTGCTCGACAGCGGCACGCTGAGGCGCTACGTCGATGACCTCTCCGTGACCGGCCTCACGTCGAACCCGACGATCTTCAACCAGGCGATCAAGGGCAGCGCGGCGTACGACGCCGATGTCGCGGCCGGTCTGGCCAAAGGCAGGTCCGGCGAATCGCTGTTCTTCGACCTCGCGATCGAGGACATCACGCGGGCGGCGGACCTGTTCAAGCCGATTCTGGGACCGGACCAACACCGTCGACGGCTGGGTGTCGTTCGAGGTCTCGCCTCTCCTCGCCTACGACACGGCCAGCACGCTGGCGGCGGCGAGCGAACTGTTCGCCCGCGCGAAGCGCCCCAACCTCTTCATCAAGATCCCCGGCACGACCGAAGGGCTGCCGGCCATCGAGGAGGCGATTCTTCGCGGGCATCCCGATCAACGTCACGCTCCTCTTCTCGCGCGAGCAGCATCACCTCGCGGCGGCCGACGCGGTACCTGCGTGGCATCGAGCGGCGGGTCGAGGCCGGTCTCGACCCGAACGTCGGATCCGTGGCGTCGGTCTTCATCAGCCGGTGGGACGGTGCGGTCGCCGGGTGCGGTCGAGGCGCACCGCGTCCTCAATGGGCATGCACTGGAAGCCGAAGTCTTCGATAGCGTACTTCATGCTGACCTTCCACGGCAGTCCGCCTCTTCCCATCGGTGGCGTCCGGTCGCTGAAGGTGATCTTGGCATCGGGGATGTATTTCTTCACCACCTCTGCCAGGTCGCGGGCGCTCTTGGGAGGGCCGCCCACGTTGTATACCGGGTGGGGGGACGAGGGGGCTTTGATGAGGCGCTTGGTGAACTCGCCCAGATCGTCGGCGCAGACGAGCGACGACAGGCTCTTGCCGTCCATGTCCATCTGGAAAGGCTTGCCTACGGCCGCGAACGATGGCATGTCCGACCAGTATTGCGCCGGTGACCGCCCGCCATGGCCGTATCCGATGGTGGGCCGGACGCCGGTGAATTTCATGCCGAACTGTTGCGAATAATCGGCGGCCAGAATCTCGGCGTACTTCTTGCAGACAGCGTAAGAATGGGATGGGTTGGTCTGGTCATCCTCGTTGACTTCCCGGTCTCCGTACATCGTCTGCGGTCCGTACACTGTCTCCGAACTGGCATAGACGACGCGGTTGGCGCCCATGAGTTTGGCCGCCTCGAACGCGTTGCACATACCCATGACGTTGACCTTGGTGATAAGGCGGGGATCAACCTGCACGTTGCCGCCGACCATGATGAAGGCCCAGTTGACCACCCGGTCGATCGCATGGATCTTCATGGCGTTCAGGCAGTCTTCGAGTTCGGATACGTTGCCGCGAAAGAAAGCGAATTTGGCCTTATTCTTTTCGATGGATTTGAGGAACCATTCGGTCGGCGGAGCCAGGTCCATGGAAACCACTTTGCCGACTTCCGGGTCCTCCAGCAAGTGCATTACTGTCTTGCGGCCAAACAGACCGCTGCCCCCGATAACTAGTACGTTCATATGGCTCCTCCTTCCTTTTGATGGCTATCCTCGACGATTGTGGGTTCGCTGGTGGGATGTCTCAGTCGCGCACATTATAGGTAGGGATGCCTGAGTAGTCAAGCCGCATTCGATCGTTTCACTACCGGAGGCGTGTATGCTATCATGATGCAGGTGTCAGACTTGAACGGTTTCCAGGCCGTGATCTTCGATATGGACGGCTTGCTCCTGGACAGCGAACGGGTGGCCCTGACCACGTTTGTCGAAGCTTGCCGCCAACTTGGGTTTGAGCCCGATGTAGAGGTCTACTATAAGTGCATCGGGGGAAACGCAGAGAGAACCAAAGAGATATTGACGCAGGGATTCGGCGCGAGTTTCCCTTTCGAGGCGGTCGACCGGCTGTGGCATGCCCGATACGAAGCTGAGGCCGCCCTGCGCCCTTTTCCCATTAAGTCCGGGGCGCTGGGACTGCTGGAGTTTTTAGAATCCCGAAGTGTCCGAAGGGCGGTGGTCACTTCGACCCGCCATGATAGTGCCCAGCGAAAGTTGTCCAATGCCGGATTGGCCCGGTTCTTTGAATTTATCGTCGGCGGCGATGAGATCGTCAACTGCAAACCGGACCCGGAAATCTATCGCCAGGCATGCCAGAGGTTGGAAACGCCGGTGGCTGCGTGTCTCGCCCTTGAAGACTCCGACAACGGGGTGCTATCGGCGTTTGCGGCCGGGCTGACGGTCATCCAGGTTCCCGACCTGTTGCAGCCGTCTGCCGGCGTAAGGTCACTGGGTCATCGGATCGCAGCCTCGTTGGCCGAGGTCGAAGAACTGTTGGCCGGGCGCACCTCACAAGGGGGACGGCGATGATTTTGGACGACATCAAGACGTTGGCGTGGTTGGCGCCGGGACCATGGGTTTCGGTATTGCTCTCAACTTCGCCCTGGCCGGGTGTGCGGTCATACTCAATGACGTGAGCGACGACGTGCTGGCTCGTTCGATGCGGAACGCCGAAGCCTCCCTGATGTTGATGCGCGAGGAGCGCCTGATCACCGGCGGGCGGGCAAAGAAAGCCCTGGGCCGCATAGCGACCACTGCGGACCTGACACTCCTGGCCGGGGAGAGTGACTTCGTCACCGAAGCCATCGTCGTGACCGTGACTTTGCCTGCCGCCTCAAGGCACTGTACGGGACCAGGTAGACGGAGGAAGAGGCTTTGTCAAAACTAATCACCGGCGGCACTGGGTACATCGGAGCTGAAGTGGCCCGGCTCCTGGTTGACCGGGGTGAACAGCCCGTACTGTTCGATATTTCGCCAAATCGCACTGCCATCGCCGGCTTTGAGGGAAAGGTGAAAGTGGTCCGCGGCGACCTTGGCAATTACTCGGAAGTGTTCAACGTGGTGCGCGATAACGGGGTGACCGGAATCTACCATCTCGGGTCGATGCTCACCAATGTATCCGAACTGAACCCCTGGGGATCATTCCAGGCCAACGTCATCGGAACCTACAACGTCCTTGAGGCTGCCCGGCTGTTTGATGTGAAGCGAGTCCTGTTCACCAGCACCCTCGGCACATTCGGGATCGGCTTCGATGACGTCATCGATGACATGACGTTGCAGCGTCCGGTTACCATGTATGGCTGCGGAAAACTCTACGGGGAGGGGCTGGGGCGTTTCTATCACAAGAAATTTGGACTGGATTTCCGTTCCATCAGGTTCGCGCACATGATTGGAAGGAATGTCCGGACCCCCGACCATTGGGCGCCGCCGATGATCGAGGACGCCGTGCTGGGCAAGGACCACCAGTGTATCTACGCCACTCCGGAGACCGCGATCTCGATGATTCATGTCCGGGACGCTGCCCGCGCCGTGGCCATGGCCCTTGATGCGCCGCCCGATCGAGTCAGGACCATGAACTACAATGTCACCGGCGTCGCCCGGTTCGTGGCCGCCCGGGAACTCGAAAACGCTCTCAAGAAACGCTTTCCCGATTTCCGGGTCAACTACCGGCCCGTGCCTTCGGTTCAGGAGCGGGACAGCATGTACGGCAAGGTGAAGACCTTCGATGACACCCGGGCGCGGGAGGAGTGGGGGTGGCGGCCGCTATACGGGACCCCGGATAGTATCATCGCTGCTGTGGAGGAAGAGGTGAACGCAGATACGGGAAACGCTCCCAAGGCGTGAGGTCAACAGCAACGTGGAACGTGCCTGATTGCCGTCAGGCCGGCGCAATGTCAGACGGAGGAGGCCTATGGTAAACACTGAAGACAAGATCCTGGAACCCGATAAGCTGTGTCAGATCGGGATCGTCGTCAAGAACATCGATGAGACGACCAGCTACCTCCAGAAAGCGTTTGGCTTCGGACCCTTCGAGATCAAGTACGTCGACTACTCGGATGCCACTTACTACGGGCAAAAAGCCGGCTACCGGGGAAAACGGGCCTTCTTCAAACTCGGCATTATCGAGATCGAGTTGATCGAACTGATCGACGGCAAGACGATCCACGAAGATTTCATGAAACAACATGGTGAGGGACTTCACCACATCGGCTTCGAAGTGAGGGACCTGACCCGGGCGAAGAAGAACGCCGAGGAAGCGGGATTCAAGATCACCCAGGGCTTTTCCCGACCGGACGGCAGCGGCTTCGCCTATCTTGATTCCGACAAGACCGGCGGCATCATCATGGAGCTCATTCAGACGCAGGTCAAGTAGGCTTCAGCCGTCGGCGGACAACGCCGCCATCTTCGACCGGATGAGCTGGACCCGCGCTGCTCTCTTATTGGCGATGGTATTGAACAGGCGGGGAATGTCGGCCAGCAGCGACTGCGATTGGGCGCCGGCGGTAGTGTAGAAACGGGCTACCATTTCTTCGAGTCTCGCTGCCTCTTCTAACCCACCGGCATAGCCTGCGGTCGCGGTGACGCCCGGTTCGAATTCGGTGCCGTCGATGTCGAACGCAAAACCACCTTCGATGGCGTCGGAGATTACGCCGTAGTAGGCCCGCTCGACCTGCGTGATACTACGGCGGTTCTCCGCCGCGAATCCGCGCCACAGGTCATCGTCCCGATGATACTGGCAAAGACGCTCGTAGAAATCGGCCGATTCGCTCTCAAGCCGTCGGGACAGGCTGATGACTTCGGAAGCCGTATGGAGTCTCAAGATCTAGAACCACCTCTGTATCACCACTTTGCTCTCGGTGAAGAAGCGGACCGCTTCCTGGCCCTGAGTGTGCAGTACGCCGAAGAAGGAGTCCTTCATGCCGCTGAAGGGGAAGAAAGCCATCGGCGCCACAATGCCGACGTTGATGCCGACATTGCCGCTGACCACCCGGTACTGAAACTCCCGGGCCGCTTTACCGCTCGAGGTGAAGATGGCATTGCCGTTGCCGTAGCGGCTGGCGTTGCATACGTTTATCGCCTCGTCCAGGTCGGCCGCCCGCATTATGCCCATGACCGGTCCGAAGATCTCTTCCTGGCAGATCCTCATGTTTGGTTTGACGTTTTCGAGGATGGTCGGTCCGATGAAGCACGTGTCCGGATGGTCGCCGGTGATCTTTACCTTGTGCCGGCCGTCCACGATCAACCTGGCCCCCTCTGCGATGCCGCTGTTGATATCGGCGATGATCTTTTCTTTCTTGCCGCTGTCGCGTACCGGGCCCATCTGGACCGACTCATCGAGTCCGTAGCCGATGACAATGTTCGACGCCGCCTCGGCGATCCGGTTCACGAAGTCGCTGTAGAAACGGTCGTCCTTGCCCACCACCAGCAGGTTGGCCCCCGACAGACACCGCTGACCGGCATTGCCGAAGAAGGAGGTCATCATGGCCGGGATAGTCTTCTCCACATTGCAGTCGGGCATGACGACCATGAAGTTCTTGGCCGAACCCTGGGCGATCACCCGCTTGCCGGTCTCGCCGCAGCGCTTGCAGATCACGTCCCGGGCGGTGGTCGTCCGCCCGACGAAAGTGATGCCGATGACCGAAGGACTGTCCAGCAGGGCCGTGACGGCATCACGGTCGCCGTTCACCACATTCCATACCCCCGGGGGCAGCCCGGCTTCTTCGGCCAGTTCGGCCAGTCGCATCTGGCTGAGCGGGACCTCGGGTGACGGCTTGATGACGACGCAGTTGCCGGTGGCGATGGCGTAGGGCGCCGACCACAGAGGTATCATGAACGGGAAGTTGAAGGGTGCCATGATTCCGAAAACGCCCAGCGGCTGGCGGATCAGGTATTCGTCGATGCCGGAGGCGATATCTTCCAGATTCTGTCCCATCATCATCGAGGGGATGCCGCAGGCGACCTCGACGTTCTCGATGCCGCGTCGCGTCTCCCCGCGCGACTCGTCAATGGTCTTGCCGTGTTCCTGGGTCTGGATCCGGCTCAGTTCCTCGAAGTGCTCCTCCAGGAGTTCCCTGAGCCGGAACAAGTACCGTGCCCGCGATACCGGCGGTGTCGCCCGCCAATTCGGATATGCCTCGCGTGCCGCGGCGATTGCCCGGTCCATCTCCGCTCCGGTTGAGATGGGGACCCTGGCGATTGTCTTCCCGGTTGCCGGATTGACTACGTCACGGAGCGGGCCCTGTGATTCCACCCACTCTCCGCCAATGAAATTCTTTACCGTCCGGGTCTGCTTTACGGGCTCTTCGAGAAGTGCCATGGGCGATCGCCCCCTTTTCTGCATTTGCCGCCTTCCGGCAGCCTGCAGCATCCTAGCATACGATCGGGCGCCGGGTAAATCCGGCGGCCACCGGGGCAGGTCATATTTGCCGCAATTGACAAGGTCAGTTAACTCGCTATAATGTGCTTGACCGGGACGCCATTCGCCGCGGGACGTCGGCCAATATGCTTCGGGAGCACGACCCGCGGTTGCGCTGAACAGGACGTCGTCTGGCTGGTCTCTCAATTTGGGTGTATCCAATCAGGAGGAGGTTTTGTGATGCCGAAGAGCAAGTTCAAGGTCGTGGGGTTGGGCAAGATCAATGGGCCATCGATGGCCACCGAGCGTGAAGTATTCGCCGATCACAAGATCGAAGTCGAAACGGTGGAAGCCCGGTGCGCCAACGAGGACGAGCTTATTGCGGTCGCCGGGGACGCCGACGCCATTCTGGGTGGCGGGCGTCTCTTCACCCGGCGGGTGATGGAATCACTGGCGAAGTGCCGTGCCATCATGACCTATTCGGTGGGGTTTGACGGTATCGATGTGGAGGCGGCCACCGACAATGGGATTCTGGTGGTCAACAATCCGGCGCGCGCCTGGTGCGTCGAAGAGGTGTCGAACCATGCTATCGCCCTGCTCCTCGCCTGCGCCAAGAAACTGACGATACTCAACGACCTGGTCAAGAAAGGGCGCTGGCAGGATACCCGGGGCGCGATGGCGCCGATGGCGCCAATTCACGGGCAGACACTGGGGCTGATTGGCTGCGGGGACATTGGCCGTATGACCGCTCACAAAGCGGAGTGCTTTGGTTTGACCATGATCGGCTGCGACCCATACGTCGACGAGTCGTTGACGATCGATTGCGGGGTCAAGCTGATGAGCATGCGTGACCTGCTCCGGCGGGCCGATTTCGTGTCCATGCACACCCCACTGGAGAAACAGACGTTCCATCTCATGGGCGAGGCGGAGTTCAAGCTGATGAAGCCAACGGCCTATTTTATCAACACGTCGCGCGGCAGCGTCGTCGATGAGCTGGCTCTGATCAAAGCTTTGCAGAACAAGACCATCATGGGCGCTGGACTGGATGTGTTTGAAAAGGAGCCGGTCGCTTCGGACAATCCTTTACTCAAGATGGAGAACGTGATCGTTCTTCCGCACAGCGCGTCGTACTCCGATGCCGCCCTCGATGTGCAGCCGGTGAATCCGGCGGAGGAAGTAGCGCGCGTTCTCATGGGGCACTGGCCCAAGAACCCGGTTAACCCCAAGGTCAAGCCGAAAGTGAAACTGACCAAGGGAGACTGAGGAGAGTCTCGTTCCGACCACTCCCGCGGGGCTGGTGCAACCTGGAATGATGGCTGTCATCGGCAGCCAATTACTACCGAGGAGAAGTGTGCATGCAGGGAATTATCGCCATCGCCAAGATCCTGAAAATGGAAGGCGTCGAGTTCATCAGCGGGTTTCCGCAGAACTCGGTCTTCGAAGCCGGTTCCAAAGAAGGTATCCGGCCCATCATAACCCGTAATGAAAGGGTGGGCGTGGGGATCGCCGACGGCTTCACCCGCGCCTCGTTCGCGCAGCGCACCGGCGTCTGCGCCATGCAAAATGGCCCGGGCGTGGAGAACTCGTTTTCCGGGGTGGCGCAGGCTTTCAGCGAATCTGTGCCGATACTGGTATTGCCTGGGGGTCCAGCGCGGCGCCGTCTGCTGCCGCCGACATTCATCGCCTCGCGGAGCTTCCGGGAGATCACCAAATGGGTGGACATGGTCAACTTCGCCGACCGGGTTCCCGAGATGATGCGCCGTGCATTTATCGCTCTCAGAACCGGCCGGCCGGGTCCGGTAATGTTGGAGGTCCCGGCCGACGTAGGCCCCGAGGAGTTCCCTGACGCCTCGTTTCAATACAAGCCGGTGAAGGCTACCCGGAGCGCCGGAGACCCGGCGGACATCAAGGCCGCGGCCAGGGCCCTGATCGCTGCCAAGAATCCGATTATCCGGGCCGGCCAGGGGGTCCTGTTTGCCTGCGCCTGGGACGAACTGAAAGAACTGGCCGAGTTGCTGCAGGTGCCTGTATTTACCACGATGTCCGGCAAGAGCGGTTTTCCTGAGGACCATCCGCTCGCCCTGGGGGCGGGCGGCCGCACGCGCCCCAAGGCCGTCATGCACTTCCTGAAGAAGGCCGACCTGGTCTTCGCCATTGGCTCGAGTTGCACCAAAGAGGGCTTCACCACGCCGATTCCCGATGGCAAGGCGGTTATTCAGTCAACCATCGACGAGCGCGATTTGAGTAAGGACTATCCGCTGGAGGTGGCCATTCTCGGCGACGCCAAACTGGTGCTGCGCCAACTGGCCGATGAGGTCAAGTCGCAGCTGGGCGGTTCCGGCCGGAAGGACGGGACCATTGCCCGGGAGGTGAAGGCGGTCAAGGACGAGTGGCTCAAGGAATGGGCGCCCCGGCTCACCTCCGACGAAACACCGGTCAACCCATACCGCCTGATCGGTGACATGATGAGAGTTTTTGACCCCCGGCAGACGATTATCACCCACGAGGCCGGCTATCCCCGCGACACCCTGCTGCCCTTCTGGGAAAGTCCGGTTCCGGGGGGATACATCGGGTGGGGCAAGACTACTACCCTGGGCGGCTCACTGGGGTTCGCCATGGGCGCCAAGATGGCCCGGCCGGAGAAGATGTGCATCGCCTTCATGGGTAATGCTTCCTTTGGCATGGTGGGCATGGACTTTGAGACGGCGGTCCGGGAGAACATCCCGATCCTGGTGGTTTTGAAGAATGATTTTCGTCTGGGAGGCTACCACCGGTTCCATCCCTACGCCTCCGAGCATTTCAATCTGAACCGTCAGACTGGTGAGTACGCCAAGATCGCCGAAGCACTGGGCGGCTACGGCGAGCGCGTCACCGATCCCGGGCAGGTCGTTGCGGCCCTGCAAAGGGCTAAGAAGTCGGTCGAATCCGGCAAGGCGGCGCTGCTCGAGGTCATCACCAAGGAAGAGTTGGAGCTGTCGACATACCAGTAGAAACGTAGATCGGACATGAGGGGTGTTGGGAGGGCACGCCAGTCGTGCCCTCCCAACACCCCTGAGTTTGTCTTGAAGGCTGGCCCGGCATCCGGGCAAGCCTATAATTCAGCCCGTAGCGCCGCGTTCGCGGCCAGTAACCCCGCCCCAGCCCCCGCCTTGAAGCCCTCCCTGGCCAGCACTTTCTCCAGAGCGTGCAGCACCAGCAGGACGTTGCTCTCGGTGCAGGAATGGCCCATCAAGCCGATGCGCCAGATCTTGCCCTTCAGCTGGCCCAGGCCGCCGCCGATCTCGACGTTGAATTCGTTGAGCAGCGCCTGTCGCACCCGGACGTCATTGACTTCGGCCGGAATGCGGACTGAAGTAAGCACGTTCAGCCGGTGACCCTGCTGGGCATGGAGCGCCAGTCCCATCGCGGTAATACCGGCGTGAAGGGCCCGGCCCATTCTGGCATGCCGCTTTATGCGTGCTTCGAGCCCTTCCTCAAAAATGATGTTCAGGGCTTCGTGCAGGGAGTAGACCATGTTTATCGGCGCCGTATGATGGTACAACCTGCCGGTTGCCCAGTAGTCCGATAGCAGCGACAGGTCAAAATACCAGCTCGGTCCTTTGGCCTTGCGGCCTTTCAGCGCGGCGAGAGCCTTGCCGTTGGCCGTGAGGGGAGCCAACCCCGGGGGAACACTGATGCACTTCTGCGTTCCCGAGTAGCAAATATCGATCCCCCAATCGTCGACCGCCACCTCGTGCCCTGCCAGCGAGGTCACCGTGTCGACCAGAAAGAGGGCATCATGCTGCTTTGCCAGTTTCGATATCTCCGCCAGCGGCTGAAGCGCCCCGGTTGACGTCTCGGCGTGGACCAATGCTACCAGCTTCACCTTCTTCCGCGACTTCAGGGCGGCCTCCACGGTCTCTGGTTCGACAATCCGGCCCCATTCCGTGTTGAGCGATATCACGTCTGCCCCCAGTCTCTGGGCATTGTCCACCATCCGCTCGCCGAAGAGGCCGCTGTTCCCGATAATGGCCACGTCCCCCGGCTCGAGGAAGTTGCAGAAAGCAGCCTCCATTCCCGCTGAGCCTGTGCCCGAAATCGGAAACGTGAGCGGGTTGCCCGTCCGGAACAGGTCGCGCAGCAGCAGCATGGTGTCGTCCATAACCGTCTGAAAATAGGGGTCCAGGTGTCCCACCACTGGTGCCGCCATGGCCTGGAGCACCCGGGGGTGAACGTTGCTCGGACCCGGTCCCAGCAGTATCCTGGCCGGAGGATTCACAAATAGCTTCGTCGTATGGCTCATTCGTCACCGCCTTCAGAAAATCGCCGCCGGTCGCGTGCCCGCCACCGTCGGCTCAGATGGAAATGAACTTATCACAACGGTCGTCCGACGGTCAAGGGAAGCGATTGGCCAGTACTACTATTGTTGACCGCCGTAATCATAAATGTAACCTGGCCGTTACCCGATTGTACTCTGAGTGTAACCGCCGGGCGGAATCGTTAACCGCGGCGTAACTCTGCGGTGGCATACTTAACTAATCAACTTGGACTTCATCCAGATCGGAGGAATGAAATGAAGAAAATCACCGAAGTAGCCAACGGGATAATTAGCCTGATCCTTGGCGAAGACACCCCGCCCGCTGCCGACTTTGTGCGGCAGATACGGAATAGCCCCCTCTCCACCATGTAATCCGGTTGCCCCTAAGGCAAGAAACAACAGCCCGGCCGCGAGGCCGGGCTTTTTGTTTTATTACTGCGAGCGCTCCATGTTCCCGGCGGAGCGCATCTAGAGGGAACGGCCCACCGCTTCCGCAATCGGCTTGATTTCCCGCATCAGCCGGGCGAAGTCAGAGGGCGTCAGCGACTGCAGTCCATCCACCAGTGCCTCTTTTGGATTCGGGTGCACTTCAATGAGGAGGCCGTCGGCGCCCGCGGCGATGGCCGCCTTGGCCAGCGACGGGACCAGGGCGTAGTGTCCGGCGGCGTGGCTCGGGTCGACGATAATCGGCAGGTAACTTGCCCGCTTGATGACGGGTATCGATGAGATATCCAGGGAAAACCGGGTGCTGTCCTCAAAAGTTCTGATGCCCCGTTCGCAGAGTATGACCTGGCTGTTGCCTTCGGCCAGCACGTAGTCCGCGGCCGTCAACCATTCGGTCACCGTGCAGGCGAACCCCCGCTTGAGTACCACCGGACACTTCGCTCGTCCTACGGCACTGAGCAGCACGAAGTTCTGCATGTTGCGTGAGCCGACCTGAAGGATGCCGCAGTGTTCGGCCATGGCCGCCACTTCCTGGGTATCGGTGACTTCGGAGATAACCGGCAAAGAGTATTGGCCGCTCACGCGGGCGAGCAGTTCGAGCCCCTCCTGCTTCAGGCCCTGAAAACTGAAAGGCGAGCTGCGCGGCTTGAAGGCCCCGCCCCGGAGGATCCGGGCCCCCGCCGCTTTCACTATCTCCGCCGACTTAGCCAGTTGGCTCTCACTTTCCACCGCGCACGGGCCGGCCATGACCACGATGCGCCTGCCCCCCACCTCCACCCCGCCCACGTCCACTACCGCGTTGTCGTTGTGGAACTCCCGGCTCGCCAGCTTGTACGGTTTCATGATCCTGGTTACCGTCTCCACCCCGGGAAGAACAGCAAAAATGTCGGTTTGCAGCTTGCCGGTGTTGCTGCCGAGTACCGCCACCACCGTCTTGTCGGTTCCCAGGTTCATCTGGACTTCGAGGCCCAGCGATTTTGCCCGGCTTGCCACGGCGTCGATCTCGGCCGGAGTCGCGCCCGTTCTCATCTCTACAATCATGGTTTTCCCTTCCCCCCGATAGCAGACCATGATACGCAAAGCGTCCGTATCGCGTCAAGGAAAACGTGCCCCTTGGTCCGCGTTGGTAAAGCGACCTCTTCGTGTTAGAATGGAGCCGGACAAAAACAAAGGGAGGCGAACAATCATGACCGGTGGTTACATGGGCAAGCTCCTTTTTGTCGATCTGTCGACGGGTGTGATAAGTGAAGAGGCAGTCGATGACAAGATGTGCCGTGATTTCATTGGCGGATATGGGATAGGCGCCAGAATTCTGTACAGCCGCATGAAAGGCGGGGTCGACCCCCTGGGGCCGGAGAATATCATCGGGTTTGTGGCTGGGCCTTTGACGGGAACGTCGGTGCCCACCGGGGCCCGCTACCAGGTCGTGGCCAAGTCGCCTCTTACCGGTGGCTGGGGCGATGCCAACTCAGGCGGCGACTTCGGGCCCTATCTGAAATTCGCCGGCTATGACGGCGTGTTTGTGTCCGGGATATCGCCAAAGCCCGTTTATCTCTTGATCGACGGCGGCAAGGCCCAGATCAAGGACGCCGGCGCTCTCTGGGGCAAGGACGCCTATGAGACCGAAGACAAGCTGGTGGCGGAATACGGCAACCAGAGCCGCGTCGCCTGCATCGGACCTTCCGGAGAGAATCTATCACTGATCGCCGCGGTCATGACCGACCATGGGTCAGCCGCCGGCCGCTCCGGACTCGGGGCGGTGATGGGTTCCAAGAAGCTGAAAGCCGTGGTTGCCCGCGGTTCCAGGACGGTGCCATTGGCAGACAAGGAAGCTGTTGACAAGGTCCGGGCTGAGCACATCAAGGGTCTGCAAATGCCCGGCCGTGGCGGCAGCATGTCTTTCATGGAGCGGTGGCACAAGTACGGCACCAGCGGCATGACCGCCACCTCAGCGCACAGCGGCGACACACCGGTGAGGAATTGGGGTGGGGCGGGCGTGGTCGACGTGCCCGATGTAAGCGGTCTGAACGGCGATACCTTACTGGCCAAAGTGACCAAGCCAAGTGGCTGCTGGCACTGTCCCATTGCCTGCAAGGCCCTGATCGGCGAGGGAACGGGCGAATACAAGTACGCCGGCGGCAGCCGTCGGCCGGAATACGAGACTATGGGCAGTTTCGGTGTCTTGTGTGGCCAGAGCAATGGCGAAGCCATCAACATGGCCAATGATATCTGTAACCGGGCGGGATTGGATACGATCTCGGCGGGGACGGCCGTTGCCTTCGCCATCGAGTGCTTTGAGAACGGCATTCTCACCAAAAAGGACACGGATGGAGTTGATCTGAAGTGGGGCGACCACCGGGCGATGGTGGCCATGACCCAGCAAATCGCCCGGAATGAGGGTCTGGGGGCCATCCTGGCGCAGGGCGTGAAGATAGCGGCCGAGAAGATCGGCAAAGGCGCTGAGAAGTTCGCCGTGCATGCCGGCGGCCAGGAACTGGGGATGCACGATCCCCGGCTGGTGACGCCCTTTGGCGGCTGGACGGTCACCCGGTACCAGATGGATGCCACTCCCGGGCGTCATACCGCTAATTTCGGTCCGGCTGGCTTCAGCAATCACTTCTTGAATGCTGCCGGCCTGTGCCAGTTCGGGTTCTTCGGCACGCCCCCGGACCGGCTCGTTGGATTCCTTAATGCGGTGACCGGCTGGAATGATACCCCCGCCGACATGCTGAAATGCGGCGAGCGCATCGCCAACCTGAGGCACGCCTTTAATCTGCGCGAGGGCATTAATCAGCTTAAGTGGTTCGTCCATCCCAGAATCCTGGGCACGCCCCCCCTCACCGCCGGTCCGCTCGCCGGGGTCACCCCGGCCACCGATTCTCAGACTTACTGGAACCTGGGCGCCCTGGACTGGGACCGCGTCACCACCAAGCCGAGCAAGGCGAAGCTTCTTTCGCTGGGCCTGGACGATGTCGCCCGGGACCTGTGGCCGGACGCACCACCGAGGTAAAGCGGGCATAATCTTGGTAGACACTCAAGAGAGGGGCACGGCCCCTCTCTTTTGGCTTTGCGGGCCGGTTGAGCTGTAGGGTCAGGCAGGCTAACCATGGCGGCGCCTACCTAACGAGGCTCACCATTGAGTCCGCTCACCCTGAGCGTGTCGAAGGGCAAGGATTTTAGCATCTGATCCAAAGAGGACGACGAAGCGATAGATGCCCCACACTATAGACTTGACTACGGGAAAGACGGTAAAAAGGCGTATCTTCTACGGCTGGTGGGTGCTCGCCGCCCTGGTTGTTGTCGGCAGCCTCGGCCCCATGGCCCGGTACGGCATCTCTGCCTTCTTCCCGGAGCTCTCTAAAGAGCTCCACTGGTCTCGATCCCTCATCGGCACTGCCCAGAGCATCTCGCTGTGGGCCTATTCTTTTTTGTCGATCCTCGCCGGTTTCATGATCGACCGCATCGGCAGTCGCAAGACCATCCTCATCGGCGGCGCGTTTTGTCTCGTGGGCTGGCTGCTGCTGTCTTCGGTTAACTCCGTCTGGCAGCTCTACCTGTACTACGGCGTCGTCATGGCGGCCGCCGTCAGTTTCACCCACCTCGTTCCCGTGCAGTCGACCTCGAGAAAATGGTTCATCACCCGCGGCGGACTCGCCGGAGGTATTGTCGGCTCGGCCTTCGCCTTGGGCACCGCTGTCTTCAGCCCGGTGCTGACTTCTCTCTCGCAGGGATTTGGCTGGAGAAACACGTCTCTGGTGGCTGCCTTTGTTACCGGCATCCCCATCCTTGTCTTGGCGTTCTTTGTTATCCGGGACACCCCTGAGTCCGTCGGCCTCAATCCCGACGGCGCCCCCTCCCCCATCAAGGCCGGCCCCCTTTCCAGCACTTTACGGCGCTGGACGGTGGGCAAAGCCTTGAAGACACCGCAATTCTGGCTCCTTTTCGCCGCTTACAGCCTGATCGGCATCGTGTATAATGGCCTGCTCGCCCATCTCGTGGTATGGGCGACCGACCTCGGCAGCGCCGTAGCCGCCGCCGGGCTTTTTGTCACTCTCTTTAATGGACCGTCCGTTGCTGCCCGGGTCGTCGGGGGGGTGATGGGTGACCGGTACGGCAAGCGAAAAATCATCCTGATCGGGGTAGCGATCTCTCTGGTCGTGGCCCTGCTTGGCTGGCGAGGCGTCACTTCTCCCCTCATCCTGGGGGTCTTTGCCGTGGCCCTGGGACTTGGCATCGGGCTCTCAAACACCCTTTTCGCCCCTTATCTGGGCGACCTCTTCGAAAGGGAGAACGTCGGCTCGTTGTTCGGCGTCCTCACTTTGGGGTGGGGTCTGGTGGGTGGGGTGGGGCCGCTGGTGTGGGGCGAGATTTTCGACCGTACGGGCAGCTACGGTCCGGCGCTGCTGTTGTCGGCCGTCTGTTACGCCGGGGCGGTAGCCTTGTTGCTGCTGGTGCGTCCCCTCGTCCCCCGGTCGCCCCGGGGTGGAGCAGGGGGTGGGATCGGAGATGACCGTCGAAATGCGGGCGGGGAGGTCACGTGAAAAGAGAATCGTTTGAGGAGTTGGTTGCCCGGGCCGTCGAAGACCTGCCGGAGGAGTTCGCGGCGCGGCTCGACAACGTCGCTATCCTGGTCGCCGACTATCCGTCGAAGGCGCAGCGCTCCGATTCGGACTTGGGACCGGACTCCACCCTTCTCGGTCTTTATGAGGGTGTCCCTCTCACTCAGCGGGGGCACGACTACGGCATGGTGCTGCCCGACCGCATCACCATCTTTCAGAAGCCGATCGAGGCGGGCTGCCGGAATGACGCCGAGACCGTCGCCATGATCCGGCAGGTGGTCCTGCATGAGATCGCCCACCACTTCGGGATAAGTGACGCCCGGCTCGATGAGATGGGGTTGTAGGGGTGGGGGGCGCTGATAGCTGTTATCAGTAATCCCTTCTCCCTTGAGGGGAGAAGGCGAGGATGAGGGTGACATTCCGATGGCCCCCTCATATGTGTTTTTGGTTTGTTTCGTGTTTAGTACTTTGAGTTTGTTTCGTATTTCGTATTTAGAGTTTCGTATTTGGTGTTTCGTGTTTCCGCCCTACACCGCCTTCCTCTGCCACCGCCCCGCCTTGAAGTAGATCGTGTAGATAATCGCCCTGATGGCGATCCCGGCGACCATCGCCCACCGTATACCGTAGACCCCCAGGCTCGTGTGTTGCGACAGAATGTAGGCCATTGTTATGGCGAACGCCCACATTGTCGTGAGGTTGGTGAGCATGGTTATCAGCGTATCTCCGGCGCCGTTGAGGCACATGCTGAGAGCGATCACCCCACCCCACAGCAGGTATCCGGCTATTTGAATGCGCAGGAACGCGCTGGCGAAACCGACCACCTCCTCCTGCGAACTGAATATCCGGATCAGCGGTTCGGCCCAGAACCAGATGGCGACGGAACAGAGCAGGGCGAATCCCGTGGCCAGTCCCGCCGCGATCCATCCCGTCCGGCTCGCCCGGGCCGGCTGTTTGGCGCCGAGGTTCTGACCGGCCAGTACGCCGGCCGAGGTCCCGATCGAGCCGCACGGCATCTGTACGAACTGGTCGATTCTCTGGGAGACCGAGTGCGCCGCCACCGCGAACGTGCCGAAAGGAATAATGAACCTCACCAGGACCAGGTCCGAGAAGCTTCTTTCGATCTGGGTGATGGAAGCCGGAAATCCAATTCTCAACGTGCGCCAGATGATGCTCCGGTCGAAGCCAAAGCCCTTCAAGGTGACCCGGAGGCGCGTCCGTCCCGAGAAGAGGACCCACATCGCGAGGCTGCCGCCGACGGCCTGTGAGATGACGCTGCTGAGGGCGGCGCCTTGAACCCCGAGCTTGGGAAGGAAACCCAGGCCAAAGATGAGGCAGGGCGCCAGGCCAATGTGCAGGATCCGGTAGCTCAGGCTTATTTTCATCGGCGTGCGGGTATCTCCGGAGGCGTTCATGATGCCCTGGCCGGCGGTAATGGCCCCCATGGTGACTATCCCCACCAGTTGGATGCGCATGTAGGCCGCTCCCTGCGCTACCACGTCTGCATCGACCCCGAGCAGCCTCAGGATCTTGGCGGCGAGGAAGATACCGACCATTGCCAGCAGGATCGAATAAGCCAAACCGACCACGAATGCCTGCTGGGCCACCCGGTTGGCGCTGTGTTCGTCTTTGGCGCCTACGAAGCGTGCCACCATGGCCGCGGTGCCCGTAAAGAGACCGGTCATGAGCGAGTTCACCACCATGATGGCGATGGCCGAGACCCCCACCCCGGCGATGGACGCGGCGCCCAGCTTGCCGATCCAGATCATGTCGATGGTCGGCCCGAGCGTGTTGAGGGTATTGCCGATCAGCATCGGCCAACTCAGGGACATCAGGTTGCCGAAGATGCTCCCCTTCGTCCAGTCCCGGTGCGCACCCCCGCGGCCGATACTACCCGCTCTCAAAGTCGTCAGTTGCTCCTCGATCGAATGAAGGCCGTTCGCCCGCTGCCCGAACGATTCCGGGACCCGTCCCCTGCCCCGGCTTGGCCAACATCATACCACATAAGACGAAGTCCGAGGTGAATCCTCCGGCGTTCCGTGCCCCCTGGGGTGGGGTCCTGTCTCATCGGCCCTCAAAGCTGATGGCTGACGGCTCGTCTCCTGTTAGCTGACCGCTGAGAGCTTCGGGCTCTCCGGTCGTTCGGATTTTCCGTCCATTTGGGTTTTGGCTTTGTTTAGAGTTTAGGGCTTAGAGTCTAGGTTTTCGTCGTCTGTCTCTCCTGCCCGCTGACTGCTGACAGCTGACAGCTGCCGGGCCGTCATTGTATCTTCCCACCGTATCTTGTATCTTTAGTCTTGAATTTTCATGGGCTCTCTCATTTTGTCCTGGTCATCCAGGTGGCTCTTTAATTCTGGCTGAGGTGAGAAGATGACTGGTACCCCGTTGGACGAACTGTGCATCAATACCATTCGCTTCCTTTCGGTCGATGCCGTTGAAAAGGCGAAATCGGGGCACCCGGGGGCGCCGATGGGGGCCGCCCCAATGGCCTACACTTTGTGGGACCGCTTCCTCAAGCACAACCCCGCCGACCCGTCCTGGCCCGACCGCGACCGCTTCGTCCTCTCCTGCGGTCACGCGTCCATGCTGCTTTATTCGCTGCTGTTCCTGACCGGCTACGATCTGTCGCTGGACGACATCAAGAGCTTCCGGCAGTGGGGCAGCAAGACCCCCGGCCACCCCGAACACGGCGTCACCCCCGGCGTGGAGGCGACGACCGGTCCCCTCGGCCAGGGTATGGGTAATGCCGTGGGTATGGCGATCGCCGAGACCCGGCTGGCGCAGCACTATAATAGGCCCGGGCACGAGATTATCGACCACTTTACATATGTCATAGCCTCGGACGGTGACATGCAGGAAGGGGTCGCCTCGGAAGCGGCCTCCCTCGCCGGTACGCTGCGCCTGGGCAAATTGATCGTGCTCTATGATGACAACGGTATTTCCATCGAGGGCAAGACCGGTATCTGCTTTACCGAAGATGTCGGCAAACGGTTTCAGGCCTACGGCTGGCATGTGGTCGGCCCGATCGATGGCATGGACACCGCCGCGGTGGATGCTGCGCTCCGCGGGGCGCAGGCGGAGACCGACCGGCCCAGTCTCATCGTCTGCCGGACGGTCATCGGCTACGGCGCGCCCCACAAGGCGGGGACCGCCGCCGCTCACGGCGAACCCCTGGGTGCCGAAGAGGCCCAGGCGGCGAAGAAGAACCTGAACTGGCCGTATCCAGAGCCGTTCACCGTTCCCGACGAAGCCCTGGCCCACTTCCGGGAGGCCCGGGAGCGGGGGCGGCGGCGTCAGCAGGAATGGCGGGAGAAGGTGGATGCCTACCGCAGCGCCTTCCCCGACAAGGCGAAAGCGCTCGAAGTGGATCTTAGCGGCGACCTGCCGGCTGGCTGGGACCGGGACCTGGACGGTCTGTTCAAAGGTCAGGACAAGCCGCTGGCCACCCGGGACGCCTCCGGCCGGATAATGAACGAGATCACCAAACACGTGCCCTCGCTGGTGGGCGGGTCCGCCGACCTGGCGCCATCTACCAAGACGAATCTGAAGGACGCCGGTGACTACGCCTGCGACAATCAAGGTGGCGGGAACTTCCACTTTGGTATCCGGGAACATGGTATGGGCGCCGTCAGCAACGGCATGGCGCTGCACGGCGGGATAATCCCCTACGCGGGGACCTTCTTCGTCTTCTACGACTACATGCGGCCGCCGGTGCGGCTGGCGGCGTTGATGGGGTTGCGGGTGATCTTCATCTTCACTCACGATTCGCTGGGGGTCGGCGAGGACGGTCCCACGCATCAGCCTATCGAGCATCTCGCCGGATTGCGCACCGTGCCCGGGATGGTTACGGTCAGGCCGGCCGATGCCATCGAAACCGTGGATGCCTGGCGCGTGGCCATAGAGCGCCGTCACGGTCCCACCGCCCTCATCCTGTCGCGCCAGGGCCTGCCCATCCTGGACCGTTCGGCGATGCCCGCGGGCGGTAACGGCGGCCGCGGCGGTTACGTCCTGTGGCAGGCGGGCGCCTCGCCTGAGGTGCTGCTGATCGGCACCGGATCCGAAGTGGCCATTGCCCTGGAAGCCGGGAAGGCGTTGAAGGAAAAGGGGGTGGCCGCCCGCGTCGTCTCGCTCCCGTCGTGGGAGCTGTTTGAAGCGCAGACCAAAGAGTACCGTGACTCCGTTCTGCCGCCCCAGATCAAGCGGCGGGTTTCCATCGAAGCGGCCAGTACCTTCGGTTGGGAACGGTACGTCGGGCCCGAGGGAGTCGCCATCGGGCTTGGGCGTTTTGGGGCCTCGGCACCCGGGCCAATCCTGTACCAGAAGCTTGGGTTAACCGCCGAACGGGTGGTCGGGGAAGCGCTGCGGCTGGTCGGAGCGGGGCGGGGGAGTTAGCGAGTTTACAATGGGGGCCGCGGCGGATTAGAATGGATACACTCCCCGGGCGGTTGGCTCAGTCGGTTAGAGCACACGGTTCACATCCGTGAGGTCAGAGGTTCGAGTCCTCTACCGCCCACCAACCATCGACGTTTTGTACATGACGCTCAAGACGATTTCAGCGTCAGGGAGATGCTCGAAATGGTCCTGGGAAGTGACGGAAAGAGAAAACTCAGGTTGCGTCACAAGACCAACGATGAGCTCTTCCGGCTTTACGATGCCCAGCTCATCCTGCGGTACCAGACCAACGACACACTCGAAGAAGCCCGGCGTCTGATGGGGCATCTCCGGGAATTCTTAGGTGGATCCGCGCCCACTCCCGAACTCGCCGCTTCATTCCTTGCCCAGTCTGCGCACCTAAAAAGCACCTCCGTGCATCGCTACCATGCCGTTGTCCAGGGTTTTATGGTGTGGTACGGCGAACGTCTCGACTTCAAGATTAAAGTACCCGAAGTTCTGCCCGACTATGTTGAAGACACGGACATGGATAGGCTCAAGACGGCCATGGCGAGCAAGAAGACGCACAAGAAGGTTATCGAGCGCAACCTTCTCTTGATCGAGCTTGCCTGTAAGACTGGCCTGAGACGAGGCGAATTGGCCGACCTTAAGGTGGGCGACATTAACCTCGAAAGGCAATACCTGGTGGTGAAGCTGGGGAAGGGCCAGAAAGATAGAATCATCGATCTAACGCCGAGCCTGGCGGATCAGCTCCGAAACTACCTTAAAGGAAAGAATGCCTCCGAAAGCGTCTTCGGGCTGACTGCTGGAACGATTTCGGGTCTCATACACTTCGCTGCCAAGAAGGCGGGCGTGAACATACACACCCATTCGCTCAGGCATTTCTTTGCGTCGCGTTTGGTGGACAACGGAACCGACATCGAGGTCGTGCGTCGACTTCTGGGGCACAGCAACTTGAACAACACCAAGAAATACCTCGCCAGGACCGACAAGCAGAGGCGCGAGGCTATCATGTCCCTCGACTCCAAGGCTGCCGCTCGACCGGAGTCCACATCCGACGTCGCCAACGAGCGGCTGTCAATACAGACTTCTGGGGAGAGACCCCGGATCCTAAATCACCAGAAAGACAGAACTGGAAACGAGACGGCCCACGCTGCCGCTGTCCGCTGCCTTGCCGTGACTCTGGCAGAGTCGATCGCTCTGCCGTCAATAACCGATAGAAGTCTTTGGCGAGAGCTACCTCTTACCAAACCTGGGACCTACTACCTCGCCCTCGGACGTGCCACTGTAGGCGACGATTGCAGTCTGGTCGTAACCTACCCCATGCCGCGTGCGGGAGCACCTGACCACCTCGAGCGGAGCCTTGAAGCCCACCTCACGTCGAGCGGGCTGGACAGGTTTTCGGGCTTTGTGGGAGACGGGGGACTGGTGTCGATCTGGTCTCGGGAGGTAGGCAATTACTCTCGGGCGGCACTTTCGATGTTGAGTCTCACGCTGAATAAGATCGGACGAAAGTGGCCCGATGCCTCCCCATCTGACGCAGTAAGGCGGGGTCCGACCAAATCGTTCGCGATAACTGCTTGGCACGACGTGATAGAGAACGCTCAAGGCCACCGATGGATCGATGAGACGTGGTACAAACCTCCTGAGAAGATTGGTGACCTCTGGGTACTGAGATGCGGTGGTTTGGATATCGCCTACCACAGTGACTTAGACGGCCTGAACGACCTTCGGGCTCTTCACAAGGACTTGAGATCAGACTTCGAGATAACAGAGGCTGCACGGGTTCTTGAAAGGCAACGGCGGGAACTAGACAGTGAGGCGGCCCGACTGCGCGGACTATTGCAGGAGTTTGGCGATTTCGAGCATATTCTTGGCCGTTGCGAGCTATGCGAGCCGACTTCGAGCTGAACGGTCGGGATGAAGTCTTTTGTCCAGGCGTTGGTTGTTGTACCTGTCGCTCACTATCCAACCGTGCCAGCACACCATACACGCATCTTTTCTGGGCGTAGCGCAGTCCGGCAGCGCGCTTGGTTCGGGACGCTGACATTGATATAACTGAATAAAAACTTCATACGTGACCATCGGGGCGTAGCGCAGTCTGGTCAGCGCGCAGCGTTCGGGACGCTGAGGCCGGAGGTTCAAATCCTCTCGCCCCGACCACAAATACCTCTCTAGACCCATGCATCCGTGTTCGAATGTGGTTCATCCGACAATGAGGGGACCGCCTGAGACTGGACTCAGTGTTAAACGCCTTCTGGGCCGTGCCGAATGAGGAACCGTATTCTTGCTCAGTCGCCTGCCCTTCAACGGAGGCGGTTTCTCGATACTGGGGATGAGTCATCCAGGCTTCAATGTCAACGGCCCAATGTTAGGCGGCTGTCGTCTCATTCAGGTGGGCACTAAGGAACGAATAGCATTCTGCTCAAGACCATGGTGAGCACTCAGCCTTAGAACTCTTGGCGGCTCTTACAGAGCAGCTGTTTGACCATCATTCAGTGGAGCCATCACTTGCTTCGTCAGGTCTCTTGCCACCAGTATCGCACGGCCCGGCATGGCTGAGTATCTCCCGGCCGCTATCAGTGATCGTGACGTGGACGAACCTGCTGGAGACTGATACCCAATAGACACAAAGCGGCAGCTAACTGGGTGGTCAACAGGACGATTTCAAGAGGTCGGAAACGCTGCCAGTCGCGAGCTGCGACTCAACGACCTGATGCATCGAAACTTAGGGACAAGTCCGCAAGCAGTAGTAAACCCAAGTCCTCGGACACAACACTCGACATAACAGCCTAGTCTTGCCACTAAAGCCTGCCCGCCCAATAACGTGGACCTCTCTACAGAACCTGTTTCGGAACGTCTGGCGAAGATTAACGATTCTACGCAAATTCACCGAATCACAACGATTCTGCCCAAGTTCGCCTGTTTTGTAGGGTCTTGTTGCAGGGCGCTGTTGCGTAGACGCTACACTTGGTAGCACTACTTGCGGGGACTTGACATTGTGTGGCATAATGTAGGGGTAGGAGTAGACCTTAGCCGGCCGAAGGGAGGCGACATGTTGTCAGAAGAGGGAATCAGGAAGCAACTGGACGAAGTGGGGCGGGCACTTACCCGAAATGAAACAGAACATGAAGTGCTACTGAATCTCCTGAAGGGATTCGAGGGATGGCTGCGTCTGAATTCCAATGGTCCGCAACTGACTATGACTCTACCAGCTCCCGCGAGGAAGGCAGCAGCACAGAGACTGAAGAACCCTATGTCCTTCCGTAAGGCAGTGGTCAAGGTCTTACAGGAAGCCCATGGCGAACCTCTTAAGGAAGAGGAGATTTGGCGGCGCATTCAGGATTTAGGGGTCAGAACGACCTCTGAGAAACCCCTCGGTTGGGTTGGATTTCTAGCACGTAAGAGTGGTGCAGAAAAGGTCGCGCCCAGGACATGGAGACTTCCTAATGGAAAAACACCAACTAAGGCCATGGAAACGCCGACCCAAAAGGATGGCGAACTAGCCACCGTTTCTTAGTCAAGACCGAGCGAAAAGCTCTTCTTGAAATTCGGTGGGCCTCTAGAGAACTGAACTTGGCGGTCACAGCTCCAGAGGCCCGAGGAGGTATGAAATGCGTCCGGTAGCAATGCGGACCACCACAACAGTGGTGCCCCCGAAGGGGGGCTATTCCATAACCATTTACATGATAGCACGTTAGTCAATTTGTGTCGATAATCTGCTCGCGCGCCTGTCGGTAGAGACGACTACCTTTTCGTGTAGCCGATTCGGAGAACACGAGCAAGGGAAGAAGCTCATCCGTGCTCAGCTCGAAAGATCGTCGGTGCCGCGAGAGACTGCCCTCGCAAGAGAGCGCGGGTCAGGAAGGTTGGGAGAGGATTTTATATGGAAGCACTGATTCAGAAGTACATATGGGCACCACTTATCGCTGCAATTGGCATCATCATAGTGGGAGCGGTAATCCAGGACGCCATAGGCATAGCTGGGGCGACTGTTCTCCTGTTCACCGCGGTAGGAGGGATCGCCTTCTTCGCGAAGTTCTTCAGACACTAGGCATCCTATGGCCCGGCCATATCTAGCAGGCGGTGAGTCGAGCAGCAAGCAGGGACCACATAAAGGCCGGGAATGTTGCCCGACTCGCACGCGCCCCGGACAGTGGACTAACTAATAACCTTGACCGAGGAGTGGAAGGGGATTCTTCGCCGCATTTCGATTCGGCCAGAATACAGACTGGGTTGACCTTACCCCCGAAAACAGTAACACGATGAAGTAGAGTCCTCCGCTACAATACTGGGTAGTCGAAGGAGGACTCATGGTTCGCAAGCGGTACACCGAGGAGCAGATCATCGCGGTGCTCAATGAGGCCGAGGCGGGGGCCAAGACATCCGACCTCTGCCGCAAGTACGGCATGAGCGATGCCACTTTCTACAAGTGGAAGGCCAAGTACGCCGGCCTTACGGTGAGTGAGCTGAAGAGGCTCAAATCCCTGGAGGACGAAAACCGGCGTCTGAAGCAGATCGTAGCGGCGCAGGCCCTGGATAACTGGGCACTCAAGGAACTGCTGTCAAAAAACTTCTAAAGCCCAAGGCGAGAAGGGAAGCGGCATCGTACGCCAGTTAGGGATCTTGGGCTGAGTGCGCGAAGAGCCTGTCTTCTGACTAGGGTCGCCCCGTCTGTCTATCGCTATGAGCCGAAGCGGGGTGATGATGAGCTTCTGCGTAGCCGGCTTCGGGAGCTGGCCGGACAAAGGAAGCGGTTTGGCAGTCCCCGGCTGCACATCATGCTGAAGAGGGAAAGATTGGTGGTGAATCACAAGCTGACAGAGCGAATCTACCGGGAAGAGGGGCTGGCTCTGAGGAGGAAGCGACGTCGTAAGGGGGCAGCCGGAATTCGAGTGGAGGCTTTGGATGCGTGGGCCTACCAGAGAGGCATCAAGCCTAACTTCATTCGTCCCGGGAAGCCTGTGGAGAATGCCTTCGCGGAGAGCTTCAACGGTCGGTTCAGGGACGAGTGCCTGAACACGAATTGGTTCATGAGCATCAAGCGTGCCAGGGAGGTCATCGAGAGCTGGCGACAGGACTACAACGAGGTCAGGCCACACAGCGTGTTAGCGGACACCTAAAACCGGCCAGTTAGGGACACCCCAAAACCGGCCACTTAAGGTAGGGAAAATCTGGCAAACTCCATCACAAGTTGATGGAGGTGCCGATGGGAAACTGCCTTACGATGGCCGATAAGACAGAGAATAACAGCCTTACTTGAGCTCGGATGGAGCTATCGCCGGATAGAGCGAGAGACGGGTGTCCGCCGGGAGACGGTGGCCCGGTATGATCCGCGCCGGGTTTCAAAACCGGCCAAAGTGTCCACCGGCTCTGATCCAAAACCGGCCAGGGTGTCCCCCGGCTCAGCGAGTTCCTGTGAGCCTTACCGGGACCAGATAGTGGAAGCTCTGGCTAAGGGGCTTACCGCCCAGCGCATCTGGCAGGATCTCAAGCAAGAGTACGGCTTCGGCTACGAGTATGCCAGTGTCAAACGATTTGTCCGCCAGCTGAGGAAGACCCGCCCCGAAGTGGCCGGCGTCATGCCTCATCCCCCGGGGAAAGAAGGCCAGGTAGACTACTTCCAGGGACCGCCCACCCTGGACCCGGCGAGTGGGCGCTGGCGCCGGCCCTGGATACTCCGGATGACCCTCTCCTGCAGCCGCCACGGCTACGAAGAAGCGATGTGGGCGCAGGACAGAGTGCACTTCCTCCGAGCCATCGAACATGCCCTCATCGACTTCGGCGGTGTGCCCGAGGTAGTCCGCCACGACAATCTGAAAGCGGCGATCGTCCGGGCCTGCCTGTACGATCCCGACATATCCGAGCTCTACGCAGCCTTTGCCGCTCACTGGGGCTTCGTGCCGCTGCCGGCACGGCCGCGCCATCCGGAAGAAGATGGGATCGTCGAAAACAGCGGCAACTACGTCAAGGACAACGCCGTAAAGGGCAGACGCTTCGATAGTCTGGAAGAGCTCAATGCCTATCTCGCCAAATGGAACCGGACCATAGCCCGGCTGCGTATCCACGGGACCACCCGGAAGCAGGTCTACACTCACTTCCTTGAGGTCGACAAGCCGGCACTCAAACCGCTGCCCCAGGAGCGCTTCAGTCTCTTTGAAGTAGGCACCCGCACCGTCCATCCGGACGGGCATATCCAGGTCGAAGGAGCTTTCTACTCCGTACCGCACACGCTCGTCGGTGAAGAGGTGAAGGTCCAATGGGATGAGCGGCTCATCCGGGTCTATGCCCGGGGCAAATGCGTGGCCGTCCACACCCGCACGCTGGTGGGCACCTTCGCCACCCGGGACGAGCACCGGCCGGCCCATAAGCCGGCCAGGGAAGAAGCCTATGTCGCCGGTCTCCTGGGCAAAGCTGAACACATCGGCCCGGACGCCCTGGAATGGTCGAAAGCCGCCTGCGATGAAAGGGGAGTCCGTGCCTACCGTCTGCTTCAGGGAATGCTCTCGCTGACACGTAACCATCCGAAGGAGAGAGTGGACTGGGCCTGCCGGGTGGCGCTCGAACACCGGCTCTTTCGCTACAAGGTCCTGAGGAGACTGGCCGAGCAGGCTGAAGTAAGTGATCCCACTCCGGTGCCGGTGCTTGTCCAAAGCCATGAACTTATCCGGGACCTATTCGAATACGCAAAGGAGGTGAACAGTGAATCCAGAACTTGAGCGTAAACTGCGCTCACTCAGACTCTCCGGCATGGTGGCCGCCCTGGACACCCGCAACCAGGAAGCCATCCATCATCAGCTGGCCTTCACCGACTTCCTGGAACTGCTGGTCGAGGATGAACTCACCAGACGTCAGAGACCGGCTCTTTGCCCGCAGGCTTAAGCAGTCCCACATCCCAGGCGTTAAGGACCTCGAGAACTTCGACTGGTCTTTCAATCCACGCATCCACAAGGCCCTCATCCTCGACCTGGCCACCGCTCGCTTCGTGGGCCAGCATGGCGGAGTGCTCCTGCTCGGTCCGCCGGGAACCGGCAAGAGCCATATCGCCATATCCCTGGCGGTGGCCGCCATCCAGGCGGGCTACACCGTACTCTACATCTCGGCCTTCGATCTGGCCCAGGACCTGAGTGAGGCCGAGGCTACCGGAGGACGCCGTGAGGCCGTGGAGAGCCTCATGCAGGCCGATCTCCTGGTGCTCGAAGACCTCGGCATGCGCCACCTCCCGCCCACCGCCGCCGAGGACCTGCTCGAAGTCTTCGTCCGGCGCTACGAGAAGGGCGCCATCATCGTCACTTCAAATCGCCCTGTGGAAGACTGGGGCAAGGTCCTGGGTGATACCGCTGCCGCCGGCGCTATCCTCGACCGCTTCCTGCATCATGCCGAGATCATCAAGCTGGAGGGCAGAAGCTACCGCATGCACGACCGCAACCAAACAAGAAAGGGCGCAGCTGACGCTGCACCCTTGACTGAGGAGAGCAAGTAGTATTATTGTCTAACCACCTACCCCAAGGTGGCCGGTTTTGGGTGTCCCGTGGCACACAGCGTATTGAAAGGCAGGTCACCGCGGGAGTATGCTGAAGCGGCAGCCGGACTCTACTAGCCGGTGATACTAAGAACGGGGTAAGGTCAGCTGCTACCCTTAGACCGTTGTTGACTTCTCCAATGAATGCGAAATGAGACGCCTCAGGCGGACTAGCCGAATCTATCGATGAGGAATCAGCATATTCTTGATGAAGTGTCTCAGAGTTACTGATTCGTAGCCGTGCAGCTCCAACCGCTTGTGTTCCAGTTCTTCCCTGATGCCAGTCACCAACTTCATGCACTCTCCAATCTCGTTCCTTTTCTCCCGGATGCCTTTCACGGTCTGTTTTCTAATCAACGGAATCTGCGCTCTGATATCATTGTGCGCCTTGCTGCAAGTGGCGAGAGCCTTTTCTGTTGTTGTTGAGTATTCCAGCCTCCCTTTGTTCTCCAAAGCCGATAGCTGTCTGAGTTTTTCTGCTGCGTTCGACCGGATGGTCTGCTGATCTTCAACGGGCAAGGCAGGGATTACCTTCTGAACGTAGGCTGATGCCACTCTTCGCCGCCATTCCAATAGGCTTCTTGCCTTCTTGGGCCCAACCCCAGGGATTCTGACGCTTTGCCCTGAGGTAAGCAAGATATAGGCTACCTCTCCAGCGTTGCCGCGGTAGTATGATTTGGAAAGAGTGACGTCCGAGAAGTCCCCTGCGGTTCGTATGCCCGCCCTGTTGATAGTATCCTTGAGGTTCTCCCCAATGCCGGGAATTGTGGCTTGACTTAACGGTACTTGACGCAAATACGAATTCAAGCGGTCGGCTCGGAGTTTGCCCAATTGCCGTTCAATTTCACGCGGTACGTCCGCTGTGACGTCTCTTCGCTGCTGAGCGAGTTGGTCGATCCTTACTCTCAGTTCCTGTTGGCGCTTCTCGAAATCGATTTTGGCGTTAATGGAAGAGCGATCGAACCTGGCAGTCAGATCATTGAACTGCTTCCTTTCCGATTCGTAGATTGCTCTCAACCCTTCTGTCAAAGCGCCTTTCAACCGTTCGGTACTCTCCAATCTGTCATTCAGCCCAAGTAGTTCACCACGGATACCCTTTCTCTTATGAAATTCCGGCGACGAACTGTGTCTGATAATGGCCACGCACGCCCACGCCGCTAAGGCCAAAATGTCGAAACACAACCACACCAGCAGAATCGAAGCACCGGAACTGACCCCGGCAAAGGCCGTAGCCATAAGCAAGGCCATCATTGTTGACCTAAAAGCCCAGTTGAACGATCGCTGACTCTTGCCCGGGACCCTCGTTGCCAAGATGGGTTGTTGATTGACCCAATCTAACTTCCTAACTGCTAGGTCTTCGTAGAGCTGTCTCGAAGGGGTCTCCGGAACAACTAACTTCTCATTCCAAGGTTCCCTACTGTTCACGGCTGCGTCTATGACGTGGGACGTCAACCAGTCGGGAATCTTGGTTGTACTGCCGCCGAGGAGGGTAATGGTCTTTGCGTCTAATGGGGGTACTTCGCTTGGCCGCATGGTGACAAACGCTCTGAGTGCAATGGCAACTTGCCTAACGTTACCGTCGCCAAGGCTTTCCAAGTGCTGGAAGGTGGAGGAGAGTTCAGGGAATTGGAAGTCCTGTTTGTTGAAAAGCAGCGATTCGTCATTTCCTTTATTCAAATCCCAAACAGTTCGATCCGCTGCGAATGCCGTCAATGAAAGGTATATCACCCAAGCTGAAAAATTGTCCAAATACAAGGAGAGATCATTCGTACTCCTTAGCGGGCTCTGATAATTCGGGTGACCACCCTCGCAGCAGGTCAGCCCTTCCAGCCCAGGAACGAACATGCCGTCATAATCTACCAAGCGAATTTGACCGTTTGCTACCAGGATGTTTCTGTGTTGCAGGTCTCCGTGAGCTATACTATTCTTCTGAAGACCCTGCACCATCTCCAGGAAGGAATTCGCCAAGGCCAGCAGCGCCCGGCGATCACCGAGGTTTCTCCCGATGTATTTCTCAAGCGATTCGCCTTCTACCCACTCCATCTTAATAACAGGAAACCAGTCCGAATTCACTCGTATTCCCTGCTTCATGTACAGAAAGTCCACCATCCACGGTAGCCTGACCCTACTCAGATAGCTACTTATCAAGTCGTACCGGTGCTCTCTATCAGCTTGCTGTTTATTGAAACATCGGACCGCCCATCTGCGGCCGCCGCATACGATGGGGAAAACCACCGCGTAATTGCCGGAGTTTGATTTCGGCAATCCCATATAGTCATCCACGTCAGGGATTCCGAGCTTCAGAACAGGGTCCCGAAAGCAGTGTTGGGGGTTCTGTACCGCCGTTTGATAGTCCGAAAAGATGGGCCAAGACATTAGAGACTAACCTTCAGGCAAGATGTCGATTCTTATCAGCGTGGTGTCATCGTTTCTCATGGTCCCATCTTCGCGAAGGCGTTCAACCAGTTCTGAGAACGTTTCGCCATCGGAATTCACGTCCCGCAAAGTTTTCCACGGATCTTGCCCTGCCTCAATCTGCAAGACAAACCACTGCGCAAGAGCATCAGTCATCAAGTAGAAGCTGTCTCCCGTCCTCCAATTTCCTGATCTTTCAAGTTTGAAATCGCAAACCCTGCTATTCGACTGGCGACTGGTTGAAATCAGGTGAGGATGATTGTTGAATTCCCCAGAAGCAAGGGGGGGGAACTGGCAAACGAGGTTATCGGCGCGCGCTTGAAACAGACATGTGTCGCCAATTGCCAAGGCGTTCCATGTCCCCTCACCATGCGTCTCCGACGGGCGGAAGCGTAGACCCAGTAGCGTCGAGAAACCACCGACGCTGATACTCGCCTCCTCAAACCATTGTAGGGGTTTACCTTGGTCTTCTCTGTCTTTGACGTACTGTACCTTCCTGTTCCCCCATTTCTCAACCGCCTCCTCAACAACGGCGTCAAGAATAGGGTTACCTATCGTGCCGAAGACATCAACCAGGCACTGCGCTAGCCACCCGCTGAAAGCCCCTTCCGAAGCCCCGTCAGCCAATGCAAGGGTCAATTCTTCACTTGAGACCTCTGAACGTCCCGGCAAGAAAAAGGCATCCTCAACCTCATCCTCGGAATTCCCTCCTTTGGGAATTCCGAAAGCGTCACACCACACACGCATATTCTCCTCGACTCTCAGCGGAGGTCCGCAGCCTTGGTGCCACTGGTGCCTATATCCAGGAAGTTAACTATGTCTGTTGGTTCTGCGTTAAAGACAAACCCCCTCGAACTCTCTGACACGCCGAATCCCAGCTCCGATGCCCTCAACCTCATCAACTCTGGCATGACGCTAGACATGTCAAACAACAATCGAGAATGGTCGTCGTGCAAACCATCTCCGTTGCTTGGGAAAAGAATGGCAGGCTCCGATATCTTCGATGAAGTGTGGCAATTCAGTAGAACAACGTTGCCGTCCGAGCTGCTCAACCCCTTCACAGTTTCCGATGGCGAACGGGGGTCCCCGTCCGTTGGTTCGCCATCACTGAGATTCAACACGGTTGGAGGAAAACAGCCCGGGTGCTGCGCTAGCCACTTCTCCAGAATCGTCTTTGCGGCGCCCAGAGCCTGGCACATTGGAGTTCCGCCATTTGCAACAGGATCGAACCAGATCGGGAACTTCGTCTTCTGCTCCACCAACCCTCCAATGTCGTCAGACACCTTCTTGATTCGCTCTTCGACTCTCAAGGAATTATTGGCAATCTCGCTTATTGAAGCGAGTTCTCTGCCGCCAAGCGAGCCACCGAAGGCCGGCCCAGTCGTAGCTCCGTAGCCAATGACTCCGATATAGAAGTAGTCGCGCGGCTCCGGTTTCGCACAACGGATTATCAGGTTCTGAATCACTCTGTTGGTAGCAGTGGCCACGAATTCAGCCTTAGACAAGTTCCCGCCTGTGTATTTTTCCGCCATGGAACCTGATTGATCCACAAGAAACAGAAAGCATGTTGGATTCGCCCGACTAATCTGCGCTGTGTACATCAGAACCCTCCTTAAACAAGATGATCTCTTATCGTACCGGATTGATAATTCCGTAACGCTCAGTGCTGCCTCGCATATTCAACCCTCCTCGCGTCTGCCAGATGGTATCACCCCTAAAGGTCAAGGGACAACCAGGTCGAAGCTATTGCTGCCAAACGCCATCAAACCACGGTATCGACAGCCGATTGGCCCGGTGTCACCGGGCTTCTAAATGCCGCCACTTTGGAGGTAGCCAAGAGATACTTACATGGGTTTGTGCAGTCAAGGCTTCATCAGCCTGCTTGCTGCGCAGTTCTCTGCGATTGTGCATTCGGTAGCTTATTCCCTGCAGTCTGATGACCTCGGCGTGATGCAGGAAGCGGTCGAGGATGGCTCCGACCGCCGCGGTGTCACCGAGCACCTGACCCCAGTTTTCCATCATCCTCATGAATATGAGTAATAACCGAGTCCAGACCCCGACCCCATGGGGCTAGCAAAGCGAGGATTGTGTATGACCACACTTCGGGTTAAGGCATTGATACTTGTGAAGGTTCAGGCTATAGAGCATCGAACGACGACCGCACTTTGGGCAATCCAAGACAGATTCATGCCCGCGCTTCTCTGTGCAAGTCGCACAGGTACAAGTTGGAGGGTGCCCGTCGTACTTCGCATTGATGGCTGTCTCGTCCCACCGCGATGGCATTCCAAGTTCCTCTGGCCGTCGATTCTAACAACAGCAAAAGGGGCTGTCAACATAAGGGAACTCTACCGCCATGTTAATCTCTGGCAGGTAGATAGGTGAGGTGTCCGCATTCCCTGCATCGGTAAGAAGCAAGCTTCTCACCTCGAATGTGGACATCGGTCACTGCCTCCCATCTAGCGTTTCCGCAGATCGCACATCTGAGGTATCTGTGTGCAGCGTTCCAGTTCCTGGGGCGCGGTGTCCAATGGATTAGCCTTATGAATCTGGCCCGTATTCTTGATCTCGTCCACACGACGCTTACCTACCCCGAAGGGGCATTCAGTGAAGCCGATCTCCTGTGCTTCAAGATGAAACCATACAGTTGGAGCTATGTCTGGCCTAGGTTCTTTAGTATTGAGTCCAATTCAACGGGGGTTCGCCCCTTGAGTAGAATCATAAGGTCCGAGTAGGTTCTGCCTTTGGTGAGGGCAGCTATTTGGTTCATCGAGAGATTCTGCAGTCCGGGAATATCGACTAGCCCGGTCCCTCTACAGCGCTTACACAATTCGGCATACACCTTGTCCATAACAGCGGTGGGCCCCATGTTCGGACCTAGTAAAATGGGCGCTTCCATAAACTGCAGAATCCCTGTCCCTTTACAGTCAGGGCACCGCTTCGGATTGGTCCGCTTCTTGCCAAACACCTCTTTTCACCTGAGACCGGATTTACAGTCCCTTCATCTCTCGACAACAAGTGCCATTGATACCCGGGTCAGCTCGTTGACAAGACTTTGTGTCCATGCGTATAGTAGCGCGCATGAAGACGCGGTGCAAGATCACCGCCACAGTATCGAGCGTCATCCTTATCATCCTGGCAGTCGTGGCGTCGGTCTTCGTAAGCTGCTCTAACTCTCAGACAGGCCCCTCCACCGTGGTTTCTGAGCTTGCGGCAAGCATAAGACCGCCCATAACAAGATTCTTGTTGAAGGACAGGGACAACATTGTCTATTTGACGGATTATGTTACCAGAGGACAGACCATCACAGTATCGGACTATTGGTTGAAAGAGAACGGTTACTGGGTTCATCACAGACTTAAAAAGGACTTCCCGTTGAATATAGAAGTCCAGTTGTACCCGTCGGGCGGTGAGTTTGGTAATCTCACGATACAGAGTCCCAAGTATTTTGTCTTCATGGCAGACGGTGTGGTGTACGCTACTTCGGACGAGATTATCTCGGTTACGCCGGCAATCCTGAGAGTGTCCCGGTATTTCATCAGAGAGACAACAGCCGGACGCTGGTACTACGAGGACGGTTCGAAAGACATCCTAAACAGCGATGCCAGAATACAACAGATGCAGCAGTGACAGTCAGCAAAGTTGAACCCGCAACTTGCCGTTAGATCTGCCGTTGTTTCATAGACTCGCCATTTGGGGTCAGCCTCACAAGACTCTTCCACGCTGGATGACCCGCCCTTTTCGCTTCCCGCCCAGAACCTGCAGACTGACTATTGATCTCTCCTCTGAAAGCGTCCCGGCCATCCACTCCGTTGGATAGGCCAAATGACACGCCTTTGGTGTGCTATTGTCACCGTCTCCCTTGGGGGCCGAAATCCGGCAACGATCTGACTTAAAGAATACCGAACCATGGTTCCTTTTTCATAACGGCCAGGCAGGCGTGAAGTACTGAGCGTAAGATCAGGCGATCCTTTTTTCAAACGTGATTATCATTGATTCAGAATGCTGAACGACCCCGCAACGGGGTGTATCTTCCAACGCAACTCTCGCCGAACTGACACTATCCAAACATAGTGTGCGCAATTGTCTTTTTTCTCTCTGCATTGCGGCACGGCGCAGGATATGTGACTCCATCTCGTTGGAAACTGCTAACTTGGGCCCAAGCGTAGAGCGCTAAAAAGATGAAACGAGTCAATTGACGGTTAGCGTCCTCGCGAAATGGCTTACGGTCAGCTACTTCTCGTATGAGCTAAAAATAAAGTCCAGGTCACCTTGCAAGGACGTCACCTTGTCTTGAGGCAAGAGTTCGGTGTCTATATCGAGTATCAGTTTGGTCTCGCCTGTTTCCGAGCCCTCAATGTGGGCGCGAAGATATTCGGCCGTCTCACCTGTCTTACCCTTACCCCTGAAGATTATCATGCCACGCACGATAGAAGCTGACGAGTCCGTGGGTACAGAGTACGTCTGCAGTTCTTCTTCGCCTACACTCAGTCCTTGCTTCTCGGCAAACTCTTTCACATCATCGAAGAGTAATCCGGGATTTATGTTCTTGTATATTTTTCTGATTTGCATGACTCATACCCCCTCGTTTTGAAGAAGTCCCCGCGCGTTGCATTATAGACTTCTTTCAGCACTTTAGCTGCTATCCTACCATTCCATCTAGGGGATGGGAGGTAAGTCCTGCGCCCAATAAATACCGGGGTTCGAGCCAGGCCTGCTCTCCGCGGTTGAAACAATCGGAC
Organism: uncultured Chloroflexia bacterium; assembly: GCA_963735055.1. GTDB lineage: Bacteria > Chloroflexota > Dehalococcoidia > Dehalococcoidales > UBA2162 > JBBITI01. Next base: position 21,831 of record CAVTJN010000012.1, on the reverse strand, counting down.
GAGTGAAGCACGTCGTGGCCCGCACAACCCGGCAGAAGTGACCCAAAGAACAACGACTCCACCCACTCTGGTGTTCGAGCAGGCTCCGCGCGAACGCACACTATGAAACGATAGTGTCTGTTGCCCGCCGAAAGGCCTGTCGTTGGCTGCTCACAGCCCTCGGAGCCTGTCGCAAAGTCTCGTGTATCGACGCTGCACCCGGTCGTTCTTCACCGCGATCGCCACCGCTTTCTTGCTACCGACCAGCACCACCAACTTCCTGGCACGAGTAAGGGCAGTGTATAGAAGGTTCCTTTGCAGCATGATGTAGTGCTGGGTCAGGATCGGAATGACCACTGCCGGGTATTCGCTCCCCTGCGACTTGTGTATGCTGACGGCGTAGGCTAGGACCAGTTCGTCGAGTTCGGTGCGTTCATATCTCACGGCTCGCCCATCGAACTCGACCTGCGCAGTGTGTTCCGTCGCGTCAATAGACAACATTCTGCCAACGTCTCCATTGAATACCTCTTTCTCATAGTTGTTGGTCGTTTGCATAACCCTGTCACCCACTCGAAATATCCGGCCTCCGTAGGTCAACTCTAGTCCAGCGGGATTGAGCAGAGACTGAAGCTCCGCGTTGAGGTTGCTCACCCCCACGGTTCCTCGATGCATCGGAGTCAGGACCTGGATGTCCTCCGTTGGATTGAACCCAAATGCCCGGGGCAGCCTGCGCGAACAGAGCTCTTTGATTGTATCCAAGACTCTATCAGGGTCTTCCCTGTCAATGAAGTAGAAGTCTGCTTTACCTTCAGACTTGTTCGTGATGAATTGGCCTTGGTTGACGCGGTGAGCGTTGACCACGATCAGGCTCTCCTGCGCCTGTCTGAACACCTCGGTGAGCCTGACGGTTTCGACGGAACCCGAGTTGATGATATCTTTCAGAACGTTCCCGGGTCCGACCGAGGGCAGTTGGTCGACATCTCCCACCAGTATCAACCTTGATTCCAGCGGAATCGCCTTGAGCAAGTGGTTCATAAGCAGGATGTCCACCATGGACGACTCGTCCACGACGACGAAATCGGCATCGAGAGGATAGTCTTCGTTCCTGGTGAACATGCCCTTCTTCGGGCTGTACTCCAATAGCCGGTGTATGGTCTTGGCCTCTCTGCCGGTAACCTCCGAAAGCCTCTTCGCGGCTCGCCCAGTCGGAGAGGCCAGGAGAATACGCTGCCCTTTCTTTTCCAGTATCTTGATCAGACTATTGACCAGGGTTGTCTTGCCTGTTCCGGGGCCGCCGGTGATGACCAGCACCTTGCTGCCCATAGCCTTCCTGATGGCCTCTTGCTGCAGGGCAGCCAGTTCGATCCCGCTTGCCTGCTTGCACCCACTTAATGGCCTTCTCCACGTCGATTTGAAGGTCACCCATGGGGGATTCAAGCAGGGCACCGAGCCTCCCGGTCACGTTCACCTCGGCGACATGAAGAGGCGTGAGATAGACCGGCCTGTCCTCCCATTCCTCCTCCACGACAACGCGGCCCTGCACAAACAGGGCGGACATTGCCGCCTCCAGCACAGCGACATCCACACCCAGCAACTCGGCTGCCTTACTGGTCAGTTCATCGTAGGGGAAATACACATGACCCTCGTTAACGAACTCGCTTAAGACGTAGATGATGCCAGCCTCAGCCCTGATCTGTGAGCCGGGGTCAATGCCCATGTTCTGGGCTATCCGGTCCGCGGTCTTAAAGCCGATGCCGGTGATATCAAGTGCCAGGCGATATGGGTTCTGGCTGACGACAGCGATAGCCTTATTGCCGTAGGCCTTGAATATCTTGACCGCATATGTCGAACTAACCCCATGGCCCTGGAGGAAGATCATGACCTGTCTGATCTCTTTTTGCTCTCCCCAGGCCGTGCAGATTCTCTCCTGCCTGATCGGGCCGATCCCTTCAACCTCAAGCAACCGTTCGGGCTTCTGCTCGATGAGGTCGAGGGTCTCCATACCGAACAGATCGACTATCCTCTCGGCCATCACCGGTCCGATGCCCTTGACCAGCCCTGAACCAAGGTACTTCTGGATTCCGGTCAGGGTGGACGGCAGGACCGACAGGCAGCTTGATACGCGGAACTGCCGTCCAAACTTGGGATCTGCGGTCCACTCGCCGGTGATCCTGAGCGTCTCGCCGGCATTTGGCAACGGCATGTTGCCCACGATGGTGACGAGGTCACGGTATCCCTGGCACCTGGAGTCGGGCCACGGTGTAGCTGTTGTCCTCGTTGAAGAAGACGATGCGCTCGAGGACTCCCTCAAGGTTGCTGGAATCTGCTGCCATTTGTGTTCACGAGGAGCGTGCCTTGAACCGGTTGGCTACTTCTTCCGGTACACGTTAAGTCCCACGACCTCATTCCGGCCGGGCAGGGGGAAGCTCCCCTCCGTGGACGCGATTATCACCGTCTTGCCCGAAGAAGAAGGGCCGAAATCCTTCGTTAGGTCCACGGTGATGGTTAGCGTGTTGCCCTTCACCGACAACTCGACGTTCTTCACGTGCTGCCTCCTGATCTCGATGAATCTTAGCGTTGGTGAACTTGCCCAACGCGTCGATTCTACGACTGCGGCCGCTTTGGCGCAAGGAATGACAATTCACCTGAGTAAGTACCCCACCACCGAATGGGGGCTGGCTTTTCCAACACGATCCGGTCATAGTCTCTGTTGGTCTCGGCGTTTCATCGTCGTTCCCAGCAGTATCTGAACCTTGTCTTCATCAATCATGTAACGTCCACCACGTGTTCCCAAGTGTATGAATGTGGCGGTCGGCTTGGTGTCTATTGGCTTTGACTGACAATATCGACTGTCCAATATCTACAGATGAGCCGGCCAACGTGATCAATTCCGCTGACAATTCACTCAGCTAAGGTGCCATTAGCCTTTCTCAGCTGTCTGGAATGACAAAATATGGCGCACGAGAGAGAGAAAACAACGTCCCCCAAGGCGCTGTAATCGAGACTGATAACGTTTTCGGCAAGGTTCACCGGATATAAGAGGATACTGTAGCTTCGGATGTTGGCTCTTAACTGGCCACTAAAGTGGCGTCAAACCCTTTCACGCATGGACGATAACAGCCCTTAACGGTTACACAAAGGGTGGTCAGGGGGCGTGTCGCCAGCCGGTACCTGGCGGACACAGGTAGCCATGTTGTGAACACATCACCGTTTGTCCGTCATAGCAGAGACCGATTCACGTGAGATAAGGAATATCTCGGGTGACAGCGTATTCAAGTCGGCAATAAGTCCGGAGCATCCGGGAATAGCTTTCAACTGTCGGCGGGATCCTGGTCGCTGCTCCTTTCGGCCAGGAAAGCATGAGGGCTTGCCGCCAACTCACGCTGGTCACTAAGAGGGCAAGGGTGGAGATCAAGCGGCATCTCCTTTTCAAAGTGTTGCCACCATACATCAGTCTGACTCTCTCGGCAGTAACGAAGGCGACGCAGGTGAACCTTCGTTGAGTCAGAACAGACTGCCGCAGGCGCTGACCCGCCAGCATCCAAATTTCCCTGCAGCGGGAGATGCTAAACTAGGGGTTGATGATACGCGGCGGCCATCCTCACGCGAATACAAACGCTTCCGATGAGAAGCCCAAGATTACCTGGGGGCTGTTGAAGCGTGTTTGGAACTACGCTCGGCCCTACCGCTGGTGGATACTGGGGATGCTGGTCATCACACTGGCCACAGTCGGGCTCGGGCTCTTATCCCCCCTTATTCTGCGCGATCTGATAGACCGGACTCTCCCAGCGCGAGACTTGCACCGTTTGCTGTGGCTGCTTGTTGCGCTTGTGGCGATACCGCTTCTGACCGGCGGGCTGAACGTGCTTCTGCGCCGATTCAACGCCCGCGTCGGTGAAGGCGTTACCTGTGACCTTCGGGTGGCCTTGTTTTCCCATTTGCAACGCATGTCGCTGGGCTTCTTCACACACACCAAGAGCGGCGAGTTGATGAGCCGCCTCAACAACGATGTCGTCGGCGCTCAGAGTGCTATCAGCAACACTTTTGTTAACATCGTCACCAGCCTGATTCAGGCCGTGGTGGTGATGGCTGTCATGCTTGCCCTCGAGTGGCGGCTGGCGCTCATCAGCGTGGCCATTCTACCGCTGTTCTTCTTGGCCGCCCGCAAGCTGGGAAGAAACCTGCGCGACATCGTCCGCCGGCAGCTCGACCTCAATGCCAGGATGAACGCCGTGGCGCAAGAGCTGCTCAACATAAGCGGGGCGCTGCTGGTCAAGCTATTCGGGCGCACTTCCGAAGAAGACAGGCGTTTCAAGCAGCGTGCCGAAGACGTGCGAGACATCGGCGTGCGGCGGGCGGTGACGGGTTCAATTTTCTTCGTCAGCATAGGCCTATTGAGTTCTATCGGCATTGCTCTGGTCTATGGCGTCGGCGGCTACTTCGTGATTCAAGGGACACTGACAATCGGCACGATTGTGGCGCTGGGAGTCTACCTGGGGACCCTGTACGGCGCACTGCAGACCCTGACCAATGCTCCGGTTGATTTTGCCACGTCTATGGTGAGTTTCGAGCGAGTATTTGAGGTGCTGGACGTCCCTAATGAGATTGTCGAGAAAGTGAATGCCCATGTACTGCAGTGAGGTACGCGGTGTTCTGGAATTTCAGGATGTAGGTTTCCACTACACCGCTGAAGGAAAGGGACTCCTCCACGAAGTACGACGCTTCGGCCAGATCCAGGACGTTCGAGCGGTGTTGTCCGGCGATGCCCCTGAACAGTTGGGGGGCGGCGAAAGCGGCCACGACGACGAGAAAAGTGCGGCTGGAATGGCCCAGGTCCGTGACGAAGTGCTGGAACATATCTCGTTTCGGGCCGAACCGGGCCAGCTTGTGGCTCTGGTCGGACCCAGTGGAGCAGGCAAGACGACTCTCACGTATCTCATCCCCCGTCTCTACGACCCCACCGCAGGACGCATATTGATCGACGGACATGACTTGCGGGATGTGACGCTGGAGTCGCTTACCGCACAGATAGGCATGGTCACGCAGGAGACCTATCTCTTCCACGACACAGTTCGCGTCAACCTGCTCTACGGCAGACCGGACGCGACGCAGTCAGAAGTCGAAGCGGCAGCGCGGGCGGCCAATATTCACGACTTTCTGCGAGACTTGCCCTCCGGGTATGAGACAATTGTTGGTGAGCGCGGCTATCGGCTGAGCGGCGGCGAAAAACAACGTCTGGCCCTGGCGCGTGTCATTCTGAAAAACCCGCGTATTCTGGTGCTGGACGAGGCCACCAGCTCACTCGACAGCCAGTCGGAGGCCCTGATTCAGGAAGCCCTCAAGCACGTCATGGTCGGTCGCACGAGCATCGTCATCGCCCACCGCCTGAGTACCATCCTGGCTGCGGATTTGATTCTGGTCCTGGACCACGGCCGTATCGTGGAACGCGGAACACATGGCGAACTGCTAGCTCAAGGCGGACTGTACGCACGCCTGTACGAGACCCAGTTCTCCAAAGCAAAGAATGCGACAGATAATCCTCGAGACCTCTGACACTTACGGACCGTTCTAAGTTGCGGGCCTTTGTCCTCGGGATACCGCCATCGGCGAAGCTGGACTCGCACTAGCTACTGGAGAAATGTGCCGGTTGCTTCGCTCTGAGCTCGGATCTGCTGCTCAGGCTTACAGCCTCAATGTGTTCACTAACTGGCAGTAAGAACCGATGTCTGCCGCGTTATTCGAACCCACGTGGCCGATATTGCGGCCAATCAACCTCCTAGCGCGATCTTCTTGATTCGATTCGACCGATTGGCGAACACAGGATAACCTCGGGAGCGGCCTGCCGGTCGAAGATGGCCCCTGACGGAGGCGATAGGGACCGGCGGGTCCGCTATCTGGCAGTCTCGACATTCTGATCACTGAGTCCAAAGTCACGTCGTCATAGCTGGCTGATCGCGACTTCGGATATCACTGGCCCTCATTCAACCCCACAGCGGCGTTTCCACGAAGCGTGCCATTTTAGTATGGCTGTTGACAGCGGATCGAAGCTGCGCTATCGTTCAAGTCAAAAACGGGAGGGCGATATGGCGAAAGCGTACTGTGTGAAGTGCCGGGCAAGCAAGGAAATAAAGAATCCCAAAGCCGTCGTGATGAAGAACAAGAAGCCGGCAACCCAAGGCATTTGCCCAACCTGCTCAACGAAGGTCTTCAGGATCGGGAAAGGCTGACGTCGTTCATCAACGAAAGCCAGTTACCGCTGAAGAGACTGGATATCCGTGGACGGAACCCAGTCTCTTTCATTGCACAGAATACTAGAGGGTCACATTCGATGCCACCACCTGGGCAGCGCCGCCGTGTGCGCCTCTTCGTGAGCACGTCACTAGCCGTGTGCCCCGGATTCCGGCGTTGCATCTGACACTCCGGACGGAAGCAGCGAGTCAACCTCGGTGTTGTACCCATTCCGCGATCCGTCAGTTGGCATTGCTGCGTACTTACGGGGTCGCCACCACTATCTTCCAGCCGTCCTTTTCCAGTTGCTCTCGGCGGAATGTGTTGTCAATGATCTTTTTAGCCTGACCAAGGTGTGTCACAAATCCTGTATAGCTGACAGTCTGAGAATAGACTTGGATAGCGTAGGCCGGAACGTTCGTTGGCAAGAGTCTCTTCTTTATCGTTGTTCCTGCTTCGACCCATCCAATGAATGCCTGGTCGATGTAGATGCCTATTCTGTCAGGAGTCGTGTTCTCGAATTCAAGCGGCGAATAGGGGTTTTCTTCCGTGGGCTGGATAGTCACTTTCAGCGTTGTGTCCTGTTGTTCGGCGCGGGAAAAATACCTGGCGAATACCACATCTCCGCTCTTGTTCACTCCCTCAACAAAATGTCTTGAAAGGGTCGCCAATACACCAGTCTCGCCCTTGGTTACAGTTTTGGGCAACGCGTCGAAGCATTGGTTACCGTCAACTGCAATAAAAAGAGTCTGGTCGGTCTGGTTGTCGACGTGGAGAGTCAATGAGGGTTCACAGCCGACGGCAGCGAGCACGTTGAGAGTCAGTAAACCCAACAGAGATGACACGATCAGTGCACGCGTCTTCATAGCTGTCGCTCCGGCTGACAGTATAGCCTTCGACTCTGCGCGAAGCAACCAGAGGGTGCGACTCTTCTTGTTTGGCCCAAGTCGACCTGCAGGAAGTCTGTCCGGAAAATGACCTCAAGGACGGTTGCTCGCAGTCACGGGGGCGCCAAGTCAGGCCGACGGTCACAACTTGGACGATTGGTTAACGCCGTACGATTTGGGTTCGTTCGATCTTCTTCAGTCTCTTGGCCACGACATGGCACGCATAGCCAATTCACGGACTCCCGGACGCAGGGGGAGATTTTCCAGTTCGTCAATTGAATACCACCCAACATCATCGGCGTCGCTGTCTGCTCTGGCTGTGCCTCCCACGTAGCTGCCGAGTAACCGGATGATCACCAGATGCGCCTGTACCATTCCCTCCGCGTCATGGCGGATGAAATCGTCAATTTCTTGTATCCCCTCTACTTCAATATCAATGGCAGTCTCTTCGCGTACCTCGCGTTTACCTGCCTCAAAGACAGTTTCTCCCAGCTCTACGCTACCGCCCGGTGGTGCCCAGAGTCCTTTGTACGGCTCCCCACCCCTTTTAGCAAGAAGTACTTTGTCATCTTTGCGTACGAGCACGGCGGCGATAACCACCGGAGATTTGGGGTACCTTCGTGAGTCGCCAGGTGGAAGACCGTCCATTTCAGCCCCTCCTTCGTTCCTGCCACTGGTTTCATTAGCGTTGCCCGTGGAAGTCGACACGAGGCGTATCCTAATCCACGTGCTTGATCTCTTTGCCGGAGCCGAAGGCTTTCGCGATTTTGTCTCCCACTGCATAATAGCCGGGATCAGGACGTGGATTGTAGATAATGGGCCTCATCTTCTCGACATCCGGCCTGCCGGCCGTGAGGCAATCCTCGGAAACGTGCGTCTCGACTATCTTGCCGACAATGAGCGAATGCGAGCCAACGTTCAACATGTGAAGAACGTCGCACTCCATATTGACCGGGCACTGTTCAATGAGCGGCGCGCTCTTGAGGACGCCGTAGAACACCGTGAGGTTGCAGTCCTTCACCTTGTCGGTCTTCGCTCCGGACACCAGGCCGCAGTAATCGGTCTCCTTGACCAGGTCGACGGAGGGGATGTTCACCGAAAAAGTCATATTCTCCCGGATGCCCTTGAGCGTGTATCGGACGTGCCTCAGGCTCACGCAGACCACCGGCGGGTCGCCGCCGGCGATGCCAGCCCAGGCGACGGCCATGAGATTTGGCTTACCGCCTACATTGGCACCGACCAGTACGGTCGGCTCGGGGAACAGCCATGTCTGCGGCCCGAACGTCTTCTTGGTCATAGCTCATTCTCCTGATGACTAGTGGTCACTCATTCCTAAGACATACGCTGCTGTCTCTTCCGGTGTCAGACTTGTGTTATCGACAACGATCACTCTGTCGTCAAAACTCAGCTTATCGTAGAAGTGTCTTATCCAGTATTCTGGCGTTACGCTCCCATGGCAGGTTCTTGACTGGCAGCGCTGCACAGCGGTCCGATAGTCCGGTTTAAGGAGAAAAAGCCGGTATTCCAAATTGCGTGACTGAAATATCTCTATGTACCTATCCAGGTCCTCTGGCAGTATCACGGTGGCCAGGACAAAATCATCCCCGAACATGGACAGGATGTCTATTTCAACAGCGGTTTCATCGGCCATTTCACTGAAATTTACCTGTTCTACTCTTTTCTTGTGTTCTACCGTCTGGATTACGCAGTCGCCGTCAATCCCCAGAAATCCTTTTCTAAGGAATATCTCAGCAATTGTGGATTTGCCGCTTCCACAAGTACCGTTAAGTACGATGATGTTCCCGCCGTTGCATTTGTGTACAAGCTCTACTTCTTTACCGCAGTGAACGCAAGTAGGCAGAACGGGCGACATATCAAAGTCCTGCTTACGCAGGCTCTCACTGTAAACCCAAATATCGCTCTTAGGGATCTCTCCGCAATTCGGGCAGGTAATCAAATCTTTACCTCAATGCCTCGGTGTGGAGCATCGTTAAATGCTCGCCGAAACCTAGCCCTTCGGGTTTCGTTAAGCACATCGAAATCAGCCCCCCGGTGAAGATTGGTTAATTTCTTTTTCGCACCGCAGGGAACGGTACGTATTAACCTGACAAGCGGGGGATCTCGGTTTTGCCCAATTCTACCGAACCATGCCGCGGAATACAACGTGTAGCACCATTCTCAACTAGAGGTCTTCGCTGCAAGCGGCCCACCAACAAAACGCCCAATTATTGCGTGCTTCACTAGCCGAGAAACCGCTTCAGTCGGAAATGGTCCAGACGAATTCCTACGGGACCGTCTTGCCCCGGAATACGTTCCATGATCCCAACGAACGCAGTGTTGAGAAGGCGTGACTGCTGGTAGGCATAGGAATTGGGCCGAGCCGCCACTGTATCAGCTCCAGTATCAGGTTAGTGCTGCCGAGAGCTGCGGTATCAAGGTAGGCGTAGTCTACCGTGATGCCCGCTGACCTTATCTTACCCTTTTGCATCAATTCGGCCCCTTGGCCCTGGCAGTACTCAAGGCGACGCTCGAGGTCCCGGACCATGAAGCCGAGGTGATGAATCCGGCCCTCGGGGGCACCAGCGGAGTCGACATGAATAGTCTCTCCCTTAAGTACTTGTATCAGCTCTATCTGGAGCGGACCCTCGTAGGAGAGTGCGATCCTGAGCGTGCAGCGCCCCTGCTCGCCGGCCATTGTGCGCGGGTGGTCGTGGTCCAAGACAAGCCAGGGGACCCTCTGGTGAGCAACCTGCCACTCCCGAATGGCACGATAGACATCCTGAACCACGTACCCGATCTGCCCGACATCGGGGAGTCTCAGAAGTAACCTGACCCGATCAGATACTAGATCATTCGGTCTCTCAGGCAACATCGTCCCCTCCCGCAACGGGCCAACAGAGGCCAGTTGTTTAGAATACGGAATCCCGCGGACTCGTCGGCGGTCGCCTGTAACACCCCCGCAGCGCGGTCCCTACGTCGCACAAAACTCCCCATTCGAACGCGCCATGTCGATTACATTCTCTTCAGTATTTGGGGGATCATCTTCAATTTGGCGAACAACGGGGCCGAGGTTCCCCAGGCCCGTGAGATTGCCTCCGCCCTTGCATCATAGGAGGGCATCTCGTCAGGATCGATGGCGACATCAATTACTGTTGGTCTACCGTTGTCGAGGGCCTGGCGCACCTTGCCGGCAATCTCCTCGGGGCTGGAGATCTTCAGGCCAACGGCCCCCATCGCCTCAGCCATCTTGGCGAAATCAGGATTGACAAACTCCGACGCTGTCCTTCTGCCTTTGAAAATCACATCCTGAAGATCGGCTACCATCGCCAGCTTTTGATTGTTGAAGATGAACCATTTCACCGGGACGTTGTAGTTGACTGCAGTGACCACTTCCATGCCTTGCATCTGGAAATCGCCATCGCCGCATATGCAGACCACGCGCTTGTCAGGAGCGGCCAGTTGCCCTCCGATCGAGGCTGATACGCCGTATCCCATTGACGCAAGAGACGAACAGATGAAGAATGATTTCGGTCCGAACGATTGAAAGAAGCCCTCCACCCACGGTAATGTATCGCCGATGTCGCCAAATACGAGCGCATCCCGGGGCAGGAGGTCCCTCAGTGACTTCAGAAAACGCTGCGGCTTCAAAGGTGAGGACTGGACCTTGATCTTCGGGTCAGCAAAATACTCTCTCTGTCGCTTGAAGTCGACAACGCGTTGCCTCTCCACCAGTATCTTGGGACCGCCATCGCTCTTCATCCCAGCGAGAAGCCGTTCGAGAGCCGTCGCAGCCTCACCCAGGATCCCTACCTTTGCCGGATAGTTCTTTCCAATCTCCCAGCTGTCGACGTCAATTTGGATGAGCCCCGTCGACGGTTGAAACCGCGTGTCCCACGCATGGGTCGTGAATTCGCTGAAGCTTGTGCCGATCGCCAACAGCACGTCAATGCTCGACCGAAGGTATTTGTTTGCTGCGTTGGTTCCATAGAGTCCCAGACAACCCAGAGAGAGGTCGTGATCTTCAGGCACAAGACCTTTTGCCCTAAGGGTAGTTGCCACCGGGATGCCGTACTCCTCGACCAGCCTGAGTATCTGCGGGGCAGCATCAATGGCTCCGGCGCCCGCCAGGATGACCGGATTCTTTGCTGCCAGAAGCAACTTGCTGGCCTCGCGTATGGCGGTCTCGTCCGCGCCAGAAGAATAACGCACGGCCCTTTCGGAAAGCCGGGATGCCTCGACTTCGAAGTCACCAGCCAGAACCTCAGACATGACATCTATGTGGCATGGGCCTGGCCGGCCGTTGATTGAAAGCCTAAGAGCATTTCTGAGGGCTTCGTGCAGTTTCGTTCCACTATGGACTCTGACGGAGTACTTGGTTATGCCGTCGTAGATCTCGACATGGTCGATGGTCCTTCCTTCTCCAGTGGCCTCCTGGAGAGCTCCTTTGCCAACGGCGCTACTCCCAACCTGGGCCGTCACCACGAGAACGGGGATCGAGTCCATGTACGCTGAAGCTACTCCAGTCACCAGGTTGGTGGCCCCCGGGCCTACTGTGCCGGTGCACACCCCGATACCCCCGCTAACCTGGGAGTAACCAGTGGCCATGAACGATGCTCCGCTTTCATGCTTGGTGAGTATTGGAGTGATCTTCTTGCTCTCATAGAGAGCGTCATAGAACTTCAGCAGATGCCCTCCGGGCACACCGAAAACGTACTTTACGTCATTGGATTCCAGCGATTTGACCAGAAGCTCTGCCCCGGAAAGTTTCATGTCTTCCCTCCGACAAGACCTTGATGGCTAGAAAGATAGTACTTTGCGTGGGAACAGTCAACGACATGTCACGGGGAAGGTTTCGATCTGCAGAAGCCCCTAAGCCGACAGCCGGGTTTAGGATTCTTGGATAGTCTACAGCGGGGTACTGGCTTAGCGCTAAGAGAGCCCGGGCGTATCCTTATTTGTTTAGATGGACGCCATCGCAGAAGGGCTTACTTGCGCTTTTGCCGCAGCGGCACAACGCAACCCGATTGCGGACTTCATAGGCCGCACCGGCGGCGCTCTCAACGGTAATGCCACCGCGCACCCAGATCGGCCCGCTCACCCCAGCATAAGGGTCTTCAACTAGCTCTATGGACGGCTTTAATCTAGGCTCAATCTCGTTACCTTCTCTGTCCCAGACAACAAGACGACCAGATGGGCAGTTGCCCGCCTCTTCAATGGCAATTCTTCTGGCTTCCGGATCACCGGACCGCTCCGTAGACTTCCATATTCCGCCGGCTCGGTCGCAAAAACGAGCGTGAACACACAGAGGAGGGGCATCGGTCAATCTTAGGTCAGGGCCATCTATCACTTTGGCCTGATTAAGATAGGGCTGATGATTAGCCTTTTCAGTGCCATCGAATCCGATGTCTCTGTGCGTCCCGTCACAGAACGGCTTGTTCCTAGACTCCCCGCAGCGGCAAAGCTCGTAAGTTCCCGGCGACACGTACTGTTTTCCGGCTCGCCATTCATGTGAGATACCATTGGCGTCGGTTATGATTATGGCGTCCTCCAGCGGAATTCCGCCAGACACAACATATGGACCATCTTTGCTTACTCTGATGTTGAGGAGGGCATTTGACGTTTCCCGAAATGCCTGCTTATCGGCTGCCATGAATGACTCTCCTCTGGTATTTTCCGAAGACGACCGAAGACTCTTGTCGACGGGTAGCCCTTTCAGTATTCCTGTTATGCCTCTCGATGTCAATTCACCCCAGGCCGTCCGCTCTTTGGAGCACGTACATTCAAGGCCCGATCGGGGTCCCGAAACGTCAGATTGTCGATCTCCTCTGGCCATCCACGAACTTGATGTGGGTAACGGAGACAACAAAGCCACCGGTATCACGATTGTTCCTACTCTACCTGATGAATGATTTGACCGCCATCAACCAGGTCCCATCCTTGAGCAATACCGGAGCCGGGTCGGCAACGCCGAGTTGTGCCGGGCCGTCCGCGGGTGATCTGACCCGATCCCCTTCTTCTATCCGCCATTTCAGCCCGTCTTTCGAGAAGGCGGAACGGATGAGCATCTTGCCACCGGACTGAGGACCGGAGTTGACGTGAAAGAAGGTACGCCAGCCGTCCGGCAACGGCACGGTGTCCGAGACGGAGCCGCCCAAATCAACCATTTCCCCGGCCATGAACCTGACACCGTCCGCCGACGTGCACCGCAGCAAGTGCGGCCCGATTGAGACGAGCATTACCCACCCTGATGGTGTCTCAAATACGTCAGGATCAGTTGCCTCAGGATACCGCATATCACGAAAGGCTTCGCCCAGAACTTGCCAGTCCAGCCCGTTTCTTGAGTTGAAGACCATGATGGCACCATTCTTCTCTTTAGCGTAAGCACGGTAACCACCGTCCTTCAGTGGCACCACATTCGGGTCTGCTCCGAAAAGGTCGGTCCGTCTTCTTAGCCAGGAACCATCCGGCTCTGTTACCATTGCTCCCAGGTTACCTGGCTCCGCCTTGCCGGACGCGTCAACAAAGAGGAGAATCGGATTGCCGTCAGGACCCAGGAAGAGCTCCGGCACAGACGCATGTTCGATGACTAACCCGTCGGTGACCGTCCATGACAGGCCGTCCACGGAAGAGGCCAACAGGACTCGATGGTTCCAAGGGCCATCAGACCCGGGGGCTGGCGGCATTGGTGACAATGACGGCTGACCGGGAACCGGAAGAGTTCGTTCTGTTCGGGCACGCTGCTCGCTGGGCGTTCCGGGCCGCGGTGGACCAGTAGCCACCACAATCCAACCGCCTTTGCGCGCTGCCACGGCCCCCGGGTCTGCCCCTTTGACTGGAGGGGCTGCGAGCAAGTCCCAGACCTTACCATCGGCGCTGGCTGCCAGCCATACGCCACCGCTCTGTTGAGGATTGACTCCCTGGGGAGGATTGGCACTTTGAAAAGTGCCCCAAAAAGTGATTACTTCGCCGTCAGACTGGGCATTACCCAACCAGCGTCTGGTGCCATCAACCTTCACATCCTCGACCCGGGTGAAGGTTAGTCCATCCCGGCTCGTGGCGTGATAACCGATCCCTTGGTTTGGCAACAGATCGGGTTGACTGCCTTTCTGGTTCGTATTGGGATCGAGTTGAACTCCGTTGTCGGGCGAGTAGAGATGAAACACGCCGCTATGCAAGACCACTGCGCAGTCGATAACTGGCCGACCCGGCAAGCCGAAACGAGTGCCCGGTTCAAACGTGTAGTCTATCCCATTCGTTGAGATCGCCGAGTAGATAGCGGGAGCGTCATCCTCGAACCGCGTGCCGTGCAATGAGGTGAAGTACAACCGTATCCTTCCGTCCGGCAATACCACCAGAGTTGGGTCAAAAGGAAACCGCATGCCCTCCGGAAGTCCGGCTATGCGGATAACCTCAGAGTCTGTCCAGGTGTAGCCTTCATCCGATGAGAAACGGACCGCCACTTTGTCGAAACTGCCCGGGTCGCTCGCTGGGAAGAACTGATGCGCCGCGATGAGCCTTCCATCCTTCATTCGGGATACCGTCGGTACCCCTGCCCGTTCGAAGATGCCGGTTTTCGTCACCGCACCTTCGCCGTCTACCACAAAGACAAGCACATCCTGGTCCCAGGGCCCGGCTGTTCCCGGTGCCGGAAGGCTTCGGGTTTGGGTAGAGTCGGCGCCGTGCGCAGGTGCGTTCGCTTCGGGCATCGGTTGAGTTGACCCAAAGCACGAACACGTCGCAGCGAGCAAGAGGGCGCATATTGGTAACATGGCCAGATTCCGGCGAGACTTGATCATCTCGTCATGATTATAGCAGTGCCAGCTAATTAGCTACGGGGACAACATACCATCTTGCTCGTTGGGCGCGTTGCCATTGCACTTTTCATCGTGTTGTCTACAGTCTCATTGATTGAAAGGCCGCGGCAACAACCTTCGTAAATGGGTTGGTAAGATCATTGCTCCGACGGCAGCATGTTGTTCCTGTTTCGGGGGTGTTCCAGAATCGTGAAATCGGGAATCTAGCGCTCAGGAGCGGGTTGTGAATGCAGTGCCCATGATACGACTTCCTGGCACTTACCGGTCATCTTCGAAGACGATAACGTATGATCGGCCGGGTGGTGGGTCCCGTTGGACACTGAAGTGTGTCACGAAGTCCGTACAAGAACTGCTCCGCCGACGGCGGCATGACGCGTCTTATTCCAAAATGCTGGTAGATTGGCCTAAATAGAGAACCCCTAACACAAATAACCTGGCACTAAGGGTACACAACAGGCTCGATTACCAGGAGTGCTCTCATTGTATGATACAATCTATGCAAAACCGAGGCTGGGACCACCCCCTATGCGGTCCTTAAGGGCACTTAGCGGCGACCATAAAATGCCCTGATTGGACCGTTCCGGAGATGTCGGCACGCTACAGATGCCTGACGCGAGACATCGAGTCGCTTCTGGTCAGGAGGAGTGCAATGAAGTTCCCGTTTGGGAAGCGTCGGCGGTACCCGATCAGGCGCGATCGGTCGGGGCGGTCGCTGCGGCAGCAGGCCTTCGAGCTCTTCGACGGCGGAATGCGCCCGTCCGAGATCTACAAGCAGAAACTGGTGAAAGCAAGTCCCCGGACTCTGTTCCGGTATTTCGAGGACTGGAAGAAGGAGAACAATCGCCCATCCTATTCCGTGTTGAAACGGTCCATGCAGCGGGACCCGGGAGTGACCGAAGAGTTGGTGGGGGAGCTATCGGAACAACTGGGCATGCCGATTGGCGAAGTGGTGGCCTTGACCAACCAGCCCTGGGGCCTGCTGCAGCTATTCGGCGAGCACCTGTTCGGGAATCCGCCGGAGATAGTGGAGGAACTGGTGACCGATATCATGCTTCTGAAAGACCGGAGCAGTCTATGGATACGAAAGGAACGCGGGGTGATATACGTCACCACCAGATACCGGAATGGCCAAATTGCGCAGAAGCGGCTCAACTGCAATGTCGCCGGGCTGGAGCGCTGAGAAGCCACGCGTCCGTATGTCACAGTTGGCCTCACGGTCAACAAAACGATGGAGCTCGTGGCCCCCGCGTCAGGGCATCTTGTGGCAAGGCAAACCAATCCTGCCCGGGCGGAGTGTCCCTGAGCGTTATGCCACTGCGGTTCCAAGGTGATCGGACGCGGTCGTGTTATGCCGACCTCGTTTGCGTCGGTCCGCAACTTGGGTGTCCTGACAGGAGAGAGAACCGGCTTTGCCAACAACTCCCCAGAGTACAGTCAGTCTGCAGGCTTCGGACCAACGGTCTGGGTCAACCCATAAACGCGTGAGTCTTGATCCGGCGCCGCAGTCAGAACACGCCGCGCCAGGCAAACCGAGCGCTCCAACCATCAACGTCCATCATGTTGGCGGCGGCGATTGCGCTATCTAGCGTGGATACTAACGCGTCGCTGCCTTTCCTCGCGGTTGTGAAGTCATCACGGCACGAGATGGAATTGTCAGATACGGAAGAATAATCAAGCATGTTCATGAACACGAGCCTGACGGGATGTCTTTTCGCGCGCTGCTTTCACCTATTGGTGTCTGCCACCTGGCCCTCCTGCCCGGCCAAACCGCCGGCATGCCGGCTCGTCACGAACCAAACTGAAACTTGAAGCGAATGACCTTTGTCCTCCTGGCGCACCCGGCTGGGGGACGGGGGAGTCTCCCACCGATATCGGACCAGTGGCGACCGGTCCTCACCGCCGCCCAGCATTTCGTTTCTTGACACATTCCGATCCGTTGTTGCGTATTTCCAGCGCGAACCCGAGGCGGCTGCCTCTGACGTTCGTCGGCACCTGAGGGAGGACTGCGGATCATGGGTCAGCCCTACATAATTGAATACGTGATGGAAAGCAGCTCCTGCGGGAAGGTGAGATGGTCAAGAAGCCAATAGTGGTTTGCCGCGATACGAGTCACTGAAGGATATTGATTGCTGCGACGCGACCGAATATAGTAGGGGCAAGAGAAAGAACGAGGAGAAAGCCCATGGTTGATGAAAGTGCACAGGCTGCAGAAAAGCTACTTGCCTCGCTACCCGACACCGTGCTGGACAGGCTCGCCGGGCTAATCGCGGCGAAGCTAATGGCGAAAAATGAGGGATTTGAGCCTTCCAAGCAGGTCGTCGCGGGTTCGAGCCCCGTCTCCCGCTCCAAACCCCCAATTTAGCTTCTACCCACCTCGGCAATCTACGGCCTGCCTTCTAGTGTAGTGGATCTCAAGAAGCGTTACCCTCCGATCCCGCTCACCCTGCCTGTCCAGAGCGTAGCGTGGGAGCCTTGCCTGCCCCCGAAGCGCAGCGGAGCGGGGTCGAAGGGTGGTCCTGAGCGGGGTCGAAGGAAGCGGAGCGGGGTCGAAGGGCGCTGATGGTGACGCCGGGTGCAAGGACAGTAACGAAGCGTTAGATGCACTACACTAGGCCTGTCACCAAACAGCCCGGTTACTCGTCCTTTGTCGCCGGCGCGTTCGAGGTGTCACATTGGCTCTTACGTGACCTGGTATTGACAAATGGTATCACTATTGATACCATAAATCATCACGATGGATTCGATGAAGCCTCTAGTCAGGCGATTTGAAAAGAACCCCCAGAACGTTCGTTTCGATAAGCTTTGCGAAGTCTGTGACCACTATTTCGGGAAGGCCCGCATAAAGGGCAGCCACCGCATTTACAGGATGCCCTGGCAGGGCGACCCAAGAATTAACATACAAGACGACAACGGCAAGGCAAAGGCCTATCAAGTCAGACCGGTCGTCAGAGCCACAAGGAAACTGGAGGAGGGGTAGAATGGCGACAAGTGTAAACGTTGACCACTACACCTACAGGGTTACCTGGTCATTTGAAGACCAGGAATATGTAGGTCTGTGTGCCGAATTCCCCAGTCTAAGCTGGCTTGCCGGGACACAGATGGAAGCATTGCAGGGCATAAGGGACCTGGTGGCCGAAGTAGTAGCAGACTTGAAAGCGAACGGTGAGCCGATTCCGGAGCCGATCGCAGCGAGGCGGTATTCGGGCAAGTTCACCGTACGGGTTACTCCGGATGTCCACAGACTGCTTGCGATACAGGCTGCGGAGTCCAAAGTAAGCTTCAATCGGCTGGTGTCAGGGAAACTGACCACCGTCTAGTGTAGTTCTACTTGCTCCCCGGTTCCGCAATATCCCCGGATGCGCACAAATGCTCCGGCCCGCGTTGGGTTGGCCTGCCGTCCCCCATCACCGGTACCTTCCTACTCCTCCGCTAACCCTATTCGAGTACTATCCCGCCATTTACTGGGAATATAGGTCAACTATGATTAGTTTGGCGGCCGGATCGCGGCGCGGCATGGAGGCTTAAGGCGTACTAATGACTGCAATGGCCGGGGGACTCCCCGCGTGAAATGCTACACCCACCCGGAACGTGACGCCCTGGGCGTCTGTGTCAACTGCGGCAAGGCGTTGTGCCCCGAGTGTCTTCGGCTGCTCACCGGCGGCTCGTATTGCCGTAACTGCGGCACCGTTAAGCAAAGCAGCCAAAGCCGTTCCGCCGTCACACCGTGGCGCTAATACCTTCGCCACCTTGGGGAAATGGTTGACCGGGCTGATTGCTTTTGGGTTTGCCCTGGCCGTCACTTCGAATCTGCCTTTGGGCTCTCAAACCGCGGCGCCGGAAGCGCTCGTACCGGCGGCCGCTCCTTCGCTGCCTGACGTCAAAATACCGAGCGTCGTCTCCGACCCCCCAACTGTAGAAGTGGAACCGCCCCGCGTTGTTGCCGTGACTGCCGGGTCCGACCCGCTGCTATCCCGTACCTACAAATGGACCTACGCCGGCAAGGAGTGGACGTGGGACTTGAAGCTGCCGCAGTCCCTCTTCAACTACTTCAACAACTTGCCCAGGTCGCCCACCCCCAACTACTCGGTCTATGTCACCCACCCTCTTGACGATCCTTACCTCGGGGGACTGGTAGCCAGGTTGCAGGATTCGGCAAGTACGGAAGGTTATTCCGAATTCCAGACCGATTGAGTTCGCCGCCTCCTTCGTTCAAAGTCTCCCCTACGTCACCGACAACGTTTCCACCGCCTACGACGAATATCCCCGATACCCCGTGGAGACCCTGGTGGACAACGGCGGCGACTGCGAAGACACCGCCATTCTCGATGGCATCCCTGGTGAAAGGGATGGGATATGGAGTTGTGCTACTCCGTGTCCCGGGTCACATGGCGGTGGGCATCGCCGGCGGCGAAGGAGTATACGGCACCTACTGGGACTATGCCGGGCAGAAATACTACTACCTGGAGACCACCGGCGATGGCTGGGAAATAGGGGAGGTACCTCTAGAATACAAGGATGCCCGGGCGACCATATATGAGATGAAGCCCGTTCCGATATTGACTCACACCTGGACATCGACCGGCCGGGTGGGCTACATGGACCTCCAGGTAGTAGTGAGCAATCTCGGGTCTGCCGCGGCGCAAGGCGTCTACATCTACGCCGGGTTCGACGCCGGAAACGATCTGTCCTGGAACTCGCAGAAATCCCCATTGTTTGACGTCGGAGTTGACCAGGAGGTCACCGTTACCATGTCCATCCGCGTCCCCACAGGACAGCACACCAGAATCCTCGTCCAGGTTGTCTACGGCGGCTATGCCGTCGACGAAAGCTACTCAAAATGGTTCGACTCATAGAGACAACGGCGCCGGCATTAGCTGAGGATGCCGGCAAGGGAGGTCGCTTTGAACTGCTGCAATCACTCGGAACGTGACGCCATAGGGGTCTGTGTCGGCTGCGGAAAGCCGATATGCCCGGAGTGCAAAGTGCTGCTCCAGAACAAGTTCTACTGCAATGCGTGTGCCAACACGATGTTCAACAGGGCAACGGTAGCGATACCGGTGAAGGGTCCCAACTGGTTTGAAAGACATCTGAACTGGACGTCGGTACTCTCTCTGGTCGCCGCGTACGTTTTGGCGTTCATCACGGGCATCGTGGTTGGCCTTATTATGTACGGGAACAATCCAAACGTCGTTCAGGGTGACCTCGAGACCGCGGCATCTATCGCCGGCTTCCTCGTCACCCTGGCATGGTTGCTGGTGACGATTGGATGGGTGCTCAGGAAGAAGGGCCAAAGTGAATGGCATCTGCTGTTACTGCTCGTCCCATTCGGCTTCCTCTTCATCCTCGGGCTCCGCAACAAGAGCGCAGACATGCTGACGGTCAGGCCGACCGTCGCGCGAGTAGTGTAGTGCATCTAACGACTCGTTACTTTCCTTGGATCCAGCGTCACTATTCGCGCCCTTCGACAAGCTCAGGGTGAGCGGAATCAGAGGATAACGCTATCTGCGATGCAATACACTCGTCCTTTCGCAGCCGGCGGGCCTATTGCACAGTTTCGGCTTTCGTCGTAGTATTGGCATGTCCAAAAGCATCTCTTTCGGCAACCGTTGAAAGCATCTCACCGTTCCTGGAAAGGATCACTTCCATAGAAACAGCGGCTCCGCCAGTCCGGCGCCCCGGCGTCCTGTGGCCGATGCCAGGTTGAAAGGCACCGGCCGTCTCCTTTTCGTCGACGACATCCGGGTGTTTCTCACAATCCTCGTGTTGTTGCACCATTCGATGGTCATCTATGCCGGGACCGGGGATTGGCCCTATTTACGAAGGTCAGGCAAGATGTCATCACCAACGCGCTCGGCGGGTGGTTCTGCGCTACCAATCAGGCGTACTTCATGGGCCTGTTCCTGCTAGATCGGCGCCTACTTTGTGCCGGGGTCCTACGATCGTAAACGCGGCTTGCGCTTTTTAAAGGACCGACTAATCCGCCTGGGCATACCGCTGGCTGTGTATTCCTGGATCATCAATCCGCTGTTCGTGTACGTGGCCCTCTACAGGGACAACATGTCGATATGGCGGTTCTTTCCAGGCGAGTATTTCAGTGGCGGCGAACAGATCAATCAAGGCCCACTTGGTTGGTCGAGTACTCCTCATCTTCTCCCTCGTTTACATCGGCTGGCGGTAGCTTTCGGTCTGTTACGGCCAGACCGGTCGCGGCCGTCCGCTTCCCCGGAAATCGGACCATCGCCCTCTTCGCTCTCCTTTTAGGCGTGGCGACCTTTCTGGTCAGGATGGTCTTCATCATGGACGTCGACCGAATCATGGCATTGAACCTGCAATTGCCCTTCTTCGTCCAGTACATCGCCCTATTCATAGTCGGGCTCGTCGCCTTTCACCGCAACTGGTTTCTGAGCCTGCCGGACAGGAGCGGCCGTCTCTGGCTGAGAATCGCCGTGGCCCTGATCCTCTTCTGGGCGCCGATGATGATATTCAACGGGGCAATTGACGGCAATACACTTAAGAAAGGCGGTTTACACTGGCAATCGCTGCTCTACGCTCTCTGGGAGTCTTTTCTTTGCGTCAGCACGTGTATTGGGGTGATTTATGGTTTCCGCCGCTACTTTAACCGCCCGAATAGAATATCGAACTTTCTAATGCCCAATGCTTACACTGCCTATCTCATCCATGCCCCGGTGATTACTTTTTTGGCCTTAGCGGTCCAGGACATCACAATTTATCCTTTTTTGAAATGGGCAGTAGTGGCGGTGGTGGCGGTCCCACTGTGTTTTGGAATCAGTGCGCTGATCCGTAAAGTGCCGTATACGGATCGGGTCCTGTAACTTCCAGGGGGAACTCCCACGTGCCCGCGTTGGGTTGGCGTCCTTCCAGCAGGTCGTCGCGTGTTCGAGCCCCCTCTCCCGCTCCACTTG
>CAVTJN010000011.1:0-49828 GCA_963735055.1 uncultured Chloroflexia bacterium | reverse complement strand
CCCCGGATTTTGACCTGGCTATTCCCCCGGTCATCCTCCCGCAGGTGGTCGATCCCACCGGCGCCGGCGACGCCTACCGGGCGGGCCTGATCAAGGGCCTGGTGGACGGCCTGGACGTTGAGCAGTGCGCCCAGATGGGCAGCGTGTGCGCCTCTTTCGCCATCGAGTCCTACGGTACCCAGCAGTATTCCTTCACCCCGGCCGACTTCGAGCAACGATTGGCCGCCTACCGTTCCTGACCAATCGTCATTTCGTGTTACAATTCAAGAAGAGATATTCGTCACCAGGGGAGCCAGGATGCCGTCATTAGATGTCGTCAGTACCGTGGACATGCAGGCGCTCGATAACGCGGTCAACAATGTCAAACGGGAAGTCGCCACCAGATACGATTTCAAAAACGTCCGGTCCGAGATCACCCTCGACCGCAAAGACAAGTCGATTCAGATCGTGACCGGAGACGACATCGAAGGTCAAGGCGATGGTCGAGATGCTCACCGGCCAGTGCACGCGCCTTAAAGTATCGCCCCGGTGCCTGGAACTCGGTGAAATCGCATCGTCCGCCCACGGCGCGGCCAAGATGGATATCCGCATCAAGGAAGGCATTCCCCGGGAAACCTGCCAGAAGATCGTCAAGTACGTCAAGAGCCTCAAGATCAATGTCCAGCCCGTGATGCAGGAGAACCAGGTGCGGATCACCGGCAAGCAGATCGACGACCTCCGGGAGATCATGAGGCTGCTCACCGAGCAGGACTACAACATCCCTCTCGGCTTCGTCAACATGAAGAGCTGACCGCAAATCGCGGTTGGGTGAGGTACTCCGGGCTTCGCCGGCAGGACCGTCAGGAACCCGGGGCCTTCTTGGCCTTCGTCCTCGCCAGTTCTTCCCTCACCCGGAATTTAACAATCTTTTCTATCAGGCCGAACGGGATTGGTTTGTCGAGGGGGAACTGCACCGAACCCTTGCCTTTGACGTACGGAGACAATTCCTTGTCAAACGATGCCATTCCTGAGGGGGCCGGATAGAATCCGATGTGGTGTTCCCAGGCGGCGAAGTGCACCAGGTTCCGCCCGTTCAGTTTGAAGGTCGGCAGCTGATAGCTGATCGCCTCAACCACTCCCGGAGCCGCCTTTCGTATCGTTTGGCGCACTCTCTCGAGGACCGTCCTGACATCATCCGGGAATAACCCGATGTATTCATCAACCGTCTTGAACTGCCTGTTCATGCCGCCCCCAATATCTCCTTCACCCGGCCGACCTGGCCGCCTGCGAGGCGAACCTTGATCCCATGCGGATGGACCGCTGAACTGGTGAGAATGTCTTTGACCACGCCTTCGGTAAGCTTTCCCCCGCCTGGTCCGCCTTCAGAACAATCGCGACCCGCAGGCCCGGCCGTATGTTCGACCGTCTCGTGCCCGCGTTACCGGTAATATACCTGCCGCTGTCCATGACGGGCTATTTGGCCGGCTCATCCACGATGAGCCGTTCGTTCTTGCGCACCGTGAGCAACAGGGCACAGATCAGCGCCGGCGTGCCCGCTCCTTTGGCCAGTAGATCCCACTCGCTGACCAGTTGCGCGCTCAGCCCGGCCAGTCTCCCCAGGTTAGCTTCGCTCAACTGCACGGTTACTTCCCATTTCATGGGCGCCACCGGTATCACTTCAACAAACTGTTCCACTCTTGTCTCCTCGGCAATCCACCCCGCCCCTGCCCGTACCCGGCTTTCCGTCGGCGGACAACCACCTTCGGCACGCCGGTCGGCATTTCCGCATGCGTGCACCGGAATACTCCGGCTCGATCACGCAGCAATGGCATCTACGGCTTTGGCCTCTTCCGGGGTCAGCTTCCAGGCGGCCGCGGCCACATTGGCCGTTACCTGCTCGGTCTTACGGGCGCCGGCGATCACGCTGCACAGCCACGGCCTGGCCAGCAGCCAGGCTATGGCCAGCTCACCCATGTTATGACCGTGCTCTGCGGCAAAACGCTCCAGTTTCGCCAGGCGGTCCCAGTTTGCCTCAGCCAGAATACGCCCGAGTCCGGGGAAGGTGGAACTGGTGGCCGATAGCCGGCCATCCTTCGGTGGTTCCTCGTCCTGCCGGTATTTGCCGGTCAACAGCCCATTGGCCAGCGGGCTGTAAGGAATGACCCCGATACCGTGGGCCTGGCAGCAGGGCACCAGCTCCCTTTCGATGTTCCGTGAGAGCAGGTTGTACCCCTGCTGCACGACCACAAAAGCGTCCAGGCGTTCCGTCCTCGAGGTCCAGAGTGCTTCATTAAGCTGCCATGCGGCGAAGTTGGAACAACCGAGGTAGCGCACCTTCCCGCTCTTCACCAGGGTGTCAAGGGCGGATAGAGTCTCTTCGATCGGCGTTGAAGCATCCGGGGTGTGCATGAAGAGCAGGTCGATGTAGTCGGTCTGCAGGCGCCTCAGGCTGTTTTCCACGGCTCGTAACACATAGTGTCTTGACCCGCCGCGTTCATTCGGGCCTTCGCCCATCGGCATCCCGAACTTAGTGGCAATGATCACCCGCTGCCGCCGTCCCTGCAGGCTCCGGCCGATGAATTCTTCGGAATGGCCGCGGTCATACACGTCGGCCGTATCGATGAAGTTGATGCCGGCGTCGACAGCGGCGTTGATTACCGCCGCCGAGGTCGGCTCGTCAGCCCACCAGCCGAAATTGTTACCCCCCAGACCGATCTCCGAGACCTTCAGTCCGGAACTGCCCAGCCGTCGATATTCCATAGCGCCCCCCTTCCATCAGACTGGCCTCATTCTATGTTCGCGGGGATTACGTGTCAACACGCCATGGGGACGTACGGGGTACTGCGTGGAGGAAACGAGGATCCGGTGACTTTAGCCCTATCGCCGGTAGGTGAGAATGTTGAATTGGGGCGGTCAGACTGCCAGACCGCGAACTGTGCGGCTAGCATCTTTGTGTCCCGCCGTTGCGCCGGACGGGCCGGGTCGCAGTGTGCCTCGTCCGTTTGCCGGGAGAAGGGGGCGGCTGGACGCGCTGTGCAGTCGGCATGGTACGGCAGAGCCGCAATCGTGAAAGAAACTGCCGGACCGCTGGGTGAACTTGCGGGTGGGAATCCATTCCTGGCCGCTGAAACGTATCACATCGAGGGCTTTGCAGCCGGGGCAGAAGATAAGCAGCTCCCTGGGCGTCAAGTCATCGACGCGCCACAGCGGCTTCCGGGATCGCTGGCGCGGCGGCCGTGTCCGTGTCGTCATCGCTTTTTCTTAAATCACAAAAGGAATTTTCAGTGCAGGCGGCACGGCAGGTCCGAGCCGCAATCATGGAATACCTTCCCGTCCCGCTGGAAGAACTTGCGGGAGGGCGTCAATTGGTCATTGACGAACTGAAGAGTCTCCACCGTCTTGCACTTGGGACACTGGACCATGATGTCGCGCGGCTTGGGGGCGAACCGGAATTGGGTGGCCTTTTGTTGTCCCAACAGGCTGTAGGCCGCCCACCTGGTCCGGGCCGCGTTACCCAGCGCCGGCAGATCATCGCGACTCGCTGCATCTTGCCAGTGCCTGTACGACTCCGTATATCCGGTGGTCCCAGTCATTCCCTTATCCCCAACGTTTATTCAACAGGAAGAGGGTGCAGCCTACTGTCCGGTCGAGGTGACTGACGCCCCCGTTTGTTCAAGGGAGCGCTTTGTTCTGGCCCAGAGGCAGGCATATCTTCGCTCCGGGGACATCACGATCCATCGCAACCGAAAAAACAGCGTCTTCTTCATATCCGAACCTGTCCTACTCTTAACCCAACCTATCCTAACGTTAGCTGACTACGGCCAGGCACACAATAGCCCGTTTGAGGTAAGAAAAAGTGACCATAGTAGGGGCCAGGAAGTACTGCCTGACAGGGTTACTCTCGAAAGGTGGCTGAGGCGAACGGGATATCATGATGCCCGACCACACCGGATCGTGCCGGGCGGGGAACGGGGTTCGGGGCTACCTGCGGCTCTTGGTGACGTTGACCGGCGACAGACGGCCCCGCTCCATCTTCAGGACGCGGGTGGCATACGGCATCAGCTCCAGGCTGTGGGTCACCATGACGATGGTGAGCCCACCCTGGTGGATCTCTTTCAGCAGGAGCATCATTTCCTGTTCGGTCTGTTCATCAAGATCGCTGGTCGGCTCGTCGGCCAGCAGCACCTGGGGTCGGTTGACCAACGCCCGGGCCACCACCACCCGCTTCTGTTCGCCGGCGGACAACTGCCTGGGATAGGCGCCGGTCCGTTCCCCCAGACCCACCGTATTCAACAACTCACCGGCCCGCCGGTAGGCGTCTTTGCGGCCATCATCCGGGCCGAACATGGTCGGCATTACCACGTTTTCCAGAATGGAGAGCGAAGGCAGCAGGCTGGGAAACTGAAAAACAAACCCGATCTGCCGGCCGCGCAGCAAGGACAGCTGCCCGTCGGCCATGTCCTGCAAGTCCACATCGCCGACGCGCACCGTGCCCGACGTTGGCCGCACCAGGCCGGCGGCCAGATTCAGAATCGTGGTTTTGCCCGAACCGGAGCGCCCGATGATCACCACGAACTCACCGCGGCTGATTTCGAGGTTGATGTTGTTCACCGGTGTCACCGTCGTCTGGTCATCCAGGGCATATTCTTTGCAGACGTTGACCATTGATATCATGGCGGCTACTCCCTCATCGCCAAAGCCGGTTCGCGCCGGCTGACACGCCACGCTGCCGGGAAGGCGGCCATGACCGCCGTCAGCAGTGATAGCCCGAGAGCGGCCGCGAACAACGCCAGCAAGTTGGAAAGCGACGGAAACAGGAAGGGCACTTTCAACGAACCGGCGACGTAGTCTTTGAACATGTAGACGGCGAAGGAACCCACGGCGACGCCCCCCACCGCCCCCGCCCCCGCCAGCAGCACCGCCTCGGTGAGGACCGAACGCAGGACGAAGAAGCGCGAGGCCTCGGTGGCCCGCAGCACCGCCATCTCCCGCTGCCGTTCGTGCGCCGCCAGCGAGAAGACCAGGCCGATCAGTATCCCGGACAGTATCCAGGCCAGGCTCAGCAGGGCCAGGAAGCCCCACAACAGACCGAGCATCTGCTCCCGGAAGGTACCGAACAGGCTCGGGCTTTCGATCGGGGTCACGCCCACCACGTCACGCAGCATCTGCAGGGCAACCTTGTGCACGTCGGCGCCGGGGGCGACTTTGACCATCACCGACGAGATGCTTCCCGGTGGTATCACCAGGGCATTCTCGGCGGTGGTCACCTAGGAACGGGCCATTTCCTGGGCCGTTTCAAACGTCAGGAACATGGTCTGGTCCAGACCCGTCCCGGTGGCCTCGAGATTACCGCGCAGGGTGAGGTTAAAGCCGTACAGCTTGATGTACTTCTCTCCAGGCGGAGTAAATATGTAGCTGCCGCCGATGACCTCGCCCTGGGCCAGCGGCCGGCCCAGGTTGCGCTTCAATCATGGGGAAATGGAATATCATGACGCTGCGGAGGCTATTGCCGGAAATATTCCGCAGGGACAGGCGAAAAACGTTCAAGCGACGGGCTCTTTCATCCTTTGTGACATCACTACCCCCAGCACGCCGATGGCGGCGGCGAGACCCCCGGTACTCATCAAGACCGGCTTCATCACCGAGTGACAGATCATGGTGGGCCCGGTGCACACCCCGATCAGCGACGTCGGCAGCAGGACGGCCAGACCGCCCAGACCCAGACCGATGATGGACAGGTTGCGCCGGCTTTCCTTACGGCGGCTGGTGGCGAGCATGGCGCCGACCACGACCAGCGGCGCCCCGACCGCGATCTCCGCCCGGGCCGTCCAGTGGCATTTCATGGCCACCGTCTTGCCGTTGGCCAGCGTGATGGCTTTCCCCTGCGATGCGCAGTCGGTGAATTGCGGGACGATGGCCGTCCCCAACGCCAGGGCCACCAGTACGATTCCAAGGACTTTCATTGCTGCACTCCTTCCTACCTAATGGACGCCATTGGTAAAGAGCATGATCATTGGACAGTGATAGGCTCACCAATACTCACTTTTCCTCCCGCCTTCAGCGGCGTACCCGACCACGCCGCCCCCCGAACCGCGGGCCCCACCACAGATTCGCTAAACAGCATACACTGAATTCATCACAAATCAGTCGAAATCAAAGGGAAAATTATTACATTTTCATGACATTCTGCCGATAACCTCATTGGACCTCTCACTGCAATGCGCGCTATGAAAATCAACAGACCATTTGCATCTTAAAACTCTGCGAATTGGCGATGACGAAGAGATCCTGGTCCAGGCACTCAGAAAGGGGCCAGGCCCGTTGGGTCGCGATGACGAGTTCGGTCGGGGCAGGGATTGCCCATGACCAGCAGTTGAGCGTTCGCTGCTTCCCTTACGGCCGGGGATTCAAGTCTGCCTGCCGCCGTGCGGTCTTGGCCGTCCGGGTGTAACGGAATATGGGCCCGCCCAGCGCTTCGACTCGCCCGTCAGGGAGAACTTTAAGGCAGGTTCCGGTGGTGATGCCGTAGCCGGATTCCCCGATCGGTTTCAGCCGGAGCGCCGCCTTCAACTCCTCCCACCCCTCCCCTTCCCCGTGGGTATCACACAGCACCGGCGCCACCCCCAGGCACGGAAACAACTCCGCCGTAGCATCATCGTCCGGGTCCCGCCAGCGGACCCATTCCCGGGCCAGCATGATGCTCCCGGCCGAAACGCCGAAAAACAGCTTTCCCCGTTCACACAACGAGCCGAACATAGCGGTGAGTCCTTTTTGCGCCAACACCTGCATGCCGACTTCCACATCGCCGCCGCTCACAAAGATGGCGTCCGCCGCTTCGAGAGCCTCCCGGGCCCGTGCGATGTCGGCATTCCGGGCGTGGGTCAAGACGTGGACCACCTTACAGTCGCCGGCCCCCTTAATCATGGCCGCAATCCGGGCGAAGAACTCGGGGTTGTCTTCGCTGGCCGCCCCGACGTAGGCAATCGTCGGCGACCGCCGGCCGGTATCGTTGATGACCGCCCGCATGATCCGATCGTTACTTTCGCCACCCCGCCCCGCCAGCAGGTATACCGCCTTCCGGTCGCTCATTTGTCCTGGCTCCTTCCGCTTCCCCGCCTGGAGAAATATCGGCCATCGAGATACTGTTCCACATCAATGGCAAACACTGACCGGGCTAACTGGTATTTCCCCGATGCCTCGGGCGCAATCGGCCGTCTCAAAAGTGACGGAGACCCGAGACTCGCCGCCGTAGATATTCTTGCATTGCCGCGACGGCATCCCGGACGAGCCCGGTCTTGTCCTCCAGCGGGCTTACCAGGTGCAGTTCGTAGGTATCGACACCGGTCTGGACAAGCTTGAATTCGTCGACGCCGGAAAGCTCTCCCACCGCCCTATCCACTTCCCCCAGCGTCACCGGCCGGCCGGCCGGGGTCAGGGTAAGGTTAGTCACCCGGCCGTTCACTGAGGCCAGAATAAGACCGGACCGGCGCCCGCAGGGGCACGAGCCGCTCTCATCGAGAAGCACAATGTCCCCGGTATCGAAACGGACCAGATAGTTCCATGGATTCCCCAGCGGCGTGACCACGATCCGCCCAAGGAGCGGACCGCCGTGGCGAGCCTGGAACGGCTGGAAGTCAACCCGGCAGAAATCGGTGTTCTGATGGAACTTGCCGGCCTCGCACTGCATGAAGACGTAACCCGTTTCCGTGGTACCGTATGAGCTGGCCATAGGCACGTCGAAAACGCGCCGGATCTGACGGTGATGAAGCACCGTGGGATACTCGTAGGTGAAGACGATGACGTCCGGCTGGAAGACCTTCCGGTTGGCAGTGGCGGCGTACCGGCAGAGCCGTGCCAGCATCGACGGATTGGCTTCGAGCACCGCCGGCCGGTAGGTGTTCAACTCGTCGAGCATCCGGTCCATGTGCTGCGCCGGCCACGACAGGGTGTCGGTCTTTTCATTCAGGTACAGAAAGCGTCCCAGACGCCGTTTATCCATGGGCAGGTCGACGGTATCGGATATGACGCCCACGTTCCGGGGATTGACCAGTATCGCTTCCCGGTGGTCTCCGGTGGCCGCCTTAGCCAGGTGCGAGTTCAGTTTCCAGGACGCCGCTTCCGAGGCATCCCACCACCGCTGATTCCAGAGATTAGTGATCTTGTCGTCGGTAGTGCCGCTGGTCTGGACCAACTCGATCTCGCCGGTCGCTAGCGCATGGTCCATATCCCGGTCCGGCGGCAGGATGGCATCGGGGAAACTGTCACGGATATCACGCTTGGTTAGCACGGGCATGGCCGCGAAGCGTTCGTCGGCGTGGCGTCCCCGGCCCGGATCGAACGGCCGCCACGACTGATACATGGCAACCCGGTCGAGCGCGGTGTCCAGAACATCGGAACAGCGGCGATAGTACTCGGCAGTGAATTGGCCCGGAAAGAGGATGGGTTGCGTGTCGCTCATGAATGTACCAACGCCGACTAGTCTACTAAGCGGACGGGGCCACTGTCAAACGGCGCCGCCGCGGGCCAAGAAGCCCCTATACAAACCTGCAGTGTTGTGGTAGCCTGAGCTATTCTGCGCTCGCTGCGCTCGCTACGCTCGGAGGAGCCTGTGGACGTTGTTGTCGATACCAGTACCCTCAGGATCGAACGGCTGGAAACCGGAAGCTGGGCAACCAACTGCTACATAATCGTTTGCCCGCGCACCGGGGACAGCGTCCTTATTGACGTGCCCCCGGGGGCGAGGACCATCGTCAAGCATCTTCGGGACACCAGGCTGCGCTACATCCTGCTCACCCACAGCCACATCGACCACTACACCGGGCTGCGGGCAACCCGGGACCGGGTCAAAGCGCCGGTGGCGGTGCACGCCGCGGACAGCCGCAAATGGCTGCCCTTCCCCCCCGAGCTCCTCCTGAATGACGGCGATATCATTGCCGCCGGCGATGTCCGGATCAAGGCTATCTTCACCCCGGGGCATACGCCGGGCAGCATGTGTTTTCACGTCGGCAGCTATCTGCTGTCGGGAGATACGTTGTTCCCGGGCGGACCGGGCCGCACGGTGTCCCCGGCCGATTTCCGGCAGATCGAAACATCCCTGAGAGAAAAGATATTTCTTTTGCCCGACGACACCGAGGTATTCCCCGGTCATGGCCCGTCCGCCGTCCTGAAAAAGGAAAAAGCGGAGTTCGCTGTCTTTTCGGCCCGGCCCCACGACCCATCCCTTCACGGCGACGTCGTCTGGCTCACTTCCTGACATATAGAAAGGGGAGGGGCCTTGCGGCCCCTCCCCCACATACTAAATCGATGTTGGCCGCCGTCACGCGCTTTGGACACTATCAGGGGGTAGTGGGCAAACCGGTCGGCAGGTTCGTGGGCAGGCCGGTCGGTAAACCGGTGGGCAGGCTGAACTCGGATATCTCGACGCCGGCCGGCAGTTGGAACGTGCTGTCCGGAATGTCCTCGAAACTGATGTTCTTGTTCTCCGTGGTCGTCACGCCCACCGAGGATGTCGCTTCAATCTTGACGGGAAAGCCTCGGTCCTGCCATATCCACTGCTTGGTAGTAACGGCCTGATTGGTGAACTGGATGATGGTACACAACTTGCCGTCGAAGGTCTCGGTGCCGACGATTGCCGGGTTGTAGTCCAGGACCTTGGTCGTATCCTGGGACGCTGATCCCGGAGCCTGGTTGATATCCATCTTGAACGCCATGTTCTGGTCCGGCATGTAGTTGTACATGACGCGGGCGCCCTGGTCGATCAGGATGACCGATTTCGCGCCTTGCACCGTCATCTCGATTCTCATTTTGGTACCCTTCAGCCAGATCGACTGCGTAGTCGCCGGAACGCCCGGCCCGGTGGTCACCGAATCATACTTGACCGAAGAATTGGCAGTAAACTTACCCAGCAGACTGGCTACTGATGACCCCGACGAACCGGTCGGCGCCTTGCTGGTGGTGGTGGCGGCGGTCGTCTTGGTGGCCGCCGAACCGGCGGTGGTGGCGCTGCCAGCCGGCGGTTTCGACGTTGTTGACTCAGGCGAGCCGGTCGACGTCTTCGCTTTGCCGCAACTTGCCAGCAGTAAGGCCGACACGGCGAGCGCCAATACTAACCAGGTGACAATGCTCTTCCTTTTCATAGTTACCCCTTAAATTGAAATTCGATTGGGCAACAGGTTTCCCGGGCCAAATGCCCCGGAAAATCCAGATGCCACTATCATATTGTAGTCGGTCCACAGCGAAACGGTCCGAAAACTACAAACAGAAACTCGGAAAGCGAAGCAGGCGCAAGTGTCAGTTGCTGCTGGGGCAAACGTGTCCCGACGGGTCCATGGGAAGGCCGCAGAGGATGCACCGGGGCCGGCCGGCGGCGCACGCGGCGTCGGCTTGACGGCCAAGCTCTCTCATTTGAGCCACCGTGACCCGGCAGTCCAACACCGTCAGGTCCGCCTGGCGCGGCCCCATCCCGTGAGCAGACACATTGATGGTTGCCTTTTCCCCATCGTAACCCAGGGCCATCTCGGTGATCTCGAGCTCGGATGCCGGCAACCCGGACGGGACTTCCCCGGCCGGAACCGCTACGTTGCCGCTGTCTGTCTGGCTGCGGGGCTGCTGCGACATGGCGAACAACAACTGTCGAATGGCCATGGCCAGGGCCTGCAGTTGGTCCTTTTCCAGCCACACCCTCACCCATTTGCCCTGCTGCCCGATGGCCAGAAAGAAAGTCCGCTTCCCGGGTTCCCCCACGGCCACCGCCGACAGCATGGTCACATCATCGAACTGGCGGCGCTCTTCCATCTGCTCTACTTCCCCCGACGGCCACGGTATCCTGAACAACAATATCCCGTCTCTTGATTGTAATCCTGCGTCCGCCCCGGGGACAACTTGTGGTATATTATGGGACTTGGGAACAATACGACGCGGGAAAGGAGAATGTTGAGCATGGGTATGGACAAGTGGACGCTGCGGCATGTCGGCATTTCGGTAAAGAACATGGACCAGGCCGTCAAGTACTTCAAGTCGCTCGGCGGCAAGACCGATGATGCTCCGGGAAGGGTCCTGGACAGCGCCGGCTTCAAGGATTTTACCACCTACGGAAAGACAGATGCCCCACCGTGGAAGATCAAGATCAAGATGCTGGACCTGGGCCCGCTCACCCTGGAATTGACCGAACCGGTCGAGGGCGGCAATTTCAACGAGACGTTTATGGACGAGCACGGCGAGGGCGCCAACCACATCTGCTTTGTGGTTGACGAGTTGGACAAAGAGGTCGCCGAGCTGGTGGCAAACGGCGTTCCGGCAATGTACCACGCCAAGGGAATCTACGCCTACATGGACATGCGTAAGGTCGGCGGACTGGTGGTTGAGCTTTTCCAGAAGCGCGACCGGCCCCCCGGGCCTCCCCCCGCGGCCAGATAGTGCCGCCACTTGAGTTCTGAATGGTGGACTCGATTCGAAGGCCGCTTGCCCCCGGGCAAGCGGCCTAGTTAGTAGCCGGATGACCGGGTTGTCCCACCAGGTTCGGGGGATCCTCCGATTAGTTCAGGCTCTTGCTGAAGCGCAGCTTAAACAACGTCCTGATGATGCGCTTTCCGTCCCTGAATGCCTTTAGATTACTGGCGCCGGTGAGCCGCTTCTCTTCAAAGCTGGGAACTTCGGCGACCTTGAGGCCTTCTTTGAGAGCTTTGACATTAAGCTCGGTCTCGATCTCAAACCCGTCACTCTCGATTTCGAACCGGTTGATGGCCTCCCGTTTGAAAGCGAGGTATCCGTAACACAGGTCGGTGGACCTGCCGCGGAAGAGGATATTGAGCAAGATGACAAAAACGCGGTTGCCCAACTTGCGGACCTGCTCCATGTCGTCGGTCCCTCCGCCGCGCATGAACCGGGACCCCTTGACGAAGTCGTAGCCATCGAGGAGGGGCTGGATGAAGCTCGGGATTTCCTCGGGGTTCATCGAGCCATCGGCGTCGAGCATGACGATGATGTCACTCGTCGCCGCTTGAATGCCGCACTTGATGGCATTACCTTTGCCCTTGCCATCCTGTTTAACGATAAGGATTTCCGGCCGCAACTCCCTGGCCAGGTCATTAGTCCGGTCGGTGGACAGACCATCGACGAGTAGAAGTTGATCCACGTTGTAGGGAATTCGGGGGAGGACATGGGGCAGGTTCTTTTCTTCATTGCGCGCAGGGACCAGCACGGTAACCGTAGGACGCCGCGTCTTGACTCCCGATTGGTCCTTCCTCAGTTCTCTGGTCGCCGTAATTGTCATGTTATCCCTCCGGTGTTGTCCCAGTCTGCCTGGGTGAAGTCATTCTCCTTGACCCTATGCCTCCAGGCGGCCGGCCTTCTTTCGCCGGACGACCATGAAAGTCCCCATTCCGGCCAGTCCGAGGGCGAAGAGGACGCCGGAAGCAAGTTCGGGAACAGGATAGCCCGGGTCACTCGCGGGAGACTTGACCCAGGAATTGCCGTCAGTGATCACGTCATGCGAGGCGGCATCGCCATTGGTCACCCTCAGGGCCAAAAAGTCACTGGCGTTGATGGTCTCGGACCCCGCCTGGGCCCTGATGGTCAGGATCCCGGTGTTGTTGTCCCAGGACTTGGTGGGGGCGCCGGTCGTGAAAGGCTGGAAGGTACTACCATTCCAATACCCCACTTCAGCGGTGCAGGAAGCAAGCCAGTTCTGGCTGGTCTTGAGATAGATGACCCAGGAACCATCCGGAAAAGTGACCGAGGACACGGCTGCCTGGTCGGCCAGCCAGATCTTGGATTGACCGGCGGTGAGGGTTACGGAGGCCGTCGGGGTCAACGATTTCCGCATTGAATAGTCGCTGTATAAATACCAGGTCTGACCGGTAGCGGGGATGACGGTCAACTGTCCATAGGCGTTGGTGCGCGCGTAATTGGCCAATTTGCTGCCCGGATCGCTCAAGGTGGCCGAAATCTCATAGGCGCCCGCGGCCGCCGCCGCCGGAGCACCTGAGCTGGCGTAGCCGGCAATGGTTATCGAATCGCCGTTCTTCTGGCCGGTCACCGTGCCACTGTAGTTGGCAGGGTTGAAGGTCTCGCCGAACGGCTTGCTCTTGGAAACTGTGGTTACGGTTAGAGGAGCCGGGCCGATGAGTAGAGTTGCCGATGCTTCTCTCCAATTGGTGCTGTCGGCGTCGTTGGTTACCCTCACGGTAAAGGAAATCGATGCGGCCGCAGGTGCGGCAGTCTTGGTGAGCGTCAGGGAGCACGCGCCCCAGTCCACGGATTTGGTGAAAAGGCTGCGGTTACTCCCGACGGTAAGGTCGTGGTGACGGCAAGATGAGCGGAAATTGAGCCGCTGCCGGTTGTCCCGATAGTCACCGCGTAGGTTGCCGAACCCGCGCTGCCGTAAGTGAGTGAGCCGGTCTGAGAACCCATGGTCACGTCTCTGAGTGCCTTGGCGGCGCCCAGGACGGGGACCGCGGTCAAGACGGTCAGCCCCAGAGCAAGAACCAACCCCACGATCGCCGGTACCAACTTCTTCATTTCACTTGCCTCATTTCCATTCGAGTACTACCCCGAACCATATGCAACCGCATCAATCATGAACCTAGCCAGCCGCTTCGTTCCGTGCGGCCTTCTTTCTCTTCACAAGCATGAAACCCGCCAACCCCGCCAGCCCCGCCCCCAGCAGAATACCGGCGGCCACTTCGGGAAGGGGATAGCCCGGATCAGTCTGCGGTGACTTCAAGCACGAAGCCTGGGAACCCTGGCCAGTAAGTACCAACCTTGAAGCTCCAGATTGGTTGGTAATCTTCAGAGCAAGATAGTCGCCGCTGTTCACGACCTCACTTGCCATTTGGACGTCTACCTTCAGAATATGGGTGGTACCGTCGAGGCTCCATTGCCCCTCATAGGGCTGCGTCAACGAAAACTCCTGGAACAAAGTCGTGTTTGGATTCCAGCGGCCTATTTTCACGATGCAATCGGTGCCCAGGACACCCCATTCACCATCGGTCGCGATGTCGGCAAACCAGGTGCCAGAGGCGAACGTGACGCCCTGGGACTGTTGGTCCGATATCCAGACAACACTGCTGGCATTTGGAACGGCAACGCTGCCAGTCTGGCTGGAATCGCCTTTTACCATTTGACTACCGGCGGGAGTCACGGTGCTGCCGAGGTACCATATTTGCGAACCGGCCGCCAGGGCCGTTAGAGGCAAAATAAGGGCCAGACATAGGGCTGACGCCATCGCGACCAGAACTTGGACTCTCTTCATCTTGTTGGCTCCTTATTCAGTTCAAAATAGCTAAAACAAAACCGGCCTCAAGAACAAAGGCCGGTTTCACTATTGGCTCCGCGCCACCCAAGTGACCAAATACGGGTGACGGTTCATTGCCCCCTTACTGTGCTTCTAACAAGTCGTCGGTCTAGCCCAAAATTGTGCACTCCAGCGGGAAAATAATCGCCGTAGGTGTCGTTACCCGCCCACCTGGTTCATCAATGAAACGTCCCTAAGCGGGTACAATGGTAATGGATAAGCCGTACCCTGTCAACCCCACTTAAAGCCACTCTAACTACCCATCTAGTCGCGTTTGATCGCATCCGGGCACCAGGGGCTGTGCGTCTTCGATTCAACCATAGATTCGATGGCCCAATGGTGAGGCGTACGGTCAAGTATGTATAGATCACTGAAAGTAACCTAACACGACTTTTCCCATCTC
Source organism: uncultured Chloroflexia bacterium (assembly GCA_963735055.1). Taxonomy (GTDB): domain Bacteria; phylum Chloroflexota; class Dehalococcoidia; order Dehalococcoidales; family UBA2162; genus JBBITI01. Next base: position 35,153 of record CAVTJN010000011.1, on the reverse strand, counting down.
CATTCTCGGGCTAGTGCCAATGTATCATGCAGGCATATTCGAGCGTGGAGTTGGCAGGAATTTGGCCGATGGGCTTGACGGTCTTGGTATATGGAAAGGCATAGGACAGCGGTTTCCCTGGTCGAACCGCAAGTTTCTTCGCGGCTTACCGGTCCCGAAGTATTCCGCTGAACGGCAGTACTTGTACGGCACCGGGCCGGCTGCTGGAGTTGGTCATGCCCCTACAAGGCCTTGCGGCACAAGAGGATGAACGGAGAGACTCGCCATGGTCATGGTCAAACACCTGACCGAGTTAACGGCAAAGGAAAGATCGAAGGCGGTCAGTGGAGCCGCTATGTAACCTCGCTTCACAGAAACAAGAGGGGGTCCTCCATCCTTGAAGATCAATACCGGGGCGGTGGTCCGGTTGGCGGCGTCCAAGGAAGGGGCCGGGTACGCAGTGATCTGAATTCCCGTAACTTCGGCGGGAATGGTCCGTGCGGTAAACGAGCCCCCTTCGGCCGGCAGGCCCGCCGGGGTTGGTGGTGGAGGCGGGGGGCGGCAGCCTCTCCCTGAAACAACGGCCGAGAGGTTACTGGACTGGATCAGTACCGCACAGACATCAGACTGTCTCCCCTCGCATGAGTACGATCTTCTCTCCGCCCTTCCCATCAGCTGATGCTGGGCCTTGACCGAGGTCCGGCGCCGGTTCGAATCCTGAGTGGCTGGCCACTCAGGACTGTTCCCGAACTTCTAGTCGAAATAGAGCAGCTTTTTCCCGCACTGCAAGAACTGCTGGCACCTCGTCACTTGCCAATACCGCCAGGAATATAGCAAATACCTTGATTGTCCAAACCGAGCATTTATCATCTGCGATTGTGTGCGCCAGGACTTAACAAAACTGACAAAAAATTGCCTCTATTTAATGATACAAGCCTTCTTCAGTGCCTTACGACCGTAACTGTCAATCGTCCTGTCTTACTTCAGAGCCCGAAAGACGCTCCAGCGCTTTGACGAGAGCCTGAGTACCGCTATCCCATTCGGCCTCTGGCAGAGAGCAAAACATCTGTTGGATGAGACCCGTGGCAGGTAGAGGAGCACCACACTCAGCAGCCGCTTCCATGGCTAGTTTGAGATCTTTTTTGATGAGACGCACTTTGAACCCTGGCCGGAAATCGCGCTTGATCATCCGCGGCGCCAGGTTTACCAGCTGCCAGGAACCAGCCGCCCCTCCTTTGATTGCGTCGATGGCTCTCTCCAAATCGACCCCCTGCTTTTTCGCGAAGATGAGGGCCTCGACTGCCGCGTTCAGGTTTCCAGCAACCAGAATCTGGTTCATGAGTTTGACGGTCTGTCCCAGCCCATTCGGCCCAACGTGAACAATGGTCTTGCCCATCGCCTTTAGCACCGGCATGCAATGTTTAATTGTTTCGTCCTCGCCGCCAACCATGATAGACAACGTGCCGTCAATTGCGCCTTGTTCTCCACCGCTGACGGGCGCATCCAGCATTTGGCACCCTTTTTCTCCAAGGCGAAGTGCCAATCTGCGCGTTGCCTCTGGGGATATGGTGCTCATGTCGATCACTATCGAACCCGGCCTGATGCCCTCTATGATGCCGTCACGTCCAAGGACCACGCTTTCGACATCTGGAGTATCAGAAACGATCGTGACAATTATTGTATTTCCCGTAGCTACTTCTTTGGGTGAACTGGCGACTTTGGCGCCATCTTTACGTATCCTCTCGCATTTTGAAGCTGTTCGGTTAAATACGGTGACCTCGAATCCAGCTTTGAGCAGGTTGCGTGCCATAGGCATACCCATCGTCCCCAGGCCTATGAACCCAACGTTTCCATCCATTCGGCGTCTCCTTGTTTGAATTCTGTGGAACCTGTTCGGTCGCTAGCGTCTCAAGCTTAGAAGACTAGCTGATGTTCATCGCCAGCAGGCTTATTGCCTTGTCGACAATGTTCCGGCTCGTCAGGCCGTAGTTTTCCATCAATTCCCTAGCGCTGCGGGCCGACTGGCCGAAGCTATCTTCTACCGCAACGTAATCCATGGGGACTTTCGTCTTTCGCAGCGCCAGGCAGACGCGCGCTGGCCAGGCCGCCGAGATATGAGTGCTCCTCGGCTGTGATAACTGCCCTTGCACCTTGGGTCAACTCGACGGTACTGAGACAGTTGAACGGTTTCATGGTATTTACGTTTACTACCTTAGCACTGATATGGTTCTTCTCCAGTTCCAACGCTGCTTTCATGGCGGCATCGACCATGGTGCCGTAGGCAAATATGACTACGTCTCTTCCATCCTTTAGCACCCTCATCATGCCCGGTTCGAAGGTATCTTCGGGCTTAATAAAATCCGGGGTATCATTCCGGCCTACCCGGATATAAACGGGACCCTTGATTTCCACCGCTGCCCTTACCGCTTGCCGGGTCTCTTCCGCGTCGCACGGGGTCAGAATTGTCATATTGGGAATGGCGTTCATAATCGCCACATCTTCAACGGCCTGGTGCGTGGAGCCGTCGCCATAGTCCGAAAAACCTGCCGAGGAGCCGCAGATCTTCACGTTGAGTTTGCCAATTGCTATCGTTTGCCTTATCTGGTCGTAGGCCCGTCCGGTAACAAACACCGCGAAAGAGCTTACAAAAGGGATTTTGCCCCCTACCGCCAGCCCCGCGGCCGTGGAAAGCATGTCCTGTTCGGCTATCCCCATTTCGAAATACCTCTCTGGAAAGGCAGCTTGAAACAGGTTCGACATGGTCGATTTGCCCAGGTCGGCCTCCAAGACCACGACATTCTTATTTTCTTTACCAAGAGCCACCAGCTCTTCACCGTAGGCCGTGCGTTGGTTCTGTGTTTTACTCATTTGACCACTCCCGCTCAATCGTATTGCGCAATACGCTCGTCGCATTCTCTGAGTGCCTGCGCATATTGTTCTTTGGTCATGGCACCGTTGTGAAAACCAGCCACGTTTTCCGCAAAAGAAATGCCTTTCCCCTTGATTGTGTGCGCGATAATCACGGTGGGCTTGCCTTTAATTCCATCGGCTGCATCTAAAGCTTTTATAATCTCGCCAATGTCGTGCCCATCGACTTCCATCACGTGCCAGCCAAAAGCAGACCACTTATCCGGCAGGGGGTCAATGTCGAACCTTTCTTTCATGACGCCCGTGGCCGAAAAACCATTCCGGTCGACAATGGCCACGATATTATCGATTTTATGATGGGCTGCCGCCATGGCCGCCTCCCAGATTTGCCCTTCCGTTAACTCACCGTCGCCCAGTATGCAGTAGACCTTGTTATCCTTGCCGTCGAGGCGCATTGCCAGCGCCATACCGTTGGCAATAGAGAGTCCTTGACCCAGTGATCCGGTATTGGCCTCGATACCCGGTGTTTTGTTGATGTCGGGATGTCCCTGCAACATGGAACCCAATGACTTCAGCGTCGACAGGTTATTCTTTGGAAAATAGCCCAGCTCCGCCATCACTGCATATTGCGCAAGGCAGGAATGGCCTTTGCTCATCAGGAACTTGTCGCGGCTTTCCCACTTTGGATCATTAGGGTTCTGCTTCATCTTGTGTATATACAGTGCCGCCACGATATCCGCGCAAGAACAAGAGCCGCCGAGATGTCCAACCTGACCTTCGCCGCCAATCATTCCCACAATGTTGCGGCGTATCCGGTCCGCCATTTGCTGAATTTTCTTCACATCCGCTGTCATAAAACCTCCTTGTTAGAGCTGGGGATTAACAAGAATCTTGATGAACGAGTCCGGCTGCCCATGCAAAGCCTTGAAAGCGTCCGGCGCCTCTTGCAGCGAGACGGTCTTGCTGATCAGTTTTTCTGTCTTCACTCCACCTGCCCCCATGATATCTATCACTTCACCGAACTCTCCGTGGGTGTAAATATAGGTCCCGAAGATTTTCAGCGCCCGAGTGACGACTTCCTGCATGTTTATCTCAATTTCCCTGGCAGAGTTTCCGACCCAGAGGCATGTTCCCATTTTTTTCAGACTTTTTATCGCCTGATTCACTGTGGCCGCGACTCCCACTGCTTCGATGGAAACATCGACCATAGTCCCGCCCGTAAACCTGGTCACTCCGTCAAGATAGTCTTCTTTCCCCGGATTAATAGTTCTATCGGCACCCAGTTCCTGGGCGAGTTTCAGACGAACATCACTCAAATCGGACACGATAATCAGCTTCGGGTTTTGCAGTTTTACGAGCTCCAGGATGCACAGTCCGATAGTACCCGCCCCAACAATCAGGACTTTTTTGTTTTTCAGGCTCCCCGCCTTCTTTATCGCGCCGAAAGCCACGGCAAATGGTTCCGCCATGGCGCCCTCCTCGTAGGAACATCCCTCAGGCAACTTGAACAGGAGTTTTCCCGGTACCGCTATTAGTTCAGCCATCGCCCCATCAACCGCCAGTACCCCGAAAAGCTTGCCGTTCAGACACATGTTGGTGTTTCCCTGCCGGCAGTTGGCACACTCACCGCAAAAATTCAAGGGCTGTACAACTACCTTGTCTCCCTTATTGAATGTTTGGGCTAAGCTGCCTGACTCCACAATTTGCCCTGAAAACTCATGCCCCATGGTCATTGGAGCGGTTCTCCTCCCGGTCAGTCCCAGGTATCCATGCACGTCACTGCCGCATATCCCGCATGCCATCACCTTAACCAGCACCTCATTTTCGGAAATGGTTGGTGCGGGCACTTCTTGAACAGCGAGCTGTCCAGGTCCTAAGTATCTCAACGCTTTCATGGGACCTCCTTGAGAGCCATCAATCTAGACGATCAGGATCGTTGGGCAATTTCTTTCCAGGATCTCCCGGGACTCGGGGTAAGTCATGCTATTTACCCTGGAAATAGCGATTCAGTTCGATATGGTATCCTCCATCCAGCGCAATGACATCACCGGTTACGTAGTTATCGGTCAACAGGTATAGAACGGCCGAAACAACTGCTTCCGGCGCCATGAACGACGGCTTCAAGTGGGCTTTGGCTTCAATGTCGGCTTTGATCTGAGGAAAGCGGTCATAGAACTTGCGCGGTCCGGCCGTATTGGCAAAGCCCGGCGCGATGCCGTTTACGCGGATATTCTGTGGACCAAGTATCGCCGCCAGGCTTTCCATAACGGACAGACTGGCGCGTTTGGCAGCGGCGTAAGCCACTAAGTCATCTCTTAACGGACTGAGTGCGGTTTCCGAAAGTGTCACCACAATTGCCCCGGAATCCGGGCGATGCCCGTTGCTATCTGGCGGGACGGCCGCGAATCGAGGTGCCATTACGCGTGCGGCTGCCAGTGCTAACGTGGCAAAGGCGATCGGAAAGACTTCAAATTGCTTGCGCATGCGCTCGGCCACTTCGTCAAGAGAGAGCGTCAATAACGATTCCTCAAAGCGGAGTGCGAGGCCCGCGTTCACGATGACAAAATCAAGCCGACCGAAGCGATCGACGGTTTCCTGCACCATCGCTTCGGCAGCGCCTTTCTCCGTAACATCTTTGATCGAGTAGACAAACTCCCCCTTGCAGGCCGCCCGGAGCTCAATGCGGGAGTTCTCCGGGAGTTCGTCGGCTGAAAAAACCGCGACCCTGGCCCCCTGTCCGACTAATTCGCGGGTCATCGCATAGCCAAAGCCGCTTGTGCCCCCCGTCAGGATACCAGCTTTACCTTCCAGTGAAGGATATCGATTTGTCATCGCTTCTACTCCCAAATCGTCGCGTCGACGTTCTTTGTGCTCTTTTGTATGGTTATTCGCGACTCATCCATCGACATCATGTCTGTTCACTTATCACGGTGATTTTGCATTATACGATAGTTTTGTTTACTCATGTACACGCCTTTCAGCTTGTTTCTCGAAGCAGGCATTCTACATCCTCAAGAGACTGTGCCTTGCACCGGGCCTGTCACCGGTGTAATATCCCCATAACTGAAAAGGGTTGTTAATGGAGCATGAAAGAATATGGACGTTTTCAGAACAGATGCTGGTCTCGTTTCCGGTCGAAAAATCGGAAAACCGGGCAAGGAAGTAAGTACTTTTCTTGGCATTCCGTATGCTGCTCCGCCTATCGGCGAACTCCGTTGGAAACCACCTCAGCCTGTAACTCCCTGGAAGGGAACCCGTGAGTGTCTAAACTATAGCATCCAGGCTGCCCAGTATCCCGATGCTAACCTGTCCGAAAAATTTCGGGCATTGCCGTCGAGCGAAGATTGCCTTTACCTGAATGTACATACTCCGGCTAAAAACGATGCCGAAAGGTTACCGGTGATGGTATGGCTGCACGGTGGTGGTTTACGATACGGCAGTGGGAACCAGCCACTCCAAAATAGTCCCGGACTTCCACTACACGGTGTCGTGCTGGTAACTGTTAACAGTCGACTTGGCGAAATGGGGCTGTTCACTCATCCTTTACTTACAAAGGAATCACCAAACCATTCGTCCGGTAATTATATGTTCCTCGATATGATAGCGGCCTTAAAATGGGTACAGCGGAACATCGCCGCTTTTGGGGGGAATCCTGATAATGTGACTATTTTCGGCGAGTCCGGAGGTGGAGATAAGGTCGTTTGCATGCTTACTTCCCCTCTGGCGAAGGGACTGTTCCACAGGGCGATCTGCGAAAGCGGTGGAAGCCGCGCTCATGCCACACCTTTAAAAGATATGGAAGAATTCAGTAACAGGTTATTCACTAGCCTTGGCGTAGATAAGAAATCCGATCCCCTCGCTGCCGCCAGATCGATAAATTTCGAAAAATTTATCGAGGTCAGCCAGGCTATGAACGTAGAAATGGGCGGGCAGTATATTTTTATGGGACCTTGGGGGATTGTCAGTGACGGGTGGTTTTTACCTGATAGCTCCCTATGATATCTTTGAGAAGAACAAACATAACGCCGTTCCGATAATTGCATGCGCTAATCTTGGGGAACTGACCGGGCCCGGTTATGTGCATGTACCGGAGATGGTCCCGGGTTATGTGAAACTTCTCAATGCGGCAAACCGAGGTGGCGTGAAAGGATATGCGGCGATATTCGACCAAGTACCAGGCAATTTCAGAAAGGAAGGTGGAGTATCCGCCCACGCCATGGAATTGCATTTTGTTTTTGGTGACGTTGACGATCCGCTGCCGTGGGAAAGACTCCGCTATATGTATCAGGCCGCTGGAGCGAAATCACCGATGCCCGTGATTACCGATGCCGACAGGAAAGTTTCTGAAGCCATGATGCAAATGTGGACGGCTTTCGCCCGGACCGGCAACCCCAGCATACCAGGCGCGGTCGACTGGCCAGCCTGGGATGAAGCCAAGGACCAGTATCTCTACATCACCGAGAAGCCGGAGGTGAGGTCGGGGTTCTCAAAGGTGGGGCAGAAGTGAAGAGGGTGATCCTTCACAATGAAACCTGGGGGATCGGCATTAGCCTGCTAGAGCTGCAACTGTCTCCGCCGGCGCCTTTACTCCGCTTGCCTCTGCCAATGACGGCGATGCCCGAGGGTAGAAATACATGGATATTGGGAGACGGAGTAGAGTCGAACTCTCTCTGAAACAACGCTTTGTTTTGTCTGAGCTATCGAAGATTTGTGGACTCTATCGGCCACGAGTAATCATGGCCGATAGAGCGTTTCTCAATTCACCACGAAGCTTTAGCGCCAGAAATCTATGCTATATGCCGGGTCGGATCTTGCACTCCGTCCGTCACCCCAGAGAGATACCTCCTCTCCACCTCCGGTCACGATTATGCAATTCTCAAAGGGATCTCCGACCGCCGGGACCATGTAGTCGTCAGACAACTCTTTCCAGGGCTTGCCCGAAGTAGCTTCGACGGCTTTCCAGGCGTTAGTAGTAACGTCAGGCCTCTGGTGAGTGCGGTATTCCTTCACCGACATGAAACTCTTCTTGTAGAGCCACTCGTATATCTCTTGCTTGGTCTTGAATCCGTACAGCTGCAGATCTCGAGCCATTTCGGGCAACATGAAGAATGTCTTGCCACCTTCCCAGTTCTTCCACAGGCTGTCGACGAAGTATTCCATCCAGTTGTGAGGGCCGGGCTTACCCTTTACTCCTAGCCTTCTGCCGATTCCGCCATGGCCGCTCTTCTGGAATTCCCTGTAGCCTCCGGGCATGAACTCGGTCCGCTGCAGGGTCCGGCAGTGATGTTGACTGAGAGCGACTACGCAGCTCTCGTTCTTGTTGAAATCATATTCTTCTCTCAAACTCGACCATCCCGGCGGCAGAGCGTCGTCGTTCTCGGGGAAGCAATTGAAAAGACCGGACCCCCAGACGCCGCAGTTGGTGACGTTGGGGATATTGCCACCAAGATTGCGCCACATCAGCTCGGCAGAGCGGCCGATACTGCGGTTTGCCGGGTTGCCAGGACCGAACACGCAGGTGTCGAAGTTCATCTTGATTTCTTTGGCATACGGGCCGCTTACCGCAAAGATGATACCACCGCGACCGTCGCCGCAGCCTCCGCCTGCTTCGGCCATGGCGAGCAGAAGCGGCATATACTGCGGCTCGCATCCGGCCATGACACCGATGGTCGCGATCTTTTCGACCGTAGCCTTACGCCGCATCGGCATGAAATAGACCGGATCGCCTTTTTTGCCCGAGTTTCCCATCTGTTCCACACGATCACCGCCGCGATGGTCGGCATGATACGTAATTACCTCATCCCGCTTATGGCTGGTACCCTTAAGCATCCTTTCCACCAGCTCTTCTGTGGGCGGCACCACCGGGAGGCCGTCAGTATATTTGCAGATGAGCGCATTGTTGTATAGCTGCGGAATGCTTTCTGTCTGCTTGAAGAATTCGTAGCCCTCGAGCAGGGTACCTTCGAAGATGTAACGGGGATCAGACATATCCAACTGCGGGGGATTCTTTTCTTCTTCGGTCAGCGGACGTACCAGCTCATTAACAAGCTTGTCTATCCAGCTGTCTACGTCCTCAGGTCCCGGAACGTTGCGCGAACCGTGAATGCGCCGCATGTCGGCAATACCATTGATCCTGCATGCCTGTTTCCAGCATTCATCCTGGTCCTCGAACATGATGAACACGCTGGGGATCCCTCTTTTTTCGATAGATGCCAGGTGGGGCAACTGCTCCCAGATGGCACCGTGTCACCAGACAACGCCGCGGATGAGGGCATCCGCGGTCTTCATCTGCTCTTCAGTGATCGCGATACTGCCTTCCTTTGTGGCGTGAGCAGCGGCGTAGTGGATAGTCCACTTAACCTGGGGGAATCTCTCAGGAAGCTTCTTGACCAGAGGAATGAGGATTCCCTGCTCTCCTCCGGCACCCACGCTCATAACAACATTCTTGCCTTCCAGGGTATCAAGGCGCCGCGCCAGTGGATGCACCTTGACCGGGTCATGGATTCCAACAGGATTCAAAAACTTGTATACCTTGTCTGCCATACTGTTCTCCTTTCTCTCGACTAAAGAAATCAGACTCACCAGCAAAGTGCGGACCCTCACCCCAAGACTGTACAGGCCACAATTGGAATTTCCCGGGTTTCCCGGCCTTCAAGATACTCCCTCGGAGCCAGGTTATCAAGGGAGCTGTGGGGTCTCCATTCGTTGTATTCCCGACGCCACGCCTCGATCTTCTCCCAGGCATCGTCCAGGGACAAGAACCAGTTGGCGTTCAGGCACTCATCCCTGAAACTGCCGTTGAATGACTCGATAAAGGCATTGTCCACTGGCTTCCCCGGTCGGCTGAAATCTAGTACGACCCCGTTTTCATATGCCCATCGGTCAAGCTCCTTCGAAATGAATTCCGGTCCATTGTCGACCTTGATATAGCACGGAGCGCCGCGCATCGCCTTGATACGGTCCACGACCCTGACCACGTCCTCACCCTTGATATGCTGTCCGACCTCGATCGCCAGGCATTCCCGGCTAAAATTATCGACTATCGTTAAGGACCGAAATCGGCGCCCGTTAAACAGGCTGACCCCAATGGACTTTCTGTTACGGGTTCCTGTTACACGTCGGAAGTCGCGGTGTCCTTGAACTCCATCAACGGATACCTCATACGCGCACTTGACATCCCCGGGACACGGTCATACACTGGTAGCCGCGCGGGAGGGCATGATGCAGTGCCCGATTTGTCAGACCGAACTACCTGACAGTGCGAAGTTCTGTGGTGTCTGCGGTCAATCATTCAAGACCGAGGTTGCCTGCGCGCACTGTGGGCATCTGAACCCCAAGGACTTCAAGTTCTGCAATAAGTGCGGCCAAGCCCTGGCGGAACAACCGGCGGCACCCACCAAGACTCAACCGGTATCACCTCCTCTCCCCACCTCCTTTGCCAACGGCCGTTATCAGGTCAAGAAGTTCCTCGGCGAGGGCGGCAAGAAGAAGGTCTACCTCGCCCATGACTCAGTGCTGGACCGGGACGTTGCTTTTGCCCTGATCAAGACCGAGAAGCTTGATGAAACGGCATTGACCCGGATTCGCCGCGAAGCCCAGGGGTAGCCGCCTGTGACGGTTCCCAGATCTCTCCGATCCAACTGGCGACGGTCCCCGTTATCCTCTCTGCAGGCAAGCCCTATTTGGTCAGCAGCCCGTAGCGACGCAGGGCCAGCGGGAGAAAGACCATGACAATCCCCGCATCCCACGCCAGTATCTTCCACAGCGATGCCGACAGGTCTGTCCCCAGCGCCAGCGCCCTTACGGTATCAACCATCGAAGTGACCGGATTGATGTTGGCGAACACCTCCAGCCATGAAGGCATGGTGGCGATAGGTACGTACAGGGAACTGGCAAAAACAAGCGGGAATACCCAGACAAAACCGGCCACCTGGGCACTCTCAACGTCTTTGACCGATACCCCGATGAATACACCGACCCATGTCAACGTGGCGCCGAAGAGTATCACGAGCACCACTCCCGCAACCGCCGCCCCGGCGCCGTTCTCAAATCGAAAGCCCATCACTGTGCCCACCACGATCATCAGCACCACCAGTATTGTGTAGCGTAGGGCGTCGGCCAGCACGCGTCCGGTGAGGAAAGCGGAACGCGCCATGGGTAAAGATCGGAAGCGGTCGACTAATCCCTTGGAGAGGTCTTCAGCAATGCCTACGCTCGTCTGCGTTGACCCAAATACCACAGTCTGCGCTAGGAAACCCGGCAGGAAATACTGGACGTATTTCAGCCCACCGGTATTTATGGCGCCGCCGAAGACGTAGTTGAAAAGCAATAACAGCACCACGTTGAGCACCGCATTGAAGACGAGCAACTGCGGCAGTCTCAAGTATCTCAGGACGTCCCGCTTCGTCATGACCATGATGTCGGAGACGGTGTTGCTCAGTCTACTCATCGTCCGTTCGCCTCCCCGGCCCCGGCCGCCGCTACCTGGTCTTTGGTGGCAGCCGACGCCGCAGCCGTATGTCCGGTCAGCGCCAGGAAGACATCGTCCAGAGTCGGCTGCTTGAGCCCCAGTTCCGCTAGGGCGATGCCGGCGACATCCAGCCGGCGGACCACATCCGCCAGCATAGCGGCCCCGCCGGTGGCGGGCAGGCTGATCTCTCCCGTCTCCGGAACGCCATGGACCTTGTCTTTGCCGAGGACCCGCAGGGCCTCAACCGCGTCACCGGTTCGGGTCCGGTCCGCTACCTTGAGTTTGACGTGGGTGTCCCCGCCGCAGCAGTCCTTCAGTTCCTGGGGTGAACCTTCGCGGATGACCTTCCCGCTATCCATGATGGCAATCTTGTTGGCCAAGCGGTCGGCCTCTTCCAGGTACTGTGTCGTCAGGAAAACCGTATTGCAGCTCTTGGCCTGTTCACTGATGACGTCCCAGAGCCCCAATCGACTGCGCGGGTCGAGTCCCGTGGTTGGCTCGTCCAGAAAGAGCACCGGCGGCTTCGCCACCAGTGTCGCCGCGAGGTCTAGCCGGCGCCGCATTCCCCGCTGTAGGTCTTGGCCCGGCGGTTGGCCGCGTCGGCCAACTGAAAGACATCCAGCAACTCAGCGCTTCTTGCCCTCGCCTTCTGCCGGGGCAGATGGTAAAGGAGTCCAATCATCTCTAGGTTCTCTTTGCCAGTGAGGTTCTCATCAACCGCCGGATACTGGCCGGCGAGCCCGATTACTGAGCGTACCGACTGCGCATCGCGGACCACGTCGTAGTCACCGAAACGGGCCACCCCCGAGTCCGGCCGCAGGAGCGTCGTCAGGATGCGCACGATCGTGGTCTTGCCCGAGCCGTTGGGCCCCAGCAGCGCGAAGACGGTGCCCGGGTCTACTGACAGGCTCAGATCATCGAGGGCCACTACCTTGCCGAATCTCCGGCTTACCCTTTCAGCCGTGATCGCGGCCCCGGTGCAAACGAAGCTACCCTGTGCGGCCTTAGATTGTGTTGCCATATTGACTCCTCAAGATACTGCCCGAAGGCGGACCCCCCCTCATTGTTGATAGTCGGAGAGGATTCCCCACCTCTCTACCTTGTTGAACCGTCTCTTTGTCGACTGGAAGATCACAGTGACTGGCACGTCGTCTAGTCCAAGGTTCCGTTCAAACAGAACCCGGTCGCCGTATCTGATCGCCTCCAATACCAGAGGCAGTTCGGATCGGAAGATACTGTATCGCCAGCCCGCCGGGCCAAATGCCAGGCCGCCGCTCACGTGGCAGTAGATTGTGAATTCCACGTGGTCACTGGGTCGGACGAATTCGCCAAGGACCTCGTCTCTCATCAGCCTCGTGTAGAACCTGGAGATCCGCCTTCTGTCGTAGTCCCTGCCAACGGAGAGGAAAAGCTCGCCCGTTGCGTCTGAGTGGGTCAAGGTATAGCGCCTGGGCAAACTGAATTCGTCCGGATCCACGTCATCCAGATAGGTCGCGTGAAGCTTGTCAGGGTCCAGTCGTGCCATATCAGCCTATCAGAGTTGCGAGAGTCGTTCTGTCCGCCCCGAAGTAGACTCTGCCGTCCACCCGCGCCACCGGTCTACGAACGAATCTCGGCTCCTTCAACATCATTTCGATGAGCTGATCGCTGGCGATTTCTTCCTTGTTCAACCCCGTCTTCCTGAAGGTGGGGCTTCTGAAATTGAACATCTCCGATGCCGGCCTTTTCTGAAGCAGATCCTCTATCTCGGTGCGACTGAGAGGGTTCCTGAAGAAATCACGTTCATTGATCTCCACGTTCTTCTGCGAGAGGGACTCCTTCGCTTTGCGACATGTGTTTCATTTCACCCAACAGTAGAAGTCGATTCGCATTGTCATTCTCCAACCATCCTTGGGTCTGAACCTCGAACGTTCACATCCTGTGTTCAGAAAGTGCTTGTCATCAGAAGAGCCACATGTGTCAGAGCAAAAAGCACTGTGAGCGGCCTATGCAGCCAGGAACTTGAGTACCGCCGAATTGAACTCGTCGGCGCGCTCCAACTGAGGCAGATGGCCGCAGTGGTCAAAGAAGATTAGTTGCGCTTTTGGGACTATCTCAGCTACTACTTGTGCGTGCGCGGGCGGCAGCACGTGGTCCTGTTTGCCCCAAATAACGAGGGTGGGCGCAGAAATACGGGCAAGGTCACCTCTGGTCGATCGCACGAGACTCTCCCGTTGGCCGCGCCAGTCGACGCCGGTGCGCAGCACGGACAGGAAACTCCTCCCCGAGCCCGGGCGCGCCGCACATTGATAGCTCGAGTCCACCATCTCCCGAGTTATGACGGCTGGGTTGTACACGATGCCTTTCAAACCGAGCTCCACAGAACTACGACTCGGCCGCCACAAGAGCTCCCCGATGTGTGCGATCGATGTCAGACGCAACGATAGCGGCACGCCCCTTCCAAGGCCCGAGCTAGCCGCCAGTACCAGGTGTCTTGTCATTTCCGGGAACTCGGCGGCGAAACGTATAGCGATACGTCCTCCCAAAGAGTGGCCGACGATGTCGGCAGTCTGGACTCTTTGGACTTCCATGAAACGTCTGACGAAATCGGTCATGCCGTCTAGCGAGACCTCAGGACCTCCCATGTCACATCTGCCAAAACCGATCAGGTCCATCGCATACACACGATGATACCGTGCCAGAACACCAATATTCTCTATCCAGTCATCCACGGAGCCGCTGATCCCGTGAATCAGAACAACGGCACTCCCATGGTCTCCTTGCGACCAGAGGCGGGTCTTGATGCTTCCCACGGTGACGTATTGATCCGGAGGTCGTTGCGATGACATGGCACCTAACCGATCCGTTGGGCTAACCAAATCCATATCGCATTATACAAGAGATCTCAACGACGTACGTGCTTCTACGTGTCCCGGTCCAGTCTGTTCACTATGCCCCGCAGCCATCACGACCAGCCAACGGCCTTGATGCGCCGTTGGCTCGCTCTGAGCAGCGAATCATGATTGGCTTCCACTCGTTCGATCCGGGAAGGCGCGGTGGCTGACTAGCGCCTCAGTTGCGTCGGTATCTCCCCTTCAATCTCCAGTCCCGTGTGCCTGCCGGTGCCCTCGAACAGAAGGGATGCCACGTTCCTGACAAGCGAGTACAACCGGACCCGTGTTTCTCCGGTCAGGCTTTCGGACAGTCTTCCCTCCATCGCGCCAACGACCGGCGTTCGCAACTCCGCTCCTCTTCGGTTTGAGACCGCAATTTCCAGACGATGGCGTTTCGACTGAACATGGATGGTCAATTCCTCCTGATGATACCGAATGGCGGTAATCCTGGCCCCGGTATAGGTTGTGAACTTGTATAGACGACAATCATGCCAGAGTCCGATGAGGAAACCGTCAAAGGATCTTCTAAGCCACGGGACATTGGCTACAGATACCATCAGGGATGTACCCGGCTCTTCAAAATGATTCGTCTGAATCCAGATATGATAGCTGGGGAACGATCTGCCCCAGTCCTTCTCAATGTAGCCTCTGCCACCGCTGAAATCGACAGCCTCCCGGTTGATCTCCAGCCGGCCTTCGATGAGATGGTCAAAGCTCAAGACACCGTGATAGCACTCCATCAGAGGAACAAAGGCGTACCACCCCATTGCTCCCGGAGATAGCAGAGTGACTGGCCATGGGGTAGTGTCTGTGAACCTCAGGCTCCCCTTGATCCTGTGTACGTCGTCCTCAAGATCGACGTCAATCATTGTCGGCCTAAAAGAACTGTTGCCAATCCTGATTTCGGGTTGATCCTGAGAATAGGAGAACCGGTCAATGTCGAAACGATAGTAGTGACTCAAGATACCCGAATCGTCCAGAAACTGAACGAACGAATGGGGGTGTTCCCCGTCCCTGTCAAATGAGACTCCCGGTATGAGGGCCCCGATTTCGCGTTCGTTCTTGTCGGCAAACCGGTAGTACCAGCCTTCGAAATAGCCTTTCATACGCGGCTTTCCGTGGTACATTTCCGGTCTCCATATGTTCCGAAGGTTGCGAAATACCACTCCAAACTCCTTGAAAACGTTGATTCAACCGTCGGCACCGTGACGTGACGTTTCCTTCCTCCATGTTTCGGGGGCTGTTCGCGGCTTCAACCGTACCAATGACGACCCCGGATGCCGACCTATGATCATATAGGGGAGTATAGCCCCTCGGCGACGCTTCGCACTGAACTCCGTGGTCCACGGGGCTGGACGCACATCATACCAACACCAGACGTGCAGCTACCTCCTGGGGGCACCAGTTCCCAGATAGCCGGATTCAACGGCCGCTTTGGGAGCAGAAGGAACTTGGCTGGCCAGTCGAGATCGAATCAGGCGCAAAACCCAAAGATGACAATGATGGCCAGGTGCCTCAAAAGCAATTCGCTGTGGATCGGCAAATCATAACGTCGCGCCATCGTCGTTTCAAGAATGCTCTGGTGCCCGCTTATTGAGTACCGAGGAGCGTCCCGTCGTCAACACCGTTCAGCAAATGTAACCGATTCTGTTACCCAAGAGCCACGCAAGAGTATATCAACTTGCCGTAGAGGTGGTGGAGCCGGGGGGGGATTCGAACTCGTGAATTATACTACACTAACAGGTAACTCGAACGTCCTGGTTCTGTCTACCGTCAAGTACCGCCCACCATTGCGCTACGCAACTTTTTCTCAACTTTATTACACCAACATCACACTTAAAGGACACTTCTTAACAACCGTAGCCCGACCCGGCTTAATAAAGAAGTACCCCCTCATCATGCCACCCCCCACGTGACTACGTGGGGCAGACTGTCTGCAGTGCGGCGAGCGAAACGGTTCTGATGGTAAAGACTGTTCTCCAATTGCTATCCAAAAGTCACGGAAAAGTAGATTAACTTGCTGCAAGTGGTGGAGCCGGGGTATCAGTAGGTATTGCCGGTCGAGACTTCGACCTGACCCTCGATCTTTGTCTTGCCTGACCGCGGCAGGCGGCTTGACATCCCTACGCTTCAATCATAGACTATGCTCACGCGATTGTGGCACTAGGAGGACCAACCTCATGAAGTGCCCGAAGTGCCAAGCCGAGAATGCCGATACGGCCAAATTCTGCAGACAATGCGGACAGCCATTTCACGTTGATCTGGTCTGTTCTCATTGCCAGCACGTAAACAAACCCCCTGCCAGCTTCTGTGAAGAATGCGGGCAACCTTTGGTGGTACCCCGGACCGCTCCAGCTGCGCCTGCCGCGGCCAGTCCCTCCGCTCCCCTACCCACCTCCTTCGCCAACGGCCGATATCAGGTCAAGAAGTTCCTCGGTGAGGGCGGCAAGAAGAAGGTCTACCTGGCCCACGACACAGTGCTGGACCGGGACGTGGCTTTCTACCTGATCAAGACCGAGAAGCTGGACGCGGCCGCCCGGACTCGCATCAAGCGGGAAGCCCAGGCCATGGGTAGGCTGGGCGACCACCCGCACATCGTGACCATCTTCGACTACGGCGACCATGAAGGGCAGCCCTACATGGTCGCTCCGCTGTTGTCGGGTGGCGATGTGGAGGGCCTCATCAAGAAAGCCCCCGACCACAAACTACCCCTCGACCGGTCAATCGAGATCGCCAGGTCCGTATGCCAGGGACTGGAGTTTGCCCACGGTAAAGGCATCATCCACCGGGACATCAAGCCCGGCAACGTGCTGCTGACCGCCGACGGCACGGTCAAGGTCGGTGACTTTGGTCTGGCGGTAGCCATGGACCGCTCCCGCCTCACCCAGGTAGGGATGATGGTGGGCACCGTCTCCTACATGCCCCCGGAGCAGGCCATGGGGGGCAATGTCACCGCCAAGGCTGACCTCTATTCCCTGGGGGCCATGCTCTACGAGATGGTGACGGGGACGGCCGCCCTTCGTCGGCGACGAATCCGTGGCCATCATCGGCCAGCACATCAACACCCCACCCGTCTCCCCCACCTGGCACCGGGCGGACCTGCCGCCGGCGCTGGAGACCCTGATCATGCAGTTGCTGGAGAAGGACCCCGAGAAGCGGCCGCAATCGGCCACGGTGGTACTGCAGGCGCTGGAGGTTATCGGGACGAAAGGACCGATCACCAATGACACAATGACCAAAGAGACGTCCACTCCCCCCGAGAACCCCCTCTACCGGCGAGTGTTCGTCGGGCGGGAAGCCGAGCTGAAGCAGTTGCAGGCGGCCTTCGACGGGGCCATGTCCGGCCAGGGCGCCCTGATGATGGTGCTGGGGGAGCCGGGCATCGGCAAGACAGCCCTCTGCGAGCAACTGGCCACCTACGTCACTCTGCAGGGGCGGCCGGACGCTGGTCGGCCACTGCTACGAAGAAGGCTCGCTGTCACTACCCTACCTGGCCTTTGTCGAGGCGATGAGGTCGTATGTCCTCGACCGCGAGCCGGATGACCTGAAGAAGGAGCTGGGCTCAGGGGCTACCGATGTGGCCCGGATTGTGTCGGAGATAAGGGAGAAGCTGGACGTAAAGCCCAGGGCGGCCGAGAACCCGGAGGAAGACCGCTACCGCCTGCTGCAGTCCGTGACCAGTTTCCTGACCAACGCTGCCAGCCGTCAAGCCGCTCTTTGTCCTGCTCGAAGACCTGCATGATGCCGACAAGGGCACCCTGGAGATGCTGACCTATGTCGTCCCGCAATCTGACGCGGTGCCAGACTGCTGGTCGTGGGCACCTACCGTGACGTCGAGGTGGACCGGACGCATCCCCTCTCCGCCGCCCTGGCCGAGCTGCAGGCGGGTCATCCACCTTCGGCCGCGTGCTCCTACGCGGGCCTGAATGCCGACGAAGTCAGCCGGATGCTGAAGAGCATCACCCATGATGACGTGCCCTGGAGCCTGGCCGAGGCAATCCACCGCCAGACCGAGGGCAATCCGCTCTTCGTGCAGGAAGTGGTCCGCTACCTGACCGAGCAGAAGCTGCTCATCCGGGCCGGCGGCAAGATGCTCGACCACCGGTTCGACGCCGCTGGAGATGAGCATTCCCGAGGGGCTCCGGGACGTCATCGGCAAGACGGCTGTCCCGCCTGAGCGAAGACTGCAACCGGCTGCTGTCCATCGCCGCGGTCATCGGCCGCGAGTTCCGGCTGGACGTGCTGCAGAAGGTCGCCGGCGCTGACCGAAGATGAACTGCTGACGTCCATCGAAGAGGCCAAGCGAGTTGCCATCGTCGAAGAACGGGCGGCAGTGGGGGCACGGTGCACTTACCGCTTCGCCCACGCCTTCTTCCGCACCACCCTGTACGAGGAGAACATCGCCCCCCGCCGCATCCGCCTCCACCAGCAGGTGGCGCGGGCGCTCGAAGAGGTCTATGCCGGCCGCCTGCAGGAACACGCCGCCGAACTGGCCGAGCACTTCTCCTACTCCACGGACGCCGCCGACCTGAGCAAAGCGGTCGAGCTATGGCGAGATGGCGGCGCAGCGCGCCACCGACGTCTATGACTACGGCGAGGCGGTCCGGCTGCTCGAGCAAGCCCTCAAGGTCCAGGAGGTGCTCGACCCCAGCGACAAAGCCGAAGCGGTGTGACCTGTCTGACAGTCCTTGGGCGGAGTTCTGACAAGGGCACGAACACTGGAACACGCCGTCGATGTCGGAGTTTCCTCAGGCTCTGGCGCTTGCTGACGAGATCGGCGACCGGCAGAGGGCGGCGATGATCTGCGTGTGGGCCACAGTTGCCATCCAGGCAAAAGGGATGGCGGTACACGGCAGCCAGGAGCTCCTCGAATGGGCAGAAAGGGCAGACCGCTATGCCGGGCAGGATACCATCGAACGTGGTTGGGCAGACTACCGGCTAGGCTGGGTGAAATGCGTGCGGGGAAATGTAGCCGAAGGAGTGCCTCTCCTGCGGAGCGCCATAGAGCTGGCCAGGCGACTCGACAACCAGGAACTGCTGGGACTGGCGGGGAGGTGGTGGGGATCCTTCGGGCAATTGCCGTGGTCTGATGTCGACGAGGCTTTGCAGGTAGCGGAGAACCTGGCCACGGCCAGGAACAACGACGTCATGCTGGACGGCGCACTGGCCATCTTCGAGCGTTACGGACGGCGGGAGAGGATGGAGGCGATGCGGCGGGCCATAGGGCAACTAGCCGCCACAACCGGAGAAGCCCACCACGTCGCGACCTCGCACCGTGTAGACTCCGCATCTGCTCTGCGGGACGGTCGGTTGGAGGAGACCATCGAGCTGATTGAGCGTGATATAGCCTGGCGGCAGGAGGTGGGCCTCCCGGCAGACCTGGGGGCAGAAGCTTTCACCGGACTGCTGGCGCTGGAACACCTCTATGGTATCGACAACAGCCCGGATGGCCCCGTTCGAAGGGCCGTCATGGAAGGTGTGAATGCCCCGGTGTGGCGAAGGCTGCCCTTCCTCCCGGCATTTCTTGGCCAGGTGGAAGAGGCCAACCGGAGGCTGGACCGCATGCTCAAGGCGCGCCCCAATATCACCTCGACCAGTGACACGACACAGGCCGGGATGGATGTGATCTACCTGGCATTCGGCATTGCTGGTCGGACATCTCCAGGCGGCCGAGCTGCTGCTGGCGCGGTTTGCGAACCACACTGCCGTCGTTCGTGGCACGCTCTGCGTCGCCCGTGTCTTGGGCGGAGCCGCAGCTCTCCTCGGCAGATATGACGAAGCCCGCCAGCACTACCAGGAAGCGATCCGGGTCTGCACCGAGATGCGGTTCCGGCCCGAGCTGGCCCTCAGCCGCCTCCAGCTCGCCGAGCTCCTGCTGGACCACTACCCGGAGGAGAAGAAAGACGCCCTGGAGCACCTCGACTTCGCCATCAACGAGTTCCGCGAGATGAAGATGAGGCCAGTCCCTGGAGCGGGCGCTGAGGCACAAGGAGATATTGAAGGCGTAGAAGCTCTGCTGTTCGGAAGGAGGTCGATCATGGACGTCTTCACGATCAACGAAGAGACCTGCAGCCAATGTGGTGCCTGCGCCGCCGTTTGCCACTTCGGGATAATCGATTTTCAGAAGAAGCAGTATCCAAGGCCTTTCTCCCTCGCTGACCGGATTTGCAGCAGGTGCGTCGCCTGCATGACCGTCTGCCCTACGCAGAGCATTGTCCTTCGCGATGTTTCCTACGAGCAGTGCCCGCCGATAGATCCGGCTCTCGGGGTCAGTTACCGCCAGCGCATTCAAATGATCAAGAGCCGGCGTTCTGTCAGGTCATTTGGGGACAAGCCGGTACCACGCGAATTGATAGAGAGAGCCATCGAGGCTGTCAGGTATTCCCCGACCGGGAATAACAGACAGAACGTACACTGGCTGATATTCGACAGTAGGAGCGAGTTGCAGCGCCTCAGCGACGTCGGATTCGATTGGGTTATACAAGTGTTGAGGAACATGCCAATGGATGCCGATTGGATAGACCTGACGATCGAGCGAAGGGAAGCCGGCATCCATGATTTCTTCCTCCGAGGTGCGCCGGTCGTTGTCAGTACCTATGCTCGTAAGAACCATTCTGTGGATGCGGCTTCCTGTATTGTTGCATTGGCATATTTCGATCTTGTCGCCATCGGTCTTGGCCTGGCGTGCTGCTGGAACGGTCTATTTACGGGAGCGGCCAACAGTTTTCCACCTGTCAAGCAGGCTGTGGCGCTGCCGGAGGAGTTCGAGGTATACGGAAGCCTGATGGTTGGATATCCGAAATACAAACATCTGAGAATGCCAATCCGCAGGCCGGCTGATATTACCTGGAGATGAAGATGCAGCCTTCTCTTGAGCGGGCGCTGAGACACAAGGAGATACTGAAGGCGTAGGGGGCGAAACCCTAAACACGAAATACGAAATCCGAAACAAACTCAAAGCTCAAAGTAGAATCTCCAAGTCTGCTCCCAGGCCCCTGCCACGACATAGGAGATGAAGATGAGGCCGTCGCCGGAGTCGGCGCTGAGAAGGAAGGAGATACTGAGGGCGTAGGCTGATAGCTATCAGCGAACAGCGGTCAGCGATCAGGGGACTGGTAGGGGACGACGCATCTCGGAGGGGTATTCCGATGTCGATCAGAGATTTCGGGGAGAAGTACATCCAGGCTTCAAAGGACGCCTGGCAGAAAGGTGATTTTGAGGAACTGGAGCGACTGTCGCATCCAGACGTGGTCTATCACTACATGCCTTCAGGTCGGGACATGGTGGGATGGGAGGAGGTCAAGCAGCACATCGTGGGGGGACGGCAGGCACTTCCCGGTCTCCAGCAGGAGTGGCAGTATCTAGCTGGCGAAGGCAACTACTTCGCGATTTCCTATAAGTCGGAGGGTCTGCTGACAGGCCAGGCACCGGGCTTGCCCCCGCCGACTGGTAAGCAAGTAACGGCCAATTACCTTTATCTCTTCCGTCTGAAGGATGGCAAGATCGCCGAAGCCTGGTACAACGGGACGACTACGGGACTGAACTTCGCTGGAGCGGGCGCTGAGGCGTAAGGATGCACCAGAACATCGGATCTCCGTACCTGATCATCAAAAACGCAGGCATGGGGTGAGTGTGTGTGGATGTTAGTCTATTTATGTATGTACACACATACCCTGCGGCTGAGTTTTGGAATTGTACTGTGTAAACGCACCCCATGGCTGACTTTTATGGGTCACTGAGAGACAAGGACAAGAAAGACGTAGTCCTGACAGTTTGTAGGAGGGTATTCTGGTGAGCGTATTTGTCTTGGTGCATGGCGGCTTCTATGGCGGCTGGGGATTCACCCAGGTGGCTCGACTGTTGCGGGCAGCGGGACACGAAGTATTCACCCCAACAATGACCGGCTTTGGTGAACGTGCCCATCTGTTGAGTCCCGAGAACGGTCTGCACGTCAACATTCAAGACATTGTGGGCGTCCTACAATGTGAAGACCTGCATCAAGTGGTATTGGTTGGGCACAGCTACGGTTCGGTGGTAGTTGCTGGCGTGGCCGAAAGAGTGCCGGAACGGATAGCCCGCCTTGTCGTTCTGGATGGATTCATTCCAAGGGACGGTCAGACCGTCTGCGACTTATCGGGACCTGAGCTGACAAGACAATGGCTCGACTACGCCAAGGAAAATGGAGATGGCTGGCGCGGCCTTGACCCACCCAATCCGCCGTGTGCTCCGCCGAGATGGCAGCCATTTAATATCAAAGGGGCGATGGAACCTCTGGCGATCGAGAACCCGGCTGCCCTCAAAATACCACGGGCATTTATTCACTGCACCGTCAGAGACAAGAGTAGTTCCCTGTATTCAGGTTGGCTCCTGATTGACCGAGCGGCTAGCGAGGCCAATCAGAATGGATGGTGGTATCGCGATATACCCGAAGGTCACGCCGTAATGCTCACGAATCCCAAAATGCTGGCCGATACACTGCTCGAACTGGCTTAAGGATGATTCATAAAGACTATCCGACCGGAAGCGCCGATACTGGAGGCACGAAATGCCGTACGCCAACAACCATGGAGTCAAGATCTACTACGAGGTGGAGGGGGAGGGGCCATCGGTGGTGCTGGCACACGGTCTCAGCGGCAGCACGAACATGTGGCGAAGAAACGGGGGGTACGTCAATGCCCTGAGAGGTGACTTTCGGCTGATATTGTTTGACGCCAGAGGCCACGGTCAGAGCCAGAAGCCTCACGACACATCGTCCTACGGACTCAAGATGGCTGACGACGTCGTGGCCGTGCTCGATGACTTGAGAATTAGCGACGCTCACTACCTCGGCTACTCGATGGGAGCCAGACTGGGTTTTCGGACAGCACTACGTCATGCCGACCGATTCCGCTCCTTTGTGCTCGGTGGTTGCAGCCCATACAGAGACGAAGCGCAAGTGAAGGTCGAGGAGGAGCTTATGGAAGGCATGAAGATGCTCCTGGCCGATAGGGAAGCATTTCTGCGGCGGGCGGAGCAGCTTTTCAGGCGTCCCCTGACACCCGATGAGAGGAGCGCCATGCTAGCCAACGACGCCGAGGCCCTTATTGACGTGGTGACGTCCTTCCAGGAGATGCCGGTACTGTCCGACCATGATCTGTCGCTCATATCGGTACCGTGTCTGGTCTATTGCGGCGATGCCGACCCGCGATATTCAGGAGCTAAGAGGGGAGCAAGCCATCTTCCGCAGGCGAGGTTCGTATCTTTGCCTGGTCTTGATCACGGGCAGGCCGGCATGCGTATTGATCTGGTGCTCCCCCACATCAAGGAGTTCCTGGCTGGGGTGAGCCAGAAGTAATCAGATCGAAAGAGAACAAGAAGGTTGTGAGGGAACTGGTTGAGAGAATGGCGAAAGGAGATTCGTCGTCACTTGACGAACTCACGACCGATGATTTTGTTGGCCATGCCATGTTTGGGGAAGGGCGCGAGGTTGACAGGGACTTGTGGAAGAGGACGAACGACGGGGGACATGTTGGTATCGCCGATTACTCGATGACCATAGATGACATGATCGCCGAAGGCGACAAAGTGATGGTCCTCTCCACCAGGAGAGGTACACATACCGGACCGTTCCTGACTCTTGCCCCAACGGGGAAGAAGCTGACCACGTACCGGTTTACCCTCTATCGTCTCAAGGATGGGAAGATTGCAGAGGTGTGGCTGATGGACGACTGGCTGGGGCAGTTTCAGGGGCTGGGAGTCTTGCCCTCGCAGGCCGAGTTCGTCCGGGCATACAAAGAGTCTCACAAAGGATGAGTCGTGATTCCCGCTATCTTTTTGGGAGGAGTTGAAATGTCAGTCGAAGAGAACAAGGCACTGGTGAAACGCTTCATCGAAGCAGGGAACAACATCAAAGGAGATCCCGGGAACATTAAGCCGTTCATGGATGAGTATCTCGCCCCCAGCCATGTGCATCACAGTCCGACGGGAGAAACCAAGATCGAGGAGACTACCAAGTTCTACAACATGGTATTCACTGCGTTCCCGGATCTCTACTACACCATCGATGATGTGGTCGCCGAGGGAGACAGAGTCGTCTTGCGACTCACCAGTTCAGCGACTCACAAGGGGGTGTTTCAGGGAATCCCTGCGACGGGCAAGCGAGTCAGTTTCAAAGGGGTGGACATATTCAGAGTGGACAAGGGCAAGATAACCGATGAATGGAGCTTCCCGGATGTGCTTGGGTTAATGCAGCAGCTTGGGGCTATCCCTTCCGGCCCGCCGAAGAAGTAGCGACATCGTGGAGGCACTCAAGTGTCAATCGAAGCTAACAAGGCGCTGATCCGGCGTTACTGTTCTGCCGACGCCAACGAGATCCGGGAACTTGCGGCCAAGGGTAAGGACCAGTATCACTCTCCCGAATTCATCCTGCACGGTCCCTCGGGAGATGTGAACTACGAGCAGAATCGGCGGTCCATGGGCGCTCTGGTTGCTGCCTTCCCCGACGGGAAATATGTATGCGATGACATAGGCGCCGATGGAGACAAAGTCGTGGCCCGCTATCATTTCACCGGTACTCACTCGGCCCGTTTTCTGGGCGTGGCTGCCTCCGGCAAGAAGGTCAACATCAAAGGCATAGGGATCTACCGGATAGACGGCGGGAAGATAGTCGAAGGATGGTTTGTCTACGACGTGATGGGGGCGATGCAGCAGATGGGTGCTATTCCTGGCGCCCCGCCGAACAGGTAGTCACTCGAAGGAGGAACGTCCATGTCGGTCGAAGAGAACAAAGAACTGGTACGCCGGTATTTTTTGGCTGATGTGGCCGAGATCAAAGCTGCGATCGCCGGGAATGATAAGTACCATGCACCTGAGTTTACCATTCATTTGTCTTCGCGGGACTTCTCATTGAAAGAATACGGTGAGATTGCCAACACTTTGGTCACTGCCTTCCCCGATTTGAAGTACACCATTGAGGATATGGTTGCTGTGGGAGACAAGGTAGTGGTCAGATACAGGTTCATCGGCACTCAAAGGGGAGCTTACCGCGGTATCACTCCAACCGGAAAGAGTGTTAACGCTGAAGGTATTGATATTATCAAGATAGCTGGAAGCCGAATTGTTGACAGGGGGGATGCTTTCGATACGCTTGGTCTGATGCAGCAGCTTGGCGCTATCCCTTCCGGCCCGCCCAAGAAATAGCAGAGGAGGTCATTCTGATGGACGTAATCAAAACAGATGCCGGTTACATCTCGGGAACAGTCCTGGGCGAGCCGGACAAACCGGTGCATGTGTATCGGGGAATCCCCTATGCCGCCCCACCCCTCGGCGACCTTCGGTGGAAGCCGCCGCAACCGGTGACTCCGTGGAAAGGAATACGGGAATGTACAGTCTTCAGCGCTATTGCTCCGCCTTCACTCCCGGCAGGAACTCCAATAATTGACACCAGACCGCAGAGTGACGACTGTCTCTACCTGAATGTCTTGACTCCGGCCAAGGAACCATCAGATAGGTTGCCCGTGATGGTCTGGTTTCATGGTGGTGCCCTTATGGTCGGTGACGGCAACAGTAATACCAGCAATGGGCTTGGATTGCCCCATAACGGCGTAGTAATGGTCACCATCAATACTCGGTTAGGTCCATTCGGCTGTCTGGCGCACCCTTTACTTTCAAAAGAATCAGAGCGAGGGGTATCGGGGAACTACCTGTTTCTGGATTTGATAGCCACCCTTGAATGGGTACGGACTAACATCTCTGCCTTTGGGGGTGATCCTGAAAATGTTACTATCTTCGGCGAATCCGGAGGCTCGACCAAGGTCGTCAATCTGATGGCTTCGCCACTCGCGAAAGGACTTTTCCATAAAGCAATTGGTGAGAGTGAGTGTGGTCTGGGAACGCCACTAGCAGAGATGGAGTCAAGAGGGGAGAGACTGTTCGCTAAACTCGGCGTCGACAATCGAAGCGATCCTCTAGCTGCTGCCCGGGCTTTGCCGTGGGAGGAGATTATGAAAGCAAATCAAGCAATGACTGCGGAGTTGAATCTCCCCTGGGGTCCGCCGTGGAGCCCCTGGGACTCAACAGTGGATGGCTGGTTCCTTTCAGACACTCTTGCCAACATATTCAAGTCGGGCAAACAGAATGTCGTTCCGTTCATCATGGGCGCTAACCTGGGTGAATTGACCGGCCCTGGTATGCTACTAATGCCCTGGGTAATCCCAGGCTACGTGAATCTCTTTAGAGGCGCTAACAAGGTGGGAGGGAAAGTATGCGGATATATCTTCGATCATATACCTGCCGGTTGGAAAAAGGACGGCGCAGTATCGAATCATGGTATTGAACTCCCTTATGTGTTTGGTGATCTTGACTACCGAGGTGTAGCCTGGGTCAGGATGGCTTTTGGCCGTAAGTCTCCCGATCCCGGACTTACGGACGTCGACGAAAAGGTCTCCGAGACGATGATGAAGATGTGGACCAACTTCGCCCGGACCGGAGATCCCAGCGTACCGGGCGCGGTCGACTGGCCCGCCTGGGATGAAGCCACGGACCGGTACCTCTACATCACCGAGCAGCCGGAGGTAAGGTCAGGCTTCTCAAAGGTCGCCCAGAAGTGAGATCGCCAGGAACCTCTACCTCTCAAGAGGAGGAGGGGGGTCACTGCTTTCTCCGCCTATGCCTTGACCTCGTCTGCCTGTCCTTGGTTCTTTGAGGTTCACATTCGGCGCAGTATTCTCTGGGCCGCCCTGGCTTGTCTTGTGGGTTTGGCGGCAATGGCTGCCGGCAGAGCTTACACGTTGGCGGTTTGCTCGCCTGCTCTTGATGTGCGGTCCGACTCTCCCGGAGTTGTTCATACTGGAGGACGGCCCTGACGGTCTCCCCATCCATTTCTCCGCTGTAGTACCTGTGCCGGCAATCAGTCCGCAAACCGTCAAATCCCTCACATCCTCTCTTCTAACCCGACGATGGACTCCGGGATACTTCTGATTGAACCACTCAGCGAACTTCTTGGGACTGCTGGTGATCATCGGTCACTCGCGGGCGTCGCGTCGGGATGTCACCTGGGGCGCTTGGGTTTTGCTGTGGCGATGCTGAAGAGCTTCGTGAATCGCTCAACCCATGAATCTATGCCAATAACGGCGATGCCCGAGGGCAGAAATATATGGATATTGGGAGACGGAGTAGAGAGCCTGTCTCAAAAAGCTCCCCAAAGGTGTTCGCGTCGGGTAAGGTATTCAGATACAATCAGTCCAACTATTTGTGAGGTGACGCCTGATGCCGCTCCGCGCGTTCAATCGACAGCAGTCCTGGCTCTTGCCGCCCACGCTCGGCGATCTTATTCCCAATGACCATCCCTCTCGCTTCGTTGCCACCTTTGTCGACGCTCTCGACCAATCACAGTGGTCTGACTTGGGAGTTGGAGCTGAAGGAGAGGTACTTGGTGCGCCCGCCTACCATCCCAAAGCGCTGCTGGCCGTATGGCTGTACGGATTTATGACCGGCGTACGTTCTTCGAGGAAACTGGAGATAGCCTGTCGTGATCAGGTGCCTTACCTATGGCTCACCGGCTGGCAGCGACCGGACCACAATACCCTCTGGCGCTTCTATCGGGATCACAGGGACGCAATGCGAAACCTGCTCAAGTACACCGTAGCTACAGCCATCGAGTCGGGACTTGTTGACCTGGCACTGCAGTCCTTGGACGGGACCAAGTTGGTCGCCAATGCCGCAGGTGAGCGGACTTACGACGGTAAAGATCTGCAACGGCTGCTGAGCCGAGTCGACGCAGCGATAGGTGAATTGGAAGCCCAAATGAGGCCGGTGAAGGGACGAGTCCCGCACATCGTCCCAAGGAGCTTGAGGAGACAAAAGCGTTGAAGCAGCGTGTCCAAGATGCGATGGGTCGGCTGAGCAGGAACGGCGGGCAGATAAACCTGACTGACCAAGACGCCAAGCTGATGAAGGGTCGCCGCGCCATAATGCCTGGCTACAATGCACAGGCAATGGTCTCCCCACTGAGCTCGGACACTGGCAGCAAACGAGTGATCATTACCGCTGCCGACGTGGTCACCAACGCTTCGGATTCGGGGCAGTTGGCTCCGATGTTGGAGCAGGCTGAAGAGCTCACTGGATACCGGTTTCCAGTGACCCTCGCAGACGGCGGATATCATACGGCTGCGGCCTTGAAAGCCGGAGAGACTCGGGGCCAACTACTGGTCATGGGCGACCGACATACGAATGATTCGGCGAGGCCCTATTTCAAAGACCGGTTTCGCTATGATGCGGACAGCGATAGTTACATTTGCCCTCACGGCCAACGGCTTCATTTCTCTGGATTACGAAGGTCGAAGGTCACTGGCATAGGAGATTACAAGGTCTATCGCGCCTCGAGAACGGCGTGCCGGACCTGCTCCGCGTTTGGCGAGTGCACCAAGGACAGGCACTCCGGTAGGACTCTGTGGATCACATCTTCAGACGTGCTTTTGCTCCGACATAGGGCGTGGATGCGTTCGAGGGAGGCCCTGGCTCTTTACGCCCGGCGTCGAGAGCTGAGCGAACCGACTTTTGGCGTGATAAAAGACCAAATGAATGCGAGGAGACTGTTACTGCGCGGCCTGGCAAACGTCAGAGCCGAGTTCAGCCTCTTGGCGGCCGCCTTCAACCTAAGAACTATGTGGGCCACCTGCAGCAAGACGACACCTTAGCCACATAAGCAAAGCGACTAGCCTTCACTGTCATGTGGGCCTTGTTTGGCGCCCCGAAACTACCCAATTCTCATGGAGTACGCAGCGCCGAAAAAGCAATAACACATTGAACGCTTTTCGAGACAGGCTCCAGAGTCGAACTCCATCTGAATACACTCTCGATTGGCTCGGCAATGCCGCTTCATTGCTTTGCCTGCGGGCGCGCCTGATGTCTCGCCGCAACTCCGGTAAGCCTGCACTACATCCACGTAGTCATCGGAATGTCGGAGTGCGGGCTACTCCAACGAGTGTTGGGGGGATACTCCATCGTGCCTAATGCTCAAGCTCTGTTCCGCGCGGTATCGTGTCGGCAGCAGCGCCTCGTTTCCTGACTGCCTTCAGAAATTCTCTACCGTTCGCGAGAAGTTTCTTCTTGTAGTCCATCGATCGGGTGTCAGGACATACGAGGACTGCTTGGACGAACTCCTCCGGCGGGCAATAGTGATGGCAGTTAATGTAATGCAGAATCAGAGCCGGGGCGACCAATATGCGTCCGTTGGACGGTACGAAGATGTTGGCGTTTCCATATGCTCCGTCGGACTGGCAAAGCGAGCACTGATGTAGCCCTACTGCAACGATTGGTTGCCAAGGGTCAACAACCAGTTGCTCCAACCGCCTATAGAAAGCTGTAGGAACTTTGCCCACAGGGAACTCGTTCGTATCCTCCAACCACCCAACAGCCAAGAGGGATTCTCCCCTGGCGATGGGGAAGTATGTGCAAGGCGTCATGTCAGGAATGTAGGTCATGTCTCTTTGGGGTATCGCTCGCGTTAACTGGCCAACGGGTTATGCATCGACCTCCAGGTCCGGCTGAATGCCGTATTATGCCTCGTGTTTGGAGATCGAGCCAGGCAAGCACTCTAGCCTGGAACCGATCCGGAACCAAGTCCTTCTGGTGCGCGAAATCATATCACCGCGACAGCCTGAAATCAAGGCACATCACCAGGCACCCTTTCGGAGTGGCCCGCACAGAAGCGGGCACGGTGTTGAGCACCCCGAATAGGCCCCACGCTGCTGGGTCACTCGCCAGAGGCCACCGCCAAAGTCCCCTTGATAACCTGGCCCCGACGGAGTATCTTGAAGCCCAGAAAGCCCGGGAAATCCCAGTTTTGGCCTGTGCAGTTTTGGGGTGAGGGTCCACTAGTGCCGACACCAACCTAACAGGTGGTACCACTTTCGGTGGCAGGTCAACACCAAGAAGGAGCGGAACAAATGGAAAACCGTCAAAGAATGTTGTTTGATTTCATCATGGAACACACGCAAGATGGCAAGCAGGAAGCAATGAAAGCGGCCTTGGAGGAGAATCTCAGGCCACCACAAGGGGGCAACTTTGACCCGGATGCTTCAAAGAGAGGCATTGAGGTCATAACATCCATGTTGAAACCGGAAGCCGTTGCAGAATTTCACAAGATGTTGAACCCTTTCGGCGACATGGAAAACAGCAACGAACCGCCCGAAATAAAGAACATGCTGAAGCAGCCAAACAGGTACAAATGGAGAGACAATACCCCAGATGTTTCAGAAGATGAGAAGCGCGAGGCACTCGCGTACGCTGAAAAAGCGCACGATATGAAATGCGACTGTTGGAATCATTGCGCATTATTCGGTGATTGCAGGGCATGCATTGTATTTCATTTGTACATGTGGCAGTTCCCAACTTGCCAAAGGAAGCTGTTGGGGGACCTGGAAGAGCACTATGTTGTATTTAGCCGCGATACGGAGTACAGAGCGCAAGCGTAGACATTAGCGATTATTATGATGAAAGGATGCATATAGAATGCAAGACGAGAAGAACATACTGGCACAGCCGAACAAGTTCAAATGGAGAGAGAATCCTCCGAAAGTTACACCCAGAGAAATGCGTGGGGCAATGGCAAGCGGCCGCGAAGCGTACAAGTTCGAATGTGAATGTTGGAATACCGAATGTCCCAACCACGGCGATTGCCGGAAATGCGTTGTATATGAAATGTGTTTAGGTAGGTTGCCGACTTGCGAAAGGGATCTGTTGGAGAAATTGAAGGAACACTATATCGCACATAGCGCCGATAAACAGAACATATTCAAAAGCAAATGACCTGCCCCCAAAAAGTAGCCCAACGACGGACTAGCTTCCACACGTGTCGCAGACGTCAGGATCGATGACACGAGCCGCTGGCTGGGAGGTGCCCAATCGGATGGCGAGATCGATTATCAAGGGAATGGGCGGAGGCCACTAGCGAGAGTATTTCCACCGGGCAATGCGGGTTCTCCTTGGGGCGCTGGACAAGGGGGGCGCATTCTACTCAGGGCGCTCCGGAAAGGTGGCTCAATGAGATGCCTTGTCTTGAGACTGTAGCAGTGATATGATTTCGCGCACCAGAAGGACTCCCTTGTGGAACGGGCCCCACCTTCGATCTGATAACTCGGCCTGAGGGCTTCTATCGTCGGCCGAGGTAACAATTGGCCGTGTTGAGACTGCCGAAAAAGTCGTATTTGATCCCTCTCGCGTTAAGCTCAGTTCCCGTGATAAGATACGGGCGACTAAGCGAGGGAGGAGTTCATGCTCAAGCCGAAATCGCCTCAGGAGTCATTCTATGGGAGCTATCTTTACGACCGCATTGTCCCGGTCGACCACGTGCTTCGCAAACTCAACCAGGTAGTCGATCTTTCCTTTGCCAATGAGATCGTGAAGGATCGATACAGTCAGGCTGTCGGTCGTCTACCCAACTGGAATACAAGGATCAGATTCAGCCCTTGTGACAGTCTAGGATCAGCCGTCGTCTACCTCGCGTAGAGGCTGAAAGCACCCCTAGTTATTTCGAGGGATAATGCGATCCGTCTCCTCGGCGGCTCCATGGGTGGTCTCGCCTCAGTATTTCTTTCCAGACCTCGGGCTGCTTTTCCATCCAGCCAGGCACCTCATCGCGCTTCCTATCCCCGAAGAGGTTGTCAGCCTTGATTGCCAGCTTGCGGAACAGGGCCGAGTTCTGCACCCCGCGCACGATGAGGTTGTGAGGAAAGTGACGGGGGCGGCTCCAAGGGCAGACAGCAAGGCAGATACCGCAATCAGTGCCACATTTCCGCCAGTAACTATAGCAGGCGGCGTCGTTGATCTTCCACTTACGAATGCCCCGCGTGACGGTCTTCTCCCCCCGTGGAATGGCATTCACCGGGCAGTAATCTGCACATATCCGGCAATCCTGGCAAAACTCGTCAACACCTATGTCCACGGGATTGTCATGTTCCAACGGCATGTCGGTAGTAACCACGTTCATTTTGATGGCGTTACCGTACTCCTCGCTGATCACCACGCCATTCCTGCCGAGCTCGCCGATACCTGCATCTATGGCTATGGGCGGGATAATGAGCTGGTAGTTGCGCACGTTGTTGGCGCGTGCTGAATATCCGAGCATCCGGATGTATCTGGCCAGCACGGAAGCGAGGACTGCTAGCCTGACATATTTGCTGGCGACCTCCATCTCAACGGGCAGCACCGGAGCGCAGCGGACCATTCTGCGGCTGAGTCTCATAGCGACGACGATGGCGTGTTCATGGGGCAAGCTTATCGGCACACCGATTTCTTTCTCCGGGTAGCTGGCTCGGCCAACGTGGCTGTATACCCAAGCCTGGTTCAGCGACCCTATTCTTACTAGATCCGCTCCCAATTGCGACAGAAACCTTTTATCTTCTCGGAAGCACGCCCCGCGTCGATCTCGACCTTACGTGGTGAAGGTTGTCCATCAAGCGTTTCATCTCGGGCCATCAAGTCGATGGTTCCGAATACGGAGCCTGCCAGCATCGCATCTTGCGGAGGGGCGGGGCTCTTCATCTTGCGCAACTTGACAAGTGAGTCGCCCAGCTTCTCGAGCTCGGGGTGCCGAGTGTAATACTCTTTCCAAAGAGCACTGCCGGGCTCGAGCGCTGCACGGCCCTGCACGTTGTCTATCTCATTGAATCTACCAATCTCACCGACTATTTGGTACTTGGGTTTCTCCAGTTCTCTTGCGATATGGACCCTCCACTCGAATTACTGCGGCAATCCGAGGCTGGATTCGCTCTTCTCTTAGGCACTGTGCTTATGCTTTGGCCCAAGCATTCGGCCAGCTTCTTGAGCGATCCCAACCTATGCGCAGTCTTTGCAGTATGACCTCTGGTCCTCCCTGAGTGGAGTCTACAGCCACTATCTTCTGCCCGTTGTTGACTCCTTCAAATTCTGGTCCAGCCAGACCCATGTCGTCCAGACGTTCCCCATGGAATAATCCACACTGCCTTCACCGTGGTAGTTCTTCACCCATGGTTGCCAGAACTGGTAGGAGTAGGGGTTTGGCACGGGTACGACGGGCGCTTGCTCCAGAACATAGGGCATGAACTCGCGGTGCAGACGACGCGCCTTCGCCTCGTCGGTAAAGACGATCTTATTTATCTCGGCGTAAGCCGCTTCAACCTGGGGGTCTTTGCCGGGAGGGTCGTCGTAGCGGCTGCGATTGAACTGGGCGGCTCCGCGGAAATCGGCCATAACGGCCCAGACAGCGGAGCCAAGCGCCGATGCATAGGCCATGTCAGGATACGATCGGGCGGCGGCCATGTTCTGATAGACTGCGACCTCTCTGATCTCGATCTGCAGATCGACGCCGATCTTGGACCACATTTCTTTGACTACTGACATCGCGTCAATGGAGGCAGTGGCAGATGTGGTCACCACGCTCGCCTTAAAGCCGCTCGGATACCCCGCTTCGGCGAGGAGCTTCCTGGCGCCTTCGGGACTGTAGCTATACAGTGCCCGAACAGACTGCGGCATCTTGTCCAAAGGATCGATGAGGTCCGGGGCATTCTGCGGTGCCACTGGCCATATCAACGTCTCGGCGTCGCCCCCGTAAAGCTGCGTCCTGAAGCCCTCGTAGTCGATAGCCATCATGAGCGCCTGCCGGACCCTCTTGTCCTTATAGGGCAGGTCCTCCTTGTCAGTCCTCATGCCGATGATATTTGGCAGTTCGGTCAAAGATCTCCTGTAACCCATCCCCGGACTGCTCTTCATCATGCTCTTGGCATCGTCCGGCGCTAATGAAGGAGATACGTCAGCCTTGCCGGTCCGGATGGCCGCCATCTGTGTAGAGACGTCAGGAATGATCAGGAACTTGACCCCATCCAGGTACGGCAGCTAATTTCCTTTGCCCGGGCCGACGGGGTCCTTGTCCCAATAGCTGGCGTTTCTCTTGAGAGTTGCCTGAGACCCCGAAACGAAGTCGGTCAGTACAAACGGGCCGGTCCCTACTGAGTTGCGCCAGTTCAGCTGATTGCCGTACTTCTGTATAACCTCGGGCGCCATTTGTCTCACAAGTCCCAGGCCAAACAGCAAGAGCCCCGTGTATGAGTCCTCGGGGTTCGTCATTGTCACCGTGAACTTGTCCGTTGCCGTGAACGTTGAGGCCTTGGCCAAAGCGGGCTGGACAAGACGAACATACCCTGTAGGCGCAGTGGAACTACGTACAAAACTGAAGACCACGTCATCGGCGGTGAACTCGCGCCCATTCATCAGCCGGCTTGCTTCGTTGTTGGGGTCCAGGGCGAAGCGCACCCCCTTGCGGATATGAAATATCCAAGTCCCGATTCCAGTGATCTCCCAGCTTTCAGCGAGGTTCCCCCTTTCGAAGTCAAGGCCATAATAGCCCATGTTAGTCCACGGGACTTCATTCGTGCCGGCCGGCCCCTTCGCCCAGTCTCCACCTAAGAGTGTTCCATTGGTCAAGGGAAGGGTGGCCCCGTTAACAGGGCTGGAAGTCAGGTCAAAGCCAGTTATGTCTTGCGGCAGCATAATGGCCAGCGTTCCGCCGTACTTCGGCGCCTCAGCCAGGGGCGTCGTTTGCGGCGGAGTTGTGGTCGCGGATCGGGTTGTCGTTGGCGCGCGGTTACGGGAGCAGTGGTAGTCCCTTCCTTGGCGCAAGAGGCAAGCAGCACAGTTGCCACGATCAGGCACGTGGCGAGCCGCCAGTTATTCCTTTTCATGGTTGCTCCTACGTCTGCCCTACGAATTGTTGCTAGGGCTGACCCTGTATTTCGCTAGTCCACCTGAAACTAGAACCTGAGTAACCGTTCGGCGCACATTCCCGTCGCGATGGCTTCTCGATCGGCGGGGCTCACCGGCAGTTGCTCCAGGAAAGCGCGCGCTCGCCCCATCGAGCCGTAAGGAAAGTCGGCCGAAAACATAATCCTCTGTGCGCCGACCTCCAAAAACAGACAATGAAACGAAGAGACGTAGTTGAAGCCGCCGAA
>CAVTJN010000010.1:0-175845 GCA_963735055.1 uncultured Chloroflexia bacterium | reverse complement strand
CATCGTCAACACGAGTCAGGTTGGATCCACCAAGAGGGGGCAAGTCATGGCTCTTGAATCGGTTATCACAATAGGTTCAGCCAGCATCAAGTACGGCTTCGGCGCTACTCGGGAGGTGGGCTCCGACATGAAGGAGCTGGGGGCGACAAGAGTTATGGTAGTTACCGACCCCAACCTGGCGCCGAGAGAACCTGTCAGGTTGACACTGGAATCACTGGAACACGAGGGACTGGAAGCGGTTCTGTACGGCAACGTTCGCGTTGAACCTACGGATGCTTCAATGAAGGAAGCTATTGAGTTTGCCTTGAAGGGATCATTTGATGGGTTCGTTGGGGTAGGTGGAGGTTCAAGCATTGACACCGCGAAGGTCGCCAACCTGTATTCGAGCTATCCGGCCGATTTCCTGTCTTACGTCAACGCCCCTATCGGCAAAGGGACTCCCGTGCCGGGACAGATCAAACCGCTGATAGGCATCCCCACCACGGCCGGGACTGGAAGCGAGACGACAGGGGTGGCCATATTCGACCTGGTCGAGATGCACGCTAAGACCGGGATCTCCCACCGGCATTTGCGGCCGGCGATGGGCATAGTGGACCCCAACAACACCCGCACGCTTCCCAGGATGGTCGCAGCATGCACTGGCTTTGATGTTCTGAGTCCACGCGCTGGAGTCTTTCACAGCATTGCCCTACGATCAGCGTAAGGCCCCGGAGACCCCACGGCTGAGGCCAGCCTATCAAGGCTCGAACCCCATAAGCGACGTCTGGGCTACGAAGGCGATCGAAATGGTGAGCAAGAACATTGTGCGCGTGATCGAGAAACCCGATGATCCGGAAGCTCGCAGCCAGATGATGCTGGCCGCAACGTTTGCGGGGATTGGCTTCGGGAATGCGGGCGTCCATCTGCCTCACGGGATGTCCTATCCCGTGTCCGGAATGGTGCGGAGCTACAGACCTGAGGGGTATCCCACAGATCACGCCACTATCCCGCATGGGATGGCAGTCATACTGAACGCCCCATCTGTGTTCCGATTCACGGGCATGGCCAGCCCTGGACGCCACCTCGAAGCCGCTCGACTGATGGGTGCCGATGTTACCAACGTCAGCGCAGAGGATGCCGGGAACGCACTTGCGGACGCCGTCATCTCGTTGATGAAGAAGACGCAGATGCCCAATGGACTAGCCGATGTTGGTTTCACGGCGCAAGATATCGACGAGCTCGTCGAGGGCACCCTCCCCCAACAGCGAGTAACCAGCTTATCGCCGAGACCCTTCACCCCCGAGGACCTCAAGAGAATGTTCGCGGGGGCGCTGAGATACCGGTGAGACCTCCTTAGTCGGCCGCCCACTCAGAAAGGATTCCGTACTCGTATTTGATAATGGCCAGCCACTCAGAAAGCTTTCCGAACTCCTGTTTGAGAAGAAACTGCTCATTCCGGCTTTGCGGCGATTAGTCTCCTCACACCCCAAGCGACACGACGGGTGACCGGGGTCTTCCTGCGAACAGCCAAGTCGAGGGTTTGAGTCCACTCGGCCCGTCCACACTGACAGCCATTCTACCTTCCGGCTTGGCAGTCTTGGGCGGAAAAGCCTCGTTTGAGCGTCTGGTCCAATCGTGCTGTCTCGGTTAGAAATCGTTAACACGCCTCGGGTTGAGGACGGGGAGGAGGGGCGGAGTGGACCTCGCCCTGAAACAACCATGGGGCGGGTGGCGCGACCCATGCGCGAACTGTTCTGTCTGGCGCCATTCCAGCCTATTGACTCGCTCACTTTTCAGAGGATAGGTCAAATGAGTCCAAGTCAGTCCAACTTGCGCATGCGGGGAACGAACAGCAGCACAGCTGCGGAGATCAGCGCCAGCGCCGCCGCGAATCCCCCGATGGCCCAGCTCAACCCCACGGCCTGTGTCAAGACTCCGGCAGCAAAGGCACTGAAGCTGGTGAAGCCAAACTGCATCAGGAAGAGGCTCATCACCCGCCCCACATAACGGTTCTCGACATATTGCTGCAGCAGAGTATTGCTAAGGGTCATCCGAACCGACTGGGCAATGCCCACCAGGCCGATGAGTCCCAGCGACAGGGGCCATGACCTGGAGAAGGAAAAGGCAAAGAGGGTAATGCCCAAAGCCAGACCGCTCAGGACCAACATGAGGCCCCGCTTCTTGTTCGGCAATGAAGTGAGGGCCAGAGAAGAGAGCAACGCCCCGACGCCGGAAACGCTCATCAGTACCCCCATCCCCTCAGGACCGACATTGAGGTGTTTGGGGTCGACGAAGACGGGCAGCATGCTGTTGAAAGGCATCGACAGCAGGACAATCATGAAGCTCAACATCAGTACCCCCAGGATTACGCGGTCCCGCCGCACGTAATTCAGGCCCTCTTTGATGCCATTGAAAGCGCTGATGCCGTGGCTGACGGTGGTTCCGGTTTTGGGCAGGAACAAGAAGAAGACGACCGAACTCAGATACATTGCGGTCATGACGAAGTAGACTGCCTGAAAGTCAATGGCCTGAACCATAAAGCCGGCCAGCGCTGGCGCAAATAGCTGGAGCGTGTTCATCCCCATAGTGTTCAGGGAAATGGCATTCATCAGTTTGTCATCGGGGACGATTTGAGGGATGATCGCCTGACGTGAGGGCATCATCAGGCCCATGACGCCACCCTGCAGAGCGGAGGACACCACCAGTAAGTGCCATGAGCCTGCGTGTTCAGCGCTCAAATAGCCGGTGGCCAGGGCGATGCCAACTCCCAATGAGACAAGAGCGAAGACGGCTTGACCCCCCAGCATCACCCATTTCTTCTCTATTCGGTCCGCGATGACACCCCCAAAGAGTGAGCAGACTATCATGGGCAAAGCATTGGCAAAGGACATGGCGCCGAGGATGACCGACGAATTCGTCACACTGTAGATCAGCAGCGAACCGACGATCTGCTGCATGCTCATCGCCGCCATCTGCCCAATCAAACCGCCGAAGTAAACCCGGTATGCCCGGTTCTTAAAGGAGCCGAAGGTACGGTCGCGGAGAGACGCTAGACGGCGAAGATTGCCGCTCGACTTGACCGCTTGCATTCAGAAGCTATCTCCCGGTATTCATTACAGTTCAGACGGGCCGCGGCCAACCGGACAATGCCATGCGGGAACTAGAAAACATGACAGGGTCTCCGCCGCGTGCGATGCCAGCCCGGAGCGCAGTCCGTCTGTTGCCAAAGTCGCCCATCAGGCGAATTGGCGGCATCAAGGCTCAAACCAGCATCTGCTCCAGTGACCTCCGTCAGTACCAAGGCCGACACCGTGGGAATGCCTGAACCAAGTCATCCCAGGCGTCGTTGTATTTCCTGCGGCCCGTTCAAGACGAGGTCCTCCAACAAAGAACCCAAGGAAGCGTCTGTGCTGGCAGCTCCGCAAACGCTATGGGTTTGCCGCGGGGTTACTCTGACCGATTGTGACGAAAGTAGCCTGGACGTTACCGTTTTGGTCTGTGTTTCCTATCGCCGACACGAACTCTCCGACCTTAAGGTCTGACTGGCTGCCACTGACCACCTGATCGATCGCGGTGTTAGCTCCGATTGTCACGGTCGTCTTTTGTAACTGCGTGTTGGTGACTGTGACAGTGTTGCCATTTAGCGCCGCGATCGTGCCAACGGCCACGTTGCCACCTTGGAATCCACCGGGAGGTGTGCCGCTCGGTCGAGTTGCTCTCGGGCTGGGATTTACTCCTGCCGGCGGGGTGAACGATGGCAATCCCACGTTGTCAGCCCGGACCGAGATTTGGCTGGCCGCGATGACACCGTTCGCATCAGCAGTTCCGACCACCGATACGGTCTGGCCAACCTCAAGGTCGGATGCGGCGGCTGAAACTGTCTTAGAGATTACGGCGTTGGCCTGTACGTTCACAGTAACCTGCCCGCTCTGACCATTTACGGTAATTGTGGAACCAGAGACTTCGGTAATGGTGCCGCTGGCTCCCGGCCTGAAACGACCTGAACCGTCAGAGGATGAAGGCTGGTTGGATGGGATTGGGGCAGTCTGAGTGGCTGCCGGCGCGGACTGAGACGACGTGGCTGTTGATGCAGATGAGCAAGACGCCAGAGCAACCGTCAGAACTGCCACCACGCCGACTGTGGCCAACAAGAGGACTCGCCGTTCACGGGCCGTCTTGATCGTTTGATGGTCGATATTGATAGTCTTCATGGGAATATTTTAGCCCCGCATTGTTAGGATTTCATTAAGTCTACGATACGGACCTTCTCCTCCGGAGTTTGTCTTGACCTGACTCCCAAAAACTGAGCCACTTGTTGTGTTAGAGTGGCGAACCCTGGAGATGCCCCCTTTTATGCACCAGCTGCAGTGAGACTCTTCTGGCATTGGTCTGGTTAGACTCTCTTGTATTTCCATCTCCCCATGCTGAAATAGATCGTGTAAAGGACTGCCGCGACTACTGTCCCTGCTACGATCCCCCACCGCACCCCGTACACCCCTAGTCCCGGCATCCGTGATAGGAAATAGGCCAACGGTATTTGCATTAACCACATGTTTACAATCATGATTATCATCGGCACTATCGTATCCCCCGCCCCGTTGACGCATTGTTGGAATACATTCGTCAACCCCATCACTACCCAGTTGGCACAGGCGATTCTCAGGAATAAACTGGCGACCGCCACTAACTCCGGGTCGCTGTCAAATATCCGTACGATGTATTCGGCCCATATCAGGACGGCTGCTGAAACTATCACGAAAATCCCTGATAAGAATCCCCCCGCTATCCACCCCGTTTTCTCCGCCCGCTCCGGCTGCTGGGCGCCCAGGTTCTGTCCGGCTAAGACCCCCGCCGCCTGTCCTACCCCCATGGCAGGCATTTGCAGGAACATTTCTACCCTCTGGTTTAGCGTATGCGCCGCCACGGCCAGGGTCCCGAAAGGTGATATTATCCACACTAACACCAGGTTTCCCAGCGTTCTCTGCATTGCTGTGACTGAAGCCGGAATGCCGACCTTTAACAATCGCCAGATTACGCCAAAGTCGATCCGGAAGTGGCTGAAACTCAGGTGTAGCCGGGTGCGCCCGCTGAGCAGGAACCACAACCCGAGGCCCGCCCCTATGCCTTGCGAAAAAACTGCCGTCGTTGCCGCTCCGTTTACTCCCATTTTGGGGAAAATCCACAAGCCGAAAACCAGCAAAGGACAGACTGCGATGTGTACCAGCCTGAAGAATACTGCTATCCACATCGGTGTTCGTGAATCTCCAGAAGCCTGCATCATACTCTCGGTCATGTTGCGGAATGACATAGTCACCATGCCGATGAAATTTATCCGCATGTATGAACCGCCTAGAGCCACGATTTCCGGCCCTACTCCCATTATTCTCATAACCGATTCTGCGAAAAAGTGGCCTATCAGGGCCATTGTTATTGAGTATGCCAGGCTTATTACCATGGCTTGCTGGGCAATGAGGTTTGCTTCTTTCGGGTCCCCGGCGCCGATGTAGCGGGCTACCATGGCTCTCAGTCCCTGGTATAGGCCCATCGTCAGGGAATTGACCAGTTGCACGATCATCCCGGAGACACCCACCCCGGCGATCGCCGCTGCCCCCAGCTTCCCCACCCAGATCATATCGATCGTCGGGCCCAGCATGTTCAAGCTGCCGCCGACTACCATCGGCCAGGATAGGGATAAGAGATTGGCGGTGATACTACCCTTGGTCCAGTCCCTGTTCTTTCTTTGATTATTGGTGCTAACTGCTTTACTATCCGTTGTCGTTTCTCGATTCGCTACCAGTCTGTGGTTCTTTAGGGCGGCTGATTTCCTCGGCTATCTTGATAAAGGCCGCTTTCTCTTCCTCGTTGAATCCCTCCAAAGAGGGGGCTATTGTCTGGCTCTCTTTCACAAGCATTTTGGCATAAAGATTTTGCCCTTTCACTGTGAGGTTAAGGGTCCATTGCCGCCGGTCTGTATTACTTCGGGATCGTTTGATCAACCTTTTCTTTTCCAGTGAGTTCAGGGTGAATGTCAGCGAACTGCCGGGGACTGCCAGCTTTCCTCTCAGTGCTTTAATCGAAATACCACCTGTTGTTCCACCGACTAGCAGCAGAGTCAGGAATTGCATGGCATTTAGCCCGCAATATTTCGCCAGCGCCAGCTTTAACAGCATCGCATGAGAGAAGAAACTGACCAGCGTATCGGCGGGAATATGTACCATTTGTTCGAAATTGGAATTATTCTATAATCGAAAGATACATTTTCTGAAGAATGAAGTCAAGCAAAACTTGAATCTACAGGGGCTCTATTCCTGATCTTCTTCGTTACCATGAATTGACAATATGATTTGCCCCGCGCTTAGGAACGGCCTTCCGGTCCAAGAACTCGCGGATTCGGCTGTGGTTACAGATGTCCTCACGCTAATGCAGCGTTAAACTCAGCGTCACCACCGCCAGAACAAACAGGGTTATGAGGACGTATTTAACATCCTTCTCCCAGGCAAAATAGATAACCGAGGAAATCAGCCTGACATAGGGAGTCAATACCAACACTATTATGCCACCAGTCATGAAGAAAATGCCGCTGCCATCGGGGCGTGTGCCCGTAAACTGCTGGTAGATGTAACTAAAGAAATCACGGCCCCGGATAAACACACTGGTATCTTGCGAGATATCCAGACGTCCGTAAGTATGGTAGAAGAGAATAACCCCCACTATCTCCAGCAGCAGGCTGATGACAACCCCAACTATCAACACGTAGCTTATGGCTGTTTCCAGTCTAGATTCACTGCCCCCCTGCCTCTCGTTCGTCATATCGATGACACCCCTTTGTACAACATCTGGGCGACGAGGAGGGCGACGATTGCGAAGAAGAGAATCCTTAGAACTCTATTGCTCACTCGATTAAGAATCCGGCCTCCTGCCAATGCCCCTACGGTCGTGCCTATAGCCATTGGAGCCATTAAGGTCAGATTCAACAGGCCAGAGAGTAGATACACACTCACACCAGCCAAGGCAGTCATACCGATTATGAAGTTGCTGGTCGTGCTGGAAACCTTGGGCGGCATCCTGAGGATATTCTCCTGCACCGTGACCTTGAAGGCGCCAGCGCCTATGCCCAGCATCCCGGCGGCCAGCCCGGCTACCAGCATCCCTGCCCCACCCAACAGAGAGTTGTTCACCTGGTACTCGACGATCTCTCTTTTGCACTCGTCATAGTACCTACCCCTCAATCC
Organism: uncultured Chloroflexia bacterium; assembly: GCA_963735055.1. Taxonomy (GTDB): domain Bacteria; phylum Chloroflexota; class Dehalococcoidia; order Dehalococcoidales; family UBA2162; genus JBBITI01. Next base: position 168,634 of record CAVTJN010000010.1, on the reverse strand, counting down.
GAGCCACTTCGACAACTTGTCCTGACTCACTGACGGCGTAAACTCCCTCGTAAGGGCACCTCGGAATCTCAAGAAGGCAGTGAGCAAGAAGACAGCGAAGAAGAAATACAGAAAAGTAGGATGAATCACGGTCGTGATGGTCGCGCCGACTATAGCGCCCGTGATCGTGAACATCTCAAGATACATGGCCACCTTCACATTGGTGATATGCTCTCTCACGAAAGAGGAAGCCGATCCACTCGAAGTCGCGATTATGGCTACCATCCCTGATGCTATTGCCTCTTTGACCGGTATGCCAAAGAGGACAAGCATCGGGATCAGGATGCTAGCCCCTCCCAGGCCGGTGAGGGAACCGAGAAAGCCCACGACCAGGGACATGAGCCCCAGCGTCACCATGTTCAGCATCCAGTAATCCTTTCCGGCGACCACGGCCGCCCAAATCCCGCTGAGTCGCGCCGGCGTCGAAATTGAATCACCTTGTTCAACCGACTTATTTTCTTCACTATCAACCCAATCATACGTTCGCAGGATCAGGAGAAGATGTCGTCTTGACGACACCCATGCATTGGTCATACACTCCTGTTGGAGAAGAGCGGGGCGGCAATGCCAATACCTCAAGCCAATCCGGATCTCCTTTAGAGAAGAAGTGATGAGCCCTATGACTGCCAGTCTTCTACATGAAATGAACCCTTTCGAGGCGCTGGAACCGGAAGAACTGGCCTCATTCTCAGATGAAGCCAACCTGCGGACGTACCCTGCCGGAAGCATTGTTTTCAGTCCGGAAGACGACTCCAGTGAGCGTCTGTACATCCTGAAACGAGGGCGGGTTGACAGGTACCGACTCACCGCAGATGGCAAGCGCCTTGTTACGAGAAGAATCCTTCCCGGAACACTCTTTGGCGTGATGGGACTCCTGGGACGGGCCATGCAAGGGAATTTCGCCCAGGCCGCCGAAGATTGCCTCATATATGTTGTCACCCGCGAGAACGTTCTGGCGCTTCTGAAACGTCGGCCCGACCTTGCGCTACGCATACTAGAGATCGTTGGCAATAGGCTTCGACTACTTGAAGAACGTCTGCTGGAGGCAGCCTACAGTCCGGTCAAGGTAAGGCTAGCCAGCTTCCTACTCGCTAACGTGAATTCAGCATCCGGTGAGTTAGTTGACATCACCCACGAAGAGATTGGAAACACCATTGGGGCGGTACGGCAGACGGTGACAGAAACCTTAGGTGTAATGAGAAAGCAGGGACTCATACAGACCGGGCCGAAGCGAATCCAATTGATAGACCGGACCGAGATTGAGAGAATGGCAGGTGAGTCAGAGAATTGATTCTTGCACCAGCCTCGCCCAGCGATTTGTTTCTACTCCACAACGGAGTTTGTGAAGAAGAAGGGACCGCTCGCCACGGCTGCCAACGAAGGAGGAGTTATGTTTGACAGGATACTTTTGCCGCTTGATGGTTCGGAAGTGAGCGAGGTTGCAGTCCTGTACGCGGACGAACTGGCGAGGGCATTCGGCTCGGACCTGGTCCTCTACCACGCGCACCCTGAAGACCGCCGTAACCAGGAGCACATGCATCGAGTCTATCTGGAGAGCCTGGCTGCATCCATCAGAGCGAGGGTCAACCGCCCCGGGGCCACCGCGCCAGCGGCCAAAGTAAACGTAAAAGTCGAGGTGGGCGACCCAGCGGGGAGTATCTGTCAACTAGTGGAAAAGGATGCCGTGGATCTGGTGGTTATGGCCGCTGTGAGTGGCTCAGGAATCAAGGTCGGCAGAATATTGGGTAGCGTCGCCGATCATGTCTGCCGGACGGTGCCTGTACCCGTGTTGCTCATCCGGCCCCAGAATATCCATCGGACCGGCGCGACAGAGCGCCTGATAAACCGTTTGCTCATTCCGGTGGACGGGTCCGACCTCAGCAGGCTGGCGCTGCCGGTCGGCGAAGCGTTGGCGGCCGGGTTGAAGGCAAGGGTCACGCTTTTCCAGATGGCCTCTATGGTTCGCGTTCATGATGACGGCTATGGATTCAACCCCTCCATCAACTACACGGAGTTTGACGAAGCGGAAAAGAACCGGGTCACTGCCGAGATGTCCGCATTGGAGAATGATCTGAAGGGAAAAGGCCTTCAGACGGACAGTATCGTGACCTCGGGCTTTGACGCTGCTGGGGACATAGTTGAGGTGGGCAGGAAGATCGGCGCCGACCTGGTGGTCATGTCCACCCATGGACGGTCTGGCGCTACCCGCTGGGTTCTTGGCAACGTTGCCGAGAGAGTCCTGCGACAAGGTGAGACGCCCTTGTTGCTGGTACATGCCAGGGCCGGGTGATTCTCAGAGGGCGTCGCCGGGGTAGCCGTTAACGCCCTTGGTTTAGCATTCTCGTTTGATTACAGGAAACGAACCCCGAATTGTCCCAACTGGTTTAGATTTCTGCCTGGCGAGCTTTGACTCCGCTTCCAACTGCTTTGGCACCTCTATTCCCTCAGAGAGCTTATGCGATTCGACGTATCGCGATTGCCAGAATCATGGGCCAGAATCTGACCCTGGGGGGCACCAGTTACTGTGGCCACAACTGGATGTGTGAGTAGACGGCGGCAAAATGACCGGCGATAGGGAGCGCCAGGGCCGCCCAGAAAAAGGCATGATAGCCGTAGAAACCCCGGAATCGGCGGTTTTCGAGCGGCGAAGTCTCCTTGAACAGAGACACCAGGTTGACCAGGCTGCGGCAGGAGGAAAGGACCACGCCAGCCAGTATTAGTGTTACCCCACCCGTTGCCAGGACGATGCGGTGTATCGATCCATCGGGGTCTCCGGCACCGGGAACGCCGGTATGCATGAGGGCAGACATCAGGTGAAGTATCGACCCCATGACGAGGCCCCACCAGTAGAAACCGTGCAGCTTGAAGAGCGGGCGGTACCATCCGGCGTTGGGGATGCTCTTAATGCCGAGGCGATTGAGGAAAGACACGCCTGTCCGGCAGGTAGTGAAAGTAGCGATCGCGGACGCCAGTGTCAGGTAACCAAGAACGACGGTGACCCGCTCGGAGTACAGCACCACGCCGGTAGAAAAGTAGGCCATCGTTCACGTGCCTTCCTGTTTTACTGTCCGTAGGCCGTGATGATGGCGAATTCATGCCAGTGAAGGGCCAGGTAGACGATCGTCCAGACGGTCAGGCCGACAAAACAGACCCACAAGAAGGCTGTAATCCCGCCGTGTCCCTCCTTGATTTCGCCGGCGTAGTCGGTTGAGTGGGCCTCGGTATCTGACACTGTATAGCGCGAACCGGAGATCAGCAGCACGAGCAGCGCCGAAAAGACCAGAATCGAGCCTATGGCTATCCAAAACAGCTGCCAGAAAGTCATTTTCCCTTCCCTCCTGCCGTCCCTGCAACTGGTGGTGTTGAGTCAGCCGGGGACTCGTCTCCGCTGTGGTCGAAAATAAGGTATTTGGCGTCTTCAGTGTTCTTGAACTGCCCGCTACGGATTCCCCAGATCAGAAAACCAAGGAAAGACACCAGCAACAGGCCCGTCATTACCGTCAGTGCGATAGTCGCTTCGTCCATTTCGTTACCTCTTCAGGTTCCGGGCAAATTCATCGCTGTACAGAGGGGCCCACTTGGCGTTATAGTCTTCCGGCTGCGAAAATGTCTGCTCATAAAAGATGACCAGGAATATTTCATTGGCGCTGAGGGCTTTTTCCCACGGCGGCATGTTGGTGGTCTCGACGCCTTTGGTCACTTTCCAGACCCATCGTCCGTAGTTGGTGAAGTCGGCGCCGCTCTCTTCGAAGTTGGCCGGTTCCGGCAGAATGTAGCCGCCGGGCGTCAGGATCGAGACGGGACCGTCACCATGGCCTTCGGCGCCGTGGCACTGGACGCAATAGAGCCCGTAGAGGGCTTTGCCTTTTTCGTAATCGGCCTGGGTCCCGGCGATCCCGGGCACGATATGCGTCTGGTCGTCAAACTGGTCGCCCTCGTCGTCGGAAATGCCGCCATCGATGGTCCTGATGGCCCCCTCAACGAAGCTCTTCTCGTAGGTGGCGATCCCCCAGATAGTATCGTCAGTCAGGCTGAGCCCCCACGGCGGCATGGCTGTGCCCGGGACGCCGTCGTGGACCCGCCAGAAGTGGAAGGCGTCCGGGTCGGCTTCGGGGAATTTGGAGATCCTTTCGTTGAGATTGGCGGGGCGTGTCACGGTCTGCCGGGCATAAGACCCCTGCCCGTTTCCGGAGGCGCCGTGGCAGGGAAGACATTTCTGGGTGAAGTCGGCTTTGCCATCATCGAACAATCTCGCCCATTGGTCTCCGGCCCCCTGCGTGCCGGTGTAGTTACCACTGTCAGGGTCGTAAGCGGCCTTGACCGCATCCATGAGGGAGGCATTGGGGTTTTCGCCAAACCGAAAATCGAACGGGCACCGGCTGCTGAAAATCGCCGGTAGTCAGGTCTTCGCTGCCCAGATTCTGCACGTAGGCGGTTAGCGCCTCGAGTTGCGTCTTCGGAGAGAAAGTCGCCAAACGAGGGCATGATGGAACTCGGCGAAACGGAGCGCGGGTCGGCGATGTGGGCCACGTTCCACTCGGTGGGGCGTTTGCCCCCGATCTGTCCCAGGCTGGGTCCGGTCCGCTCGGTCCCGAGGAAGTTGGGAATCGAATAGTAGAAGTCACCGGTCTGCGAAGTATATCCCATCGCCCAGTCCTGGGGCCGGACGAACTGGTTGTGGCAATAGAAGCAGCCCATGCTCTTGTATAGAGCCTGTCCCTCCTGTTCCTGGGCGCTCAACTGATGGGCTCGCCAGCTGGGCGCGTCGCCCGAAAACATGTAGGGCATCGCCACGACCATGAAGGTCATGACGGAGAATACCGCCAGTCCACCGCCGATTATGATCGGCACATTCAGATGCTCCTGGCTGCGGCGCAGGAAGTCGGAATGCGGTCTTCGTGACTGCCGGTCGATGACCTCGACGCCCTCCGTCTCATGGGCGGCCCCACGCCGGAAGAACGTCACCAGAATGTTGTAGGCGAACAGTATGGCTGCCACGACAACTACGCCGCCGGATACCGCCCGCCAGACCAGGTCGGTCTGAAGAGTCGGGAGCGTCTCGACCACGTTGATGTGCGACCACCAGTTGGCGTTCTGCTGCAAACCGGTCACTACCATGGAGGCGAAGAAGGACAGGAATCCGATGAAGGCCAGCCACCAGCTCCATCTCATCAGCCGGTGGCTGTACAGTTTGAAGCCGACGATACGGGGAACCAGGAAGAATATCATCCCCACCGACAGAAAACCGAATCCGCCCAGCAGGGCAAGATGCGAATGACTGACCGGCCACTGTGAGAAATGCAGATAGGCATTGGTGCTCCGCAGCCCCTGCAAGGTGCCCTGGATGGACACCAGGACGTACATGGCGAAGCCGGCAAAGACGAACTGCAGCGGCGTGTTGTCCGAGAGTTTGTGCCAGGCGCCGCGCATGGTCAGACCAATATTGACCATGAAGGCGAGCACCGGGAACCATCATCATGACCGTCATGGCAACAGCGATGGTCTTCAGCCACTCGGGTATCGGCGACTGCAGAAGATGATGGCCGCCGACCCCGGTGTAGAAGAAGGCGATGCTGAAAAAGGAGATCAGGGAGAGCAAGTGGCTGTACAGCGGCCGCTTGATCATCTTTGGGATGAAGTAGTACCACGCGCCGAGTCCCAGGGTGGTAAACCACAGCCCGAGCACGTTGTGGCCGTAGTACCAGTTGAAGACCGCGTCAGTCGTTCCGTTGAGGGCGCCCACGGGCGGCTTCCACATTACATTGCCGATGAAATAGACAATGGGGAACCATACGGTGGTCCCCAGGTAATACCACAGGGTGACGTACAGTTTCTTCTCCTGTCGTTTCAGAACGGTGCCCCAGATGACGTAAGGCGTTCAGCAAAAGAGCAAGCAAGACCACGACATCGATGACCCAGGGAAGCTCCGCGTACTCGCGGCCCTGGCTCCCGCCGAGGAATATCCAGATAATGCCGGCGAGTACTGCCCAGGTTCCACAAGAACGGCGTTACCAGGGCCAGTTTAGCCCGGTAAAGGCCGCCCCCACACAGTCGCGGCGTAATCCAGAACATAGCGCCGAGGAGCCCGGAAGAGACAAAGCCGAAAAGGACCCCGTTGACATGGGCGGGCCGGATCCGCCCGAAGGTGTCCCACTGCGAATCGACCAGAAAGGTGGGAAAAAAGAACTTGATGGCCATTATCAAGCCGAAGGTGGCAAAGAAGGGAAACCAGAGGGCCGAAAACAAGAACCAGAACCGGGCTACCCGGTCGCCATCCTTCAGTGCTGCCTCTCCGGGGACCCGTACCCTGGTTGGGTCGGTCGCATGAATGTCCACGAGTCACCTCCCGAGGGTCGCTTCACGGCGGCGATATCTTCGCTGACTACCGGTTCTTCAGGGTTACATTGGCCCGAACGGTAACGGGGGGAAGGAGTGGCGTCTCGTCATTATTGACCAGCTGCACGGTAAAAGTGCGTTCTCCAGCGGAAACGTTCTTCCAGGTGAAGGAGGTGTCCGTTGAAACAAAGAACGAACCGGGCGATGTCGTCGCCGGAGTGCCGGCACTGAGGGGCGCGGTGGCGTCCAGATAGTAAATGGCGTGCCCTTCGCCCTTCTTGTTGGATTGCCCGGAGGCTTCCACCATGGTGAAATTCTGAACGTATATCCGAACCTGCACGTCTCCGCCGGCGAGCGTCGATCCGTTGGTGGGGGAGAGGAGCGTGACGATCGGTTCTTCCGAGGCCAGCGGCTCAACCTCGCGGCAGGAGGCTAGAAACAAAAGGGCCACCATCGTAATCAGCGGGAGAGTTCTTAGCTTTGTCATGCAGTACACCTCCCGGACGATTCGGGTCCCCAGACAGCCAGGTCGCTGGTAGGTGATTATAGCAGAAAGATTCATGATGGGTAACCAGTTCAGTCATAGCTGCTTGGCGATCCCAGAATAGGTGGTGCGTGCCTGTGCGCAGAGCGGTCGGATTCGCGGGCGTCCAGGTAGACAGTCCTGGTTCAACTTGTCCGGGATTATCTCGCAGAAGTAAGTCCGATGGCGACTGCGCGGGCAAGTCCGCAAGTCGGAGTCCGATCCATCGACCGCGACCGCCAATACTCTGTCGCCGTTTTAAGATAACCCATAACACCCCGTTTTTCAGCACCCTGCTAGGTCAGCTGCCCCAAGTGAGACCGTTTCAGCAGCCTGCTAGGAGGTGGACGCCCCGTCGGGACTGGCGGATGACCTTGCTTGGACCGCGGCCTGAGCCGCGGCCAGTTTGGCCACCGGGATCCGGAAAGGACTGCAGCTCACGTAGTCGACGCCCGTGCCGTGCAGAAAGGTGATCGACCTTGGCTCGCCTGCCTGCTCGCCGCACACGCCGATTTCCAGGTCCTTCTTCTCGCGACGGGCCCAAAACACAGCCGTCTCCATCAGTTGCCCGACGCCCTTGACATCAAGGACCTCGAACGGGTTGTCTTCCAGTATGCCGAGTTCCAGGTAGGTCGTGAGGAACTTCTTCTCGGCATCCTCACGACTGAACGAGTAGACCGCCTGCGTGAGATCATTTGTGCCGAACGAGAAGAAATCAACCTCCCGGGCAAGCTTGCCGGCGCGCATGCAGGCGCGCACTGTCTCCATCATGACGCCAACTCGCATACGGGAGCCTTTGAGCAGCGTCTTCACCTTGATCGCCTCTTGCGCGGTTATCACCTGCGGGATCATTACCGAGACGTTAGCCGGAACCTGCGCCACGGCCTGTTCGATCGCCTCAATCTGCATCTTGTAGAGTTCGGGATTGGTCACGGCCAGTCGCACTCCCCGGTGTCCGAGCATGGGGTTGGTCTCTTTGAGCTCGGCGATCCGCTGCCGGACTCTCGGGTCTTTGACTTCCTCTTCGCGCGGCAGAAACTCGTGCAGCGGAAGGTCGAGCAGCCTGATGATAATGGACGCCCCTTTGACTGCCTTGAACAGCGCTATGAAGTCGGTAGTCTGCAGGTCCCTCAAGTGGTCGATCGCTTCGGCCTGCTGGACGGCATTCTCGGCCAGAATAAACTGTCTGATAACCGACAGCCGCTCCGGGGCGTTGAACATGCGCTCTGTACGGCATAGACCGATCCCCTCAGCCCCGAACGACAGCGCATGTTCGATGGCTTCAGGATTGTCGGCATTGGCGCGCACTCCCAACCGCTTGAATGCGTCAGCCCATCCCATGAACTCTTTGAGCTCACCGCTCAGGCTGGCCTCATCCAACGGGAGAAGTCCCCGGTAGACATTGCCGGTCGTGCCGTCAATTGTGATCTCCTCGCCTTCTTTGACCACCTCGCCGTGGGTCGTGAATTTGCGTTGCACCAGGTCGATGTCAATTGTCTCAGCTCCGCAGATGCACGGCTTGCCCATCGAGCGAGTCACGATCGCGGCATGAGAAGTGAGACCGCCCCGCTGTGTGAGCACGCCGGCCGCGGCGGCGATTCCCTGGATGTCGTCCGGGCTGGTTTCAGGACGAACCAGAATCACGGCGATGCCCTTCTTCGCGCTACCCACCGCTTCGATGGCGTCAAAACAGACTCTGCCTCCGGCTGCCCCGGGCGCGGCGTTGAGACCCTTGGCCAACGGCCGTTGGGAGCCGGTTTTCAATTGCTTGTGCAGGAGCCCTTGAATATCATGGGGACTGACCCGCATGATGGCTTCTTCCCGGGTGATCATCTTCTCGGCCACCATCTCCACGGCGATCTTTACTGCCGCGTACCCGCTCCGCTTGCCGCTCCGCGTTTGCAGCATGAACAGCTTGCCGGATTCGACGGTGAACTCAATATCCTGCATGTCCAGGAAGTGGCTTTCCAGCTTGGCGGCCAGTCGCTCAAGTTCAGCGAAAGCTGCCGGCATTTTCCCCTTGAGCTCGGCGATGGGCTGTGGCGTTCTCGCTCCCGACACCAGGTCTTCGCCCTGGGCCTTGTCCAGATACTCACCGAACAAGCCTTTCTCCCCCGTGCTCGGGTTCCGGCTGAAGACCACCCCGGTCCCTGATTTGTTGTCCCGGTTTCCATATACCATCGCCTGGACCACGGCGGCCGTTCCGAACTTGGGAGAAATGTTGTTCAGGCGACGGTACTCCACGGCCCGCATGTTGTCCCAGGACTCGAAGATGCGCTTGATGGCGGTCTTCATCATCGCCTCATTGCCGATGTTAAGAACGGTATCCATCATCCCGGGCATTGAAACCGGAGCTGATGAGCGCACCGACACTTCGAGGCCGTGCCCCATCTTCCGACCCATCGCCTCCTCCACCTTGACCATGGCCTGCGCAATCTCATCGTCGGGCAGGTGCTGCGTCTCGCGCCACTTCCGATAGGCGTCAATTGATATCACAAAACCCGGCGGCACTGGGAGTCCGAGGCTAGTCATGGTGACCAGGTTGGCCCCTTTGTTTCCAAGTTGGAGCTTGTCGTCGAAGTCGCCTTTCAACGGAAATACGTATGTCATTTTTCTATCACCTTTCATTCCGTAGGTCACTCTTGCCGAGCGACCCTTCCAGGGCATGGATCACTAGGCACAACCTAGGTATTCTATCATATCCTTCTCAAACAAGGACGTATTCCACGCCTGCGGTAGGAAGAGATATGGGCGACAGTCTTCTTTGCATCCCCAGGTCATCGGCCAGTATAAGGGAGCACATTCTTATTTACGCTTGCCGGCGTCCGACTAGGTCGGCTAGATTTGATTGCCTCGATTAGATGAGCCTGGGAGAACAAGGGAGGTTTACGTTTGTGATGTGGCCGTTATCTGGGTGGGTATTTGGCGGTTCCTGGTGGATCATGTCCTGGCATGGGCGTCGTTTGGGGACTGATCATCTGGGGAATCGTGATATTGGTCCACAGGGGAAGCACTAGTGGCGCCGGCGTTAGTCCGTCAGTCAGAGAATCCGCCCTTGACATACTTAAGAGACGCTACGCCAGTGGCGAGATCAACAAAGAAGAATTCGAGGAGAAGAAGCGAGCGATAGCATAGCCAATTGCCAGCGCTTCAGGCCAGCCACTCAGGATTCGAACCAACGACCTCACCAGAGTATTCCGAGACTGACCGCAAGAGCTCTGCCTACTGTCACCCCAGCTCCACCACCAACTCGAAGCTAAAAGAGCCCGTATGTCATTCAAGGTGGCGTCAGGGTCCGCTACTTACGGATTCCGCTGCCCCTTTTGTAGTCAATCACAGAACAGTTTCCGCCTTTCACACTGGGGGAGACTTCCTACTGTCTCGTCCGGACCGGCAAGACCATATTCGCCCCGAGTATCGTTACCGCTTCAGCCAACCGATCGCTCCCAGGCTGTGAATGCATCGAGAACGAGGCTAATGTAGCGCGAGACAATCTTTCATCTGCTGTCGACCCAACATGGAAAGGAGCCAAGCTATGCATGGCTCCTTTCCAAGTGCTTTTCCCGTGGCCCCGCCTACTGGACGGTCACCATCAGTGCGAACGTCCACTCCGCCTTCTCTCCACCTTCCCATGGCCGGCTGTAGTCCATCTTAACGGTAGTGGTGCCCTTTGCAGACGCCTTGAAAGTCAGTACCTGGGTACCGGCAGCACCAGGGGCGCCGGCCGCCGGTGCTACGTACTTGCTGTCAGCTTGCGTCAAAACAGACGGCGTGCCGATGGCAGCCTCCGTCCAGTTGAATCCCGTGGTGGGATTGGATGCCAGCTTTACTACGAGCTCGGTGCCCTCAGCGATCATAATCTGCTTACTGATGTTCTTGCCCTGCAAGAATTCGTCATACCCTACTCCGATGGTGGTTTGCTTTGGGCTTCCCATGGCTGCGCTGCACGCGCCCGCAAAGACGGCCAGTGCTGCGATTGCTCCGAGGATTGCGACTCTGGTTTTCATCTGTCATTTCTCCTTTTCTTCTGTTGCCCTATTTCGCCTTGTCACTTATCCATACGACGGACTGGGCAGAGTATTACATCAAATTCCTGCATGTCACGGGGAGAGCCTCAAATTGATTGTCCTTCTGGATACATGTAATACTGTTGAGGCTGTTTCGTATATCTAGATAGCAGCCTGTTGAGGCCGGGATGCGAAGACCTGCAAACGCCGAGATCTTCTCGCAGCTCTACGATGAGTTCATGCCGAAGGTATTCGCCTATATCCATTACAGGGTCCGTGACGAACAGACAACGGAGGACCTCACCTCGATCGTTTTCGAGAAGGCGCTGGTCAATTTCACCAGATACAGCAGCGACAAAGCAGCTTTCTCAACGTGGATATTCACCATCGCCCGGAACAGCGTCATCGACCATTTCCGCGCTGGCGCCAAGAGGCAGCATATTGACCTCGATCATGCAAACATCGACGTCCCCTCCACCGACCTCTCGCCGGATGAGCAGATGGAAAGGCAAAGCGAAAGAGACTGCCTGCTCGAGTGTCTCGCGAAGGTGAACGACCAGGACCAGGAAATCGTGCGCCTTAAGTTCGGGGCCGGGATGACCAACCGGCAGATATCGAAGCTGCTCAAACTCTCCGAGTCGAACGTCGGTGTGAGGCTGTTCCGGACGATGAAGAAACTAAGGAAGGACTTTGAGGAGTCCTGGAATGGGTAACGCCCAAAACAGACAGTCGAAATTCACCGAGGATGTCGATGCCATGCTGTTCCGGGAGCAACTCGGGGCAAAGCCCGTCGCCGCCTCCCCCCACGACGACGATCTCGAGTTCGCCGGCAAGGTCCTTGAGGCCCGCGCCACCCCCTCCCCCACCTTCCAATCGGCCCTCAAGCAGCGTCTGGTGGCAAAGCTCGCCGCCACAGAGACCGCAGAGGAGTCAAGAAAGGCGACTTCACCCAGTGGCTGGTTTGCCGGAGTATTCTCACAACGGACGTGGCAGGTGGCGGGAACGCTGGCAGTGATCGTCGTCGCGGCGCTGGTTGTCTGGCAGACCGGGTTGTTCGGGCGGGGCCCCGTCGTCACCAGTCCCTACCCCACCGTGGCCGTCGAGGTCATGGCGACCCTTACCAGTGATTCCTACGCGGTCGGCGAAAGCGTGGGGATCGAGTTCTCTTTCAGGAACAACTCCTCAAAGACGTTGTCATTTGCCTTTCCTCCTGCTTTCAGCATCGAGACCCTCGACGCACAAACAAGGCGCGCGTTTCCAGCCGGCGGGACCACGAAATCGCTCGCGCCAGGCGGGTCGGCGTCCTGCAGCGTTGCCTGGGACCAGAAGGATGCCGGGGGCTTCCAGGTGCCTGCGGCCGACTACCAGATCGTCATGCCTAACGTGACGCTGGGAGACGCCGGGTTTCTAAGCGTCACCAGCGCTCCCACCATCATCATCATCGTCCCATAACGACCCGGAGATCACCCACCGATCTCCGGCATCTAGAGGTGTCTACCCGGGGCGACAGTGAATGAGGCGGGGGTAGAAACCCCCGCCTCATTCACTAATCGACCATAGTAGGGACATTTGCCCGGGGTTCGGGCAAACGCCGCCTGGTTGACCTTAGGGTTCGGTTGGCAAGGACGAATCGGCGTTCCACTCCGCCCACGAGCCGTCGTAATCCGCCACCGTGTAGCCCATAAGGCGCAATACCGCGTAGGCCTGGGCTGCGCGATAGCCCGTCGGGCAATAGGTTATCACCGTCTTGCCCGGCGTGATCCCCTTCGACCCCAACAGTACGGTAAGATCAGCGACGGACTTGACCGTGCCGTCGCCTTTGAGGTAATCGGTCATGAGAATGTTGACAGCGCCGGGAATCCGCTTCGCCGCAAAGTCCGGAGCGTTACGGGCATCCACTACGGAGAAACCGGCGCTCCGGTGATTGGCGGAGACGTAAGCTTTCGTCGCCATCCTTGATACGTCTACCGCCGCCACGAAAGTCGTCGGGTCCTTCACCGACTTGTCGGAGACTATGCCGCCGTATCCGTCGCTCTTGTACTTCTCAATTCCGCCATCCAGGATATGGACATCCTTGTGACCCACATACTCCAGCATCCAGAACAATCGTCCCGCGTTGGCGTCCACGTTGACGCCGTAAATCACCACCTTCGCCTCTTTCGAAATGCCCAGTTGCCCCAGCTTCACGGCCAGATCCTTGGCGTTCATCAAATCGCTCTTGTCGGTGGGAACAGTTGCCGATGGACCGTCGAATTGAGCGGGGAGGACGCTGATCGCGTTCTGGATGTGTCCCGCGTCGTAGTCGGCGCTCTTCCTGGTGTCGATTATCACCAGGCTCGGGTCGCCATAGCGCTGGTTGAGCCATCTGGTAGTCACGAAAAACCCGCTGTTGGGGTAGTCAGCTGAAGTGGACAAGGGGGCTGACAACGGAATAGATGTCGGCTCAAGTGCAGCCGTGGCCGGAGCGAAAACAGATGCGGCCGGCGAGGAAGCCGCCGGAAAGTCTGACGGGTTAGCAGTGGCGGCGCTGCAACCGGAGATGAACGTGCCCAGCAATGCCAATGATCCGATCACTGTGATAATTCTTTTCGGTTCCATTGTTCGTATCCTCCTTCTTTATCGTCTTGATCCTTGATTTGTCGACGCCAGACATGGCACCGATCGTCTGCAAACCGGGCGTCATGGACCTCTCGCCGGTGGCCTCGCCGCCTTCTCGCTGTTGTTGGGACCCGAAACGACCGAGTTCAGCTGTAAGCCCATGTCCGCCAGCCTGGACAACAGCCCATACAGCGCCGCGTGGTCCCGGACCGTGCCGGTCAAAACTGTTTCGCCCTGCTCCGTTTGGGCTGTGGTCGGCCCAAGGATCCAATTCGACCAGTCACGATCGACATGTCCCTTGATGCGAATCTCAATCTGCTGCATTTCTCTGCCTCGTAGCCACTTGTTTCATTTGAACCAACGATACAAGGCAATCAGATGTATTGTGAATACAGCGAAAGATAGATTGGGGGGTTGATTTGTCGGAGTTGCCGGCCGTAAGCCGTCGGGGTCCGGCACAGCGGCGAGGGAGATTCGGATAAAATGATGAAGGCGACTGTAAGAAGCGGTGAGAGACTGCTTGCGGGAACGCGAATCGGAGGCTGGTCTAAATCAGTTTCAGTTCCCTGGCACGAGCAACCGCCCGATTGCGCGTCTTCGCGTCCAGCTTCTCGAAGATATTATGGACATGAGTCTTGGCTGTAGAAGCCGCTTGCCGCCGAATCGGGGATGACCGTTGCTGTCGCCTTAACCGCTTAGTCTTGGACGAACTACATGGCGGCGTGGTCAGGCCTGCCTGACCACCATCCCACACGATGGTCCCTGGTCGGCAAATGACGGAGCGGCCAAGGTTCAATCTTATTGCTTGCTACCAGACCGATCCTCTATCTGTGGCGCCACCACTCGGCTCGCCTCCATCTCCCGGAAGAGCCTTCCCACTCTTATCTTCTGATCCGCGTCCAGCCACTCCTCGGCCATCAGGAACAACATGTTGTCTTCCTTATTGATGTGGTCGCGCAACATCCAAATGAAGTGGGTGCCATGCTCTTTCATCAAGGCCACATAGTTGGCATTGTCCACGTCGGCAAGATAGCCGGCAACCGCCGACTGTAACCGTTCGTTGCTGTTTCTGAGTTCCTCGTGCTCTCTCAGCATGGCTCCGACGGGTCCACGGTCGATCGGCCCGTACTTCCTCATCTCCGGGAACAGCGCCTGTTCTTCCTTGTCAAAATGAATCCAGAACCCGGTCTCGAAAAAGGAGGCCAGTACTTTCAACTCGGTGATGGTGGCGGCGCTCTTGTCAGGATGCACCACTATCCGCTCCAGATCGTTGAGCTTCTGCAAGACGCTTGCATGTTCATCACGTAACATGTCAGTTGGTTTCTCTAATCCCATACCGGCCTCCTTCGTTGACTTGTTCCCCATGTGCGGCGGCCCTAGACGGCCACCAGTTGAGTCATCTCCGGTACATCCTTTTTCAGTAGCCGCTCCACGCCCATACGCAGCGTGACGGTCGACATCGGGCAACTCCCGCAGGCCCCGGTCAACCGGACGGTGACCACACCGCCATCTACTCCAACCAATTCGACATCGCCCCCGTCCGCCTGAAGTGATGGCCGGATTTTTTCCAGGGTGGCTTCTACTCGTTCGCGCATTTCTTTACCTCCAAATTGTCGTTTCGCGGTGACCCCGGTAAGCGAACTTGCCAGGAATCTCTGTCTCAAATTCCTTCAAGCTGCCGCCCCTTAAGCTAACACATCAATCCCGCTGGAAGATGCGACTTTTGTCTCATGAGCCACTGTTGAAGTAACCATCAAATTCGACTATGATGAGCCGGTCTGAAAAAGGCCGAGGAGGTATGAGCGATGGCAGGCAACGAGGCGATCAACGGGCTTCCCGAAAAGATCCAGCAGATAAAGGGCGAAATCGAGAAGAAGCACGGAAAGACCGTGGACCGGCTCCGCACCGAAAGGGAAAAACGCATCTATGATGCTATCACGCTCAAGACACCGGACCGCGTGCCGGTTACGATACATACCGGCGTGTTTGCCTGCAAGTATGCCGGCCTGCCCCTTTCCGCAATGTACTATGACCAGGTTGCCTACTGGGAGGCGTGCGTCAAGACACTTGTCGATTTCGACCCCGACACCGGGGGCATGGCGGCGGTGGGGACATCGGGACTAATCAACCAGGTGCTGGATACGCGCACGCAGCGTTGGCCGGGGGGCAACCTGCCTCCGGACGTTCCCTACCAGTTTGTCGAGGGCGAGTACATGAAGGAGGAAGAATACGACCTCTTTCTCGCCGATCCTTCCGATTTCGTTCTCCGGTATTACCTGCCCCGCATATACGGGACGTTCAAGCCGCTCGCTGATCTGCCCCCGTTTCGGACCCTGGCCGGAGGGTTCTTTACCGGTATCCTCAGCCTGCTGGCCAGGCCTGAGTTCAGAGAACTGGGGGAGAAAATCGCCCGGGCGGCTGCCGAGCAGGAGCGGCTGAACAGACTGGCAATCGAACTGGCTCGAATGGAGTCCCAACTCGGCTATCCGTCCCAATTCGGGAGACTCGGCCGGGGAGGCGGAGGGGCACCTTTCGACGCCGTCTCGGACTTCTTGAGAGGCATGCGTGGGGCGATGATCGACATGTACCGCTGCCCGGAAAAGCTGCTGGCTGTCTGCGAGAGAATCCAGGAATGGCGGTTTGCGGAAGCGTTACCGGCAACTCCCGACTCTGCTGGCCATGCCCACCGCGTCTTCATGGCGCTGCACCGCGGATCCGACGGCTTCATGTCTAAGAAACAATTCGAGAAGTTCTACTGGCCCGGACTGAAGAAGGCCATCCTCAAAGCAGTGGAACTCGGCTACATCGCGGCGCCGTTCTTTGAGGGCATATGGGACGACCGTCTCGAATACCTGCTCGATCTCCCGAAGGGAAAGGTCATCTTCTGGTGCGAAAGGACGGACGTATTCAAGGCCAAGGAAATCCTGGGCGGCCACATGTGCATCCAGGGTGGTGTGCCGCCCACCATCCTGCAGGCGGGCTCGCCCCAGGACGTGGAGGAGCACTGCAAAAAGCTCATCAAGGTCGTCGGTAAGAACGGCGGCCTCTTCGTCGGGCCGGGTTCGGCCATGGATTACGCCAGACCGGAGAACGTCAGGGCGATGGTCGACGCGGTCAAGAAGTACGGGCAGTATTAGTATCTAGTTGCGTTATTGCGCGTGACGACGGATGCATGTCCCTACCCGAGGTCCAGGAACTACCTACCGGGGGTCTGGGGGTGTCCCCCAGAATTGGATTCCCCCTTCCTGCTAGGAAGGGGGACACAGGGGGATGGTCCCGAGTCCGAGTTGGGGCTGACTGACGCGACACTACGCAGAATACTGCAAGAAAGTACCAGCGGCGGCACCGCCCCGTTACAGATGTAGGGTAAGCATGAGTCTGGAGACCCGGGCTTTCCGAATTCAGGACTATGACTCCGCCGTAAGTCTGTGGAAATCCACGGATGGCATCGGCCTCAGTTCTGCCGATGACCGGGACCGGATCGCACAACTGCTGGAGCGGAATCCGGGACTCAGCAGGGTGGTGATTGACGATAGCCACGTCGTCGCCACCCTTCTGTGCGGGCTCTCAATTGTCATATTTTCGTGTTCGGTGGTAACGATTTGGGCAAGAGCTTCTGGCGCGCCGCCGGTTGGCAGGAAAGACTCGATATTGCCGTGTTCTCCAGGAGATGTGCCCGCCTCGCCACCTGGCGGAACCGAACCCGATCGGAAGACGGCTGATACCTTGTAAGCAGGAGTCGCCGGCGAGTTCAGGGGAATGACCGGGTGATTTGTGACGTCGTTTCAGAGAACGGAGATGATTGAATCCCTCACCGTGGTCATCGGCGGCGGCGCCGCCGGCATGTGTGCGGCCATCAGCAAGGGTCGCCGTGGCGAGCCCGTCGTCATCTGTGAAAAGACGGCACAGCTGGGCAAGAAAGTGCTGGCGACCGGTAACGGAAGATGCAATCTTCTGAACGACGACCTGAGTGAGACCTTCTACAACGCCAACGCCCGAGAACTGGTCAGGTCCGTATTCACCAGATTTGGCAAACCGGAGATCGTCGGGTTTTTCAAGAGCCTGGGCCTCGAATTGTATTCCCAGGAAGGGAGAGTCTTCCCGGTCACCAACCAGGCAGCCTCGGTCCTGAAGGTTATGCAGATGGAACTCGACCGGCTTTCGGTGCCCGTGGAATACGATTTCGATTGCGCCGGAATATCGTTCTCTGGGGGAGGCATCGTCGTTTCATCCCGGGGAGGCAAGAAAATCGCCTGCCGCAGAGTCATCATCACCGGAGGAGGCAAGAGCTATCCCGTCTTCGGTTCCGACGGAAGCGCCTACGAGATAGCCGGGGGCATTGGCCACACCATTGTCCCGCCGGTCCCCAGCGCCGTGCCCCTGATCGTCAAGGACAGCCTTTGTCACCACCTTCAGGGTCAGCGAATCTTCGCCGCCGCAAAGAGTATCGTTGGCGGTAGGGAGGGCAGCCCGGTCAGAGGCGAGCTCCTCTTCACCAAATACGGACTTTCGGGAACATGCATACTCGACATCAGTGAGGAAATATCCACCGCCGTGAACCGGCTTGGCAGAACTGACACGTTCGTGTCGGTCGACCTGGTCCCATTCATGGACCGGGCGCGACTGCGCAGTGAACTGGCCCGCCGGAAGCGGGCGCACTGGCCCGCCGAGGACATGCTCGTAGGAATATTGCCCAACAAATTCGGTGCCGCTCTGAAAGACCTTTTTGATGGCGGGAGCCTGGACGCGGCGGCCGGCTCGCTGAAAGACCGCCGCTTCAAGGTCGCCGGTACCCTGGGCTGGAACGAGGCCGAATTCACCTGCGGCGGCGTGGCTGTCGACGAAGTTGGTGTGGGCACTCTGGCATCCAGGATCCGGGAAGGCGTCTACTTCGCCGGCGAAGTTCTTGACGTCAACGGCAAACGGGGAGGCTACAACCTCGCCTGGGCATGGGCTTCGGGGTTCGTGGCAGGGGAGACCAGGTAGGACTCCGGCGGAGCGCCGGATCGGGTGGCGTCTATGCCAGCGGCGGTTCTCTCCAGCCGCTCAAACGCCTTGAACAGTCTGACCTGGTCTTCGGGTGAAATACCAGCTTCCTTGAGGGCATCATGCCTTTCGCGGCGCAGATTCGATGCCATGAGAGTGAATGTGATCCCAACCAGGAGAAATATCGCCGGGATAGGAATGTCTCTGACACTGCAACCCAGTCCCCGCGGTTATGTCCACGACCGTCCACAGGGTTGCGGGACTCGCCCGGCTCCCAGTTGAACGAGTTCAACCGATTGCGCGGTCTCAGGCCGCGGCGTACAATGAGTGCTGGGACTGTCGACCACAACCATACGCCCGTACAGGTAGTGATCATGGACACGACATCAGTCTGCAGCAAGTGCGGGTTCCATTGCAGCCGTTGCCCCGCCTTTGAGAACAACTCGCGCACCGAGGCCGACCGAAAGCGTGGCAGCGCACTGTGGGAGAAATACTTCGGACTGCACTTCAAGCCGGACGTAGTCAGGTGTGAAGGGTGCCAGGCGAATGCCCCCTGGAAGGACGGAAACCTGCTGCCGGACCGAACGTGTCCCATACGCGCTTGCGCCGTCTTCAATGGGGCTGCAACCTGCGCCCACTGCTCGCTTTTCCAGTGTGACGAATACTCAAGGCGCGTCCCGGGGGCCGATCTGCGGCAGCAAAGGGAGCGAGCCATCGGCCTGACAATAGGCGATGACGAGTACCTTGAGCACATAGAACCGTTCGAAGGGCAGACTCACCTTGTCCGGATACGTACCGCTTTGACTGCGGCGGACATCACTCCGCCACGAGAGTTCTCTGACGCCACGGGGGTCGTCCCGTTCCCGCAAACGACAAACCTCCCTGCTGACATACGGGAGGAGATGCGGCTCCTTCATGCCCTCCTGGAGGATTTGTTCACCGTTCGAGCCACCACGTATGCCGGCAAAGTTCTTGCGTTACGAGGTATGCCGTACCTGTGGGGAATCATGTGGGTCATGGGCCTCTATGGCAGTCTCAGTGGCGGCAGACTGGTCCTGGAAAGCGCATTACACGGTGACAAGAAGGAATGCAGCCGCTTGGTCCGGAAGACGGACACCACCCTGCACAGCTCCATCCGGCAGGCTGTCGACACGCTCACAGGACACGGTGTCCCGGTCGAATTCCGACCATTGGGGAAGAACTGGACCTTAACGCTGGGAATTGAACCGGCCAGGGGCGGTCCGGCTGTACTGCAAGGTTTGAAGAGGTATGTATCTATCCTGACCGGCAAGTACGGTCAGTCGGCCTACATAAGCAACTACAACCTCAAAGGCAAGGGGTTCAAGCTGTTCACCCGAGTAGACATGGGCGACCTCTGTGAGATCGACCAGCGGCGGAGACACGCCCCTCCCCGGTCGGACACCATCCGAGGTCGGCGGAAGCCAAGGACATGATTTCGACCTGCGCTCAATCTGTGGAGAACGGGATCTTTGACAGACAGCGGGACCCGGCGGTAACATCTTCCCAGTCGGACTTTGTAGCTTCGCTTCGTTAAGGAGGATCACCGATGGCCGCGTCGCATGCGTCTGGAAAGAACCCGCGTATCAAGCAGTCATTATGCTGGTGGTGCTTCGCTCGCAGCACCAAGCCGGAGCAGATTGTCAAGGAAGCGGTCGCGCTGGGAATCGACGGCATTGAAATAGCCCCCAAAGAACACTGGCAGATGATCACCGACGCCGGTCTGCGACTGATCGGTACCGGCGGGCATGGCACCTTCGCCGACGGCCTGAACCGCCGCGAGAACCACGGCCGAATTGAAGAAGAGCTCAGGGCCAACATCGAGGTGGCGGCCAAGTTCAACGTCCGCAACTTGATCTGCTTTTCCGGAAACCGGAAAGGCCTCTCCGACAGGGAGGGGATAGAGAACACTGCCGAAGGCCTGAGCAGAGTCGCCGGGCTGGCCGAACAGAAAGGGGTTATGCTCGTGATCGAACTCCTCAACAGCAAGGTCGATCACCCCGACTACCAGGGAGACCACACCGCCTGGGGGGTCGAAGTCTGCAAGAAGGTAGACTCACCGGCGGTCAAACTCCTCTACGACGTCTATCACATGCAGATCATGGAAGGCGACATCATCAGGACGATTCAGCAGAATATCGCCTACATCGGACATTTCCATATCGCCGGCAACCCCGGCCGCAGCAATATCGACGACACCCAGGAAATCAACTACCGCGGTGTCATCAAGGCAATCGCGGCGACCGGCTATGACGGCTACGTCGGTCATGAGTACGTGCCCACAGGCGACGCCCTGCAGGTAATGCGTGACACGTTCCACATGTGCGACGTATGAGGGCTTTCCGGGGGGGAGAAAGGCAGCCGTCATAACCCTGCCGACATGCCCTGACAGCCGGTCCCACCCTTTCTGGTAAAATAGACGGGGAAACAATGCGGATCTTTCGGCGCGTCACCGGACTATTCTGGAACTATTGGCCCCGGGCAGTCGTTGCCTACGTATGCCTGTTTGCGGGCGCGGCCCTCGCCATCGCCATCCCCCGGTTGACCGGTCAGGCGATCGACGATGCACTGGGATCGGCGCGCACCAGCGCCCTCGTAATCACGGCAGTAGCCATCGCCGGCGCCGGATTACTGCGCAGCATCCTCAGCTACTGGCAAAGCTATCTGTCTGAGTATCTCTCCGGTCGGGTGGCCTATGACCTCCGTAACGCCATCTACAGCCGGCTGCAGGGTCTAAGCTACGCCTTTCACGACCGATCGCAAACGGGACAGCTGATGTCACGGGCGACGGCCGATGTCGAAGGCATTCGCATGTTCGTCGGTTTCGCCCTGTTACGCGGCATCTACTTCATCGTTCTGCTGGTGGCGATATCCGTACTCCTCTTCCTCATCAACTGGCAACTGGCCTTAATGAGTCTGTGCGTGCTGCCTTTCATCACCTACCGTACGATTGCCATTAACCGCAAGTTGCGAGTGCTCTGGATGAATATTCAGCAGGGTGTTGGCGTGCTGGGAACGATCGTTCAGGAGAACCTGGTGGGAGCCAGGATTGTCCGCGCTTTCTCCCGGCAAAGCTTTGAAAGCAAGAAGTTCGCCAGGCAGGCTGAGTTCCTGTACAACCGGGAGATCGAAGCCAATAATCTACTGGCCGCGAACAGCCCGGTGATGAGCTTTGCCCTGTTGCTGGCCATGGCAGCCATCCTGTGGTTCGGCGGTCGGCTTGTGGTTGCCGGGACACTTACCCAGGGCGAAATGGCCCAGTTCCTGCTGTACGCAGTCATGCTCAGCGGGCCCATCCGGATGCTGGGATGGCTCACGACACTGTTCTCCCGGGCCATGTCCTCGGGACAGCGGGTCTTTGAGATTCTGGACGAGGTGTCGCCGGTCCGGGACAAACCGGACGCCTTCGATCCAGCACAGCTGAAGGGACGGGTAAGCTTCGAAGGCGTTTCCTTTAACTACGAATCGCATGGCGCCGTCCTCAAGGACATCAGCTTCGAAGTGCAACCGGGGCAGATCGTGGCCCTGGTGGGGGCGACCGGAAGCGGCAAGTCTACCATCGCCAATCTCCTGCCCCGCTTTTACGACGTCACCGCCGGCCGCATCATGATCGATGGCCGTGACATCAGGGACTATGCTCTGGCATCGCTCCGCCGCAACGTAGGAATCGTGCATCAGGATACTTTCCTGTTTTCGGCAACCATCCGCGAGAACATCAGCTACGGCAAACCGGACGCCACCCTGGAGCAGGTCATCGCCGCCGCCCGGACCGTCCGGCTCCACGATTTTATAGTCAGCCAACCCGATGGCTATGATACCCGGGTGGGCGAACGCGGCGTCACCCTGTCGGGCGGTCAGAAACAGAGGCTGGCGATTGCCCGCACGATACTCCTGAACCCCCGGATAATCATCATGGACGACACCACTTCGAGTGTCGACACCGAAACCGAATACTTCATTCAACAGTCGCTGGCCGATCTTCTGGAGGGCCGCACCACCTTCATCATCGCTCAGCGGCTCCGCTCGGTACACATGGCCGACCTCATCCTCGTTCTCAAGGACGGCCGGATCGTTGAGCAAGGGACCCACGAGCAACTGCTCGGCCGGGACGGCTTCTATCAGCAGCTCTACAGCCTCCAGTTCCAGTATCAGGAGGGTTGGAGTGAGCCGGCGGCCGCGGCAGAGACCCCCGACGAAGATGCCGCCCCATTGTCCAGTCTCCCCGGCGGCCCCGGACTCGCTGCCCGCCCGGGACAGCTGGCCGGAAGCCTGACGAGATCCGATGACGAGGTTTTCGGCAAGGCGTACGACTCGCGGATAGTCGCACGTATGGTCAAGTACTTCGCCCCGTTCAAAGTTGCCCTGCCGCTGACGATTGCGGCTACACTGCTCTACACTTTCAGCATCGTGGCCAACCCCTGGCTTGTCCGCGAAGCCGTCAACTACACGGCTGCCGCCAACCTCGCCGGACTCAACTCCATGGTCTTCCTTTTCGTCGGGAACGCCTTCCTCCACCTGATTGCCTACTACACCCAGATCCGGGCTGAGGCGGCGGTGGGACAGGGCATCCTGCTCAACCTGCGCCGTCAGCTCTTCGACCATGTGCAACGGCTGTCGGTGAGTTTCTTCGACCGCAATGAGGCCGGCCGGGTTATGTCGCGCGTTCAGAATGATGTGGGAGAAATGGGTGATTTTCTGGACTCCGGAGCCTTCTGGGTGACCGGCGAGATCGTCAGCCTGGTCGCCATCGCCGCAGCCATGTTCTCCATGCAACTCCGCCTGGCCGTGATCACGCTGTCGGTTGTCCCGCTTCTTCTCCTTTTCGTCGCCATATGGCAGACATGGGCCCGCCGTTCCTTCATCGCAGTCAGAAAGGCGATATCTGCCGTGAACGGGGCCCTTCAGGAAAACATCTCCGGAGTGAGAGTGATACAGAGCCTTTCGCGTGAAGAGGTCAATTTCCGTCGGTTCGAACAACTCAACATGGCCCACTTCCAGGCCAACCTGAGGTCGGCGCGGCTCTCGGCGGCGATGATGCCGCTGGTTGAACTCCTCGTGGCAGTAGCCACCGCCCTCATAATCTTCTTTGGCGGCATGAGCGTCCTTCAGAATACGCTGCTCGTCGGCACGCTGGTCGCCTTCACCCTGTACGTGCAGCAGTTTTTCGACCCCATCCGGACCCTTACCATGGAATATGCCCAGCTGCAGCGGGCAATGGCGTCGGGCGCCCGCGTCTTCGAGCTCCTTGACGTCAACATGGAGGTACCCGAGAATCCCCTCGCCATCAAGGCCCCCGGAATCAAAGGCGAGCTCACCTTCGATAGAGTGAACTTCAGTTATCTGCCCGGCGTTAGCGTGCTCGAGAACATCAATCTCCACATCATCCCCGGCGAGACGGTGGCCTTGGTCGGGCCCACGGGCGCCGGCAAGAGTACCATCATCAACCTGATTGCCCGCTTCTATGACCCCACCGAGGGACGCGTGCTGATTGACGGGCACGACCTCCGGGACGTGGATCTCAACACGTATCGCCAGGCGCTTGGCCTCGTCCTCCAGGACCCATTCCTGTTCTCGGGCACGATCCGGGACAACATCGCCTATGGCAATCTCGACGCCGACGATCGGCAGATTATCGACGCCGCCCAAACCGTGGGCGCCCATGATTTCATAATGAGACTGGAAGGCGGATATGAATACGCCCTGCAGGAACGCGGCCAGAACCTGAGCATGGGACAGCGACAGCTCATCAGCTTTGCCCGCGCCCTGCTTGCCAACCCCGCCATTCTGTTGCTGGATGAGGCTACGGCCAACGTCGACTCGTTCAGTGAGCACGTGCTGCAGGAAGCCCTGGAACGGCTGCTCAAGGGGCGGACCGCGGTGGTCATCGCCCATCGCCTGT
Organism: uncultured Chloroflexia bacterium; assembly: GCA_963735055.1. Lineage (GTDB taxonomy): Bacteria > Chloroflexota > Dehalococcoidia > Dehalococcoidales > UBA2162 > JBBITI01. The sequence goes on along the minus strand of CAVTJN010000010.1, from coordinate 144,228 downwards.
CCACCATCCGCAATGCCAGCCGGATTGTCGTCCTCGAAAGAGGCGAGATCGTTGAAGAGGGCCGGCACGAGGATCTGGTGTCCCGGGGCGGACTCTACTCCCGGCTCTACGAGATGACCCGGGCCCCGGTAACCGGTACGGCCGGCTAGTCAGTCACCGAAACAACAGGTGTCTCGGCCGCATACTTCCGGCCCACGTCGTCAAATGTCACGTTTTTGTAACTATTTGGCCCGCCATTTTATGACTTCTATATTCTCCAGTTTGTAGAATGGGCCAACTAGTTCATCCATGGTGATGACCCCGAGTCTCCATCCGCCCGCCTGAAGGCAGCGGCACCGGCAAGAAATACGGCAACGGTTCTGACCATTTCCCTCAAAGGCACGACGGCCCCAGGCGTCGAAGGGAAGGACCACCGCCAATACGGAGGGGGCGACAGATGGCGCAGAAGCTTCTGGACCGAGAATATACAGACTCCGCCGATGACTACTTACACGAGATCGGAAATCTACCGCTTCTCACGTTCGAAGAAGAGCGATATCTGGGCAACCACATCAAGAACGGGACTCCCGAGCAGGCAGAAGCAGCGAAGCGCAAGATGACGCTCTGCAATCTGCGCCTGGTAGTCAGCGTCGCCCGCAAGTACGCGGGGCACGGCCTGCCCCTGATCGACCTCATTCAAGAGGGGAATCTGGGACTGATGCGGGCCGTCAACAAGTTCGACTTTGAGCGGGGCTTCAAATTCAGCACCTATGCAACCTGGTGGATCAGACAACGCATCACACGGGCCATCAACGATCAAAGCCGGATCGTGAGACTACCCGTATGCACCTTACAGGGGCTGGCCCGGCTGCACCGGGCAAGCCAGGGGTTCGTCCAGGAACACGGACGGGCGCCATCCCGGGAGGAACTCGCCCAGGTGGGCTGCGTCCCGGCCGACAAGGTCGACGAACTGCTCGAGGCCGAGGGCCGCGAACCGTTGCTCCTCGAAACCAAGGTCAGCGATGATCCGGAGGCCGCCGAACTTGCGGACCTGGTGCCGGATACGACCGAACCCTCTCCCGAGGAAAAAGCCGCCAGGGCCATTCTCAAGCAGCAGATACTCGATGCCGTGCGTTCCCTTTCCGGGCGCGAGCGTGAGGTCATCATCTTGCGGTTCGGTCTGCACGACGGCCGCCCCCGATCGAGGCACGAGATCGGCAAGGCATTTGGCATCAGCAAGACGCGCATATTGCAGATCGAGCGGTCGGCGCTGGAAGAGTTACGCCAGCAGGCGGAAGCCGTCGGCTGGCTCTAAGAATCCGATTGCGGGCGCTGTACCCATGTTGCGCCCTGGGCCAGGAAAGCGACTCAATGAGTAATACCCGTATCCTGTCGCGCAGCAGCGAGTCATTCGATGACCGCTCCTCGGCTGGCCGCCTGTTGGGCGCCGCACTGGCCGAGTACCGGGGTCGGTTGCCAGTTGTCCTGGGCGTTCCTCGCGGCGGCGTGGTAGTCGCCCGGGAGTTAGCTTACGCCCTCGACGGTGTCCTGGACGTCGTCCTCGCCCACAAACTGGGCGCACCGGGCCACGCCGAACTCGCCCTTGGATCGGTCGCCGAAAGCGGCAGGTTGTTCCTGAACCCGAGCGTGGTGGCTTCGATGGGGGTAGATGAGAGCTACATTGAGGCGGAGAAGGCCCGCCAGCTGGCGCAAATACGCCGGCGCACCGAGATGATCCGAAAGATCAGACCCAAGGTGCCGCTCAAGGGCCGGATCGTGATAGTAACCGACGATGGCGTAGCCACCGGGGCGACCACCCAGGCCGCCCTTTGGGCGGTCCGGCTGGAGCAGCCCGAAAAATTAGTGGCTGCTTTTCCCGTGGGGCCCGAAGACACTCTTCTCAAGCTTTCCGAGTTTGTCGACGAACTGGTGTGCCTGAGATCTCCGCCTTCGTTCTTCGCCGTCGGCCAGTTCTACAGCCATTTCAATCCGGTCGAGGATGAAGACATGATCAGAATCCTAGCCGACCACCAGGGCAAGACCCGGGGCCGCCAATGATGGCTATCTGACCGATAAGCACCCCCACCCCCGGTGATAGTCTCGAACCCCGGACATTCATCGGCGCGAATTTGTTGCCAAAGGATCAGCATCTATTGTAGAATCGCCTTTGTCTTCCGGCGTTATCCCGCGTGACGGACAACGCCAGTCTTCCGAAGGGGCCACATATCTTGAATGCACTAGGCCGGCACCTGCTGCTGGAACTGAAGGACTGCGACCGCGGCCTGTTGGACGATCTGGAGGCCCTCAAGACGCTGCTGAAAGAGGCAGCGGTAGAGTGCGGCGCTGAAGTCCTGGGCGATTCGTTTCACCATTTCAGCCCCCAGGGAGTCAGTGGTGTGGTCGTCATCGCTGAGTCCCATCTGTTCATCCACACCTGGCCGGAACACGGCTACGCCGCGGTAGATGTGTTCACCTGCGGCACCCGGGTCAAACCCGAGATCGCGGCGCAGGTCCTCATCAAGAAGCTGGGGTCAAAGAACCAGGTCATCATTGAAATGCAGCGGGGTATTTTGTAGCCGCCGGCCGAAGGCCACTCAAGGGAACCACGGCACAGGGCTAGTCTGGCCTTTCGTATTTCACTCCAAAGGGGATACTCATGACTCACGAACCGGACAAGTGGTTTTTCGACAGGATAAGCCGGGATCTGATGCAGTTGCACAGCGTCGAAGAGATGATCTACACCGGACAGACGAAGTTCCAGAAGATAGAAATCATGCGCAGCGGGAGTTTCGGCAAATGCCTCCTCCTGGACGGCAAGATACAGTCCAGCGAGTTCGATGAGTTCGTCTATCACGAGGGCCTGGTCCACCCGGCACTCATTGCCCACCCAAACCCGGAGACCGTGTTCATCGCCGGCGGGGGAGAAGGAGCGACGCTCCGGGAGGTGCTGTCCCACCCGACCATCAAGCGGGCCGTGATGATCGACATCGACGAAGATGTGATTTCGGTGTCGCGGAAGTACCTCCCTGAATACAGCAAGGGGGCGTTCGACGATCCACGCACCGAGTTGCACCATGTTGATGCGCGGGAATACCTGGCTGCGTCCAAAGAGCAGTTCGATGCCATACTGATTGACCTGACTGAGCCCGTAGAGGCCGGGCCCGCCTATCTGCTGTACACTCAGGAGTTCTACCGGATGGTCGGCCGGCGGCTCGCCCCGGACGGGCTCATGGCTGTCCAGGCAGGATACGCCGGCACGGTCGATCTGTTGAACTTCTCGGCTGTCTATCAGACGCTCCGCAGCGTCTTCCCGGTGGTGCTGCCGTACCAGGCCGACATTCCATCTTTCGGCGGACCCTGGGGGTTCTGCCTGGCCTCGACCGGCATCACCCCACCCGCCCCCGATGAGATCGATCGGCGAATCGCTGCCCGCAGCCTAAAGCTAAGACTCTACGACGGCCTTGCCCACCGGGGCATGTTCTCCCCCGCCAAACACCTCCGCCGCCACCTCGAAGACCAGACGCGCCTGATCACCGATAAACAGCCCTTGTATATCTTCGGGCAGGGAAGATAGGTCGGCCCCGGGGTAGTGCCCGCGACAGCCCGATGTTATAATGGGTTAGTGGACATACTGGCAGACCTGAATCCCGCTCAGAAACAAGCGGTGGAAGCTCCGGATGGGCCCCTGCTGATTCTGGCCGGACCAGGTAGCGGCAAGACCAGGGTCATTACCCACCGCATCGCCTATCTGATCAGAGTGCGCGGCGTTAGCCCCCACCGTATTATGGCGGTCACTTTTACCAACAAAGCCGCGCGCGAGTTGAAAGAGCGGCTCTCCCATCTGGTGTCGGCCGCTCTGCCCGAACTCACCGTAGGCACGTTCCATGCGATCTGCGCCCGCATACTGCGCAAGGACGGCCAGGCCATCGGCGTCGAGCCCCACTTTGTTATCTACGACGATCAGGACCAACTCAGTCTGATCAAACGGACGATGCAGGGACTGAATCTCGATCCCAAACAATACGCCCCCGGGTCGATTGTCGCAGCGATATCAGCCGCCAAGAGCCAGACTTGGACGCCCGCCGAGTATATGACCCGGAGCCGCAGCTACTTCGATGAGGTGGTCGGACGGGTCTACGAGCAGTATCAGACGCTGCTCGACGAAAGCAGTGCCGTCGATTTCGATGACCTGCTCATGAAGACGGTACATCTCTTCCGGGCACACCCCGATGTCATCGGCAGCTACCAGTCGCGCTACCTGCACCTCCTGGTCGATGAGTTCCAGGACACGAATACGGTTCAGTACGAGCTGATCAAGCAACTGGGCGGACATTACCGCAATGTCTGCGTCGTCGGCGATCCCGACCAGTCGATCTACTCGTGGCGTTCGGCCGACGTGCGTAACATCCTGAGCTTCGAACGCGACTATCCCGAAGCCCGGGTGATACTACTGGAGCAAAACTACCGATCGACGCAGAAGATACTGGAGACGGCCTCGAGCGTAATATCCGCCAACCGGCAGCGCAAACCAAACAAGCTGTGGACGGAGAATGAGCCGGGCGAGCCGGTCAGCGTCATCGAGACCTACACCGAACAGGAGGAGGCCCAATTCGTAGTCAGCGAAATCGACCGGCTGGTCGAGCGGGGGGACGCCACACTGTCCGACTGTGCCATCATGTACCGCACCAACGCTCAATCGAGGGCGCTCGAAGAAGCATTCGTGCGCTACGGGATGCCCTACAAGCTCGTGGCCGGGACCCGGTTCTACGAGCGGCGCGAGGTAAAAGATATCGTGGCCTATCTCCGGCTCATCCAGAACCCGAATGACAACGTCAGCCTGCTCCGGATAATCAACGCACCGCAACGGGGCATCGGCGATCAAACCCAGACGAAGCTTGTGGCGTGGGCCAAATCGACCGGACTCTCGATATTCGACACGCTGCGGCTGGCGGCCGACCCGGCCGGGCAAGACGACACATCGCGACCACCGTTCAGCCCGAACATCACCCGGACTCTGATCGCTTTCGTAAACATGATTGAAGAGTTGATTGCACAGAATGCGCAGGGCAACCTGTTGGAACTTCTCGACCTCGTTTTTGCCCGCACTGGCTACAAACAGTACCTCCTGGCCGAACCTCAGGGCGAAGAACGATGGGAGACGGTCATGGAACTACGCACGGTGGCGGAAGAGTACCGCGATATTCCCCCTCCCGACGGCCTGTCCGCCTTCCTGGAAGGGGTGGCTTTGGTGTCAGACGTCGACGGACTCGACGAGACCGTGCCCGCAGTCACCCTGATTACGCTGCATCAGGCCAAGGGACTGGAATTCCCGATCGTTTTCATCGTCGGCATGGAAGAAGGCCTGCTCCCCCATTTCCGATCGTTGGATGACCCCACCCAGATGGAAGAGGAGCGACGGCTTGCCTACGTGGGCATTACGCGGGCCAAGAAACGCATCTATCTGGTGCGGTCTTTCCGCCGCAACTTGATGGGGCGGAGTAACGTGACATCGCCATCGCGCTTTCTTAACGAGATCCCATCCTACCTGGTGGCCACCAATACCTGGTGGCAGGGTGGCTCTTCGCCCGAAGTGCGCATCACCGAGGCAGTCTACTCCTGGAACAAGCCCACCCCCGGGCCCTCCCCCGAAGCACCGGGCGCCGGCTTTAAAGCGGGCGAACACGTTCGCCACGCCCAGTTCGGCAGCGGCGTGGTCGTCAGCGCGCGGCCGCTGAATGGCGATCAGGAAATCACCGTTGCCTTCAACGGCGGCGTGAAGAAGCTCCTCCTCAGCTTCGCCCGGCTTGAGAAGGTCGCCTGATGCCGGCGATCGGGCGTCGCTCCCCGGCAAGGATACCCACCATTACAAGGCATTGACATTCTACACGGAAACGTGTACCATTCGAGAGTCATGACCATAAGGATACTGGACTCGGAAGTAGTTGCCCGGATCGCCGCCGGCGAGGTCGTCGAGCGGCCGGCCGCGGTGGTCAAAGAGCTGGTCGAAAACTCACTGGACGCCGGGGCAACCCAGATCGCGGTGGAGACCCATGGCGGCGGTGTGGGACTGATACAGGTCGCCGACAACGGCGGCGGTATTCCTCCCGAGGAAATAGCTCTGGCGTTCCAGCGTCATGCCACGAGCAAAGTTGCCAGTGCCGCCGACCTCGAGACTATCTCCACCCTGGGCTTCCGGGGCGAGGCGCTACCGAGTATCGCCGCCGTATCAGAGGTGGAACTGGTGTCGTGCCCTCCGGGCGGGAACACCGGCAGCTACGTCAGAATAAATGATGGCATACTCACCGGGCAGGGGGGGCGGGGCCGGCCCCCCGGTACGACCGTGACCGTGCGCAACCTTTTCCGGAACGTACCCGCCCGGCTCAAGTTCCTCAGATCAACCACCACTGAAAATGGGCATATCGCCAACATCGTCAGCCAGTATGCCCTCGCCTACCCCGAGGTCAGGTTCAGCCTGACCGTCGATGACCGGGATATTCTGAATACCCCCGGGACCGGCCGCCCCATCGACAGCATCCTGGCCATCTATGGCCTCAGTACCGCCCGCTCCATGCTCGAAATCAAGCGCGTCGGGAACTGGAGCGACGGCGCTGCCCAGGGGGGGATCACGGTCAGTGGAATGGTCGGCGCGCCGCAAGTAACCCGGGCAAGCCGCGACTACCTGAGCCTCTTTGTCAACCGGCGCTGGGTGAGCGGCCGCTTACTTGCCAAGGCGGTGGAGGATGCCTATCATGGCCTGTTGACGGTGGGCCGCCACCCGGTGGCCGTGATCAATATTGAATTGCCCGCTCGTGAAGTCGACGTCAATATCCATCCGGCGAAAAGCGAAGTCAAATTCCAGAATGAACATCAGGTCTTCGGCGCCATACAGAAGGCGGTCCGGGGGACCATCGCCGAACTGGCAACGGTGCCCATCATCGAACAACCGGCCTCCGTCTACGCTCTCCCGGCGCGGCCCGATTCCTTGGCGTCACCGGGTTCGTCCGTCTTCGGACCAATCACTCCGTTTGCCCCTGCCCGCGGTGAATCCTCGGCCCCATCCCCACCTGCCGCCCCCCTCCCTTGGAAAGAGTCGCTGCCCGCACTGCGGCCACTCGGGCAACTCGCGGCCAGCTATATCGTTGCCGAAGGTCCGGAAGGCCTCTATCTGATCGATCAGCATGCCGCCCACGAACGGATCATGTTCGAAAAAGTGCAGCGGCAGCGGGCGAACCGGGGCATCGAAGTCCAAGGACTGCTCGATCCGGTCACCTTTGAAGTCACCCCCCGTCAGGCAGCGGCGATGAGCCGACCTGATGAACACGATCCGGCCTCGCCGTCGCTCATCTCAGGACTGGCCGAATTTGGCTTCTCGCTCGAACCGTTCGGCGCCGCCAGCTACCTTGTCCGGGCGGCGCCCGCCGGTCTTGATGGCAGAGGGTGCGTGGCGGCGCTGCGTGAACTGCTCGATACGCCCGCCGACGGCGCCGGCTGGCAGGAGAAAATTGCCCAGTCCATCGCCTGCCACAGTGCCGTTCGGGCCGGGCAGGTCCTCAGTCTCGATGAGATGCGACAACTCCTCAGGGAACTGGAGCAGACGGCCTCTCCCCACACCTGCCCCCACGGCCGACCAACCATGACCCACCTGAGTCTGGGGCATCTTGCGAAAGAATTCAGAAGAACTTGAGGGCAAGCCCAAATTCCTGCGGGACGTGCTTATCCCCCCCTTCGCAACCTGAACTCGATGTTCTCAGGCTGCCCTGCCCCCTTGAGTGAGGAGGCCATGGCGACCAGCAGGTTCTTGACTATCTCGCGGGGGAAGCTGCCCAGGGCAATCGGCGCGCCGTCGGCATAGACCGCCACGTGCTCCCGGTTAGGCTTTATAAAGCCCTCCTCGATAATATCGACCAGGCCCTTGATGTCTGACCACGAGAACTTCCTGGTCTTGGTCTCAATCGCCTCGTCGCTGACCACGGCGAAAAGCCCTTTCAGGCCGGTGAGCAGCGGACCGGTCGGATTACGTTGGACCTCGATCTTGGGTGCCGACTCTCCTTTGAAACCCTCGGCCAGCACCAGATCGTATTCCTCGCCGATAAGGCGGATGACTTCTTCGAGACTGGGGGAATCGGCGACCGGCTTCACGAGCACGACTCGCCCTTTGGTGGCGAGAACCATTACCGCGCTGCCCGCCGCAACGTGACGCCAGCTATCCGTCCCGGGATGGTCGAGATCAATGTCCTGGGCGTGTTTGACGGTGGCCACGCGATATCCCCTCGCCTTCAATTCAGGCAGTAGCTTTTCCACCAACGTCGTCTTGCCCGAATTCGAGTGACCTACGATACAAATGACCGGTGGCATTTCCTTCTCCTTTCACCGCGCAATCGGCAGATGTCTACCCGGCCCACGGGCCGATGGCGATCGCCTACGTCTCACCGAACACAGCCCTACCTAACCGCACCACGTTCGCCCCCTCGTCGATCGCCTCTCGATAGGAGTCGCTCATCCCCATCGACAGGTACTTCATCTCCAGGTTCGGCAATCGCGCCTGCCTCAGCTCTTCAAAGACCCGGCGCGTGGCGCTGAAGTAGCGCCGCATTTCCCCCGGCTGACCGACCGCGGGCCCCATCGTCATCAACCCCATCACCTTGATGTTAGGCAGGGCGGACATCTCGGCGGCGGCCGATACCACCTGCTCGGGGAACAAGCCGGATTTCTGCCCCTCCCGTGCGCTGTTGACCTCGATCAACACCGGCAACGGCCGGCCGGGCTCACCGTGACCATTGACTTCGCGCGCCATAGCAAGTGAATCGATGGTCTGTATCATGTCGAAAAGCGCTACCGCTTTCTTCACCTTGTTCGTCTGCAGGTGCCCGATAAAGTGCCAGTTGACACCGCGACGGCCAACCTGCCCCTGTGCCCTGACGGCGTCCTGGACGTAATTCTCGCCGATGATGCGAGCGCCCTCGTTGACCGCTTCCATTACTTCGGCCGGCGGCCGTCCTTTAGCCGCGACCACCAGTTCAACTCCCCCGGGGATTTCGGCAAGGACTCGTCTCATATTCGCCGCGATCAGGCTCACCCGAGTATTCTAGCAACAATCGATTGTGATTGCCATGACGGCGGACCCCGCCACTCAAGATCAATGAGCATACCTGACCGGGGCCCCGCCCTTGACTACCGGTCATGGATATAAGACAATGGGAAGCACCCAGCCAGCCTGTCGGACGGGGCGTAGCGCAGCCTGGTAGCGCACCTGCATGGGGTGCAGGTGGTCGACGGTTCAAATCCGTCCGCCCCGACCATCTATCTGCATCGTTGTTCCGCCGGTGATGCGCTTCTTACCCGGAGTCCCTTCGAACGTCCTCGCCCTGTCGCCGACTCATCACCGGCAGTGAACATTGGACATCATCATGTAGTATAATTCGGATATTGGCTCACGCCACCAAAGCACTAAAAGCATCAACAGGAGGACACATGGCCAAGTCAATCAAAGGCAGCCGCACCGAAAAGAACCTGGTCACCGCCTTCGCCGGCGAATCGCAGGCGCGGAACCGCTACACCTATTTCGCCAGCGCCGCCCGCAAAGAAGGACTGGAACAAGTCGCCAATATATTTGCCGAGACGGCCGAAAACGAAAAGGAACATGCCAAAGTATTCTTCCAGCACCTGGAAGGCGGTGACGTGGAGATAACCGCCGGCTATCCCGGCGGCATGATCAAGGATACCAAGTCTAATCTGGAAGCCGCCGCTCACGGCGAACAGATGGAGTGGACCACGATCTACACCGATTTCGCCAAGATCGCCGCCGAAGAAGGCTTCCCCGAAGTGGCCATGTCCTTCACCCAGATCGCGAAGGCCGAGAAATTCCACGAAAGCCGGTACCGCAAGCTGATCGAGAACCTGGTCAAGGGCACCGTCTTCAAGAAGCCGGCCCCCGTCAAATGGCATTGCATCAACTGCGGCTACATCCACGAAGGGCCCGAGCCGCCCCAGCAGTGCCCGGCCTGCCGCCACCCGCGCGCCTATTACGAAGTCCTGGCCGAAAACTACTAAACCGGGACTTCACAAGCTCGCCGGTGGCGGATCCGGCAGATCTTCAGCCCGTTAGCCGGGCGTGGCTCTGATCCTCCCCTTGGGGAAACCAGGCCCGGCCTTTCGTTGTCGCGGTCGTGCCCGGTGAAGTCAGGCCGGAGTGGCCTCGGCGCTGGCGGCCAGCGTGGTCGGTGATACGCTCCCCGAGCTTGCCAGACACGGGTGCCTGATGTAGAATCAATGAGTAGCGTGAAATGCGCTCGCCTCACCATTGGGGATTCGTCTAGCGGTAGGACAGCAGACTCTGGATCTGTTTACCCAGGTTCGAATCCTGGATCCCCAGCCACTCAAGAAGCTTTCTGCACTTCTCTTTGAGAAGAGACCGCTCATTCCGGCTTTGCGGCAATTGGTCTTCTCACACCCCAAGCAACCCGACAGGTGACCGGGGTCTTCTTCCGAACACCCAAGGCGTTGGTTTGAGTCCACTAAGGTGAATCGTCAGGACGCCTCCCTCTCCATCATATGCCGGTGCTGACTACTTGGCATCAGTCGTTTCAAGGCCGTGGTGCTTAGTCAATTATGGCGATGACGCGCGAGGTTGATTTCCGAGGCACCATCACGCCCGAACTCGTCAGAGTAACACCCACCGACTCTGCTCTGGCCAAAGCCAGCATCCGGGGCTGTTCTGTCAGAGGGAAGCCCGCCATACCGGGGCTGAAAGTCGGGCCAATGTCTCGGGTGTCACCCACCACCAGCTTAAAGATAAGCGCACACGCCTCCTGCGTAATCGAGTGCATGGCAGTACTTCCGATTCCGTCCAACAACATGCCCTTGAGGGTATCTCCAGTGCTCGTATATTCCTTGACCCGAGTCTCCAGTTTGGGACCGATCGTGCTCACCACGATAATGAGTCTCCTGGCGTTAGGCGATCTTGACGGCAAGAGTGAACCATCAAGAGCGACGCCACCGTGCAGGAGGATTCTTTCGGGCTCAATCTGAACAACCTGATATGTCTCATAGGCCACGGCCGACTCGATCAGGTGCAGTCTGCCCGTCTCTTCAACCAGGGCGGCAATCGTTTCCTTCATTCCCGGCCGGACTCTCGAAGTGTCCTTGAACCCCTGCCTCTGCATCACTCTGTCCATGTCGAGGCTGAAGCTTATATCTTTCAAAACCGGCATATCGTCTCCCTCCTGCTATTCCCATTTCAACACGGTGCTTGAGACCTGGACTAGGGGCACTGGACGACGCCCTGCGACCAGAGGCAGGCCCCACACGTCGGAAAAGTGTTGCCGACGCAATCGGCTTCGTTGCCCTCGGCAAGATCGCAGCCCCCGCACACCATGCAGGGAGAGAACATTGACGTCTGAACTCTCTCCCGAAAAGCGATGTGCTCCGGCTTGTGCCACAGACTGCCCAGGGTGTTCGCCGCCAGGTTACCGATCTTCCACGAACGTACCGAACGCCTTGACTGTCCGAAACGTGAGGGGTAAGTGATGTGACTGTGGAGCAGTGCCAGACACGGGCTCAAACTGCCGTCCCACCCCACCACGCCGGCCCCACCTTCGATGAAGGGACATGTCCCCGGCGCCACACCCTGGCCTGAGCCCGGCCATGTGCCGTCAACTCTCCTCACGGCTTCAAATATGGCCGTCCGGGTCTCGTGCGTCAGGTCCATTCTTGGCAGCGCAATGTCGGCGGCGTGACAACCGTCGAGCACTCCCGCATACAGCATCTCCGACGCCATCTCCGGACTGTATGGGAGCACGTTGGTAACCATGAAATGCCGGGCATTCAGGGTCGTCCCTAATTCGATAACCCGTGGCAGCTCGGCGATGTTCCGCCTCATGGCCACGAATACGATGCCCAACTCGGTGTTGAAGTCGGGAATCACCGCGAAATAGGGCTGGGTGACCCGGTACTCGAGGTAATCCCGGAATCCCCTGACGTTCTCCACCACCCGCGGAAAGGCCGCCCCGAGCCGGATGTCGGCGTAGCTTTCCGGACTGGCGCCGTCCAGCGATACCCACAGCAAGTCCAGGCCCGCGTCCACCAGGGCGGTCGTCATCGCAGAAGTCAGCAGGGTGCCGTTGGTGATCAGCTCCACGGTCGCCCCGAGCGCCTTCACCTCCCCGACCATTTCGGCAATGCGCGGATGGAAGAGAGGCTCGCCAAAGCCACCGAAGACCACCTTCACCGGCCGGGGCAGAGAACGCAGCCCGTCGACCACCCGGGAGAACACCGCTTCGGACATCCGGCCCATCGGCTCGTTCCAGGTCCTCCGGATGCAGGTGCGGCAATCAAGGTTGCATTGGTCGGTGGGTTCGATATACAGTTTGGCCAGGCGGGACGGGGTCCGCAGGCGCAGGCCGGCCGGTCCGGATTCGAACCGAAGGTGACTGCCTGGTCTTATGCCCATCCTCGCTTGCAGGCTCTGGGGCAGTATTAACCGTCCCTCATCGTCCACGCGAAGAGACTCATCCTGGCGTTCCGTCATGATCTGCCACCCGGCCGCGAGACGTCCGACTCTAGCTGTGCCTGCCGACCCGGGCCGATGACGGGACCGGTGAGCTTCACGAGGCGGGCCTCCAGGACAGCTTGCGCTGGAAATACAGACCGACGTTCACCAGGGCGAGCAACGCCGGCACTTCGATCAGCGGGCCGATTACCGCCGTGAAGGCTTGTCCGGAGCTGATTCCGAACACCCCCACCGCCACGGCGATGGCCAGCTCGAAGTTGTTGCCGGCAGCATGGAACGCGATGGTCACGGTCTTCGCATACTCGCCACTGAGTTTCCTTCCCATGTAGAACGAGACCGACCACATGATGGCGAAATAGATGGCCAGCGGAATGGCGATCTTGACCACGTCCAGCGGCAACTGCACGATGATCTCGCCCTTGAGCGAGAACATCACGACGATAGTGAACAGAAGCGCGATCAAGGTGATGGGGCTGATCTTGGGGATGAACTTGTTCTCGTACCAGTCCTTTCGATTGGTCTTGAGGAAGAAGAACCTGGTCAGCAATCCGGCAAAGAACGGGATCCCCAGATAGATGAGAACGCTCTGGGCCACCTCCCATATCGAGACCTGTACGACCGTTCCCTTCAGCCCAAAGATCGGAGGTAGGACAGTAATGAAGACATAGGCGAATATCGAGTAGAAGACCATCTGAAAGATGGCGTTGAAAGCCACCAGTCCGGCAGAATATTCGTTGTCGCCCTGGGCCAATTCGCACCATACAATCACCATAGCGATACATCGGGCCAGACCGATCATGATAAGACCAACCATATAGTCAGGCATTGGCCAGATGAATCCGAGAAAGAGCAGGGCCAGGAAGAACATAATAATCGGGCCGATCACCCAGTTCTGAACCAGCGACAGCGCCAGGACCCGCCAGTTGCGGAAGAATTTGGGCAGCTCCTCATACTTCACCTTGGCCAGCGGCGGATACATCATCAGGATGAGGCCGATGGCGATCGGTATCGAAGTCGTACCCACCGAGAAGCGGTTAATGACGTCCGCCACCGATGGAATGAAATAACCCAGCCCGACTCCAAACACCATGGCGATGAGGATCCATAGCGACAAGAACCGGTTGACCACGGAAAGCCGGGGTTCGCACGATGCGGCTGTCTGGCTGGTCGTGCCACTCATGACTGCTGTCCTCCAGAACGCTGATTTCGTTGGACAAAACCTTCCACGGGATTCGTTCCGTCCAGATGCGATTTCAACTTGCCCTGCTGAGCGTGCATGATCCGGTCGTGAACGGTCTTATTCAAGAAGATCAGCGCCCCCTTCTCGTCCGAGTCAATCAGGATCCGCTCCAACTCAATCAGGTCGCTTTCGTCAAGCGATACCGTACTTCTCTTAATCTCGAGCATATGAACCCTCCTCAGAGATGATTCCGTCAAAACAACAGGATGAACAGGTATGCCCCGACGCCTGCCAGGATCACTCCTGCCGTCTTCTTCGAGTAGCTGGCAAAGTTGCTGATTCCCTTCGATGCCAGCGCCCTCTGGGCGAATCCTGCCGAGATGCCGGCCGCGAGTACGAGCACCCAATGGCCAAGGGCATAGGCCAGCAGCATAGCACCGCTGTAGGCGACATCCCTCTTTGCCGCGGCAAGCGTCAGTATCACTGCCAGCACCGGAGTAGCGCAGGGAGAGGCAACGATGCCGAAAAAAAGTCCCAGCAGAAGAGCTCCCAGCAGCGCCGTCTTCTTCGGCATCAATCGCTGCGGCAGGCCGAAGTTCAGATTCAGTTTCTCGGAAAAGAACAGATACAGTCCGAGCAGGATGGCAACCGGCGGCAGTACATAGTACCAAAATTTACCCACGTCGCCGAAGAGTCTACCCATGGCCCCGGCTATGATCCCCAGCACGGTGAAGGTGATTGTTAGCCCGAGTGTGAACGTCAGGGAATACTGGATAGCCTTCCTCTGGGAACCCTCGGCGTAGCCTCCGACGTAGCCGATGACGAGCGGTATCATAGCCAGAACACAGGGGCTGGCACTGGACACGATACCTCCGAGAAAACAGGCCGGGAAGGCCAGCCAGCCTTGGGCGCGGATGATGTCGCCGACGCCGTCGAGCAACCCTTCCATTAACGCACGCCTATCTTCGTCATCTCGGCAATGATCTCCTCTTTGGGAAACAGGCCGACGTGCCGCGATACTTCTTTGCCGTCCTTGCCCAAGAATATCTGGGTCGGTATGACCATTATGCCGTGCTGGCGTGTCAAGGCGGCATAGTCGTCCACATCGACAATGAGGACATTCACTTTTCCTTCGTATTCACGGGCCAGCTCTTCAAGAATAGGCTTCATCTCCTTGCACGGTATACAGGTCCCGCGCCCGAACTCCGCTATTGTCGGCATTCCATTCGACATCGCGCTGCGCCAGGAAATCGACGTCAGCACGGTCCGAGTTGATGCCGGAGAGGCGCAGGCCGTCACCGACGATGACAGCAGCATCGCCGCGGTGAGAGATAGGAACAAGCTGAATAGTCTCATTAGCCACCCCGCGATCAACAGCGGTTTTGCGCCTTTGATGCCACTTCCCAGCGACGGGCTACTTTTCGGCCCGTACGGTAATGCTGAACAGGCGGTGCGTCTCCCCACCTTCACCGGCTTCCACGTAGAACTCCCGTTCGGCGATCACATCCGCCGTCCTGAAACCGGCCCCCTTTATCTTACCCAGGTAGTCTTCCCGTACTAGGGCGCCCGATATGCAAGAGGACCAGGCGTCGGCGTCATCCTGCATTACCCGCGGCAGCGGCTTCTCGGAGACGATGTCAGAAATAACCATCTTGCCCTGATGCCGGAGAACGCGGTGGGCTTCGGCGAAGACCCGTGACTTGTCCGGAGACAGGTTGATGACGCAGTTGCTCATGATGGTGTCGACCGCATCGTCGGCGACCGGCAGGTTCTCGATCTCGCCGAGCCTGAACTCAACGTTGTCGTAGCCCTTATCCTTGGCCAGCGCATTCGCCTTCTTTACCATCTGGGGCGTCATGTCGACGCCAATCGCCTTCCCCGTGGGGCCGACCTTGAGCGAGGCCAAGAACACGTCTATGCCTGCCCCCGAACCGAGATCAAGGACGGTCTCTCCCGGCTTCAAGTCGGCGTTGGCAGCCGGATTGCCGCATCCCAGTCCCAGCACCGACTCCTGGGGGATCTGCGCCAGCTCTTCTCTGGTATACCCGGCCAGTATTGCCTCGGCCTCCGGATTGCTGCCGCAGCAGCAACTGTTGGTGGAACAGCAAGACTCTCCCGCCTGTTCTACGATCTGGGAATATTGTTCCCTGACGGCCTGTTTGATTTCCTCAGCCTTCAATTATTTACTCCTTCAACTTTATTAGTGTTCTGTTCTTTCTGGAGAAGCTCGTCAATAAGCCTGGTCACTCGTTCTTTTATCTCGTCCCTGATTCTCCTCACGGTTTCGATGGGTTTCCCTTTCGGGTCTTCGAGCGCCCAGTCCTCGGTCTCGATGAAACTGGCCGGACACACCTCTCCCGCTTCGGCGCCGCACCCCATGGTGATCATTTTCACGGCATTCTCGACCATTTCAAAGGTGAGCATTTTGGGTTTGTTGGCGCTGATGTCGATGCCGATTTCCGTCATCGCCTCCACGACCGTAGGATTGACCCGATCGCCGGGCTGTGTGCCGGCGGAAATGGCCCTGGCCTTACCCCCGGCAAGCTGATTGAAGAACGCCTCGGCCATCATGCTGCGGCCGGAGTTATGCACGCACACGAAGACCACTGTTTTCACTGACCATCTCCTCCTTCCGGTATCAATCCCGAACCTGCTCTCCAAGCCATTCCATAAGTCCGCGGGCCGTCGCCTCGTCTTGGGCGCCGATGATGGTCACGCGGCTCCTTCCGACGAGGACTGACAGGTCCTCAAAATGAAAACCGAGGGTTTCGCCGCCATCGCTATAGCCGCAACCCGGAATCGATTCGCTGAGGCCCTTCATCAATGGCAGGCAATCTCCTGTTAGCTCGACGACAGCACGTGTCGGTCCTTTTCCCCCGCCTCACTCTCACGCACCGTCACCGATGATCACCGTGACGCTATAATCTGCGAACGGAGAAGATGTCGCCACGCTTGGTTGTCATATCGCCAACCTCCTCACAGTCTGCTGTCTGCTCATCTACTTGGATTTCGCCAGCGCCGTCTTCAGGAACGAGGTCACCTCTGCCTTACTGGGTACCTTGCCCGAACACACCACCTTTTCGTCGATCACCAGGGCAGGCGTGGTCAGGATGGGATACTCCATGATCTTCTTCATGTCATGGACATGCTCGATGGTCGCCTCGATGGACATTTCCTGTACTACCTCACGGGTAGTCTTCTCAAGCTGATTGCACTTCGCTCAGCCCATTCCAAGTATCTTGATGTACATCGCTATTCCTCCTTCATGCTCTTGTACTTCGCGGGCTTCCCGCAAGTCGCTGTGCCATTCCCAGGCCGGCACCCCTGCCTGAAACGCTACACAAAGAAATGGCCAATGGCGTTAAATAGGAATCCGATCACCACGATGCCCACCGTCACCACCCCTGCGAACACCAACAGGAGTCTCATCTTGATTACCTTGTTCAGCATCACCATGGAAGGGAGAGAGAGCGCGGTGACGGCCATCATGAACGCCAGCACCGTTCCCAGTCCCACGCCCCTGAGCACCAGCGCCTCGGCGATCGGCAGTGTTCCAAAGATGTCGGCATACATTGGGATACCAACCAGGGTTGCCACCGGGACGGAGTACCATTTGTCCTGGCCCAGGACGGCTGAAATAATCGACTCCGGAACCCAGTTGTGGATCGCCGCTCCGATGCCAACGCCAAGGAGCACATACAACCACACCCTCTTCACGATGTCCCGAACCTGGCCCCTGGCGAAATTGACTCTATCTCGCCGGGTCATCCGCTCCTGATCGACTTCCAGCGCCCGGTTGCCAAAGACGAACGGTTCGACGTACTTTTCAAGTTTGAGCTTGCTGATGATCGTTCCCGCAGTAACGGCCAGCAGAACGCCAACCGCAACATAGGCCAGGGCGATGGGCCAGCTGAATATGCTGGCAAGCAGGAGCATGGACGCCAGGTCAACCAGGGGCGAAGAAATCAGGAACGAGAAGGTGACCCCGATCGGCAACCCGGCGCTGGTGAAGCCAATAAAGAGGGGAATGGACGAGCACGAACAGAACGGCGTAACCGTGCCCAGCAGGGCGCCCAGCAGGTTCCCGCCGATACCGTTGAACCGCCCGAGGATCTTCCGGGACCGCTCGGGCGGAAAGTAGCTCTGGACGTAAGATATCATGAAGATCAGTACGGAGAGCAGTATGAAGATCTTCACCACGTCGTAGATGAAGAACTGGATGCTGCCCCCCGCCCTGCCGCCCATATCCAACCGGAATACCCTGGTCACCAGCCAGGTAACCAGGTTACTCAGCCACTCCATGCGCAGGAGTTGATCGTTAAGCCATCCAAAGACAATCATGCTTTCGTTCTCGGGGAATCGTTCAGCCATGGTTGGCTAGGAACGACTGGCCGTCAGTTCAGCCTTGCATCCGCCCGCCACGCATGCCGGCCCAACCCGCTCGGCTTTCTTCAGTCGTTCGAGGTCTTGTGCCGCCACAGCATCGCCGCTCATGAATCGCTTGATGCCGGCCAGTATTTCCCGAGCGTAGCTCTTCGTGGAGTCGGTATTGATGGAATAGAGCGCCCATCGCCCTTCTCTCCTGAGGTTCAGCAAGCCCGCGTCATACAACGCACTAAGTGCTCTCGATGCCTTGGACTGCGATATGTCCATGACCTGCATGATCTCACAGACGCAGCACTCCCTTTCCTGGAGAAGGCTAAGCACTCGTAATCTCGATTCGTCGGAAAGGATCTTCAGCAATTTGGTAAGCTCTCTCATGTCGCCCTCCCGGTAAATGCATGCAATCGCATATATGCATATCATAGCGCGGGAGAAGAGCGTCTGTCAATAACACCAATAGGGCAGGTTCATGAGCCGGCCCGGCCGGCGCACGGCGGTGACCGGCGAGGGGCTCGTATTTGATTTCAGCCAGGCCGCGTAATATGATGCCAGGTTAGTTTGTAAGCATGTACTTAAGGAGGCGAGATGGTGAAGGACACTGCAAAGGAACAGGCTGCCTTGTTCAGCGCCCTTGCGGACCCGACCCGGCTCAGGCTGTTGAAGCTTCTCTGCAACCAGCACGACCCTCATGCACTGTGTGTGAACGCTCTGGCGGGCATTCTCGGAGTTACGCCGCCTGCAGTATCGCAACACCTGAGGGTCTTGAAGGCGGCAGGGCTGATCAAGGGAGACCGGCGGGGCAATCTCGTACACTACTTTGCCGAGCCGGAGGCGCTCAAGCACGCCAGGGAACTGGTTGCCGAAGCCACAACGCTGGGTGAAGAAGAACGAACTGACCGCTGCTCGAGCTGTGAGGTCAAAGCCAGGTGAATCGCTCGAGGTTGATATGAAACGAGTGAGGGCCTAACGTGAGCACCGATGCGTTAGCATAGGGATTCGAGTTGATCCCCAGGACCTGACCGTTATCTGGTTCACCACTGCTTCAGGACCGCGGTAAACTCCTGACTGGAAAATCATGAAAAACTTGAATCCCACAGGGCATCTGAAAGAAGTCGCCCTGCTCTTTCTCAAGATGGGCGCTTTTTCTTTTGGCGGACCGGCCGCCTACATTGCCGTCATGCAGCGGGACACGGTCCGCCGGCGGCATTGGCTGGACGACCAGGACTTCCTGGATCTGGTTGGCGCCACCAATCTCATTCCGGGCCCCAACGCCACCGAAATGGCCATCCACCTGGGGATGCGCCGCGCCGGGTGGAAAGGGTTCTTAAGCGCCGGTCTCCTCTTCATCATGCCGGGAATGCTGGCGACGCTGGCGCTTGCGTGGGCGTATGTCGAGTACGGGTCGCTGCCTCAAGTGGGGTGGGTGCTCTACGGCGTCAAGCCGGTGGTTATCGCCATTGTGCTGCTGGCCCTGTACGACCTGGGCAGGAAGGCGGTCAAGGGAGCGGTCACGGCCACTATCGGCCTTGCAGTACTTGCCCTGTATCTGCTTGGTCTCAACGAGATACTACTCCTGTTTGCCGGGGCGGCTGTAGTCGTGCTCGTCTACGTCGTCAGGCGCTTCGGGTGGAAGGGCGCGTCCGGGTTGGCAGCCTTGCCGCTGATTAAGATGCCGGTGACATTGACCGCGGTTGCGGCCGGGTTTACCCAACTCGGTCTCTTCCTGTCCTTCCTCAAGATCGGCTCCGTCCTCTACGGCAGCGGCTATGTGCTGTTGGCCTTCCTGAAGTCGGAGTTCGTCAACCGTCTCGGTTGGCTCACCAACCAGCAGCTTCTCGATGCCATCGCGGTCGGGCAGGCCACGCCCGGGCCCGTCTTCAGCAGTGCCACTTTCATCGGCTACCTGATTGGGAGTTGGCCCGGGGCGCTGCTTGCGACGCTGGGCATCTTCCTCCCGTCCTTTGGCTTCGTGGCCCTGCTCAGCCGTTTCATGCCGTGGGTGAAGAAGTCGCCCTGGGCGAGAGCCTTCCTTGATGGCGTGAACGTCGCCTCGTTGGGACTGATGGCGGGAGTGACCTGGGAGCTCGCCCGCTCTGGCGTGGTTGACATCTTCACCATTGTGCTGGCGCTGGCGTCGCTGGTGCTGGTTTTTCGCTTCAAGGTGAACTCGGCCTGGCTGATACTGGGAGGGGCGGCGCTGGGGGTGGGGTACAAGCTGGTATTATGATTAGCAGAGAGAGTGTTTCAGTTGCCACCGGTGTCTGCATGTCACCGCCACTTCAAGATCGTCGATCTTCGCCGGCGCTTCACGGTCGCTGGATTTGACAGAAACTAGATCGCCCTTGAGAAGCACAGTGATGAAGTTGAAAACACTTCTTCTCGTGACAGGATTGGCAGCAATAGGGCTGTTAAGCCTGCCAGGGTGCCGCGCAACACTATCTGCTTCCAAATCTACATACCGCAAAAATTGCAGGCCATGGTCAATCTGTGGTATGATAGAGAGAAGTTCCAGTTTAGGCTGTTTCGTACTTAAGGCAGTCCCACCTCATCTAAGCATTGGATGGCCCGAACTCTAACTCCCGATACGGAGAGAGGAGGACATTCAATGACTTATCAGGAAAAATCAATTCGTTGCTGCGATTGCGGCGCCACCTTTACCTTCACCACCGGCGAGCAGGAATTCTACGCCTCCAAGGGCTTCACCAATGAGCCCAAACGATGCCTGTGCATGCCGCGCCACGCGTAAGACGCAGCGCAATGACAGCGACGCCAACAGATCCCCATCCTGGCGCTGAACTATCGCCCCATCCTGACCTGATCCACCACCCACGCGCGGCTACCGAGCCGACGGCCAGGTGTAAGCGCTTAGCGCAGACATCGTGCTGGGGCGTGAGCGCCCCAGCACTTGCTGACGATTGAGAGGAACTCGATCTTCAGTTGCCATGGGAGGTTCAGATGATCGGTCTATACGTCTTCAGCGTCCTGTTGTTGGCGGGTCTCGTACCCCCCGTTCGTCGTGAAGCTCAAATGGTCGAGACAAGCGGCTCGCAGGTTCGTAACCACCGCCGTCGGGAAGGATTCCGCCAAATAGAATCAACAGAGCTAAGGTTCGCTGGCTCGCCGCAACCCACCGGAGTTGGCCCGCAACTGGAGGCCAGGAAACTGACGCGGCATTTTGGCTATCCCGGAGGGTGACTTCGCCGGGGCCTACACAGTAAGACCTGACCGGTGCGGCACGACCCGTGGCCATTGAATTCGTTACGCCCGAGGCGGACGACCTGTCTTTGTTATTGAATCTCCAGACAGCGAGGGACGAATTGACAACCGAAATCGAAGCGGAACTAGAGATAACGAGATTCCCCGGGGTGTCACCGGCCGGCCCGGCCCCGGATGACGGAGACTCTTCATGGGTCTATCCGGAAGACTCCGAGCTGCGGAGCCTGGTCCCGGAGCCGATTTCTGACCTGGCGGAGGATGACCCGGAGTCTGCCTATGACCCCATCCGACTGTACCTCCACGAGATCGGCAGGGTAGAACTCCTCAATGCTCGCGACGAGAAGCTGCTCGCCCGGAAGATTGAACTGGCGCGGTTCTTGAAAGACATCCGGCAGGCGTACCTGTTGCGGACTGGCGAGACGGCTTCCGCGGCCGAGATAACTGCCATGGTGCGCAGTGAGATAGGACTGGCCGGTCCGATCGTGTGCTTCCTGCGCGAAGAACTCGGCTTACCCGTCACCAGCAGCCTGGTGAAGAGTGTTTCTGAAAACAGGCTGCGCGACAGCCTTGCCGGTGTGTTTGATCCGCAGATGGTGCAGAACATTGCGTTGAAGCTGGACAAGTCCGTGAGCGAAACCGGGCGGCTCCTCAAGAACCTGTCAGTCCACTGCGGACTTCTTCCCGATGAGGCCCCCGGCATGACTGGTCAGCGTCCGCCGTCAGCCTCGCGCCTAGGCCCCCCCGCACCGTCTGACTCGTCGAACTCGTCAGGGGAGAACGAAAGACGCTTCAACAAGTTCATGGACAACATCGAGCACGAGTCGGCGGAGGCCAGCCGGCACCTGATTGAGGCTAACCTGCGCCTGGTGGTGAGCGTCGCCAAGAAGCACATCGGACATGGCATGACCCTCCTTGACCTCATTCAGGAAGGAAACATCGGCCTTATCAGGGCGGTCGAGAAGTTCGACCATCACCGCGGGTTCAAATTCAGCACCTACGCCACCTGGTGGATCCGTCAGGGGATCACCCGGGCGACTGCCGACCAAGCGCGGACGATCCGCGTGCCGGTCCACATGATTGACGCTATCAGACAACTGCTCAGGGCGAAGCGAGATCTGGCCCAGGAATGCGGGCGAGAACCGACCCCCGAGGAACTCGGTAAGAAGCTGGGACTGACCGCCGAAAGGGCCCGCGAGATTCTGAAAGCCGCCCAGTTCCCGCTGTCGCTGGAGTCGCCGGTAGGTGAGAACGGCGAGGCTCATCTGGGCGACTTCATCGAGGATACCAGTTCGGTCGCGCCCGCGGACACGGCATCGCGGCAACTGCTCAAGGAAGAAATCGCCGCCGCGCTCTCCGAACTCACGCCCCGGGAACAGCGCGTCTTGGTCCTGAGATTCGGACTTGAGGATGGCCGCAGCCGCACCCTCGGAGAGGTCGGGGTGGAATTCCACGTGACCCGGGAACGCATTCGCCAGATCGAGGCCAAGGCGCTGCGCAAGCTCCGCCACCCGCGGCGGAGCCGGCGGCTGCGAGGCTACCTCGACCAGTAATCACAACCGTTGAATCACGACCGTCCCCCTCGCTTTCGTCCACCCGGTTCTGCTATATTATTCGTATCGGCATCTACTCACGGAGGAGATAATGGCTTTCATTCAGTACACTTGCGACGCGTGCGACGCCCAATTTGAAGTCGAAGCTGCTGAAACGCCAGCAGACACGCTGATGTGCCCCGAATGCGCGGAGACGGAACTGCTGACAGTCACCGGCGTTTCGAACGGTCCCTCGTGCCGGGCTGTCCCCGGTACCACAGGAGGCACGTGATGCTCAACGACGAAGCAGTTGCTTTCGTGATACCGGACCAGTCTCGCATCAAGGAACTGGAAGATAAGATAGCCGAACTAAAATCGCGCTGGCCGCGCCATTCCGTAAAACCAGCCATGTGGCAGGAACTCGAGGCGCTCGAAGAGGCGCTGGAAAAAGCTATTTCGGAGCAGGCCGATGGGCCGGAAGACCGCCCTGGTCGACTATAACCGGTGCTTACCGCAGCAATGCCCGGTATGCCTCGCCGCGGCGGCATGTGAACGACGGCTCATGGTGCAGGAATCGGTTCTCAGTCCCCCGATGACCGATCCAGGCATATGCCGCGGGTGCGGCGATTGTGTGCGGGCGTGCCCGCTCAAAGCAGTGTCAATCACGAGTCAGTAGTCGAGCAAACATGGGTTACTTACCCCAAAGGCACATCCTGAATCAAAGTCGACATCAACCGCGACACAATTACGGCCCTGGCACGGACGTTCGGACTGCAGGCGGTGGCCAGGTCTCCATCGATGAGACATGGTCGGCGCTGAGACTGAAGGCAGCCACCCAAGCCGGACGACAGACTCGAGCCGCGGCTAGGAGATAGGTTGGATGGCGAACGAACTCGTCTTTCCTGAAGAGCGTTACCTCCGGGTGGATACCGGCAGAGGCGTCTCGCTGGATGCCGATCTGACCCTTCCCCACCCGCCGAACGGCCTCGTGGTATTTGCCCATGGCAGCGGCAGCAACAGGTACAGTCCGCGAAACCGCCTGGTTGCCCGGTCGTTACATGAGGCAGGGCTGGGCACCATCCTGGTCAGCCTGCTGACCGCGGATGAGGAAGCCGAAGACATCATTCGGGGCCACCTGCGCTTCGACACCATCCTCCTGGGACAGCGCCTCACGGCGGTGGTCGACTGGCTACACAAGAATACTGGGACTGGCGGGATCATGTCAGGTATCTTCGGTTCCAGCACCGGCGCTGCAGGGGCACTGATCGCCGCGGCCGACCGCCCTGCCCTCGTGGCGGCGGTCGTTTCCCGGGGCGGCCGGCCCGATCTGGCCGGGTCCGCCATTGAGCGGGTGAAAGCGCCGACGCTCCTGATTGTCGGCGGCAACGACGCCCCGGTCATCGACTTGAACCGGAAAGCGTTGGCCTCCCTGCATTCTGAGAAGAAGCTCGTCATCGTTCCGGGCGCCACTCACCTTTTCGAGGAGCCGGGAACGCTGGAGCAGGTGGTCCAACTTGCCCGGGACTGGTTCATCAACCACCTGTCCGTCCGGGGCGGCCCCGCTGCCCGGGGATGATGGCATTTGCGATCAGCCGCCGCCGACTTCGATTTTCAACAACTCTTCCCAGAGTTGCACGATGGCTGGCTGAGACAGGCGTCCTTTCCCGGCAGCGCGGGCGGTCTTGAATACCTCGTGGGCGATCGCCGCCGCAGGGACCGGCACTTCCATTTCCCGGGCTAGCGCCAGGGCATAGCCGAGGTCCTTCCAGTGGATATCCACGCTGCCGCCCGGCCTGAAATCCCGGCCCAGCATCGCCTCGGCGCTCACGTCCAGCACCTTCGAACCGGCCCAGCCATGCCGGATGGCCTGGTACAACACCTTCGGGTCCAGGCCGCTCTTCGTTCCGAGGGCGAATCCCTCGGCGACGGCCACGAAGGTGACGCCGACGATAAGATTATTAACCAGCTTCGCCACCCCCCCCATGCCGGTATTGCCCACCCGCACCACATTCGTGCCAATGCTGTCTAGCGCCGCGCGGCACCGTGCGAAGGTCTCTTCCTTGCCCCCCACCATCACCGAGAGCGTCCCATCGATGGCCGCCTTCTCCCCCCCGCTTACCGGGGCATCGAGGAATGAAATCCCCGCCCCATCCAGTGACCGTGCGATTTCCTGGCTTGTCGTCGGCGAGGTGGTGCTGGTGTCGATAATGACGCTACCCGGCCCCAGATTCGCCTTGAGACCGCCTTCGCCCAGAATGACGTCCCGGACCGACTCCGA
The DNA here is from genome assembly GCA_963735055.1 of uncultured Chloroflexia bacterium. Lineage (GTDB taxonomy): Bacteria > Chloroflexota > Dehalococcoidia > Dehalococcoidales > UBA2162 > JBBITI01. The sequence goes on along the minus strand of CAVTJN010000010.1, from coordinate 119,155 downwards.
ACCGGGCAGCGACAGAAACACCACCGTCGCAAAGCGCGCCACCCCGGCGACACTGTCGGCCTGCTTCGCCCCGGACACTGCGCCCATCCTCTTCGCATCGACGTCGTATACCGCAAGGTGGTAATTCGCAGCCAGACGCCTCGCCATGGGACCTCCCATAACGCCCAGACCGATGAAGCCAATTGTCTCCACCATAATATTCCTCCTGAGCCCCGTGGTCTGATCCGCCGCGGGGAGTCTGACACCTGCGATTTGCCAGTCACCGATCGCGGGTATTCTCGTCGCCGGTCAGATCCCGCGGAGTGTCTCGACCGCTATCCGCAACGCATTATCATCGCCAACGTTCCCCGGAAAGACAACGTAGCTGATCCCCGGCCACCGGCTTTCCGCTCCCAGGCGCCACACCGGTACACCGGGCAGTATCTGCCCGATGGCAAATGCCTGTTTCACCCCGAGCGCCGTTTTCGCCGTCTCGATACTGGTGATCCCGCCCTTGGCCACCGCAAACGCGGGACGCACCTGAACCCGGGTCACAACTTCAGACAGTGCCTGCATTATCAACCTGCCGGTCCCGGCGAAGTCGCCTGCCGGCGCCGCATGCACCTGTCGTGATGTGTAAAGGACTGTGGTCACGCCCGCGGCAAGCCCTTGCTCGACCAGCTTTGCCGTCCGCTCCACTTCCCGGTGGCTGTTCGTTATGTCAATGACGGCGTCGACGTTCAATTCGACCGCTTTCGCCAGTCCACTATCGAGCAACTGTCTCAATTGCCGGGATGTCTTCTCCACGTACGACCCGACGATGATCAACCCGGGTCCGCCCTCCGAGACCAGTTCCTCATGAGTCAACAGCGCCCGGTCCTCAAATCCGCCGCGCGATTTCAGGAATGAGGCGGAGCACCGGTAGACCAACTTCTTACCCTCGTCTTCAGCCGCCTGTATGCCCAGTGAAACAACATCCAGGTCGGAATACGCGGCCGCGTTGACGATGATCACCACCTGGTTGGCCGCGCCAAGAAGCAACTCGGCGACCCGGCTTGGACCGCCGTCCCGGATATCCTTCAGGGATATCGACATCACGTCTGCGGCTTTGATCGCGCCGTTTGTCTTCTCCTGGACCCACGCCCTCAGATTGCTGTTCTTGAAGCCGAACATCGGGTCGCGGGCAAATTCGGTCTCGCCCACCGGGACCATTTGGCCCTGTTGTTCCGCCCAGTGTTCATCACCGATAGTGTACCGTCCCGCCTCAAGGAAAGCCGGGGCGAAGATGACGCCATCCGGCCGGACCCCCATTCCGGAGATCAGAGACTGAACCTCATGGGGAAAATGCCCCCGGAGCGTGCTGTCGCTCCTCGAGGCCAACAGAACCTCGGAATGCTCCCCGGCTGCTGCCCCCCGGAGATTCTGCCCCACCTCCCGGCCCAGCGCCCCGGCTTCGGCCGTAGTCAGGCTGCGCGAATTGACCGATACGAAGAACACGGGCGAAGGCGAGGCCAGAGCAACCCGCAGGGCGGCCACCGACCAGTCCATGATGACACCGACGTCCTGGACCGTCTGCATGCCAGTCGGATCGTCATCGATGACGACCAAGTGTTTGCCCGACTTCACCAGGGCTTCCCTGATCTGGCGACGGGCATCGGGGACGTGCCTGACGGGGGGCTGCCCGGCCAACATCTCAGACAGTATCAACTTAACCCCAGACGGCCGGACGAATTTGGGTCGCTCGCTTTGTTGCCGCCATGTTGTCCCCGCTCCTGGCTATTTGCCCAGCATCCCCCTCATCTTCTCGCCATTGAGAACGGCCCACCGGTACAAGATACCCAGATCATTACCCACGCAGAAATCGCGCACCCCCATATCGACGTACTCCCGAGCTTCCTCGTGGCTGCCAATCACCACTCTCGGCCGGACGCCCTTCCGCAAAGCCGCCTCAATCACCCGGCGGTGCACCCGTTGCACCTCCACGCTCTTGTCCTGACCGACGCTACCCACACTCAGAGAATAGTCGCTGGGACCGAAGTGGACCATATCCAACCCCTTGACTGACAGGATCTCGTCCAGGTTGTGGACCGCCGTTGCCGACTCAATCATCACCTCGATAACCACCTCACGCATCGCCTGCGCCCAAGCGCGACTGGCCGCTTCCAGTCCATAGGCCACGTTTCGCCGCATCGAGGCGCCATGCACGCCTCCGTCTTCCGGCGTCCCCGGACGCACCAGCCGGATGCATTCTTCAACATCCTCGGCCGTATCGCAGTCAGCAAACAACACGTTCTGAATGCCGGCCCCCAGCGCCCGCTGCGTGATGTGGAGCCGGGGCTCTCTTTCCACCTTGATCATCGATGACATCTTGGGAAACAACTCGACCGCCCGGGCGAAGTTCTCGAAATCGGTGATCGTCCAGGAAGCGTACTCGCCCAGCAGTTCGATGAAATCGAATGCCCCGGAGTGCCCAATCATCTCCGCCACCTGCGGCGATGTGGTCAGCATCCGGGTGCTCAGTGTCGGCCTACCCGCTGCCAACAGTTCGCGCAGGGTATTTTTCCTCATGATATGGCTCTCACCTCGACCCCGAACTTGAATCCCCATAGATTAGCATAGCCGGCGATTTCGATTCAAAAGACCAATCGGGGCTGGCCGGACGCGTGCCGTACTGGTGTCGCCGGGCCGTGGCTCCAGCATCCGACTATGCTATAATTTGCGGAAATGAAGCTCGAACTCAGGATTCTTCACATCCGGGAGGTACAATTCGGTCCCCGGACGGCCGTTGTCGATGGCCTGCTGTCGGTGAACCGTGACGAGCTACAGCGTCTCTTGCTCGAAGACCGGCGGCTGCGTCAGATCGACATCGATCTGGCCAACCCCGGCGAACGGTGCCGCCTGGTGCGCGTGGCTGACGTCGTCGAACCCCGGGCTAAAGTCAAAGGACAGGATTTCCCCGGCGCGCTCGGTCCCCACGACAGTGCCGGAAGCGGCGCAACCGTCGTCCTGCGCGGCGCCGCCGTAACCGTCAGCGAATACGGCGCTCCCGGCGGCCGTGAATCCGTAGGCGAATTCATCGATACCTGGGGACCGGGAGCCGAGGCAGGACCCTACGGGAAGCTGAGTAACGTCTCCATTTTGCCCTACCCCGCCACCGGCACCACCCCGTCAGAGTATCGGATCGCCCTCAAAATCGCCGCGCTCAAGACTGCCGCCTACCTGGCAGGAGCCGGTATTTCCCGGCCGCCGGACGCTGTGGAGATATACGAGCTGCCTTACGGGACGGGAATCGCCGACCTCCCCCGGGTAGCCTACATCTTTCAGGTACTCACCAACCAGTTCGAACCGCTGCATGGTGATCCCATCCTATACGGAGACAACATCGAGCGCATCGTACCAACCGTCATTCACCCCAACGAAATACTCGACGGCGCCCTGGTGGCGCCTTCCGACAGCCGTTTCATGGAGACATACACCATCCAGAATCACCCCATGGTCACGGAGCTCTTCCGCCAGCACCTCAAGACACTCGTCTTCGGCGGCGTCATCATCACCAACGCCCCCAACAACGTCGCCGAATACGAAAGGGCGGCCACGGTGGCTGCCAACCTGGCCAGATGGACACTCGGCGCGAACGCGGCGGTGCTGACCAAGATCGGCGGCGGCGCCCCGGAGTTGACCATGGCCAGGACCGCCCAGAGATGCGAGGAACTCGGCATAAAGACCGTCCTGGCGTTCCTGCACATGGGTATCGACACCACCGACACCAGTCCGAAGCCCGCCACCATCTTCAACGCCCCCGAAATCGACGCCATGATCTCCATGGGGGCCCCGGTTGGCAACATCACCGTCCCGGCTCCGGACCGCGTGATGGGCATACCCGGTGGGCTGAGGGTTGAGAGTGCATCTCCGAGGCAATTGCGCCAGGTCAAAGGGTCGTTGAGTCAGCTCGGAAATTCGAAACTGATGGCGGTAAGGTACTGACATGGACAGCAAGAAACTGAGGGTAGTTCATTATCTCAACCAGTATTTCGGCGGCGTTGGCGGCGAGGATAAGGCAGACGTTGGGCCCCGCATCGTCCCAGGACCGTCCGGGCCAGGGCGGGCTTTTCAGACTGCTTTCGGAGACCGGGGTGAGGTAGTAGCAACGGCGATCTGCGGGGATAATTACCTCGCCGAGAACATGGCCATGGCCGCCGCCGAAATAGTCGACCTCCTGCGCCCTTACCAGCCCGACCTTCTCATTGCCGGTCCGGCCTTTGAGGCGGGGCGGTATGGGGTGGCTTGCGGGGCCGTCTCCAAGGCAGTCATGGACAGTCTCGCCATTCCCGCCGTGACCGGAATGTACGATGAGAACCCGGGAGTCGATCTCTTCCACAAAGATGTATTCATTGTCCGCACCGGCAATTCCGTCAGGACCATGAACGAAGCCGTCAACCGCATGGCCGGTCTGGCCCTGAAGCTCGCCGCCGGTCAGACCATCGGTAAGCCTTCGGAAGAACACTACATACCCCGCGGTATTATCGTCAATGAGACCTCGGACCGGACGGGCGCCGAAAGAGCGGTCGCGATGCTGCTCAACAAGGTCCAGGGCCGGCCGTTCGAGTCGGAGGTATCCCAGCCCAAGTATGACCGCATCACCCCCGCCTCTCCGATCAAAGACATCGGCTCGGCGGTCATCGCCTTGGTGACTGACGGCGGCCTGGTGCCCCGGGGCAATCCCGACAAGATCGAGTCCGGCGGCGCCACCCATTTCGGCAGGTACAGTCTGAAAGGTCTGGACCGACTCCGGGCCGAGGACCTTGATGTCAACCACGCGGGTTATGACGCCGTCTTCGTCCGCCAGGACCCGAACCGGCTTGTCCCGCTCGATGTCATGCGTGACCTGGAGCGGGAGCACGTATTCGGCAGGCTTCACGATTTCTTCTATGCCACGACCGGCGTGGCCACCACTGTCGAGAATGCCCGCAAGATGGGCCGGGCGATCGCCGCCGAACTCAGAGACTCGGGGGTCGACGGAGTGGTCCTGACGTCTACCTGAGGCACCAGTACGCGCTGCGGGTCAGCGCTGGCCAAGGAAATCGAAAAGGTCGGCATCCCCACGGCCCATGTCTGCACCATGACCCCGGTGGCTGAAATGGTCGGCTCGACGCGGGTAATCACCGGGGTGAAGATAGTCAACCCCATGGGCAACGCCAACCTCGGACCGGACGCCGAGAAAGTCCTGCGGCGCGACATTGCGATCCGGGCATTGCAGATACTGCAATCCGAGGGCCGACCGAAATGACTTCCGGTCGCGTTGGCGGAGTAAGTCGACACCATTCGTCCCGTTCCAGATTGGAGCGGCAAGTACGGTGAGGTGCCCGGCAAATGAATGAAAACTTACCCGCGTCAAGCGCGGCGCCCGTGATCAGAGGTGTATCTTACTTTCTCGGCCATGTGCCGGGCATGGTACGCCATGGCTCGAAGCCATCCCGTGAACTCCCCAAAGACGCCACCCTGCTGAGCCGTTTCCTGGGGCATCTCGAGACGTATGACCAGGCTGTTGCCTACCGTCCCAACCAGGTCTTCATCGGCAACCTGTCACCCGATGACCTGCGGCAAACGCCAACTCCCTGGATTGACCATCCCGCCGCCAATCCTTCGCGGCATGGCCCGTTCGGCGAGATCATGCCCGAAGAAGAATTCTACGGCATGCTGAAAATCTGCGACGAGTTCAAGCTCATCCACCTGGAGGAGGGCTTCGTGGCCGACGTCGCCCGGCGGCTGAGAAGCCATCCCTTGCTGAACGAAGAGGACCTCAAGCGGCTGGGTAAAGGATCGCCCGCTGCCGACATCGAGGCGCGGACCGCGGGCGGCTACGCCTTGCCCCTCTTCGTTCACGGCGACCGACTGGTCGGGTGCTGCCTGGGGGCGATGGAAGAGGACGCCAATCTGGAACCGGATATCCTGCTGGAGAACCTGAGCAGCCGCGCCTCCGGCGTCATGGCGCTAAGGGCGCTCATCTCCAAGACCGGCCGCGCCGAAGACATCGACTATCTCCTCGGCTGTGGTGAGGAGGCAGTCGGCGACCGTTACAACCGGGGCGGGGGCAATATGGCCAAGGCAATCGGGGAACTGGCCGGCTGCGGCCGGGCCACCGGCGCCGATATCAAAGCCTTCTGTTGCGCCCCGGTCCACGCAATTACTATCGCCGCCGGCCTGGTCTCGTCAGGAATCTACCGGAATGTGGTGGTTTGTGCCGGCGGTTCCCTTGCCAAGCTCGGCATGAAGTTCCAGGGCCATCTTCGCCACGACATGCCGATACTTGAGGACACCCTGGCCGGCATTGCGATCTGGGTCAGCCAGGACGATGGCATCAGCCCGGTGATCCGCCTCGACTCCATCGGGAAGCAGGAGATAAGATCTGGGTCGTCGCAACAGGCCATCGTGGAAAAGCTGGTTGTCGAACCGCTTGACCGTCTCGGGATGAAGCTGTCCGACGTGGACAAGTACGCCACTGAGATGCACAACCCGGAGCTTACCGAACCCCAGGGCAGCGGCAACGTACCGCGCACCAATTACCGGATAATCGGTAGCTTCGCGGTGCTTCGCCATGAGATAGAAAAGGAAGGACTGGATGATTTCGTGGACGCCCACGGTATGCCCGGCTTCTCGCCGACGCAGGGCCACATCGCATCGGCGGTACCGGTCCTGGGCCATGCCTTGAAGGCGATTCGCGAAGGGAATATGAAGAACGCCATGTTCCTGGCCAAGGGCAGCCTCTTTCTCGGCCGGATGACCCAGCTCTCCGACGGCATTTCATTCCTGTTGCAGAGAAACCCGGGAGGCCGGTAGGGCCCCTTATCGTCCCTCTGTGGCAGGAGACACTAGAGTAAGGGAGCAGCCAAGTGCCAACTGAATTGAACCGCGAAAACTACCAGGCCGAAACCGGAGGCGCCGGCAGCGCCGTCCTGGTTGACTTCTGGGGTCCGCTGTGTAAGCCGTGCCTGGCCCTCACGCCGGCGATCGACCAGATTGAAAAGGACTATGCGGGAAGACTTAAAGTCGGTAAGGTTGACGCCACCCATAACCGCATGCTCTGCGCCAGGCTAAGGGTGATGAGCCTGCCCACTCTTATCCTGTACTGCGACGGCACCGAAAAGGCCCGCCTTAACGGAGAAGATCTCAAAGCTGCCGAGATTCGCGCCGCCGTCGAGGAGATTCTGAGGCAGTCCGGCCGGTGAGGACTACCTCGCCGGTAGTCTGATGGCGCTCCAAATCTCTCTGACGGGCGTAGGCGACACGAAGGGCGTCAAGAGGGACTCCGTCCCTCTTGAAATACTACCCCTCTGGGGAAGGGAGGGGGCAAGGAGCACTGTGGTATGCAACTGAAAGGCAAGAAAGTCATCATCATTGGCGAACGTGACGGCATTCAGGGCCCGGCCATCGAAGCCTGCCTGCGGAGCGCCGGCGCCGAGCCGGTGCTCGTCCAGACCCAGTGTTTCGTCTGAACCGCCGCCGGTGCGTTTGACCCGGAGGGTCAACAGATGGTCAAGAAAATCGTGGACGAGTATGGCAGGGACAACGTGGTCGCTGTTTTGGGCGCGCCCGATGCCGACAGCGCCGAACTGTACGCTGAGACTCTGGTGAATGGCGACCCCAGCTGGCTGGGACCGCTGGCCGGCGTGGCGCTTAATCTCCCCGTCTACCACATCATGGAGCCGGAACTCAAAGCCCTGATCGATCCCGCCATTTACCGTGAACAGCTGCAGTTCTTTGAAATCGCACTCGACGTTGAGAAGATCGCCGAGGGTCTGAACCGGGTGCGGGGCAAGATGTAGAACCCCATGCTCAACATCCTGAATATCGTCCTGCCCACGTTCATTGTTATCCTGGTCGGATACGTCCTCGGCAAAGTGAAACGCCTCGACACGTCGGCGGTCGTTGACCTCATTTTCTACATCGGTCTGCCGGCGCTGGCATTTACGGCCATGCTCAGTAAGGAAATTGTCCTGCTCGACGCCAGCAAGATCTGGGCCAGCGCCCTCTTCATCATGGCCGGCACCGCAGCCGTTGCCTTTGTGGTCTTCAAGATGGCCAGGTTCAAGCACTCCGGGCTCTATGTCCCCATCATTATTATGAATGCGGTCAATATTCCATTCCCGGTGATGTCCCTGGCCTACGGCCAGGAGGGGCTGCTTGCGGCCACCCTGTTTTACATCCCGGTTACCCTGCTGTCCTTCACCGTCGGCGTCATGATACTGTCGCGGCGGAACTGGAAAGACGGAATCAGGGAAACGCTCAAGATGCCCGCGATCTACGGCGCTGTCCTGGGGTTGGTGTTCAACCTCCTCCACGTAAAACTGCCTGGACTCGTGTTCAACCCGGTACAGCTTATCGGCACCATGGTCATTCCGTTGACCCTGCTTGTCCTCGGGTACCGTCTCTCCTCAGTCCGCATCACCGACCTGCCGTCGACCGCCCTCGCGTCCGGAATCAGAGTTGGCGTGGGTTTGGGCATGGGCTTTGCGGCCGCCAGCATCTTCGGCCTGAGCGGAGTCTCGCGGTCGGTCGTCATTCTGGATTCAGCCATGCCTTCGGCGGCCAACACCTCGATATTGGCGATGAAATACGGTAACGAGCCCGAACTGGTGTCGAGTGTTGTATTCGTAACCACCATTGCCAGCCTGCTGATCATTCCGGCGCTGCTTTACATATTGGCATGACCCAGGAGGTCCGATAGTGAAAACCGCTCGTCTTGAAGAAGTCCTCGGTGTGAAGTTCAAAGACACCTCGCTGCTCGAGCGGGCACTCATCCATGACTCTTATGTAAATGAGAACCCGGACGTATCACCGGAATCGAACGAAAGGCTGGAATTTCTCGGCGACGCTGTACTCGGACTTGCCGTGACCCAACAGCTTTACCATGATTTCCCCGCATACTCCGAGGGACGGCTGACGCACCTCAGGGCCGCCCTGGTGCGTCGCGATACTCTTGCCCGCATGGCGAGGGCCATCCGGCTGGGCGACTATTTGTACCTGGGCAAGGGCGAAGAGGGCAGCGGGGGCCGAGACAAGGTCCCCAACCTGGCGGGAGCCATGGAGGCGGTGATCGGCGCGATCTTTCTCGACCGCGGGATGCGAGAGACGCGTGCCTGCACCCTCAGACTACTCCGGGATGAGTACGCTGGGCTGGTGAAAACGGGCATCACCGCCGACCACAAGTCCCGGCTTCAGGAATTGGCGCAGGCAAGCAGGCAGGTTACGCCGCTCTATTCGCTGGTGGCATCGAGCGGCCCCGACCACGCCCCGTGGTTTGTCGTCGAAGTCAACGTAGGTGGGTCGATCCTTGGCCGGGGGGAGGGGAAGACCAAGAAGGCCGCCGAATCCGAGGCCGCCCGGGACGCCCTCGACGGGATTGACGCCGGCGGTATTTCGGGGGGCTCTTTACACTAATTTGACTCTTTGTTACACTTCAAACGGAGACTTCATTTCGAGGTTGAGTGAGGTGGCACCCTATGGGAAAGCGTGATGTCCGTCAGCGGGAAACCAAAAAGCCCAAGAAGGATATGAAGAAACCGATCATCGCGGCTATCGCCCCCCCGCCCACCACCGCACCGGTGGAGGTTGTCCGGAAACGCAGGAAGAACGAGGACGAGGCAACCGACGAAGGATAGCCTGCGGCGTCGAGACTCAGCGCGCCGCGAGAGTACCGTGGTCAGCCGGTCCCGGCGATGAGTGAAATGGCGAGCCTGCGGGCGACGGTACACGGACGCGTTCAGGGCGTCTTCTTCCGTGAGTCAACGCGCCGGCAGGCAGAACAGTCTGGTTTGACCGGGTATGCTCGTAATATGCCTGATGCCAACGTGGTCGAGGTCATCGCCGAGGGCGACCGGACGCAGCTCGAAGCGATGGTGGACTTCCTGAAGCAAGGCCCGCCGGCGGCGCGGGTTGACTCGGTCGAGATCGAGTGGTCGGGCTACACGGGAAGGTTCGCCGGTTTCAGCACCCGGTCCTAGAACTCGAACCCGACCTTGGCCTCGCGGATCAAGTCTACGTAGTCCGTCTCGATGCCCGCGCTCTCGGATGCTTCCTCATCGACCTCAAAGGGCTCACCTACGAATATCTGGCCAAACTCTTCGACCCTGCCATGCACCGGATCGTCATTTCCAATGAACTTCTGCCGGCCTTCGATGATGCCGAGATCGAACGGCAGGGTAAAATAGAGGTCTGCCAGGACCTTGTCAATCCCCAGTGAGAATAGGGCGCCGTAACCACCCTCCGCTTCTCCGCTGTATTTGCTGGTTGGCAGCAGACTGAGCAAATTCATTATGCTCAGATTGGCTTTGCCGTGCATGACCTTCAACGGTGCCACCGTTATCAGATAGTCACTGGACAGGATAACGTTGGGGACCCAGAAAGTGGGCACCGCCAACGGCTTGGGCAGCGGATTGTCCACTTCGACCCATATGCAGTCACGGACATCCAGCATCAGCACGCGAGGAAAGTCGTAGGCCAGCGACTGGTATATCGGGTATACCGGCCCGCCGCCTGGTGTGCTCTCGAGAATAAGGATGTCGGCTTCGCTCACCTGGCGTATGCCCCTGACTATCGTCGAAAGCAGTTCGCGACTGCTGCTGACGGGATAGGGCACGGGGTAAGACGCGCTTGGCTTGATGAGCACTCGTCGCGCCCGGCTAACGATCGACGGCGGCCTGAAGACAAAACCCGAAGCCTTGGAATTCAAACCTGACTCCCATTCATCCTATCGCTCGCAAATGGCAATGAACACCTCAGTCGCATGCTACAGGGCCGGCTTCAGCACCACGATTCGTGTCGATACCGGCAAGTTGCCGGCATCGAACTCGACTTCGCTGGAGTCGCGTCGCTCTACGTCCGGCTTCCCCTTGAGAAACTCATCGACGCCAGCGACGGCCCCGAACACCGCCGTGTCCAACTTCGGGGTCCTGAAGTGCATGGGGATTACTATCCGCGGCGACAGCTTGTTGCAGACCCGGGTCGCCACCTCGACGTCGAAGGTGTACAGCCCGCCCGCCGGTACGAACAGGACGTCCACCTTGCCGATCTCTTTTAGTTCAACATCGCCTAGTTCGTGTCCGAGATCCCCCAGGTGGCAGACCCGCATGCCGTCTAGCTCAAAAGCAAAGATGATATCGTTTCCCCTCTTGGATCCTTTCACGTCGTCATGATAGGCGGGAATTCCCCGGAACTTGATCCCGCTGGCTACTTCGGTGCCGGCGCTCCGGACGATCCGGGGATGACCCTTCACCGCCGAGGTGTTGCTGTGGTCGTAGTGGTCGTGACTCGAGAGGACAACGTCCGCCGACTCATCGATCTCGCCATAGTTGAGTCCGCCCCGAACCGTGTACGGATCGATGATGATTCTCGTACCGGTATCGGAGGACAGCAGAAAGCAAGCGTGCCCGAGCCATTTCACTCGCATACGGACTCCTTATAGGGCCACCGATAATGAAAACCAGGCCACTACCGCCCTGTTGGGCCGAGACCGCCCTATTAACTATTGTACTACGGCCGTGCAAGCGCCAGAACGAGATTGACCAAGGTGCGCGTGGGCACCGCCGTGGCACCTTTCACCAGGTAACCACGTTCCTTCTCGGTCAGGCTCGTACCGGCGATATCCAGATGCACCCACGGTGTATCACCGGCGAACTCGGCCAGAAACTGCGCCGCCGTAATCGAGCTGGCGTTCCGGCCGCCACTGTTCTTCAGGTCGGCGACATCACTCTTGTTCTGCTCTTTGTATTCCTCATACATTGGCATCTGCCACGCCCGCTCGCCGGCTTCGTTCCCGGCAGTCACCACCTTGTCGATGAGGTCCTGATTGTTTCCAAAGACCCCGGTGCAGACATCGCCGAGAGCCACCCGTATCCCCCCGGTCAGAGTCGCGACATCGACGATTGCTTTCGCCCCCTGCTTTCGGGCATAGCCAATAGCATCGGCCAGCGTCAGCCGGCCTTCGGCGTCGGTCGTGATTATCTCTATGGTCTTCCCGTCAATCGCCTTCAAGACATCGCCGGGTTTGAAGGCGGTCCCGCTGGGCAGGTTCTCCGTTGCCGCCACAATGGCCATGACGTTGATGACCGTCTTGAGTTGCGCGATGACGCTGATCGCGGCCATCACTGAAGCCCCGCCGGCCATGTCGCCTTTCATGTCACCCATGCCGTCTGTCGGTTTGATCGATATTCCGCCCGAGTCGAAGGTGATACCCTTCCCCACCAGCGCAATGTCATTCTCCCCCTGCCCACGGCCGTTATAGCGCAGTACGATGAATTTCGGAGGCTGTTGACTGCCTTGGGCAACGCCGAGAAAAGCACCCATACCCAGATCCCGCGCCTGTTCCCGTTCCAGGACCGTGATCTCAATGCCCTCCTCCCTTGCGAGGGCCGTCGCCGCGTCGGCCAGATTGGCCGGAGTCATATAGTTCGACGGCTCGTTCACCAGGTCCCGGGCCAGGCTCGCGGCATTAGCCACGATCCTGCCCCGCCTCACCCCCTCCGCCAGAGCCGGCAGTTTGTCGGTGTCACGATCCAGAATCGTCAGTTGTTTGATTTCACCATTCGGTGCGTTGGTAGTGTGCTTTCGAAAAGAGTACAGGCCGAGTATCGCCCCCTCAGTAATCGCCTGCGCCGAGGACAGCGTCTCGATGGCCGCCGACCCCACACCCAGCGCGACCGTCGCCACCGTGGTCGCCCCCGACCCTCGCAGAGTCCGGCAGCTCTCAGCAACCGCGCTTCTCACCCTGTCAGCCGTCAAATCATCCCTTTTCCCCAAGCCCACCACGGCCACGCGCGCCGGGAGCATCTTGCCTAGAGTATAGAGTAGGGTTAGATGATTAGGTTTGCCCTTGATCTCACCGCTCCCGACGAGATGTGAGATCGCCCCACCCAGGGCTCCGTCGATCCTCGCCGCTTCTCCATCAAGGCTCGTCTGACCCTCATAGACGCCTACGATAATCCCACCCACCTCCAGCCGGGTAATATCACCAACGGAAACGTTGATCTCCATCAGTACTCCTATTCCGAAATTGGGACCCTGCCCCTTGATGCTGCCGTCATTCGCTCAACACGCTGCAAGGACACTCGGAAACGGCTCCAGCGATTTTCGACGCGCGGTCACGCTATCGTCTCTCAAAAGGGGGGGACGGCGCCGGACCAGCGTCCGCCGCCTGATGGCGGCGCTGCCCGCCGAAATGACATTCCATAATGTTGATTATATCCGCTTTTGCCTGCTTCCGCTAGACCCCCCTGCCGCAAAAGCGGTCACTACCACCATAAAACACGATGGTTTCTTTACGGCGTCTTCGGACCGGGGTCAGAAGTGAGGAGGTGCTTCAGGGAAGACCGGCGGCAGGCCCAGTCGGCGCCGCAGCGCCGCTTTGTTGACCACACCACCGGCGGGCGCCAGGTGGAAATCAACAAAACGGAATTCCTTGGGGATCTTGAAATTGGCCAGGTTATCAAGGCAAACGCGCTTCATTTCAGATTCCGTGGCCGTTTCACCATCCCTGAGCCGGATGACCGCCACTATGACTTCCCCTCGGGGGTCGTCGGGGACCCCTAGCACCGCTGCCTCGGCTACCTTGGGATGCTGCAACAGTACCGCCTCAATATCCTGCGGCGCAATGTTCTGCCCTTTGGGAATAATGAGGTCTTTCTTTCGCCCGGTGATGAATATGTTACCATCCGAATCGATGTGGCCGATATCTCCCGTGTAAAGCCAGCCATTCCTCATCACTTCCGCCGTCGCTTCCGGGTTGTTGTAGTAGCCCTTCATCAGCGGACCCCGGCAGATGAGTTCCCCGGTATGATTGCGATCCAGCACTTTCCCGTTGTCACCCACCACCTCGACTTCGCAACCGCGCAACGGTTTGCCGATCGATCCCGGAATCCCGCTGCCGTCGACCGCCTGGACTGTGATGTGAGCCGTTATTTCCGTCAAACCCCAGAACTGCGCAATGTGACGGCCGTAAAGCTCCTTGAAGCGATGACTGACCTCCACCGGCAACGGCGACCCGCCCCCGGCGCACAGACGAAGCGAGCTCAGATCATTCTTAATTCCATTTTCCTCGGCGTGGCGGATCATCAGCGAGAAGATGAAGGGGACCCCGATGAACAGGGTGATCCCATCTCGCTCGACTGCCTCCAGGAGTCCGGAAATGGACATGCCCGGCAGCATCAGCAGGGTACTCCCCCGGTAAAGTGCGGTTAGACCCACGATCGTCAGTCCGGCCGCGTGATGTAGCGGGAGGGCGAACACGGAGACTACGTCCCGGTCGGTCTCGGCAAACCCTTCACCCGAGATCTCGGCCTCGGTACAGATCGACTGATGGGTCAACATGATGCCCCGCGGCCTGAAGGAGGCGCCCGAAGTGTACGCAATAACCGCGATGTCATCCGGATCGGCCTCAAAGTCCACCGGTCCCGAGGGGCTCCCCATGGACATCTCGGCGAAGCCGGGGACCGGTTGTCTCCCACCACCAACATCGATAACATGTCGGATGAACGGGAACTCGGCCAGCGCCGGCAGGATCGATTGCAGACAGGGGTCTTCGGTGAAAAGCAGGCTCGGCCTGCAGTCCGCGAACAGCGCCTTCAGCTCGGCGAGTTTGTACTTCGGATCAAGGGGAACCGCCACGGCCCCGATCTTGACGACCCCGAAGAACGCAACCAGGAATTCCGGGCTGTTTCCCAGCAGGAAAGCGACGCGGTCGCCCCGCTCTATTCCACGTCTCCGTAGCGCATGGGCGACCCGATTTGAGTCTAAGTCCAGGTTCGCATATGACAGCCGCGTGTCCCCTGAAATCAAGGCGGGTTTCGACCCGTAATTCGCAGCGACCGTCTTGAGGAAGGTCTTCAGGTTCACGCTTTGTCCTTCGACTCCGCGGGTTGGGACTCACTCTCCAGCACTACTCTCGCATCAACGGCCACTGCCCCATCCTTGTAAGCGAACACCGGATTCAGGTCGAGTTCCTTTATCTCCGGGTGTTGTTCCACGAAACTGGAAACCCGCAGAATCATCTTCTCCAAGTTGGCGATATCCACTGCTTCCTGCCCCCGGTACCCTTCGAGCAAAGGTCGGCCTTTGATCTCGCGGATCATCTCCCGGGCATCCCTCGGTTCAAGCGGGACTATCCGGAAAGACACGTCCTTGAGCACTTCCACCCATACCCCGCCCAACCCGAACATGATGACCGGTCCGAACTGGGGGTCTTTGGACATGCCGATAATAACCTCGACCCCGGGCTTGGCCATCTTCTGCACCGATACGCCCTGGATCCTGGCCCCCGGACTCTTACCTCTTACCGACTTCATGATATCGTCGTAGGCCCGGGCAACCTGAGCCGAAGTCTTCAGACCCAACTTGACACCGCCCGCGTCCGTCTTGTGCACCACGTCCACCGAGGCTACCTTCAAGACGACCGGAAAGCCCAGTTCACGGCTTATCGCTACGGCCTCGTCTTCCGACCGGGCAAGCCTCGTTTCGACCGTGTTCAGCCCGGCCTGTTTCATCAGTTCCTTTGCCTCGATTTCGCTCAGCAGAGTTCTGCCCTCACGCCTGGCGGTACTTATGATCTTCAGTCCGGTAGTCAACGCTAACCTCCTGGGACCGCGTCACCAAGCTCCCGTCTGCTACCTCCCGCGAGAGCCGTCCAATCTCCCTCATCGGGCACGGGTCCGACGCCTGATTCCACCCAATTTAACTTCAAGAGTGTAGCAGATTCAGCCCGATTTTGCCAAGTGGCGCCGGTCCGACGCGGGCCCCCTCCACTCCAAGATTAACACGCCAATGACTATGGAAATCTAGGAGACTGCTTCGTCTGAACCAACAATATTGCCGCCAGAATGAGGATCGCGCCGGCCACAATGCGCAGCGTCAGGAGATCGCCCCCCACCACAACCCCGAACACGCCGGCAAACGCCGGCTCCATGGTCATGACCACTGCGGCATGAGTCGGCGAAACCAGCGATTGGGCCCAGGTCTGCACCACAAAGGCCACCGCCGTCGCAAACACCGCCGTGATGCCGATGGCCAACCACACTCCCGCCTCGGGCGGCACCGTTATTCCCTGAGGGACCGCTGCCAGTAAGGAGATCGCGGCCACTGCCGCGATCTGAACGAAGGCGAAACCGTACGCCTCATGCTGAGACGCCCAGGAACCAAGGCCAACGATGTGCACCGCGAACAGCAGGGCACATCCCAGCGTCAGCATCTCGCCGATCCCGACGTGCCATCCCTGCAACCCCAGCAGCGCCAACCCGATTCCGGCCAGCCCCACCGCCATCCAGGCGTTGCCGCTGACCTTGTGACGTAGCAGTACCCAGGACACGAGCGGCGTGAACACGACGAACATGCCGGTGATGAACCCCGAGACGGTCGCCGACGCCGTAAGCAACCCGTATGTCTGCATCACATAGCCGGATCCGAGGACCGCTCCAAGTGCGACCGCCCGAAGCAAGCCGCGGCGGGTCATGTTGTGCAGACAGTGCGGCCGGATGGCGATCATCACCAGAGCCGCCGCCGTGAAACGGACCGCTAGGAAATCCATGACCGGCATCTGGGAAACGGCGTTCTTTACGAGAAGGAATGTCGCCCCCCACACCGCGGTCACCCCCACCAGGGCGCTCAGGGCGATGCTGGGGGAGGATCTCCAGTGATGCGGCATGTCGTTCTGCGGCTACAGCACTTTGCTGAGGAAGCTGCGGGTACGCTCCTGAGATGGAGAGGAAAAAAGAACCTCCGGAGCCCCTCTTTCCACGATCTGTCCCTCATCCATGAACACGCAACTGCTGGCCGCCGCGCGGGCGAACCCCATCTCGTGAGAAACGACCACCATGGTCATTCCTTCCTTGGCCAGAGCAAGCATGACGTCAAGGACTTCCTTGATCATCTCGGGGTCCAGCGCGCTGGTGGGTTCGTCGAAAAGCATTATCTTAGGGTCCATCGCCAGGGCGCGCGCGATTGCCACCCGCTGCTGCTGCCCACCGGAAAGCTGGCTGGGGAAGCATTCTCCCTTGTCGGATATGCCAACCTTGGCCAGCAGCCCCAGCGCCTTTTCCCGGGCCTCTTGCCGACCCCGGTCGCGCACCACTCGCTGCGCCAACGTGATGTTATCGGTGACCGTCAGGTGCGGAAAAAGATTAAACGACTGGAACACCATACCTACTTCCCGTCGCACCGCGTTGATGTTCTGGGCGCTCCTCAGCAGTATCCCGTCTACGACAATCGTCCCTGAATCACACACTTCGAGATGATTGATACACCGCAACAGTGTGGACTTGCCCGACCCGGAGGGACCAAGGACGACCACCACTTCCCCTTTTTCTACACCCAGACTCACCCCACGCAGAGCGTGCACGCGACCGAAGTACTTATGGACGCCGTCAATACGAATTATGGGTTCCGACATACTAGCCCGCCGACCTTCTCTTTTCCAACCAGGCGATCACCCGCGCTGAGAAAAGGGTCATGATGAGATACAGCAGGGCAATCAGCGTCCAGACTTCGATCGGGTTAAAATGAGTGGCCATGAATTCGCGGCCACGGCGGGTGAGATCGGCGACGGCCACGACGCTGACCAGCGAGGAGTCTTTCAGCAGCATAATGAATTCGTTGCCGACTGGCGGGAGCACCACCCGGATGGCCTGCGGCAGGACAACGTGCCGCATCGACTGCAGGTAGTTCATGCCCAGACTCCGGGCCGCCTCCATTTGGCCTTTGGGCACGCTCTGGATACCGGCCCGGAAGATCTCGCTCATGTACGCCCCGTAGCATACCACCAGGCCGAGGATGGCCAGGAAGATCGCATTTGACCGGTAGTTGGCCAGGCCGGCAATGTGCAAGGCCCGGCCCACCGCCTGGATCACCACCGGCGCCGCGAAATACCACCATATCAGCTGCACCAGCAGCGGGACACCCCTTACGATCTCCACGTAGAGGGTAGAAACCAGGTACACGAGACGGTTCTTGGCGATCCTCCCCAGACCGCCGATAAGGCCGAGGATTACGATGAAGATGATGGAGGCGACCGTGAGCAGGACGGTCACCGCGAGCCCGTCCCGCACGAAGAGCAGGATGTCCAGGTATGGATCCGAGCGGAACACCAGCAGCGCCATGATCAACGCCGCGACCACGGCAACCAGCCACCACCAGGGATCGAGCCGTGAGCTCGGCTCGGCGCCTGGCACGCGGGCTATTTCTGTGTCAGCCGGGGACCCCCCACTCGGGTCGGGGAGCCTGTTAACAGTCCTGCCGGGACTCCTGAACCAACCTGGCGAGGGCAAGGACTCACCTACTTCTCAATCCATCGCTTGGATAGCGTCTCGATCAAGCCCTCGGCCTTGACCGCAGCAAGCCCCGCATTGATCTTGGCCAGCAGGTCCGTCTTGCCTTTGGCGACGGCAATCCCGTAGTTCTCGCTGGTGAACACTGGCCCGGCCGCCTTAAGGGCGTTCGGGTTCTTGGCGACATATCCGAGCGCCAGCCAGTTATCGCTGACCACCGCGGTGATCTGTCCGTTCATAAGGTCCTGGAAGGCCAGGCCGATATCGTCGTAGGTCTTCAGCGTTGCCGCCTTCACCTTCTCAACTTCCATCGCCCCGGTCGTACCTATCTGGGCGCCCACGCTTCCCGTCAGGAGGTCCTTCCCGGTAATGGTGGTGTTGTCCTTACGCACCACCACAATCTGCCCGGCGGCATAGTATGGATCGGAGAACAACATGTCTTTCTTCCGGTCGTCGGTGATGGTGATCGACGAGATCGCGGCGTCATAGGTTCCCTGCGCCATGCCGGCCAGCAACGGGTCAAACCCCACGTTAACAAACTCGAGCTTGAGCCCCTGCTTCTCGGCCACGGCCTTGAAAAGGTCGATGTCAAAGCCTTCGATCTGCTTCGTCTTGTCATTCACCGACTCAAACGGCGGCCAGGTGGCATCGGTGGCAACGCGAATCGTGGTCGACGCGGGACCGGCGCAAGAGGCGAGCAGCAGGCCGCTCAGCACCAGTCCAATGGCAATAATCGGGAGTCGTCGCTTCATTCAAATCCTCCTCAAGTACTCGCGCTCTTAGCCCGCTACATGATAGCAAAACATGCCGCACTTGGAAAACATGCCGGCGGTTCGAAATCGCGGCCGGGCTTCTGTCATCCCCCTACCCGGCATGGCCGGCAAGCCTGAACTCCAGGACGAGGACTCTCTCCGTGCTCTCGGTGACCTTCACCGTTTCGTCGATCCGCCACCCCGCCACCCACACCACCCCCGCTTTAGAGGCGACAATCGGCACCCGCCCCCGCCACGAACGCGGAATCCTCGCGTCCAGCATGAATTCGGCGACTTTCTTCGACCGGCCCAGTCCAAGGGGCCGGAAGCGTTCGCCGGACCGGAGGGAGCGCACCGCCAGCTTGTCTCCGACAAGGTCGAAGTCGAACAACCCCCTCAGGACTCCCGGGGCCGCCGGCGACAGCCCTCGTTCACCCCGGCTCTCGGCGGGAGACACCGGAGAGCCGGCCTTCCTGGACAAAACGGATGCTCTTACCCACCACCCCGAACCATCCGTGTCACCTGGAACATTCAATGGAAAGTCCCTCTCCAGTACCGGTAGCGGACATGATACCGTGGTGTCACGGCCGAGAAGACATCGCTCATGCTCCACCACCCACACCAGCCCTCCCGGCATCTGGAGTGTCCTGCCGGCCGGCCCATCCGCCGCCTCCATCAGTCTATCGACGTGCCTTGCTTCGATGTCCTTGAGGTCACCGATCAAATCACGCATCGCCTTGCGCAGCACTTGCCGTTTCAGCGCCGGGGCCATAGACCGAAAGCGCTCTCGGGCGAAGATGACCGTGCCCTGTCGTACTTCAGCGACGGCGTCCCACACCCGGCCGGCCTCAGCCTCGAGAAAGCTTTCCTCATCGGCAGCCATCCTTCCGGTCCTTAACAGCGCCTCGTCAACCCGCGGGTTGTATTTTCTAAGGAGGGGAACGAGTTCGAGCCGGATACGGTTCCTGAACAGGGAGAGCGACCGGTTGCTTGAGTCTTCCCGCACTTCCAGCCCGTGTTCGACGCAGAATCTCGCCGTTTCGGCCCGGCTAACTTCAAGCAGCGGACGCACCACTCTCACCGTTCCCGCGGCGGTACCCAACCGGCTGGCAGCGTCCAAACCGCGCAGCCCCCGGGTGCCGGTACCTCGAATGAGATGCATGAGGATGGTCTCGACGCTGTCGTCTCTGGTGTGACCAACAGCCACAGTGTTCGCACCGATCCGCCCGGCCACCTCGGTCAGGAACGAATAGCGAACCTCACGCGCCGCTTCTTCGAGCGAGATCCGCCGCCGCGTTTGGTGCGCCTTCACATCACGCCCTTCGACCGTCGCCGGCAAACGCCACTGCCGGGACAGCCGTTCCACGAAACATGCGTCGGCCAGAGACTCGGCGCCGCGCAACTGGTGGTCAAGGTGCGCAACGTGGAGCTCCACGCCGAGCTCTTCCCGGAGACGGACGAGAATGCTGAGCATGCAAACTGAGTCGGGACCGCCGGACACGGCTACCACCAGCCTGGGGCGCCCCGCCAGCATGTCATGCTGCCGGATGAACTCCAGCACCCTTGTCTCGAGTGGGTCGCGCTGCCTCTCAGATTCGGCCACGCCCCAATTCTACCACGTTCCCGGAAGCAGACTTAAAGGCGGTAGAGTGGGCCGCGGCCGGGCCTCGCCACTGGACACGGCCTACCGTGAGGTAGTGCGCTAGACCGCCAGCACCAGCCTGGTCCGGTGGATAGAACTGGGATAGGCGGCGACACCGAGTGCCAGAGCGACTTGTTCCGGTCTTCCCGAACCCCCGCTGTCGCACCGTAAGCTCATCCCCAGGCCACCCCCCGGCTCCACCCACAGGTCCTCGATCAGCGACCGGAGATCATAGTTGCGTTCGCCCGTGTCCCGGTGATGATGCCAGGGCAGTTGTTCAAGAGATAGGAGGTGCTCCACGGCGGCCTCAAGCTCCTTCACCGTCATGGTGCTCTCGACCTCAACCCGGTACTCTGCCAGACGTACCGCTGATTGAAGCGACGGGAGCGTCGTTGCCACTGGGACCACCGCCATGATCTTCAGTCCCGGCGGCAATTGCCGGCTAACCCCGCCGCTGAACCAGTGCGGCGAAACCCACCGCGTGACCACGACGTCCATCAACTCGGCCTCACTCGTCGCGCCGATCGCCAGGGGAGCGGCCAGCGATATTCGGGGGTGGGGCGTGAACCCTTCCGAATACGCCAGGGGGACTTCGGCCCGTCTGAAAGCCCGCTCCCAGCAGCGCATCAGATCGAGGTGGGAGATGTACTTGACTTCATCCGTCCTGCTGAACCTAACCCGGAGTCGTTGCATTCGTCTCCTCCGGGTCACGTACTACCTTCTCCCTGGTTACCAGAATCTCTTCGATCTTGGGTCCGCGCATCTTCGTAATCACGATCTTCAAGGCCCGGTACTTGAGGTGCTCCCCTTGCTTGGGGATGCGGCACAACAAATGCAGCACAAACCCGGCGACCGTCTCGTAGTCACCCTCAGGCAGCCCCAGGTTCATCTGTTCGTTGGCCTCGTCGACGCGCATCCCCCCGTCGATCTGAAAAGTATACTCGTCAATGACTTCGTATTCCTTTTCGGCCCCGGCCAGTTCGCCGCCCACCGGCCCGACTATTTCCTCGACCAGCCGGGTGAGACTGACGGCTCCGGCCGTTCCCCCAAACTCATCCACCACAATAACCATCCGGGAATTGCTTTCCTTCATTTCCACGAAGAGCTGACTGATGGGCTTACTCTCGGGGACGAACAGGGCGGGCCGGATGAGCTCGTCGATCAGGCTCTCCTTGGTTACCGTATTCTTGGCCAACGCCAGCAGCACTTCTCTAATTGAAAGAATGCCAACCACATTATCCATACTGCCGTCATAGACCGGATACCGGCTGAGTGGTGAAGTGGCATACATCTCAAGGAAACTGTCCAGTTTTGCCCCCCGTTCGATGCTCACCACCTCAGGCCGCGGTATCATCACTTCCCGTACCGGCCGGTTGCCAAACTCGAATACGTTGTGCAGCATCTCGGCAGCCTTCTCTTCCACCACCCCCTCGGCCTCACCCACCGTGATCGCCGTCCGGAACTCCGCTTCGCTCATCGTTGGCTTGGGTTCACCCTCGTCCGCCACCATCCGGGTGAACCTGATCCCGATATGCTTCAGCACAAAGACAAACGGATAAAAGATGATCCCCACAATCTCGAATGGCCGTGCGTAGGCCAGCGCCAGCCGCTCCCCGAAACGCGCCGCCAGGCTCTTGGGAATCAACTCCGCGAATACAAGCGTAACGAAGGTGATGACAATGGTCGCCGCGGCCGTCGCCAGGTTCTGGTTCTGACGCCACACCGAGATGGCGATGACCGTGCCAAGCGTGGCCACCGCCGTCTCGAAAAAATTGATCCCGAGCAGCACCGTCGCCAGAAACTTCTCCGGGTGTTCCAGAATTCTGGCCACCGTCTTCGCCCCCGGTCGGTTGGTGAGTACCAGATGCTGGAGCCTTAGTTTCTGCACACTGATGAAGGCCGTCTCCGCGCTGCAGAACAGTGCCGCGAGAAGGAGGCCTACCAGGAATAGGACCACCAGCCACAGGCTAACCATCGAACCCCGTCACCCAACTCTCCAGACTTCGGCCCCCCTTATTCGTTACCGCTGAAAGGCGGGTATTTGTCGGTCAAGAGACTCGAGTAGCCGTTGACTCTGGTGCTCCAGCGAAAATAGTAAGCCTCGAAATCCCACAGCGAGCGCGGGAACCGGCCGGTGAACACTATGGCGAACCAGGAAATAAGGAGGAGAACCGACGCAGCAATGCCAAGAAACTGCAGGACAATCGCATGCGGAATGATCATGAAAATGCGAAAGAAGGTGGTCAGCCGGGACAGCTTATCGGGGTAGTCCAATTTTAGAGACACCGGGTAGTCCATAGTAGTCTCCTCCTTCACACGCTCGCCCAACTCGTTCCAGAGCCGTCGGCGATCAGGTCGCCGTCTTGTGCTTGGTCAGCCAGTATTCCAGACCATCGGCCAGTGCCAGCCAGCTCGCCTCAATGATGTTCGCCGAACTGCCTACTGTCCGCCACCCTTTCACGCCGTCGCTGGACTCAATAAGCACCCTGACTTGCGACTCCGTCCCGACACTCTCTTCCAGTATTCGGACTTTGTAGTCCACCAGTTTGACTGACGCGAGACTGGGATAGAATTGCAGCAGGGCTTTCCGCAGCGCCTGGTCCAGGGCGTTCACCGGCCCGTTGCCTTCTGCCGCCGTATGGATGATCTCCCCGCCGATCTTGACTTTGACCATCGCCTCGGCCAGTGTTTCTTCAAGATGGTTGCGCGCTCGGGGCACGGCGCCTTGTCTCCACGAGCACCATGAAGTCCACGAGCTCAAACGAAGGCTGGTAGCCCGGCAGCGAACGATAGAGAAGAAGCTCAAATGATGCTTCGGCGTTTTCGTATTGGTAGCCGCGACTCTCCGCCTGCTTGATCTGAGACAGGAGCGTCTGGATAGATTTCTTGTCCGCGGGCAGGGAGATGCCCAGCTCTTTGGCCTTGAAAATGATGTTGTCGCGCCCCGACAACTCCGATATCACCGCCCTCTTCCGGTTCCCCACCAGACCGGGATCGATATGCTGATAGGCGCCTTCCCACTTCGCCAGCCCGTCCATGTGATATCCTGCCTTGTGGCTGAAGGCGCTGGCCCCCACGTAGGGCGAAAAAGGGTCCGAGGACAAGTTGGCCGTATCGCTGACAAAACGCGACACCTCGGTCAGTCTCGCCAACTGCGCGTCGCTGACGCACTCGATGCCCATCTTCAGCTTGAGCGCAGGGATGATTGTACACAGGTTGGCGTTGCCGCAGCGTTCACCGTATCCGTTGATCGTGCCCTGCACCTGCGTGGCCCCCGCCCTCACCGCCGCCAGCGAATTGGCGACCGCCAAACCGCCGTCATTGTGGACATGTATCCCGATCGCCGTCCTCGTCGCTTTGGTCGCGTCCGCGACCGCGCGGACTCACTTCTTCAACCAGCGCCCCGCCATTGGTGTCACACAGCACCAGACACTCCGCCCCAGCCTCAGCCGCGACCACCAGGGTGCGTAGGGCATATTCAGGATCGATCTTGAACCCGTCAAAGAAATGCTCGGCATCGACAAAGACCATCATGCCATTGGCTTTCAGATAGCGCACCGAGTCTCCAATCATGCTGAGATTCTCTTCCGGCGTCGTACCGAGCACCTGAGTCACCTGCAGCGAAGAGCTCTTGGCCACGATCGTCGCCACTTTGACACCGGTGCTCACCAGCATCACCAGGTTATTATCGTCCTCAGCTCTGACACCGACCCGTCGGGTACTGCCAAAAACAGCTAGTTGCGCGTTCCTTAGCTTCCGGCGCGCGGCGGACTTGAGGAATTCTGCATCCTTGGGGTTTGAACCCGGCCAGCCTCCTTCGATGTAGTGTATGCCAAGGTCATCCAACTTCTCGGTAATGTGCAGTTTGTCCACCACCGAGAATGAGATGCCCTCGCTCTGGGCGCCATCTCTGAGAGTGGTATCATACAGGTAGACTCTAGGCAACTATCCAACTCCACTGAAACATAGACAAAGCGACTCCCGCGATCCCGGCCCGCCCCCCTGGCGTGTTTGATGACGCCGGGCAGCCCCCAGGGAGAGCAGATCTCCCAATCGTGGCGGCCGGCGACGCAGACCGGCGACTTAGCGGTAGCCCGCATCGTTCGTCGGGACGAGCGGCGCCCAAGGCCGTCAGCCGGCGATTTTCTTCGTCACCAGGTCGCCCATCTCACGGGTCCCGACCTGGCTCTTGCCCGCGCCCATTATATCATAGGTGCGGTAGCCGTCATTCAGAACAGACTCGACCGCCTTCTCGATCGTTCGCGCCTCGTCACTCAGCGCCAGGGAGTGCCGCAGCATCAATGCGGCACTCAGGATCATGGCCAGCGGATTAATGTCGTTCTGCCCGGTGTGCTTCGGGGCACTGCCGTGAATCGGCTCGTAAAGACCGAAGATGGCCGTTCCCTCTTTGGGTACACCGGCCAGACTTGCCGAAGGCAGCATGCCCATCGAGCCGGCCAGCATCGAGGCCTCGTCGGTCAGGATATCGCCGAAGGTGTTCTCGGTCACCAGCACATCCAGGTACCGCGGGTTCTGAATGAGCCGCATGGCGCATGAATCGACCAGCATGTGTTCCAGTTCCACGTCGGGATACTGGCGCCCGACTTCGATGGCCACCGTGCGCCACAACCGGGAAGACTCAAGCACGTTGGCCTTATCCACCGAAATCAACCTTCGCTTCCGGCCTCTTGCCAGCTCGAAACCCACCTGCACGATGCGTTCGATCTCCTGTTCGGAATACACCATCGAATCGACCGCTTTCCGGCCCCGTGTCGTTCGCCATTGCCGTTTCGGCTTCCCAAAATACAGCCCTCCGGTGAGTTCCCGGATCACGATCATGTCCACGCCTTTGACCACTTCCGGTTTCAGGTTGGTTGAGTCGATAAGCATTGGGTAGACCTTCACCGGACGCAGATTGGCGAATAAGCCCAACGACTTGCGAAGCGCCAGTAGCCCGTCCTCCGGCCTGACTTTCGCCGCGGGATCATCCCATTTCGGCCCTCCCACCGCCGCCAGGAGCACCGCGTTGCAGCGGCGGCACATATCGAGCGTTTCTTTGGTCAGCGCTTCTCCCGTCTTGTCAATGGCCACCCCACCCACCAGACCCCGGTGGAGTTCGAACCTATGCCCGTACTTGCGTCCTACCGCCTTAAGGACCTTGACCGCCTCATCCATTACCTCAGGGCCGATGCCGTCTCCGGGCAGACTCGCAATGTCAAACTTCACTTCCTGTCTTCCTCCTGCATACCTCTCCAGACTCCCTTGGACGACCGCCAGGCTACTTCACCCCCAGCCTCTTCCGGGTATAGGCAATCAGGCCGTCGGCGGCAATCAGGCCCGCCATGAAGTCGGGGTAGGGCTTGGCGGTGAATGTCTTGCCATTGGTCAAATTCTTGATCCGACCGTTGGCCAGATCAACTTCCACGACATCTCCCGACACAATGTTATCCGGGGCATCTTCACACTCGAGCAGCGGCAGACCGATGTCGATTGAATTCCGAAAGAAGATCCGGGCGAAGCTCTTGGCAATAACGCACGATATCCCCGAACCCTTCAACGCCAAAGGAGCATGCTCGCGCGATGAGCCGCAGCCAAAGTTGGTGGTTGCCACCATGATGTCACCCGGCTTCACGCGCTTCACGAAGTCCAGATCGATGTCTTCCATGCTGTGCCGCGCAAGGTCCGCCGGCTCCGAAAGATTCAGGTACCGCGCCGGAATAATTGCATCCGTATCGACGTTAGCTCCGTACTTGTGGGCCGTTCCCTTTAACATGTTCCGTTCTCCTTGGCTATTTCAGCTGGTCCGGGCCGGCGATCGTTCCCACCACCGCGCTGGCCGCCGCCACCGCCGGGTTGGACAGGTACACCTCAGACTTCGTGCTGCCCATCCGCCCCACGAAATTCCGGTTGGTGGTCGATATCGTCTTTTCCCCCGCCGCAAGGACGCCCATGTATCCTCCCAGGCACGGACCGCAGGTCGGCGTACTGACGGCCGCCCCCGCCTCGATGAAGGTCTCAATCAGACCTTCCCTCAGCGCCATGAGATAGACCTGTTGTGTCCCCGGGATAACGATGCATCGTACCCTGGGATGGACCTTTTTTCCCTTCAAGACACCAGCCGCCAAACGCAGGTCCTCAAGACGTCCGTTGGTGCAACTCCCGATAACTGACTGATCGATCTCTATGCCTTGAGCCTGGCTGAGCGGTTTGGCGTTGGCCGGGGAATGGGGGAAGGAGACCTGGGGCTCCATGCCCGTAACGTCGTATTCGATGACCCGGGCATACTCCGCATCCTTATCCGACTGAAAGACTTTGTAGGGGCGCTTCGCCCGGTCCTTGACGTACTCCAGCGTCTTGTCGTCAACGTGGAACAGTCCCGCCTTGGCCCCGGCCTCGATCGCCATGTTGGCCATGGTAAACCGGCCGTCCATGGGCAGGGCGCTGATCGCCTCGCCGGTGAATTCCATGGCGGCGTAGATCGCGCCGTCGACTCCAATCTGACCGATGGTGTAGAGGATCAGGTCCTTACCCCCCACCCACTTCCCCAGTCTGCCGTGGTAGACAAACTTGATTGTCGTCGGCACCTTCATCCAGATGTCGCCGGTGGCCATGGCCGCCGAAACGTCGGTGGAACCCATGCCGGTGGCAAACGCCCCCAGGGCACCATACGTGCAGGTGTGAGAATCCGCCCCGACCACCACGTCCCCCGGGAGGACCAGGCCCTGCTCCGGCAGCAGGACGTGTTCGATGCCCATCTGCCCCACGTCGTAGAAGCGGACACCGTACTCGTGGGCGAACTCCCGCATGAACTTCGTCTGCTCGGCCGAAATAATGTCTTTGTTAGGCACAAAATGGTCAGCCACCATCACGATCTTCTGCGGATCGAACACCTTTTTGACACCAATACGGCGGAACTCCTTGATAGCGATGGGCGCGGTGATGTCATTAGCCAGCACCATGTCCGCCCTCACGTTTATGAACTCGCCCGGTACGATCTTCGCCCGATCGGTATGGGCCGCCAGTATCTTTTCAGCTAAGGTCGGCATAAACTCTCCTTCGTTGCCTATGGAATTCCAGACGGGAACAATGAAATTGCCCCCGGAGACCGCACCGGATCATTTACTTTTCTTTGCCGCCAGCAGCCGGTTCAGCGCATTCACGTAGGCCTTGGCGCTGGCCACGATGACATCGGTGTCGGCGCCGCGGCCCGTGTAGGTGACCCCGTCGCTCTCGATCCTGATAAGCACTTCACCAATGGCATCGATGCCCTCGGTGACCGACTTGACACTGAATTCGGTCAGCGTATTCGGCACGCCCACCAGCCGGTTGATCGCCTTGTAGACAGCATCAACCGGACCCGTCCCCAGCGCCGCATCAGCCAGTACCTGCCCCCCGGGTCCGGTTAGCCGGATGGCCGCCGTGGGCACACCCTTGTCGCCGCAGGTAACCTGCAGCCGGTCGAGGTGATAGATCTCGGACACCGTTCGCTTCTCTTCAGCCACGATCGATTCAATGTCTTTGTCAGTGACGTCTCTTTTCTTGTCCGCCAGGTCTTTGAACGCCGCGAAGGCGCGGCTGAAGTCTTCTTCGGACGGGCTGTACCCCAGCTCCGCCAGGCGCTCGCGGAAAGCATGGCGGCCGCTCGTCTTGCCCAACACCAGGCTGCTCGAAGGGATGCCCACGCTCTTGGGATCCATGATTTCGTAGGTTTGCGCCGCCTTGATCATACCGTCAACGTGCAGGCCCGAGGAGTGACGGAATGCATTGGCGCCCACGATCGCCTTGTTGCGCTGCACCGGAAAACCAGTCAAATCACTTACCAGGCGGCTGGTCCGGTATATCTGAGTCGTATCGATGCCGGTTGTCAGCCCGAAATAATCGCCCCGGGTCTTCAGGACCATTACAATTTCCTCGAGCGCCGCGTTGCCCGCCCTCTCTCCGATGCCGTTGATCGTACCTTCAACCTGTCTGGCGCCGTGTTTCAGACCCTCAATGGAGTTTGCCACGGCCAGACCGAGGTCATTGTGGCAGTGGACGCTGACCACGGCCTTCTCCACCCCGGCGACGTTCTTGAAAACCCCGTCGATAAGTGCTCCGAACTGCTCGGGCATAGCGTAGCCCACCGTGTCGGGAACATTCACCGTGGTCGCCCCGGCAGCTATCGCCGCCGATAGCACCTGGTAAATATACTCGGGGTCGGTACGGCTGGCATCCATCGCCGAGAATTCGACGTCATTGCAGACCTTCCTGGCGTGGGCAACGCTGTCGCCAACCATCCGTAAGACATCCTCGCGGCTTTTCCGCAACTGGTAGAAAAGATGTATGTCCGAAGAGGACAGGGTAATGTGAATCCTGGGCCGCTCGGCGCCTTTGACCGCCTCCCAGCTTTGATCGATGGCGCCCAGATTAGCGTGGGTCAGGACGCAGATGACCGGAGTACGAACCTCTCGGGCAATAAGACGGACCGCCTCGAAATCCCCGGGCGAGGTGACCGGAAAGCCGGCTTCGATGACATCCACTCCCAACTTCCCCAATTGCCGCGCAATTTCCAACTTCTCCTGGATGTTGAGACTTCCCCCGGCCGCCTGCTCCCCATCGCGCAACGTCGTGTCGAAAACAACTACTTTGTCCATGGTGTTCTTCTGAGAGAGGTGACTCGCAAGAGCGATTCCTCAGACAGTAGACTCTCCTTCTCCTCACAATTTGCCGCAAACCGCCATACTCCCCTCTTCACAAGGAAGAGGGGCCGGTAAGGAGGAGTCCACGTCCACAGGGGTCGCGGATCTCACGGGTTGACAAGAGCAGGTGGTAGTCAGGTTTCATAACCGCCCACTTCTACGGCTTGACCGTCGGTTTCACGACGAGGATGGGATTGGAAACCCCGACTAAGATATTGAGCGCCACGCTGCCATAAACCAGCCGGCTCAGCCCCGAACGCCCGTGGGTAGCCATGACGATGAGACTGTAGGGATGCTTGTTCGCGTAGTTGACAATCTCGTCGGAGGCTTTGCCCACCAGCACCTCTGACCGTACGTCGATGCCGTCTGCCCTCAACCGGCTCTCCGTTCGCGTCAGGTATTCCACGGACACCTGCTTACAGCGAGCCGTCTCCTGTTGGGCGTATTGACCCCAGTGCAGCGGAATCTCTGAGAGTTCCGGACTGTAGTACGTCGGCATCGTAGGAGGCTCGCAGGCCCGGAGCAAGACGACTTTCACCGAATTTGGGGCCCGGTTCGCGGCCAGGGCTGCGGCGTGGGGCAGTACCGTCTCCGCCAACTCCGACCCATCCAGCGGCACCACCAAGTCCATGGCCGGCCACCGGTCAAACGGAAGCTGATCGCGCAGCTCTGCCCGGGCCAAAAGCACCGGTATCGAAGCCGAACGCAGCACTTTTTCAGCCACGCCTCCGATTTCCCAACGCTTACTGCGTCCCGATCTTCCATGACTCGCCATCAGGATCAGATCGGCCTTCTTTTCTTCGGCGTAGCGGAGAATTTCGTCCGGAGGGTAGCCGCTGATGAGTTCACCTTTAACTGTGACAGGCTTGCCTTGAGCCCCGGCCCCGGTTCTTATGACGTCGGCGGCATGGTCCACATACGCTTGCACCATTGGCTGAAAATCTTTCAGCGTTGGGTTGGCGATGTGAAGCAGCAACACTTCGGTTCCGAGCCGCCCTGCCAACTCTTTGGCATAGGGGAACACGACTTCGGCAACCTCCGAGCCATCGAGCGGAACTAGCATGCGCTTATACATAGGCTCACCTCCAGTCCTGCAGTGATGATACCCCACCGCTTCCGGGAATTCAACACCCCAAACGCGGGGAAGAATCCACTAGGGACCGGCCCCTCCGCGGGGCATGGCAATACGCCCGGTACGGGAAAGCTCCTTGATACCATATCCACCCAGAAGACTGGCCAGGGAATTGATCTTCTCCTCGTCGCCGGTCACTTCAACCGTTAGCGAATCCGTAGCCACATCGACAATGTTCGCCCTGAATATGTCCACAATTTGGATAATCTCACTGCGCGTGTTCGAAGTCGATTTCACTTTGATGAGAGCCAACTCGCGGGCGACTATTTGCTCCTCAGTGATGTCCGACACCCGGACAACATCGATCACTTTCTCCAGTTGCTTGCGGACTTGCTCGACAGTCGTCGAAGTCCCATCCACCACAATAGTCATTCGCGACGAGTGTGGTGTTTCGCAATGACCAACCGCGATGCTTTCAATGTTGAAACCGCGTCTGCGAAAGAGACTGGCCACCCGGTTGAGGACCCCGGGCTTGTTCTCAACTAGCGCCACCAGGGTATGCTTGGACGGTGCCATGTTGCCTCCTTCCATCGGCTCACACGTTACTCACCAGCGACTTGGCAGAACCCGAGAAAGCCCTCGATCTCGGCTTGGGTTCCTCAATGAGTTCGGTCAGCGAAGCCCCCGGAGGGACCATCGGATACACGTTCTCTTCTGGCTCCACCCTGAAGTCGACCAGGAATGGCCCCGGCTCCGCCATCGCTCTTTCAATCGCCGGAATGACGTCTTCTTTGTGTTCTACCCTGACCGCGGGGATGCCATAGGCATCGGCCAGTTTGACGAAATCGGGACCGGTGAGCCGCGACGCGACATATCGCCGGGAATACAGCAACTCCTGCCACTGCCGAGGCATTCCCAGGAAACCGTTATTGATGATAGCGATCTTTACCGCGAGCTTCTCCTGGACAATGGTCGCCAGTTCGTGCATCGTCATCTGAAAACTGCCGTCGCCATCGATGCACCACACCGTTTCGTCGGGGCAGCCAACCTTGACCCCGATGGATGCCGGGAGACCAAATCCCATTGTTCCCAACCCGCCCGATGAAATGAAACTGTTCGGCCGCTCATACCAATAGTGCTGCGCTGCCCACATCTGGTGCTGTCCAACTCCGGTGACGATGGTGCTCTTCCCCCCGGTCGTGTCGTATATCTTCCTGATAACGAATTGGGGAATCAACCCCGCACTCTCCTTGACCAACGTGGACGGATGTTCATGCCGCCAATCGTCCAGTTGCCTCAGCCAGTCAACCCGGTCTCCCGATTCCACCTGCTGGTTGAGCTCGCCCAGCACCGCCCTCACGTCCCCGACTATCGGGACATCGACCGCCACATTCTTGCCGATCTCAGCCGGATCGATATCGATGTGTACAATGTGAGCACTCGGGGCAAAGCCGGCGACTTTGGCGGTGGCCCGGTCATCAAAGCGCATACCGATAGCGACAATCGCGTCGGCATTGTTGACCGCCATGTTGGCGTATGCCATGCCATGCATGCCAACCATACCATAGCTCAGCACATGACTCTCCGGGAAGGCGCCAATACCCAGCAGCGTGGTCACCACCGGAACCTGACCGGTCTCCGCAAGACCCCTCAATTCGTCACACGCCTGAGATATGATAACGCCTCTGCCCGCCACGATGAGGGGGCGCCTCGCTTCATTGATGATCCGGGCCGCTTTCTTGATCTGCGCCGGATGACCGTCCACGACCGGTTTGTAACCCGGCAGCGATACCTTGGCCGGATAATGGAACTCGGCTTCCTCAATGAAAACGTCGCGCGGAATGTCTATCAGCACCGGCCCGGGCCGTCCGGTCCTCGCCAGATAGAATGCCTCCTTGATGGTTCGGGCCACCGAAGCGGCGTCCATGACGAGATAATTATGCTTGGTAATGGGCAGCGTTATGCCGGTTATGTCAACTTCCTGGAACGCATCCTTGCCGACAAATGGCCGCGCGACCTGGCCGGTGATGGCTACCATGGGTACCGAATCCAGATGCGCATTGGCGATGCCCGTTACCAGATTCGTTGCCCCCGGACCCGAGGTGGCAAAACACACTCCGACTTTGCCGGTCGCGCGTGCGTACCCGTCGGCGGAGTGCGCCGCGCACTGCTCATGGCGCACCAGGATGTGGCGCAGCTTCGGGTACTGCGGCAGGGTGTCGTATAGAGGGAGAATTGCGCCACCAAGAATGCCGAAGATGACCTCAACACCCTCTTTCAAAAGGCTTTCGCAAACAATTTGCCCGCCACTCAACTTCATACCGCTCTCCCTCTCATTCAAAAACAGCGCCCGTGCTGGCCGAGGATACCTGTGCTGCGTAGCGCTTTAAGTACCCGGTCGTCACCGCGGGCACAAAATCGGGCAGTTTTGCCAGACGGCTCGTCATCTCAATCTGACTCAATTTGACTTCCAGCTTGCCCGCCGGAATATCGATCCTGATGCCGTCACCCTCGCGCAGGGCCGCGATCGGACCCCGGCTGGCGGCCTCAGGTGAGACATGTCCGATGGCCGCGCCGCGCGTCGCCCCCGAAAAACGTCCGTCGGTGATCAGAGCGACCTCTTTGTCCAGCCCCATTCCGGCCAGGATAGACGTCGGCCCCAGCATTTCCCTCATGCCCGGCCCGCCCTTTGGCCCTTCGTATCTGATCACCACGACGTCCCCCGGTTTGATCTGACCCATCGTGATCGCGTGGGTAGCCGCTTGCTCGGAATCAAAGACCCGGGCCGGCCCTTCATGCACCATCATCTCAGGAGACACCGCCCCTTTCTTGACCACCGCCCCGTCTGGAGCCAGATTCCCGAACAGGATGGCCAGGCTACCCGTAGGCGAGTACGCCCTGGTCGCCGGCCGGATAACTTCAGCGTCTTTCACCCGGGCAGCAGCGATATTCTCACCCACGGTAGACCCGGTAACGGTCAACGCATTCAATTTCAGCCGGCCGTCCAGTTCCTTCATTACTGCCTGAATACCCCCCGCCCGGTCCAGGTCTTCGATATGCTGCGGCCCGGCCGGACTCAGCTTACACAGCTGCGGAGTAACCCTGCTGACCTCGTTGATCATCGACAGCGGGAAACGAAGACCTGCTTCGGTGGCGATCGCGGTAAGATGAAGCACCGAATTGGAACTCCCGCCCAGGGCCATGTCCACCGCGAAGGCGTTGTGGACCGCGTCCTGCGTCACAATATCTCGGGGCCGGATGTTCTTGGCCACCAGGTCGATGATCCTCTGCCCGGCCGTTCTCGCCAGCCTGCGGCGGCGGGACTCGACAGCCGGAATGGTGCCATTGCCGGGCAACCCCATACCGAGCGCCTCAGTAAGGCAATTCATCGTATTGGCGGTGAACATGCCTGCACAAGAGCCGCAGCCTGGACAGGCAGCTTCCTCCAGCTGTTTGAGTTCCGCCTCAGACATCTTGCCGGCGGTGACCCTACCCACCGCCTCGAAGATCGAGTTGACATCGACGCCGACAAATCCCTCGGCGCCGTCCATCTGACCGGCCAGCATTGGCCCGCCGCTGACAAACACAGCCGGGACGTTCAATCTTACCGACGCCATCAGCATGCCTGGCACAACTTTGTCGCAGTTGGGGATGAAGACCAGACCGTCGAACGCGTGCGCTTCAGCCATTATCTCCACCGAGTCGGCGATCAGTTCCCGGCTCGGCAGGCTGAATTTCATCCCCGTGTGACCCATGGCGAGGCCGTCGCAGACGGCGATCGTATTCAGCTCAAACGGTACCCCGCCCGCCGCCCGAACTCCGGCCTTGACCTCGTCGGCGATATCCCGAAGATGTACGTGGCCGGGGACGATCTCAGTGAAGCTGTTCACCACCCCGATGAACGGCTTGTCCATGTCAGCCGCATCGCAACCCAGGGCATGTAGCAGCGCCCGATGCGGCGCTCTCTCAAGGCCCCTCTTAATCGCGTCGCTTTTCACCTTCCAACTCCCTCCATCATCATTGACAAAAAAAGCCGCCCCGGTGGGACGGCTCCTCGTGGAACAGGCCCACTCGCACTGTCTATGTGACGACTACAAGTACGAGCGACAAACGAAATATCATAGTTTTCGTAAATTAACACACTGTGAATCTGTTGTCAAATTCAACAAGGCTTGAGAAGCGTTCCCCGGCTATCTTGTCAACCGTTGCGTCTTATGGCTCTTCCATCGCCGATATCTTGTCCACGCGCCGCTGGTGACGGCCGCCTTCAAAAGCCGTCGCCAGGAATGCCACCATGATTTCACGCATCTTTTGTTCGTCTTCCCGCCCGCTCAGGCAAAGCACATTGGCATCGTTGTGCTGGCGCGACCGGCCCGCACAAAAGGCGTCGTAGCACAGCGCCGCCCTGATCCCCTTGACCTTGTTGGCAGCGATACACATTCCTATGCCGGTGTCGCAGATTAGTATGCCCGCGTCACAACCGCCGCTGGCAACCAGCTTTCCCACCTTCTGCGCGATGTCAGGATAGTCCACCGCATCCTCGGTAAACGAGCCAATATCTTCAGGCGTGTGGCCCAGGTCCGTGAGCACCCGCTTGACGAATTCCTTGGGCTTGATTCCCCGATGGTCCGAACCTACCGCGATACGCATACTCAACCTCCGTCTCCCGCCAGCACTCGGCCACACGCCTTACCGATCGCTTCTGCGGAGATGGCCCCCCGGCGCAGGACCGCAGGGACCTCCCCGGTCACGTCAACAATGGTCGACTCAACTCCGGGACAGCGCCCCCCGTCGATGACCACGTCCACCTGGCGTCCTAGCTGTGAACGCACTTCCTCAGCGGTCAGGGGACTTGACTTCCCGCTGAGGTTGGCGCTTGTTCCGACGATCGCCCCGCCGGTGCCTTCGATCAGGGCCAGCGGCACGGGGTGATTTGGGATACGCACCGCGATCGTCCCCTCTCTCGTCTTCAGGTACTCAGGCACCCGTGGGGAGGCGGTTAGCACCAGCGTTACTGCACCGGGAAGAAAGGCATCGATCAAGCATCGCGCCGTCGCTGAAACATGTCCAGCCAACTCTTCGATGTGAGCGACGCTTCCAACAAGCAAGGGCAGAGCCATCTGCCGCGGCCTCGCCTTCACCACGAATATCCGCTTCACTGCCTCGGCGCACCGAATACTCGCTCCCAATCCATACACCGTGTCCGTCGGGAAAGCCACCAGTCCGCCGCCCTTGAGCACACTCACCGCCGCCTCAATCTGGGAACTCATACTGCTCAAAACAGACCACCAGTCTCATGCTGCGCCCAGCCAGGACAAGTATAACACAGCCTGTGCTTTGGACCCGCTCCGCAGCCTCGCTCGGCGGCATGATCTCCGCGCCACGATCAGAGGCGTACCAGGAACATGGACCGGTTATCAGTCGGCCCGGCAACGGCCTTCCGGAACACACCGCCTCATTTGACGCCGGAGACCTCCCTCCAGTAAGGTTAGCATTGAGGTTAAAACCGGTGGTTATTGGGCCGCCCGGCGGCGCCTGATCAGGACTGAGCATGACCAGAGCCAGTATCTACGAGCATTACGCACCTGCCGTGACCTTCGAGCAAGGGGCCGGCGATCACAGCTACTGGTTTGTGTTTTGCCTGACTAGACTACTGCTGGGTTCGCACGCTGGAGAGCTGAACGTTCCTTTTCTGACCGGTTTGGAGGAAGTGGGGCTTTCTCCGGTAAGAACCCAGTATCTGGGGACGCTTAGAGGCAAGCCATGTTTCGCGGCTGAAGTGTCCCCGCACACTATGGCTCCCGAGGGCATGTCTCTTAACGAACTGCGGTCACTGTACGGTGCCATCGACGAAGACGTATTTCTCTTGGCCGGCAGGGCACTGCAGATCGTGAACTGGGACCAGACGCACCAGTTTTGCGGCCGGTGCGGTCACCGTAACGAACAACTCGCCGGGGAAAGGGCTAAGAAGTGCCCGGAATGCGGCTTCACCAGTTATCCTCGCCTCTCGCCGGCTGTTATAACCGCCGTGATCAGAGGCAACAAGATCCTGCTGGCCCGCTACGCCGCCTTCCGGGGACACATGCACACCATCATTGCCGGATTCGTTGAACCCGGCGAGACCCTTGAACAGTGCCTGGGGCGGGAGGTGCGGGAAGAGGTCGGCGTCAGCGTCAGGAACATCAAGTACTTCGGCAGCCAGCCCTGGCCGTTCCCCAATTCGCTGATGATCGGCTTTACTGCCGAGTATGAAGGTGGCGAGATTTCGGTCGACGGCAAAGAAATCGCCGAAGCTGCCTGGTATGGTGCCGGCGACCTTCCCGAGCTACCCCCTAAGATGAGCATCGCCCGGGAGATAATTGACTGGTTTTTCATTCACGGCCCCGGCCACGATCAGGCTTCCCCGGGACATGTGAACGGATAGCCGCCTTAAGCGTTGGCTGTTGCGGTCAGACGTCGTTCGCAGAGCCGCCGTTGGCCGCCACAGTCAGCCACAGTCGTTTTCCCCTGATCACCACCCTCTGTTCAGGGCATTCGCCGCCGCCCGCGTAGACACTACCTCCGGCATGGAACGTACTCAAGACGAGATGGTAGAATGGGGAAGCAGCGTCCGGCGGCGCTGCATCCAGGATTTATGAAGATATCAGGCAACGGCAGAAAGAAAGGCACCACGACCAGCGCTTTTGGCAGTCCGGGCCGCTCCGGGCACGATTCCTCCAAGTTCTACGGGAGCCGTCTGTACCTGGGCAGCAGCCTGACGCAGCCGGCCGACTTCCAGGACAACGGAATAGCCCCGGAAGGGCTGGACCGCCTGTTCTGCAAATCAAGCGAGCATATGGATGATGTCCCCGACAGCAGCGTTCATCTCATGGTGACTTCGCCGCCTTATAACGTAACCAAGGAGTATGACGCCGACCTCACTCTGGAAGAGTACCGGGGGTTGCTCAGGCGCGTGTTCGCCGAAGTCTACCGGAAGCTGGCTACCGGCGGCCGGGCATGTGTCAATCTGGCGAACCTGGGCCGCAAGCCATACATCGCCTTGCACAGCTATGTTATTCAGGACATGCTGGAAATTGGATATCTCATGCGGGGCGAGATCATCTGGAATAAGGCATCGAGCGCCAGCCCCTCAACCGCCTGGGGAACGTGGCGGTCGGCCGGAAACCCGGTGCTAAGAGACGTCCACGAATATGTCCTTGTCTTCTCAAAGGGTTCATTCGGCCGGCGCCGGGTCCCCGGCAAGCTCAGTACCATCGATCGGGACGAGTTCCTTGATTTCACAAAAAGCGTCTGGACTTTCCCGGCCGAATCGGCGCGGAAAGTGGGCCACCCTGCTCCCTTCCCCATCGATCTGCCATACCGGCTAATCCAGCTGTACACGTTTCACGATGATGTTGTCCTCGACCCGTTTTGCGGCAGCGGTACCACGTGCCTGGCAGCCATCAAGGCCGGCAGGCATTACCTGGGCTACGAAATTGTCCCCGATTATGTGAAGTTGGCGCAATCAAGAATCATCGAATACCGGCGGCGTCTGTCAACCGAAGCGGCGCCGCCGGATAGGGAGACCACAAGATGACCGACGCCGTCCGGACCCGCTTTGCCCCGAGCCCGACTGGGTTCTTGCACATTGGCAGCCTGCACACCGCGCTGTTCGCCTGGCTGTTCGCCCGACACAACCATGGCAGCTTTGTTCTGCGCATCGAGGACACCGACCAGGCGCGCCAAATTGAGGGATCGGTGGAAGCAATCATGGATGGCCTGAAATGGCTCGGCATTGACTGGGATGAGGGACCCCAGGTGGGTGGACCCTACGGCCCTTACTTTCAGTCGGAGCGGCTCGCTCTCTACCACCGCGCCGCCGACAGTCTGATAGCCCGCGGCCACGCCTATCACTGCTACTGTTCGACCGAGCGCCTCGATCTCATGAGGCAGATGCAGACGCAACGTAAGCAGCCACCGGGGTACGACCGGCATTGCCGGGATCTCGACCCGAAGGAGAGGGCCCAACGAATAGCCGAGGGCGTCACCCCGGTGGTCAGATTCAAGATGCCCCTCACCGGACAGACGGCTATTCACGACTTGATATGGGGAGACGTCTCCTTCGATAACCGCCTCCTTGACGACTTTGTCTTGCTGAAGTCCGATGGTTTTCCAACATATCATCTGGCGAACGTGGTCGACGACCACGAAATGAAGATGAGTCATGTGATCCGGGCCGAGGAATGGCTATCTAGCACGCCACGCCATGTGCTGTTGTACGGCGCACTGGACTACGAGGCGCCCCGGTTCGCTCATTTGCCTCTTCTGATCGGTTCCGACCGGGCTAAGCTCAGCAAGCGGCATGGCTCCGTCCATGTCGGAGAATATCGCGCCGATGGCTACCTGCCCGAAGCCATGATGAACTACCTGGCGATCCTCGGCTGGTCACTCGACGACAAGACCGAGCTTTTTAACCGGCAGGAACTGATCGAACAATTCTCGCTCGAGCGCGTCGGCAAGACGGCGGCGATCTTCAACCAGGACAAACTCGGTTGGCTCAACGGGCTGTACCTGCGTAAACTAAGCGCCGACGAATTCGCCCGGCGCGCTACTCCCTTCCTCGAGAGGGACCTGCCTGTTGAGGTGACGCGACCCCTCTCGCCGGAGCGCGTGCGCGACGTCCTTCCCCTGGTCCAGGAGCGGACCAGGGTCCTTAAGGAGGTCGCCCCCCTGACACGCTACTTCTTTGCCGATGTCCTCGACTACGACCCGAAGCTTCTCATCGGCAAGGACGCCTCGGCCGAATCCGTCACGCGCGCCCTTAGTTTAGCCAGGGAAAGGCTCGCCGGCCAGGAGCACTTCGATGCTCTGGCGCTCGAACAGATGCTGCGACCGCTGGCTACCGAACTGGGCGTAAAGACCGGCCAGCTTTTCGGCGCTTTGCGCACCGCCGTCAGTGGCGAGACCGCCACGCCTCCCCTGTTCCAGATGATGGCCGTACTGGGCAAGGATCTTTCGCTGAAGCGGATCGACCTGGCCCTCGCCAAATTGAGGGCCTTGCTGGCCCAGGGTTAACAGCAAACGTGATGAAGATCAGAAAAGCGACGGCCGCAGACCTACCGTTAATTAGCGAAATCTACAACGAGGCCATCCTTACCACCAACGCCACATTCGACAGTGAACCAAGATCGCTGGCGCAGCAGACGTCCTGGTTCGAGGCACACGATTCAAGGCATCCCGTCCTCGTCGCCGAACTGGACGGCGCTGTGGTTGCTTGGGCATCGCTCAGCGAATGGTCGACCCGTTGTGCCTATGCCGACACGGCCGAGATCTCCATCTATGTCCGGGAACGATGTCGCGGCCGGGGGATCGGCAGCCAACTGATGACCGAGGTCACCATCGCCGGCGAACGCTGCGGTTTGCACACCATCCTGGCAAGAATCACCGAGGGCAACCTG
This sequence comes from uncultured Chloroflexia bacterium, assembly GCA_963735055.1. Lineage (GTDB taxonomy): Bacteria > Chloroflexota > Dehalococcoidia > Dehalococcoidales > UBA2162 > JBBITI01. The sequence continues at coordinate 79,290 of CAVTJN010000010.1, read as the reverse complement.
GCCAGCATTCGCCTGCACCGCTCGGCCGGATTCGAAGACATCGGGGTGATGCGGGAAGTCGGCTACAAATTCAACCAACTGCTCGACGTACGCTTGATGCAGCTTATCTATGGCAGGAAGGAACCACCATGATCCAGCGAGATTACGAACCGGGTTACCTCGGTCTATACCGGTCAGGAGAACTCGCCCGCAGGGCGGAGGCGCTCGAGGCCCGTCTTGGAAGGTGCAACATATGTCCCAGGCAGTGTTTCGTCGACCGGCTGGCGGGTAACCGGGGCGCCTGTCATTCGGGAATCCTGCCTGTCGTTTCTTCGGTATGCGCCCACCGTGGTGAGGAGCCCGCCCTGTCCGGCACGCGTGGTTCCGGCGCCATATTCTTCGGCAACTGCAACATGAGTTGCGTCTACTGCCAGAATTTCCAGATTAGCCAGGACCCGGCCCAGCAGCGGGCGAATGAGATCAGTTGCACCCACCTGGCAAAACACATGATATATCTCCAGGACGAACTCGGTTGCCACAACATTAACCTCGTCTCACCCACACCCCTCGTCCCCCAGATAACGCGGGCGGTCCTCGAGGCCGTCCCCATGGGTCTGCGGCTGCCTCTCGTCTACAACACCGGAGGCTACGATTCTCTGGAAACGGTGACCCAACTCGACGGGATTGTCGACATCTACTTGCCGGACCTGAGGTACGCCTCGGACCGATGGGCCATGCGCTATTCCTATGCCCCGAGGTACGTGCGCCACGCCCGTGCCGCCATTAAGGAGATGTACCGTCAGGTCGGGGACCTCGAGGTGGATGACGATGGTCTCGCCGTGAAGGGGGTTATCGTACGTCACCTGATATTGCCCGGCAACCTGGCCGGAAGTGAGGACTCGCTGACATGGCTCGCCTCCGAGGTCTCACCCAACATCACCGTGAGCATCATGTCACAGTACTTCCCGGCACACAGGGCAAATGGAATTGCGGAGTTATCAAGAACGATAACGACCGAAGAGTACTCTTCGGTCGTCAAACTTGTTGAGGGGTTGGGACTGGAAAATGGCTGGGTACAGGACTTCGGGGCCGACTCAAACTACCGGCCCGATTTCGATCGTGGCGGGCACCCGTTCGAACCGGCGAACGGGCCATCCTAGCCCTATCGACCCCGTCTTTTCCGCCGGGTAACCGGCAATCTGAGTTTCAACCCGCTCACCTTGTCCCGCTTGTTCACATTCTCAATGAACTTGCCAAGGTCAGGCAGCGGCTTCTCAACGGCTTTCGTCTTCTCAGTCATATTGTTCCTTTCTTAGTTGTCGCGATAGATGTTCATTCTAACACAGGCACGCGACAAACCCAAACCGGAGGATCGTCCGGGACCGCGGCCATCGCTCAGGCCTTCTTCTTGGGCGCTTCGCACAATTCGATCAGCATGCCGCCCACTTTGTCGGTGTCAAAATACGCCCATCGGCTGTTCGGCATCGCCCCGGTCTGGACAATCTTGAAACCCCGCTTCTGCATCTCGGCGACCTCCGCGTCGAAATCCTCGACCGCATAGGCGAGGTGATGAAGACCTTCGCCCTTCTTTTCCAGAAACTCGGTGTAAACCGTCTCGCCCTTCAGCGGCTGGATCAGTTCGAAGCCAATCCCTCCGAGCTGGCTCTTGGCGAGCCTCAGATCCATGTCGTATTCCACCGGCTTCCCCCTGACTGTCTTCCCGCTGAATGCCATTCCCGGCCCACCCAGGAAAGCTGGAAACGGACCAACCTCGAGGGAGTCAAAATGGGCAATTGCCTTTTCTATGTCCCTGACGACAATGGACGCATGTATGAATCTCCAATTCTTGTGCATGCGCTACCTCCTTCTTCACGAGTCACGACGATTATACTGCGCTGGGCAAGGGCGTCTCAAACTAGTGTAGTGCATCTCAGATAGCGCTATCCTCCGATCCCGCTCACCCTGCCGGTCCAGAGCGCAGCGTGGGAAGCTTGTCGAAGGGAGTCGATGGTGACGCCGGCCACAACGAAGATAACGAATAGTCAGATGCACTACACTAAGCGTCGCCCTGGCAGTGCGGACAGAAATAGGTGCCCCGGCCCCGGAGTCTTATGCGCTGGATTGGTGTACCGCAGCGCGGACAGGCGGCGTCACGGCGGTGGGCGACTTTGAAATCCTCGAACGCCTTTCCCATGTCGCCGCTCGGCCGGAAATAGGTGACCTCGCTGGCGCCTTTGTTGGTAATTCCCAGCCGCAACACTTCTCGGATCGCCCTGTGGAGATGCCTGAGCTCCGGTTCCGTCAGACTATTGGCCGGACGCAGCGGACCGATTCGGGCGGCAAAAAGGGCTTCGTCCGCGTACATGTTGCCCAGGCCGGCAATAAGGCCCTGGTCGAGCAGCACTGCCTTGATCGGTCCCTTTCGCCTTCCCAGGAGCTTGGACAGCGTGGCCGCGGTGAAAGACGCTTCGAGCGGCTCCGGCCCCAGCTTATCGACAATCGACGCCACGTCATGCACCACCGTCATCCGCGCGAACTTGCGGGGATCCCGGAAGTAGATCTTGCGGTCGCCTTCAAGGTGAATAACGGCGCGGATGTATTTTCCCAGATCGTCGGGTGTTTGCAGGAGCAGCGCCCCGCTCATTTTGAGATGAATGACCAGCGTGTCGCCGCTGCCCAACTGGAACAGAAGATACTTTGCCCGGCGGGTAAGACCCGTAATCTGCTGGCCCACCAGCAGCCGGCGGAACTCCTCTACCGACGGCCCGCGCACCATGCCGTCCCAAAAGAGCGTCACGTCCGTGATACGCTGACCGACCACGACAGGCAGCAGATCGTTCTTCACCGTTTCAACTTCGGGCAGTTCCGGCATCTTCGTCCACCCTTCTACGTCAATTATGTCGCGGCAGCACGGACCCGAAGAATCGGACTACTTTAGTTCGCCCCAATTCTGGCCGCTCTTGGTTTCCACCCTGACCGGGATACTCAATTCGATGGCCGTAGACATCATAACCGGCACCAGTTCGCTCATTTCGGCGAGTTCCTCCCGGGGCACTTCGAACACCAGTTCGTCGTGGACCTGAAGCAGCATCCGGCTCTTCAAATGCCGCCTTTCCATCTCGCGGTACAGGTTGACCATGGCCACTTTGATGATGTCGGCCGATGTGCCCTGAACCGGCATGTTGATCGCCATCCGCTCGGCAGCCAGTCTGACCTGCCGGTTCGTGGAATTGATTTCCGGGATCGAACGTCGCCGGCCGAGAATCGTCTGGACGTAGCCGGTGTCCCTGGCCTGCTGCCGCGTAGTCTCAAGATACTTCGCGACCCCGGGATACTTGTCGAAGTAGGCCGTAATAAATTGCGCCGCTTCTTCCCTGGATAATTCGGTGGCCTGCTCCAGCCCGTACTCACTCATGCCGTAGATGACCCCGAAATTCACTGTCTTGGCCAGCCGCCGCATGTCCGGAGTCACCAGGAGCGGCGGCACGCCGAAAAGCCGGCTGGCGGTCGCCGCGTGAACGTCTTCGTCGCGTCTGAAACCTTCAAGCAGCCCCTCGTCCTGTGACAGGTGGGCGAGGGCCCGCAGGTCGATCTGAGAGTAGTCGGCGCTCATGAGCAGTGACCCTTCGGGGGCCACAAAAGCGAGCCGGATTTCTCTGCCCAATTCACCCCTTATCGGGATGTTCTGCAGATTCGGGTCGCTCGAGGACAGCCGGCCGGTCGCCGTCTTCGTCTGGTTGAAGCTGGTATGCACCCGGCCCGTCTTCGGATTGATCAGACCCGGCAGAGCGTCCACGTAGGTTGACTTCAGCTTGGCCAGTTGCCGGTATTCCAGAATCGGTCCGATCACCGGGTGCGCTCCCCGTAGTTCTTCCAGTATCTCGGCGCCAGTCGAATAGGCGCCTCCCTTCTTGCGGGCGGGAAGCTGGAGATCATTGAACAGCACCGCACTCAGCTGTTGCGGAGAGTTGATGTTGAACTGATGCCCGACGCAATCGTAGATGTCCTGCTCCAGTTTGCGCAGTTGGCCACCCAACCGGAGCGACATCGCTCTCAGCAAGTCAGTGTCGAGGGCAATCCCATTTCTCTGCATGTGCACCAGGACCGGAACCAGCGGCATCTCGACATCAGCAAACAACGCCCACAACCTGTCCCTGTGTAACTCGGGCTCGAGGAGTCCGGCCAGCCTGAAGGTCATATCGGCATCGGCCGAGGCATACTCGGCCGCCCGGTCGATCTCGACCTGAGACATCGAAAGCTGCTTGGCCCCGGTCCCGATGAGAGCCGTTATCGGCGTCATTTCTACCCCGAACCGATCAAAGGCAAGAGTCTTAAGACTGAGAGCCCGCTCGCCCAACAGGTGGGCGGCGATCATCGAGTCGAAACCCAGGCCGTTCACGGCGACACCATTCTCTCCCAGGAGAGTGGTATCATAGTTCGCATTGTGGGCGACCTTCGACAGGGTGGCGTCATCCAGGAGCGGCCTGACCCGGTCAAGAACGTATGGCAGTGGCAACTGCTCTCCCCCGCCCCACCCGGTGTGTCCCACCGGGACATAGTAGGCTTCCCCGGAGGCAGGCGAAAAGGAGAAGCCGACAATTCCTGCCGCCATGGGGTCAGTTCCGGTGGCCTCAAGATCGAAGGAGAAGACTCCAGCGGTCTTGAGCCTGATAACCAACTCATCAAGGGCCGACGCTGTATTCACGATTTGGTACCGTACCGGTACCGGTTTACGCTGCGGCCGGGGGGCGGACTCTGAAATGGCCTCTTCAAGGCCCGCCAGCTTGCCGAGCAAGCTCGAAAAACCAAGCTCACGAAACAGACCGGTGACTACGTCCCGGTCGTAGCGGCTGACGCGGCACTGGTCCAGGTTCAAACTGACCGGCGTGTCGACCACTATGGTGGTCAACTTCTTACTGTGGTGGGCTACTGCTTCATTCTCCCTGAGCAGAGCCTGCAGTCTGGGCGGCGTTACGTCCTCGAGATGGCGGTAGATCTCTTCGATCGTACCGAACTCCTGTATCAACTTGACCGCAGTCTTGCCTCCGATGCCGCGGACGCCGGGAATGTTGTCCGATGGGTCTCCCACGAGTGCTTTCAGGTCGGCGATATTGTTCGGTCTAACCCCGTACTTTTCCACGACCATACTCTCGTCGAACAGGGCCGTGTCGCCGAAAGTGCCCCGGGGCTTTGGGTACAGCACTTTCACCCGCGGCGAGACCAGCTGCATGGCATCGGCGTCGCCGGTTACAATGACCGTATCCACGCCCAGTTCCGATGCCTGCCGTCCCAGCGTGCCGAGCACATCATCGGCTTCGAAGCCATCCAGTTCGAAAACCGGCAGCCGAAACGCGTCCACCAGCTGTCTTACACGGCCCATTTGACCAACCAGTTCCTCCGGCGTACGGGGGCGCTGCGCCTTGTACTGATCGAACATCTGATGACGGAAGGTAGGAGCTGCCCGGTCGAACGCGATTGCCCAGTAGACCGGTTTGAGATCGGTTACCGATTTCAGCAGCATCGACGCGAAGCCGTACACCGCGCTCACGATTTCGCCGCTCTTGCTGGTAAGTATCCTCGTTCTCTCGAAAGCGTGAAACGCCCGATGCACAATGGCATGACCGTCGAAGAGAACGAGCCTGGGTTCAGCCATACGCCAATTATAACAGAGATGAATTGGCCCCGGGACGAACTAGAAATCCGCCGGTGGCTGCTTGTCCATTGGCTTCAGGAAGCTGGTGTCATTGTGTCTGACCAGGACGAAACGCCCCCGGTCGTGACGAAAAGTCGTCAGACCGCAGGTATCTACCATGACGTTCCAGAAGTTGCGGTTGCCGAGGCCGAGGAGAGCACACACCAGTACCTTGATTACCACGCGGTGGGTCACCAGAACGACCACCCCCGAATGGTCTGCAACGGCTTCGCTGACGACTCTCTCCGCCCGCCGGCTAACGTCGTCCAACGTCTCACCGCCGGGCAACCGGGTCTTTTCCGGATGGTCCGCCCACAGAGCGAAGACATCGGGATACCTCTCTTTGACCTCCACTACCGGATGACCCTCCCACTCCCCGAAATTCAGGTCATTGAGCCCCGGCGAAACTTCCACTTCCAGACCGTGGTGCTGCGCGATCGCCCCGGCGGTCGCGAGTGCCCGTTTCAGCGGGCTGGAATAGACCTTCTCAATCTCCGTTTCCGCCAGGAACTGGCCAAGTAGACCGGCCTGTATTCGTCCCGTATCGTTCAGGTCGATGTCCGCCCGGCCGCGGAACACCTCTCCGACATTCCACTCGGTCTCGCCGTGTCTGGCCAGGACAATGTCCACGCGACCTATTTCTTCACCTGGTCGGACAAATCCATCTTCTCCACTTCGATTGTGCACTCCGTCGCCAACGCGGCGAAGGCGCCGAGAGCGGCCAGTAGCGGCGCCGCCAGTATGGCGATCGCTCCGGCGGTCAGCGGTATCTCCATCACCACCCTTCCCTCCTGCAGGACCCTGATCCGCCTGATATTACCTTGGTGAATCAGCTGCTTAACCTTGTCAACCATCTGGCCGCCGGACACCGTAAACTTCTCACTGGTAGGCATCGTCTTCTCCTTCGCTTATATTTAGCCGCCTCACAGACAAGCAGTGCCCGGGAGCCAACCCGACGCTTTACTGCCAGCATCACTCGGCGCTATACTATGATAGTCGTTTTTGGGACCGCTGGACGCTCCTGTAGCAACATGAATAGAATCGGCATATTCTACCATCCGCTGAAAGAGGCTGCCTGCGCCCTGGCCCGGGAAATAAAAGTGTTTCTGAGGGAACGGCATTTGGCCGTTTGGCTCTGTTCGGCTTGGGAGTGGGAGCAGTCCCGTCCCCAGGTGGAGGGGACTGATCTGATTCTGAGCATCGGCGGAGACGGCACTATTCTCAGGGCAGCTCAGGCGATAATGCCCAGGAGAATTCCGATCGCCGGCATCAATCTGGGCAGACTCGGGTTCATGACCGAGTTGAGCGTCAGCGAGACCATGGAGAAGCTGCCGCTCCTTCTCGAAGGGAAAGGGACCGTCGATGCACGCTCCGTCCTTGCCGCTGAGATTGAGACGGCTGAAGGCAGAGAGCCTCGCCAGTTCTACGCCCTGAACGACGTGGTGATCGCCCGCGGCGGTACCCCCCGCCTGGTAACCATCGACGCCGGCGTCGACGGTCTTCCAATGACCACCTACCGGGCCGACGGGGTCATCGCCGCCACGGCAACCGGCTGCACCGGCTATTCCCTGTCCGCCGGCGGTCCGGTGTTGCACCCCCAATCGCGTGATTTCGTGCTGATACCGGTAATGCCTCACCTCAGTTACTCCTTCCCCATGGTGCTGCCGCCGGCAAGCGTGGGCAGACTCAAGCTCACCAGCCCAACCCCGGGGATACTGAGTATCGACGGGCACATCAACATTGATCTCGACTGCGGCGACGTCGTCACCGTGCGAGTCAGTTCCGCCACCGTAGAATTCCTCAGGGTGCATGAGACCAGGTTCTACGATTCTATCGAGGAAAGACTAAAGGGGAAAGAACCGGGAAATGGTCACAGAGCGAGCTAAGATCACTGATGTGCCAAGCATGCACAAACTCATCAACTCTTTCGCCGAGCGCGGTCAGATGCTGCCCCGCCCCCTCAGCGAGATCTACGAGAACATCCGCGACTACTTTGTTGCCCGGGACGACGGGGTGGTGGTGGGGTGCGCCGCCCTTCACGTCAACTGGTCGGACCTCGCCGAGGTAAGGTCGGTAGCGGTCGCCGAAGACTACCAGAAGCGGCACGTAGGGTTTGACCTCGTTGCGGCTTGCGTCCGCGAGGCCCGCGAACTGGGAGTCCCCAACATCTTCTGCCTTACTTACAAACCGGGCTTCTTTGAGAAGCTCGGGTTCGCCAAAGTCGACAAGATGGATTTACCCCAGAAGGTCTGGAACGAGTGCTATCGCTGCCCCAAGTTCCCAAGCTGCGACGAAGTTGCCTTGGTTTGTCGTCTCAGTATTCCGGCACAAGTATAGCCCCCTGCATCCGGACAGACCGGTAAGGCTGTGGCAGCCGACCCAACGGACCGCATTCATGAACGAGGAAAAGACTCTCTCCACCGAATTTATCTACCGCGGGCATATCAACCTGCGAGTCGATACTGTCGAGACGCCGGACGGTCGCCATGCCGCCAGAGAAATCGTCGAACATGCGGAGTGTGTGGCCGTTGTGGCCGTAGATTCGGCGGGCAGGGTCCTGCTCGTACGACAGTATCGTCACGCCGCAGGTAAGGAATTACTCGAGATACCCGCCGGGGGCATTGATCCCGGAGAGGACGCTGTTGCCGCGGTACGACGCGAGATGAGCGAGGAAACCGGCTTTTCGCCACGGACGGTCAGGCAGCTCGGGGGGTTCTATTCCTCGCCTGGCTTCTGCACCGAGTATCTCCACCTTTTCCTGGCTACCGATCTGATCCCGAACCGGCTGGAGGCCGAAGATACCGCGGGGATTCGCGTGGTCAGCGTAGACCCCGGGGCGCTTGAGGGACTGATTGCCTCCGCCGCCATCTGCGACGCCAAGAGCATCGCCGGGATATACACCTACCTGAGGAGCCCCCCCTAGCCGATCCTCCCCGAGAGCTGACGTCCTCCGATAAGGTGCATGTGCAGGTGCTGGACCAGCTGCGTGCCCTCCCGTCCGCAGTTAATCACCAGACGGTACCCTTTTTCGGAAATGCCCTCTTGCCTGGCGAGATCGTTGGCCACTTTCACTGTCCGCGCCATCATCGGCAGATCGGTGTCCGACAGATCTGTGAGAGAAGCAATATGCCTTCGTGGGATTATCAGAATGTGCGTCGGTGCGATCGGGTTGATGTCGTGAAAAGCTAGTAGCTCATCGTCATCATAGACCAGACTGGCTGGGATCTCGCCGTTGGCTATTTTACAGAAAATGCAGTCCATCTTCACTCCTCCTCACCGGATCACCATTACGGACACGGCCATTATAGGACAAGCATGCTGGCGAACAAAGAAGCGGGGCGCTCTTCCCGGCCCGGTCGCTGACTTGCCCCGTGGTCGGTATCTGACAGTATCAAAAGTGCTAGAATATTTGAAACTCTTAACACGAAGGAGATGCCGTGAGTACAGCACCTGTCACCGTCTTTTTGGGCCTCGGCTCCAACCTCGGCAGCCGTGAAGACAGCCTGAAGAAAGCGATCGAATTGATCTCACACAGGATGAGGCTCGGCAAAGTTTCATCTATCTACGATACCAAATCCATCGGGGACGAGAGCCAACCCCGGTTTCTCAACATGGCATGCGAGGTGAGTACCATGCTTCCCCCCGCCTCCCTCCTAGCCCTGCTTCAGGGCTTCGAGTTGAAGCTGGGCAGGATACCCGCCCGAGTGGCGGCCCCCCGGCCCATCGACATTGACATCCTTCTCTATGGTGATGCGAAGGTCGACAGTCCAGGGCTCTCAATCCCCCACCCTAGGTTAGCCGAAAGGGAGTTTGTACTCACACCGCTGGCCGAGATTGCGCCGGACGTGGTCCACCCCGTCTTGCACAAGACCGTCATCGAGTTGCTTTCAGCGGTGGCCGGCAGGCAGGACGTGCTCAAGTACGTACCGGCTACCCCGAACTAGCACCGATTGCGTCACACCGAACGGAAAGAGGCTTAACATGTACGAGATCTCAGTCGAACAGGAATTCGATGCCGCTCACGCCCTTAGAGGATATCAGGGCAAGTGCGAATCGCTGCACGGCCACCGCTTTCGCGTGGCCGTCACCGTCCGGGCTACCGCGCTGAACGAGATCGGGCTCGCCTACGACTTCACGGTACTCAAGAAGTTGCTCGGGGAGGTCGCCGGCCGCTTCGATCATACCTCTCTCAATGACAACGCGCCCTTCGACAGGATCAATCCTTCGTCTGAAAACATCGCCTCGACGGTCTACGCCGAAATGAAAGCCCGCCTCGCTGGGGCGCCCGTTACCCTATCCCGGGTCGAGGTGTGGGAATCACCCACCAGCCGGGCGGAATACCGGCCGGACTGATCCTCACCTGCTGGTGGCTCACTAGTCTCGGGACGGCTGCTCGGGTGGCAGCAGATTGGGAATCGTGTCCTCGATCGGGTAACTTTGGTTGCACCTGGCACAATGCAGGGACCCGGTTACGATCTCCTTCTCGTTCTCTTGGGCAATTGTGAGCTTGAGTTCGCCCTTGCATACTGGACACGCAAGGATGTCCATCAGTTGACGTTTCATGGGCCGATTATACCACAGCTCCCTACCGGACGTGACTCAGCAGGATCCTGACACCGATCCCAATCAGTACCAGACCCCCCACCATCTCGGCGCGCTTGCCCAACAACTCGCCTGCCCTCCTGCCGGCAACAAAACCATTCCCATTTCATCTTGCCGCCCACAAATCCCAGCAGCCCGAAGGCAACCCAATGGTCGTACCCGCCAATAACGTCCACCACCGTACGCCCCGCCAGCCAGCCAATTACTGGCATTAGAGTCTGGAACGCGCCGAAGGATAGTGCCGTCCGCAGCACGCGCCACCGGCCGTGCCCGGTTTCGGACATGCTGGCGCCGATGGATACCGCGAAGCAATCGGCCGAGAGACCGACCGCGATGAGGAGCAATGCCCAGAGGCCTATTGTCGCGGGGCCTCCATCTGCGGCGGCTGGCGCCACGGCCGGCAGGCCCGAAGCGAACGCCGTCATTCTACCTCGCCGTTCTTCAACCCCATTTCTGCACTGGCAGTCTGCCATGTCCCCAGAAACTGTTTCAGGATACGCGCCGTCGCTCCCCAGATCACCTTGCCACCATAGGTGAAGTAGTAGGTAGGAACCGCCACCCCGTCCACCATCTGCGTCTCTTCGGTCACGCATCTTCCGTCAAGCAAGTCCGCGATTGATGCCTCGATTATGCTGGCCGTCTCCGCTTCACTGGCCTTAAACACGTGTGGCCAGGGAATTACCCCGACAAACGGCGTGATAATGTAGCTGGAAACATAAGTCGGACAATCGTCCAGCTGGCCAATGATCTGAACTGTTTCGCGGGCGATACCAACCTCCTCGGCGCACTCTCTCAATGCTGTGTCAAGAAGCGAGGCGTCGTCGGGGTCGCGGGAACCGCCGGGGAAGGAGATCTGCCCCTTATGAGTCCTGACCATGTGGGTGCGCTCGGTGAACACGACATAGTGACCATCATTCGTCTCGAATATCGGTATCAACACGGCCGAGGATATTCGATCGGAGGGCTGAGCACGGCGCACCGGCCGGCGGGACAGCTCCGACTGCAGTCTCAACATCATCAGTCCATAGTAGCATTCGCCCGAGACGGCGGGCAATCGCCGCACGCGTCTTGACAACCGGATGCCCGTTCTGCTGTAATTCCGCCAATAAGAAGGAGGCAGTCATGGACAACGCCGACCTTATTAAGCAAATGGCCGGGAAGATAGCCGCCATCAAGAGCGCTGCCATTGAATTGCGCTCCCTGGCGGAGATCGGCTTTCCGGCTGTCGAGAGGAATGCTGACCGCATCCTGGCCAGCGTCAAGATGCTCGAGTTGAACGTGACCGACGTGGTCGAACTGGCTTAGCCCGCCGCCACCTTCCCCGGGACGTGGTTGAGACCTTCGTCGTCCTGCCCGTCATTCTTGTCACTCGCGTTGGCCAACTGATATACTTAGCCGCAGTGGAGTCGATGGAATACGAGACTGTTATCGGCCTTGAAGTACACGCCCAGCTGAAGACCAGAACAAAGATGTTCTGCGGCTGCAGCGCCGACTATGCCAACGCCCCACCCAACACCCACGTCTGCCCGGTCTGTTCGGGCATGCCCGGCGTCCTTCCGGTCATCAACCGGCGCGCCATCGAATGCACGATCATGACCGCGCTGGCGCTCAACTGCACCGTATCCGAACATACCAAGTTCGACCGCAAGAACTACCCGTATCCCGACCTCATGAAGGGCTATCAGATTTCCCAGTACGATGCTCCCGTCGGCGTCAAAGGCGAAATCACGGTCGAGGTACAGGGCGCACAGCGGCGGATAGGAATTACCCGGGTGCACCTTGAAGAGGATGTCGCCAAGTTGTTACACCGCGCCGGTGTCGGCGAAACGTACAGCCTGGTCGACGTCAACCGTGCCGGAACGCCCCTGATGGAGATCGTCGGTGATCCGGACCTTCGATCGCCCGAAGAGGCCCGCCAGTATCTGATCAAGCTGCGCAACATACTACTTTACCTCGATGTCTCTACCGCCAATATGGAGGAAGGCAGCTTCCGCTGCGACGCCAACATCAGCCTTCGACCGGCGGGGACCCTGGAATATGGCCCGAAGGTCGAAGTAAAGAACATGAACAGTTTCCGGGCAGTCTTCCGGGCGATGGAATACGAGGCCGTTCGGCAACGCAAGGCGATCGAGGACGGCGAAAGAATAGTCCAGGAAACGAGGGGCTGGGTCGAGGAAAAGGCCCAGACAGTATCACAACGGACCAAGGAATACGCCCACGACTACCGTTATTTCCCGGAGCCGGACCTGCCTCCATTGTGCGTGGACCGCGAGAGCGTCGAGGACATCAGGGCAAAGCTGCCGGAACTCCCCGAGGCTAAAAGAGAGCGGTTCGTCGCCCGGTACGGACTACCTCTGTATGACGCCAACCTTCTCACCGGTTCTCGAGCCATGGCCGACTACTTTGAAGACTTGGTCGGCGCACAAGCCGCGCCCGCCAAAGATGTGAGCAACTGGCTTCTCGGCCCGGTGAGCGCCATCATGAACCAGCACAATGCTGATATAGTCGAGTTCCGCAATCAGGTTGGAATTGAGAGATCGGCCCAACTCCTGGGAATGGGATCGTCCGGGGTGATCACCGCCGCCACTTCCCGAATTGTGCTGGAGGAGATGTTCACTACCAGCAAGTCGGCCGATGTCATCGTCCGGGAAAAGGGGCTTGGCCAGATTAGCGACTCCCAGGCTATTGAAGCAGCAGTAGCCCGGGCGATAGATTCAAACCCTAAAGCGGTCAGCGATCTTCGCGCCGGCAAGGAGCACGCTATCAAGTTCCTGGTGGGCCAGGTGATGAGATCCACCCGCGGGCAGGCCAGCCCGCAAATGGTAAATGATCTTCTGAAAAAGAAGCTGTTGGGAGAATAAAGTGCAACTCTTCCTTAACATCGTCCAGATCGTCCTGTCTGCGTCGCTCATACTGGTGATATTGCTCCAGGTCAGGGGCGGCGGTCTCGGCGGGGTCTTCGGTCAGCCGGACACCGTCTACCGGACTCGCCGCGGACTTGAGAAGGCACTGTTCCAGCTCACGATTGTGCTCTCAGTGCTCTTCATCGTGATCGCCCTGGTGTCCCTGCGGGTAACCTAGATATCGGCCAGGCGATGTACTCTCCATGAGCATTATTTTATCCTGCAATCGGGACTTCAGGTTAGGCAACGCCCCGCGCCTGTTGGCTTTTGATTGTCGGGCGGTTGAACCCGCCGGTCACTATCATAGGGCCCTCATCGGTCGCGAAATTCGAGGAGGCGGAGGAGCGAAATGATCGCCAACCTTCTTACCAGGGGACTCATTACACAGGTCGTGTCTGACGCCAGACACGACCTGTGTGTTCATCGGAAGTGCCCGCTCGAGTGCTCACCGAGGCTGGATCAGAAATGAACGCCAGATCGTGGTTCCTCGAGACAAGACCGCAGTTCCTGCTGTTGTCCGTGGTGCTCGCGTTCCTGGGCTCCACCATCGCCTGGAATGCCGGTTTCTTCAATTTCGGTTTTGCCGTTCTCGCTTTCGTGGGCCTCCTGCTCGCCCATGTCAGCGTCAATGTCCTCAATGACTGGTTCGATTTCGGCAGTGGCATCGACAAGAAGACTCAGCGAACGCCGTTCAGCGGCGGGAGCGGCATCCTCCCCGGCCAGTTGATGACAACCCGCCAGGTGTTCTGGTTGGGGATGGGCGCATTCATCATCATCGTCCCGATCGGCGTTTACTTCGTCCTCAAAAGCGGCTGGGAGTTGCTGCCGCTGCTGGTAGTCGCCGCTGTCTGCATTCTGGCCTACACGCCTCTCGTCTTGAAGACCAGATCTCCAGAGTGGGCGGCCGGGCTCGGCCTCGGCACGCTGCCTATTTTGGGCACCTTCTTCGTCCAGGCCAGCCAGTATACCATCCCCGCTTTGATCGCTTCCGTGCCCTCCGGTTTCCTGGTGTACAATCTGCTGCTGCTTAATGAGTTCCCTGACGTTGAAGCAGACAAGACCGCAGGTCGACGGACACTACCCATAACCGAGGGGAGGAGAAGAGCCAGCCTGATTTACTCGGCTACGACCATAGCAGTCTACGCGTGGATTGTCGGTGCCGTCGCTCTTGGGGCAATGCCCGCTTTCAGTCTGATCGCGCTCCTCACTATACCCCTGGCCGCCAAGGCCATCGCCGGAGCGCAGAAATCCGAAAACCTCGCGAAGCTGGTCCCCGCTATGGCCAACAACGTGATGGTGGTCCTTGTGACCCAGTTACTCCTCGGAGTCGGATACATACTCGACAAAGTAGTCTGAAGTACTGATGACCATGACCCGACTCGAACAGAAACAGGCGCAAAGCAAGCCCCTCTTCGGTATGTTTAACGCCATACCGCGGCACTACGATCTGGTCAACGGGCTGATAACCTGGGGCCTGGACAAGCGTTGGCGTGATCTGGCGGCCCGCGCGTGTGCCGGGACCGGACCACGGCGCATACTCGACCTCGGCTGCGGCACCGGCGATCTCGCCATCGGCATCGTCCGCCGGGCCAAGAACTACGTCGCCGTGACCGGGCTGGACTACTCCCCTGCTATGCTCGAATTGGCAGCCCGCAAGGCCGAAGCCGCCGTCGGTCGTTCCCGGATAACCTTCACCCAGGCGGAAGCGGCCAGCCTGCCGTTTGTCAATGACTACTTCGACACCGTCGGCATTTCGTTTGCCTTTCGCAATCTGACTTACAGGAACCCGGTCGTTCACTTCCACTTGGCTGAGATATTCAGGGTCCTGAACCCCGGAGGCAGGCTGGTGATTGTCGAATCGAGCCAGCCTGATTCCCCGCTGATCCGGTGGTTCTTTCACCTGTACTTGCGGACGTATGTGTACTGGATCGGCTGGTGGCTGTCCGGGAACAAGGGCGCCTACCGGTATCTCACGGAATCAGCGCGCCGGTTCTTCGATCCGGGTCAGGTAGGAGAACTGCTGAAGACCGCCGGCTTCCGCGAGGTTTCCTACCGGCCTCTGCTCCTCGGAGCGGTGGGCATACACGTCGCCACCAAGTAGAGTGCAGCGCCTCCGCGCTTGCCGGCGCCCGCTCCCATTCCCATTCGGAGAGAGTCCTGAGCAGCCTGGCTAAATGGAGGATCTTCGCGCGCCCTTACGCGTTGTTCCACCGCCGCCTGCGGGCTCACGTCCCCCCACCCCTAGACCTGGTCCTCGATGCACCGCTCCCGGAGACTGTTGAGTGACGCGAAGAAGTCACGCATCATGACGTTTACCGGGAACATTCCCCGTCGCGTCACTCGTATCTTGTCCCCCCCCGCCACCAGGCCCAGTAGCCTGAAGGCCCCGAGTTCCAGTCCCAGTCTCGATCCGATCTTTGCCCCGAACCTTCGCTCGAATTTGTCCGGGTCAACTGACATCCCGAAAAGTGCCGTCAGCAGGTAGTAGCGCAGCGCTTCCTTTTCGGTCAACTCCCGGGAGCCGATAATCGGTAACCTGCCCCGGCCCACCGTTTCGTTGTACCGGTCAAGCGAAAAGGAGTTCACGTAGAATCGCCCGCCCACAATGCTTACCGAGCCGGATCCGATACCAACATAGTCGTCAAAGTCGATTATGTATTCGTCGATCATGCGGTCGCCACGCGAAAAACACCATGCTGTCGATGCCCGGTAATGCGGGTCGTCATACAGTTCCGCTAGAATAACCTCGTAGAACTGCCGCTCCCGGGCCGTGCTGACGCGGTTGAACCTGCGCTCCATCGCGCTTCTCTTGTGCGGCGACGCCATTAGTGGATAGAACGTCGCCTGGTCGATGCCCATGTCCTTGAACGCCGCGACGTCGGCCCGGAACTGGTCAAGCGACTGGAATGGGAAGTTGAATATGAGATCGATGTTCAGGGTGTCGAAGTTGCCTTGGGCCATGAGCACCTTCTCCCGGGCCTCTTCCCCGGTGCAGCCTACCCTGCCCATCGCCTTCAGTACATCGTTGTCAAAACTCTGGATGCCGATCGAGAACCGTTTGACACCGGCCTGCCTCAGCAGTCTGATGGTACCCGGATTCACTTCGGCCGGGGTGCTTTCCAGCGAGATTTCCCTGATTTCGAATTTCTGCCGCAGATCGTCTACAAAACTCACCAATTCGTCCATCAGTATCGGCGGCGTTCCGCCGCCAAAATACACGCTCGAAAACTTGAAACCGCGGGCCCGGTACAGGTCGAGTTCCGCCCTGAGACTCTTGAAGTACTGCCGGGCGCTGTCTTCCTTGTACAGGTAGCGGTTGAAACAGCAAAAGGGACACAGTGTCCGGCAAAAAGGGATGTGAACGTACAGGGCGGCCTGCTGTCCGGCGGGCAGCATCGACTCAGCCGTAAAGGAATCATCGATCTGCTCGCTGAGCCGAAGGAATTTTCTGCCTTCCCGGCGGGTAATGTAACTGAGCATGTTCGCTATCATCTGGTTCGCAAGTTGCCTCCATCCGGCGAATAACGACCTGGCACCAAGCTGCAGTGTGCCTACTTCCTATGCTTCCAGGAAGTACCCTGCGAGGTGTCCTCGAGTACGATTCCCAGTTCGGTCAGCCGGTCACGGATATCATCGGCCAGCTTGAACTGCTTCGCCTGACGCAACCCTTTCCTGGTCGCAATCAGCAACTCGATGAATGGGGCGGCATCAGCGAGCCGGCCCTCCGCCGGCTTCAACGTTAGTCCAAGGACGCCCGATAGCTCAATGAACGTCTGCTTGGCCGCGGCGACGTCCCGGCCGGCATCTCTTTCCCGATTGATATCGCGCGCCAGGTCGAACACGGCCGACAGGGCCTGCGGGCTGTTGAAATCGTCATCCATGGCTTCGACGAATCTCTTCCTGAAAGCCGCGACATCGATTGTTGCCGCAACGGCACCCCCGGAAGCGATGGTCCCCACTTGCCTCAGTCGTTCTGCCCCCTTTTCGGCCCCGTTCAGCGTCTCTTCCGAGTAGGTCAGCGGGCTCCGGTAGTGAGAACTCAGGATGAAAATACGGACTGCGTCGGCGCTATGCTGCTGGAGCACCTGCCTTATTGTCACCAGATTACCCATTGACTTGCTCATCTTCTCGGCGCCGAGTTTCAGCAGACCGTTGTGCATCCAGTACTTCACGAACGGCTTCTTACCGGTGAAAGCACTCCGACTGGGCGATCTCGTTCTCGTGGTGGGGGAAAATGAGGTCCTGCCCGCCCCCGTGGATGTCGATCTGCTCCCCGAGGTATCTCAATGACATTGCTGAACACTCGATGTGCCAACCCGGCCGGCCTTTACCCCAGGGGCTCTCCCAGGAAGGTTCGCCGGGCTTAGCCGCCTTCCAGAGGGCGAAGTCCATCGGGTGTTCCTTCTCTTCTCCAGGCTCGATACGCGCCCCGGCCATCATGGAATCGAGGGTACGATGTGACAGCTTGCCATAGTCCGAGGTGCTCTGCACCCGGAAGTAGACACTGCCCCCGGCGGGATAGGCATGCCCCTTCTTGACCAGACCCTCGATAATCTCAAGCATCTTGGGTATCTCCTCGGTGGCATAGGGCGTGATGTCCGGCTTTTGCACGTTTAACGCACTCATGTCGTCGAAGAACCGATTGGCGAACTTCTCGGCCAGTTCCCGGGGCGGGACGCCCATCTTGCCGGCCCGGTCGATGATCTTATCTTCGATGTCAGTAATATTCCTTACGTAGATGACCCGGTGGCCCCGGAAAACCAGGTAGCGCCGGACGACGTCGAAGACGACGGCGAACATCGCGTGACCAAGGTGCGATTCATCGTAGGGAGTGACCCCGCAAACGTACATCGTCACAGCATCACCGCGAGGGACGAATTCTTCTTTCTGGCCGGAGATTGTGTTGAGTATCTTCATTTCACGTCTGCCTCTCTTACCTTCGTCATCACGATTCAGCGAATTGCCAGCAGCCGGTGGTATATCCGGTGGAACTGGCGGGAGTGAACTCCGGGGTAATCAGGAGCACCTCCATCGTATTTAGCGCGCCCGGGTCATGCTGAAAAACGGATCTGACGTCTCTTCCGAGACTGGAGAAATGGGACCCGGACCAAAGATCCTTACAGGGCCGGATCGCTTACCGGACGCCCCTCAAAGGGGGCTGCGGACACATGCAGACAAAAACCACTGGCAAGGAGCTGTCAGCATCCGTCCGCTCATCCATTCCCTGGTTCTCCCGCCGCCTCAATCGTGGCCACCGCGATGACCTCAATTCCTTCGCCCCGCCCCGTGAACCCCATCCCCTCGCTGGTGCCCGCTTTCACATTGACCTGCGCCGCTGCGATGCCCAACCCCTGGGCCACTGACTGCCGCATCCGGTCGATGTACGGGCTGAGTCTCGGTTGCTCGGCGACCACCGTGGCATCAACGTTGCCCACTCGCCACCCGCCTTGGTCAAGCTCGTCCCGTACTCTGCCCAGCAGCGTCAGACTGGATATGCCTTTGTACTCGGCCGCGCCCGGCGGGAAATGCCGTCCGATATCCCCCAACCCCGCCGCCCCCAGCAACGCATCTATGATCGCATGTATCAGGGCGTCCGCGTCACTCCAACCATCCAGACCCTTGTCATGCGATATCTCGACCCCACCCAGCACCAGTTTTCGCCCGGAAACAAGGCGGTGGACATCGTGTCCAATGCCGGTGCGCTGTTTACCCACGCTTCCGCCAAAGCACGCCCGCCACGGCCAGATCATCCGGGGTTGTTATTTTCATATTATCATACGAGCCTTGGTATATCTTTACCTTGTGTCCCAGGCGTTCGACCGCACTGGAATCATCGGATACCTCGAATGCCAGGTTATGGTACGCCTGGTCAATAAGGCTGAAGCGGAACACCTGCGGCGTCTGCACCGACCACAGGCTGTGCCGCGGTGGCGTCCCCTCGACCGTCATGCCGGCCCCGACCACTTTGATCGTATCCGTAACCGGGACCGCCGCGATGGCTGCCCCGGTCTCGGCCGCCGCCTCCAACCCGCGCTGGATCAGGTCGACTGTAACCATCGGCCGGGCCCCGTCGTGGATGACTACCCAGTCGCAGCTTGTCAGTCGCGCCACGCCATTCACCACTGAATCTTGCCGCCGCACCCCTCCGGCCCACACCCCGGTGACCTTCGACCAACGGTGGTCTGCCAAGAGTCTGGCGCCCATTTGCAGGTTCTGCTCACTCACTATGATGACCACCTGGTCGATTGACAAACAGCGCTCGAAAGTGTCCACGACGTGCGCCAGCACCGGCGCACCGTCGAGGTCGGCGAAAATCTTGTCGACCCCGGCCATCCGCTGGCTTGAACCGGCGGCCGCGATCACCGCGCCGACCCTCTCGTTTCCATTCACAGCTGATGCTCCGCAGGAACAATGCTAAAAAGTTTACATAGATTCACCCGGGAAAGCAAATGGTGGTAGAATCTTCTTGAGAGGCCGGGAATAATGGGAGCCGAAGGAGAACGGGCATGATGATGGACAAATACGCGTCGCGGCGGTTCGACAACTACAAAGAAGACGCTATTGACGTTTCCGTGCTCGAGACGATCCCTTTCGACTACCCCGGCTCCAGCACCGAGGTCGTCTATGAAACCGACGAATTTACTTCGGTCTGCCCCTGGACCGGCCTGCCCGACTTTGCGCTGTTGGCAATCACCTACGTGCCCGGTACTAGCCTGGTTGAGCTCAAGTCCTTGAAGTACTTTCTCGCTTCATTCCGCAACGTCGGGATACTGCAGGAACACGCGGTGAACCGGATACTTAACGACCTGGTCCGCGTATTACAGCCGGTATCCATGACGGTTGAGGCTGATTTCGGAGAACGTGGCGGTATCAGGACCACGGCTACGGCGCGGTACCCGGGCGGTCCTTAGGCGTTCGGACCGATGCCGGCCTTCACCGCCTCCCTCAGATCGCGGGCGGCGATGATATCAAGCCCCGGGGGCGCTGGCGGGGGACCACCCCCCATTCTCGGAACGATGCAGCGCTTGAACCCAAGACGGGCCGCCTCATTCACACGCCGGTCCAACTGGGTAACCGATCGCAATTCGCCGCTCAGGCCCACCTCCCCGATAACCACCAGCCCCGGGTCGACCGGCGCATCGCGGAAGCTCGAGGCGATGGCTAGAGCGATCCCCAGGTCGGCCGCGGGCTCGTCAATCTTCAGCCCACCGGTAACGTTGACCAGAATATCCTGATTACCCAGCTTCAGGCCCACCCGCTTTGACAGTACCGCCGCCACAAGCAGCAGACGGTTGAAGTCAATGCCGTTGGCCGTTCGGCGGGGCAGGCCAAAGGCCGTCGGATTAGTCAATGCCTGTATCTCCACAAACAGAGGCCGGCTTCCCTCCAGGACGGGGACTACCGCTGAGCCCACCGGGTCCGCCGTGTGCTGTGAGAGGAATATCCGCGAAGGATTAGAGACCTCCGCCAGTCCCCGCTCCTTCATTTCGAAAACCCCGATTTCGCTGGTGGAACCGAAGCGATTCTTGACGCAACGCAGCAAACGGTAGGCGCTGAACTGCTCCCCTTCAAGATACAAGACCACGTCCACGATGTGCTCGAGCGTCTTCGGCCCGGCGATCGACCCCTCTTTGGTCACGTGCCCCGTCACGAACACTGGAACGCCGCTCGCCTTGGCCCATTGCATCAGTCTGGCGGTACACTCGCGCACCTGTCCGATGCTTCCCGGACTCGCCTCTATGTCCGACATTGCCATGGATTGGATAGAGTCGACTACCACCATGTCCGGGGACAACCCGTCCATCTGATCAACCACCGTCGCGATGTCCGTCTCGCTGAGCAGAAATAGACCTTCACCCCGAATCCCCAGGCGGTCCGCCCGCAGCTTGATCTGCCTCTGAGTCTCCTCTCCCGAAACATACACAACTCTCCGGTTCATCGCGGTCACCATTGCCGATACCTGGAGCAGGAGAGTCGATTTACCGATGCCAGGCTCGCCGCCAATCAACACCAGCGAGCCGGGAACGATCCCCCCACCGAGTACCCGGTTGAACTCATTCAACGGAAGCGCCAGACGGTCGGCCGCTTCGACCACAACCGTTGACAACTCGGTCACCGGCTTGGCGGGGTGGGGGGAGGGGGTACCTTCCGATGAAGGGGCTATCCTGGTCTCGACCAGCGTATTCCACTGCTGGCAGGACGGGCACCGCCCCAGCCACTGGAGACTCTCTTTGCCGCATTGCTGGCACACAAACACGTTGCGCCCGGCTGATCTTCCCCCTCTGCTCACAGCATGACTCTATCCGATTTAAGGTGGCAGTTCAAGGGACAGTTCAGACCAACAAAAAAGAGGCCGAGGCTGTTCTTCTCGATCGGAACAGCCCGGCCCCTACCTGAGCACTCCAGCTAGTCTAGTAGTCGATGATTGCGATGACGTTGCCGCTCGTTACTACCTCGCCCACCTTCACCCTCACCTCGGCGACTCTACCGGCCACCGGCGCAACGATTGGGTTCTCCATCTTCATCGCTTCAATAGTGCAGATGACATCGCCCTCTTGGAGAGCATCGCCGACCTTCGCTTCGACGCTGATGATCTTCCCCGTTATCGGAACCTCTACGATTTCTTGCGGCAATTCAAAGCTCCTTTCAAATCAGATGCCAGCTATGACTTCTCATTCCCGGCCAGGGCTCCAACGGCCGTTCCGCTGTGCACCACAACGTCATCACCTTCGCGGTCCACCACTGCCGTATCACCCTCGCGCAGGTGCCCCCGCAACAGGCTGTCCGACAGCTTGTCCTCAATCATGTTCTGAATGACCCTGCGTAACGGACGGGCTCCAAACACCTCGTCATATCCCTTCTCGCCGATCAAGTCCTTTGCGGCTTCGGTGACCTCAAGCTTAATCGACCTTTCCGCAAGTTGCTTGGAAACAACCGACAGCATCAGGTCCACGATCTGGCGAATCTGCTCCCGGTTCAGCGCATGGAACACGACCACGCCATCGATCCTGTTCAGGAACTCGGGCCGGAAGGTCTTCTTCAGCTCATCCAGCAACCTGTCCTTCATGCCTTCGTAGCTTTTCTGCTGCGCCTTGGCATCATCACCCTGAGGCGAAAAGCCGATCGTACTTCGCTTCCGGATCAGCTCGGCTCCGATGTTACTTGTCATCACGATAATGGTGTTCCGGAAGTCGACCTTCCGTCCCCGCGAATCGGTCAGATGACCATCATCGAATATCTGCAGAAGAATGTTGAACACGTCGGGGTGCGCCTTTTCAATCTCGTCAAGCAACACCGCCGAGTAGGGCTTCCGTCTCACTGCCTCGGTAAGTTGCCCACCCTCATCGTAACCAATGTATCCGGGCGGGGCTCCCACCATACGCGAAACCGTGTGCCTCTCCTGGTACTCAGACATGTCAAGGCGAATCATGGTATCTTCCGCGCCGAACATGAACTCCGCCAAGGCCTTGACCAGTTCGGTCTTCCCGACGCCCGTCGGTCCGAGGAAGATGAAGTTACCAATTGGCCGCTTCGGGTCTTTTAGCCCCGCCCTGGCCCTTCTAACCGCTTTAGATATTACTTCAATCGCCTCGTCCTGGCTGATAATGCGCTTGTGCAGCGCATCTTCCATGTGAAGCAGCCGGGCAGTCTCATCGCCGGTCAGTTGCACCGCCGGGATACCCGTCCACATGCTTACCACTTCGGCGATATCCTCTTTGGTCACCTCGGCCCGGTTCTTCTCTTTGTCAATCTGCCAGTCTTCCTCGATCTTCTTCCGCTCTTCCTCGGCCTTCACTTCTTTCTGTCTCAACTCGGCCGCCTGATCGTACTTCTGATCGGCCAGCGCAGATTCCTTCTCTTTGCGGAAACGCTCTTCGGATTCCCTCAGCTTCTTCACCGAAGAAGGCAGACTTCCAAACTTGATTCTCTTACGCGACGAGGCTTCGTCAATAAGGTCTATCGCCTTGTCCGGCAAAAACCTGTCCGGTATGTAGCGCGAAGCCAGCGTCGCGGCCGCCTTGAGGGCCTCATCGCTTATCTGCAGTTTGTGGTGCTCCTCGTAGCGTGACTTGATGCCCCGAAGGATCTCTATCGAGTCTTCAATCGAAGGCTCCTCGACCACTACGGGCTGGAACCTCCGCTCGAGCGCCGGGTCGCGTTCTACGTGCTTCCGATAGTCATCGAGCGTTGTCGCCCCGATGCAACGGATCTCACCCCTGGCAAGAGACGGCTTCAAGATGCTGGCGGCGTCGACTGCCCCTTCGGCTGCTCCCGCGCCCACAATCGTGTGGAATTCGTCGACGAACAGAATGCAGTTCCCGCTGGCTTTGATCTCTTCAATGATCTTCTTAAGCCGCTCTTCGAACTCGCCGCGGTACTTGGTCCCGGCAACGATACCCGCCATGTCGAGAGTGATGATCCGCTTATCCTCGAGCGTCTCCGGTACGTCTCCCGACGCGATCCGGTGCGCCAGGCCCTCCACAATCGCTGTCTTCCCCACCCCGGGTTCACCGATCAGTGCCGGATTGTTCTTGGTCCTGCGGCTCAAGATCTGGATGACACGGCCGATTTCCTTTTCGCGTCCGACCACAGGGTCGAGTTTCCCGGCCTTGGAGGCGGCCGTAAGGTCCACCCCCAACTGGTCGAGTAGCGGAGTGCGGTTAGAGGCTGCCCGGGCCGGCTTCGGCCGCGTGGCGCTCTGACTCAACGCTCGAACAACTTCGGCGCGCGCCTGCTCCAGGGTAATTCCAAAGCTCTCGAGAACCCCGGCGGCGACACCTTCACCTTCGTGCAGTAACCCAAGCAGGAGATGTTCGGTTCCGATGTAGTTGTGGCCGAGTCGGCGCGCCTCATCGATGGCCAACTCGATCACCCGTTTCGCTCTCGGGGTCAGTCCGATCTCGCCGGTAGTAGCCTTCTCGCCCCGGCCGATAATATACTCGACCGCCGAACGAACTTTACTCAGGGTTACGCCCATGCTGATAAGGACTTTGGCCGCCACCCCTTCCTCTTCCCTGATGAGCCCGAGCAGTATATGCTCGGTGCCTATGTAGTTGTGATTGAGATGCTGCGCTTCTTCCTGGGCAGCCGTAAGAACCCGACGGGCCCGTTCCGTAAACTTTTCAAATCGGCTAGTCATATTGTCTCCTTAGAAGCCTGTGCGGATCGTTCTCCCGGATACCTCCAATTATAGGTCAAAGGAGGTCAGACGTCAAACACCCAGACACGATCGCGGCAGAGACGCAAAAAGCCTCTTGGCGGTGGCATATTTTCCACAAGAAGCTGCCTTCTCAGTATCGTCTGCGCTGGGGTGTTTCACTTCCGTGTTCGGGATGGGAACGGGTGGTTCCACCTCGCTCTTACCACCAAGAGGCTCTTACGGCTTGGCTAACTAGATATCCGATTTAAAGCCTGTTGTTGATTGTTAAAAGGGTCTTAGCCCGTAACGGGCAATAGCCCTGAAAATGCCCGGCACTGCCGGACCGTCTATTGTCATTCTAATATCAACTCTGAAGCAGGTCAAGCCCTCGACCATTAGTACGGCTTAGCTGAACACATTACTGTGCTTACACATGCCGCCTATCAAGCAAGTAGTCTACTTGCGGTCTTACTCCTTTCCCTTGCGGGAAGGATGGGAGATCTAATCTTGGGGTGGGCTTCGCACTTAGATGCTTTCAGCGCTTATCCCAACCAGACATAGCTACCCAGCGATGCCCCTGGCGGGACAACTGGCACACCAGAGGTCTGTCCCTCTCGGTCCTCTCGTACTAGAGAGAGCTCCCCTCAAATCTCCAGACGCCCACAACGGATAGAGACCGACCTGTCTCACGACGGTCTGAACCCAGCTCGCGTGCCGCTTTAACCGGCGAACAGCCGGACCCTTGGGACCTGCTTCAGCCCCAGGATGCGACGAGCCGACATCGAGGTGCCAAACCTTGCCGTCGATGTGAACTCTTGGGCAAGATAAGCCTGTTATCCCCGGGGTAGCTTTTATCCGTTAAGCCACGGCCCTTCCACTCGGTGCCGTAGGATCACTTTGCCCGACTTTCGTCTCTGCTCGACTTGTAGGTCTCACAGTCAAGCCCCCTTATGCCAATGCACTCTACGAGTGATTTCCATCCACTCTGAGGGAACCTTTGGGCGCCTCCGTTACCTTTTAGGAGGCGACCGCCCCAGTCAAACTACCCGCCAGACACTGTCCCCCAGCTTGCACTGGGGTTAGAGGCTAAACTCATCAAGAGTGGTATTTCAATGTTGGCTCCACCCCGGCTAGCGCCGGAACTTCAAAGCCTCCCACCTATCCTACACATAGTAAGTCCAGACTCAATGCCAAGTTATAGTAAAGCTCCACGGGGTCTTTTTGTCCTGTTGCGGGTAACCCGCATCTTCACGGGTATTTCAATTTCGCCGAGCCCCTCGTTGAGACAGCGCCCAAGTCGTTACACCATTCGTGCGGGTCGGAACTTACCCGACAAGGGACTTCGCTACCTTAGGACCGTTATAGTTACGGCCGCCGTTTACCGGGGCTTCGGTTCAAAGCTTCGCTTGCGCTAACCTCTCCCCTTAACCTTCCGGCGCTGGGCAGGTATCAGCCCCTATACTTCAGCTTACGCTTTAGCAGAGACCTGTGTTTTTGTTAAACAGTCGCTTGGGCCTATTCTGTGCCACCCCGACATAAGTCGGGGTCCCCCTTCTCCCTAAGTTACGGGGTTAGATTGCCGAGTTCCTTAACGAGGGTTCTCTCGATCACCTTAGGACTTTTATCCCAACCTACCAGAGTCGGTTTGCGGTACGGACGCTCTTGCTTCAACGGCAACGAGGATTTTCTTGACGGTTTGGGTTCAGCTAGATCGCCTCGGGTTTCCCCTCAACTTCCCCTCATCCTTAGCTAAACATCCGGAGTGGATTTGCCTGCCCCGGCATCGCCTACAATGAGGACACACCATGTCCAATGGGTATGCCTAGCTTACCCTTCCGTGTCCCCCTTTGCCTCCACAAAAACGGTACGGGAATAATAACCCGTTGTCCATCGCCTACGCCTGCCGGCCTCGGCTTAGGCCCGACTAACCCTACGCGGATTAACCTTGCGTAGGAAACCTCAGGTCTTCGGTGGACATGTTTTCCACACGTCTTACGCTACTCATGCCGACATTCTCACTTCCCTTCGCTCCACCGTTGCTCACGCGACGACTTCACTGCAAAGGGAACGCTCCCCTACCCTCTCTCCTTCCGAAGAAGGAAAAAGCCATAGCTTCGGTGACAGGCTTAAGCCCCGTTGGATTGTCGGCGCAGCACCACTAAACCAGTGAGCTGTTACGCACTCTTTAAAGGATGGCTGCTTCTAAGCCAACCTCCTGGCTGTCTGTGCAGCCCTACTTCCTTTCCCACTTAGCCTGCACTTAGGGACCTTAGCTGATGGTCTGGGCTGTTTCCCTCTCGACTACGGAGCTTATCCCCCGCAGTCTCACTCCCAGATTTTGGCTAATGGCATTCGTGGTTTGGTTGGAGTTGGTAAGATATTATCTCCCTAGTCCATCCAGAGCCCTACCTCCACTAGTTAACCTCTGAGGCTGTACCTCAATACATTTCGGGGAGAACCAGCTATCCCCGGGTTCGTTTGGCATTTCACCCCTATCCACAGCTCATCTCACAGCTTTGCAACGCTGACCAGTTCGGGCCTCCACCCCGATTTTATCGAAGTTTCACCCTGGCCATGGATAGCTCACCCGGCTTCGGGTCTAATCCGTGCCACTCTTGCCCCTTCGCCCTATTCAGACTCGCTTTCGCTTCGGCTCCGTGACTTAAGTCGCTTAACCAGCCACACAGATTAACTCGCCGGCTCATTCTTCAATAGGCACGCCATCATCCCGATTTGCACCGGGACTCTGACTGCTTGTAAGCACACGGTTTCAGTTCTATTTCACTCCCCTCCCGGGGTGCTTTTCACCTTTCCCTCACGGTACTAGTTCACTATCGGTCATCAAGAGTATTTAGCCTTGCCCTGTGGTCAGGGCAGATTCCCACAGGGTTCCTCGTGTCCCGTGGTACTCAAGAACAGATTAGAAGCCTCCCCCTTTTGCTTACGGGACTATCACCCTCTGTGGTGGCCCTTTCCAGGGACCTTTAACTAGGGTTCGGTTTGTAACTCCTTGGCTTATTCTGAACTCAGTCCTACCTGCCTTACAACCCCCGATAGACATAGGCTCCAGAACCACTAAGTCTATCGGGTTTAGGCTATTCCCCTTTCGTTCGCCACTACTAGGGGAATCTTATATTTTCCTCGGGGTACTGAGATGTTTCACTTCCCCCGCTTACCTCCCTCCAGCCTATGTGTTGCGCTGGGGGTGTCCCGATATTAGTCGGGACGGGTTGCCCCATTCGGGAATCCCCGGTTAAGCTTGCTAGACAGCTCACCGAGGCTTATCGCAGTCGTGCCACGCCCTTCTTCGGCCCTTGATGCCAAGGCATCCACCGTATGCTTTCACCCGCTTGACCTGCTTCAGATTTGATATTAGAAACAGAACAACAACGACCCTATTCAGTTTTTAAGGTTCGCAGACACACAAAAGCGGCTTGGCGATTCATCACCAAGCCGCTTTGCCTGGTCTTCATCACCGGAAACGCTACTTTATGTGCGCAGATTCCTCATCAATAACACGAATATACCACAAGCAAAAAACGTTGTCAATAGACCGGCGGTAATTCGGGTCTCTGCGTCCATATTAGCACAAAACCCTGCTCAATGCATCTGAGCTACTGCCCGGTTCTTTCGCCTTCTTCCCCCGCAGCCGGCGGCGACCGGAGGAGCGACAGACCCTGGCTCTTCCGGTACAGGTAGTAGCCCAGCAATCCGGTGGCCAGCCAGGCAACGCCAATCCACCAACTGTAGGGTTGGACAACAACCACTATCCACCAGATGATCGACGTGAACAGAAGCCCAAGGACTGCCGTGACCGGAAACTCATAGCCGCGCAACCGGATATTGCCCGGCAGCCGGAACGGCCGAGGCCGCGATGGACTGATGATTCTCAGTCGCAGAATGGACGCATGGGCCGACGCGAAGACGATGAGCGAACCGAAGACGTACAGGGCGGCCAGGTCCGCAAAAAACCCGCCCCCCCGGAAACCGGGGACCAGCACCACTACCGCCACGATGCAGAACACGATCACGGCCAGATAGGGGGTGCGGAAGCGGTGGTGAATGCGGCTCAACGTGGCAGGCAACTGCCGCTGTTTCGACAGACTGTAGGTCAGGCGCGCAATTCCCAGAATACCTGTGTTTGTCGCCATGAGCAGAATCCCGGCCGCCAGCACACCCACGAGACCGGGCAGGACATCCCGGAAGCCAGCGACCACACGCACGATGATGTGTCTGACTGATTCCGATTGGATCCCGCTGGCGATCGTCTCGGGAACGATCGCCGTGGCTACCGACTGAGCGATACCGGCCACCGGGTTCCTCGCCCAGCCCATTTCCGGATCGCCCAACTGCTGCGGCGTCATCGCGGTGAGAGCAACCAGTGATACTCCGGCAAAGAGGACGAGCACCGTGACCACCATGAGAATGTAGGTCTGCGGCATCTTTCTTTCGGGACGCCGCGTCTCCTCACTGTGCTGGGCCACCGACTCCACGCCCGTAAAACCGAGGGCAGCGATCGCGATGCCGAACACCAGGCTGCCCGCGGATGGCCAGTTGCCGGGACCAAACATGTGCTCGAACAGAATTCCGGGATTCGGCATAAAGATGAGGAGCACACCGAGCACGATCAGCGTGAGCTGAGTAACGATATCGACCGTTACCAGCAGGATATTCAGCCCCGACCACTCACCCACCCCCGCCACGTTGATCCCCATGAGAAAGATGACCACGCCCATGGAGGCGAACGTACCCGGCACTGGCTGACTCAATATCGGCCAGAAGTAGCTGAGGTAGGGGGGAATGGTGTAGGCGGCGATGGCCACGGTGACGACATAGGTCAGCATCAGCGCCCAGCCGGACACAAAACCGACCAGGTCGTTGAAAGCCAGCCGCGCGTAAGCTGTGGAGCCACCGCCGGCAGGGATCATCGCCGAGCCCTCGGCATAGGTGAGCGCGTTGAAGATGTAGACCAGTCCCGCCACGCCGAGAGCGATCGGCGTGGCCCCAAGCGCCACCAGAGCGATTACTCCCAGGGCGTAGTAGATTGAAGAGCCTACGTCACCGTAGCCGATACTAAAAAGACCGGGAATGCCGAGAACACGCCGCAGCCTGAACGGCCTGATCCGGCGCGGCCGCACGAACCTGTCCGCCGGTTTCGCTTGCCAGGACTCGCCCACGTTCACCTTCGAATGCCGTCGTCCTGCCCGCGATCCTTCCTGTGCAGGCGGCATTTGCCCGAATTCTAACCCGAATATTGGCGACTGTCAAAGCCCTCCTCCGAGCCTGACTCGTCTCGTGACCCACGTCTATTGTCTATTCTTGACAGGCCGACTATAATACCCCTTGCCTGTCATGAAATCGCCGACTACGGATTTCGATCGGATTCTCGTGCCCGTTGGCGGCACCAAAGCGGACGACGAAGCCGTCAGGCTCGCCTGCCGCCTGGCAAAGAAGACCAAAGGCAAGATCTTTGCCGTTCACGTCATCACGGTCCGGCGCAGCCTTCCCCTCGATGCCGAATTGGACGCAGAAATCAAGCATGGTGAGGCGATCCTGAATCGAGCTGAAAGCGTTGCGGAAGAGCAGGAGTACGAGTTGGAGACCGACCTGCTTCAGGCGAGGGAAGCCGGCCCGACCATTGTCGACGAAGCCGTTGAACGCGAGGTGGACCTCATCCTCATGGGCGTCGAATATAAGAAGAGCTTCGGCCAATTCAGTCTCGGCAGCGTGATTCCCTACGTCCTGAGAAACGCACCCAAGCGTGTTATACTATATCAGGTGCGAGACTAGGCGTGAATCCAGAATCAGGCGCGACATCATGAAGATACTCATCATGGGGTGTGGTCGGCTCGGCGCCCAGCTTGCCGGCCTGCTCGATGCCGACGGCCACCAGGTTACCATCCTGGATACCGACTCCTATGCCTTCCGCCGGCTGCCATCCCAGTTTCACGGCACCGCCCTGGTCGGCGATGGTTGTGACGGAGAAGCGCTACGGCGCGCCGGCATCGAAGACATCAATATCTTCATCGCCCTCAGCCAGGGCGATAACCGCAACATCATGGCTGTCCAGATTGCCAAACACATCTTCAACGTGCCGCGGGTCATATGCCGCGTCTGATGATCCCCTGCGGCAGGAGTTGTTCGATACCCTTGGGATTGAGACGTTCAGTCCGACCACCATATTTGCCGGATTGTTACGTGAACAGGTAGAGAAGAGCAGGTAATGTATATCGTGGTTGTTGGCGGTGGACGGGTGGGGTACTATCTCACCAAGGCTTTGCTCGATGAGAAACATGAGGTGGCGCTGGTGGAAAAGGATGCCGCCATCTGCGACGCTATCAACGACGAGTTGGGAAGTGTATGCATCCGCGGCGACGGCTCTGAAGTCGCGGTCCTCGCCGATATCGGTACCAACCGCGCCGACATGATGATCGCCGTCACCGGGGACGACGAAGATAACCTCGTCGCCTGTCAGCTTGCCAAGCACCGGTTCAAAGTACCTAGGACCGTCGCCCGGGTAGTCAATCCCAAGAACGCTGCCCTGTTCAAGAAACTCGGCATCGACATCCCGGTGGTCAGCACCAATGTCATTCTCGAGAACATCGAGGCCGAGGTTCCCACTCATCCGCTCACCCATCTGCTGACCATCAGTGATCGCGGCCTTGAGATAGTCGAAGTCAGGATCCAGCCGCATTCGCGCTCGGTCGGCAAGGCGATCAAAGCGCTTTCGTTGCCGGCAGGCACCGTTCTCTCTCTCATCGTCCGCAAAGGCATCAGACCGTTTGTCCCCTCCGCCGACACCGTCCTCCAGGCTGATGACCAGGTCATCGCGGCCACGTCGGCGGACGCCGAACCGGCCCTCCGGCAATCGCTCGGCGACGACGAACCCTAGCCTCTTTCTTCCACCATCCTCATCATCATTCCTTCAGGGCTCTTGCTTGTTCTGATTACCCCCTTTGGTCCGGAATCCAGTGCCGGCATCCCGACCGGGAGAATCCTGATAGGCGGTGTAGATTTGTCACTCCACCGTAGTTGGCCTTATAATCCCGTTGCGAGAAGGCAATGAAAGTACGCCTCACCACTTTGGCCGAGAACACGACTGCCCGTCCGGCGCTGCTTGCTGAGCTCGGACTGAGCGTCATGATTGAGGCCGGGTCGTCAGTTATCCTCCTCGATGCCGGCCAGACAGTTTCCGCCGCGCATAACGCCGGCGTCCTCGGCGCGGACTTGACCCATGTGGACAAGATCGTACTGAGCCACGGTCATTTCGACCACACCGGAGGGCTGCGCGACCTGCTCCCGAAGGTGGGAAAGACGGTTGAGGTCGTCTGCCACCCGGACGTTTGGACGGCAAAATACGACATCCGGGCGGGCCACCCGCCTCTATTCGTCGGCATCCCGTTCACCCAACCTGCGCTGGAGAGTCTCGGCGCCCGGTTCAATATGAGCCGCTCGCCGGTTGTCCTCGGCGACCATGTCATGACCACCGGCGAAGTGCCCATGGTGACCAACTTCGAGACGATCGACCCTCATCTTTTCGTCAAGGATGGCACAGGCTTCAGACCGGACCCTTTGCTAGACGACCAGGCCATCGTCATTGAGAGCGGCGACGGCTTGGCCGTCATCCTCGGCTGCGCCCATCGCGGCATGATCAATACGTTGTACTACGCTCAGAAGCTAACCGGGGAAAGTAAGATCAATCTAGTCCTGGGCGGGTCCCATCTGGTTGGGGCCGGCGAAGAACGCATCTGGAAAACGATCGCCGCCCTCAAGGAATTGGGAGTGGAGCGGCTCGGCCTCTGCCATTGCACCAGCCTCCCCGCGGCCTCCGAAATCGCGCGTGAATTTCGGGATGCCTTCTTTTTCTGCAACGCCGGCGACCGGATTGAGATCGAGGCGGGGCTTTAAGAGATGAGTCTAAGTCTGTCTGTCGATTTGGCCCCGAGGAACCGCCGCGGCCTTCGCCTTGCGAACCCGGTGATGGCAGCTTCCGGCACGTTTGGCTATGGCGTCGAGTACGCGGGGCTGTTCGACATCCAGCGGCTGGGGGCGGTGATCTGCAAAGGCACAACGCTGGAGCCGAGGGACGGGAACCCCCCACCCCGGCTGGCTGAGACCGCAGCCGGCATGCTCAATGCCATCGGCCTGCAAAACGGCGGCGTCGATGCCCTGATCAACGAAAAGGCACCGGTGTGGGTAAAATGGAGAGTTCCCGTGCTGGTCAACATCGCCGGCGAGACCGTGGACGAATACTCCGCGCTTGCTCGTCGCCTGGATCGCGTACCCGGCATAGCCGGACTTGAAGTCAACATAAGTTGCCCCAATGTCAGGGCAGGCGGGGCCGAATTCGGCATGCGCCCCGAATCCGCCGCCGAAGTGACGGCCGCCGTAAGGGGGGCGACGTCACTGCCGGTCCTGGTCAAACTGACGCCCAACACCACGGACGTCGTGAAGATCGCTCGGGCGGTGAGCGAAGCCGGGGCGGATGCGGTATCACTGATAAACACCCTCAAAGGCATGGCCATAGATGTCCGGCGGCGGCGGCCTGTGCTGGGGAACATTACCGGCGGTCTGTCGGGTCCGGCCATCAAGCCGGTCGCGTTGCACCTGGTCTACCAGGTCGCCGGTGCGGTTAGCATACCGGTAATCGGATGCGGCGGGATCGCCAGCGCCGGCGACGCCATAGAGTTCATCATGGCCGGGGCCACAGCAGTTGAGGTGGGCACAGCGAGTTTCGGAAACTCGCGGGCGGTCTTGGACATCGTTGAGGGCATGGAAGCGTTCATGGCCGAAGAGAAGATCGAAAGCATCACGGAGATCATAGGTGCCGCCCGGCGAAAATAGTGCCTGCCCCTCCGCCCGCCCTCAGGATTCAGCGCCTGCAGTCTCGGTCGCCCCCTCTGCTGCCAGTCTCTGCCCGGCAAGGAACGCCTGTTGCAGGGCGTCGGGATGCCTCACGATGGCCCCCTTTTCATCAACCCCGGAGAATAGAAGTTCGCCGGCGTAGGCCACATCGATGATATGGAAGAAGGTCTTGATCATCACCAGCATGGGGTCGAACAGATTGGCGACCTTCCGTCCGCCGACGGAGATGAAGAACCCCCTTCGGGGCCGCCGATCGCCGAGCGGAGCTATCTTGAGGACGTACTTCTTCGCCCACAGCGATTGGCACCGGTCGATCATGGACTTCATTTGGGCCGTGACGCCGGTAAACTGGACCGGCGAAGCGAGGACTATGACATCGGCTTGCTGCAGATCGATATACACGCCCTGCATGTCATCCTTGATCTTGCAGATGCCGGCCTTAAGACAGGCGTCGCAATGCTGACAGGTACTTAGTTGGAGGTCACGGAG
Source organism: uncultured Chloroflexia bacterium (assembly GCA_963735055.1). Taxonomy (GTDB): domain Bacteria; phylum Chloroflexota; class Dehalococcoidia; order Dehalococcoidales; family UBA2162; genus JBBITI01. The sequence goes on along the minus strand of CAVTJN010000010.1, from coordinate 45,620 downwards.
GAATACCGTCTTGGTCTCAGCGCCCTTGCTGGCGGCGCCACGCAGCAGGTCGGCTAGCAGCAGGTCGGTGTTACCATTCTTGCGCGGACTGCCGGCGATACCAAGTACTCTCACGGCCTATCTCCTTAAACTACCCGGTGGGCGGTCTCCCTGTACTGGGGCCGGGTCTATCCGGGAAGCCGCTCGACCCTCTCCAGTATGTCCCGCTCCCTCGCTCTCATCCGGGATTCGGCTTCGGGGACGTCATGGTCATAACCGAGTAGATGAAGCACACCGTGGATCACTAGTACGGCTATTTCTCGCTGCGAAGAATGCCCGTGCTCCTGTGCCTGCGTCACCGCCTGGTTGAGGGAGATGATAACCTCCCCGAGATGCACCATACCATCGGGAGGGGAAACAAAGCCAGGCTGGTCGCCGGCCGGGGACAGCATGGGAAATGACAGGACGTCGGTGGTCCGGTCCTCGCCAAGAAAGGTGCGGTTTAGCTCTTGTACCCGGTCCTGACCTGCGATCAGGAGGCTCACCTCTGCCGACGGACCGGCCCCCTCCGCCAACAGGGTCAACTCAACCACGCCTCTGAACCAATCCGGAGACGGCAGGTCGCCTTCGACGCCTTCTTCAAACAGCGTGCTAATCTCCATCGTGGACACATGATAGCACACGCTTCGGCCGTTTTACACGCATGGTACGGTGCGCTATACTCTAAAGGGTGCTCACCATGGTTGTAGGGTTCCCCGATCTGATCGAAAGGGCGAGACAATATATTCCGCCTGAGAAGCTCGCGATTGTCGAGGAGGCCTACCGGTTCGCCGCTGAGGCTCACGCGGGACAGGAGCGGAAGTCCGGCCGGCCATACGTCGAGCATCCGGTCCAGGTCGCGCTTACCCTGGCAGAGCTGCAACTCGACAGCAGTTCCTTGGTGGCCGCTCTCCTGCATGATGTTTCCGAGGATGCCGGTGTTCCGGTAGCGGTCATCCAGGAGCGGTTCGGACCAGAGGTCGCCAAGCTGGTCGACGGCGTCACCAAGTTAGGACGGATCTCCACTCGCACACCGGTAACCCGGGACCAGGACCATGCCGAGAACCTCCGGAAGATGTTGCTGGCCATGGCCGAGGACCTGCGGGTGGTCTTCATCAAACTGGCTGACCGCCTGCACAACATGCAGACGCTGGAGTTCTTACCTCCGGAAAGGCAACTGGCAATAGCCCGGGAGACGTTTGAAATCTATGCGCCGCTGGCCCACCGTCTCGGCATCTGGGAACTGAAATGGCAACTCGAGGACCTTAGCTTCCAGCACCTGGAACCGGCCAAATTCGCCCTCATCGAGGACCTTCTCAGGGCCAAGAGCATTCAGCGGGAGACCTTCATCTCCCACGCTTTAACCGTGCTCAAGGAGGAGTTCAACCGGGCGGGGATCAAGGCAGAAGTCTCCGGACGGCCCAAGCACATCTACAGCATCTATCAGAAGATGGAAAAGTATGCCGCCATGGGAAAGGACTTCGATGATATCCATGACTTGATTGCCATCAGGGTCCTGCTCAACACCGGGAGGAGTGTTACACCGCCCTCGGCATCGTCCACGGCCTTTGGCATCCGCTCCCCGACCAGTTCAACGATTTCATCGCTCTACCCAAACCCAACGGTTACCAGTCATTGCACACCACCGTGATGTACGAAGGAACGACCCCGCTCGAAGTCCAGATTCGGACCACCGAAATGCACCGGGTTTCCGAGTTTGGAGTGGCCGCTCACTGGAGATACAAAGAGGGCGAGAAGAAGGACCTGCATTACGAGGAGCGAATTGGCTGGCTGCGGCAACTGATAGAATGGCACCGGGAACTCAGCGGCGCCGAGGAGTTCCTGGAATCGGTGAAGACCGATATCTTCATCGACCAGGTCTTTGTATACACGCCGAAAGGTGAAATCAAGGACCTCCCCAAGGGGGCCACGCCACTCGATTTTGCCTACCGGATTCACACTGACCTGGGACACCGCTGCGTCGGCGCCAAAGTCAACGGCCGGCTCGTGAGCCTGAGTTCCCAGCTAAAGAACGGCGATATCGTGGAAATCATGACATCCAAGACCGGCCGGGGGCCTAGCCGCGACTGGCTCAACCCCGTCGTGGGCTACGTCAAGACTTCGCACGCTAAGGAAAAGATCCGGCAGTGGTTCAAGAAGCAGGAACGCACCGAGAACATTGAACGTGGCCGTGAGTTGCTCGAAAAGGCCATGCGGCAACTCGGTATCAATCTCAGTGAGCGCGAGAATCTCGCCAGGACGTTCAAGTACGAGAGCATCGAGGATTTCTACGCGGCCATTGGGGAAGGCGGCATCACGCCCCACCAGATCGCCCTCAAGCTGGCGGCACAGGAGCAGCAGCCCAAGGTCATCGGCACGGTAGTTTCCAAGCCCTCGGTCTCGGCCATTAAAGTACGTGGGGTGGGCGACCTGTTGACTCATCTGGCGCAGTGCTGTCACCCCGTACCCGGCGATGCCATCATCGGCTACGTAACCCGGACTCGGGGCGTCAGCGTGCACCGGGCAGACTGCTACAACGTGGTCCATGAAGATGAAATCGAGAGGCTGGTCCCGGTGGAGTGGGGAGAAACCGAGTCCCTGTATCCGGTGAAGATACAGGTCCAGGCATGGGACAGGGTAGGTCTGATGCGGGATGTGGGCGCGATCGTAGCCGAAGAGAAGATCAACATCACCACCCTCGCTCTGACCAACAATCCCGATCATACTGTCTCATTCTCGTTGAGTCTGGAGACGGCGAATCTGGTCCAACTCAGCAAGATTCTGTCCAAGATCGAAGGAATCAAGGGCGTGGTCAGCGCCACCAGAGTGGGCGACGCGGCCCCTGTCAAGGGGCATGCAGCGTCGGGAGCCTCCCATCCAACAAGATCATAACAACTAACAGGAGGTCGTAACTTGCCAATTACCAAGTCAGCCAAAAAGGAAATGCGGAAGACCGAGCGCAGGACGGCGGTCAACAAATCGGCCCGCAGCCGCGCTAAGACCATGGTCACCAAGACTGAGAATCAACTGGCCGCGGGCGACGTCGAGGGCGCCAAAATAACCCTGATCTCGGCCGTCAGCGCGCTCGACAGGGCAGCGGAAAAGGGCGTGATCCACGCCAACAATGCCGCCCGGCGCAAGTCGAGACTAATGAAAAAGGCCAACAAGGCCGCCAAGAAACCAGCCTAGCACAGCAATGGGTTACTCCGCGAACCAGGACCAGAGACGCGACCTCTGGTCCTGGTTGGTTTGTGCCAGGCACCTCTTGACAACGGCCAGATTTGAGTGTATTCTCCAGTTAGAACAATAGTTCGCAACACGAGGTGAAGGGTGCGCGTTCTTACCGCAAGACAAGCGAAGATGATCGATTTCATCCATCGTTTTCGGACCGCCCGGCACTATCCTCCGACGGTGCGCGACATACTCGGTGGTTGCGGTATCAGTTCCACGTCGGTGGTCGACTACAATCTGGACATCCTGGAGCGGAATGGATTCATCCGCCGCCATCCCGGAATTTCGCGCGGCATCGAGTTACTGACCGGACCGGGTGAAGATGGCACGATCAGGGTGCCCTTGATTGGCGTCATTGCCGCCGGGGCCCCGATCCCTGTGCCCGCGGCCGACACCTGGGATACGAACTCTTCCGCTGACACGATCGAAGCGACCGTGGATATGACCCGTGGGAAACGGGAGATCTACGCCCTGAAGGTGAAGGGTTTTTCCATGATCGACGCACTCATCAGCGATGGCGATATTGTCATCATGGAGTACACGAACTCCGTGGGGAATGGCGAGACGGCGGCCGTCTGGCTCCGGGAGGAAAAGGAGGTCACGCTCAAGAAGGTCTTCATAGAGAAAGACCGGATCAGACTTCAACCGGCCAATTCCCTGATGAAGCCGATATACGCGGCAGCGGCCAACGTTGAGATTCAGGGCAGGGTCATCGCAGTCATCCGGAAAGTCGACTGAGCCACCGCAGCCGACCTGGCACGAGCTGCCCGCCCCCTACTTCCCCTTTCTGGTCTTGCCGCGGCCCGGGGCCGGAGCCCGCCGCCGCATCAGGCTAGCCAGGTACTCACCCACGCCCCCCGCCTCCGCCAAGTCGGCCTTGATGTTGGGAATCCAGTGGATCGATATGACGGCCAGCAGAATGACCGGGAAGACTATGATCCACCAGGGATATCTCCAGAACCATAGCATCAGTGGCACCGCGACCAGGCTCAAACTCAACGAGAGCACCGAATTGCCGGTCATGACCATGATCACCAGTCCCAAGGTCAGGGCAATCACCGTCTCTCTGACCATCAGCACGCTGAACACACCAAGGGTCGTCGCCAGGCCCCCTCCCCCAACGAACCTCAGATACACCGGCCAGATATGTCCCACCACCGCGGCGAGGCCCACCCCCAACACCACATACATCGATGCGTCGAGGACCCACAGAGCGATGGCCACCGCAACGGCGCCTTTCAGTGCGTCAAAGATGAAGACGCCCACGCCGGCCGCCTTGCCAACGTTTAAGAACACGTTGCGGGCGCCGACGTTGCCCACCCCGGAGTGCCCGGTGCCGAGTTTTCGGATATCCTTACCGGTGGCAATGCGGGTGACGATGTAGGCTGAAGGGATCCCCCCGATGATGTAACCGAGGGCCACGGCGGCGATGCCGGAAGTAACGGCATTCCCGATCATCAGCGCTTCTTGGGCACAGCCGCCTGCTTATAGACCGGAGCGCACAGGCTCATGTATCCCGGGTGGTTACCCTTGATGACGTCACCATAGATCTTCTGCAACTTCTTTGTGATGGGGCCGATCTCACCATCGCCAACTTTGCGATCATCAACCTCGGCGATTGGAGTGATATGGGCCGCGGTACCCGTCATGAAGCACTCGTTGGCATTGTACAACTCAACCCGGGCGATGTGCCGTTCGACGGTCTTGATACCCAGTTCAGCTTCCGCCAACTTCATAACGACGTTGCGGGTTATGCCCATAAGAATGCCGTCGTAGCTCGCCGGCGTGACCAGTTGCCCGTCTGATACCAGAAAGATATTCTCGCCGCTGCCTTCAGCGACGTAACCATCAGGCGTCAGCATGATCGCCTCGTCATATCCTCTTCCCACCGCTTCCGTTTTGGCCATGGCATTAGTGACATAGAGTCCGGTCAGCTTGGCGCGGGGCACTTCAGCCGGGAATCGCCACGACGAGACGCAGCAGCGCGCCTTGTCGGTGTCCAGGTAGCGGCCCCAGGGGAAGGCGAAGACCAGAAAATCACTGTCCAGGTCGTGCAGGCGTACGCCCAATGACTCGGAACTCTTGTAAGCCAGGGGCCGAATGTAGACGTCTTCCTCAAAGCCGCATTTTGCCACCACCTCAATGGTCAGACGGCACATATCATCGATGGAGTACGGCAGCTTGATGTTCAGCACCTGGCAACCCTTGTGCAACCGCTCGTAGTGTTCTCTCAGGCAGAAGATAAACATCTCCTTCTTTTCGGAGTTCCAGTTGCCGCGGATGCCCTCAAAAACCCCGGTGCCGTAGTGCATGAAATTGGTCATGACCCCCATCTTGGCATCGGCGAGGGGAACGATGGCATTGCGGAAAAAAGCATAGGATGGCATCTTCAGCACCTCCCAGAGATGGGTTTCATTATAGCCGCGGTGTTTTTCAAAGGCAAGCGTCCGCGATGGAGATGCGACACGCTTGCCCGCACTACTTCTGTGTGGTAGGATAGACTACCGTTTTAGCGGCTTCGTTCATGGTGCTGACTGCCGCCGCCCGGGCAAAAGAGATCCCAAGGAGGAAAATGTGAAGGGCAAGGACTTGCTTTCGATATCTGACCTGACGCGTGACGATATCGATTCGCTCATCCTCGATGCCGTCGACGGCAAATCCGAAGGCTGGACCACGACCCTTGAGGGGAAAGTCCTGGCTCTTCTCTTTGAAAAACCATCCCTGCGCACCAGGGTGAGTCTCGAGGCCGCCATGAGACAGGTTGGCGGCGGATGCATGTACCTATCGCCCGCCGAGGTCGGTCTTGGCCAGCGTGAATCGGTCCCCGACGTGGCCCGGGTCTTGGGTCGATACGTGGACTGCATCGCCGCCCGCACCTTCTCTCATGAGACAGTGCGGACGCTGGGGGACTATTCCCGGGCGCCGGTGATCAATGCCCTTTCCGACCTCGAGCACCCCTGCCAGGCTCTTGCCGACCTGCTGACGATCTATGAAAAGAAGGGGAACCTCGAAGGCCTTACCCTGGCTTTCATCGGTGACGGTAACAACGTGGCCCGAAGCCTCGCTCTGGCTGCCTCGCTGATGGGGATGAATTTCCGAATCGCAGCGCCCGCAGGCTACGCCCTGGACGACGCGGTACTGAAAACGGCCCGCGAGTATGCGGAGGCAAGTGGCAGTTCCATACTCTGCACCGGCGATCCGGGCGAGGCGGTGGACCGCGCCGACGTGGTCTACACGGACGTGTGGACGAGCATGGGGCAGGAGTCTCAGGCGGAGACGCGGCGTCACGACTTCGCGGGCTTCCAGGTAAATGGCGAACTTCTTGCCAGGGCAAAGGAGGACGCCATCTTCATGCACGACCTCCCCGCCCACCGGGGCGAAGAGGTAACCGATGACGTCATGGACAGCCTGCAGTCGGTGGTCTTCGATCAGGCGGAAAACCGGATGCACGTGGTCAAGGCCCTGCTGGTCCAGATGCTGGGCGGACTGACCCGGCCGCTCCTGAAATTCCGATGACGGCGCCGCTCACAACGATGATTATGTTAAGCTATTGGGTTCGGAAGACGATATGAGCATCCCGGTGGTGGCCATCGTCGGGCGTCAGAACGTCGGAAAGTCGACCCTTCTGAACCGGTTGGCCGGCAAGCAGATCGCCATAACCGAGGATCTGCCCGGCACGACAAGGGACCGCGTAGTCGCCGACGCCTCCTGGGCAGGCCGGGATTTTGTTCTGGTCGATACCGGCGGCCTTGAGCCAGAACCTGAATCCGACCTCGCAAAAGCGGTCTACGCTCAGGTCAGGATCGCCATCAACGATGCCAACGCCATCATTTTTCTCACCGACGTCCAGGATGGCGTCACTCCGTTCGACCGCGAAATAGCCAACATGCTCCGCCAGGCCAGGAAACCAATCATCCTGGCCGCGAACAAGGCGGACAACCTCAAGATGGAGACGCATGCCGCCGAATTCTATGAACTCGGACTAGGCGATCCCATGGCCATTTCCGCCCACCACGGACGCGGCACCGCCGAGTTGCTGGATAGTCTGGTCTCGCATCTTCCCGGGGCGGAACCGCCCGGGGCGGACACCGGCGTGGTGAAGATCGCCATCGTCGGCCGACCGAACGTCGGCAAGTCGATGCTCCTGAATGCTCTCCTCGGAAAGCAAAGGGTCATCGTGGGCGATGAACCGGGCACAACACGGGACGCGATAGACACGCCTGTTGACTTCCACGGTAGAAATGTGCTACTCATTGATACTGGGGGTATTCGTCGAAGAGGCCGGCCCGACACCGACGTCGAGCGGCACACCGTGATTCGCTCCCTGCGCGCCATTGACCGGTCGGACATAGCGTTGCTCGTGCTTGACGCCACGGAGGCATTCACGGGCCAGGACAAACATGTGGCCGGTTATGTGCAGCAAGCACTGAAGGGGATAATGCTAGTCGTTAACAAATGGGATCTGGTTGAAGACAAGGACCGGAGGTCATGGAACCTCGCCATGCGGAACGAGTTCCAATTCGTCCCCTATGCGCCGGTCCTTTTTGTTTCCGCCAAATTCGGAGAAGGAGTCTCCAAGATAATCCCCGGGGCCCTCGAGGTGTACCTGGAAAGAAGCAAGCGGCTCCCCACGGCGACGGTCAACAGCGTCATTCAGGACGCCGTGGCAGCCCATCCGCCGCCTCAGATTAAGGGCAAGTCCATCAAGGTTAAGTACGTTACTCAGGCAGAAGTAAACCCACCGACCTTCGTGTTCTTTGTCAATGACGCCCGGGTCCATTTTTCCTACCGGCGTTATCTGGAGAACCGGCTAAGAGAGGCCTTTGGGTTCATGGGGACGCCACTTCGCCTGGTGTTCAAGGCCGGAGGTTCGTCGTGACAACTGCAATCCTGGTCAAATTCATAGCGGCGCTGGTCGCCGGCTATCTCATCGGGTCCATTCCCTTTGGCGTGCTCATCGGCCGCCACTTTGCCCGGGTCGATGTCAGGAAGTACGGTAGCGGCAAGATGGGCGCCACCAACGTGCTGCGGGTGGCCGGAAAGAAGGCGGCCGCTCTAGTCTTCCTCATGGATATGTCCAAAGGGGCTCTGGCCGTCCTCGTCGCCTGGCTGTTGCTGCGAGGCTCTTACCAGGCAGATATCGGGACGCCCGTCTGGTATATGTTGAAGAGCGCCACGGCGCTGACTGCCCTGGCAGCTATCGCCGGCCACGTTTGGCCCATCTTTCTGAAGTTCAAGGGGGGGCGGGGTGTCGCCACTTTCTACGGGGGCATGTTCGCCCTGAGCCCGCCGGTGGCCTTTCTGGGAGGCCAGATATTCATCCTCGGCGCCACCGCTACCAGGCTTGTGTCTCTGGCGTCTATTGCCGGAGCTGTGGCCACCTACGTCATACTAGTACCGCTTACTGTGTTTAACGGCTACCCCTGGGAGAACCTGCTGTACGGACTGGTCGGCTCGATTGCCATCATCGCCACCCATCGAGACAATATCGTCCGGCTGGTCCACGGTAAGGAACGTAGGCTGGGGGATCAGGTTGAGCCCACTGCCACTCCACCGGCACTGACCTCCGCAGAAAAGCGACGCCGCGCCGCTGTTGCCCCGGTGAGACTTGGACTGACCCGTCTCAAGTGGTCGGGCCAGAACCTGCACCGGTAAAACACGGGTTAACCGCATCCATCTACCACGTCCTCCGATCCTGTCCCGGTCCGGGCTGTCCCCCAACCGCGTCAGCTTCAATTCTTTCCATCCGGCATGTTATAATTCCCGCGGCATGAAGCTTTCTGAGCTTGGAGAATTTGGACTGATCGACGTCCTGACCGGACTGGTCGCGGCCGGACGCAGGGATAATGATGCCTGGAGTAACCTCATCATCGGCATCGGGGACGATGCTGCGGTGTGGCGCTGCCAGTCCGGGACACAACTGGGAACGATCGACGCCCTGGTCGAAGGCGTTCATTTCAACTTCGGGACAACCTCCTGGGAGGACCTGGGCTGGAAGTCACTGGCCGTCAACGTCAGCGACATCGCCGCCATGGGCGCCTCACCCCGGTACGCGCTGGTTTCTCTCGCACTGCCCCCCGAGGTTGAAGTCGAGGACATCTTGTCTTTCTACCGCGGCATGTTGGACATCGCTTCCACCTTCGGTGTGGCCGTCGCCGGCGGGAACGTTAGCCGGGCTCCCGTCGTAGCCATCAACGTGGCGGTCCTTGGCGAAGAGGGTCCGTCGGGACAACTGCTCACACGGTCGGGCGCCAGGGCCGGCGACAAGATTGCGGTCACCGGCCATCTTGGGGGAGCAGCCGCCGGCCTGTCGATTCTGACCGAGCAGCGCCTCCCGGATACCCAGACCGCAAATCTGCTCAAGCAGAAGTTTCTGAGACCGGTCCCCCGCGTTAATGAAGGGCTGGTCCTTGTGGAGAATGGTGTGCGCGCAGCTACCGACCTGAGCGACGGGCTCATGTCCGATCTCGGCCACATCTGCAGGGCGAGTTCTCTGGGCGCCCATGTCGACCTGGACGGCCTGCCTCTGGCCGCGGGCCTGAAGGAGAGTTTCCCCAGCCGTGCCCTAGAATGGGGGTTGTCCGGGGGCGAGGACTATGAATTACTGTTCGCTGCCCCCGGCGGAATCATCGACGCGGTGAGGGCAGCGATAGGCTGTCCGGTGACCGTGGTCGGGCGAATGGTTGCCGACCCGAACCGGCGCGTAACGCTACTTGACGGCCACGGCAAAGAGTTCAGCCTTCCCGGGGTCGGATGGGACCATTTCGCCCCACGCGCCGTCCGTGTGCCGCCGGGCCGGGGGGAAGCATGAAGCTCGAGCTGGTTACGAAAAGTCCTGAAGAGACTCAGAATATCGGAAGACGCCTCGGCGAAGTATCGCGATCCGGGGATGTGATTCTTCTCACCGGGGCTCTCGGCTCGGGCAAGACCTGCCTGACCCAGGGAATCGCCTGGGGTCTCGGCAGCAAGGACCACGCTCTCAGCCCAACCTTCGTCATCATGAGGGAACTGCGCGGGCGGCTACCGCTGTACCACGTGGACCTATACCGCCTCGACCGCCTCGAGGAGACACTGGACCTGGGTCTCGATGACTACTTCGGAAGCGACGGGTTGTGCGTAGTCGAATGGGCCGAGAAGGCGATGGCATTGATGCCGCGCGACCATCTGCTGATCGAAATGGAGTATGTCACAGATACCGAACGCCGGTTGCGCCTGAAACCCGAGGGCCAGCGTTACGAAGACATGATGACAGAACTCGGTCAGTTCCGTGACCCGTCACTCGGCTTGCCCGGAGCGACACTATGAAGATGGCCGCCGCATTTCGCCGGCATTTCAGGCGAGTCCGATGTACATAGCAGTCGACACTTCCAGCGATACCGCCAGCCTGGCCCTCGTCCAGGACGGCCTGATACTTGCCGAGATGACGTGGCGTTGCGGGACGAATCATAGCGTCCAGTTGCTGCCGGGTCTATCGTCGCTGCTTGAACGCCAGGGCCTGGATATCCGTGCTGCCGATGGTATTATCGTCGCTCGCGGCCCCGGCAGCTACAACGGCTTGAGGGTGGGGTTGAGCACCGTCAAAGGGCTGGCATTTAGCCTCCAGATTCCAGTTGTCGGCATCAGCACGCTGGAGGTCGAGGCGTATCAGCAGGCGGACCGCGGCCTGCCGGTGTGCCCGGTGTTCAACGCCGGACGGGGGGAAGTTGCGGCCGCGGTATTCCAGAAGGTGGGCGTCAACTGGAAACGGTTGGTGGCCGAGCACGTCACAACTCTGGATGAGATCTGCCTGAGCGTCAGCGCGCCCACCGTTTTCTGCGGCGAGTTCGTACGCACGGTCGGGTCCACCATCCAGGCAAGACTAGGCGACAAGGCAGTATTCCTATCACCCGCGGCGGGACTGCGGCGGGCAGGGTATCTGGCGGAGTTGGGCTGCGCGAGGCTGCAAGGTCAGGACTTCGACGACCCGGGAACGCTCCAACCGCTCTACTTGCGCAGCGCTGAGATCACCGAACCGAGGCATCGTTAGAACGGAGGACACTTGCCAGATCCCTCTTTGAATCTGTCTCACGTCAGCAAGAAGCTGGGAGGCCGGGAAGTCCTCAGGGATGTCACCTTTGAAGTTGAACCCGGCGACATCTTCGGATATCTTGGCCCCAACGGCGCGGGCAAGACCACTTCGATACGAATCCTGTTGGGACTGCTCAGGCCGGACTCGGGAAGTGCGACCATCCTGGGACGCGACGCGGCGATAGACAGTAACCGGCGGCATGTCGGATTTGTGCTCGAAGCCGACGGCCTGTACGAGAACCTCAATGCCCGCGATAACCTCGCATACTACGCGAAGATATACGGCATGTCACAACCGTCGGCAAGGATCGAAGCAATCCTGTCACTTGTGAAGCTGAACGACCGGGCGCGCGATAAGATCGCCATTTACTCGAAAGGGATGCGCCAGAGGCTGGCGCTGGCCCGGGCGATGATGCACAACCCGGATATCCTTATCCTCGATGAACCGACGGCCGGAGTGGACCCATCGGGGCAGATTGAGGTAAGGCAACTCGTCCTCGATATGGCAGCCAACCAGGGTAAGACGATCTTGTTCAGTTCCCACAATCTCGACGAGGTTCAGCGGATCTGCAGCCGCATCGCCCTGATCGACAAAGGGGGGATTGAGTTGTACGGTAGACTGGATGAATTGCAGCGGAGCATGGGTGGAGGGGAGGTCGTCATCGAGACTACCGAGCCCTTGCCGGACTCGCTGTTGAGCGAGTTGCGGGGTCAGACAGGAGTCAGGACATTGACACGGCAGGAACGCGTGGTTACACTCCTGCTCACCAAGGACCTCATGGATGTGCCCAGCATCATCGCCTTCCTCAATAACCGCGGGGCGAGGATAGAACAGGTCAAACGCAAGGAGGCCTCCCTGGAAGACATGTATACCACGATTCTCAAGGAGGCAGAGGCTCGCTGATGGGCATTGTATTCGCCATTGTGGGCAAAGACATCAGGGAGGTGTTCCGCAACAAGTCCGTCTACATATACGTCGCGTTTCTGTTCTTCATCGCCTTCCCCTATTTGGACGGATTACGGAGCACCTTGGCGCGTGCCGCCGACCAGAGTCCAGGAGCGCTGGCTTCGGCAAGCCGCGAATTCATTAACGGGATGTTCGCCACGCTGCCGCTGACCCTCTCGATGCTGTTTTGCACCTATCTGTCGGCCTATGCCATCGTTCTCGAAAAGGCAAAGCGGACGATCGAGTCACTCCTGGCGACGCCGGCCAGTTTGCGGCAGGTATGGATGGGAAAGAACATGGCGGTAGCCTTGCCGAGCATCACCATAACAGTCCTGGTACTGCTTGCGGCAGTCGTCGTTCTCAATCTGGCGATCATTGTGCCCAAGACAGGGTCGTTTTTGTTGCCGGGCGTCCTCCCGCTGATCACTGGACTGGTTGTCGTGCCTCTAGTGACATTCGAGGTCGTTGCCGTGGTCTCCTTGCTTCAGCTGGTCGTATCCAATCCGCGTGTCGCCAATTTTGCCTTCATCGCCGTCTTCTTCTCTTTCTATTTCGCCACCATAACCGGTCTTTCCGATTCGTGGGACTTCAGCCTGATTTACGTTGCCGCCATGGTGTTTCTGGCTGCGGTCATTATGATTCTCGGCCGCTTCTTCACCAGGGAAAGGGTGGTCCTGAGCAGCAAGGCATAACGAGCAATGAAGAACTGGCCCAGTCTGTCGCTAGAACGGAGCCCTGACTATCAGTCGTGTTTCGGTTGCGGGAAGGACAATCCTTTCGGACTCAAATTAGTGTTTACCTGGGACGGAGTGAACGCGCGCGCCGAATTCACGCCAAAGGCAGTATACCAAGGGTGGCCGGGACTGGTTCACGGCGGCATCATGGCGTGTCTGCTGGACGAGGGAATGGGGTATGCCGCTCTGTTCGCCGCGGGACGTTGCGTCACCGCCGGGATGGAGGTCAAGCTGAAGCGCCCGGCACTTGTGGGGACTCCGCTCGTTATCACCGCTTCGGTCAGAAGGAAATCGAGGAAGCTGGTGGAGACGCTGGCGCAGGTCTCTCTGGTCGATGGTACGCCCGTTGCGGAGGGGCGGGGAACGCACTTCATCGTCGAACTTGTGGAGAAAAGCAAGAGCCGAGCGCCGTAGGCCATGTCTCCATCTCCGTTCTCTAGATCGTTGATTGGCACAATAGAAAGACGAATCACGTCACTAAAAAGGAGCCAACGCAGTGGAAAGGACCTTGATTCTGGTCAAACCGGATGCAATGGGGCGGCAGTTGGGGGGAGCCATTATTGAACGCCTTCAGAAGAGCGGCCTCAGACTCGTCGCTTTGAAGATGCTGCACATGGATGAGGGCCTCGGCAAGCGGCACTATGCGGCTCATGTCGACAAGCCGTTCTTTCCCGATCTGCTGAAATTCATGACCTCAGCCCCCATAATTGCGGCCGTCTTCGAAGGGCAGGGAGCAGTAGAAGTGGCCAGAAGAACGATGGGGGCGACCAACCCGGCAAAGGCGGACCCGGGGACGATCAGGCGCGACTTCGGGTTGGATATCCAGCAGAATTCGGTTCACGGGTCCGATTCGCCCGAGACAGCGATGTCGGAAATCAAGTTGTTCTTCAAGGATAGCGAACTGTTCGGGTAACGTCCCGCAGGTGGGGGCGAATGCGGTGTCGGGATGACATAGCGGCCGCGGGTCCTACTGGATTCTGACCAGCGTCCGGGCGGCCGACCAGTAGTCTTCCAGGTTGTAGAACTCCCGCTCAAAAGGGGCGAATGTGTGCACGATGACGTCGCCGTAGTCCAGGAGAACCCACCCAGAGACGGCGGCGCCCTCACGGTGAACGGGCCGGGCGCCTCCCTTCTTCAGGACCTCTTCAATCTCTTCGGTCACGGCGGTGATTTGCCTTCCGCTCTCGGCGCTACTGAGTACGAAGTAATCAGCGAAGCTGCAAATATCCCTGACATCGAGCAAAACGATATCGGTGGCCTGTTTCTCGGCAGCCGCTTCTACCGCGGCGCGAGCAATCTCCGATGCTTCCAGTGGACTGACCTCACATCCTAACTAGGATTCATTGTATCACACGCCACGCCCCGATCCTCCGGATTGACCTCTTAGACGCCTTATGTTATATTGGACTAGATTCATGGACATTACGTGGCTGGGCCATTCCTGCTTCAGGATAAAAGGTTCCCAAACCACCGTCATCACTGACCCTTACCCCCCGGATCTGGGCTATTCTCTCGGCAAGCAGACGGCCGCGATCGTAACCGTCAGTCACCAGCATCCGGGCCATTCGTTCGTGACGGAGGTGGGTGGTGAGCCGCGTGTTATCAAAGGGCCAGGCGAGTACGAGATCGCCAACACCCTAATTATCGGCCTTGCCACGTTTCACGATCGCGAGGACGGCCGGCAGAAGGGCAAGAACACCGTGTACGCCATTCAGCTGGATGAGCTCTCGATCTGCCACTTGGGAGATCTGGGCCACGTGCTGACTGCCCAGCAGGTCGAAGATATCGGTAACGTGGACATCTTACTCATCCCGGTCGGTGGCGTCTCCACAATCAACGCCACGCTGGCAGCCGAAGTGGTGCGGCAACTCGAGCCGCGGGTGGTGGTGCCGATGCACTTCAAGACTCCGGCCGTATCACGGGATCTGGAGCCGGTGGATCGTTTCCTGAAAGAGATGAGCGTCAAGGATACCGCCTCTCGTCCTAAGCTGACCCTGACCAAAGGAAACCTCCCGGCCGCCACGACGGTATTTCTGCTGGACTACTAGGCGGCCTGTCAAAACGGATCTGGGGTCCTTTATGTCCGATCTGTATGTCGTTTCTACTCCAATCGGGAATCTCGAAGACGTTTCGTTGCGGGCGCTGCGGGTCTTGCGCATGGTCAAGCTTATCGCAGCGGAAGACACCCGCAAGACCAAACGCCTGTTGAACGCGTATGACATCAAGACGCCGCTGACAAGCTATCACGAGCACAACAAGTGGTCGAAGCTCGATTTCATTCTGAGGTTCCTTGATGAGACCGGGGATGTGGCGGTAGTCTCGGAAGCCGGAACGCCGGGCATTTCGGACCCCGGGCATGAATTGATCGTGGCCGCTGCCCAAAGGGGGGTCACCGTAATCCCTATCCCCGGACCGTCCGTGGTCGTCACCGCGCTCACGGTCTCGGCCTTGCCCACCGGGCGGTTTACCTACCTTGGCTTCCTCCCGCGGGTATCAAAGGAGCGCCGGAGATTCCTGAAAACCATTGTCGCCGACCCCGGCACACTAGTGGTACTTGAAGCACCCCACAGGCTAGGGGATACAGTGGCCGACCTGCTTCTGATCTTGGGCGATCGGCGGGTTGCCGTATGCCGGGAAATGACAAAAGTGCACGAAGAGATCTTCCGCGGGCATCTTTCCGAAGCATTACCGCGTTTTGCGGAGCCGCGGGGCGAGTTTACTCTGATCATCGAGGGTAACAACGACGTTGCAGAAGCACCAGCGATGACCGAGGGTATCGAGGATAAGTTGAGACAGATGCGGGCGAAAGGGTTATCCGCCAAGGAATCAATTCCAATGCTGAGCAAAGAAACGGGCCTGGCGCGACGTGAGCTATATCGTGCCTGGCTGAGATTGGGCTGACACGGGTCAGGACCCAGGTATTAGTCCCCAAGCAGGAGGTCCCAATGAGAAGAGGTTGCATATCTCTCGGCGAAGTCAAATGTGACACTTGTCAGCAGATAATGCCGATATATGCCCGGTACCTGGTCGTTGAAGAAGATGACGACGCAAAAGAGGCGGAAAAGGGAAAGCTGATGAACTACTGCGTCACCTGCGCCCGGGAAAAAGGCTATGCAACCCTGAAGGATGAAAAAGGCGAGAAGACGCTAACATTCTTCGCCTGAAGACGACTCATGGCAGTCCGGGGCAAGACGACCAGGTCCGGCAGGACGCCGGCACTGCTGTTCGGGACGGGCGGCGTACCGAATAGCGCGCCATTGAAATCAACGATCGGCGGGATCGAACGGATCGGAGATCTGGGACTGGACTGCATGGAACTGGAATTCGTCCATCAGGTCAGGATGGGGGAAGAGACTGCCGCCCGGGTGGCCGAGGCCGCCAAGCAGGCCGGGATCAGACTTTCGGTGCATGCCCCCTACTACATCAATCTCAATTCCGCTGAACCGGACAAGGTTACGGCCAGTCAGGTCCGTTTGCTCCGGGCCGCGCGCATCGCCCGGATATGTGGCGCCGACAGTGTCATATTTCACGCGGCCTTCTACATGGGCAATACAAGTGAAAACGTCTACGCCGCGGTGAAGAAGTACCTGGCTGAAATCGTCGCCGAACTGGACAAAGAGGGCAACCGCATCTGGATCCGCCCTGAGGTAATGGGCAGAGCGGCGCAGTTCGGGACGATTAACGAGGTACTTGCGTTGAGCGCCGAGTTTGAACGGGTGTTGCCGGCCTTCGACGTGGCACACTGGCACGCCCGTGAAGGGAAATTCAACTCCTATCCCGAGTTCGCCGAGGTGCTCCAACAGATCGAGGACAAGCTCGGCCGGCGGGGCATCGAGAACATGCACATTCACTTCTCGGGAATCAAATATGGACGGAGCGGGGAGACTCGCCACCTGAACCTCGAGGAGTCGGACTTCCATTATCGGGACATGCTCAAGGCGCTTTGGGATTTCGGCGCGAGAGGGCTGGTGGTCTGCGAGAGTCCCAACCTCGAGGACGATGCCTTACTCCTGAAGAAGACCTACGCCAGTGTGTCCCGGTCGGGATTGCCGGG
Organism: uncultured Chloroflexia bacterium; assembly: GCA_963735055.1. Lineage (GTDB taxonomy): Bacteria > Chloroflexota > Dehalococcoidia > Dehalococcoidales > UBA2162 > JBBITI01. The sequence goes on along the minus strand of CAVTJN010000010.1, from coordinate 28,570 downwards.
ATAGCCGCCGGAAGCAGCGTGCCGCGAGCGTTCGGTTTATCCGTGCCTGAGCGTTTCTGTTATAATGTTCACGTTGGGTGAGTAATCCCATCAGAAGGTGAATAATGGCTGCAAGTTGGCGCCGAAGTGGCATAATATACATTTTCATTCTGCTGGCCGGAGCGGCACTGGCGACGCTGCTCTTTTCGGGTACGGAAAAGCCAGAGGAGATTCCTCTTAGCCAGGTCATCACCATGTCCGAAGACCACCAGATCAAGGAAGTGACGGTTGACGGGCAATGGCTAACGATCCTCGACACTTCAGACGCGACGCTCAGGAGCTTCAAAGGAGACACGAGCGTATTCGAGATCAAAGGGCTGGACCTGACAGGGATTTTGCTGAATATTCAGCCGGGCGGTTTCGACTGGGGAAGTCTGCTCCTCGGACTGCTTCCACTGATGCTCTTCGGGGCGCTGCTGTTCTTCCTCCTGTTCCGGGTGCGTGGGGCTAACAATCAGGCGATGAGTTTTGGCCGGAGCCGGGCCCGCCTCACACCGCCGTCGAAGCCATCGGTTACTTTCGATGATGTCGCCGGTGTGGACGAAGCGAAGGTGGAATTGCAGGAGGTCGTTGACTTCCTGAAATCGAGAGAACGCTTCCAAACGCTGGGCGCCCGCATTCCGAGGGGGGTCCTGTTGGTCGGCGCCCCCGGAACTGGCAAGACACTGCTCGCCCGCGCCGTGGCGGGAGAGGCAGGGGTGCCTTTCTTCTCTATCAGCGGCAGCGAGTTTGTGGAGATGTTCGTCGGCGTTGGCGCGGCGCGGGTGCGGGACCTCTTCGATCAGGCCAAGCACCATGCTCCGTGCATCGTTTTCGTGGACGAAATCGACGCCGTGGGGCGGCACCGGGGCGCGGGCCTAGGCGGCAGCCATGACGAGCGCGAACAGACTCTGAATCAGATCCTCACTGAGATGGACGGGTTCGACACCAACACCAGCGTCATTGTCCTGGCCGCCACCAACCGTCCTGATATTCTTGACCCGGCGCTCCTGCGTCCCGGCCGTTTCGACAGACGGGTGGTACTGGACCGGCCCGACATCAACGGCAGGGTGGAAATCCTGAAAGTCCATGCCAAGGGGAAGCCCCTTGCGACCGACGTCAACCTGGAGGTACTCGCCCGGCAGACCGCCGGCTTCAGCGGAGCGGATCTTTCCAACTTGATGAATGAATCGGCAATACTGGCCGGACGCCGCAGCAAGAAGGCCATTGAGATGGTGGACCTCGAAGACTCGATTGACAAGGTATTGCTCGGACCGGAGCGGAAGAGCCGGCGCATCTCCCCCAAGGAAAAGGAGATCACCGCCTATCATGAGGGTGGTCACGCTCTGGTGGCGAAGATGCTGCCGGACGCCGACCCGCCGCGGAAGATATCCATAATTCCGCGCGGTATGGCCGGCGGATATACCAAGTCACTTGAAGAGGACCGCTCATATTGGAGCCGCTCCAAGATTCTGGCCGGCATAACCACGCTGATGGCAGGGACGGCAGCGGAAAGGATAGTCTTCGCCGAGGTGACTACCGGAGCCCAGGATGACATCAAACGGGCCACCGACATGGCACGCAAGATGGTGACCGATTTCGGCATGAGTGAACGCCTCGGTCCACGGACGTTCGGCGACAAGCAGGAAATGGTCTTTCTAGGAAGGGAGATTTCGGAACAACGGGACTACGGTGACAAGGTCGCCAACGAAATCGACGAAGAGGTAAACAAGATCATCCGGGAGGCTCACGCCAAGGCCACCGAGATCCTGATGCAGAACAAGGCCAAGCTGATCAGGCTTGCCCAGACACTGATGGTGGAAGAGACCCTCGAAGCTGAGAAACTGGATGCCGTTTTCGGGGACCCCGAACCCATGGCCGTAGTGCCGGCGCCCCCGACGATGCCAGGCACCGAGGCTGCGATTCCGCCAAAGGCGCCCGCCGAGTCGAAGAAAGCTCCTCCGGTGATCAGGCCGTTCCCTGAGCAGGCACCGGCAAGCTAGCCTCCACCGGGTAATACTGGCCTGACCGGACGGTCAACGAGAAGAATTGCTCTACATCAAAATGAGCACGGCGCACGCCGTGCTCATTTGCTTGTCAGGTGCAACGGTTGGCAGGCTGCTACTTCCTGCGTCGTACCACGTAGCGGCTAAGCTCGGACAAAGACCTCCGGGCTTCGTTGTCAGGCAATGCCTTCAGGCTGTCCAAGGCACGATCGCAATACCGTGAGGCCGTGTCGTAGCACTCCTTCAGGATCGCGGCCGAGTTCTGGACCATTTCGGTCACCGCCCTGACGCTGTCGGGGCCACCCCGACTGCGGAAGAACTCCTGCAGGGCCACTTCCTGTGGACGCCGCTGCAAGAGAAGCAGGACGGGGAGTGTCAGGGTTCCCTGGGCAAGGTCTGATCCCGTCGGCTTCCCGAGTTGCTTCTCGGTTCCCACGAAATCGAGCAGATCATCGACGATCTGAAACGCGACGCCGAGGTTGTGCCCGTATGCGATCAGCGTCTGGATCGAAGGCTCGGGAGCTCCGCTCAACACCGATCCAGATTCGGTAGAGGTCGTGAAAAGGGTGGCGGTCTTTCGGGCGATGCGGCGGAAATACTGGTCCAGACTCTGGCCCGCAGAAAATGCGTTAACCGCCTGGTCGAGCTCGCCGCTCGAAATGGTCTTCAGCGTACTCGCAAAGAGCTTCACCGTGCGCAGATTATTGGTGCTGGCGGTCAAGCTACCCGCCTCGGCGAATAGATAGTCCCCGAGCAGAATCGCCTGCTCCTCCCCCCAGAGCTTGTTTACCGTTGGTTTGCCCCGGCGCACCAGCGAATGGTCGATGGAATCGTCGTGCACCAGGGTCGCCGTGTGCAGGACCTCGAGGGCTGTTGCCATCGGCACCAGGGTCTCAAGATTATAGTCGTAGAACTTTCCGGACAACAGCGTGAGCGCCGGGCGTATGCGCTTCCCCTCGCTCTTGAGGCTATGCTCCAGCAAGTCGGACAGATGCGGGAAATCGACGATGGTGATGGACTGAAGCTTGGCTTCGACTTTGCCGAGGTCTTGCTCGACCGGCGCGTAAATCTGACTTAGTTCCAATCTCTTCCCCTTGCGGAACGATATCCTCTATGGGAGAGCCTGGCCAAGCCGGGCAGTCTCCTCATCGGCCAGTTTCTCGTCCAGTTTGGTGAACAGCGGTTGAGGGGACACCATCTTCTGCCCGGATACCGGCCGGTCGATTCTCCAGCCAGCGGCTTCGACCTTGCCGGCAAAACCGAGATATTTGTAGACGCTCTGAGAACTGAACGGTAGGAAAGGATAAAGCATCGTCTTCAGGTCGGAGATAACCGCAATAGCCACCCATAGCGAGGTGGCGGCCGAGGAACGATCGACCTTGATAGTCTTCCAGGGGGACTTCTCATCCAGGAAGCGATTTGCCTCCTGGGCCAGGGACATGGCCGTCCGGATCGCCTCTCGAAAATGACACTCGTGCAACAGCCCGCCGACTTTGTCAAGGGTATTCGCCGAACGTTCGAGTAACGCCTCGCCGACGGCATCCATCTCTGCAGCAGGCGGCACCGCACCGTCGAAGTTACGGTAAGCGAAAGTCAGGACGCGGTTCACCAGGTTACCGTAGGTAGCCACCAGTTCGTCGTTGTTGCGGCGGATGAACTCATGCCAACTGAAATCGGTATCGGATGTCTCCGGCATGTTGGAGGCGACGAAATACCTGAGGGGATCGGGATCATATCTGGACGTGTAGTCGGGGACCCAGACCGCCCAATTACGACTTTTGGACCCCTTCTTGCTTTCGAAAGTGAGAAATTCATTGGCCGGCACGTCGGCCGGGAGGTTCAGGCCACCGTAACCCATGAGCATGGCCGGCCAGATGATACTGTGGAAGACAATGTTGTCCTTGCCGAGAAAATAGTAACTCCGGGCATCGTCCTGCCAGAAGGTCCGCCATGCCTCCGGATTACCCGAACGGGCGGCCCATTCCTTGCTCGCCGACAGATAGCCGATAACGGCCTCAAACCAAACGTAAATCCGCTTGCCCTCAAAACCGGGCACGGGCACGGTGATCCCCCAATTGATATCCCGGGTGATCGGACGGTCTTTGAGCCCTTCGGCAAGATATCCCAGACTGAAGTTCAGAACGTTCTGCCGCCAGTGGGTCTGCTTCCTGATCCACTCCTCGAGCGGCCGCTGGAAAGCGGTCAGTTTCAGAAAGAAGTGCTCTGAATCGCGAAACTCAGGCAGCGTACTGCACGCGCGACACCGGGGATCGACTAACTCGGCGGCATTCAGAGGCTTGCCGCATTGATCGCACTGGTCGCCCCTGGCGCCGGTGAAGTGACAATGAGGGCAGGTGCCCTCGACATAGCGATCAGGCAGGAAACGTGCGCATTTCGGGCAGTACGGCTGTGACATGCTCGACTTGTAGATGTACCCCTTGTTCAGCAGGGTGAGGAAGATATCGTGTGTAACGGCGGCGTGATTGGCAGTACCGGTGCTGGTGTAGAGATCATACGAGATCCCCAGCTTTTCCCACGCGTCGAGATGAAGGGCGTGGTACCTGGCCACGATCTCCCCCGGCGTCTTGCCCTCCTCTTCAGCTTTCAGCGTGATCGGAGTCCCGTGCTGGTCCGAGCCGGACACCATGAGCACGGCATCACCGCGAGTGCGATGGTACCGGGCAAAGATGTCTGCCGGAAGCTCAGACCCGGCGATATGCCCAAGGTGCAAGAAGCCGTTGGCATACGGCCAGGCGACCGCGATAAGTATTCTCTCTGTCATAACCGGAACCCTTCCACGATGCTACAATCATAGAATATATCATAACGGTCGGCTCGCTGGAAGGCAGTCAGCAACCCTTGACAACCTGCCGGCAAAATGGCAAAATGGTATTAGCAATCAAAGCCTGAGAGTGCTAACTGGAGCGCCCGAATGCTTTCTCCGAGACAGCAGAAGATACTCGAGAATATCATTAGTCAATACTTCAGCCGGGCCAAGCCGGTTCCTTCGCAGAGTATCATCATTGACCCCGATCTGGGTGTCAGTTCTGCTACCGTGCGTAATGAGATGGCTCACCTGGAAGGGGAGGGGTATATCCTCCGGCCCCATACATCCGCGGGGAGTATCCCGACCGATAAGGGCTACCGCTACTATGTCGAGACCATCGGCGAGGCCCACCTCCCGCTGGCCGAACAGGAGCAGTTGAGCAGTCTATTCAGTCATGCCGAAGGCGAGTTGGACGAATGGCTCAATCTGGCAGCGTCGCTTCTCGCCGGAAAGGTCCGGAACACGGCGGTAGTGTCCGCGCCGAAGACGCCCTCCTGCTACTTCAAGCACCTCGAATTGGTCAGTCTGCAGGACACCCAGGTGCTGGTGGTGCTGGTTCTGAACGGGGCGAGAGTAAGGCAGCAGATAGTGTCGATAGACGAAGTGATGTCTCAAGACAGCCTGACGGTTGTCGCCACCCGACTCAGTGCCCTTTACTCCGGGTTGGCGGCGCAGGAAATCAGCATGCTGAAGGGGCAGCTGACACCGGTGGAGCACAAGGTAACGGACTATCTTCTGAAGATGATCGATGCCGAGGATGAAGCTGAGAATTCCGAGCCCTATCTGGATGGGCTCCATTTCCTGTTCAGTCAGCCGGAATTTGTCAATAATCGGCGCCTCGCCCTCTCGCTGATGGAACTGATAGAGGGCGGCAGCCTGCTGAGAGACATCGTGCCGCCCGAATTCACCGGCGGCAAGGTGCAGGTCATCATCGGCAGAGAAAACCACGCTGAACCTTTTCACGAATACAGCGTGGTTCTCGGTCGCTATGGCACGCCCCGGCAGGCATCGGGGACAATAGGGGTGATCGGCCCGACAAGGATGCCGTATGCCCGGGCAATAGCCACCGTCAGCTTCTTGACTTCGGTGCTGAACCACTTCGTCGATGAGCTTTACGTCGGTGGATCGCAGCTGGCGAATCGCCGCCGGGACGACGGCAACTAGACTCCAGGAGACATGAGCCGAGGTTCCCAACGAACCATCAAGATCCAATACCAGGAAGAAAGAATGGCCGAGAAGAAGAGTAAGGACGTCCTCGACGGGGACGGACAGGACGAAAAGGCGGCTGAGGAATCAGCGTCACTCAATAAGGAATTGGACGATCAGAAGGCCAAGGCGGAAGCGGCCATGGCCGGCTGGCAGCGAGCCCAGGCCGATTTCACTAACTACAAGCGAAGGGTTGAGCAGGAGAGAGAAGAGAGCGTCAAGTACGCCAACGTGAACCTGATCCTGCGGATACTGCCGGTGTTGGATGATTTCGAACGGGCCGTGGCTTCACTTCCCCGGGAGCTTTCGGGCGATGCCTGGGTTGATGGAGTGAAGCTCATCAGCCGTAAGCTCCGGACCATCCTGGAAGCGGCGGGGCTGTCGGCGATCGATGCCGTTGGCGAGCCGTTTGATCCGCGGGTTCATGAAGCGGTCAGGGAGGCGCCGGGAAAGGAAGGAATCGTCCTGCAAGAGGCAGAGAAAGGATACCGGTTCCTCGACAAAGTGGTGAGGCCAAGCAAAGTCATTGTGGGCACCGGGGAAGAGGAATCCGGATAAAACCGGGTGCGCCGCGGGTATTCGATAACACTAACCGGCCTTTATTTTAGGAGGATTGCATTATGGGCAGAGCCGTAGGAATTGATCTCGGGACTACTTTCAGCGAAATAGCAATTATGGAAGGGGGCGAACCGAAAGTCATCGCCTCGTCCGAAGGCGGGAACCTCTTCCCGTCGGTGGTCGCGATCAGCAAGAGCGGGGAGCGTTTGGTGGGTCAACTGGCCCGCCGGCAGGCTATCGTGAACCCGGACAACACGATCTACAGCATCAAGCGGTTCATGGGACGCAAGTGGGGCGAGCCGGCCGGTAGGGAGCTACCAGTCGAAGAGGACGCGCGTCGCAAGACGTACAAGGTCGTCAAGGGCCCGAACAACGAGGTCCGGGTGGCAATGGGGGGCAAAGAGTACAGCCCGCCCGAGATATCGGCAATGATACTTCAGAAGTTGAAGACTGACGCCGAGGCATACCTTGGGGAGAAGGTAACGGACGCCGTAATTACGGTTCCCGCCTACTTCAACGACGCGCAGCGACAGGCCACCAAGGACGCGGGCGCCATCGCTGGTCTGAACGTGCTGAGGATAATCAACGAGCCGACCGCCGCCGCCCTGGCCTACGGACTAGACAAGAAGAAAGAGGAAACCATCATCGTCTACGACCTCGGCGGAGGTACTTTCGACGTATCGGTACTTGAACTTGGGGAGGGCACCTTCCTGGTAAAGTCGACCAGCGGCGATACCCATCTCGGCGGGGACGACTTCGACCAGAAGCTGATGGACTGGGTATGCGATGAGTTCAAGAAAGACCAGGGCATCGACCTCCGCAACGACCGGATGGCCCTTCAGCGCATTAAGGAAGCTGCCGAGAAGGCGAAGATCGAACTGTCCACCGTGCAGCAGACCGAGATCAATTTGCCGTTCATCACGGCCGATGCCAGCGGGCCAAAGCACCTGACTTACACCTTGACGCGTTCGAAGCTGGAACAACTGGTAATGGACCTGGTGGAAAAGACGCTGGGACCATGCCGGCAGGCCGTTCAGGACGCAGGCAAGACCACGGCCCAGGTTGACGAGGTCATTCTGGTAGGCGGCCAGACGCGGATGCCGCTGGTGCAGCAGAAGGTAAAGCAGTTCTTTGGAAAAGAGCCGAACAAGAGCGTGAACCCGGACGAAGTGGTGGCCATCGGCGCGGCCATTCAGGCAGGGGTGTTGCGGGGCGAGGTCAAGGATGTCCTCCTGCTCGACGTTACGCCGCTGACCCTCGGTATTGAGACACTGGGCGGAGTGGCCACTCCATTGATCCCGCGTAATACCACGATTCCGACCTCGAAGAGCCAGGTGTTCAGCACTGCGGCCGACAACCAGCCGGGAGTGGAGATTCACGTTCTGCAGGGCGAACGACCGATGGCAACGGATAACCGAACGCTGGGTAGATTCATGCTCGACGGTATTCTACCTGCGCCGCGAGGAATCCCTCAAGTTGAAGTCACCTTCGACATTGATGCAAACGGCATCCTGAGCGTCCGGGCGGTTGACAAGGGCACGGGCAAGGAGCAGAAGATCACCATCACCGCGTCCAGTGGTCTGTCCAAGGACGAGGTGGAGAAGATGAAGCGTGAAGCTGACGTCCACGCGGCTGAAGATACCAAGCGGAAGGATGAAGTTGAGACGCGGAACCAGGCCGATACCCTGGCCTATACCGCTGAGAAGACACTGCGTGACAATAAGGACAAGGTGCCGGCCGATCTTAACCAGGAGATCGAAGGCAAGATTAAGACGGTCCGTACTGCGCTGCAGGGCACAGATGTGAGTTCGATCCGGCAGGCAACCGAGGACCTGAACGCCGCGATGCAGAAGGTGGGCTCGGCAGTCTACGGCCAGCAGCCCCCACCTGGCGGACAGCAACCCCCGCCGCCACCCCCGCCACCGGGAAAGGGCGGTGAAGGCACCGTAGAAGGGGAGTTCCGGGAAGTCTAGCGTCCCGGGGCCAATGATCACCGGATAGAAGAGGGGCGAAAGCCCCTCTTTCGTTTGGACCGGAATGACAACGGCAGGATGAATCGGACTTTTGTGTCTGGTATAATGAGTGTTTATGGGTAAATTGCAGACTTAGGCTGGCTATGGCAGAAAAACGCGACTACTACGAAGTGATGGGCGTGGGACGGAACGCCAATGAAGACGAGATCAAGAAGGCTTTCCGTACCCTTGCGTTCAAGTATCATCCGGATAAAAACGGGGAACCCGGCGCCGAGGACAAGTTCAAAGAGCTGAACGAAGCCTATGAGGTGCTTTCCGACCCCCAGAAGAGAGCCTCTTATGATCAATTCGGGCATAATCGGGGCGGGTCGGGGCAGGGTTTCGATGGTTTTGACATGGGTGGCTTTGGTGACATCTTCGAAGCCTTCTTCGGTGGCACCAACGCGTCGACGCGGCAAGCCCCGCAGCGTGGCGCCGACCTCCTCCACCGCATTGTGATCACTCTCGAAGAAGCGGCTTTTGGGGCGGAGAAGGAACTACGGATCAGCCGCACGGAGCACTGCTCGGCTTGTGGCGGTTCGGGTAGCAAGGCGGGCACCCAGCCTACCCGGTGCGCCGAGTGCAATGGCACCGGGCAAGTGCGCCGGGTGCACCAGAGTATCTTCGGGCGGTTCGCCAACGTGGCTCCCTGTGCCCGCTGTCGCGGCCAAGGCAAGGTCATCACCGAGCCCTGCCCGCAGTGCAGAGGGGCCGGCCGTGAGCGCCATCAACGTACCCTGATGGTAAAGATCCCGGCCGGGGTTGACGACGGTTCGCGAATTAAGCTGAGCGGCGAGGGTGAGGCGGGGGTGAGGGGTGGCCCGTCCGGTGATGTGTATTGTGACCTCGCGGTGAGGGAGCACGAGTTGTTCGGCCGGGAAGGGGACGATCTGCTGTTCGAATTGCCGGTGAACGTCGTCCAGGCCGCGTTGGGAGACGAGGTTGAGGTGCCGACGCTCGAGGGACCGACCAAGCTGAAGATTCCTGCGGGGAGCCAGTCCGGCGCTCTCTTCCGTCTGAAGAACAAGGGCATCGCCCACCTTCGGGCCGGGGGCCGCGGTGATGAGCGCGTCCACCTGCGGGTCGTCACCCCGGAATCGTTGACCAAGCGGCAACGGGAGCTTTTTGAAGAATTGGCCCAGACGATGGCCCCGCCGAAGAAGGGGAAGTAGCCCGGCAATTATCTGAGTTGATCTGTCCACCCTTTTACCGTTTTCCTTGACGGTGAGCCCAGATTGAGTTGGCGGCCCAAAGCCGCAGCCCGCCCCGGGAGGTGTCAGACGTGGAAGTCAGAATCGAGGGCTTCGACGGTGGAATCAGCAGGGTCGTTCCCGAAAGACCGTCATTGGAAAGGGTGGCCGGCGGATTCGGTTTCACCGAGGGCCCCGTGTGGTGCGGCAACTATCTGCTCTTCAGCGACATACCCCGCAACCGCATCGTCCGGCTGACGATGCGCCACGAAGGTCCCGAGGTGACCACCTTCCGCACTCCGAGCGGCAACTCCAACGGCCAGACCCTCGACCGGAGCGGACGGCTCATCACCTGCGAGCACAGCGGCCGGCGGGTCACCCGCACCGAGGTCGACGGCACAGCATCTGTCATCGCCGAGCGATACCAGGGCAAGCGCCTCAACAGTCCCAATGATGTGGTCGTGCGGTCGGACGGCAGCGTCTACTTTACCGACCCGCCCTACGGCCTGGGTAATCCTGCCAAGTGGAAAGAACTGTCCTTCAACGGCGTGTACCGAAGGGCACCGGACGGAGAGTTGGTCTTGCTAGCCGACGATTTTGACCGGCCGAACGGGCTGGCTTTTTCTCCCGACGAGACGGCGCTCTACGTGAACGACACCGAGCGCGGCCACATCCGGGCTTTCGATGTCAGTCCCGACGGCAGCATCGCCCGGGGGCGGATCTTTACCGAACTGAAGGGGCCCGAGGCGGGGAGGCCGGACGGCATGAAAGTGGACCGGGAGGGGAACGTCTACTGCACTGGACCGGGGGGGATATGGATCGCCAACTCCGACGGGAAGCATCTGGGGCGCGTGCTGATGCCGGAAGTACCGGCGAATCTTGCCTGGGGCGACGCCGACTGGAAGACGTTGTACATAACGGCCCAGACCAGTATCTACCGTTTGAAGCTACTGGTACCCGGGGTCGGTTTCCCGGCCTGATAAGGTCGGGTATGGGGTGGGCTTAAATTGATAACCATCGGCGATCTGCGGCGCGCCATCGTGAACGGAGGTGATGTGTCCGCCTTTGCCGACGTCTATTGCCAGGCGCTGGGCGGCTGCCCCATCCCGGTGGTCGGCCAGTTTGACGCTGCGCTGAGTCTGCCTGATCCTGGAATTCTGCTTGAACGAACCGGCGTCAGCTCGGCCCCGGCCGCACCATCAGACGGTAATCAGCCCCTCGAGGGCGCGGCACTGGCCGCGGCATTGGACGTCACCATGGTGTCACTCCCGCTCTACGACCAATGCCCCGGCGAGTACCTGGCGAGTGTCATTGCCGAGTCGCGGCCGGACGTAATCGGCCTGGGCTGTTCGCCGGCGGAATTGGGCGCACATATCCCCTACGCATTCAGCATGGCGTGTGCCGTTGGAGTGCCCGCCCAGTTCGAGATCATATTTGGCCCTTCCGTGGAGGCCCGATTCAATGGCCGGTTCCATCCGGAGAACGCCGGCACCAACACACTACTCGAGAGCTGGCTGAGGCGAATTCCACTGTTGCCGCTGAGCCCGCCGCTGGGCGGCCGCCAGAGCACGGCATCCGACGACGCCCGCTACATCGCGAGCCGGATTGTCGATATTGCCCGCTATTCTGCCGTCCTGGGCCGGAAAGTACGTCTTCTGACCATTGTTGACCCTGTACACCGGGAGGGATTGGAACAAGTCACCGCTGCGTTCCGCCGGGGCGCCGGGGGTGATCTCTACGAGCCGGCAGAATTCGATCCCGAGTGCAGCCAGTCATTCATCGTCGGACAGTGCCTGGAGGCGCCGGACGAGAATTGCGAAGAGAGTCCAGGGGGAACCACCGGGGCTCAGGAGCGGTTCCGGGTCGAGTTCGGAAGATCAGTCAGGGCCCTTTCCAAGCAATTGCTATCGGAATCGGAAGCGGTGAGTCTCATCACTCAGATTTCAGGACGCACCCGGCAGCACCGGGACATCGGGCGTGGCGCCAGCGTCAGGGGGTCAATCGCTTTCGACGAACTCCTGCATGGTCTTTCCAGTCTGAACGGCGGGCTGACTCGGGAGAACGTGTTGAAGGCGGCCATGATCGCCCTGCCGCCGCGAATATCGGTCAGACAGCGGGACAGCACCGCTGCCCTGATCAGCGATATCGCCAAAGAAGTACTGTACGGAATCCGCTTTTCACCCGAGGACGACGCAGAGTCCCAAAACAGCTCCGAAGGTCTGTCCGCAGGCGATATCATGACAAGCACGGACGAAATGAAACCGGTTCAGCGGCGGCAGGACATGGAGCGCGACGGTACGGGATCATTTGCGGTGGTGCCGGACGTGCCGGGGGACACCAAGACCCCCGGCCGCAATCGTGAACTGGACTTGCCCCGGGACGCCCGGCGAGACCAGTACTCCGCAGTGAAGAAGGCCGTAATGCGCTTGATCGGCGATCTGGACAACCAACTGCGGGACGGCAAAATATCACCTGGCGAATACGAACGGCACAGAGCCGGGCTCATGGCCAGACTTGAAAGGGCGACCGGAGCGCAACTGGGCATGTCAGACCGGGAACTGGCGAGCACGATTATCGAGATGATGGATGCCCAGGATGGGCAGTGGAACAGCGAAGTCAGCCTCAGCCGGATGCGCGTATACTACCACGTTAAGGGGACCTGTGAGGGACAGAATGTGAGCCCCTTGAAGCAGGACTATCACGCCCTGAAATGGCTGATTGATGACCTGCAGCAGCAGCAGGTCCTGAAGGCGACCGGCGACGCCAGCGAATTCACGCTGACGGGATTCGCCCTCGACAGTCTCCTAAGGTACTTGATGGACGGTGCAGCGACCAGACACAGTCCTCCGAACTCGTCCGATGGAGGGTCAGATTTCACCCACTTCCGGACACACGAGGTTCGAAGGTACACGCCCGGGGACACCTTCCGTGATATATCAGTCCGCCACACGCTCCGGGAGACTGCCCGAAAGCAGAAGGGACTCTCGGACGTGACGAGCGCTGACCTGCGCGTGTTTCTGAAGGAACGCCGCAATCCCCCGGTCGACATCGTATTCTGCATCGACATCAGCGGTTCGATGGGGTTCCGTCAGAAGCTGGTCTGCGCCCGGCTGGCCGCGGCCGGTCTCGTCGAGGCCGCTTTTCGGGATGGCAACCGGGCGGGGGTGGTCGCTTTCAATGACTGCGGCCAGACGGCAGTCCCGTTAACCGGAAAGGACAAGGACTCGCTATTCGACGGGATCGCCGGTCTGACGCCGCGGGGCAATACCAATATCGGCGACGGCATCAAGTCGGCAAGAGACCTGCTCCTTCTAGCCCATAACCGGAACCGGAAGCACATTGTTCTCATCAGTGACGGACAGGCCAGCGCCGTGTCAGCAAGAGCCTTTGCCCGGCTCTTGCCAGTGAAGGGACGCGACCTGACCGAAGACGCGGCGTTACTTGAAACAAACCGGGCGGCGGCCGCGGGAGTCCGTGTGTCGGTGATCTACATCGCCGGCACCAACGAGACGGATGACGCGTTCATCAAGAGCATAGCGAAGGCCGGCCGGGGAACGGTCCGCCGGCTTTCCGGTCTGTCTGACGTCATGAGGATGCTGGGCGGGTTAGCACGGACCGTTCGGACACTATCGCCCCAGGAGGCACAAATTGGAGTTACGAGAGGAGTTACGCCGGTCGATCCTGAACCTGGTCCGCCAGAAGATCGACCCGCTTGATGGTTTCTATGCCCCGGAAGACGTGAAGGAGTCAGTCCTGGCGGTCCTGATATCGGGTCGTCACCTGCTGCTGGAAGGTCCGCCGGGAACGGGAAAGACGACACTCGCCCGAATACTGGCCAGCAAACTTGAGCCGATGCATGTGCGCGCCGGCTGCCGCTTCAACTGCGACGCCGAGTCGCCGTCCGACATCTGTCCGGATTGCCGGGGCAAGAACGCCGGGGCCAGCACCATCGTCGTCCCCGGCGATTCCCGCTTCGTGCGAGTACAGGGATCGCCGGAACTCATGCCGGAGGACCTGATCGGTGACATCGACCCAGTGGTCGCCATGCGGCACGGCATTCATGATCCGCGGGCATTTACGCCGGGGCGGATTCAGCGTGCGCACCGCAAGATATTGTTCATCGACGAGTTGAACCGGATCCCGGAGAGAACTCAGAACACCCTCATCCAGGTCCTCGAAGAGAGAACGACGACCCTGGCCGGCTTTGACATGGACATTCGCGTGGACACCGTGGTGATTGCCACTCAGAATCCACAGGAATCAGCGGGCGTTGACCGCGTTTCCGAAACCCTGGCCGACCGGTTCGAGCGGGTGCGGATCGGCTATCCGACGGCTGAACAGGAGGTCGCAATCCTGGAACGCTACGCCCGAAGACAGCAGGGCATCGAGTTTGACCAAGGCCTCATCCGCAAGGTGGTCGACATCTCCCAGTCCACCAGGACGGGGGACGACATCTCCCGCCCGGCCAGCGTTCGAGCCAGCATCGCTACTTTTGAGCAAGCCCAGGCGATGGCGCAACTCCACGGCAGGAGCGGGGTCGCCCGGGAGGATATTGAGAGGGCGGCGTTACTCAGCCTTCAGGCGCGCGTGGAGGTGTCGCCCAGCAGCCAGTACTACGACAACCCTCGCAGCCTGGTCGAACGCATTGTTCGGGTTAGCCTGGGATAGGCTTCAGAAACACCCCAACTGACAATGGTGGACCTTCAGGTTCCGGGCGTTGGCGACATGAGCGACCGCCATGGGAGTCATGCTCAGTTCACCGGCCAAGGCAAATACGTTGACGCAGGTTGACCGCGTCGGCCGCCTTCAGCGCCTCCAGGCGGGCCAGGACGCCTTCATCAACTCCCTCGGTCCCGGGGCTGTCGTTAATGATCTTATCAACCTTGAAGCAGCCGATCTGGCAATTCGAGACGCGTATGCCAAGTCGATCGGTCACGTCCCCGACGGCAAGCCGCGGGACACCGGCATCGCGGGCGATCTTGAAGGCGGAGCCGCAAGGCAGATGGCCCTCGCGTAGAGTCGCCTTGACCGCATCCGCCAATTGCGCAAGGACCTCATCAGAGAGTCCGGCCGGATTTGCCGGTATCTTTATCCTGGCCTGCTTCTTCTTCTTGTCTGCTTCGCCGAAGACACGCATCGTCCACCCCCTATCTTGCAGCTAAATACGTTCCGATATGCGGGAACACGTCGTACACGATCGCCAGGCGATTCGTTCCCTGGAATAAGTGTACGCCCTTGGGCGAACGTACTCAAATACCTGCGATACCTCCACAACGGGCCGGCCCCGCGTCGCCTGCTCCGCCGCGGTATTTGACCTTTTGTTCTTAAACGTGGTATATTCCTCTCGACGCCTCAAGAGCGTTATTACAGTAACGGTCTCCGAGTGGCCGAACCTAAAGGTACCGCCCAGGGGTCAGCCGCCGATAGGGTGTGAGGGGAAACGCTCACGCCTCCCGTTAGGAAAGGAGAGAGTCGTGTCAATTCAGTCCGTTCTTCTAAGTCAGGCTGGCCGTTCGACTCCTTCTGGTCACCCTCGAAAGCCTTCGGGGACCACCGTTCCAGGCGATGCCCAGCGTATTGCCCGTTGACAGTCCGTAACCCAAATAAAGAAGGAGATGCTACATGTTTTTCAGAAGAATGAAGCGGTTGCCCATTGTCGCGCTATTGGTGGCAGCGGCATTCGCCGGATGTGCTTCGCCGGCCGCCACCACCACTACCACCCCCCTAAACCCGCCAACCCGGACATGATCCTGGCCACCACCACCAGTACGCAGGACTCGGGTCTGCTCGACGTGCTGGTTCCTGCTTTTGAGAAAAAGACCGGATACAAGGTAAAGACGGTCGCTGTTGGCTCGGGCGCAGCCATGACCATGGGAGAACGGGGAGAAGCCGACGTGCTCCTGGTGCACGCCCCCGCTTCTGAGGTCAAGTTCATGGATGCCGGTCACGGCGTGAGCCGTAAACTGGTCATGCACAACGACTTCATCATTGTCGGGCCCGCATCAGATCCATCGGGCATCAAAGGCATGACTTCGGCACTCGATGCCATGAAGAAGCTCGCCGAGGGCAAAGGGGTCTTCATCAGCCGGGGCGACAACTCGGGCACCAATCAATTGGAGCTGCAGTTGTGGAAGGCGGTCAGTATCAACGCCACCGGACAGAAGTGGTACCAGAGCACCGGACAGGGGATGGGGGCAACCCTGACAATTGCCTCAGAGAAGGGAGCCTACACGATCACCGACCGGGCCACTTTTCTCGCAACCAAGCAGAATCTGAGCGTGGACATCGTCGTTGAGAAAGACGCCGTCCTATTGAACATCTACCATGTCATCCAGGTGAATCCGCAGAAGTCCAACAAGATAAACGCCGACGGCGCCAAGGCGTTCTCGGATTTCATAGTATCCCCAGAAATCCAAAATGTCATAAAGACTTTCGGAGTCGACAAGTACGGCCAGCCCCTGTTCTTCCCAGATGCCGGAAAAACCGAAAAGGAATTGGGGAGCGTCTAGACAGACGGGCGCCTAAGTCTGAGCAAGGGTTTTTGAAGAACCAGTTGGACCCGTCTTCGCGTGACGGTCCCGGCGAATGGATGGCGAGGCAATCTTAGATCAGTGGATTCAGGTTGCTTCGCCATTTGCCCGCCGTGGGACCAGCGCGGAGGCGATCGAGGTCCGTCACTGGATTTGAGCGCACACCGGGAGCCCAATTGGACCTTATCTTCGAAGGCATAGCACAAGCTTTCACGTTACTCATACACGGAGACAGGGAGGTCATCCGCATAACGCTGCTGTCGATGGTGGTGTCACTCACCGCCACGTCGATCAGCCTGTTCATAGGCATCACTCTCGGCACACTCATCGGTTTGACCCGCTTCACCGGACGGCGTTTCCTTGTCAGCCTGATCAACACCGGTATGGGAGCTCCTCCGGTTGTCGTGGGCTTGATTGTGAGTGTCTTTTTGTGGCGCAACGGGCCGTTGGGCATGCTGCGACTGATGTACAGCCCTACCGCCATGATCATCGCCCAGTGCATTATCTCACTCCCAATCATCACCGGATTCACCATGGCTTCGATCCAGCAAATCGACCCCAGGCTACGTCTTCAGATCATCTCCCTAGGAGCATCTCGATTGCAGCTCATGTGGCTGCTGGCCAGGGACAGTCAACTCCTCCTGCTGGCGGCGGTTATGGCCGGCTTCGGCTCGATCATTTCCGAGGTTGGCGCATCGATGATGGTCGGTGGCAACATAACCGGCCAGACCCGCGTGCTCACAACCGCAATCGTCATGGAGAATAGCAAGGGGAATTTCGGCGTGGCAATTGCGCTCGGCATTATTCTGATGGCGCTCGTGTACGCCGTGAACCTGCTCCTTACCATCGTCCAGCAACGGAGCAAAGCGAGGTAAAGCGAACATTTCGACGGCACGAAGTGCTCTGGAAGTAACGGGGTTGACCGCTGTCCTCGGCGGTCAGAAGGTGCTCGACATTCCTTCATTTCGGGTCAACTCGAGCGAAGTCCTTGTGATAATAGGTCCGAACGGCTCAGGCAAAACGACTCTCCTCCTTTGCCTCGCCCTCCTCCTCAAACCATCGACCGGCGTCGTGTCCTACGCCGGGTCGCCCGCCCCGATGCCAGCGCCTCTGAATCTGAGGCGCCAGATCGCAGTCGTCTTTCAGGACCCCTTCCTGCTGAACCGAAGTGTCCGAGACAACGTGAATCTCGGATTGCGCCTGCATGGCATCAGAGGCAAGGAAATGCGCCGACGAGCCGAAAAATGGTTGGAGCGATTCGGCGTGGCCCATCTGGCAAGCAGACAGGCCAGGACACTGTCGGGCGGCGAGGCTAAACGGGTCAGTCTGGCGCGGGCATTTGCCCTCGAACCCCGAACGCTGTTTCTAGATGAGCCATTCAACGCCCTTGACACGCCAACAAGGCAGGCGTTGCTTGAAGACTTTGAGAGTGTGTTGAGAGAGACCAAAATGACCACGGTGATGGTGACCCATGATCATAATGAGGCTGTGGCACTAGCCGATCGGTTGGCCGTGCTGATGAACGGGTCGGTGCGTCAGATTGGAACTGCAGAAGATGTGTTCGATTGTCCCCTCGATGAAGAGGTTGCCAGCTTCATCGAGGCGGGCAACATCCTTCACGGAGTGGTCAGCTCGCAGAGTGGTGGCCTGGTCTCGATCAGCATCGACAGCCGGCAGGTCTGGGCGGTCTCGGACCTGATCTCCGGTACCAAGGTTACCGTCTTCGTGCATCATGATGATGTGACACTATCGCTGGGCATGCCCGGGTCCATTTCAAGCAGCGTCCGGAATCAACTGACGGGTTCGATAATCAAGGTATTTCCACTCGGTCCTCAGTTCAAAGTGACAGTGGACTGTGGTTTTCCCATATCATCGATCATTACCCGGCGTTCGTGGGATGAAATGGGACTGAGGGTCGGGCACGAGGTGGTCGCATCTTTCAAGGCGTCTTCGGTCCGTCTGATACCGAGACCGTAGGAGACACGGCGAAGAATCGCGTCTGGTATGAAGCATATATGAAGTTACCGCGCCCGAGAAATCGGGTTTGTGTTAGAGTAGACGTATGACTGGACTGTATGACTCCTTCCAACGCCAGATCAACTACTTGCGGATCTCGATCACGGACTTCTGCAACCTCAACTGTGTCTATTGCTCGGAAGGTTCGGTCCCCCGACTGCCCAGGGATGAGATCCTCAGGTACGAAGAGATAAAGCGTCTGATCACCATCGCGGCCGCCATGGGCATCAACAAGGTCCGCCTCACGGGAGGCGAACCGCTGTTGAGACCGGACCTGACGCGTCTGGTGGAAATGATCTCGGGTACGCCCGGCATCGATGACATTGCCCTCACCACCAACGGCACCCTCCTGAAAGCGTACGCCACTGAGCTCAAGAAAGCCGGCCTGACGCGCGTGAACGTCAGTCTGGACACGCTCAGGGCAGACCGGTTCAAGGAAATCACCGGCAACGACAAACTGGCTGACGTGCTGGCCGGTATCGACCTGGCCCGCCAGGTCCGCTTGACTCCGGTCAAGGTTAACATGGTCGTCATGCGGGGGGAGAACGACGATGAGGTGATGGATTTCGCACGGCGGGCCACCGAAGACGGCTGGGATATCAGGTACATTGAGTACATGCCCTTCGGAGGCACCGATGCCGAGCGCAGGCGGATGGTGTCCTCGCAGGAGATTATGGAACGTCTCCGCGTCCTCGGCCCCCTTGAACCGTGCGGCATGGCGATAGGTAACGGCCCGGCACGCTATTTCCGGTTCGCCGGCGCCCGAGGCACCATCGGCTTCATCAGCCCGATTACCGAGCATTTCTGCAGTACCTGCAACCGTCTGCGGATTACCGCTGACGGCCAGCTGCGGCCATGCCTGCTGGATGATGACGAAATCGATATCAAGAAAGCACTGCGCAGCAACGTGAGCGACGAGGAACTGAGGTCACTCATCGAAAGGGCGGTAACGATCAAGCGGGAACGCCATCATCTCAACGAAGGAGAACAGGCCCCCGAACGCCCGATGAGGCAGATTGGGGGGTGACCCCCGGGGGAGGACCGTGACATGACCGGACTGACTCATCTTACCGCGGCCGGCGAAGCCCGTATGGTCGACATCGGCCAGAAGGCCGACACGGTACGGGTCGCGGTGGCCAGCGGGAGAGTCACAATGAAGCCGGAGACGCTTCAGGCCATCAAAGCGGCCAGCCTGAAGAAAGGCGATGTCATTGCCACGGCGCGAATCGCCGGCATCATGGCCGCCAAGAAGACCCCGGACTTGATACCTCTATGCCACACCATACTCATTGACGAGGTCGGCATCGACTTCGACCTTACGGGTTCCGAATCGGTGGGCATCACGGCGACGGCAAAGAGCACCGGCCGGACAGGCGTCGAGATGGAGGCCCTGGTTGCCGCCTCGGTGGCTGCCCTGACCATCTATGACATGGCAAAGGCCGTGGACAAGGGCATGACCATTACGGATGTGCGTCTGGAAAGCAAGACCGGCGGCAAGAGCGGGACTTACCGGAGGAAGTAGAGGGCGCGCACCCCTATGCCACCCCGAGTATGCGTTTCAGACCTTCGAGGCTCTCTTTCGCCTTTTCTCTGGGCCTGACCTCGATGCAGTAGTCAAGTACATTGGCCTCGGACAGCCGGTTCAGGTAGCCGGCGAAGTCAATCTCGCCGGAACCGATGACACAGTGACTCTGCTGGGTACCCCTGTCGTCGGTACGGATGTCATGAAGATGGACTTGCTTGACGCGGTCGATGCTTGAGAAGAAGAACCGCTCCAGAGCCGGCTTGTTCCAGGTCTTGGCCAGGTCCCAGCTCAAGGCAAGCCGACGATCGTCGAGGTACGGTTTCAGCAGAAACAGGCTGAATTCGTCCAGAGCGTAACTCTCAACGCACACCGTGACTCTCCCTGCGGCCAGCCCCAGGAGACTGTCCAGGTTACGGGCCACGACTCCGCGGTAAATGGACTGGTCCGGCTCGGGAACGGACATCTCGCGGCGGGTGTCGGTCCGGTAGGTTGTCATCCCGCCGATGTGGATGGTCACCAGACGGGCGCGGGCCGCGGCGGCGAAGTCAAACAGGGCCCGGTAGTAGTTCTGGATTCCGTCGCGAAGGTGACGGCTGTGCTGGAACAGTGACGCCGCTTCGTCAGGAGCATGGATGGACACGAAACTCTGCTCCGCGTCCACGAAAGAAGCAATCTCGCTGATCTCCGGTCCCGAGAGCATTTCAAAGGCAAGGTGCGGCGATTCAGCGGCGAGTTGGATACCGGCGAAACCGTTGTCCCGGGCGTATTCAAGGGCATCCATGATGGACGCATCATAGACGGCGTGGTAGCTGACCCGATCGAGGATGGGATGCGTCATGACTCGATCACCAACCGGCGGGATTCCTCACATTTTCTCCCCGTCCCCACGCGATTACGGAACGACGCAATGGCGATGGCCCGAGACTAGAACAATGTCACCGTGACCGGTTCGCCTTTCTCCACATTATCCACGTTTTCCGGTATTTCGATGTAGCCGTCGGCGTTGGCGATACTGGTGATCGCGCCCGACTCCTTGAAGGCAGACACGGCTTCTCCATTCTGGACTTTGACCGTCAGGAACTGGCGCCGTCCGACGCTGCCCTGGACTCGGCGGGCCAGCGGGACGGTTACAGTCTGCCCGGTGCGCGGCGGCAGGTGAGCCATCTTTCGGATCGCCGGCAATACCAGCAGGTAGGCGTTAATCAGACAGGAAGTGGGATACCCGGGCATCCCCATCAAGGGCTTACCTTCGACCATGGCGAACAGCGTCGGTTTGCCGGGCCTGACCTGGATGCCGTGGAAGAGCACCTGTCCCCAGCCATGAAGTACCCCCACCAGCAGATCCCGCTCGCCGACCGAAGAACCGCCGGATATGACCACCAGGTCGGACTTCAGGGCTTCCGCAAGGGTGCCCCTGATCACATCCGCCCGGTCCCCCACCACGTCGAACGGGACCGGCGTCCCGCCATTCCCTTTGACGACGGCGGTAACGGTGTGCGTATTGATGTCGTACAACTGCCCCCGTTTGAGCTTCTTACCGACAGGAACGACCTCCTCCCCGGAGGGGATGACGGATACGAGTGGTCTTTGGTAGACCTCCACCCTGGCCAGACCTTGAGAAGCCAGCACCCCGATCTTCCCGGCGTCGAGCAAGGTGCCCTCCCTCAGAACCAGCGCCCCCTCTTTGATATCCTCGCCGAGCCTGCCAACATTGGCTCTGGGGTACGACGACTTGAAGACTCTGACGCTCCCTTCTCCGGCCTCGGTATCCTCAACCATCACCACCGCGTCCGCCCCTTTCGGCATCATGGCGCCGGTCGAGATCTGAACGCACTTCCCGGCGCTGACGGTGGCCGCGGGGACATCCCCGGCGTTCACCTGGCCGATAATCTCCAGAACGCGTGGATTGAACTGGCCGGAGTTAAAGGTGTCTTCTGCCCTGACGGCGTAGCCATCCATGGCAGCCCGGTCGAACGGTGGGACGCTCATGAGTGCCACCATATCGCCGGCGAGCACCCTGCCGACGGCATCATCGATCTTGACCGCCTCGGTCCGCATGACGGGTTGGACATTCGCATCAACTATCGCCTTGGCCTCCGCAAATGAGAGGAGCGCGCCAAATGGTCTCATCTTGTTGCCTCCCGCACCATGTGCCCGATCTCGGGCAGAATTATCCGGTCCGCGGCCAGGGTCACCGCCCCCAGCGAACCGGGGAGACTGATCACTATCTTCCCATGAGCGACTCCGGCCATCGCCCGGCTCATGACACTGGTGGCGCCAATCTCCTGGTAGGTCAGGAACCGGAACAGTTCACCAAAGCCATCCAGCGTTTTATCGAGGAGAGGCGCCAGCGTCTCCACGGTCACGTCACGGTGACTGGCGCCGGTGCCGCCGGTCGCGATAACTACTTGAAGCTCCGGCTGCGCGAGCAGGGCCTGCACCGTTCTCCTGATCGCGTCGGCATCATTCTTCAACAAGGCGTACGACAGGACGACGTGCCCCGCCTGGCCCATTTTTTCCCTGAGCAGATGCCCGGACTCATCGGTGGCTTCAGTCCGGCTATCCGAGATCGTCAGGATAGCGCAGGTGACACTCTTGGGCGACTGTTCTTTGTGCTGGTGATAACTCATACGATGGCGATCGGCAGGTTACTCTCAGGCCGGAGACAGCGGACAACGCCCGCATGTCCATTCCCTGCCGCTCCAGCTCTAGAATCTAGGCTTACACAGTATTTCTTTGACCTTGAGATTGAAGAAATCGGTGGTGTTGACCGGATTAAGTACGACGGCGGTATCCGCCCCACGCCCTGTGCCTCCGATGGCGATGACTTCTTCATCGGTGCGTACGACGCCGGCATCGGCGGCCATCAAAGGAATTTCACAGACCACTTTCATGCCCTGGCCGAACACGCGGAGCACACTGGCAATCGTCTCGCCCAGGCCCATCATGTTGAAACTCTTGCGCATTGCCCGGTCGATGCTGCCGAAGGCATGTGCGGCCGTCACCAGTACTCCTCCCCCGGCAACCACGATGCGCCGGTTCTCCTCGCTCATCGGCTGGACATTAGCCTCGCGAGACCCCATCACGTGCGTTACGATGACGACCTTCAAACCTTTGAAGGCGTCAACCGCCTTGGCCGCGGTCTCGCCCGTGGTTGACGCGACGATGATGGTCTTGATGCCCAGTTCTCCGGCCCGCTGCCGGGCGATCTGGAATACGGCTTCGGTATTATCCTTTCCCGGCTTTTCAAAATAGACTGTCTTGGAATCCATGCAGCCTCCGTTAAGAGTGATCCGTTCTTACCAGATTAGCGCCCCCGAGCGTCGCAGTCAAGAAACAAGGAGCGCTCGCTCCCGTCCCCTTGGCGTGGGCGCTCACCGGTCCGTCTTCACCCACACTCTCTCACCATCCGTGATGACCTCGATCGTCCCCTGTTCGTCGGTGCGGTAGATGTTGTCTGCTCCCAACTTCTGAGCCAGGCGAGCCACCACGTCCTTGTTGGGATGGCCGTAGGAATTCGCCATGCCCACGGAGATGACTGCTACCTGGGGGTCTACTCCCGTCAGGAACCCGTCGCCCGTGGAACTGGCCGATCCATTCTTGAGCACCTCAACCAGGCCGCCGAGGTGATCGGCATCGGGATGGGTGAGGACTACCATGTCGACGGCACGGTCCCAGAACGACATCCTCTTACTCATCTCAATGACGACCGGCTGGAGGTTGGGACCTCCATCCACCAGTATCTGACGGTTCCCCTTCTCGATGAAAATGGCATGGACACAATAGACCCCACAATTCTCCATTTGAGGTTGCCCTGGTGTGAGATTAGCGTACCCATGAATCGCCGTCCCACTCGTCCGTGCGTGCGTGTTGACACTACAGAGAACGGGTGATAGACTCAGGCCGCAACTTCCCGCCACGCCGCCTGAATTGCCGGGACAATCAATGTACCCGTCTCGAGGCGGCGGCGTGCGGCTACGGCGGCATACTGACTCCAGTCGGCGTGGGCACTTACCTGGAAGAGTATTGTGAAACGATGATCGTCGACGGCTAGGGCCTATTTCAGCTGGCCCGTCCTCCCCCGCCAAAGAGTAAAATGGGCGTCCATGATCGCCTTCACTTCATCATCGGAGGGTTTTGAACAATGACGCTACCAAAGCAGAACAGGGAACCCGGACCGGCGCGGCCCATAAACAGACTGAAATCAATGTATGAGTTGCGCGGGTACGTGGACAGCATGTACGCGGGCGGGAGCGAAGGCAAAGAGGAGGCGCGGCCAGTCGCCTGGGGCATGCTTTCCATCCCCACGCCCATCCTCACGGCGATGGGCATGAAGGTCATCTTTCCCGAGAACTATGGCACCATATGTGCATCTTCGGGCGCTGCCGCCCGTTTTCTGGAGCGTGCCGAGGCCGAGGGCTTTCCCTCTCACATGTGCGGCTACTGCCGCAATGGGCTCGGCTACGCGGCGAGGATGGGCGAACTGCACGGGCAGATACCACCGGAGGCGCCGGGAGCGGGTCTACCTAAACCGGACTTGCTCGTCGGCTCCGGGGCCGTCTGTGATTCCAGGTACAAGTTCTTTCAGGCGGTGGGCCGCTACCTGAATGTCCCTGTGTACATCGTCGAATCGCCGGCCGGCGGGCAGAGGGAGTCCCTGGCGGAAGGCGCCCAGGAGCAGACCGTTCAGTTCCTGGTCAAAGAATACAAAGAGCTGGTCACCTTTCTCGAGAAGTTTCTGGGGAAAAAGATGGACTGGGACAAGA
Source organism: uncultured Chloroflexia bacterium (assembly GCA_963735055.1). Lineage (GTDB taxonomy): Bacteria > Chloroflexota > Dehalococcoidia > Dehalococcoidales > UBA2162 > JBBITI01. The sequence continues at coordinate 3,916 of CAVTJN010000010.1, read as the reverse complement.
TCGGAGAGACTGGGGGCGCTAAAGAGCTGGACACGGTGTGGTGGGAGACCAATGAGCTGCGCAAGGCGCATCCCAGCCCGATGCATTCCCGGGATTTCTGGAGCTCCATGTCCGGCGCGCTCTACAAGGCGGGCGACGCTGCGGAGATGACTGTCCTCTATCGCAAAATGTATGACGAGGTGAAGTCCAGGGTGGACAACAAGGTAGCCGGCATCAACGCCAAGGAGAAATACCGGCTGACATTCGAGGGCTTGCCTCCGTGGCACAGCCTCGGGTTCTTCGACAAGCTGGCGGAAAGGGGCTGGAATTTCGTGCACGAGAGTAGCTACCATCCCACCCGACCGGCCGAAGTGGCCGTCGGCCACATCAGCGATCCGATGGAACGGTATGTCAGGTCGAACAGCCGAGGGCTGGCGGCCACTATTGACCGTGATTTCGAGCCGCGAGAAGCCGCCGAGATCAAGGAGGAAATCAGGAAGCAAGGGTTCTCGAACCGGTTGGCCGCCCGGAATGTCAGGGAGTTCCAGTGCGACGGGGCTTTCCTGCACCCGCTGCTGACCTGCCGCGCTTTTACCGCTCCGCTATACCTTTACCAGAAACAGTTAATGGAAGCGTACAAGGTCCCTTCCTTGATCCTCGAGGGGGACATCGTTGACCTGACTCTTTTCGATCCGATCGGGGGTCTGAAGAAGGCCGAAGCGTTTGAAGAAACAATGGACCGATACAAAGAGGTCCGGCGGAAGGAAGGGCTGGAGTGGTAGGAAGCATAGTATGGAGAAGGGGGAGCAGCCGATGGTAAGGGCGGAAGCGAAGGGCCTGGCCAGAGCCAGAGAGATCTACCTGAATCGGGACCAAAGGGCCAAGGAGCTAAAGGCAGCCGGCAAGACGGTAGTGGGCTATCTGTGTATCTACCCGGTCATCGAGATGATGACGGCCCTCGACCTGGTTCCTTACCGGCTGTTCGGCGATATGAGCGAGCCTAACACCCACGCGGACAGCTACCTGCCGAGTATGGTCTGCCCCTTCCTGCGCAGCCTCTTGGACCTGGGGCTGAAGGGCAAGTACGATTTTCTGGACGGGGTGGTTATGGCCCACATCTGCGACGTTGGCGCCAGGGTGGCCCACCTGTGGGACGTTGGCATCAAGACACCCTATTCCTACTTCATAGACGTTCCGCACACGGACCGTGACATATCCCAGGAACGGTTCAAGGGCCTGCTGGCAGACTTTCAGAAAAGCCTCGAATCATTCACCGGCAAGGAGCTTACAGCGATCAGGCTCAAGGAAGCGATCGAGGAGCACAACAAGCAGCGGTCGCTGGTGCGGGAGTTGTACGACCTGAAGAAACTCGACCCGCCCCTGATTTCGGGAACAGAGACCATCCAAGTGATGATGGCGTTGATGAGCATTCCCGTCGACGAAGGGAGCCGGCTGGTAAGAGCGGTCATCAGCGAAGTCAAGGAACGTAAAAACGGCCCGGCGAAGAAGGCACACCGGTTGCTCGTCTGGGGCCCGGTGATGGACAGCACCGCTCTGGTCGGCACGATCGAGAACCTGGACGCCAACGTGGTCATGGATGATACGTGCGTCGGCAGCCGGGCCTTCTTTGACGACGTGCCGCTCACCGGCGATCCGCTGGATGGACTGGCCCACCGCTACCTTAAAGGAATAAAGTGCCCGCGTACCTTCCGAGAATCTAATGTCGACGGCGCCACGATAGGCTATAAGGCTGACCTGGAAGGTCGGTTTGGCTACCTTGGCAGGTTTGCCCGGGAATGGAACACTGACGGCGTAGTCCTGCAGGTCCTGAAGTACTGCGATAGCCACGGCTATGAAGTCCCTCAGGTCAAGGACTATCTCGAGAGTATTGGTCTGCCCAACATATACATTGAGCACGACTACAGTGAGGCCGCCCTGTCGCAGATACGGACGAGAGTACAAGGCCTGACCGAGATCATCGGCTGACCGGGTATAGTCCTCGTCACCGGGTATCTGGCGCGGCCCACATTGCTGGCGGCGCCGGGAGCGGTCTTGCCGGGTCAGATCGGTGGGCTACGGGAGATTGAACCTGGGATTGACGGTGGCCCGGTTGAGCGCGCCCCTAGGCCATTTGCCGCTGAGGACGCCAAGGGTCTGGACGATTGGCGGTACTGAGGTTCTACTCCCATCTTATCGAAGCATGGGGGCAACTCTCGACCAAGGACGGCTATGTTCAGCGCAGTTGTGTCGTTCAGGATGGCATGGACGGAACAGACCCCACACTTTTGCGTTCGAGGTTGCCGCGGTGTGAGGCTGGGGGTCGCCAACGACCGTATTGCCGGCGGCATTGGTACGGAATGCAGCCACGACGATTGAAATCAACGTGGCCATACTCGTTCCGCACTATTTCTTCCTAAAGAAGTTGACCTCGCAGACGAGGTCGCCGGCAGCAATTGTCCCGCCCAGAGAAAAGCCCAAACCGACAGTACTGGCGATATTGCGGTCTCCGTCCATGGCGATATCGCACAGCTTGGGAATATCCTGAGCGGGAATACCGGCTTTGAGCCAGCCAGAAACCAAGGGACAATAGTGGAAACGGATTTCAAGGGAGTCTTCCGTCTTCGTCTTGAATTCCATCTCGAAGGTCTTGGTCGCTACCGGCGTGAGGAAAGCATCGCAGAAATCGTGGAGTCTAACAGGTTTTTGCACCTCATTGTTGACAACGGCTCCATGAAGACATCCTGTCCGCGCAACGGCGGAACGCAGCAACTTCTCTCCATCGATGCCTGACTCCTTGGCTACTTCATAGATAAGTCCCATCCATGTTGCCCGGTGCTCTATGGCGTTGCGGTTTGTGTTTGCAGCCTCGTTATCCGTAATCGAAGGGGTATTGATTATTTCCGACATAGTGTGCTCCCGAGTCCATGCTGAAGGTAACTCTATCACCGCCATCTTGCAGAGGCAAACTCCCTGAACAGCGCCGAAGGAGAGAGCGTCAGGAAGAACACTCTGGAACGGACCAGTATCCAAGCCAGCGCTGGGTCTCAACCGGTCTGGAGATTCTGGTCCCGTTGTCGTTCAGGATGGCATGGATGCGAAAGACCCCACACTTCCATTCGGAGTTGGTTTGGAGGGAGAATCGTGGATGCAGGCGCGTAGATTCGCCGAACTAGATCCCACTATCGATCCGTCTTCACCCACACTCTCTCACCATCCGTGATGAACTCGATCGTCCCCTGTTCGTCGGTGCGGTAGATGTTGTCTGCTCCCAACTTCTGAGTCAGGCGAGCCACCACGTCATTGTTGGGATGGCCGTAGGAATTCGCCATGCCCACGGATATGACTGCCACCCGGGGGTCCACTACCGCCAGGAACCCGTCGCCCGTGGAACTGGCCGAGCCATGGTGTCCGACCTTGAGCACGGTGCTGTTCAACGCGGCTCGTTGCGAGACCAAGTCTTCCTCGCTCTCAGCCTCCAAGTCGCCGGTCAGCAGGAAGCTGACGTCTCCCATGACCAGGCGGATGACCACCGACTGCGAGTTCAGGCCGTTTTCGACGCTGGAGAGTCCTCTTGAGCCCGGATTGATGACCGACATGGATACGTCGTCACCCAGCGAAATACGTTGTCCGGCGGCCACAGTGTGAAGTCGTCCCGGAATGGAATCAACGGTACTCTGCCACTCTTGGAACAGCGCCGAATCGTCGCTGAGGTTGGCCGAGATGACCCTGTCCACTTTGAACCGCTTGAGCACCTCAACCAGACCGCCGAGGTGATCGGCGTCGGGATGGGTGAGGACTACCATGTCGACGGCACGGTCCCAGAAAGACATCTTCTTACTCATCTCAATGACGACCGGCTGGGGATTGGGACCGCCATCCACCAGTATCTGACGGTTCCCCTTCTCGATGAGAATCGCGTCGCCCTGTCCGACGTCGA
>CAVTJN010000009.1:0-71430 GCA_963735055.1 uncultured Chloroflexia bacterium | reverse complement strand
AGGCCACCCTGAAGACCCTGCAACGGGAGAGCCAGTCCCACGCCCGGAGAATCGAGATCATTGAGGGCCGGCTGGCCGAACTGGAAATCCAGTTGGCGAAATGCGAAGCGTTATTCGCCAGTCCGGACCACTACCGGGCCGGCACGGCCGTGGTCAGAACCCTCGAAAAGTACCGCACCCTGAAAGAGGAGGTCCGGGTACTTACTGAGGAGTGGGAGAAGCTCTCGGTGGCGGTGGACCGGCTCGGCCAGGAGATGGCCGGCCTCGGCCCGATGGCCTAAGCCAGATTGCCAGGACGCTATCGCCTCGTAAGGGTAATGCTGCAACCGGAACCGTCAAACAATACCTGGAACTCACTGAAGAAGTCTACCCTGCCCAGTAGGGGCGGGGTCTTGTCAGATTCAGTGAACAGACACCTGACCCGAAACCGCTCCGTCTGAATTTGCAGGTCGAGCATCCCTTTTTAGCAGGGCATGGCCAGACCGGAGACGCCAGTCATGGTCGCGTCAGCTTTTTTTGGCAACGTAAAGCCCACCAGAGTAGCCATGTAGTGGGGCACCACCGTGCAGTCTGCGCCTGAATCCAGGATGAACTCGAATGGTTGGTACAGGCCGTTAAACAGCTTGACGTCGACTTGTACACCAGGGTAGAACATCTCCCCGAACGGGCCGAGGACTTTGGGGCAGGTTATGTTAATAGATGGCAATTAGACTCTCGGGAATAGTGTGCTTGATAAGCAAGTCCTTGTTCCCAAGCAGTGCTTGAACCTTTGCCTTACCCATGAGTTCCTTGAGGTCGACGGCGTACACGATGTCTCTCCCTTTATAGCACACGATGAAGCCAACCTTTGAAGAAGTTGGTCTCTTGACCTGTGCCGGCATTGTGCTCGACCTCCGTTCCGCTTAGTCGACCCATCCCGCGGATTTCTCTGTGCCAGTAGTGTAACGCGGTGACTATCGAGTGTCAACCGTACTTTTCGTCGCTTGACGTCGCTCAGCCCGTACGCCCACGGACCATCATACCTGCAGACTGATCATGTCGACTGACCACCCGGGTCCTACTTGCCTCGGCAGGCCGGGCACAGTTGGATCTGGCGCCGCCAGCACCGGGTCCTTGCTTTCCAGCCTTGCCCGGACCCGCTCGATCATGGCCCGGGAGCCGATGACCGCCGCGCACGCCCGGCAGCGGGCCGGCTCGTCCTTGAACAGGACCACCGGCGATGGGCATCACCCCCGGCTCGGGATTCCGGGTGCAGGCACTGCTCCGGACACACCTCGAGGCACTTCCGGCAGGCGTCGCACAGACTCGATTGAAAAGTGATCACCAGGCCCGGGTCATTAACTGCCGCCAGCGCCTGACTATGACATTCCCGCACGCACAGGCCGCAGGCGCTGCATTTGGAGCCGTCAATGATTAACGCGCCAAATGACAGCACCGGCATCGCCGGCACTACCATCTTGAGCAGTTCACGCCGGCTCAGTTCCCGGCGGCCGGCCTTGTCCTTGCCGCCCCTTTCTTGTTCTGCCATCGCCATTCAGTCACCAAAAGAGGCCCGATCGGCCTTGCGCGGCCAACCGGAGCCTCCAATTAGTCTTTGACAGTCTCGACTGTCCCGAAGTGCCTATACGGTCTTCTTTTCGACCTTTTCTTCGCTGGTCACGGTTGCCTGGACTTTAGGCTTCGCCTCCGCCTCTTCATCGTCCCCTTCCTGGGCCTTCTTGAAATTCCGGATGCTCTTCCCGATGGCGCCGCCCACCTGGGGCAGCTTACCCACGCCGAAGACTATCAGAATGATAACCAGGATAAGCCCTATTTCCAAAGGTCCGAATCGCATTGCTTGTTCCTCCGAGACCTGAATGTCACTGGGATTCAGGTACTTCTCCTTGAAATACTACGCTCGCGGACTGCAACTGTCAACCTGCGGCATCCGCGCCCCGCCCCACTGGATTCCTGCTTCCGCAGGAATGACGAGCGTCATTATCGTCATGGCCGGGCCTCGACCCGGCCATCCACACCCCGCCCCACTGGATTCCCGTTTTCACGGGAATGGCGAGGGAGGGTTGGATTCCCTCAAGGGCAAGCCTCGAGGACAAGCCTGGTCCAGTGTCTTGGCACGGGTCGAGTTTCACGGGAATGACGCGGTTGGGGCCCGGGAGAACCGGGGGGGAGCATGAAGGCCGAGGGGGGGCCCCCGAAGGCTTCACTTCCGGCCGTGCCTGTGCTATGATCGGAGAGTGGCCCCGCCACAACATTATGTTATGTGAGGATGACCGCGCCTTATGAATGAAGGCCAGGCAGTCAGAAGTAACGAATATACCGCCGAGGATATCCAGGTCCTGGGCGGGCGGGAGGCCGTCCGCCGCCGCCCCGGCATGTACATCGGCAGCACCGACCAGCGCGGCCTGCATCACCTGGTCTATGAAATCGTCTACAACAGCGTCGACGAAGCCATGGCCGGCTGCTGCGACCAAGATCGTGGTCACCACTCATGACGGACAACTCCGTCACCGTCGAAGATAACGGGCGCGGCATCCCGGTGGACATCCACCCCACCACCAAGGTATCCGCCCTGGAAACGGTCATGACCGTCCTGCACGCCGGCGCCAAGTTCGGCGGCAAGACCTACCAGGTATCCGGCGGTCTGCACGGCGTCGGCGCCTCGGTGGTCAACGCCCTCTCCGAGCTGGCTGCAAGGTGGACGTCAAGCGCGACGGCAAGCTGTACCAGCAGGAGTACAAGCGCGGCATGCCCGCAAGGCCCGGTCGACGGTTGTCGGCGAAGCCGAAGGACACCGGCACCATCACCACCTTCCTGGCCGATGAAGCAGATATTCGGCGAAGATAGACTACGATTTCGATACCTTGCCGAGCGCTGCGCGAGATGGCCTACCTGAACAAGGGGCTGGAAATCTCGCTTCGCGACGAGACCAACGGACCGGGAACAGACCTTCTACTTCGAGGGCGGCATCACCAGCTTCGTCCGGCACCTCAACCGCAACCGCGATCGTGCACACCGCTACCCGATCTATATCTCCAAAGCGGTCAGACAGCACCATCGTCGAGGTCGCCCTCCAGTATAACGACGGCTACTACCGAGACCATCTTCAGCTTCGCCAACTGCGTCAACACCCTGACGGCGGCACCCACCTCACCGGCTTCCGCTCCGCCCTGACCCGCGTGCTGAACGACTACGCCCACAAGAACAAGCTCCTCAAGGAAGACGACCCGAACCTGACCGGCGACGATGTCCGCGAAGGCCTGACGGCCGTCATCAGCGTCAAGCTGCCCGAGCCGCAGTTCGAAGGCCAGACCAAGGGCAAGCTGGGCAACATCGAGATCAAGGGCATCGTGGAAAGCGTCGTCGGCGACGGGCTCGGCCTCTACCTCGAAGAGCACCCCGACGATGCCGAAGCGAATCATCGAAAAGTGCCTCACTGGCCGCCCGGGCCCGGGAGGCCGCCCGCAAGGCGCGCGACCTGATCATCCGCAAGAGCAGCCTGGATGTCGGGCACCCTGCCCGGCAAGCTGGCCGACTGCTCCGAGAAAGACCCGGCGCAGTGCGAGCTGTACCTGGTGGAGGGTGACTCCGCCGGCGGCTCCGCCAAGCAGGGCCGGAACCGCCGCTTCCAGGCCATCCTGCCGCTGCGCGGTAAGATCCTGAACGTGGAAAAGGCCGCCCCCGACAAGATGCTGGCCCACGAAGAAATCCGGGCCATCATTACCGCCCTGGGCACCGGCATCGACGCCGAGTTCGACCTGGCCAAGCTGCGCTACCACCGCGTCATCCTGATGACCGATGCCGACGTCGACGGCGCCCACATCCGCACCCTGCTGCTGACCTTCTTCTTCCGCCACATGGCCGAGCTCATCAACCAGGGCCACCTGTACATCGCCCAGCCGCCGCTGTACCGGGCGGTCCGGGGCAAGACCGAGAAGTGGCTCTACACGGAGAAGGAACTGGCCGGGGTGACTTTCGACGACATTGACGTTCATTCCGACGACGGTACGGTCAAACTGACCGGCGCCGATCTGTCCGACGTCTTCAACCTGCTGAGCGATGTTCATGCCGGACTCGATGCCCTGTTTGACCGGGGATTCCCCCGGCGAGATCAGCCGGGTCCTCCTCAAGAACGACACCATGCACCGGCTGCGGTTCCCCACCGCCCAGGAGATGGCCGCCGTTCACGGCTGGTTTCAGCAACTGACCGCGGTGACGGCGAGTTCCCACTTCGAGCCCGCCACCCAGGAGTACTCGCTGCAGATAGCCGTCGACGGCAAGAAACTGACCGTCAACAAGCAGTTATTCGAAGACACGCGTCGTCGCCAAGTGCTTCCGGGTATACCCCCTGGTGCGGCAGCTCGCCGACAAGAAAGCGTACACCGTCGCACGCAACAAGAAAGAACTGGCCAAGAGTATTGACTGGGACGAGCTGGTACCCACCCTCAAGAAGGCCACCGACGGTGCCGGTATGACCGTACAACGGTACAAGGGTCTGGGCGAAATGAGCGCCGAGCAACTGTGGTCGACGACCATGAATCCTGAAACGCGGACCCTGCTGGAAGTGACCGTGGAAGACGCCGCCCGGGCCGACCAGCTCTTCAACATGCTGATGGGGGAAGAGGTCCCACCCCGCAAGGCATACATCCAGGCGCACGCCAAGAGCGTCAAGAATCTGGATGTCTAGGGTGGTCTGGCGTGGAAGGACCACTCAGAGGAGTCACGGCCTCCTCTCTCCCCACCGGGACGACGTAGGAGTCTTCCCTATGGGCCCCAGCTTCTGCCCTAGACGAATCACTGGAAACGCCTTATCATCGATGCCATGCTCGGCGGCACGCACTTCGTCTACATTCTGACTAACTACTCGAATACTGTCTTGTACACGGGTCAGACGCATGACCTGTTAACCCGCCTGTATCAACATAGGGAAGGTCTGACCGACGGATTCACGAAGAGGTACAAGGTCACTAAGCTGGTGTACTACGAGGTTGCCGATGATCTTAACGGCGCTCTTTACCGGGAAAAGCAGATTAAAGCCTATTCGAGACTGAAGAAAATCTCCCTCATTGAAAACATGAATCCCACCTGGCAGGACCTGTCCGGTGAGTTGGTTGGGTAGAGAAGAACCGTTAGGACACCCCCGGCCCCTGATTCCTACGCGCCGGAACCACTCAGAGGAGTCACGGCCTCCTCTCTCCCCACCGGGACGACGTGGGAGTCTTCCCCATTCCCGGCCAAGACACATCGACCCCACCCAGAGATTCCTACGTCCTTCTGCGGAAGGACTCTGAATGAGCCCCGAGTCAGTGAGCGGAACCACGTTGGTGCCGATGTCTGCAACGCACTACCCCGGCTTATATAGCCCGTGCTCCGCTATGTACTCTTCGACCGGCGGCGGGACCAGGTCGGCGGCCGGCCGGCCGGCGGCGACGCGCTGCCGGATCTCGGTGGCCGAGATGTCTACCTCCGGAATATCGAGCATGGTCACACGCCCGCTAATCCCGGGGATCTCTGTTTCCAAGGCTTTGAGGTCGGGCCGGGTGTAGCCCGGCCGGGGCACGGCCGCCAGGCGGCACATTCGGACCAGGCGCTTGGCCTGGTGCCATCGGGGCAACTGGGTAAGACTGTCCCACCCCAGAATGAAGTGAAGCTCGACACCGGTCTTCAACCCGGCCCGCAGTTCTTTGATGGTATCGTACGTGTAGCTGGGCCCGGCCCGGTCGATTTCAATCCTTGAGATCTCAAAATAGGGCCAGGGGGCAATGGCCAACCGGACCATCTCAAAACGGTCGGCGGCCGGCGAAACCGGCATCTCCATCTTCAGCCACGGCTGCCCGGCCGGGACAAAGATCACGTGGTGCAGCTCGAGTTGCCTCCGGGCGTGCTGGGCGATGGCCAGATGGCCAAAGTGCGGCGGATCGAAGGTGCCGCCGATGACGCCGACTTTCACCAGTCCCACTCGGACTCCCCGCAGCGGACTTTGTCGCCCGGTTCGATGCCCTCGCGGGCCAGCGCCCGGGCAATGCCGGTCTTTTCCAGCAGCCCCCGTACCTGCCGCATGACTTCAGGATCGGTGACGTCAACCCTGGCCACGATGCGCTCCATCTCGGGCGACTCGATCACATAGACCGCCCCCTCCCGGTGCACCCCGGAACTGCCCTTGGGCTGCGGCCGGAAGACCCTGGGGGTGATCCCGGCCATACCGGTGGCTTCGGTGGCCACCAGCTGCTGCAGGGTCTGCCAGGTTTCCTGCATCAGGGCGGGAACACCCTCGCCGGTGGCCGCGGACACGAAGAACACCGGCGAAGTTCCCTGAGCGAAGGCCCGGCGTATTTCAGCGACCTTTTCCTGCACTTCGGGAAGGTCGATCTTGTTGATGGCGATGACCTGCGGTTTGCCGGCCAGGCCGCCGTCGAATAGCCGCAACTCGGTATTGACCCGCACCATATCGTCCACCGGCGAGACGCTGGTGCCGTCGACCAGGTGGATCAGGACCCGGGTGCGCAGGGCGTGCCGCAGGAACTCGGAACCCAGACCGCGGCCCGGCATGGGCGCCTTCGATAAGCCCGGGAATCTCGGCCATCACAAAGCTGCCCCCGCCCACCTCCACCACCCCCAGGACCGGTTCCAGGGTGGTGAACGGGTAGTCGGCGATCTTGGGCTTGGCCATCGAGGCCTGGGCCAGCAGCGATGATTTACCCACGTTGGGAAACCCGATGATCCCCACGTCGGCGATCAGCCGCAAGTCCAGCACCAGGGCCTTCTCTTCGCCCCGTTCGCCCTTCTGGGCGATCCGCGGCGCCTGATTGGTGGAGGTGGCAAAATGAACGTTGCCCCAGCCCCCCTTCCCCCCGCTGGCGACGATCTTCTCCGCCCCGGCCTCGGCCAGGTCGGCAACCAGCACGCTGCCGTGTTCGTCGCTCTGTTCGAAGATCATGGTCCCCACCGGCACCTTGAGCACCAGGTGGCTGCCCCGCTTCCCCTTCTTCTTCTGCCCCTTGCCCTGGCCGCCGTCGCCCGCCCGGTACAGCCGGTTGCGTTTGAAGATGCGCAAACTGGCAAAGCCGGGGTCGGCGGTAATGATAACATCACCCCCCGCCCCACCGTTGCCCCCGTCCGGACCGCCGAGCGGGGCATACTTCTCATGGCGGAAGGTGACCGCACCGTCACCCCCGCTGCCTGCTTTTACTCTTATTTCGGCTTTATCAAACATTGGTCATTCCCAGCGGTACTATTGTAGTATATTCGAGGCCTCTAGTCCCCACCCCACCCTTACGTGGATTCCCGTTTGCACGGGAATGACCAAAGGGGGCACGAATGACCGTCCCCATTATCGTCATGGCCGGGCTGGCCTACCCTCGACCTGATCGGGGGACCCGGCCATCCACTCCCCGTCCCACCTGGATTCCTGCTCCCGTGTCCGGGCACGGGACAAGCTCCGCAGGAATGACGAGCCTCATGTTCGTCATGGCCGGGCTCGACCCGGCCATCCATACCCCGCCTCACCCCTGGATTCCCGTTTTCACGGGAATGACGATAAGGGCTGGAATGATCCTGGCTCCCCCATCGTCTAGGGTTCGATCAACTCATCATAGAGGTCTTTCCATGCAGGATTGAGTCTCTCTATCAGTTGTATCTTCCACGTCCGCTTCCACTTCTTCAGTTGCTTTTCTCTCTGGATTGCGGACACTATGCTCTCCGCCTGTTCATAGTAGACCAGCATGTGGACCCCGTATCGTTTCGTGAATCCCTCGACAACGTCTTGCTTATGCTCTGCGACCCGCCTGAGGATATCGCCAGTGACACCAATATAGAGGGTCCCGTTAGCGCCGGCTGGCCAGAACATAAACGTACGAGTATTTCATGCGGTACAGCGACCTGGATTCCCTCATGTTCGTCATGGTCGGGCTTGCCTGCCCTCTTCGTAGCGCAGCGGAGAATGGTCGTCCCCCTTCCGAGCGTCGCGAGGAATGGTCAAGGGTTAACCGCTTGCGGTTAAGCTATCGCTGGTGCCGAGTGTCCCCTTGACCATCGGAGACCAGACCTGATCGGGGGACCAGGCCACCCACCGCCCCAACTCACGTGGATTCCTGCTTCCGCAGGAATGACGAGCGGGCAGGGTTCGACGTCTCCCTTACCCCCTTCTGTCGATACTCATGTATTAAAGTCAATAACGTCGTTATAATATCCACTCGTTCTTTAATTCTTAAAGCGTATAAGTAAACCGTCGTAGTAATAGTATAGCAGTACGCCGTTTACGAGTGGTGGACGGCCGGACGGCAACTAACGGTGAATCCTGGACTCGATGGTCAGACCGGAAATCACAAAACAAACACAAAGGAGGCGCAACGCGGGGCCAATTGTTGCGGGAGAAATCAAAAGGCGGAGGGCTAACCCGGACCCAGTACTTGTTGAAGGTCGTTTAGTTTCCGTCGCAGAAAGGGGTTCGACTCCACGTCACCGGCGACCTTGCGGCACGAGTTGGTGACGGCGGCGGCATCGCGTCCGCCCAGTTCCTGGCCGATCTGGTTGAGGGAGAAGTTGGTGTGCTGCCGCAACAGGAACATGGCCACGCGGCGGGCGGAGGTGGTCTCCTTGTCCCGGTTCTTGCCGATGAGCTGGGACGGGTCCAGCTGGAAGCTCCGGGCCACGGCGTCGATGATCCGGCCGGCGGTGAGCATCGGGGCCGCCGCGGCGCCGCCGCCGATGTCCTTGATGGCCTGGGCGGCCAGTTGCGGGGTGACGGTGGCGCGGATGAGTTTGGCGTAGGCCACCACCCGGTTAAGGGAGCCTTCGAGGACCCGGATGTTATGCTGCACCTGGGCAGCCAGGAATTCGAGAACGTCCCCGGAAAGGTCCACCCCATCCTCATGGGTCTTGCCCTGCAGAATGGCCAGCCGCGTCTCATAGCCCGGGGGCTGGACTTCGGTCACCAGGCCCCATTCGAAACGGGAGCACAGCCGCTCCGGCAACAGGGGGATGGCCTTGGGGGGGCGGTCGCTGGTGATCACGATCTGCCGGCCGGCATTGTGCAGCTCATCGAAGGTGTGGAAGAAGTTCTCGCCGGTCTTCTGCTTGCCGCCGAAGAACTGCACGTCGTCCACCAGCAGCATGTCCGCGTTGCGGTACTTCAGGAGCAGCTCGTGGGTCTGGCGCAACCGGATGGCGGACATGAGTTCGTTGGTATACTGCTCGGCGCTGACGCAGACGACTCTGAGGTTGTTGGCCACCGCGGCGTGGCCGATCGCCTGCAGCAGGTGCGTCTTGCCCAGGCCGGCGCCCCCGTAGAGGAACAGCGGATTGTAGGACGCGCCCGGATCGGTGGCCACGGCCACGGACGCGGCGAACGCGAGCTGGTTGCACTGGCCGGTAACGAAACTGTCGAAAGTGTACCGGGGGTTGAACAGGGGCAGGCAGCCCTGTTGGGCCGGGACCGCCGAGCCGCCGCGGCATGGTGCCGGCCTCCGCCGCTGCGGATTGCGCCACCTGAAAGTGGACCGCCACTTCCTGGTGGAGGACGCCGGTAAGGACCTTTTCCACCAGCGAGCGCTGGTTATGGTCCAGGTATTCGGCTACGAAGGTGCTCGGCACGGCAACCACGAATTCGCCATCCTTGTGGCTGAGCGCAGTTGTCTTCTTGAGCCAGGTGTCGTAGTTCGACTTGTTGACCTGTATCTGCAACTCACCCAGGGCGGCATCCCAAACCGCCTTGAGCGACGTGGTGTCGTTCAAACAAGCCCCCCCTAAAAAAGCCCATAGCGCGACCGCTGCGGGCGATAAAAAACTTGGAATTAGACCGGAAACTTGAACTAGAATAGCGCCGCCGTTGGCGACTTGGCAAGGGTTGCTGGGCTGGTTCTGGGACAACGCGCGAGGTTGTCCTCCCTTGCGATGTCTACCGCGCTCTTCGTTTTACGCCGATTTTCGCTGCCAGACACCATTCGCGTTTCGTGGTAGTAATCTAGTTTTGGTGCTAGAATTACGTCCGAGATGGACCGTCCACGAGTTGCTTTTATGGGTACGCCGGACTTTGCCGCGGTCATCCTGCGCTACCTGGTGGCCAACGACTGCGACGTGGTCAAAGTATACACCCAGCCGGACAAGAGCTCCGGACGGGGACGGGGGGTGGCGGCGTGCCCGGTCAAGCGGGCCGCTCTCGAACTCGGTCTTACGGTGGAACAGCCCGGCAGTTTCCGGGATGAGCAGGCGGTGGCATCCCTATCGGGACTGGCCGCCCTGAAACCGGATGTGGCGGTGGTGGCGGCCTACGGCCAGATCCTGCCTCAGGCGATTCTGGACGTTCCCCGCCGGGGCTGTCTCAATGTCCATCCGTCGCTGCTGCCGCGGTTCCGGGGCGTTTCGCCGGTGCCGGCGGCGATCCTGGCCGGTGATGAGTTCACCGGCGTGTCGGTGATGCTGCTCGACGCCGGTATCGACACCGGACCTATCCTGGCCCGCGCCGCCGTCCCCATATCGCCCGCCGACACTGCCGGTTCCCTGTCCGATACACTGGCCCGCGTTGGGGCGCCGCTCCTGCTGCATGTGCTGTCGCTCTGGCTGAAAGACGGCGGCATTGCGGCCCGGCCGCAGGACGAAGCGACGGCCAGTTACTGCCAGAAGCTGGTGAAAGCCGACGGCGAGATCGACTGGCGGCTGCCGGCGGTTGATATCTGGCGTCGGGTACGCGCCTACAATCCGTGGCCGGGTGCCAGTACCACCTGGCAGGGCCGGCAGTTACGGATCCTGGAGGCGACGGCGGTGCCGGGCGCGGCCACAGACGCGGAGGCGCCGGGCCGGGTCATCGATCTGGGCCACCAGGGCGGTATCGGTGTGACCACCGGCGCCGGCGTCCTGGGTCTCCAGGTGGTCCAGATGGAGGGCAAGAAGGCGATGCCGGCGGCCGCCTTCGTGCGGGACAGCGGCAAATGGTGGGGGCGGTGCTGGGGGTGAGTACGGGGTGAACCATGCCTGACTTCAAACCGCCGGACGATCTCAGTAAGTTCGACGCCCTGGTGGAAATCATCGCCCGTCTCCGGGCGCCGGGCGGCTGTCCCTGGGATCGAAAACAGACCCACGCCTCGCTGCGGGAGTATCTGCTCGAAGAATGCTACGAAGCCCTGGCCGCCCTGGACGAAGGCGATCCGGACAAGCTGCGCCAGGAACTGGGCGACATTCTGCTCCAGATCGTGCTGCATGCCGAAATTGCCCGGGAGGCCGGCGAGTTTGAACTGGCCGACGTCCTCACTGCCATCAACCGGAAGCTTATCTACCGTCATCCCCATGTCTTCGGCGACGTCACCGTGGGCAGCGCCGAAGAGGTGGTGCGCAACTGGGAGGACCTGAAAAAGGCCGAACGAAGTCCCGACGCCTCGATGCTGGACAGTGTGCCCAAACAGATGCCCGCCCTGGCCTACGCCCAGGAGATCCAGCGGCGGGTGGCCGACGCCGGGTTCGACTGGAAGGATATCCAGGGGGTGGTGGACAAGGTAGCGGAAGAGGTGAAAGAGTTTCAGGAGGCGGGGTCGGCGGGGGAGAAGGCCAACGAGTTCGGCGATCTGCTGTTTACCCTGGTGAATTTCGGCCGCCGGCAGGGCATCGATTCGGAGACGGTGCTCCGGGAGGCCAACGAGCGCTTCTTCCGGCGCTTCACTTTCATGGAAAGGCGGTGCCGCGAGCGTGGTCTGAGCTTTGCCGGTCTTTCTCCGGACAAGCAGAACGAACTGTGGAACGAGGCCAAGCGGAGTCTGCCGTGAGGGCCTGTCCACAATGTCATGGCCGGGCCTGGACCCCCTGTGGTTGTCCACCCATCGCGGAAACCAGGCCATCCACGCCCCACACCCCGGCGTGGATTCCTGCTTGCGTGGATCGAGGCGTTGACCATCATCGACGGGAATGGCGAGTCTCATATTCGTCATGGCCGGGCTTGACCCGGCCATCCACGTCCCCCACCCGACGTAGATTCCTGCGTCCGCAGCGAATGACGAGAAAGGATGGATTCCCTCAAGGGCAAGCCTTGAGGACGGGCCCGTTTCCGTGTCGGGGCACGGGACGAGTTTCATGGATCAAAGCGTTGACCACCTTCGGCGGGAATGGCGGGATAGCGAGGAATGGAGCGATATGGCGGGATGAACAAGACGCAAGACCGGACGCTGGACTGGCTGCTGGAGCCGGCCGACATTGGAGTCCGGTACCTCGCCCTGCGGGACCTGGTCGACGCCGCTCCCGCTGAGCTAAGTGCCGCCCGGACCCGGGCCCACCGGGAAGGGCCGATTGCCCGGGTACTGGACCAAATGGAAGCCGCCGGCTACTGGCTTGAGGCCGGCCCCGGCTACTATCCCAAGTACCGGTCGACCGTGTGGTCGGTCATTCTCCTCGCCCAGCTGGGGGCGTCGGCCGCCGAGGATGAACGCGTCGGCGTGGCCGGCGCCTACCTCCTGGACCACGCGCTTTCCAAGAGGGGCAGCGCGGCCGAAGGCGGCCGCTTCAGCGCGAATTCGCTCCCGTCCGGCACCGCCGACTGCCTGCAGGGTAATCTGTGCGCCGCCCTGCTCGACCTGGGCTGTCGCGGATAAGCGGCTGGATACAGCCTTCGAATGGATGGCCCGGAGTGTCACCGGCGAAGGCGTGGCGCCGCTGTCGGACAAGACGGCCCCGGTCCGCTACTATGCCGGCAAGTGCGGCCCGAACTTCGCCTGCGGGGCCAACAACAAGTGCTCCTGTGCCTGGGGGGCGGTGAAAGTGATGCTCGCCTTCAGCAAACTGCCCCGGGCGAGATGGACGCCGCTCATCGACCGGGCGATGCAGGCCGGGGTGGACTTTCTTGTTCGGTAGGACCCGGCCAAAGCCGACTATCCGAGCGGTTACGCCCCCAAACCCAGCGGCAACTGGTGGAAGTTCGGCTTTCCGGTGTTCTACGTGACCGACCTGCTGCAGAATGTGGAGGCGCTGGTTGGCCTGGGCTACGGGCGGGACCCGCGTCTGGCGGCCGCACTGGACCTCATCCGGGCCAAGGCGGACGGGGAGGGGCGGTGGGCCTTGGAGTATGACTATAAAGGCAAGACCTGGGTGGACTTCGGCCCCCTGAAGCAGCCCAACAAATGGGTGACCCTGAGGGCGTGGAGGGTACTAAAAAACGTAGAGTGATCCAGCGCTATTAGGCCATTCCCACGCAGGTGGGAATCCAGACGGAGGATTCGTTCTATCGTCATTCCCGCGGACGCGGGAATCGACGACCACCAATAACGCCATTCCCACGCACGCGGGAATCCAGTCCGGAGGTAACGACAGTGGAGAAAAACGACAAGTCAGACATCCGTCTCGGTCTGGACCCGGCCGGCATGACCGACGATGACTATCGGCGTCTCTGGGATGGGATGGGGCGGCTGGAGATCAAGGTAGTCGAAAAGACCGGCCAGTGCCGCCACAATGTGGGGGACACCTACTATTACGACCGGATACCCTACCGCCGGCCGGAGGGCGTGTGCTACGCCCTGCTGCACGTCATGGAGCTGTACACCTGGCGGACGGCGCTCGGTTTCCCGTCCTGGACCGACGGCGAACGCGACGTCTACCGGGTCCACTGCCCCGACCGCACCGGCACCGTCTGGGAAATGAGAAGGGTGGAGTAGCCGTCGACTCCCCTACCTTCCCGTGCAGATGGGAATCCAGGGGCACCTCTTATCGGCCCGCCGCCTTCCTGGTACTTGCGTTTCGATACTCCAGAGGGTCATTCTCTTGTGCAGAGTCCAGGACGGGCGTATAATCCGGCTAACTAAAGGGACGAGGGTTATGAAGAGGGACCTCCCTGTTTTTCGCCTGTTCCGCTGGATGAGACTACGGCAATGACACGACCTAAGCGCACCCCCCGCGAACAGGCCGGCTTGGGCGACGCCCTTTTTGGAACACGTGCTCGGAGAGGCGCGGGCAAACCGCTCCGGTGACCTCCGGAGCCGACCTCTTCATAGTAGACAACAGCGACGCCGACTGGAAGGTGAAGCAATACCTGCGGGAGTGGACTGACATTTCCCATCTTTCGATATCGCCACCGGCTACTTTGAGATTGGCGCCCTCGTTGCCCTCGATGGACAGTGGCAGAAGCTAGAGGGCCTCAGAATCCTGATGGGCGACGAGGTGTCCATGCGCACCAAGAAGGCTCTACTGGCCGGGGTCGAGGCCGCGAAGAACGTGCTGGACGGCAGTATCGAGGGAGAAAAGGAAACCAACGACTTTCTCCATGGCGTTCCGGCGATAGTTGACGCCCTCACAAAGAAGCAGATTCAATGCCGCGTCTACACCAAAGACAAGTTCCACGCTAAAGCGTACATTACGCACGGCAAGCAGGCTGTTGTCGGTTCCGCCGCCCTCGTCGGGTCCAGTAATCTCACTTTGCCAGGTCTAACCACCAACGTCGAGTTGAACATCCAAGTCCGGCGTGAGGTGGAGATCCTTCAGAAATGGTTCGACGAGCACTGGAACAGGGCAGACGACATCAGTGCCGAGCTTCTGAAGGTGATCGAACGTCACACCCGGAGTACTCCCCGTTCGAAATCTACGCCAAGTCCCTTCAAGAGTTCTTCCGGGGACACGAATTGACGGCCGGCGAATGGGAGAAAACCAAATCGCAGCTCTATCCAAAGCTCGACCAGTACCAGAAAGAGGGGTATCAGGCGCTCCTGAAGATTTCCGATCAGTTCGGAGGAGCCTTCCTATGCGACGGCGTGGGTCTCGGCAAGACCCTCATCGGCCTGATGCTCATCGAACGCCTGATCATGTATGAACGAAAGCGGGTTGCACTGTTCGTTCCAAAGGCTGCCGCGCAAGCCGGTGTGGGAAAAACATATCAAGGACTTTACCCCGGATCTCGGTATTGTCCAGGATTTCAGCAGCCTGAGCATCTTTAACCACACGGACCTGCTTCGCGGTAGCGATTATCCCGAGCAAGCTCAAGCGGATCACGGAACTGGCCGACGTGGTGGTGATCGACGAAGCCCATCATTTCCGTAATCCGGGCGTGATTGACAAGACCCACTACTGGAGACTGTACCACTTATGCGAAGGCAAGACGGTCTTCTTTCTGACCGCTACACCAATTAACAACACTCTCCGCGACCTTCAGCACATGATTGAGGTGTTTACCCAAAGACGCTCCGACTATTTCAAAGCGGCTCCACTGGGTATTCACTCCGTCCCCGGCCATTTCCTGAGGCTGGAAAAGGAACTCGAGAAGACTCTGGTCGAGAAGACCAAGGACATCGTTGAGGCCGCGTTGACGAACCAGGCAGAAGCCGCAGAGGGTCCTCTTCAACGATGCTTTGTTTCGAGCGCTGGTGGTCCAGCGTAGCCGGGGTTATGTTGAGAAGAGCCAGAAGCTGCACGGCGGGTCGAACGTCATCTTCCCCAAGCGTGAAGATCCGCAGGTCGTGAACTACTCTTAAAGAAGACCTACGGAAGTCTGCTCGAAATGATAGAGGAAGCTTTTGCCAGAGAAAGCCACTGTTCTCGCTGGCAATGTATTATCCCCTGTTCTATTACAAAGGCCCGGACGCCAGCATCGACCCCTTCGAAGAGAACCGTCAGAAGCAACTGGTCCGGCTTATCCGAATACTGTTCCTCAAGAGGTTTGAAAGCTCTGCGGTCGCCTTTGAGTCTTCATGCCAGGAGCTGCTGTTGAAGATGCTGTCCTTTGTCACCAAGAACAGCGAGGCTGAGAATGAAAAGAGGCTCCTCGAACGCTGGATGGGCCGACACGCCGCTCTTATCGGGTACGTGCACGCAAAACAACTCGAACTGCTCCCTGAGAAACCAGATGAAGACAGCGAAGATATCGTAACCGCCGAGATGCTTGGAGAAGTTGAGAGGCTGCCCCGCGACGAATACAAGGTCCAAGATATCCTTCAGGAGACGTACCTTGATTTGGACGAGCTTGTGAGGTTCCTCGAAGAGCTCAAGAAGTTCAAGCCGGCCCACGATGATAAGCTGAAAGCTTTCGTCAGGATCGTCACCACCGATCCGGTCCTGCCAGACAGCACAAGGTCATTATCTTCACTGAGTTCATGACCACGGCCCGTTATCTGAGAAGGGAGATGGAGACCGCGGGTGTAACGGGCCTTGATGAAGTTGACAGCTCGGACAAACGAGACCGTGGCGAGATAATCACTCAGTTTGCCCCATACTATAACGGCGAAACGACCGGGTCCCTAGCGTCTAAGAAACTCGGTGAGACACGCGTCCTGATATCCACCGATGTCCTCTCCGAGGGCCTGAATCTACAGGATGCCACGCGTCTCATCAACTACGATCTCCACTGGAATCCCGTACGGCTCATGCAGAGAATTGGACACGTCGACCGACGCCTCAATCCCGGCGTAGCGCAGGCCCTTATTAAGGACCATCCAGAACGGAGGACCGAACGAGGTACCGTGGCTTACTGGAATTTCCTGCCTCCCGACGAGCTCGAGAGGCTGATCCAAGCTCTATCAGCGAGTGTCCAGCAAGACCCTCAAGATATCCAAAGCTTTCGGCATACAGGGGAAGAAGCTGCTCAAGCCCGACGACGATTACGATGCGCTAAAAGATTTCCTGCACGAGTACGAGGGGACCACAACGACTTCGGAAGCAATGCAACTGGAATACCAGAAGTTGCTCCAGGAGAACCCCGGGCTTGAGGAACGTCTGGCGATGTTCCCGGGACGAGTGTTCAGTGGCAAACAACACCCATCGCCAGGAGCCAAAGCGGTATTTTTCTGCTACGCCTTGCCGGCGCCGGGATTCGAGGCAAAAAGCCCCGACGAAGAAATCCGATGGACCGAAGTGGCCGGGCACACTCAGTGGTACCTCTACAACCTGGCTGACGAGAAGGTCGTCGAAGGTCCTGATGAGTTCATCAAATTGGTTCGCAGCACGCCTGGTACGCCACGCCGTCGCTCTGTCCAGGACGAGGCTCTGTCCGAGATTCGTCGGAAAATCGAAACGCACATCAAGAATACCTACTTCAAGGCAGTGCAGGCGCCGGTCGGTGTCAAGGCCGTTCTCAAGGCGTGGATGGAGCTTTCGTAAAGGGGCATGGCTATGATCGCCGAGCAAAAAGTCCGTGAGATCACGAACGTCGATTCGCTTCTCACCTTTTTCGCGAGGAGCTGAACTGGCAGCTCCCACAAGCAGACTTCGGTGATATCACTTTCGAATGGACCGGCTCAGACCTTAATCTCTCCGAGGACGTCCGCAATCGACTCAAAGACGGCCTCATTCATCAGCTCCGGCCGTTCGCCGACCCGCAGCCATGGGGCATATTCGTGGTGGATTTCGCCATTCCGGACGTTTCGGTCGTGACCCTTCGGCAGGTTTTGCGCTGTCTGGTGGCGAAGAAACACGGTCAACGGTCTGACACACCGTATTGGGATCTGGAGAACCTGCTTTTCATCTGCCTGTACGGAGACGATGGCTTCACTTTCGCCCACTTCCAGGGCGACGAGGCCATTCGGCTCCAGATGGCAACGTTCAGTTGGCATCCCGGGGACCCGGTGAGGACAGTATGCGAGTTCAATCTGCCTGCTCTTCAATACGAAGATTCCTGGCAACGTGAGACCTGGATTGCAGAATGGCAGAAAGCATTTGACGTCGAAGCCGTCACTGACAAGTTCTTTAAGGCGTACAAGGAGGTATTCGATTACGTCGAGAACCGTATTGAAGGCATTCAGAACGAGGAGCAGAAACGACTATTATACCCAAAGGCTGTTCAACCGCCTAATGTTCATAGCCTTCATCCAAAAGAAGGGGTGGCTGAAGTTTGATTCGAAAACCGACTACTTAAGCTCGCTGTGGCATGACTATCTGAAAAGAAAAGATCACGGCGACAGCTTCTACCGTGATAGGTTGAAGGTCCTGTTCTTCGCTGGTCTGAACAACAGCAGCAACGTGAACATCGTCGGCATAAACTCAAAAGGTGTTCTAAACAACCTCATAGGAGATGTGCCGTACCTTAACGGAGGCCTTTTCGAAGAGGAGACCGATGATAGAGCTCCAAGATCACCATTCCTGACGAGTGTTTCGACAAGATTCTGGAGGAGTTGTTTGGAGCATTCAATTTCACGGTAATGGAGAGCACGCCACTTGATGTGGAAGTAGCGGTCGACCCAGAGATGTTGGGTAAAATCTTCGAGAGGCTGGTTACCGGACGCCACGAGACCGGCAGCTACTACACGCCCAAAGCAGTCGTGTCGTTCATGTGCCGTGAGGCATTGAAAGCCCACCTGGGAGGGTACGAGAACTTGGTAGACCGGCACGATGTGGCTGGCCTTGGCATCCATGAGGCCAGGACGGTGTTAGGCAAGCTCAGTAGCATCCGCGTGTGCGACCCAGCCTGTGGCGGTGAGGCGTACTTGGTTGGCATGCTGCACGAGCTTCATCAGCTGACGCGTCTGCTGGATACCAAGTCGCTGAACCCAACCGACCGCGATGACTACCACCTTAAGTTGGAGGTGATTCAGAACAACCTGTACGGCGTCGACATAGATTCCTTTGCCGTCAACATAGCCAGATTGCGGCTCTGGCTCACCTTGGCTGTCGAATATCGGGGGCGAAGACCAGAGCCTCTTCGAATCTTGATTTCAAGATTGAGGCTGGGGACAGTCTTACCGCTCCTGATCCCCTCAAAGCCTCACAGCAAGCTATTGTAGGCGAACTCGCAAAGCAGGTGAGAGAGAAGACGACGGCCTACATGCGTACCCGCCTACCCGGGGAAAAGGCTGCGATCAAGAAGGAGATAGGGAATCTCGAAGACCAGACACGCCTCTGGGTACGCGCCGGCGCAGAGGTGAGCGGCTTCGACTGGGCTGTGCGTTTTGTCGATGTGTTTGCCGGCGGCGGCTTTGACGTCAGTCATCGCGAACCCGCCTTATGGCATTTCATGTGAAGACCCGTTGCGGTTTCAGTACTTTCCGAAGGTCAAGGGGGAGGACTCACAAAGCAAGGACAGCTACGGGCTGTTTGTCGCCCGTGGCTTGCAGCTGTTAAGACAAGGCGGAGTCCTGACCTACATAGTCTCCGATACCTGGAGGACCATTCGTACTCACAGACCTTTACGAAAGAGGCTTTTGAATGAAACACAGGTGATGCATGCTCTTCTGGACCTGCCATCGTGAATGTCGATGCGACGGTCAACACTTGTATACTCTCGACGACCCAAATGAGCTCAACAGAAGGTCATGAGTTGACTGCGGGAGACTTGCGAAATGTTCCCCGCGGCTGACTGGAAAACCTTGGAGCAGAATCTGCTTGCCATCAGTGCCCGGGGTCCGGACTGTACTACAACGACTTATGCTCGTTACACGTATCGCCAGCAACTGGTTGCCACCTATGATAACCTCTCGTTCTTTGTCGGTTCGCCACGTCTACAGGGACTACATGAGTAGCCGACAAACGTTTTGTTCGTCTGGGCAAGCTGGCAGAAGTCAAAGTCGGTCTGCAAACGGGAGACAATGAGTACTACCTTCGTAAGCGGATCGGAGCTCGTGGCACCTACCAGACGCTGGATGAGAGGGAATTGCTCACCGAGGGAGAGCTGGATGGTCTTGCGCCGACTGAGAGGCTCAATGGAGTTGACCCAGGCAAGTACGGTCGGCGGCATTTCGACTCCTTATGACAAAGGCGGAGAGAGTGACCCTGATGGAGGTTGGCTTCCAAACTATTTTGTCCCCACCCAGTACTTCATAGACTGGTCACGAGATGCCGTGCAACGCTTGCGGAAGGCGACAATAGCGGATGTCAAGAGACGGAAGAAGGAAGAGGAGAAGATCGGTAAGAAGGATGAGACTACTCTCGCCGCAGTCGTAAGAAACCCGGGCTTTTATTTCAAGAATGGTATTAGCTTCTCAAGAACTGGGTTTTATGCTCCAACCTACCGGTTCAACTCCAAGAGTGTCTTCGACACTGAGGGGTCAGCCATTTACCAAGACAAGTTCCCTGAGTCTGTCATGATAGCGTTGATGGCTTCTACCCTATCGCGATACCTGCAGAAATGCTACACGGACCACACAGTGCATACTCAGGTTGAGGATATTAAAAGACCGCGGTGCTGCCGGAGCGAATACCGGAAGAGTTCTCGGCGGCGATTACGGTCTTGGTCGAGGGTATAGTCGGGATGCAGAAGACTGACGGCAGATACGACTACTCAACTGACCAGAAGGGAATAGACGCGTTGATATACGAGATATACGGGTTGAATGAGGAGGATGTTAGGGAAGTCGAACTATGGTACTGCCGTCGCTACCCTAAACTGGCTGAAGCGCAGGGATTAATGGCGGAGATCGAACAGAAGTACAGAGATTACCTGACAAGATGTGAATTAGTGATGACAAAAGGGCCCGATTATTGGAGGTCCAATCCGGTTCTGGCACTCATCGCACAGGGAGAAGGTGAAAAACTCGAGTTCAAGGAGACGCTGGAGGCTGACTCCCAGACTGGGCAGAAGAACGCTGGGGTTCTGGTAGCTAGCCTCAAGACGATCGCGGCCTTTTTGAACACAGAAGGAGGGAGTCTCCTGGTAGGAGTGTCCGACTCTGGCCAAGTAGCTGGGTTGGACAAGGATTATGCCCTCTGCAACAAGCGCGACAGAGATGGGCTTGAGCAGAAGATCCATAGTCTCCTTGCCAGTCGGTTCGTGCCACCGCCCACGGGGAAGGTAAAGGTCGTTTTCGAAAACGTCGAGAGCAAGCAGGTATGTGTGGTCAACGTCGAAAAGAGCAGAGAAATAGCTCACCTTGACGGAAAGGACGTTTACATCAGAGAGGGTAACACCACTCTAAGGCTGGAAGGCCCCGTATTGACCGCCTGGATCAAGAACAGAGGTTGATCGGCCTCTCGTCGAGGCATTCCTGCGCCGCCGAGGCTGATCTCCCGACCTTTAGGGGGTCGGTCAGAAGCCGCGCTTTCCGAAGCCCTTTGCCCTAGTCCCGTGTTATGTCACCTCCCTTCTTGACCAATTCGCACCCGCGCTTATGTTCACCCGGGGCAGTTTGACTTCGGCGGTGGGGTGCGCTGATACTTGGGTAATGAGCCTGTCAGATTCTGTCCGCTTCGCGTGCTGGTGGTTGCCGAAGAGAGCCTGACCCGGGCGGGGTTGGCCGCGCTGGTCGGCGAACTCCCCGGCCTTTCGGTCGTCGGGCAGACGCCGGACAGCGACCGGCTCGTTGACGATATCGCTCTCTATGGCCCGGATATCGTGGTCTGGGATGTCTCCGAATCCCCGGAACGTCTGGCCGTCCTGGCCGACCTGGACAAGCCGGTCATCGCCATCGTCGCCACCGATGAGGCGGCGCGGCTGGCCTGGAGTCACGGGGCCCGGGGGGTCCTGCCCCGCAGCGTGGGGCGGGCCGGCCTGGGGCCGCCATCAGGGCGGTGGCTGAAGGACTGAAAATCATCGACGGCCGGCTGGCCGGGCCCGTGGCCTCTCCCGCCGTCTCCGAACCGATGCGTCCGGTGGAGGACCTCACCCCGCGCGAACTGCAGATCCTGCAACTGGTGGCCGAGGGTTCTTCCAATAAGTCGATCGCGGCCGTCCTTCACATCAGCGAACACACGGTCAAGTTCCACGTGAACTCGATTCTGGGGAAGATGGGCGCCCAGAGCCGGACGCAGGCCGTCACCATGGCCACCAGGATGGGGATGATGAGGTTGTAGCTGTGGCGCAAACACTAAAATGCTAAATACTAAATACGAAACAAATTCCAAATAACCAAATCCAAAACCATCAGGCTGCGGCCTGACCTTTCTTCCAGGTACCCCCTGATAGATCTCCTGATGTCCCGGCGGACACCCGCGGGCTAGTATGGAGTGTATGACGCTTCCTTCGACGCCGCTCCGCTTCCTTCGACCCCACGTCCGCTTGCTGGCTGGATGGCGGGGGCAGACCAGCTGCCGCTACAGGATGTCATTCCTGCGTAAGCGGAATCCAGGTGGGCAGGCAGGCTGACCAGTCCGGACCGGCCATGACGGATGAAACGAGTGAGCTAACGAGGGTGACACTTGATGCTGGTACTGAATGTACCAAGGCATTGGAAAAACGGGGAGGTTCGAGCATGGGAATCCTATCAACGCTATCGACTGATCTGGCGGCCGCGGTGGCATCGGTGGCCGATAAAGTGGTGCGGGTCGAGGGCCGCCGGCGCTTGCCCGCCAGCGGCATCATCTGGTCGCCGGACGGTCTGGTGGTTACGGCTAATCACGTCCTTACCAGCGACGAGAATATCGGCGTCGGGCTGAGTGACGGGACGTTGGTCCAGGCGACGCTGGTCGGCCGGGACCCGACCACCGATCTGGCCCTGCTGCGGATCGATACCAAGACCGCCACCCCGGCGGTGTGGACCGGGGCCGAGGAGCTGCGGGTCGGGCATATCGTGCTTGTCCTGGGCCGTCCCGGTAAGACGGTCCGGGCCGCCATGGGTATCATACAGCGCCCTCGGCGAAGCCTGGCGGACGGGGGCGGGGGGCGCCATCGCCCACTACCTGCAGGCCGATACATCGTCCTACCCGGGGTTCTCCGGGGGGCCGCTGGTTACGGTGGAAGGCAAGGTGATCGGCATGAACACCGTCGGGGCTCCTCCGGGATACCACGGTCGCCGTGCCCACGGCCACGGTGCGGCAGGTCGTTGACGAACTGCTGAAGCGCGGCCGGATATCCCGGGGCTACCTCGGGGTCGGCATCCAGCCGGTGCGTCTCCCGGCGGAACTGGCCCGCCAGATCGGCCAGGAGACCGGCCTGCTGATCATCTCGGTCGACGCCGGCAGTCCCGGCGACCGGGCCGGCCTGGTACTCGGTGACACCATTCTAACTCTCGGCCAGCAGCCGGTGCGGCACTGGGACGACCTGATGGCGCTCCTGGGCAAGGACCAGATCGGCCGGGAGGTTGATATCCGGGTGCTGCGGGCGGGCCAGGTGCAGGAACGCCGGGCGACGATTGGGGAGAGGCCGTAGGGTGGGGGCGTGGCGACTCCCTCGTCATTCCTCAGGTTCCATTCCTTGAGGGAATCCAGGACCACCAACAGTGGCATCCCGGATTGATCGCTTGTCCTCGACGGCTCCGCGAACGCTCGAGGGAGTCCTCGAATGACATGGGGTGTGGATGGCCGGGCCACCGATCGGTCGACGGACGCTGGATTCCCAGCCCGGGAATGACGATAAGGGACGAAGTGGGCATCCCGTTCGGAGGTGACCCTTCGACGCTCCCCTCGCGGGGGGCAGGCAGAACGATTGGCGGATGTCCCGTCCCGTCGGTGACACGGGGGGCCACGGGAATGGGGAACGGGGGCGGAATCAGTCGCTAACGCTTCTTGAGGTGCACGAGATGCTGGCTCAATTGAACGAGGAAATGGCGGTCCTGGTGGACCGGGTAAGGGCAAGCCTGGTGGAGGTGAGGGACGGCCGGAGCGGCGGGGCGGGGGGTATTGTCTGGCAGGCCGGGGGGCTGATCGTCACCAACGCCCACATTATAGTCACGGCGGCCGCGCCGGGGTAACCCTGCCCGACGGCCGCCGGCTGGCCGCCCGGGTGCTTGCCATCGACCGGGACCGCGACCTGGCGGCGCTGTCCGTTGAGGCGGAGGGACTCTCCGCCGATCGCCCTGGGCGACTCGACCCACCTTGAACCCGGGCAGTTTGTCATGGCCCTGGGACACCCCTGGGGCGTCCGGGGCGTCGCTACGGCCGGCATTGTCATGGGGGGTGGCGGGGAGTACCTGCGGCGTATCCTTTGCCCGTGACCTGGTCGCCGTCAACCTGCTTCTCCGGCCGGGTAACTCGGGCGGGCCGCTGGTGGATGCCGAAGGCCGGCTGGTGGGCATCAACACCATGATGACCGGGTCGGACACCGGACTGGCGGTGCCGGTGCACGCGGTCCGGGCGTTCCTTGTGGACGAACGTCGCGGCGTAAGGAATCAGTGGCGTCAGCCGGGCCTGGAACCGGCCATCGCCTTGTCCCTACGGTTCCGTCGCACGGAATGGCGGGAATGGGGGGGCGGCGCGCACCGGATATTCGACACGCTGGCCTACCCGTCCATGCCGAGGGCGAAGTGAAGGGCAGCGTCGACCGCTTTCTGTTTTTCGACATTGAGGGTGGTCAGTCGGCTCGCGCAGAACGACCTTCGCAATGGTGGGGGGGTGTTTGGATGACTGGGTCAATGGCCTGGTTTCTTGACTAGTGGTATCGCCTGTGGTACCATACGGGAAACCCGGGAGGAGAGCCAAGGAGGCAGACAGTCGCCCAGGTCTGGTGGATGTCAGCGAAAGAGAAGCTTCTGGAGAAGGTGAGGCGGAACACGAGACGTCACTCTTCGCGACTTCGAAGCACTCATCAGGCTACGGTTATGTTGAACAACGCGGGC
This sequence comes from uncultured Chloroflexia bacterium, assembly GCA_963735055.1. GTDB lineage: Bacteria > Chloroflexota > Dehalococcoidia > Dehalococcoidales > UBA2162 > JBBITI01. The sequence continues at coordinate 47,059 of CAVTJN010000009.1, read as the reverse complement.
AATCATCGGCGTCCACCTGACCACACGAACACCCTCTGGAGTCGGCCTAGTCACGGACTTGCTGGAGATCATCGAAGAGGTCAGCACCTGAGAAGGAGATTGGACCGGTCGTAAACTATGGCACCGCCGGCGTGCAATACTACGCTGCTTGCCCACCATATCTCGACACGAGGCCAGGACTCACGGGTTCCCAGGCCGGGCTCCCCTCAGACCAGCACCGCCGCTCCCGCCCGATGTATCGCCTTCTCCCGCCGGATCGGGTGGGGTCGGAATAAGCCCGAACCAATATCTGGGATCGCCCTGGACTCGTGGGCCTATTCAGCAGTCGCCCGCGGCCCGCCGGGAGAACCATCCGGGTCTCCCCGTTGACTTTTCGACTCCCCCTCGTGGATTTCTGTACAATGTCGGGAAGGCGCTTATTGCCACCCTGGCACTCTTACCCATTTAGGACGGCCCTCCCGTCTGGGCACACTACAATCATACCAGGGTATGAAGCTAAGTGACGCCGCGTCAAGGCGGGGGCTGAATCTTATGTCACCTCCCCTCTTGGCCAGGCCGTAGACTAGCCTGACGCCCGGCGCAATCCGGCGGTGGAAAGCGTAAGATCTCCGGTAGAGTCGAGGGAGTGTGGTGGATCTAACACAACGCAAGTGGAGAGGTGGTCAAGGCGACCCTCAACGACAGCGATGGGATAGACCGCTCTGGTCTCCGATAAGACTAGGACAACCACTTCTGCGCTTCGCCGCGAAGGCGGTCACCCCTTGACCACTTCTCGTCCTTCCACGGAAGACTCGAAGGAGATCTTTATGACGCTGCAAGGCCAAAAGATCGAATATTTCCACGCCTCGAAGTACGGCAACGGCGCCATGGTCGCCGAGGAGTTCAAGAAGCAGACCGCCGCCCGGGGGATCGCCGTCAACGTGCATCATATCCGGGATGCCAAGCCGAAGGAGATGCCGCCGGCCGACCTGTACCTGTTCAGCTCCCCGGGGCGCATGGGCAAGCCGACCTGGGGCATGCGCCGTTTCCTGAAGAAGGCCCGGCTGCCGGCCGGTACCAGGTACGCCATCCTCACCACCGAAGGCGCGCCCAAGCCGGACCGGAAGACGGGACGGATACCCACCGACGAGGAGATGGCCCGGTGGCAGCGGGTGATCCCCGTCATGAACGAAATACTGCAGGAGAAGGGCCTGGTCAAGGTGGCCCAGGGCAAGGTCCTGGTGACCGGCCTGAAGGGGCCGCTGGAGGAGGGGTGGCAGCAGAAAGTGGCCGCCTTCGCCGCCCAGATCCCCGCCCCGCTCTGACGGTATTGAGGGTGACGAGGCTACGTCATTCCCGTCGAAGATGGTCAACGCCTTGATCCACGGAAGCAGGCTTGTCCTCGAGGCTTGTCCTTGAGAGAATCCAGGGGCGTGGATGGCCTGGTCGAGCCAGGCCATGACGGGGGCGGGGGCGTCGTCATTCCGGACTTGATCCGGAATCCAGATGGGGTCGGGGGAATGGTCCTTCCCATCCACCGGGACCCCCTCATCACAATCTTCTCCCTCGGCGGGGAGAAGAGGACAGGTCCCCCGATCGGCGTGGATGGCCTGGTCTCCGGGATACGGGAGGACAACCACAGGGGATCAAGTCCGGCCATGACGATGTTTTGGTAGCGCAAAGTCACCGGTTCGGATTGCTTCGTCGCCACGCTTCTCGCAATGACATTGGGGGGTGGGACAGCATATAGACATACGTATGCTTATATGCTACTCTGATCGTGGAGGTGGCGGAGATGACGACTGCCAAAGCGAAAACCAAGAAAAAGGCCAATCTCAAGAGAACGACTATTTTTCTGACCGAGGAGCACCATGAGGCGCTGCGGCGCCTGGCGTTCGAACGGCGGGTTTCGATGGCCAACCTCATTCGTGAGGCGGTCCTTGAAATCATCGAGGATGACGAGGATATTCGCGAGGTGATGAAGGCCAGGGAAGAAGGCGGGGCATACATTACACTCGAAGAACTGGACCGCAGGACAACCACACGGGGTCAGGCCCGGCCATCACGATAGCGAGTCCCCGTCACGCCACGTCTCGTGTTTTGTATTTGGTATTTCGAGTTCATTGTTTCGTATTTCGAATTTAGTATTTCGTGTTTAGTCCGCCCTCCTCCCCCCGTCCCCTCCGCCGGCCACACGCTATAATTAGATTATGGTGCGCAGACGGAGTTCGAAATGGCTGCGGTAAGAAGAGTGGACCGGGTAATCCGGTCGAAGCCCACCATCGAAGGGGCGGGGGTCCACCTGAAGCGGGGCTTTGGGAACAACGAGGCCGCCCTTTTCGACCCGTTTCTGCTGCTCGATGATTTTCATTCGTACAACCCGGCCGATTACCTCCGGGGTTTCCCTTGGCATCCCCACCGGGGGATTGAGACGATCACTTACGTTCTCAAAGGACACATCGACCACGGTGACAGCATGGGGAACAAGGGCACGATCCAATCCGGTGATGTGCAATGGATGACCGCCGGCAGCGGCATCATCCATGAGGAAATGCCCAAAGGTGAGCCGGGGGGGATGATGTGGGGCTTTCAGCTCTGGGCAAATCTCCCGGCGTCAGACAAGATGATGACGCCGCGTTATCGCGGGGTGGCGAGCCGGGAAATCCCCCGAATTGTCACCGCCGGTGGCGCCTCCATTAAGATCATCAGCGGGCAGGTTGACAATGTCACCGGCCCGGTACAGGACATTGTCACCAGTCCCGAGTACCTGGACGTTACGGTCCCGCCGCGGTCCCGGTTCGTCCGGGCGATGGGCCGGGGCCGCACCGTTCTTGCCTATGTCATTGAAGGTGCGGGGCAGTTCGATGGCGGGGCGGGGGCCTGGTTGAGTCCCGAACATGTGGTGGGATTCACCGATGGCGAGGAGATCCAGGTAAGTACCGGGGATGCGTCCCTGCGGTTCCTGCTGATCTCGGGGCAGCCCATCCGGGAACCGGTGGCCTGGTACGGTCCCATCGTGATGAATACCCAGGCGGAGCTGGAAACGGCTTTTGCGGAGTACCAGAACGGGACTTTTCTGAAGCACAAACAGCCATAAAAGACGTGCCGCTGCTCTACCGATGGGTGCTGCCATGACGGTGACTTAGTCCCGCAATATCACGCGTTCGGATTGCTTCGTCCCTGGGGTCCTCGTAATGACGGTGGGGAGACCGAGTCCGGCGTCATTTCCTGCCCGCCACGTCATTCCCTGGCCCCCTCATCACCATCCAACCCCTTCGCTTCTTCCGCATGTTGTTCTCCGCCGCGAAGTACCGCGGTGATCGGCCATGCGCCCGCTTCCTGATTACGACTTTGTCCTGCGGTAATTAGGTGTTTATACGGATTCTAGACGCGCTCACGCCAGGGTATAATCCTCGCGGCAACCGGTAGTTATCGGCCGATACCATAGGGTATTGTACCTGGTAGCGTGGGGAGAAGGACCCGGGAGGTGTAGCCGGTGGGTGAAGTCAATCCTCTGCATTTCGGGGAGTTGGGACAGGCTGGGGTCGCTGAGTCGCCGGTCGGCCGGGGAGTCAGTATTGCTGAAGCGGAGAACTACCCGCGGTACTCAGGTGGCCGATGGGGTTGGTCTGCCGCCGTGCTGCCGGCGGAGAAGACTCTTACGATATTCATTAACGGACAGGAGCTGGTCAGCATTCTGTGCACCCCGGTCAAACTCAAGTATCTTGTGCTGGGTTTTCTGCGCGCCGAGGGTATTATCACCGGCGTGGACGATATCGAGACGATGCGGATCTGTCTGGCCGATGGGGTGGCCGAAGTGCGTCTGGTGAATCCCTTCGTCCTTCCCGGGCGGCGCACCATAACGTCGGGCTGCGGTGGCGGAGTGGCATTCGAACAGGCCACGACCGTGCCGCCGGTCCGATCATCCTGGTCGGTGTCGCCGGAGCAGATCCTGGAGGCGGCGAAGGCCCTCCGTGGTGACGGTTGCGGCCCGGGCCGGCCCGCGGGAATGCACGTGTCGGCCCTGAGCGATGGCCATGAGGTCCTCTTTCAGGCAGCGGACATTGGACGCCACAACACGCTGGACAAGATCTGGGGGGAGTGTATGCTCGCCGACGTGGAGACGGCGGACCGATTGCTGGTGACCACCGGCCGGGTTTCCTCCGAGATGCTGTTGAAAGCGGGCAGGATGGGGGTTCCGGTGGTGGCGTCGCTCAATTCAGCGACGCGGCGCGCGGTCACCATGGGTGACGAGTTGGGAATAGCGATCGCCGGATACGTCCGGGGAGAACAGCTTACGGTGTACTCCCATCCGGAGCGTATCTCCGGGTGCCCGGTGGGGGCGGCGGTGGGGACGGGGGTAATGATATGAGAGCGGCCGGCCATCCGGCCTTGAGCCTATAACGGTACAGGAGGTTCGACATGCCTTTCAAGCTGGGACCATGGGAGATCGGGTTGATCCTGGTGATTATCCTTGTCATCTTTGGGGTGGGTAAACTCCCGCAGATCGGAGGCGCCGTCGGCCGGTCAGTGCGGGAGTTCCGCCGGGCGACCCACGACGAAGGCAAGGCAGCGGTGTCACCCGGGCCGGCCGACCCGGCCGGCGGCAAGCCGACCTAGGCGGCGAATCACACTTGGAATGACCCACTGCTGAAACACCGATTTCGAAGAGACAGAGTCCAAGTCGAGCATCCTGGGGGAGAACGGATTTCTGATCAAAGGAGGAAGCATGGACCAAGACAAGCGGGAAGAAGAGAAGGACGATCTGCGTGAGAGACCACCGGGCAACATGCTGTTGTCTGTGGTCAACAGGCCGGCAACCCGGCGTGAGTTCCTGAAAGTGGCGGGGGTGGGGAGTGCCAGTGTGCTGGCGGCGACGCTGGTGAGTTGTACGTCGCCCCTGGCGGTATCTACCACCAGTTCTGCCCCGACCACCACGGCTCCGAAACCGACGGTATACGTGCCCAACGCCAAGATGATGGTGCTGCAGGAGCCCAGCAAGTGCGTTGGTTGCCGGCGCTGCGAGGTGGCCTGTACGGCGTTCCACGACAACAAGATCCAGCCGGCCATATCGAGAGTGAAGATCAGCCGTAACTTCAACTTCGGACCGGATGGCCCCCGTCTGGGCATGGACCGCGGACCAGGGCTTGTTCGGCAACTTCCGCCTCATCGGGGAGACCTGCCTGCAGTGCCCGCACCCGGTGCCGTGCATGACTTCCTGCCCGGCGGGCGCCATCGGCGTCGACTCCGCCACCGGCGCCAGGGTGATCGACGCAGCCAAATGCACCGGATGTGGTACTTGCACAAAGGCGTGCCCGTGGCAGATGACCTCACTGGACCTGGAGGCAAAGAAAGCCACCAAGTGCGACCTTTGCGGCGGAGATCCGCAGTGCGTGAAGATCTGTCCTTCGGGGGCCCTCTCCTATGCACCGTGGCGAGACCGGACCAAGGATACGCCTTTCCGGCAGGCGGTGCCTGCCTACATTGGCGTCCCGGCGGCGGTGGCAGCAACCTGTGTGGACTGCCATCCCAGCGCCGTCGTGGCCAAGTGAACGGAACACGAATAGGAGGTTAGAGATATGGCACAATACGGAGGATGGACCGGGAAGATACTCAGAGTGAACCTGACAACAGGAGCGATCAGCTCTGAAGACACGATAGCCAAGGGATACAAAGACTTTGTGGGGGCCGAGGGGTTCGGCATGAAGGTGATGTGGGATGAGGTCCCGGCGGGGACTCACCCGTATTCACCGGCCAACAAGCTGATCATGGGAGCCGGACCGTTTAGCGGCACCGGGATCCCGCTGGCGGGTCGTGTCAACTACACCTCTCTGCTGCCGGATTCGCCTTTCTTCGGGGTGGGCTCGGGGCATGGCAGCGGACACTGGAGCAGCAACCTGAAATTCGCCGGTTGGGATTCGGTCATCGTGGAAGGAAAGGCGAAGGACCCGGTTTGGATCTGCATCGACAACGGCAATGTTTCGATCAGAGATGCCCGGGCACTGTGGGGAACCGGCATCTACCGGACAAACGCTCAGATCATGGAAGAGATGGGGTCGGAGTGCGCGAGCGTCGCTGCAATCGGGCAAGCCGGTGAGAACCTGTTCGGACCGGCCATGATCCTGACCGACCGTTCCGGAGCGGGGTCGCTCGGTTCGATCATGGGCTCGAAGAATCTGAAAGCCGTGGGCGTGGTTGGTACCGGCTCGGTTAAGGTGGCCTGCACCGGAAAGGAACTGCTGGACATTATTGCCTACCACAGTAGTCTCATCGGCGGCAACAGCGGCTCCATGACACCCAAGTTCCCGCAGCCCTGGGCCGAGTTCTACGGCGGCAGCTGGACTAACGCCAAGGATGTGTTCTGGGGTGGCGCCGACCCGCCGGTGCAGACGGGGGTGTGCGATCCCCACGACGTCCATTCCATCGCCCTGAGAGGCCCCGGTACCCGGTGGCCATGGACTACGCCCGAGATGCAGTATACGATGGTGCGCGGTGCTTCCTGTTTTGGATGTCCGCAGCCCTGCAATCAGGCGGTGCACTTTCCCAAGATGGAAACGCAGTACGGGAAGGCCTCGTACATCTGCAATGAGTGCGGCGGCATCAGTACCACCCGGGACTACTACGGCAAGAATCCCGGTAACGAGGCGACCGCACTCGGAAGCTACTAGCGGACGACTACGGTCTGGGCGATGACTATCATTACACCACGGGCGACTTCTGCTACATCGTCGACCAGCACCCGGAAATCCTGAAGGCAGATGCTCCCTGAGGCGGAATACAAGGCAATCAAATGGGATGCGCGGAAGGACGGGGACCCGCAATTCATCGCCGACCTTCTGTACCGCTTCGCCTATCGCGTAGGCGAGTTGGGAACAGCCTTTGGGCTGGGCAGCTACGAACTCAACAAGCGGTGGAAGCTCCCGCCGATGGCACAGCAGTGGCAGGAAAGAGGGGCGGGGAAGGCGGTCGCCTGGAACACCACAACGTGGTTCGCACCGCACCACTTCGAGGGCCAGCAGGTCGGTTTCCTGTTGCAGTCCATGTATAACCGTGATCCAACTATGCACGAGCAGACCCACAACAACGAGATCAACGACGAGATCAACCGGAAGGTATTCGAAGCTGTGGGCCTCGTGAATTCGGGGGATGCGATCGATCCGGATGGCCAGACACTGCCGATAAACGAAGCTAAGATCAGGTACGCCAAGCGCCTGTCGGCCGATGGCGTACTGCACAACTCCCTGGTGACGTGCAACCGCACGGGCGCCTCGTTCTTCTCGCCATTGAAGGAACGAGGGTACAAGGCCGATTCAGCTCTTGACGCCAAGGAGTTTTCCCTGGTTACCGGCGACCAGAAGACCGAGGAACAGTTCCACGAGGTCGGACTGAGAATCTTCAATTTGATGCGGGCGTCTACCATCAGGTCGATGGGTACCAAGAACATGCGCGCCGGGCATGACGTATTCCCGGACTGGGCCTTCGATCACAAGGACTGGAAGGGCGCTAAGCCGTTCACCCCGGGTACCGAGAGAATGGACCGGGCGGACATGGAAAAATCGCTGGACATGTACTATGCGGCTATGGGTTGGGACAAAGACGGCGCGCCGACCCGGGCCACCTACCAGAAGCTGGGACTGGGCTACGTCGCCGACGAACTGGCGAAGATGAACCTGCTGTAGGGCACCGGAGCGGGGGCGAGGGGTGGCGACATTCCTTGCCCCCGGTCGGGCAACAGACTCTGTGATTCGGAGGTGACTATGCAAGTCACTCTAATGCCGGGTGAGACCGGCACGGGCGGAGGAAAGGGGGGCAACGTTTCGAACAAGCATCTTGAGTCCAAAATAGCGAAGGCCGTGAGGGAGGACTCGAAGACCCTGGGAAGGCCCACCAGCACCGCGTCTTTCAGGACGCTGGTCCCCGACCTGAGCGACGAAATCGTCAAAGACGTGGTTATCGATATGGTCAGCAAGGAGAAGTACTGGGACATCAAGCGGGTCCGGGCTGTCACCAAGCTGGACTACCTGTTTTCGAACAGGTACCTGACCCAGGAACAGGCGGAGCGGCTGGCCCTGATTGGAGAGTTTGAGACTGATCTGGTGGCCCACGTAAGAGAGAGCGCCAAGACAGACCGGACTGTCCGGCTGAGCTCAGTCGCCACCGTGGGACCGGCGCTCAGAACACCGGAGATCGAGGCCGGACTGGCCGAGATTGCCGCGAATGCTGAATGCTCCGATATCAAGCAGGTGGTCGTCTTCTCCGGCGCTGCCTTCCTGTACTCTGATCGGTTCATGGCGAAGGACCGGGCGGAAGCACTGGCCCGGGGCGATGAGTTGAGACGCAAGGCGCTCACGCTGGTCCGCGAGGACTCTCAATATTCATCCAAGGTGACCAGATTCGAGAAGCTGGCGACCATAGCGCCGGACCTCAAAGCGGGCGAGATTGAAGATGTTCTCGAGACGGTCCTGAAGAACAACCCGGACGTGATACGGCTGCCGGGACGGAGCGGGACGGGTTACTTTTACTCAAACCGGCACATGACCGAGAACTACGCGAAGATCCTGGCTCGAGTTGAGGAAGCGGACCCCTGCTACACTATCGCCGAGATGGTCCGGGAAGAATCGAGGATCTATCCCCGCCCCACCAATATCGAACTCTTCAAGTACGGCATGTTCAATATCGATCGGGAACGGCTGGATGAGTTTGTCAAGAAGGTCCTGGACGAAAACGAAGACATCAACGGGTATCGTTCGGCAAACGGAAACGTATACCTTTATTCGACGCAATACCTGCCGGATGCACAGGCAGCACTGATAGTGGAAAGAAAGGAGCATCCGGAGTAGCGGGCGCTATCCGAAGGACTTTACCGCGCAGTATCGAAGGGGGGCAATCTCCAGCTCATGCCCCCCTTCGTCATTTCCGCCCCGACTGTAGTACGGGTGAACCCCAACAGGATTGTCCTCTAGACCCGCCATTGAGGGAATCCAGGTGGGGAGCGGGGCGAACGGTCCTTCCCGTTCGCCTGGACCCCTCGTCACAATCTCTTGTGGTTGTCCCACTAATCCGGATACCGTCTCCCCTGTTGCGGTCAAGGCATTGACCATTAAGGGCGAAGAGGGCGCCAGGCCCGGCGACGGCGAATATGCGGCTCGTCATTCCCGCGGACGCGGGAATCCAGTGAGGCTAGTTCGCATTCGCTCTAGTATCGGGAAGCCCCGATCTCCTCCATCTTGCCGGTGACGATGAAGACCACCCGCTCGCAGATGTTGGTGACCCGGTCGGCGCTGCGCTCCAGGTTGTGGGCCACCCACATCAGACGGGTGGCCCGGGTGATGGTCCGGGGATCTTCGGCCATGAAGGTGAGCAGCTCACGGAATACCTGGTCGTAGAGGTGGTCCACGCCATCGTCCTCCAGGGCGATCTTCCGGGCCGCTTCGGCGTCACGGTTGACCAGAGCATTCAGGCTGCGCCGCAGCATGTCCACCGTCTGCTCGGCCATACGGGGGATGTCGATCAAGGGTTTCAGGGGCGGTTCGTCGCCGATCATGATCACCATCTTGCCGATGCCGGCGGCGTAATCGCCGATGCGCTCGATCTCGATGATAATATTCAGTACCGCCACGATGATGCGCAGGTCGCTGGCCATCGGCTGCTGCGTCGCGATGAGCTCGATGCACTTTTCCTCGATTTCAAACCGCTGGTCGTTGACCAGTTGGTCGTCGGCGATGATCTGATGCGCGACGTCCAGGTCCCGGTTCTTCAGGGCGTCGACGGAGCGCAGAATATTCTTGCTCACCATGCTGCCCATGGCCAGGATATCGTCCTGGATGTCCCGGAGTCTCTTGTGGAAAAAGGTCCTGATCTCCATGTGCCACCCTCCACCTGGTACTTACTTGCAGTGTTCTAGTCACTTCGTGCAGTCAGCCCCAACTCGGGCTGGATCTATCCGAAACGGCCGGTAATATAGTCCTCGGTGCGCTTGTCCTTGGGATTGGTGAAGAGCTGGGAGGTGGGTCCGTATTCCACCAGCGCCCCCGCCCGGTCCGGATCCATCAAAAAGAAAGCGGCCATGTCGGACACCCGCGCCGCCTGCTGCATATTGTGGGTCACGATGACGATAGTGTAGTCCTCGGCCAGATTGCGCATCAAGTCCTCGATTTTGAGGGTGGCCACCGGGTCCAGGGCGCTGCACGGCTCGTCCATCAGTATGATCTCCGGCTCCACGGCCAGGGCCCGGGCGATGCACAGCCGCTGCTGCTGTCCGCCGGAAAGAGAAGACCCCGATTGCAGGAGCTTGTCCTTCACCTCATCCCACAGGGCCGCCTGCCGCAGGCTGCGTTCCACGATTTCCTCCAGTTCCCAGCGCCGGCTCCAGAGCCGGGTCAGCCGGAGACCGGCGGCCACATTGTCGAACATGGTCATGGTGGGGAAGGGGGTGGGCTTCTGGAAGACCATACCGATGCGCCGCCGCACCACCACCGGGTCAACGTCGCCGGCGTAGATGTCGGTTCCATCCAGGCGGACTTGCCCGGTCGCCCTTCCGCCGTTCGAGACCTCGTGCATCCGGTTGAGGCAGCGGATGAAAGTGGACTTGCCGCAGCCGGACGGACCGATGATGGAGGTGATCGCCTGCGCCCGAATGCTCATGTTGACGTCCCGGAGAGCCAGGAAGGAGCGATACCAGGCATTCAACCCCTCAACCTCCAGGATTCCCTCCCCGTTCCCTTGCCGGGCTGGCTCTGACTGAGGTTCACGCCGGTCGCCGGTGCGGTCACCGGTTTCAACTAAAGTTGTCATCATTTTTCACTCTTTTGCGAATTTCCTCCGTCCGGTCACTTGCGTCCCCGGCCTGTAATCAGGCGCACCACGATGCTTATGGCCAGGACCAGCAGCACCAGCAGGAAAGCGCCCGCCCACGCCTGTTGCTTCTGGTCGGCATAGGGCGACAGGGCGCCGCGGTATATCAGCAGCGGCAGGGCGCCGATGGGCTTGAGGAGGCCCTCGAAGCCGAAGTTGCTGCCCAGCGCGGTGAATATGAGCGGGGCCGTCTCCCCGGCGATGCGGGCTACCCCCAGCATCACGCCGGTGACGATGCCGGTGATCGCCCCGGGGACGATGACTCCCATGACGGCCCGCCACCGGGTGATGCCCAGGGCCAGGGCCGCCTCGCGCATCGAGTTCGGCACCAGGCGCAACGATTCTTCGGCCGTCCGGGCCACCACCGGGATCATGATCACCGCCAGCGCCACGCCGCCGGCAAGCGCGGAATACGAGTGCATCGGGCGCACCACGATGGCATAGGCGAACACGCCCACCACGATCGAAGGCACGCCGGCCAGGATATCGGCGGCGAAGCGGACCGCCGAGGCCACCCGCGGACTGCCGAAGTCGGACAGGAATATCCCGGCCATCAGGCCCACCGGCAGGGCGAACACCGAGGCCATGGCCACCAGGATCAGGGTGCCGATGATCTCGTTGCGCATGCCGCCGCCGATTTCCCCCGCCGGTTTGGAGACGTTGGTAATCAGGTCCAGGTTGATGTAGGAGATGCCGCTCGCCAGGGTGTAGCCCAGGATCAGGGCCAGCAGCGCGATCGCCACGCCGGCGGCCAGGCCGCTCAGGCCGAGCATCATCCGGTTGACCCACTTTCGTCTCGAGTAACCGCGTTCCGGCATCGGTTTATTCCTTTATGTCCTTCACCGTGGTCATGCGCCAGACCAGCAGGCGGGCCACCACGTTGACCACCAGCGTCACGCCAAAAAGCACCAGGGCCAGTTCCACCAGGCTGCCGATGAACAGGTCCCCGGTGGCCTCGCTGAATTCGCTGGCGATCTTACTGGCGATGGTGGCGCCCGGGGAGAACAGCGAAGCGGTCAGACGGTAGGCGTTGCCGATGACCATGGTTACCGCCATGGTCTCGCCCAGGGCGCGGCCCAGCCCCAGGATCACTGCCGCCACCAGTCCGGAGCGGCAGTAGGGGACCACCCCTTTGCGGATCATCTCCCAGCGGGTGGCGCCCAGGGCCAGCATCGCCTCGCGCTGGCCGCCGGGGACGGCCCGCATGACATCCCGGCTCATGGCGGTGATGATCGGTATGATCATGATGGCCAGAATGATGCCGGCCGCCAGAAAGCCGACCCCGAAGGGCGGGCCCTGGAAAAGCGGCAGGAAACCGGCATGTGCCCCCAGCCAGGTTTCGACCGGGTGTCTCACGAACGGCACCAGCACGAAGAGCCCCCACAGTCCGATGATCACGCTGGGTATCGCGGCCAGCATCTCGATAAGGAACGACCCGGGAGTCCGTACCCAGGCCGGCGCCAGTTCTACCAGGAATACGGCGGCGCCCAGGCTGATCGGCACGGCAATGATCAGGGCGATGGCGGAGCTGAGCAGTGTCCCGTAGATGGCCGGCAGCGCCCCGAATTGTTCGGTCACCGGATTCCAGGCGCTGCTGCCGATAAAGGCCAAGCCGAACTTCCGGATGGCCGGCATGGCATCGATGTTCAGGGCGACCACCATGCCCAGCAGGATCGCCACGATCACCAGCAGCGAAGACCAGGGTCAGGTTGGCGAATATCCGGTCGCCAACGCGGGAACGGCGGAAGGAAGGGTGCCTTATCCCCGTCCCGGCCGCCGAACCGCGGGTCTCAGTTGTCGTCAAACCTGTTTCCTGCCTTTCTCACGGCACAATGCAGGAGAGGTCCCGGGACCTTCCTGCAGTGACCTTAGTCCGCCTGGTATCCTCCTGGCTAGCGGGTGGGCAGCGGCTGCCCCTGGTACTTAATGGACCTTATCTGGATTTCCGCCTTGGTGACGGCGGTGCTGGACAGGGGCGCATAGTCCAAGGCCGTTTCGAATTGCTGACCGTCGTGCAGCGCCCACCACAGCATCTTGACCAGGGTCTCTCCCTTGGCCTTGTCCTTCTGATTGACGTACACCAGCAGCCAGGTGAAGCCGGCAATCGGGTAAGCATCCGGATTCGAGGAGTTGGTGATCATTACCTTCATGTCATCCGGCAGTGTTACGCCCTCGGCGGCCTTGGTGGTGGCGGCCAGTGACGGGGCAATGAAATTGCCGGCGGCGTTCTTCAACTGCGCCCAGGCGATCTTGTTCTGCACCGCGTAGGCCAGTTCGACGTAGCCGATGGCGCCCGGTGTCTGTTGCACCTGACCGGCCACGCCGGCGTTGCCCTGGCCGCCGATGTCTCCCGGCCAGTTAACCGAGTTGGCATTGCCGACCTTGGTCTTCCATTCCTCGCTTATCTTGGCCAGGTAGTTGGTGAAAATGTTGGTGGTGCCGGAACCGTCCGAGCGGTGGACCACGGCGATTACGGTACTTGGCAGAGCAAAGCCAGGATTGATGGCCGTGATTCTGGGATCGTTCCAGGTGGTTATCTTCTTAAGATAGATGTCGGCCAGAACGTCGCCGGTGAGTTTCAATTGCCCCGAGCCTATGCCGGGCAGGTTGTAGACGACGGCCACCGAACCGGTGGTGGTGGGGATGTGCAGAATTGGGCCGCCGGCCGCTTCCGCCTTGGCAATCTGGTCGGCGGTCATGATGCCATCGCTGGCGCCGAAGTCGACCGTGCCTTCGGTGATCTGGCTGATGCCGCCACCGGAGCCGATGGACTGGTAGTTGACCTTCACTCCGGTGAGCTTGCTGTATTCATCAAACCACTTGGTGTAGAGGGGATTGGGGAAGGTGGCCCCGGCGCCATTCAGGTTCACCGGCGGCGATGTCGCCGGCGCCGTGGTGCTACCGGGAGATGGCGTGCCGCAGGCGGTAAAGACGAGGCCCAGCAGCAGCACCGGGGCAAGCAGTATGGGCCATTTTCTTATTGATGTGTTCAAGTTGTTATCCATGTTCTCCCTTGAATATATTCTATTCTGATTTCGCGGTGATTTCTGCCAGGAATTGAGGCACCGGAAGATGCCTGCCTGAAGCTTCCGGGTGCTCAGCCACGAAGCGCAGAATAGCTTCTGCGCTCGCGAGGTTGGTGGCCAGGGGTACGTTGTTAAGATCACATACCCTCAAGAGAGCGGAGACATCCGGCTCACGGGGGTGGGCGGCAAGCGGGTCGCGCAGGAAGATCACCGCATCCACTTCTCCTGTTACCACCGAAGCACCGATTTGCAGATCACCGCCGAGCGGTCCGTCCTTCATGAGTTTGACCGGGAACCCCGTCCTTCCCTGTACCAGTTGTCCGGTGCTGCGCGTGGCCACCAGGTCAACTCCTGCCAATTCCTCTCTGTGGGCCCGTATCAACCGCACCATATCATCCTTTCGGGAATCGTGGGCGATCAGGGCCAGCGTACTTCTCAAGACCTGTCACCTCCTTTTTCTTCATCATAGCGACAGATCGTTAAAGGCCTTTTAAGGCATCATTAAGGGCGGGTAAAAGTCCGGCATGATGCGAAACGCAGATATACGCTTCTAATTATCCGTCGCCGGCGGTTAAATGGAACCGAAGGCGATGTTAAAGATTTGTTAAATCTTTGGGGGTGGTGGAGCGGGGGGTGACTTTAAGGGCAGGCTGAAGCTGAAGGTCGACCCCTTGCCCGGTTCGCTGTGGACCCGGATGATGCCGCCGTGGGACTGCACGGTATGCTTGGCGATCGACAGGCCCAGTCCGGTTCCGCCGGTAGCCCGCGACCGGTCGGCCTTGAAGAATCGTTCGAAGACATGGGGTAGGTCATCGGGGGATATCCCGATTCCGTTATCGGCGACTTCGGTAACGACCGAATCAGGGCCTACACTGCTGGACACTACTATCCGGCCTCCGGGAGGTGTGAACTTGATGGCATTGTGGACGATGTTCACGATTACCTGCCGGAGGCGGTCCCGGTCGGCGGGCACTTCCGGCAGATCGGCCGCGAGCCGGGTGGTGAGCGCCACCTGCTGTCTTTCGGCTTGCGGGCCGAGGCGGGCGACCACCTCGGTGGCGAGCTCATTGAGGCTAACCGGTTCCAGCTTCAGCTTAATGCCGCCAGTTTCAATGCGAGACAGTTCGATGAGTTCGGCCACCATCTGCGTCATGCCGTCGACCTCGGTCTCGAGCCGGTCGAGGAAGCCGGCGGCGAGTTGCTTGTCGTCGACCGCCCCATCGCGTAACGTTTCGACGATGGCTTTCATACCGGCCAGCGGCGTCCGCAGTTCGTGAGAGACGTTACCCACAAATTCCCGCCGCATCGTCTGCAGGCTGCGGACCTCGGTGAGGTCCTGGAACAAGATGACGGCGCCTCTCTCGTTACCGATGACGATGGGCACGGCAACCGTCCTCAGGAACCGTCCGGTCAATGAGTCGAGCTGGGTGGTTTGCTCGATCGCGGTTTTCAGGCATTCGCGCACCACCTTGTCTACCTCGTGGTCCTGCACCGCCTCAATCAGGGGATGGCCGGTAAGGCGCGATCCGTCGAAGGCGAAGAGCTTCTCGGCCGCCGGATTAACGACGACGACGTTTCCCCGGGCATCCGTCAGGACCACCCCGTCCGTGAGACTGGAAAGGATGGCTACCAGACGGGTCTTGTCGTCCGCGATGGTGGTCACGGTGCGCTTCAGATTGGTCGACATGGCATTGAACGCCCGGCCGAGGCGTCCGATCTCATCACCACTCCTTACCGGGACCTGGCGGTCCAGTTTACCGTCAGCGACGGCTACCGCGGCCCGCGTGATCTCTCTCAGGGGGCGGGTTATCATGCGGGCGATAAGAGCCGCCGCAATGATAACCAGCAGCGTCGCCAAGGCGATGGCCAGACCGATGGTCATCGCCGATCGGTTTACCGAGCGCTCCACGGCCGTTAGGGGAAGGGCCACCCGGGCGATTCCCAGGACGGTGTTCTGGTCCTTCACCAGGGTAGCGACGTACATCATGTTCTCGCGCAGGGTGGCGCTGTACCGGGTGGCCCGCCCCACACCGGAAGTCAACGCGGCCTGCACTTCCGGGCGGTTGGAGTGGTTCTCCATCGCCAGCGGGTCCTGGTCCGTGTCGCCCAGGACCATCCCGTCCGGGGCCATCAGCGTCACCCGTGCGCCAATCTCTTTCCCGGTTGCCTTGGCGATGGCATCGAGGCTGGCCGGGTCACCGGCAGCCGCCATGGCGGGCAGGCTGACGCCGGCAACGAGCCGGGACTCGTTGAGCAATTGCGACTCCAGGCGATCGATCTGATTGTTCCGGCTGGACTCGATCACGTAGGCACCGAGGGCCCCCATACTGAGGATGACGAGAATGGTGAAGGGGACCGTAATCTTCCAGTAGAGGCTGCGCGACACGCCTATCCCTCCAGCCTGTAGCCCACGCCTCGCACCGTCAACAGGCGCCGGGGTTGATCCGGATCGTCCTCGATTTTCGAGCGCAGCCACCGCACGTGCACGTCTACGGTGCGCGTGTCTCCAGCGAAGTCGTAGCCCCACACCTTCTCGAGCAACTGGTCCCGGCTGAAGACGAGCCCTTTGTTCCGGATCAGGAAGGCAAGTAAGTCAAACTCTTTCGGCGTGAGACTCAGTATCTTACCACCCCGGTCGACGGTATGCCGGCCGACGTCGATTTCGATGTCGCCTGTCCTGAGGGGGGCGTCGGGGGGAGGTGCCTGGGTATCGGCCCGTCTCAGGATGGCGCGTACTCTGGCCAACAGTTCACGCATGCTGAAGGGCTTGGTCATGTAGTCGTCGGCGCCGGCGTCCAGTCCCGAGATCTTGTCGATCTCATCGTCGCGGGCGGTGAGCATGATGATGGGCACGGTCATTTCCTTGCGCAGGATGCGGCATACCTCGAGTCCGTTGAGCACGGGAAGCATGATATCCAGAATAAGGGCGTCGGGCGGGGAGGCGCGCGCCTTCTCGATCGCCTCGGCGCCGTCAACGGCCGTAACGACCTCGTGCCCCTCCTTCTCCAGGTTGTACTTGAGAAGGTCGAGCAGCGTCCTATCGTCTTCAACGACGAGTATCTTCCTGGCCATGCTTCTCCCGGCGTTAGTATACCCAATCCGCCGGTCAGATGGAACTCAACGATCGCGAGCCAAGAGGCAACTTGAGAATGACCCGATGGGCGCAAACGTGCGGCCTGGAGAGCGTCTCACGGTCCGCGGCGCGCCGGCGGAATCAACCGTGCGCCGGGAGGACGGCCGGAATGGGGGGCGGTGGGGCCGGCAGAACCAGGCCCTGCCGGTCTCCCGCTACCGGTGTTTGATTGAGGAGGCGCCGTTGGTGCGTACCTCGCCCAGGGTTACCTGCCCTTCGTATTCGAGGCGGGAGGCTCCGTCAAGGACGGCATCCAGTTTCCCGTTCATGTTAACCGTGCAGTGACTGGCGCCGGCGGCGCGAACCCGGGCATTGCGGACGGTGAAATGGTCCAGGTCGATATGGCTGGCGCCGGCGGCTTCAATGACGACATCCGTCCCGGAGCCCTTCAGGTCGATCCGGCTGGCGCCCACGATCCGGAAATCAGTCTCACCCTTGGCCGTTATCTGTCCGTCAATGCGGCTGGCGCCGGACAGATCGAATTTCAGCGCGCCCACCGACATCTCAGACAGGTCCAGCCGGCTGGCCCCCGAGACTAGCAGGGCAAAGTCGGACGGTGAATCAAATCCTCTGACGGTCCCGTGGGCCGCCCCGGCGACATTCAATTCCCGGAGTTCAGGCAGGGCTATGCGGGCGTGAATTCGCGAAAACGGGGCGGCAAGAATGCTGGCCAGGCTGATCTTGTAGCCCACCGTCAGCCGTTCGCCTTCCTGGACTACGGTGACATTGTTCACCTGTGTATCGTTGCCGCTGACGGTCACGCCGAACGAATCGGCCCGGACAATCTCGACCTCGAGGGGGAACTTGATGTTGATCCGGTTGAAACCGCTGAGGGCAAATTCTTTGGAGCTCATCTTTTTCCTCCGATCTCAGTTTCCAATGGGCGCCGCTCCCGAACGCGGCGTCGGCCTGTTAGAGACTATTTTACGGTTTGGCATCGGACGGGGCAATATCCGGGCGACGGTGCTTGAACTGGACCACGGCGCGGTTCTTACCTGGTCACCCGGCCAGTCGCGACGATTGGAGACCCAGCTAGCCGCCCGGCCTCGCGATTTGGTCGTTTAGCCGGGGTTGTTGAAAGTGTCGGCATGCAGCCATGTGTAGTCCGGACGGTCGGTTCCGACCTTCGGCGGGATCCGCTCAGGTACCCCCAGGGCCAGAATGGTTGCGATTTCGTGCGTGTCCGGGACCTCCAACACCTTCTCCACCGCTGCCTTGAACTCACCGCCGAAGACGGACATGACGCAGCCCAGATTCTCGGCGGTCGCCGCCAACGCGATGTTCTCCGCCGCCGTCCACGCCGCGGCACTAGCCAGCCCGCCCTTCCGGATGCAGATGGCGACCACGCTCGAGTTCCGGTAGAGCCCCTGCTCAATGGCCACCCGCTGCCGGCCTCCCCTCAGTCCTTCCTGTTTGCCTTTCTGGTCGGCGATGACATCGATGATCTTCTGGTCCTCGACGATAATGAATTCCCAGGGCTGGGTATTGCTGGCCGAGGGCGCCCGCGAGCCGGCCCAGATTAGGCGGCGCAGCAGCGGCGCCGGTACCTTGCCGGTAAACTGGCGGATGGTCCGTCGCTTCTCGATGGCTTCCCAAACGTCCATTTCGGCCTCCTTGACCCGCGGCGAGGGTATTGCCGACGGTTCAGTCGAATATTGACGACATTCTAGGATCGGAGGACGGGCTTGTCAAAGGCAGGCGAGATGGACATCTCAAAAGCCCTAAATGACGGCCGCGGTCATGTCACTGAAGAGCCTGGGCTCATCGTTGGGTGGTCGGCTCTGCCGAGACCAGGTCCCGGTTCGGCCGCAGCGCTAGGGCACAATGCACGACCGAATCTTTGATTCTCAGCAGCGTATCGACCACTTCGGGGTCGAACTGCGTGCCGGTTCCCCGCCGAATTTCGCTCAGCGTGTCCGCCAGGGGCAATGCGTTGCGATACGGCCGGCTTGAGGTCATCGCATCAAGGGCATCCGCCGCGGCCAATATGGCCGCCCCCCGGGGTACCCGTCCGGCCGACAGCCCGTCGGGATAGCCGGTGCCGTCAAAATGCTCGTGATGATGTCGGACGATATCGAGGATCTCCCGGTCTTCCACGACCGGTTTCAGAATGCGTTCGCCCATCTCGCAATGCAGCATTACCTGCCGGTGCTCCACTTCAGTGAGCGCCCCCGGCTTGTTTAGAACCGATTCCATCACGCCAATCTTGCCGATGTCGTGGATGAGTCCGGCCAGTCTTATCTTCTCGATGCTGGCTTCGGACATGCCCATGGCCCGGGCGATGGCGGCTGATATGTCTGCCACCCGTTGCGAATGTCCTTTGGTGTAGGGATCCTTGGCTTCCAACGCCAGGGCAAGGGCGGTTACCGCACTGACAAAGCCGGCCCGGATGCTGGTGGCCTGTTCTTCCACCTTCCGCTCCAAGTGCTGCCGGTAGTCTCTCAGTTCAAGCTCCAACCCTCTTTTTTCCAGGGCTCGGCCTACGCTAAGTCCCACCTCATTGACGGATAAAGGCTTGGCGAAGTAATCGTAGGCTCCTTCCTTATCCAAAGTCATGCGGGCACTCCTGTGCAGTCGACTTTCCTATTTCACCTTGCCCGCTTCTTCCTGGAGCCGTTTGA
The DNA here is from genome assembly GCA_963735055.1 of uncultured Chloroflexia bacterium. GTDB lineage: Bacteria > Chloroflexota > Dehalococcoidia > Dehalococcoidales > UBA2162 > JBBITI01. The sequence goes on along the minus strand of CAVTJN010000009.1, from coordinate 27,446 downwards.
TGTCAGTTTGCGTGAAGAGTCGCCAGCCTCGCCTGTCGCGTCGCGACTCATCTTTGAAGACCCCATCTTCGATCCAGCGCAGCAGAGTGGACCTGCTTATGCCTGCTATTTGAGCGGCCTCGCTGGTCCGGTAGTATTTCTCCCCCCTAATCTTGACTGGCATAGTCTGCCCACCTCTCAAACACCGTAGTGTGTACTGACATATGTCAATTATCTGCATCCCCGATTCCGCCTGGAATCACCCAAACGTCATTTTCGGGAACCCATCCGTACCATGGTCCGGCCGACGGTGTTGTGAAATTGACCCGCGTTCTCCACGGCTACTACAATGGGGGCGTAATCGAGCGGTTGAGGAGGCAGAAGGTGGCTGACAGACTGCACATTCTGGGTTTTGCCGGGAGCCTGCGGACAGGCTCGTACAACCGGGCGCTGCTGAGAGCGGCGGCGGGTGTTGTCCCTGAGGAAGCATCGATCGAGACGTTCGATCTGGGCGGCGTGCCCCCCTTCAACCAGGATCTTGAGAATCAGCCCCCGGACGCTGTCCGCGAGTTCAAAGCCAGGATAAGGGCGGCCGACGCTTTGCTCATTGTCACCCCTGAATATAACTACTCGATCCCCGGGGTGCTCAAGAATGCCATCGATTGGGCCTCCAGGCCCCACGGTGACAGTGCCTTCGACGGCAAGCCCGTTGCTCTGATGAGCGCCTCCACCGGGATGCTCGGCGGCGCCCGCGCACAGTACCATCTCCGGCAGACGTTCGTTACCCTGAACATGCACACCCTGAACCGGCCCGAGGTGTTCGTTAGCTTTGCCTCCCAGAAATTCGATAGCGAGGGCCGGTTGCTGGACGAGAAGACTAAGGAGTTGGTAGCTGGACTGATCAAGGCGCTAGCCGATTGGACTAAGAAGCTCAAGGGCTGATGGTCTCCAGGCAGTAATCGGCGTCAATGGGGCAGCTTCGCAATGGAGGACGGCAGATGTTTCTGGCGGACGACGAAAAACGGATTCTCGATGGCGAGCAGGGCGAAATCGCCCAGCGGTGCATGAAATACCTGGTGGACTACGGCGAGGCGGCCGGAGCAGAAAGGATGGTTAACCTCGATGGAACGGTGGACCTGCACCCCGGCGGCGGCGGAAACTGGGTTCCTGCCTATCAAGTAACGCTGAAAGAAATCGCCGAACTGGCCAGAAGAGGCGAGAGGTTCAAAGTCCCCACCTTCGCTGATAAAGTCACCGGTTTCATCGTTCACGGTTGGGAGAAATGCGGTCTTTCCAATAGCGACCGCGCCTATCACAACCGGTTTCTGGAAGAATTGCAGCCCTTGATTGACATGGGCATGGTGCCTACTCTCTCCTGCGCACACTACCTCGATAGTTCATTCTGGCCTTCCCTGGGCCAGCACTGCGCCTGGGTGGAGAGTTCGGCCGTTCCCTGGGCAAACGCGGTGCTCGGAGCCAGGACCAATTTCGACGGTGGTTTTCACACCGCCTACCTGGGGAAGGTACCCGCCTACGACATGCATCTGGACGAAAACCGGGCGGCAACCGTCCTGGTCCGCTGTGAGGCCGATATGAAAAGGGACATGGACTATGACCTGTTCGGCTGGGCCGTGGGTGAAGCCTTGGGGCTGAGAGTCCCGGCGCTCACGGGCATCGGCAGACCGACGACATCCCAACTGGCAAAGATGAATTCTGCCCTTAACACCGGTGGTCAGGTCCGCATGTATCATATCCCCGGTATGACGCCCGAAGCACCCACGGTTGAAGCGGCCTTTCACGGCAACAAGCCGCAAGAGACGATAGCGATCACCCGGGACGATCTGCGCCGGGTTTATGACTTGCTGAACTACGGGTCGAGCGGTGACATCGATTTCGTCTCGCTGGGGTGCCCTCACTACAATCTTGAAGACCTGCGAAAAGTGGCCGGCTTACTGGAAGGTAAGAAATGTAAGACAAGGCTCTGGGTGATGACAAACCCCGGCGCCTATCCGCTGGCCGAATTGGCCGGATACCGGAAGAAGATCGAGGATGCCGGCGGCATGCTGCTTTCCGGAGCTTGTCCGGGTATCGTAAGGGGCAAAGTGATGCCCGGAGATCAATACCCGAATGTGGTGGGCCTGGATGCGGCCAAGCAGGACTACTATCTGACCGGGCACTGTCATCCGCATAAGGTGCAGGTGCGGTACGGCACCATGGAGGATTGTGTCGATGCTGCCGTCACTGGCAAATGGCGGGGAGAATGGAGGTAAGGGCGATGAAGGTAACAGAAGAGAGGATCGTGCTGCACGGCCGGAAAGTCATCGGCGGAATTGCCGAGGGGGAGGCCCTGGTCTCAAGAATGCCGCTAATGGGGTGGGGTAATGTCGACGCTCAGAATGGTTACACGGTAGAAAGGAACCACCCCTTGTACGAAGTCCCCTTCAAAGGAAAGGTGCTCGTTTTCACTGAGCCAAGAGGGTCGGGCGGTTTTGTCGGGTACGGCGCGTCGCGGAACTTCGGCACGAATCCGGCCGCGTTTCTGTATCGGAGGGGTAATAATCTGACTGTCTTCGCGGCGATGGTCATGCGTGTCCCCACGGTCACTGACTTTGACCGTGACCCGACCGAGGTCATCGAAACGGGAGACTACGTAATTGTCAATGGTGACCTGGGAGTCGTCGAGGTGATAAAGAAGGCCAAACCGTAGCGATGAACCGCCCGCCTGCGGGGCAGATTCCCCCCGAAAGGGGGTACTATTTCTTATTGGGAGGCGCCTTCTTCACCGTTTTCGCCCGACTACTGAGGACCTCCAGGATTCGATCGGCCGTTGGGTCGGGCTCCCGGGAAGTCTGGTCTGCCAGCGGCGTATCGCTTACCATCCGGTACACGTCGGCGGCGCCGTTCAGCATCCGGGGCGTTAACCCCACGCCTTCGAAAGTCGTGGCTATCTCCTCCATTTCACCAACCCAGCGCCGGGCTCGTCTCGGCATTGACGGGATGCGTCCCCGGAGGACTTCGGAGACGTTGGTCCCGCTCATCTTGAATTCGCCCATCAATGCCTCCTCCAGACCGAGCGCTTTCGCGGCCACCAGAAGCTCCGTCCACAACGCCGTGATCCCCTTCGTGGAAGCGGCATACACCATCTTAAGACCGGAAGCCCGGCCGATGTCGGAACCTACGCGTCTAATATCGAGTCCCGACTTGGCCAGTGACTCCAGAGGGGTCGTATCAGGGCCCGAGCAGTAGATGCGCGTGTTGGTCTTACCGGCCATCGGCGGTGACCCGATTATGCCGCCATCGATGAAGACAAGTCCGGCGCCGACCAGAACGGTGTCTATTCTGGCCACCGTTTGAGGCGCGATTGCATTAAGGTCGGCATAGGCCGGATGACGTCCGGTGCGCCGGGCGGCGTCAGCAATGAGGTTAGCCAGAGGCAGCGCCCGGGCAGGCACGAGTACCGATAGTATGAGGTCGGATTGGCGGACCAACTCGTCAAGAGTCTTCACCGCTTTCATGCCGGCTTCCTTTGCTCTCAACCGGGAAAGCTGGCCGCGCCCTTCCAGACAGGTGATCACGTCGAGTCCGGAGTCACTGAGGACCTTGCCAATCGCGGACCCCATGTCACCGGGACTCATAATGCCAATTCGCTCGGTCTTCATCGCCTGCGTTTCCCCCTTGTCAGTGCGAACTCACTGTGTTCTCAATGCGCCGCCGTGCCACGATACCAGAGTAAGACCAGTATATCATTGGTGGTCTGTCCAGGACGTCGTCGGATGCGCCTTGCTGTCACCCATGTCCCGTCGGCGTCAAGAAGGCGGTGACCATGATGTTGTCCCGGGCACTGCCGCTGAACAGAGAACAAGGAAAAACATACCGGAGGGTGCATGGCTGGAAAAAACAGAGGATAATAGAGCATAGAGGGGACGCCCACGAGGCCGCCTTTTGGGGGCACCTGCACAAATAACCAAGAAAGACCGGAAGACGGTCTGAGGTCTAGGTATTGCCGGGGCAGTGCTCATCCGTGAAACAGCACTCGCCGGACGGTGTGAGGAAACGTCGCCGCTTCAGGTGTAAAGCGTCCTCAATTGCCTTGTTGGCAAACCGGGTCACGTCCTCGCCCTGTTCTTTGATGGCATCTACCAATTCTTCGCGAACTTCTAGAGTCTTCATACTCGACTCCTTTCGTCGGATTCACCTGAAACAATACCAATGATACCATGTATTGTCAAGATGCTTTTCTTCCTATGATCCTCGCCGTGCGTGGCATAGACCTGTCTCACTCAATTCGCCGGCGAGACTGCCGAGACTGCCTATCAGACTACGTTGTTGTTGGCGTACCTCGCGTGTGAGGCATCCGCCGGCCCGGACAGAATCCCGGGACGCGGGAAAAACCGTGGCTTGAAGAGGGTGGAGGCCCCTTAACGGTGGCTAATGGTGATGCTGCCGGTACCGAAAATCGGCTACTCAGGTAGTAACGCGGTTGATGTCCGTGGCCGACAGAACGGTGGAGAAGTGAATCCTGGGGATTATTAATCGCGTTACTTACTCTCCAAACGACTAGTGTTAAATCCCCCCTTGTGCAGGGCGCGCACGGTGCCGGTCTGCGCTAGACTAACCGGCAGTTGCGGCGGTCCAGAGTCCGGACGTGCAGTACACGCGGAGTTCTGCCGCATCAGTCTATCTCGAAGGGGGAAGAGAATGAACAAGACTAGTGGAGCCGGGGCAGGTGCGATCTGGTTTGCAGGTTGGTTGTTTACGATCTCCTTTGCCCACCTGGTATGGTGGAAGATAATTCTGGGCATCGTGGTCTGGCCGTTGTTCCTGGGCCAGAAGCTGGGCTGATGTCCGGGCCGCCAAATGACAGGCCCAACTAAAACAGCTGTGGAAGGAGGCAGAATGATGGAACGAGAGCCGGCATCCTATCCCGTGTCTGTGAGGGGTGAACTCACCATACCTCCGTCTCGAGGTTGGTGGCTCCTCAAGTGGTTACTGGCAATCCCGCACTACATTGTCCTGGCGTTCCTGTGGGTAGCGTTCCCGGTGGTATGCATCGTCGCCTTCTTTGCGATCCTGTTCACGGGAAAGTACCCGAGGGGCCTGTTTGACTTCAACGCCGGTGTCCTGCGTTGGACATGGCGGGTGGGTTTCTACAGCTACGGGGCGCTGGGTACCGACAAGTATCCACCGTTCAGCTTCGAACCCGACGACAACTATCCTGCCGACCTGACGATCCAGTATCCGGCGACTCTGTCGAGGGGACTGGTACTGGTCAAATGGTGGCTGCTGGCGATTCCCCACTACGTAATCGTGGGTATCTTCCAGGGAGGTGGAGACGGTGGGGGCCTGGTTTTCATTCTGACGATTATCGCGGCGGTAGTACTTCTATTCACCGGCAAGTATCCAGCGTCGATGCTCGATCTCGTGATGGGGATGAACCGCTGGTCCATCCGGGTGGCCGCATACGCATCGCTGATGACAGACCAGTATCCGCCCTTCCGTTTTGAGGAATAAGGACCCGTCCGAATCAAGCGAGGTCAAGAACAAAGGGGGGCCGCCCCGAAGGGCGGCCCCCCTTTTGTTCAACGATCAACTCGTGTGGCCCGACTGTCGGGGGTGAGTTCAGGGGGTAGGGCGGTGATCGTCCATCGACGGAACGACTCTCAGCGGCAGGGTCCGGCCGGTCTCGATGGCGCTAAAACCATACTTGAGGCGAATGCGGTCAACGGCCTTGTCCAGGTTACGCAGCCGGCGCTCGTTATCGTCAAGCATCGACAACTGATTGCTGGGCTCGCTGAGGCCGGAAACGTCAATGCCAACGAGTCTAACCGGCCTCCGGTCAGCCGCCAGCGCCTTCCACAGAAGATCGGCACCGACTTCAAATATGGTCTGGTCGACATCCGTGTTTTGAAGCAGGGTGCGACGCCTGGTGATCGTGGTGAAGTCGGCATACCTCACTTTGATGCCAACGCACCTCGTCTGCTTCTTCATCCGCCGCAGGTCAGCGCCTACCTTCTCGGCCTGGTGACGAAGGGTGGCGGACAGATACGTCTTGTCCCGCGTATCCTCCTGGAACGTCGTCTCCCTGCTGATTGACTTAGCTTCACCCGGCGGAGTAATCTCCCGCGGGTCGATTCCGTTGGCGTAGTCGTGCAGCAGTTCGCCAAACGCCCCGAGTCTAGCTGCCCACCGCCTGCCTGGGCCGCTCCGCCAGATCACCTACGGTCCTTATGCCGAGGCCGCGCAGAACCTGCTCCGTTCCCTTACCTACACCCGGCAGTCTGGCGATGGCGAGGGGCGCGAGAAAGTCGGCCTCCCCACCCGGGAGTACCTCGATGAGCCCGTCCGGCTTAGACTCATCAGAGGCGACTTTGGCGACCACCTTGCAGGAGGCGATGCCGATGGATGCTACCAGTCCCAGATCGTCTTTCACCCGGCGTTTGATCTTGAATGCCATCTCGCGAATTGAGCCGTGCAGCGATTCAAAGCCAGTAACATCAAGATACGCTTCGTCCAAGCCCATGGGCTGGAGGAAGGGAGAAAAGTCGGCGAGGATGGCCATGAACTTCCGGGAAGCCGCCCGGTACTCCGGGAAGTTGCCAGGGACAAAGACCGCCTGAGGGCAGAGGCGCCGGGCAGTAACGAGAGGCATCCCGGAGTGGAGTCCAAACCTCCTGGCCTCGTAGGAGGCGGTAGCGACCACGCCCCGTTGGTCGGACTTCCCCCCGACCACCACCGGCTTGCCCCGTAACTCCGGGTGGGCGACCTGTTCCACGGAGACGAAGAAGGCGTCGAGGTCGATATGCATGATAGAGCGGGGTGCCATCAGCGAACCACTACAATCCGTCTTTGAATCCTGTTCCGTCGCGGTGATCCCGGCGCAACGCCGCAATCCGGGAACCCTGTGATCAGGCCTCGCCATTGCACTTCGGGTTTCCCGTTCGCCTTGTGCGTATTCACAGGGTCATCCCCTGCCGCGACTCAGTCTACTCACCGGATTCCGGAATTCACAGGGGACCTTCGTCTGACACAATCCACAGCCAGACACGCTCTTCTCGTTGTCGTACGTACCCTGGCCAGAATAGCCGATGTCATGCAGATACTGCTGACACTTGTTCTTGTCATGGCCGTTCTCACTTATGGCGCCGGCAGGGCATCGATCAATGCAGGCTCGACAGTTGACCCCTGCGTAGAACAGACAGTTGGAGTAGGGACCGGCAGCCGTCCTGGGTCGGGCTGGCAGCGCCAGACTGGTGACCACACTGCCGCAGCGGATGGCGACACCACGGTCAGTGATGAGGCCATCCGAGAGGCTGAAGGTCCCAAGGCCGGCAGCATAGGCCACATGCCGTTCCGACCAATTGGAGTAAGGTCCTTTTTCGTTACTGTACGTCTTGAAGTAGGGCTGCGAGAATGGCGCGGTGGCCAGGTACCCCATACCCGTGAGCAGTGCGACGAGGTGGGCCCGCAACTTGTCATTGAACTTCTCCCCATACCAGCGGGTATGGACCAGAGCCGACTGGGGACCCTTGATTCGGCCCGATTTGACCTTCGGGTCTCTTCTACCGCGGGCAGTATGTAGCTTATAACCGAAAGCCTGGCGGGCAATTCCCCGGGGGCTTTATCACAGGCCTTAGCCAGTGCCTCACGTGGCGTGAGGTGCTCCGGGGAGATAATGGTCTTGTACTCGGTGAAGATGGGATCATCGACATCGGCGAAACCCACGAGCGGGTCGTCCCACATCACGTACTCACCCACAAATGACAGTCGGTTGTCGGGGCTTGTGCGCTACACACTCCCGGATATTCTGCTCAATGAACTCCGACTGGTCAGTCTCCAAAGCTCTTTTTGCTTCTTCGGCAGATCCCATTTGGGCCCTCCCGTATTCCGTCTGGCTTCCTATTTTAGGCGTTGACGGAACCCAACACAACTTGCCCGGGTGGCCGTCATACAACCTGGCTTTGTGCAGGTGCGCCGGCGGAGTCTCTCCACCCGGCGCCATTCTTTGCGGCCTGGTGCGCGTGTCAGTGCCGCGCCGGGCTCAAGATAAATCCTCCGCCCTTCCGCCCCTGCGGGACGTACCGGTCATCGGGACGCTATTTTCAGGAAGTCTTCCTTGTCCTCGGGCGGGACCAGTTCTGGTGTCTTCTTCGCCAGCCGGCTGGCCCCAGATTGGCAGGTTGCCACGCAGTTGCCACAGCCGATGCAGCGGTCAAGGTCGATGGTGGATACACCGTCAACCATGACCCTGGCCTCAAGCTGGCACCGTCCGATGCAAAGCCCGCAACCGGCGCAGAGTCCGTGATCCACTTCGCAATAGTAGTTGGTCGCGTAGAAATCAGCCGGACGGGGAGATCTTCTCGCCGCGCTGAGCGGGCCGCAGCAGTCCCCACAGCAACAGCAGATATTCTCCGGATGCTGCGAATTCTCCGGCTGCAAGATGAACCCCGCTTCCATCGCCCGGTCCAGCACGCCAAAGACCTCATCCCTGGTGATGAACCGGGAAATGCCCATTTCTACATACTGCCTGGCGTGGTCGGGACCGATCTGCAAGCAGGTCTCGCGAATGTCGGAGTGCTTGCACGGTTGGCCCCGCAGATCCTTCATCTGCCGGCAAAGGCAGTTGGTCACCGAAAAAGGACCGGGAGACTGCTCGACGAGTCTTCTGACATCGTCGTAGCGACCGAAAATGTGCTTGTCGGGAAGCGGTACGCTCCGTTCAACCGGGATGGTACGGAGTTGGGGAACCTTCGGCCGGCCGCCCCGTGGGGTTCTGTTGGCGAAGCTCTCTTCATGGTATCTATCGAGGTCGTCCACCAGATCTTGAGTCAGCCGGTTGACCTGGAAGTCGATCATTCCTCCGGCGGACACCCCAACGTTCATATAGCGCCTTTCTTGGTGACCTTCACTGTAGACTAGAATGGTACCTTTTCGGACCATCTCGTCCAGGATCTCCTGCAATCCCTCAATTGATAGGCGCATCCCGCTCCTGGTGACGCGCTCATGGATAGTCTCAACAGGCTCCCGGTGGAAGTTGGAAAGCTGCAGGCAGATGCCGGCTTCTTCCGGCGTGAGCAGGTGTTCTAGAAGGCGGATTTCGGCTCCTGACTCCGTGGCTGCGAATCCGATCGGTGATTCATCCAGGTGTTTCTGCAAGTCGCGGTACACTTGATCCTCAGGGTCCATTTTGTCCTCCCCAGATAGCTCATATTGGACGGCCGTCAGACTCCATCAGTACCGATATCTTCCGCCCCTCGACCGGGCCCACTAAGTGAACCGACAATTGGCGCCCACGATGAGAAAGCTTGGCGCGGTCTGATGGTCCACTTTCTTTACACCCACTCCACGGTCCGTAGCCTGGGCGGTACAGTCTTCTTGTAGTGATACTTCGGATAGCCAACCATGAGGGCCCCGAAGACGTTACGCTCGGCAGGCAGGTGCAGAAACTCAGCGATCTTCTGCTGCGGGCCGCTGTGACGACAAGGAAACCGGCCCAACAAGTGCCAAGGCCCATCGTCAGCGCCATGATTTCGATGTTTCTTGCCGCCAATGCGGCGTTGGTGAAGGTAAGAGCATTCTTCCTCAGGCCGGTTACCAGTATCAGCGTGGGAGCGTTCCACAACACCCTGATTGGATCACCGGTCTGTTTCCTCAGTTTGAAGGTCCTGTAGTAATGCTCCACTTGTTTGGCGAATTCATTCCCGTACATAGCTCTGATCACCATGCGACCGACGCTGTTGCCGGCATATTTCAGACCGCTGTTCCACATTCGGTCGATTACCAGATCGGCGAGCGCCTCAAGGACTCTCTTGTCCTCAATCACGATGAAGTTCTCTGACTGCTCGTTGGAAGCACTTCCGGCGCGGGCCCCGCAGTTGAGTAGTTCTTCGAGGGCTTCACGTGGAACGGGGCGGTCCTGGAACTTCCTTATCGATCTTCGCGAACAAGAGGACGCCCCTGACGGCCTCGGCCGGCAGGTCTCGGGTTACCGGCGTGAACTCGCTGTCGGGAAGCCCGAACGCCGGATACCGCCCCTGCCGGCAGACGGCGACGCAATGGCCGCAGCCAATGCAGTTCTCAGCGTATCTGACCCAGGGTGTGCGGTCCTCTTGTGATGCGATAGTGTAGCTTGGGCATTCCTCGACGCAGGCGCCGCATTTTGTACATTTATTCAAGTCTATTGTTGTCAAATTTCACCTCGTCTTGCGGCGAGATTGCTGGCCGAATAGTCCCGTGTATCAAGGGATGGCCTAGCAGTGCACCTGACCCAGCGGGCGAACGCCCTTCACGAGAGATCCGCCGTTGCCGGCCGCACTCCTTCAGGAGTGATCCGCCGTTGCCGGCCGCACTCCGTCAAACAGGTCCTTTTCGGGGCGGCGGGGAGCCGGGAGGGGGTAGACCCGCGTGAAGAAGTCGCGTGGGCCCCGGAGCTTTTCAACAATCCGGAGAATCCTGAACGGACCTGCCCGAAACCGGCCGCCACCCTGGCTGGCGTGACAGGCGGCGGCCCTCTGCCGGGTTTCGACCGCCTGTTTCGAGAGGCGAATGACGGCATTGACGGGATAATCCACTCCCACCATCCTGGTCAGGTCGATATCCTTGTTGCGTCCGAAACGGCGGGGGTTTTGACCGTAAAGTGGCATCAGTTTCACCATTATTCTCATGGTCCCGTGAGGACGTACTCCAAAGTACAGCTTGCCGGGTTGGAATACGGGACCGTTGGCCGGGTATTGCAGTGGATCGCCCGCGGCCTGGAATGCCTGTACAGTTGCCTTGTGGGTGGCAATGTGGTCGGGGTGACCATAGTCCGTACTCGGGTCGTGGGTTATTACGACGTCCGGCTTGACCTCCCGGATGATCTTCACTATTCGACCGACCACCTCCTCAGGGGGAGCCGCAGCCAGGCAATTCGGGTGCTTATTCTCTTCAGATCCGCGCATTCCGGAATCACGGTATCCAAGGTAGATCAAGCCCGCCGCGCCCAGTTCTTTCACTGCACAACTGAGTTCGGCCGCGCGCAGTTCGGCAATACTGCCGTATCCTCTCATATGTACAGGGCTGACGGTCCCTGCCTCCCCGCCCGTTGAACAGACGCAATAGACTTTGACACCGGAAGCGGCATATTGTGCCAGGGTAGCGCCAACGCCGAAACTCTCATCATCCGGGTGTGCTCCAAAGAAGATTAGTGTCCTCAGTTTGCTCATAGACTCCTACTGCAGCTCGGTACCTGCGACGTTGACTGACACCGGCATTTCGCTCTTGGCTCCGAGGTGTCAGCTACCAGAGCCGTTCTTAAGTATGAGTTCCGGCTTCTTGATGAAGACTCTGGTTCCCTGAGGCACTGACTCTGTCAGCCAGACATTACCGCCGATGACGGAGTTGGCGCCGATGACGGTCTCCCCACCGAGAATGGTGGCCCCGGAGTATATTATTACGTCATCCTCGATCGTGGGGTGGCGTTTTTGGCCACGAAGTCGCTCCACCTCTTCCCTTGATAGTGACAGTGCCCCGAGAGTAACGCCCTGGTATATTCTAACCCGATTGCCGATCTCGGTGGTCTCTCCGATGACCACGCCAACGCCGTGATCGATGAAGAAACTCTCCCCAATGCGGGCTCCGGGATGGATATCGATACCGGTAAGCCCGTGCGCATGTTCGCACATAATTCGAGGCATCAACGGAACCCCCTGTCGATGGAGTTGGTGGGCCATTCGATAGACCGTCACCGCGAGAAGACCAGGATAGCAAAATACTATTTCGTCATAGCTCTTGGCCGCTGGATCACCCTCGAGAGCGGCGCGGACGTCCTTTCCCAGAAGCGTCCGAAGGGCCGGCAGTTCCTTGATGAACCTTATCGCCTCTTCGCTGCCCCGCTCGTCGCAATGCTTACAAGGCAGATTGTGCCTGGTACATTCGTGCCTCATGCACAGCGCGATTTGATGAGACAGAGCGTCGAAAATGGAGGTGGTTTCCTGTCCCAGGTAGTACGGCAAGTTGGTCGGATCAAGACGGGCCGTGGTGAAGTACCCCGGAAAGAGAACGCTCTGAAGCTGCCGCAAGATCCCGACTATTTCGTCCTTAGACGGGATCGGCTCCGGCCCGATGTTGTCAAAGCAGTCGTCACGCTTGCAGCTTGCGACGAGGCTCGAAACGATTGCGGGAATTTCTTCCCGGTGATTACGCCACGCCTGGATGTCGGCCTTGCAGTTCGATTCTTGCTCATTTTCTTCCATACATCGTGCCCCTCGCACTATCAGTCTCCCATTATTCTAGCAGGATTCGATCCCATGAAGTGTGCAAGGCAGCGCTTTTCGATCTTACCGCGGTTGGGTCCGGGGCGATCTAGCGGACCTGGCCACTCAACACTTCGTCGCGAACTGAGGAATCAGCGACCTACGCTCTTGGGATGACTTGCCAGGTTGGCGACTATCTGGATGACAAAGAGGCCGAGCATAATGACACCCCACAGTACGGATGTCTTCCACGGCATCACCACAAATCCATAGTTCATCGCGTAGTACAGGGCCAGGTATGGCACCATTAATTTCCAGTTACTCTTCCAGTTCTCACGAAAATTGACTTTGAGAACATGGTCAAACAGCCATTCAAGCAGTAAGAAGGCCAGGAAGATCGCCAGAAATATTCCATATCGAACTGTCTTCTGTTCATATGAGACCAGGAAGATTCCGTAAGCCGCTGGAATCGCCAACAGCAGGTACGCCCACCCAATTCGCTGAAGGAAAGCCAGTCTCCGCTTCCGGATCAGGAAGATGAAGATCAAGGATACGCTGTTCACCAGTCCGAGGACAAAGAAGAACACCTCTAGCATCTCGAACGGTCTCCCCAGACGTGCTCCCGAAAGACAAAGACAGCGGCAGTCCTGAAATCACCCCTGTCGGCGGAACAACATGAGGGCTTCATGCGTTTATTGTGGCGGCCAGAGGGGCGCCGTCTCTCCATGAGGGTCCGACAACGATTGACCGAATACATTGTACGCTGCCCTTTTCCCTGCCGGTGCCAGCGGAGCCTGACGAAGGCCAGACCGGGGATTCTGGCCCCCCCGCGATGCAAGCTACGATATCTCGCACAATAGAGCAGTCACCGAATGTGGCTCGAACAACGTAGCTCAACGTGCGGCCCCGGGCGCTCGCGGTGGTTTCTCTGGTGCTCACATTGTGCGGCGCCGCAAAGGTGTTCTCTGACTTTATGTCCGGTCCGTTGACAGTCCGAACAATGACCTTCCCTTTGAATTCCCCCCTCGTCAGTTGCAGCGCCGTCTGTATTTCTTGAGAGGGACTGCGGTTGACCACGAACACCGCCAGCTCTTTCTTAGCCTCGTCCACGGTGGCTGAGACATCCAGAGTGCGGACACCGGAATAGACGCCGCCGGAGAAGGTGTCCCCCTCCCACCAGACGTCCAGCGCCCGGTTTCCGCAGGTGTTGGCGTACACCTCAAATGGAAAGAAGATGGTCTGCAGGACGAGGCCATCCGGCCGGGTGAAGACAGGGGCGATGACATTCACTATCTGGGCAATGTTAGCCATTTTGACGGACGAGGAATGGCGGATGAAAGCATTGAGCTGCAGGGCGGTGACGAGGGCGTCTTCCAGATTGTAGATTTCTTCCAGCCTGGTTTCCCTGGGGAGGCCTCCAAAGCGGGGATGGGTACGATACCAGACATTCCACTCGTCGACGGCGAGAGCAATGGGTCGGGTGATCCGTTTCTGCAGCCTGAGCGCCCGCACCAGCCCTTCGTAGGAGGCCAGCCGTTCTTCCAGCAGTTCTGACACAGCCATGTATTTGGCAAAATCATTGTCTGGATTGCCGACGTACCAGTGCAGGGAAAGGTAGTCGATCAGGTCCGGGGCCTGTTCGAGCAACAGTTGCGTACGTTCGACGAAGTCACCCTCCCAATAGGACACGGCCGAGGCAACCAGTTTGATGTCCGGGTCAACCCACTTCATGACCTTGCCGAATTCAGTGAAGGCGCGTGCATACTCTTGAGGAGTCTTGTAGCCGATCTGCCAGTGACCGTCCACCTCGTTCCCTATGCCCCAGTACTTGACGCGGTGCGGTTCCGGAAAGCCGTGCTCACGCCGCAGTCTCACCAGAGCGGAGTCCCCTGTGCCGTTACAGTACTCCACCCAATCTCGGGCTTCACGCATGTCACCGTCGCCGCAATTCGCTACCAGGTAAGGTTCCGAGTTGAGCCTCCGGCAGAAGGTGATGAACTCATTGGTGCCGAAACGGTTCGTCTCGATATCATGCCATGCCAAGTCGGTGCGGGCCTGCCGTTCGGCGATCGGTCCAACCCCGTCCCGCCAACGGTACCCGGAAACGAAGTTGCCGCCGGGATAGCGGATCACCGGCATCCTAAGCCGTTTCAGTACCGTCAGAACGTCAGTGCGGTAACCCTGGCCGTCCGAAAGGGATGAGCCCGGCTCGAAGATACCTCCGTATATGCATCGTCCCAAGTGCTCGGCAAAGCCACCGAAAATATTGCGGTCGATCTCGCCAGCACTTCGATCGGGGTCTATGACGATGCGGTTCATCACTCACCTCCCTGGTTGGCGGCCGACTGCTGCATGCCGGTGCGAAGGAGTAGCGAAAGAATAGCACGGCCGCTGCCCCCGGGTAAAGCCCGTGGCTCTGAATGCCATTTGAATGCACTGTCGCGGCTGCTGTATATTTGTGGCGCCGGACGCTGCGTGCGTACGATTCCGACATAGAACGTCAATCGGCCGGAAGGAGAGCGACTGGATGGAAAGACTGAGGATCGGCTTTGTGCCAGCCCATCGCGAACCATTTGATCAGAACTGGGCGGAGACAATGCGGGAGCAGTGCCTGAAAGCGTTTTCGCAGAACAAGATGCTGGAGATCGTTGTCCCGGATGCACAGCTCACCCGGGGTGGATGTGTGCGTGACGACCTTGAGGCCGAGAATGCCATTGCGCTGTTCCGGGAAAATGACATTGACGGCCTGATGATCGGGACCATGACCTTTGGCGACGAGGTGTCGGCGCTTTCGGTTGCGTCTGCCTTCAGCGATCTCCCTATTCTTCTGTTCGGCACGAAGGAAGGCCCGTTCACGGCCGATGGTAACCGCCGGTCGGACTCGTTTTGCGGCACTCTCTCCATATCTTCCGGCCTGCACCGCCGGCATATCCCGTTCATGTTTGCCGGGCGTAGTCTTTCCTGAGCAACGGGATTTCCTGGATGAGGTCGGCAACTTTGTCCGGGTGTGTGCCGTCGCCCGCGGATTTACCGGGGCGCGGATCGGGCTGGTCGGTCCCCGCCCGGAGCGTTTCGAGACCTGTATTTTCAGCGAGGACGCGCTGACGAGAGAATTTCGGGCAGAGAGTGGTGCCGATAGACCTGGCGGATATCATGAGCCGGGCCGGTTCACCTGAGGCCTTGCCGGAGATCAGGAAGATCGTGCGCAAGATGAAAGCTCAGGCCGATCTTTCGGCGATCGATACAACCACCATCGGGAAGATTGCCGGGCTGGAATACGCGCTCACCGCATTCGCCAGGGAAAAGCGCCTGTCCGCCATGGGCGTTCAGTGCTGGACGGCGATGCAGTCGGTCTACGGAATGTCCCCCTGCTATGCGATGGGGCGTCTGACCGACCAGGGCATCATGACCTCGTGCGAGGTAGATATTTACGGGGCCCTCACCATGCTGGTGCAGTACCTGGCTTCGCTCGGCAAGACCGTCCCGCATTTCATAGACTGGACGATACAACACCAGGAAGAGCCGAACACGTTCCTGGCCTGGCACTGCGGAAATGCGCCGCCCTCGCTGTGTGGCGGCGGCGGTGTGAAAGTCAGTTACCACAGCATTCTCGGCGAGTCTCTCGGCCTGGAACGTTCCCGGGGGACGGGTGAGTTCCAGCTGAAGCCCGGCGTCGTGACGCTGTGCCGGCTCCAGGAACATGACGGTGAATTCAAGATGCTGGTCACCAATGGGGAGGCGGTCAAGTCCAACCAGACACTGCGTGGTTCCTGGTCCTGGGTAAGGGTGCCGGACCTCGATATGCTGTATTCTACGCTGGTCGAGGAGGGGTTCGTTCACCATGCCAGCCTGATTCACGGTGACTATTCCCGCGCCATTGTGATGCTTGCGACCACCTGGGAATCGAGACTGTCGAGGTCTAGTACGCCCGACAGTGGAGGAGGGAAGATGTTCAAGTTCGGCGTCGATTCGCTTATCTGGACCGAGGAATTCACGAAGAAGGACTTGACTCTTATCGACAAGGCGAAGGCGCTCGGTTTTGCAGTGATGGATATCAATATCAGCCACCCGGACCGGTTTCCGACGCAGGCCGTCAAGAACAAGGTCAAAGAAGTCGGCATCGAGGTCGTCACCTCCATCGGTATGCCGGCCGACGCCAACCTGATATCCCCCAAACCGGCGGTCAGGCGACATGGCGTAGACACTCTGAAATTGCTGGTCGACATCAACAACGAGATCGGGTCGAAGATCCTGGGGGGTGTTATCTACGCTTCATGGGGCTATCTGTCCGGCAAACCGCGGACGGTGGAGGAGTGGGGCTGGTCGGTCGCAGGGATGAAAGAGGTGACCCGCTACGCAGAAGGCAAGAGCGACCTTGTCCTGGCCGTGGAGCCGGTCGACCGCTTCGAAAGCCACTTCCTCAACATCGCGGAAGATGCGGTGAGATACTGCAAGGAAGTAGGCACCGGCAACATTAAAGTGCACCTCGACTCATTTCACATGATCCGCGAGGAGCTCAGTTTTCACGAAGCGGTCCAGATCTGCGGAAAAGAGTACCTCGGCTATGTCCATGTGTGCGAGAACAACCGGGGCATACCCGGCACCGGCCAGGTGCCGTGGAAAGAATTCTTCACCGCCTTGAAACAGGTCGGCTACGATGGTCCGCTGGTCATCGAATCATTCGATCCCGGATTTGAGGAATTGAACCGACTCTGCGCCATCTGGAGGAAGTTCGCCGACACAGGTGAAGAACTGGCCGTTAAGGGGCTTCAGAACCTCAGAAGAATCGAAACGTCTCTCAAGTAGCCGACCCGCGTATTGAAAGGCGCCAAGAACGACGAATTCCTCCTTGAATAGCCTTGCTCCTGCTCCTTGACGAGTATTGCCCAGAATGTCATTCTGAGGAGCGAGCCGACGAAGAATCCGCATTTCCCTCAATATAATTCCGGATTCTTCGCGGAGTCTACACTGAGCATAGAGACCGTGCCCGGAAAGAGATATGTTTGGCGACCCTTGTGGCAGAGTCCCCGAAACGGGGATGCGGTCGTCGCGTTTACGGAGGAAAGAAATGGGAATCTACGATCTCTTTGACGTTTCCGGACGCAAGGCCTTGGTGACGGGAGCGGGGCGGGGAATCGGCAGGGTGCTGGCCATCGCCCTGGCTGAGGCTGGCTGCGATGTGGCCCTATTCGGTCTCCACCGCGAGACACTGCAGCCGGTGGCTGACGAGATCCGCAGACTGGGCGGGCAGTGTGTTCTCTCGGAAGGCGATGTCTCCCGGAAAGACGACGTTGACACGGCCTTTCGGCGGGTATCCGATGAATTCGGCCGCCTGGACATCTGCGTCAACAATGCCGGAGTGAGCATGCAGCGACCGGTGGAAGAAGTACCGGAAGCAGACTGGGACCAGATCATGGACGTAAACATGAAGGGGGTCTTCCTGTGTTCCCAGGCTGCCGCCCGACTCATGATCCCGCGCAGGAGCGGCAGCATCATCAACATCGGTTCGATATCTGCCAGGGTGGTGAACGTGCCTCAGAAACAGGCCGTCTACAACGCTTCAAAGGCGGGGGCGCTCATGCTCACCCAGGCAATGGCCGTCGAGTGGGCGGCCTACGGTATTCGCGTCAACGCCATCAGCCCCGGCTATATGAAGACCGAGATGACGCTGTCATCGATGGCGCCGCTTTTTCCGGATTGGGAAGCTCTCACGCCGATGGGGCGGTTGGGCGAACCGGAAGAACTGCGCGGTGCAATGCTGTTTCTAGCCTCCGATGCCTCGGCTTATGTGACCGGTCACGACCTGGTGGTGGACGGAGGATACACGGTACGGTGAGGAAGCCGGGCAGGCGTCGCCGGGACTCAGCCGACCGGCTATGTCTCAGTTAGCTTGGCTTCCTCGATCGCGAACCTGTCAAGGTATCCCCCGGGCTGGTGAAACGCCGCCACATCACCGGGGTCAGGGCTAACGGTGCCGCCCCGCCTTACCAAGCCCGCACTGAACTGTTCAACGTCGAACTCCTTGCCCTCGGACTTCAGTAAAGCGGACACCCCGGCAACGGCGGCGCCCAGAGCGGCGCCCGCTTTCCCTGTCACCACGGTCGGCCTGTTCCAGAGCGCAGCCACCCTCCTCACGATTTCGGGGCTGGCGGTAGCGCCACCCATCACGTACAGTGGGGAGGTGGTCGCGGTGGTAAAGTTCTTCGAGTGCCGATACACCGACGCCAGGCTGGACTCAACGATGC
Organism: uncultured Chloroflexia bacterium; assembly: GCA_963735055.1. Taxonomy (GTDB): domain Bacteria; phylum Chloroflexota; class Dehalococcoidia; order Dehalococcoidales; family UBA2162; genus JBBITI01. Next base: position 8,992 of record CAVTJN010000009.1, on the reverse strand, counting down.
CGGGATAGTCGCTTGCAAGGCCTGGCGTGACATTCCCGATTCTCACTAGACCGAAGCTGCCCGATCGCGGGAACGATTCATTTCTCGGTTGCCAGAGCACCAGCTCCCGTCCGGGCGACGTCCCTCGTAAGGCTCCCTCAGCAGGTGCATAGTCGTCTTTGTTCATTCCGTAAAGTGCACGTACCCGGTCCCAAACCAGCGCCCCGTTAGTGCGGCACCCGAACATGAAGGGTCTGCCGACTCCGTCATACATGGCGCAGGCCGCGCCGCTCAAGTCCCGGGACTTGCCGTCGGTTGAGACCATGTTGACGAAGCTGGAACCGAGGCTTAGCAGATCGCCCGCGACCAGCACTTTGGACTGGGGGTTGTCGCCTGAGCCGGCCACGATGCGGCAATCGGGGCTGAGGCCGTGCTTCTGCACGAAGTATCTGGCGACCGTACCTACGAAAGTGTCGGGCGCGACGATGCCTGGCAGCTTCTGTCTGAGAGCCCGCTTGCCTCCCGGTAGCCCCTCAGATACTGCTTTGATCAGCGCTTGCGACCATCGTTTCAGCCTGTAGTTCATCAGGGACATGCCGCTGGCATTGCCGAAATCTGCCGGCCCGCGGGCATTCCCCGTCAGCACTGCCGGAACAAAGCTGCTGAGCAACTGTATTGTTCCGGGTACCAGCATATGTCCGTGGAAATTGCTCGGCCGTCCGTCTAACCACAATGCCGGTGAAACGCAACTGGGCGTCCGACCCCGAGATTTTGATCAGCCGTGCTTTCCCCCCGACTTGGTTTCTGATGAAATCCGCCTGCGCCGCAGTGCTCGAGGTCATCCAGATGGGGGCCCGGTCGTAGGCCAGGCAACCCCTGAGAAGGGTGGTCAAGTCCTCCTGTTGTGCGCCGTTGTTCTGAAGGCGGGCGAAAATGGCCGGCGCCTCCTCGTTCAGGTACACGTGGCCGTGCTGCTGGCCGGACGTGTTGATCACTGCCACGTCCTCCAGCGCAACCAACTTGCCGAGGTCGCTGAAAATGGCGTCGAGGGCCGCCATATACATTTCCGGAGGCTGATCGGCATCGCCCTCAGTTCGTGGCGGAAGAATGTAGTCTTCTTTGCCGATTCCGAAAACACCCAGCCTCGGGTCTGTGGCATAGTCCAGAGACAACCTCGAAGAGCTTTCTCTGTGCGTCGATGTCCAGCACCACCGCCGAAAGGCTTTGCGTGCTCAGGTCCAGTCCCAGAGATAGCCGCTTCTTGCTCATGTCTTCAGCAGACTCAGGCAATGTCAGAATTGTCCGAAGTCCCGTTCACATCTCGATAACGGTCTTTATGGTATTCGGTTGAGGGTTGGCCGCATACTCGAAGGCTTTCACGGCATCGGTAAACCGGTATCTGTCGGTGATCAATGATTTGACGTTGATCTTTCCGGACTCCAGGAGCACAAGTGCCCTCGGGTACTGGTGGGCGTAGCGGAAGACGGTCTCGATGCGGGCTTCCTTAGCCTGGGCAGCGACGATGTCAACGGGCACCGGCTCCACCGGCATCCCGATGAAGACTACCCGTCCTCCCGGACAAAGCGGTTTGAATATTCCCGCGATCGAGGCGGCGTTGCCGCTGGCTTCGAAAGCGATGTCGACGCCCCACCCCCCGGTGGCCGCATCGACCACGCCCTGCAGATCCTGTCTGGCGATATTGACCGGGAGCATGCCGTAACTGGAAGCCAGCGCCAGCTTAGCATCGATCATGTCTGTGATGATGACCTTGCTACAACCTCCGGCCTGTGCTGCCAGCCCGGTTACCAGGCCGATCGTGCCGCAGCCATTGACCAGGGCGACATCGCCCGGCCTGATGCCGGCTTTCTGCACTGCCTGGAGACCCACCGAGAGTGGTTCGACCATCGCCCCTTCGGCATAGCTGACGTTGTCCGGCAGCTTGAAGACGAACATCGCTGGATGCACCACGGTCTCCCGGAGACAGCCGTGTACCGGAGGCGTCGCCCAGAACCGGACGGCAGGATCGAGGTTGTACATTCCCTCCAGCGTCGCCCGGCTGCGCAGGTCCGGTATACCGGGTTCCATGCACACCCGGTCGCCGGCCTTCAGATTCGTGACATTCTGCCCGGTCTCAATTACCGTTCCCGAGGCCTCATGGCCCAACACCATCGGTTCCTTGACCACGAAATTACCGATCTTGCCATGCTGGAAGTAGTGGATATCGCTGCCGCAAATGCCTACGGTGTGTATCTTTATTCGGACGTCATCCGGACCGAGCGGCTCTTCGAAAGCCAGATCGAGGATTGCCAGGCTGTTCTTCTCTTTCAACACCAGCGCCTTCATGGGTCACTCCTTGTCAGGCTGTGGGATCACCTTGCACCAGTGCACCATCGCGCACTAGTGCACTATACGTGCACTAGGAATTCGCCTTCCAGCAGAATATCCGCGGAAGAGCGCCCCACCATGATTTTGAAAATACCGGGTTCAACTATTCGTTTCATGTTCTTGTCATACAAAGCCATGTCCCTGGCAGACAGACGAAACTCGACGGTTCTTCTTTCACCTGGCTGCAGGTGGATGCGGCGAAAGCCCCTGAGTTCTTTGACCGGCCGGGTGACGCTGGCCACCATGTCGTTGACGTAGAGCTGGACGACTTCGTCGCCAGACCGGTTACCGGTGTTCTCAACGTCAACCGCAATCGAGACGACACCCTCAGGCGAGATAGCTGTCCGGCGTGATGGCCAGATCACTGAAAGCGAACGTCGTATAGCTGAGTCCGTATCCGAATTCAAAAAGCGGCCGGGGGCTGCCGTCGACGTAGTTGCCCCATGGCGAAGACCGTCCTCCGGATGGCTTGTGGCCGTAGTAGGCCGGTATTTGCCCGGGCTTCCCGGGGAACGAGACCGGCAGCTTGCCGCCCGGATTGTAGTCACCGAAAAGCACATCGGCCACCGCCCGGCCCCCCTCCTCCCCGGGCAACCATGCCTCGACGATGGCCGGCAGCTTCGCTGCCATCCAGCCCAGGGCGCACGGCCTTCCGTCGACGAGCACCAGCACTACAGGCCTGCCTGTCTCGTAGACGGCCCGGACCAGCTTCTCCTGGACGCCGAGCAAGCCGAGTTCGGCCCGGTCTCTCATCTCGCCGGAGGTGCATTCGGGTACGAGCCCCGACTTTCCGCCGACAACCAGCACGGTGACATCGGCCTGAAGCCGCGACCTTCACGGCCTCGGCCAGACCGTCTTCGGACTCCCCGTTGTAGTCGCATCCCTTGGCGGTGAGGACAACGGTATCTTTCGAGACTATTTCTCTGATGCCTTCGAGGACGCTGACAACATCTGGAGTCTCGATGCGATCCTGGCGGGCAGACTCATCCTTCCAGACTACTTCCATTTTGCCGCTCTCAGAGTTGGGGATCATTTCGTATCCGGCATTGCTGGGATAAGCATAGTCTCCCAGAAGGTTCCGGCAACTGTCGGCATTGGGACCGATGACGGCGACCCTGCGGATATTCTTGTCCAACGGCAGCAGGTTTCCTTCATTCTTCAGAAGAACGATCGACTTACGCGCTGCCTCCAAAGCCAGTTCCCGGTGCATCGGCATATCAAAGATCCGAGCCGCCGCGTCCGCCTGGACATAGGGCCTCTCGAACAGCCCCAGCCTGAACTTGAGCGTCAGTATCCTCGACACCGCCCGGTCCACCAGCGCTTCCGCAACCGTACCTTCTTCAATCGCCTTCTGCAGCGGTCCGGCAAAGCAGTCGGACCGGGGCAATTCCATATCGATTCCCGCGGCAAGGGCGAGTCCGGCAGCCTCGCCTTTGCTGACGCAGATCTTGTGCACGGTCATTAACTGCTCAATAGCGTAATAGTCGGAAACCACTACGCCGCCGAATCCCCACTCCCCCCGCAGAATGCCGGTGAGAAGCTCACCCGAAGCCCCGCACGGAATGCCGTCGATTTCGTGATAGGCGTTCATCACGGATTGGACCCCGCCTTCTTTGACGGCTTTCTCAAACGGGGCGAGGTAAACCTCTCTGAGCAAACGTGGCGGTATGTGGGCGGGTGCGCAATTCAGTCCACCCTCCGGCAGGCCATGTCCGGCGAAATGCTTCAGTGTCGCTACGATGCCGCGGCTGATATCATCGCCCTGCAGCCCCTTCACGTAGGACAGTCCTATCTTCGCCACGAGGAAGGGGTCTTCGCCAAATGTCTCTTCGGTCCTTCCCCAGCGCGGGTCGCGGGCAACATCCAGCACGGGAGCAAGACCCTGGTGGACGCCGCAGGCCCTCATCTGCTGCCTGATTACCGCTGTGATCTCACCGATCAGGTCAGTATCCCACGTGCTGGCAAGGCCGATGTTCTGCGGGAAGATAGTGGCGCCCTTCGCCCTGAAACCGTTGAGGCACTCTTCGTGGACGATCGCGGGTATGCCGAGGCGGGTTTCTTCAACGAGGAATTGCTGAATCTCGTTGGCGAACGCGGCGAGCTCCGAAGGTCCGAGACCTGAGGTCCGTCCGATGGCACTTATCTGGCCGATGCCGTGCTGCAACAGGTCTCGCGAGGCGACGGCAGAGAGTCTCTGTTTTTCAAGCAAAGAGTTGGCGTACACACTTCCAAGCTGGCCGATCTTCTCGGTGAGGGTCATTCTGCCCAGCAGGTCCTGGACCCTGACCTCAATGCTCTTTGATGGTCGCGGTACGACTCCATACTTGATCTCCTCTCTCCATCCTCCCCTGATCTCCCTGTTGAAGCCCGTTGGCCACCGCAATTGTAGGTCTTAGGCTTCTCGGCGGTCAAACATAATGTCGGGGGGCCACCCGTTCAGGAATGTCGGGGTAACTGCCGGATAGCGAATCCCCAGGCTTGGATTCCTTAGCCAAGAGACCTCCGGACTGGCCTTGTCGCAAAAGCAAAGAACAAGGAGCCGAGAGCGGTGAGGACGGCCAGGATCGTGAAAGCCAGGCGATAGTCTCCACGGAGGTCAGCGAGCCGGCCGGCAAATATGGGGGCACTGACAGAAGCCAAAGTGACGATCACGGTTCCAAGCCCGAGAATGAGCCCGATCGATTTCCTTCCAAAGTACTCGGCGCGAATAGCGTTCTGCGTCGGAGCTCTGGCGCCCCAAGCCAGACCGTGAAATATGGCAAACAGGACTACATGGACGATGCTGCCGGCATACGCGAGCATGACGAGACCGAAGGCATGAGATAGCATGCTTGCCACAAGGACCACCCTCTTGTTACTCCGGTCTGCGAGGAAACCGCCAATGATCCTGCCCACAACGGACACCAGCAGCACAAGCGAAACGATGGTCCCGGCAGCCTCCAATGACATCGCCAGCGTTTGTACAAGGTGGGGTACAAGATGCAGAGAAACCGCAGATACGGTGAAAATGGCGGAGGCATGTCCCGCCGAAATCAGCCAAAATGCCCGAGTCTTGAGAGCTTCCATCGTTGAAAAGCCCTCGACGTCCTGACCCGCCACCTTGAGGGCACGTTCCGAACCCGGTCCAGCCTGCTGCCCTCTGGCGGAAGCTGGACGGTCCCCGTCCGGCAGGTATCCGTATTGCTCCGGGTTGTGGCGCAGCAGCAGAGACATCGGGATACCGACAAGCCACACAACAAGGCCGGACGCAATCGCCGTCGTACGCCATCCGTGACTGGTCACCCCCCATGCCACCAAGGGCACGATGACCGCCGCCAGCCCCGACCCCGCCATGGACAGACCCAAGGCCAGACTGCGTTTTCGCACAAACCAATTCAGCACTGCTACGGAGAGAGGCAGAAAGCCGCCGAGACTGGAGCCGGCAGCCACCAGCAAGAAGGCCAGATAGAACGTGGTGATGGACTGAATCGTGCTCAGCAGGATCAGACCGGCGCCGAACAGGACCACGCCTATCATTACTACGCGCCGCGGCCCGAACCGGTCGGTAAGCCATCCCCCGACGGGAGCAAGGAATCCACTTTCAACTTGCCCCAAAGAGTAGCCCGAGCTCAGTAGAGTGCGGTTCCAGCCAAACTCCGCTTGGAGAGGAAGGAAGTATACGCCGAAACCTTCGCTCAGAAGGCCCTGGTTCAATGCCTGTATGACACAGGCGGACAAGACGATCCACCAGCCGTAGAAGACCCCCTGGAGGCGTCGTCTGACAAGGCCAAGACCGCTGGGTTCGGGACGCGCCGATAGCTTCATGCCTAAAGGCCCATGCTACCACAAGTGACTGCGCAGCGCACCGCACTCGAGTACACTGGTCCGGATAGGCGGCAGGATGCTCGACAGGCGCGGCCTCGGATTCTTCAAGACTCCGGAGCCAGCACATGGGAAGGGGTGTGGTGATCAGGTAGCACGCCGACGGATTGCTACACTCTCTTGCGCTTCCACTTTCCCAGGCTGAAATAGACCGCGTATGCGACTGCTCCAACCACCGTACCGGCCAGCATCGCCCAACGCACGCCGAAAACTCCGAGGTCCGTGAACCGGGACAATGCGTAGGCCAGAGGGACCTGGACTGCCCAGATGGTCAACAGCGAAACGACCATCGGGGGCAGGGTGTCGCCAACATTATTGAGGCAAGACATCAGTACGCTGCTGAAGCCCATCACCAAGTAGCTCAGAGCCGCGATCCTCAAGAAACTGCTGGCTATCTCGACGACACCGGGCTCAGTATTGAAGACGCGGACCAGGGCGTCCGGCCATATCAGTATCGCCGCCGAACAGAGTATGAGAAACGCCTCCGCAAGCAATACGCCCAACCACCCGCTTCTGACCGCCCGATCAGGCTGGCCGGCCCCAAGGTTCTGCCCCGCCAGCACACCGGCCGCGTTTCCCAGAGCCATAGCGGGGACGAAGACAAACATGTCTGTTCTCTGGCATAGGGAGTGAGAAGCTACAGCAAATGTGCCGAACGGCGCCACCAGCCATACCAGTACCGTCTGGCCGAACGTCCTTTCCATGCCGCTTATGGACCCGGGAATGCCAATTCTGACTATGCGCCATATCATTCCGGGGTCTAAGTGGAAGTCCCGAAAGGTCAGCCGCAACCGCGTGCGGGCGCTTAATAGAAACCAGAGCCCGATGACTGCCCCCACACTCTGGGAGAGGACGTTGGTGACAGCGGCCCCGCTGACTCCCAGCCTCGGGAAGAACCACCAGCCGAAGATCAGGAACGGGCACATAATAACGTGGAACAACCTGAACGCCATAGTCGTCTTCATCGGAGTCACCGTATCCCCTGAAGCCTGCATCATGGCTTCCGCCATCATCCAGAGGCCCATCGGTATCCTGCCGACGAACATGATGCGCATGTAGGCTGCCCCTTCGCTGACGACGTCGGGTTCCAGCCCCATCAGGAGCAGTATTGGCCTGGCAAGGAGGATGCCCGTTACGGCGATGATCACAGAAAAGACGGCGCTGACGACGACGGCTTGCTGAGCGGCGTGATTGGCGCTATGGTAGTCTCCGGCCCCGATGGAGCGGGCAACTAGTGCTCTCACACCGGTCATGAGCCCCATCTTCAGGGAGTCGACCATCATGACGATCATCCCCGAAATCCCCACTCCTGCGATCGAGGCTGCTCCCAGCTTCCCCACCCATATCATGTCAATGGTCGGCCCCAGCATGTTTATGCTGCCGCCTATCATCATAGGCCAGGACAGCGAAAAGAGGTTGCCAATGATGCTACCCTTCGTCCAGTCACGCGTTGACCTGGATTCTCTCGCTGCATCGCCGGGCCGTGTTTTCATCCGGGGAGTCTCCTGCCCTCAAGGATGAGGGGACGCTCGCCTGCTATGGGGTGCCCATGAACTGAGGACAGATTCCTAACCAGACGTCGCCAGAAACAAGGACGCCACGAACAATACGGCGACGAAAGGCGCCCATAAACGTTCCTTCCTGCTTCTCGAGATGGCGTTCGCCAAGACGCCTACCCCCAGCAGCGGCGTCAATATCCATACGGCGGCCTTGGTAACAGACGGATTGATACCGATGGAAATGACGTCGCCTCGCTCCAAGAAAAGTAGGGCGGCACCAAGCCAGACGATTGCGGCCAGTGCGCTGGCGATACGCAGCCCTGGTGGTAGTACTCGATGGCGTCCGCCCCAAGCGGCCTCACCAAATGGTAGTCCCCACGCCAGCAGGACCTGGAAAACAGCCACCGCCAGCGCCAGGACAGTCCCGGTACAGGCGGCGATTCTTATGTAGACTGGCTCCATCTGAAGAATCACAGATGGTCCCTACTTGCGAGCGCCAAACCGGTCGTAGAAGACCATCTCGGACAACTCCGTTCTGGTAGGCGGCCTGCCTGGCTGAGCCGGGTACCCCAATGGTATCAGCACCACAACGGCGAAGCCCTCGGGCACCTTCAGTATCTCGCCGGCTTTCCGGGCATCAAACCCTCCGCCAATGATTACGGTGCCCAGACCGAGGGCGTGGGCGGCAAGGCAAAGGTTCTGTGTGGCCAGTGCGGTGTCATACATGTACCACGTGCCGCCTTTGTCAGTGGAAGGTGTGCCATCAGGACGAACCCCTGCCTTGTTCAGTTCAGCGCAGATCGCGATGACCACTGGTGCGTCAAGGACAGGATGGGCCAGAGGGGGTGGCGGGGCCGTGGCGGAGGCGGGGGGCGGTGGTCTGACAGGCCGCGTGGCATTCAGTTGCGCTTTCACGTCTTTGTCAGTCACCACAATGAAGCGCCAACACTGGGTGTTGGCCCAAGACGGAGCCCAACGGGCAGCCTCCAACACCTTTTCCAGGGTCTCGTCGTTAATTGTGTCAGGCTTCAGTTGACGTATGCTTCTCCTGTTTTTGATCGCTTCAAAGGTATCCATGTTTCCTACTCCTCCCGACAGCTGTGTCCGTCAATTCTGCCACATTCAACCATCACAAAGCCAGCGTCCCGTTGACCTGCCTTCAACCCGGAAGTCAGGCTAAAACGGTACCGGACGTCTCCGGCCTGGTAACGCACTTCTGCTCCCCGGAGCGCGCACTAATATCAGGAACGGGGCAGAACGAATTTGAT
>CAVTJN010000008.1:0-7361 GCA_963735055.1 uncultured Chloroflexia bacterium | reverse complement strand
CGGACAGCCGGGACTCCGAAGGGTGGCGGACAACTAGACCGCTGCGGTGGGACTGCGCAGCGCTCTCATGCATCTCCCAGTGTAGTGCATCTAGCGATGCGTTACTTTCGTTGGATCCGGCGTCACCAACAGCGCCGCTCATGGTGTCGAACCATCGGCGCCCTTCGACAAGCTCTGGGTGCGCAGAATCAGAGAATAACGATATCTGAGATGCACTACACTAGTAGCGGCCGTACTTCTTGACCGCGTCCACCATGGCCCTGATGTTGGCGGGTGTGGCGTTGTCGATGACACTCCCCGCACTCAGGATGAAACCGCCGCCCTTGCCCACCGTCTCGATGAGTCGCTTGCAGTGCGCCTCCACATCCTGGGGCGAGCCGGTCTGAAGGATGGTTGGCGGCACTCCGCCCTGGATGCACAGGTGGCGGCCGATGACCTGTTTGGCCTTGAAGACATCGGTCTTTTCGCAGTGGAAGACGACCTTGCCTTTGGGAAGGTCAAGCAGGTACTCCAGGCGGTCGTCCCAGATGCCTTCAAAGAACGGGGTCACCGTGTACCCGAGGGCAACCTTCATCTCGATAGCCCTCTTGAGGGTGGGCCAGTAGAACTTCTCGAAGTCCGCCCGTGACATGAAGCCATCCGAACCGCGGTGCAGTGGCATGCCCGAGCGGGCGGGATTGCCCCGGGGATCGGGTCGGGCAGGGACGGCCGCGCTCATTTCCCACTCCAGGAGGCGGGTACAGGCGGACAGGAGTTCCGCCGGGCAACGGAACATGTCGAGCATGGCTCCCCGCATGCCCCGGAGACGGTCTGGAGATGGTGTCGAACGGGGCAAAGGTGGCGCCGCTGCCCCCCGCGTCCCCACCCCCCGAAGGGAATCCGAGACGTCCCATCTCGGCCCCGAATTGAGCCGATTCCTGGCCCAGGCGCTGCTGCTCCTGTTGCACGCGGCGCAGCAGAACCATGGTTTCCTTCAACTCCGGCCGGTTCAGCTGTTCCAGAATGGTGATGAGGGCGTTGAAGTCCGGCCGGAAGAGCATACCCAGGATTGCCGCCACCTCGTTGGCATCGGCGGGGGCGGTGAGGGGAGGCAGCTCGGCCAGCGGCGCCAGGGCGCCATAGGTCCGCGGCAGGTAGGAACGGATGACGAAGTCGCATGGATTGGACAGGAATCGCTCGTATTCGTCCGCCTTCATGTATTCGCCTTCGACGAACTGATAGGTGCCGTCGGCGGGGAGATTTCCCCCCGGCCATCGGTACTGTTTCGAATCAAGAAGGTCCAGGACCAGCCCGGAACTGCCGATGCCAATGGGACCGTTGTCGGGCTCGAAATCGAGGAGCATCTGCTTGCTGGCGCGGCGGTAGGCCGCGTGGTCGTAGTACATGACCGAAGCGGTGAGCCCAGCGTATTTCGCGGCAAAGACACCGGTACTGACGTTGACCGGCACTTGGTCCGGGACGTTCAATTCCATGGCGGCTTTGACCCGTTTTTCCCGCTCGTCACGGAGTTGCCCCACGGTCTTGCCGTGTTTCCGTTGGATTTCGGCGATCAGTCGCTGCTCTTCGGGTGATACCGTCGGGCTTGACATAATGTTGACGCTCCTTGCTTATTCCAGTTTTCTCAGCTTGGGCGACAGCAGATATCCCCCTAAGGAAAGCGCCACCAGCGTTATGGCCAGACCACCGATGGCCCACTGCGCGCTGATCCTTTCCGCCAACACGCCGGCAAAGAATGTGCCCAGGCCACTGAGACCGAAGTTCATCATCATTATGCTCATCACCCGGCCCAGGTACTCCGGGTCGGTGTGCGACTGCAGGAGGGCGGTGCCGGCGGTGTTGTTGCCGATCCGCCCCATGCCCACCAGGACCATCATGCCCAGGGAGATCGGCCATGACGTCGAGAACGCGAAAACGACCAGTGCCAGGCCCATCAGGACGTTGGACATCAGCAGGGTGACGCCGCGCCTTCTGGACGGTAACGAGGCCAGCGTCAGCGAGGCGGCCAGGGCTCCCAAGCCGGATATGCTCATAAGCGTGCCCTGTCCCGAAACACCGACTTTCAGTATGTCCTTGGCGAAGATGGGCATCATCATCTGGTAGGGCATCGCCAGCAGGATCGAGGCCACGAAGAAGACGAGGATCAGGAGAAGGGTCTGGTTCTTGATAATGTACTTGAACCCTTCGCCGACATCGGTCAAGACGCTCTGGCGGCGGGTCTGGGACGCGGTGGCGCGGGGCAAGAACGAAGTGAAGATGATGGCGGCGGCATTGAGCGCCGCCATGGCGAAGAAGACCGCGGCGTAGCCAAACCGGTCGATGACGAAGCCGGCGATGGCCGGGCCGACCAGTTGGAAGAAGCTCATTCCCAGGGTATTCAGGGAGATGGCGTTCATGATCTGGTCGCGCCCCACCAGTTCCGGGATAATCGCCTGGCGGGAGGGCATGGCCAGGGCCATGATTGTGCCCATGATCACGGCGCCGACCATGAGTACCCACCACGATTCCGGGTGTGCCGGGCCCAGGTAGCCCGAGGCGATGGCGAAAGCGCTGCCCAGCGATACCGCTGACATGGCCACCTGGCTCATCTGGATCAGGCGTTTCTTGGGTAGCCGGTCGGCAATGGCCCCACCGAAAAGGGATAATGCAATCATGGGCACGGCGCTGGCCAGGGAGACCCAGCCGAGCATGGCGGCGGAACCGGTGATCTCGTAGATCAGGTAGGAGCGGGCCACCGCCTCCATACTGAACGAGCTCCATTGCCCGATCATGCCCAGAAAAAACATCCGGTAAGCCGGAATCTTGAAAGAATCGAAGGTGCGTAAGTTGCCGAAGCGTTGGGTTGGGGCGCTTCTTCCGGGAAGTGTCACCTGCGTGCTCCCTGTATGAGTCTGGCTCCCCTGGACGCGGTCGGGAGCACCACAGATACGTTATCACGCGTGACTTCAGGATTCAAAGCGGCGCCGCACCCGGTATGGAGCTTTCGTCCATCGAATCGGCGCCGTACCGGTATCTCCTGATGCCGGGCACAAAACGCCAGACGATTATGACAAACACCACCGAGAGGATGCCGCCGATGAGCATCGTCGGTCCGGCGCCGATGATGGAGGACAGCATGCCTACCTCGACCTGCCCGACGTTGTTTGCCGTCATGGCGGCGAAGGTGCGGATCGAAGCGGCGCGTCCCAGCAACTGGTCTGGCGTGGTGAGCTGAACAATGGCCTGGCGTACGGAACGGGTCAGTTGCGGGACATATCCAATTGCCGGCGGGGCGCACTCACTCTTCCGTGTCTCAAGAAACGCGTACGCTCTTCCGGCGTAGCAGCAGCAACACGAAGAGTACCAGCACGGTGGCGCCGGTAGCTTCCGGTATGAATTCGGTGACCTCGGTAAACAGGGCATGCAGCATCATGGGAATCCAGTCCGTCAGGTCGGCCGCGTCGAAGGCCAGCCCGTAGGCCGGCCACCAAAGCGTGTGTGGCTGCCGCCAGATCTGGTCAAACACCAGATGGGTGGCGGTACCGAAGGCCAACGCCAACAGCCAGGTGCGGCCGCGGCGGCGGTAGAAAAACAGGCCGGTCAGGCAGAGCAACAACAGAAAGACCATGGTGTGGGCCATTATGCGGCCGCTGTTGAAAGCCGAACGGAAGAAGAGGTGTCCCACCGGCTTGTCGATGATGTCCGGAAGCAACGACCCGATCAGCAGGACTCTGAGATCCACCCGGCCGGCCAGGCGGTCGAGCCATCCGGTGGCCCGTGCCGCCGCCCGGCGCCATCCCCGCGTTCCGGACGGAGCGGCCGCCGGGTTAGTCCGGATGGCCACTCCAGTCAGAATCACTGCCATTCCGAGAGTAAGACCCGCGTGACCAAATGCCAACATTCTTCACAACCAGTCTAGCATCGTCGCTCGTGAATTGTGAAACGTGGGGAACTGAGGTGTGCTGAGGCGTCGCCGACGTACCTCTTGCTGTTCTGCCAGGACGGATCGACTCCGTGCTCAAGGTGCCGGCGGTTGCGCCGTCCCGGCCTACGGCGCCCGTTGCCGCTGCGCCAGCCAGGACCAGGAGGCTCCGGAAATCAAGGCGGCGATGATCCCGCCCACGAGCCACCAGTTCATCTCCTGGGCCTTGGGCGGTGGACCCGCCCAGGGTTTGACGGTGAAGGAACCCTCCCGGCCGTTCACGTCCACGGAGAAGGTCCCGGCCGACTTGCCCGGGACATCAAGACTCACCTGCTGCGTGGCGTGGCCGGCGACGGTGACCTCACGTACGCTAACCACGGCGCCGTCGATCCGGAAACTGACCGAGTAGGTACCGGCGAGGTCTCCGGTGTTCTCCACGACGACGCTGATATTAGTCTCCTCCCCGAAGTGTATCTCGGACCGGGAGATCGCCAGCGGGCTCAAGCTGAAGGCCGCCGGCGCAGGCGGAAGGCGCACGGTGAAGGCGCCGGACAGGCCACCCAGGCTTACCTCGTACCGGCCCGGCGTGTCCCTGACTACGGAGAACGAAACAACCTGCGCCGCGTTGCCGGCGATAGTCACACTCTGGCTTGACTCGGTCTTGCCGTTCACGGTGAGTTCAACTCCATAGGCGCCGCCGAGATCGCCGCTGTTCCGGACCGACGCTCCGATGCTCACCCGGCCCCCGGTCTGGACCTCGGCCGGCGATATGATGAGATCACCGACGCTGAATGATGCCGGACGCATGTGAGCGACCAGGGTGAAGATGCCCAGGCGGCTGATGGTGACCGACAATGTATTCGAGGCTGCATCCACAATCGCCTCGAGATCAATCCATCTGGCAGCCGCGGCGTCCCAGGTTACCAGCATTAGCCGTTTCTCGTCGAACCCGGCCGGGAGCTTCTCCGGGTCGAAGGCGATAACCAGGGTTATCGCCGGGCTGAAGGACGTCCCGGCTGGACCGATTTCGTAGGCCAGACCGATCATCTGGCTGCCGGATGGCGCTTCTTGCGGATCGGCCAGCGGCAGGATGCTGACTGACTTCAGGGCGCCACCCTCTTTGGCCTTGGCCAGGACGCCCCGGGCGATGGTAAGCTTCACCTTGCCGTCTTCCGAGGCGGCGCTGGTGGCCAGGCTGAACAGGCCGTCGCTGTTGGTGTAAGGAACAAGATTGGTGACGCCCGGACCGGTCGGTCCGGCCCCTCCCCCACCTCCACCGCCGCCACCGAAACCGCCCCCTCCTCCTCCCCCTCCGCCGCCACCACCCAATGAAGAGGTGATGAAAGTGCCATCTTCGGAAACGGCGGACGAGTTGCCGGCCATCGTCGATTTCACGCGGTAGTGGTAAGTCGTGGCGGCGGTCAGGCCGGACAGCGAAACGCTGTGCGAGATGACTGGAGAGGAGTCCTCAGCCGTCGAGAACGCGTACCCGCTGACGTCAGTATGGGAGGCCGTGTCGTAGAAGACCTGGGAGGTCGAATCACCGTTCGTCGTCCAGGAGATGATGGCGGTGGTGGTGGTGATACTGGAAACGGCCACCCCCGAGGTTTCGAGTGGCAAGGTTGCCTGACACGGTGGTACTGCCCTCGGCGCGGACCACCGGCGCTGGAAGCAGGGCAAATGCCGCGAGCACTGCGCAGGCCGCAATCTTCCATATCACCGGTCTAATGACCTCTTCCCCTTCTCACTCCAAACAGGTACATGGCGAGGGCAAGGAGAACAGCCCCGGCCGCTGCCCCGGCGATCACGACCCAGTTGGTCCCAGTCCGTTGAACAACGCCATCGGCGACCGCGGGCTGGGCGGTCGTTGTGGAATCGGTCTGCGAGCCTGGAGAGACCGGAGTGACGGACGTTGGGGGTGCTGGCGCGGAGTGGAGGGCTGGTACTTCGAACTGGCCGGTCGACTCGTCAAGGGGAGTCCCGTCGTTTACCGTTAGAATCCATTTGGAGTAATATGTCCCGAGTTCCAACGCGCCCACCGGCGAAAATACCGCTTCCAGGCGTCTTGTCCCATCAGGAATGGGCGAAGCACTCGACACGGGGATGCTGGCGACCACCGTGTTCCTGGAATCAACAATGTCCACTCGGCCGTCGATCTGATAGTGATGATTGCCTGTGTTACGGTAGACCGCCGTCAAGACAACTGGCTTCCCGCTAATGATCGGCCCCGATCCAGTTTCGATGATTCTGCCGGTGTGAACGAGATTGCTGTCCTTGATGGTGAACCTCATGGTCAGCACGACGGCTGATACGATACCCACCGCGCCTTGACCGCTCGGGGCGGTCGAGAATCTCAAAGTGGCGTAGCGGCCGCCATCGCCCACGTCGGGCGGGACCATTACCGTGATCTTGGCTTTGGCCGTCTCTCCGGGGGCAACGTGAACAACTGTACTGAGTGGAGCAATGAATGAGCGAGCTGAGTGCTCTCCCGGATCACGGCCCGCCGGCAGCGCGACGACACCGGTCTTCGCAGTCTCCCCGTAACCCATCACTTCGATGAGTACATCTGTTGCCGTTGTGCTTGCACCCATGTTTGCGGTCAGCGTCTGTTCGTATGTCTCTCCGGGGGACACGGTTGGAGAGGGACCTTTGCCCCCTGAGTAGCCTACGGTCAAGCCTGACCCTGCCGACGCCGTTTGGGCAATGAGCAGAGCAGCTATTCCCGATATAAGGATGCCATGTGTGAATATCTTCATTCGATGCGTCCGTGAGGAGCGCCCACGGCCGGCCGTGAGTGCCGGCCCGTAGTTGGTTTTGCCTTAAGGTGCGAATGTAGCAGTGAATGTTAGTGCGATCGAGTACGAACCCGCTACGTTCCTCCAGCCGCCACGGTTTGATGCACTCTACCAGGACCATAGGTGCCGTCGAGGACGTAGGACTTCGTGGGGGACCCTGTCATGGTTGCACCGGTCACGAGAGTCTGATCGACGCCTGTCACAGCGGCCTTGTTGAAATCACCGCCTTGGATGTACAACGCGGTCGGTCAGATAGTTGGTGCCACTCTTCATATGGCCAAGAGATGAACTGCTCGCTGTCGTGTCCCTCACCGCGATCGAGACCGTCCCGTCCGTCCCGTTCGTCTCTCTCAGCCTTGATTTCCCCAAGGTCGACCCTGGTTCCAGAGCCTCGGGTCAGCGTTATCGTCGCACCGGCGGGAACACTCATCGTGTAGGCTATGTCGGCCAGAGTGCCGCTCACGTCCAAGGCGTCATTACCTGAACCGACTGCCAGCGCTGCCGCAGGCATCACGACGACCCCGACCAGTGCCAGAACAACCCCAACTGTTAATAGCTTCTTCAAATTGTTACCTCCTTTTGATCTTCATGTTTCTGCGAGTCGTTGACTCGGTGGATTTGTTCGATGATGCCACCTCCAAGTCGCTTTCTTCACCCCGGCCGGCTCT
>CAVTJN010000007.1:0-277905 GCA_963735055.1 uncultured Chloroflexia bacterium | reverse complement strand
ATGCCGTCCCGGTATTGCCCATCTTGTCAAACAAAGGGTTCTGGACCTGAGCCGGCTGTAGCTTCAGGCGGGCCACCATTTCACGGTGGCGCCGCAAGTCGGGCGCATACAGGATCACCTTGCTCAGCTCTCCCATCGCCAGGCCTGCCTTTTTCATGAAGCGGGCGATAGCATCCGGGACGACCTTCTGGTAGCCCTCTTCGAAGACCCAACGGTCTTCCCACGTCCGTGTACGCTTGGAGCCTTCGGCTCGCCAGACATCGAGGAGTTCATTTGATATTGAGTAGCTGTCAACCAAGGTTGCCGCCACATCGGTGTCGCCGATGATGAAGGCAGCGGCGCCATCGCCGAATTCCTGGTCCAGGCCGGCCGTGCCCAGTCGGCGGTCCGATGCCGCCACCAGGACATATTTTGCCGAGCCGGCCTTGACAGCGTCGGCTGCCATTGCGACGGCGCCCGTCCCTGCCCTCAGCGTGTCGGTGATATCTGCCGTGAAAACATCACTGCGCAGGTCGACGGCAAGCCCAAGAGTGGTGGCGACCAGCTTCTCGCGATAGGGTGACGTCGTCGAAGCGAAATAGATCCTATCAACTTTACTGCGGTCGCTGTTACCGATACAGTCAGCAGCCGCGGCCACTGCCATTGTCAGACTGTCTTCATCCCAGTAAGCAATGGCCTTCTCAACGGGAGCCGTCCACCCTCTCGTCCCCGGCCCCAATCTATGGAGAGGAACATAGGCACCATAGGACACGATACCTGCCATCTGTCAGCCATCCTCCAGTTCACCTATCTACACCGTCAAAGCCAAATCCTGGAAGCTTCACGGTGCCGGAAGCAGCACCCACTATATCATGCCGGTGTGCAGATTTCAATATCGACGTCTATTATGACATAGATATGCATTTGTGGTATAGTATCATCTGAGCATCAGGCAAAAGCAGTTGTCTTTGTGGCTAGGATCAATTTTCGATTGCCTGGACTGGAAATGAACATCAGTAAAGGAGATGATTCTATCCTCGTACTATCTGATTACCGACTTTGGGCATTATTGGACTCCACAGCCTTTGCGATTTCCAGGGCGCGGGGGCTGGAACTTGCTGAGTTCGGGCTCACCATAGAGCAATCGGCTACTCTAAATATCCTGATGACCAGGGGCGGTTTGACTACCGCCAAGGAACTGGAAGAGGTAACTTTGCGTCAGCACCACTCCATATCTATCCTTATCAAGAGGATGATTGGAATGGGTCTGGTGGGTAGAGCGAGCATGCCTGGCACAAGGGAATACAGGATCTTCATCACCGAAGAAGGACAAAGACTACACAGGAAGACAACTACATCTTCAATTGAGTCGATCTTTGGATCGCTGGCGCCGATAGAGAAACGGAACCTGGTAGCGTGTCTTCAGCCCCTCCACGAGAAGGCGCGAAACCTGTTGGGTATGCCCTATAAGCGATACATCGCTCGTGATGCTTCAGACAAGATAATTATGCCGGAGAATGACAGGAGCGGGTTATTGTCCGACTACGGGCTATGGAGATTGTTGGAGAGAACGAGGTTCGCTATCGCCAGATTGCGTGAATTGGAGTTGGCTTCATTCGGTGTTACCATTGAACAAGTCTCCGTCCTGAAAATACTGCAGGGCAATTGCGGCTCGACGACTGCCAGGGTGTTGGAGCGCGAGACGATGCGGCAACACCATTCGATATCGACCCTCATCAACAGGATGATTCGAATGGGTCTGCTTGCTAAGGAGAGGCGTCAAGCTGTGCGAACCCGCACCATCGTCATCACTGAAAAGGGAGAAGGCCTGCTTGACGGGATGACGTCCTCCGCTTTAGAGTTAACCTTCTCTGCACTTAATGCCAAGGAGAAGCGACTCCTCGCGGCATGCCTGTCTACTCTGCGCCTCAAGGCCCGCGCTCTGTTGGCCGCAACCAGGGCAGTTCCTGTTTCTGATTGAGCCTAGCCGTAGAATAGGCCGCCCGGTATCATCCACGAATTGCCTTCAATAATTGTCATAGCAGACGTCTATATTGACATTGACAGTGTCGCGTGATATAGTCCGTCAGAGTCTCGGCGTAAGCGATCATCGCTCTTTGGACTCTGTACGCGCTTACTGAATATCGAAGATGACTGCTCCTCTCCAATGTCGTCGTGTTTAAGCCCGGGCAGGTGCAGGGATGGGCCTGCCTGTGAAGGTGGTCTTTGAAGACGTTTGCACAGGGTGAACTGTCTCTGGATTCAAGCCGGCGTCCTAACTTACTGGTGAGTCTATCGAATCCGCGATTCGGAGACAACCGGGCATTCGCACATCCGTACATTGGCTCCCGTCTTTCCGTGATTTGCCATGAGAATGTTGTGAACGGGAACCCGGTGCGATGAGACCCGATTTGGCAGATATGATCAGGTAGAGGAGTAGAGAAATGGACTTTGCCTTGTCGCCACAAGAGGAGGCCTTTCGCAAAGAGCTTTGTGATTGGCTCGATGAGAACATGAAGGAGTATCGCCAAAGGCGGGCCAAGTTAGGTCCCATGGGTGCCGAAGGTGGTTTCCAGATGACGAGTGAGTCAGAACAGGCTCAGGAATTCACCCGCTGGTGGCACAAGAAGCTGCATGATGCCGGCTACGTTGGCATAGCCTGGCCAAAGGAATACGGCGGCCGGGGCGCTAATGTGATGGAACAGGCTATCTTCAACGAGGAGATGACTAGACGCCGCTTGCCAGCAGGTGCCAGTGGTATCGGCATCGGCTGGGCAGGACCAACCATCATAACCCATGGCAGCGAGGAACAAAAGAAACGTTTCCTTCCCAAGATACTCAGTGGGGACCATGTCTGGTGTCAGGCTTTTTCTGAGCCGGGCGCTGGTTCTGACCTGGCAGGTTGTCAGACTCGGGCAGTGGAAGACGGCGAGGACTACGTCGTTAACGGGCAAAAGGTCTGGACAACCGGGGGCATGAGAGCCCACTGGGGCATTCTACTGGCAAAAACGGACTTCGACCCCAAGACTCCCGTACACCGGACATTCAGCTATTTTCTGATGGACATGCATTCTCCCGGAGTTACCGTTCGGCCGTTACGGGAGATAACCGGCAACGCTGCTTTCGGGGAGACGTTCCTTGATAACGTACGCATCCCGAAGAGTCTGATGCTTGGTAAGAAGAATGGCGGTTGGTACATATCAATGAACACGCTGGAATTCGAGAGGTCGAACTCATCCACGGCTATTCAATACATGGCTACCATCGCAAGCCTGATTGAATTGGCCCAGAAGATGAAACGCGATGGGCAGCCGCTCTCGAAAGACCCGGTGACCCGACAGAAGGTAGCTCAATTCTACATCGAGGCTAACGTTGGGAAGTATATCGGTCTCCGTGCCCTGACCCGTCAGCTTCGAGGGCAGACCCCTGGACCCGAAAGCTCCGTTGGCAGTCTCCTGACGATGGAACTAGGCCAGCGCATAGAGGACTTCGCCATGCACCTGCAGGGCCCGTTCAGTCAACTGGTGGGGGGATCCAAGCACGCCGTTAACAACGGTGTCTGGCAGAGAAGCTTTCTTGCATCACGGGGTAGGACGATTATGACTGGTACCTCCGAAATCAAGAGGAACGTCATTGCACAGAGGACCCTCGGCCTACCCAGATATACTGAATAAACGGAGTGGATCGATATGAATTTCGAACTTGATGAAGAGCAGGTGATGCTGAAGACTTCAGCCCGTGATTTCCTGGACAAAGAATGTCCCAAGAAACTGGTAAGGGCGATGATGGAAGATGAAAAAGGATATTCTCCCGAACTATGGAAGAAGATTGCTGACCTGGGCTGGATAAGCCTGACCTTCCCTGAGAAGTACGGTGGTGTCGGGAGCAGTTTCCTCGACTTAGTGGTGCTCCTGGAAGAGTGCGGTCGGGCTCTACTGCCGGGTCCCTTCATGTCAACCGTTGTACTCGCTGGGCGCACTATCGCGGCGACTGGCGACGAAGGGCAAAAACAGCAGTTCCTTCCCCAAATAGCGAGTGGCGATATGATACTGACCCTGGCATTCATGGAAGCCAGTGGTGGCATAGAGGCATCCGACGTTGGTGTCACGGCCACTCCGTCTGGCGATAGTTTCGTCGTCAACGGCACGAAGCTGTTTGTCCCCTATGCTCACGTAGCGGACTATCTCTTGGTTGTGACGAGAACAAAAGACAGCCCTCAAAAAGAGGATGGGATAACGCTGTTTTTGGTGGATGCCAAGACAAAGGGCATTCAAGTCGAGGTACTGAAAACCATGACTGGTGAGAAGCTCTGTGAGGTTGTCTTCAACAATGTGGCCGTGCCCGGAAAGAACATGTTGGGGGGACTGGACAAGGGCTGGCCGATAATGAAGAAGGTCTTGATAGAGGCTCAGGTGTCTGAGTCTGCCTGGATGTCAGGAGGCTCTCGGTGGGCCATGGAAACGTCCATTGAGTATGCCAAGACTAGAATCGCGTTTGGGCGCCCCATTGGCAGCTTCCAAGCCATCCAGCACAAGCTTGCCAACGTCGCCGTGGGGGTGGAAGGGGCAACGTCCATTGTGTACTATGCCGCATGGACAATAATGGAGAATCATTCTGATGCGGCGATGGCTGCTTCCATAGCCAAATCCTGGTGTGGCGAAACGTACAAGCAGGCCGTTTTTGACGGGGTTCAAATACATGGCGGTATTGGCTACACATGGGACCACGATATGCACCTGTATCTCAAGCGGGCCAAGACCGGCGAGGTTGCCTTCGGCGACAGCGATTATCACCGTGAGAAGGTAGCCCAAATGCTGAACATGTAGCGAGATTGTTATTGTTGTAGGACAATAAAGAGTCTGAGCAACAAGTGGTTCGATCCTTAGCGATGAGACGAAGATCGGGAAGCCTCGTCGCAGACAACGGATGGCGAGTGCGCAAGGGAACGGTCATGCGCAAGGAAGGCAGGGGTCGAGAAGCAACGGGAAACCGTAACATAGAAGACTCTAAATAAGGAGGGGCAGAGCCTATCAGTAGTCTTCCCAGGTTGTCTGGATATCGAACGCGCATCTTTGAGCTACCGGGCAGATCGATCGTTACCAACAAACGAGTTTAGATAGAGGAA
This sequence comes from uncultured Chloroflexia bacterium, assembly GCA_963735055.1. Classification (GTDB taxonomy): domain Bacteria; phylum Chloroflexota; class Dehalococcoidia; order Dehalococcoidales; family UBA2162; genus JBBITI01. Next base: position 272,801 of record CAVTJN010000007.1, on the reverse strand, counting down.
AGGAGGACAATTGCATGAAAGGCAACGTTGTGTGGCTAACAACTATCTCGGCGATAGCGATTTTCCTGTTGATGGCATCCTGTGCACCGGGCACACCACCCTCTGCGGCGACTACAACAGCAGGACCGGGGCCAACAACCACGGCATCACCAACAGCGACATCACCAACAACGGCGACCGTAGCCGTTGACGTGCCCAAATACGGTGGCGTTGTGACTCTCGGTAACAATTCAAACATAATTGACTTCGATGAGGTCTACGGGTTCGGCGCGACGAACGCACTCTCGCTGCATCTAACTAACCAGGAGCTATGGATTGGCGACTGGAACAAAGGACTCGCCGGCACAAATGAGACCGACTGGGCCGCCGATACCTGGGCATCAAAGACTGGCTCTGTCGCCGAGAGCTGGGATTTCTCGCAACTACCGCAGGGCATCATGGTTTTCAGTATCCGGAAAGGAATACACTACGCTCTCAATCCCAACAGCGAGGCCAGCCGCCTTGTCAGCGGCCGGGAACTCACTGCGGATGATGTGGTCTTTTCTATGAAGCAAGTCTCCACCAATCCGCGTGCCTATGTCTACTTGAATGTCCCTGCGTTGAGGACAGCGCAGATAACCGCTCCCGATAAGTGGACCGTAAACATCAAAATAGACCCGGTCTCCGCCGATGAAGTCGTACCCCGCGTGACAGACTTCGTCAGGATCGTGCCGCCTGAAGTGGTCCAGAAGTATGGCGATATGAGCAAGTGGCAGAATTCCGTGGGCAGCGGCCCGTTCATGCTGACCGACGTTGTCGACAGCAGCTCCGTTACGCTTGTCAAGAACCCCAAGTTTTGGGTCACCGATCCGCTTGGCCCGGGCAAGGGAAACCAATTGCCGTACGTAGACGGCGTGAAGATATTCATACTGGTTGACCCATCTACCCGGGACGCCGCCTTCAGGACTGCTAAGGTTGACCGGTACAACTTGCTCGATTGGGAAACCGGACCGGCACTGATTCGGGGGCTTCCCGAGGTTGAGCATTACAAATTGCCGGCGCAAGGCTCCGGTGGGCCCTCCACCGTTTGGCGCGTGGACAAGGCTCCTTTCAATGACATACGAGTTCGCCGGGCGCTCATGATGGCAATGGACTGGGACACAGTCGTTAAGAGCCTCTATGGAGGCGATGCTGTGGTCCTGACCTGGCCCCTTGGACGGTACAAGGACCTAAAAAATGCCTACCTTGGGCTTGACGATCCGGAGATGCCTGCACAGGTGAAGGAACTGTATTCCTACAATCCTGACAAGGCTAAAGCTCTGCTGGCAGAGGCTGGGTATCCCAATGGCTTCAAGACCAGCGTGACATGCAGTTCTTCAACAATCGGTAATCCCAACCAGATGGACTACTACTCTGTGATGAAGGAGATGTTTGCCAAGGTTGGAGTGGAGCTTAGGATTGATGCCAAAGAGAGTGCCGTCATGACGTCCATTCAAAGGTCGAGGGCCTTCGAGCAGATGGGCCAGGGCGCGGTTGCACCCGCTTCCAACTATCTTCGGTGCTTGGAGTTCTGGGGTGAGGGTCAGCCGAACGGCAGCCATGTGAATGACCCCTACGTTGACGAGGTACGCTCTCAGATGCAGGCGCTCGCCATCACGAATCGGGCTGAGGCTGACAGGGTTCATAAGGAGTTGATGAAGTACGTTCTGAACCAGGCGTGGGCAATGCCCGTGCCCGGGACGCCTACCTACGCGCTGTGGTGGCCGTGGCTTAAGAACTACCACGGCGAAGCGTCTCTGGGATATTTCAACGATCCGATCTTCACCCAGTATACCTGGATCGACCAGGATCTCAAGGAAGAGATGACCGGTAGGAGATAGCCTGCGTCAAAGATCGAGTTGTTGTAGAAAATTGGGGGAGACTGCATTCCGGATATCATGTGCCCGTGGCATGCTGCCCCATGTGGGTCGTCTCGTGTCACGAGGCGGAGCACATAATCGGTGTATTCCGTGAGTTGCTGAAGTATTCTGAGGAGGTCACATGTGGTAGAGCGAGAGAGAGTCTACAAATGCCTGAATCCGGTCGGAATTCAAGACGGAGTCGACATGGTCCCCCTGGCGCCACGTCTGGACAGTCTTGATGGTAAAGAAATCTGGTTCAGTATTACTGGCGAACCGGACGTTACGATACCTCTGGAAAAGCGATTGAAGATGGACTACCCCAACGTGAACTGGAGAGTCAAGAAGTCCTACATGCCTCGTCAGGTTCCGCTCTCCAAGGAGGAGATGAAGACTGCCGACGGCCTCATTCAAGCCGTATGCTGGTGAAGCGGCGCTGTATGGGGGCAGTTGCCCTACATAACAGACCTTGAGAAAGCCGGCATCCCGACGGTGCTTGTTGACCTGGAGGACCAGGCGAGCATGGTCAAGGACTGGGCGCTGATGTATGGTGTGCCCAACATAAGAACGCTACACGCCTCGCGTACCGCTCCAGGCGAAGTGGATGCCGATGCCCTGGTTGGCCCAATAATGGACGCGTTGACGCGGCCCTTGACGGCCAAGGAAAAGGAACGTGGAAGATGGGACCCGCCGAATCAGCAAAGAGTACTCTTCGAAGGTACGTTGGAAGAGGCGGAGGAATTCTACAATAAGGCTGAGTTCATTGGTCATCCGGTGAACGCTCCGATCGCCGTTTACACGGACGGTTTTCCGGTAAGGATACCGACTGAGGAACGTGTGCAGGAGATGCTCAAAGGCACCAGTCACAAACCGGAAGAGGTGATTGCCTACCAGTCCGACAGGAAACGACGGTTCGGCTACCTCTCAAGCTCCAGGTTTGGGGGCGGAGAGGTGATTCAAAGAAAGAAGGGTGAGGAGGTGCTGTTTTCACCCATGTATTTCACCGCCACGGTGGAGAAGGTGGCAATCAACGCCGTGATGGCCGGGTGCAAGCCAGAGTACCTCCCCGTTGTGCTTGCCATCGCCGAATCCGGTTGCCCGATCAGTACCACACACAGCCTTGGCCAGGCAGTCTGTGTCAGCGGCCCTATCGTCAAGGAAATCGGCATGAACACGGGGTGCGGCGCGCTGGGCGGCGGGAACCCTGCCAACAGCACTATCGGGCGGACTTTCGAGCTGATGGCGCGCAATCTTGGAGGCGCCATTCCGGGTGTGAATCGCATGTCCACCCTGAGTAGCCCCTTCTCAGACGGAGGTACCTGCTTTGCCGAGAACGCAGACGGACTTCCGCCTGGATGGGAAGGGCTGAATGAAGAGTATGGCTACAAGAAGAACGAAAGCGTCATCGTAGTATGGGGGGGCGCTCATGGCATAGAACATCAGGGATTCCGCCCGGGCGGGTATCGGTCGCTTCAGAGGAGCGGGCACGGCGGTCTGGCGAGACGTCTAAACGTGAAGGGCACGCCGGGGCCTCACAACTGGCTGGAATATTTGTTGCCCCGACTTTGGGCCTGTCGCGAGGGGGGCTACACATTCGTCATGGTCCCCGAGATGGCCCTCCATCTTCAGGAGTATGGGTTCAAAACAAAGAAGGAAGTGTACGAATGGCTGTGGAAGAAGAGTTTTGAGCCGCTGAAGGACTATCGATTGCGCTCCGGTCCTGACGTCGAGACAAACGGCTGGATGGGGATAGAACCGGTATCAGGGAAACACTGGAAGGAGCTCCCCGACGACTACATGGTGCCGGCTGCGGGTTATGATCCCATGTCCAACTGCATAATCGTAGCCGGCGGAGACGAAGAAGCAAGCGAGCAGATGGGCGGGCGCGAGGCAGGGTCCAACTCGGTCTACAACGTGGACGCCTGGCGGTAGGAATCGCTCTTTGTGTCCCCACGTCCTTCCCCGATCGATGTTTCACAGGAAACGTCGATCGGGGAAGTCTTCAGATAACGCTGTTCGACCACTTTTGTGGGCGAGGACATCAGTTGGACGACGAGAGGTCTTGGATGGGTGATCTGACCAAGGCGGGAAACGGGCGAGAGAAAGCAACAGGGATACTCGGCCCGTATCGCGTACTGGACCTGACCGACCAAAAGGGACTCCTGTGCGGCAAAATACTTGGAGACATGGGTGCTGACGTCATCAAGATCGAGACGCCGGGTGGCGACGCGGCACGCCGGATAGGTCCGTTCTATCACGACGACCCTCACCCGGAAAGGAGTCTTTTCTGGTTTGCCCTCAATACCAGCAAGCGAGGAATAACCCTCAACATCGAGACGGCCGATGGCAGGGAGATTCTCAGAAGACTGGCCGCAGACGCTGACTTTGTTATTGAGTCGTTCCCTCCTGGGTACCTGGACAACCTTGGCTTGGGATATTCGGCCCTCGAGAGTATCAACAGCCGGATCATTGTTGTTTCCATCTCTCCGTTTGGGCAGACTGGTCCCTACAAGGACTACAAGACATCGGACATAGTGGCTTGGGCCATGGGGGGCGACATGTCTCCGTACGGCGATCTCGATCGCCCCCCTATCCAGATTAGCTACCATTCACAGGCATACTATCATGCCGGCTGTGACGCTGCCATGGGTGCTCTTATGGCACTCTACCATCGCTGGGAAACCGGGGAAGGGCAGCAGATCGATGTCGCAGTGCACGACTCTGCTGTCCATTCCACTATTCATGACAATCCCGCCTGGAACCGGGAGCGGTCCGTAGGTCAGAAACGAGGGGACCAGCCCAAGAGCACGGAGCGGCGCCCAACAAGCCTATGGCGATGCAAGGACGGCTATGTGTCTTGGACGCACGGAGGGAGCAGCCGGCTTTCGCCTAGTCTGCCTCTAATCCAGTGGATGGAGAGTGAAGGGTACACCAGCGACTTCCTGAAGACCTTTGACTGGAACAGGCCGGACTTTGGCAGGGTATATCAACAGCACTTTGACCTGATTGAGGTGCCGACAGCGACGTTCTTCATGGCGCATACCAAGGCCGAGCTTCTGGAAGGGGCGGCGAAGCGCCAGGTCATGTTGTACCCGGTGGCTACAACGGCGGATATGCTCGACAACCCTCAACTCGCCGCCAGGGGGTATTGGGCCCACGTAGAACACCCCGAACTGGGCGTGGCCATCACCTACCCCGGGGCTTTTGCCAGTGTACCGCAAGCTCCGCTCAGGATATCGCGACGCGCACCTCTCATCGGCGAGCACAATCAGGAGATCTACGAGCAGGAGTTGGGTATCTCGAGGAAGAGGCTCGTTGCGCTGAAGGAATGCGGCGTTATCTAGTAATGGCCTAGCGACAGGAGTAGACACTGTGACGAGACAATTGCTGGAAGGTATAAGGGTGGTCGATATCACGGTGTATCAGACCGGTCCGCTCACGACCCAGGCCCTCTCCAATTGCGGCGCCGAGGTCATCAAAATAGACACCAAGAGCCAACTCGCGGGCGGTGGGGGCGGAGTCGGTGGTGTAGTAGGTGCTCCCACTGGTCAGTTGCAGAAAAACACCAACAAGCTGAGCGTTACACTGAACTTCGCCACGCCCAAGGGACTGGAATTGGCCAGAAGGCTCGTGGCCAAATCCGACATCGTTGTCGAGAATCTTGCTGGGGGCTCGCTGGCAAGGAAAGGGCTCGGATACGAAGACCTGAGCAGAATCAAACCGGACCTCATCATGCTGAGCACGTGCATGCAGGGGCAGACGGGGCCGTACGCAAGCCACGCCGCCTCCGGACACAAGTTGTCCGCTCTGTCGGGGTTCAATCATATCAGCGGCTGGCCCGACCGGCCGCCGGCCTGGATGGGCGCCTACACCGATAACATAGCTCCCTGTTACAACATTATCGCCATTCTCGCTGCCCTCGACTATCGGCGGCGGACCGGCAAAGGGCTGTTTCTTGATATGTCGCAGAATGAGTCCGGCATGCAGTTTCTGGCGCCACTCATTCTCGACTACACGGTAAATCATCGAGTCGCCAATAGGATGGGAAACCAGTGCGAGTACGCGGTACCTCACAATGCCTACCCGTGCCGCGGTGACGACAGGTGGTGTGCTATTTCCGTGTCCACCGATGAGGAATGGAGAAGCTTCTGCCGTGTGATTGGCAACCCAGGGTTGGCACAGGACACCAGGTTCAACACATTGCTGGCAAGGAAAGACAATGAGGACGAACTAGACCGCCTTGTGAACGAGTGGACGGTCAAACACTCGGCAGAAGAGGTAATGACGCTGATGCAAGCGGCCGATGTTGCTGCCGGGGTGGTTCAGACCGCCCAAGACCAGGTAGAACGCGATGCACAATTGGAGCATCGCCACTTCTTGCGGGAGTTGGAACACCCGGTGGTGGGCAGATATCTGGCCCCCTCAGGGACGCACTTCCTGATGTCCAAGTCGTCCTGTGAGCTACGGCGAGCACCGTTGCTGGGTGAGCATAACCAATACGTCTTCAAAGGAATCCTGGGCATATCGGATGCTGAGTATGACGCATTGGTGAAGAACAAGGTGATTGACTGAGTCACGAGGAGTAGTCTGTGACCGTTCTGGGAGGATTGGCTGGACCAGATCGGGATGGAGTTTGGAGTCGGTCTGCTCATTACGGGCAGAGCGTGTTCAACAACTTGAACAGATATGCAGAGCATCGAAAAGGCCTTCAATCTCGAAGGCGTTCCTGGACCACGGATAGAGGAAGTCGGCCTAATGAACCTGGTTGAGGTGAACGGACTGAGTAAACACGTTTTGGGGGATTGCCTTTGTCCTGTTCAAGAAGAGATGTCTCAGCCAGCCGCACGGGAGGGCCAGGTATCCTCCTGGACCCGGGTGCTCTTGGTGAGGCAATCCGACTCAGTATTCTAGCCAACAGAGGCAGAGCATAGACGCGAATACGTTGAAAAGGAAGGAGACAGCATGCAAGGGGTTACCGCTATTGCCAAAATCCTGAAAATGGAAGGGGTCGAGTTCGTCAGTGGTTTTCCGATGAACTCAGTGTTCGAAGCGTGCGCCAAGGAGAGCATCAGGCCGATAATGTCGCGCAACGAGCGCGTAGGCGTCGGCATAGCCGACGGCTACACCAGGGCCTCGTTCGCCCAGCGCATCGGAGTTTGCGCCATGCAGAACGGGCCCGGCGTGGAGAATTCCTTTTCCGGGATCGCACAGGCCTTCAGCGATTCGGTCCCAATTCTGGCGCTGCCCGGCGGAGCGGCAAGACGGCGTCTGCTGCCCCCAACCTTCATTGCCGTTAACAACTACCAGGAAATCACCAAGTGGGCAGATATGATCAACTTCGCCGACCGGGTCCCGGAGATGATGCGTCGGGCTTTCGTCTTACTCCGGACGGGACGGCCAGGCCCCGTGCTTCTTGAGATTCCAGGCGACGTCGCTACGGAGGAGTTACCCGACGCTGCCTTCCAGTACAAACCGGTAAAAGCTACCCGGAGCGCCGGTGACCCGGCCGATGTCAAAGCCGTGGTCAAGGCATTAATGGCAGCCAAGAACCCCATCATTCGTTCCGGTCAGGGGGTCCTCTTTGCCCAGGCATGGAATGAACTACGCGAATTCGCCGAACTGCTGCAGATCCCGGTTTTCACCACGATGTCGGGCAAGAGCGGGTTTCCCGAGGACCATCCCCTGGCACTCGGCGCCGGCGGCCGTACGCGGCCCAAGGCCGTGATGCACTTCCTGAAGAAAGCCGACCTCGTTTTCGCCATCGGCTCAAGCTGTACAAAGGAGGGGTTCACCACGCCCATTCCGGATGGCAAGACAGTCATACAGTCAACAATTGACGAGCGCGATCTCAGCAAAGACTATCCACTGGAACATGCCATCATCGGGGATGCCAAACTGGTTCTCAGGCAACTCGTGGACGAAGCCAAGGCACAGTTAGGCAGGTCAGGCAAGAAAGATGGTTCGGTGGCTGAAGAGGTCGCGGCAGTCAAAGACGAGTGGCTCAAGGAATGGGCTCCGAGGCTGACTTCTGACGAGACGCCCATCAATCCGTATCGCCTCATCAACGACATGAAGAAGGTACTTGATCCCAAGCAGACGATAATCACCCACGACGCCGGCTACCCGAGGGACACCTTGCTCCCGTTCTGGGAATGCCCCACGCCGGGCGGGTATATCGGGTGGGGAAAGGCCACCACACTGGGCGGCTCATTGGGTTTTACCATGGGCGCAAAGCTGGCCAGGCCGGAAAAGACGTGCGTGGCCTACATGGGCAATGCCGCATTCGGCATGGTGGGGATGGACTTCGAGACCGCAGTGAGGGAGAAGATACCGATCCTGGTAGTCCTGAAGAACGATAATCTCCTCGGAGGTTACGACCGGTCAAATCCGGTCGCCTCTCAGCGATATTCGTTGAACCGGCAAAGTGGCGAGTATGCCAAGGTCGCGGCAGCCCTCGGCGGCTACTCCGAGAAAGTGACACAGCCAGCGGAAATCATCCCGGCGCTGCAGAGAGCGAAGAAAGCTACCGAGTCGGGGCAAGCCGCACTCCTCGAATTCTTCTGCAAGGAAGAGCTGGAGATCTCGACTTACCAGGAACGACTGGGCCGGTGACAGTTCTCAGGGACACGGCATGCCGACTAGCAGAAGGATTCCCTGGATGTTCGAAACAGCGTTCGTCTTGCAGCCGACCGACAGACCCGATACGGAAGCCGCCTTGGAGGGTCATCGAACGCACTTGCCGTGTTGTGCTCCCGGTCACCACGTTAGGCGCCGGCCTTTCAGGGCTCATCTATAGCCAACATGTGAGCGACTTGGGCAGACGCTGGTCACCTATTTGGTCGTTGACGGTCTTCGGGGCATATTGATCAAACCTCTGCGACCAGACCAATTGAGTTCAGATGGCGAGCCGTCGACCGGATGATCTCAATACTATTTGGGTGACGTCTGAGCGGGAATCAAAAGGAGGAACTAAGGTGAAAATGAAGGCAACCGAAGCGGCTGTACGCATTCTCGAAAACGAGGGTGTGGAGGTTATATTTGGCATACCGGGGGCCGGAATCTTGCCCTTTTACAGTGCACTCAAACAATCGTCGAAGATAAGGCATTATCTGGCTCGTCATGAAGAGGGCGCATCCCATGAAGCCGACGGTTATGCCAGAGTGACTGGAAAAGTCGGAGTCTTTTGTGGCACCTCAGGACCGGCCGGCACGAACATGGTCACCGGTCTGTATGCTGCCAAAGTCGACTCGATACCCCTTGTCGCCATCACAGGACAGAATGTTCGCGCTCAACTGGGTAAGGACGCTTTCCAAGCAGTCGACATCGCCGAGATTGTAAAGCCCGTGACAAAGAAGAGCTACTGCGTGAAGGAATCTGAACAAGTTCCGTGGGTCTTTCGTGAAGCGTTCCGAATAGCACAGGAAGGAAGGCCGGGACCGGTCCTGATCGACTTGCCGCTGGACGTCCAGCGCGGTGAGATCGAATATGACCCAGATCTGGATTCGCCGCTGGAGATACTCAAGCCGGCTCCCAATCGGAAGAAGATCAGGAAGGCTTTGGAGATGCTCCTCCAGGCAAAGCGTCCAGTCTTGCTGTTGGGCGGAGGGGTTATCCTTGCGGACGCGTGCAATGAATTCGTCGAACTGGCTGAACGTCTTTCCGTCCCTGTCGTCACTACCGTGATGGGCAAAGGCGGCATGAGGCCTGATCATCCGCTTTATGCGGGGCAGGTAGGAATCCAATGCAACACTCGTTGTGGCAACCAAATCTTTCTGGATTCGGACTTAGTGCTTGGAATCGGCTGTCGCTTTTCCGATCGCCATACTGGCGCCTTGGATGTCTATACCCGCGGAAGGAAATTCGTACACGTCGATATCGAGCCGACCCAAATCGGCAGGATTCTTCCTACCGATCTCGGGATTGTCGCGGATGCCAAGTTGGCGCTTACGGCCTTTTGCGAAGAAGCCCAAAAGATCGGACCACGAGAGTCTTCGGCAAGGGAGCGAGTCTTGCCAGAGATCCGCGAGCAGTTGGAGCGCAGGCTGGATTTCGACCAGATGCCCATAAAGCCACAGAGGGTATTCAAGGAGATCAATGACTTCTTTGATGAAGACACCATTTTCGTGACCTGCATCGGCCTTAACCAGATATGGTCGTCCCAATTCCAGAAGATTTTCAAGCCTCGCCATTACATCCTCCCTGGTGGTGCCGGCCCGCTAGGATGGGACTTGCCTGCAGCTATCGGCGCCAAGGTAGCCAATCCTCGCAACACGGTAGTGAACGTCGTTGGAGACTACGGTTTCGGTTTTTGCGGGGAGGAACTGGCGATGGCAGTCATGTATGACTTGCCCATCGTGGTTATAGTCGTCAACAACGGCTACCTCAGCCTCATTAGGCAAAGCGAGAAATACGGCTACAACATGAACTTTGAAGTCGAAACCTGGTATCAGGACCATCTTCTTGACTTCGTCAAGTTTGCCGAAGCCTATGGCGCCTACGGGCAGAGAGTGGAAACGCCCGAAGATATCAAACCTGCTCTTCAAAGGGCAGTCGAATCCGGACGACCATCCATCGTAGAAATCATCGTTGAGAGAGACACCGATGCCTCTATGGGAACGTCCATAGACAATATCATCGAATATGAACCGTTACCGGCCGCGGAGAGACCGCCGGCTGTGGTGTTACGCTAGCCGCCGTTGACGATTCCGAACGACAAAAGGAGGCTGCAGGTGGCAGAACAAGTTGGCTTCATCGGCTTGGGCACCATGGGCATTCCCATGGTGCTGAACCTGGTCAAGGCGGGGTTCGACATATGCGTGTTTAACCGCACCCCATCCAAGGTGCAAAGAGCTGTAAATGGGGGTGCCCGGGCGGCGGCTTCACCCATGGAGGTGGCGTCAACAAGCACGGTAATCATCTCGATTGTCTCCGATACTCCAGACGTGGAAAGTATCATTCTTGGCGGAGATGGTGTGATCGAAGGCATCAAACCGGGCTCCGTAGTGATCGACATGAGTACCATCTCCCCGGAAGCAACCCGAAAGATTGCGCTTCGTCTCGGCCAAAAGCGATGCCATATGCTCGACGCTCCGGTAAGCGGAGGAGAACAGGGAGCGATCGATGGCACTCTGTCCATCATGGTTGGGGGTGACGGAGACGTGCTTGAACGCTGTCGGCCGATTCTTGAAGCAGTGGGGAAGAGCATTGTACACGTCGGGCCCAGTGGTATGGGTCAGACAGTCAAACTCATGAATCAGATCCTTGTAGCAGGAAACCTGAATGCCGCCGTAGAGGCACTAGTATTTGCCAAGAAGCAAGGAGTCGACCTGGCAAGCGCTATTGATGCGATAAAAGGCGGGGCCGCCGGCTCCTGGCAATTCGCCAACTTGGGCCCGCGTATGATAGCCCGAGATTTCCGGCCGGGATTCAAGGTGGGGCTTATCAAGAAGGATCTGAAACTCGTCATGGAAGCGGCGGCGCGCTGCGAGGCGCCGCTTCCAGCGACCAGCGTTATTCAGCAGATGTTCTGCTCTTTGCCCGCTGCCGAGAGCGACAGCGGCACCCAGGCTCTGGTAAAGGCTCTGGAGCAATTGTCGCGCGTTAAAGTGACGCGGTCCGACTAGAGTTCTGCTCGTCTAGAAATGACCGAGGGTGGCACGAATACATCCTGGAGGTACAGCGGCATGTGGCTTGCCGCGAGCGGTTTGCATGCCGTGTCAGTACAATCGCACCGCCCCAACAACAGGTTCCGTTCCCTACCTCGAGGAAAACCGGTGGCGGCCGAGTGTTCGTCGGGGTATATCAACGGGTGGCGAAAACGCTATGTAACCACGACTATTCGAGCGAAAAGCATGAAAAAGGGGGAGGGCTGAGCTTACTTGAAGAATAAGATCTACGAAAGCTTCGACGCCGCGATTGGCGACATCTTCGACGGGGCAACTATTGCCGACTCCACGTTCGGGACGCAGTGCCTGGCTATGAACCTCTGGGAGGCACTGACCCGCAAAGACGTCAAGGGCTTGACCATTGTCACCTTGATGGCGCATTGCCGTCAGCCCACGCACGGAGTATCGACCCTGCCGACCTCGATGATAATCGATTGCATTTTGCAGCCGGGAAAGATCAAAAAGATATTGACCGGATTCAACAGCAACGTGTCTGCCGCCGCCATGGAGTTTGCTGAAGAGTACAGACAGGCTACCAAGAATACGGAGATAATACCGGTGCCGTACGGGAACCTGTGCACCAGGCTGGAAGCCGCGGCCAGCGGCTACGGCGGCATTCTGACCCCGGTAGGAGTCGGTACGTACCTGGAGGAGTACTGCGAGAAAGTGGTCTTAGAGGGCAGACAATACCTTATCGAAAAACCTCTTCAGCCCGATTTCGCTTTCGTCAAGGCATGGAAGGCAGACAAGCTGGGCAATCTAGTCTATCACCGCATGCAGCGGGTCCTCAATCCGCTCATCGCCAGGGCGGCAAAGATCACCATTGCAGAGGTCCTCGAAATCGTTGAACCGGGAGAGCTCGACCCGGACTTCATCCACACGCCGCACATATATGTCGACCGCGTGGTCAAAGTGCCCCGGGGTGAGAAAGGGAGCTTCGAATGGATGGAGGTGCTGAAGAGGCAGAACTTTGGACCCGGTGGTCGCATGGCGGCAAGGATGGCATTGGGAGCAGCCCCGTCAAAATTCCAGGGACTGACGGGCAAACGGCAATAGTCAACTTGAGGTGAACTGCGATGACGAAACGAGAGGATCTGGTTAAGAAATACAACGCAACCAAACTAGAAGAGACAACCATCGGCATGCGTATCGCCAAGGAGTTCAAAGATGGTGATATTGCTAACCTCGGCAAGGGTCTCCCGATTCTTGCCGGCAACTACATGGACCCCTCGATTGACATCTTCTACCACGGCGAGCCAGGGATTCTGGGCTACGGTCCGGCAATCGGTCTGGATGAGTGGGAAGACATCGATCCGACTGTGATCGACGCAAATATCCGCCACGTGCGGGAGAAACCCGGAATGGCGGTCTTCGATATGGGCGAGTCCTTCAACATGCTTCGCGGCAAGCATATCGATACTTCCGTGGTCGGTGGTTTCGAGGTATCTGAAAAAGGGGACTTGGCCAACTGGGCATTCGAATACCCTGTCAAGAACCCGGGAATATCGATGGGCGGCGGCTTCGACATCGTCGTCGGTCCCAAACGGTGTATTGTGGCTATTACTCACCTCGACAAATATGGCAAAGCCAAGATTGTCGAGAAGCTCCATTATCCTCTGACCGGCGCTTCAGGGTACGTCGATTTCATCATCACCGACTTGGCGGTCTTCGAAGTGAAAGGCCCCAAGGGGGCCAAACAAGGCCTTGTCCTTCTGGAAGTCGCCCCTGGATGGAACCCCGAGGAGTTGCGGGTAGTTACTGAAGGCCGGTTTGAGGTTTCAGCCGATATCAAAGAGTACCAACTCTAGGGTCTGAGCGGGAATCGTGTGCAGACACTTCGGAGTATGGCCGCCGTTCGGCACAATTGTGGAACAGAGTCAGGTAGAATGCTGGCAGGACATCAAGTCATGATCCAGTCGAGCATCAGTCGAGTCAAAGGTTAGACTGACCTTGCGGGGCAGATCAACGGGGTCAACGTGAAGTATTCGTCGTATTTCACGTGTTCCATTACTTCTCTTCAATCAGATTCTGTTTGTATGTGCCGTTGCGAACGACTGTGAAGTGGAATATCGGCTGTCTGACGCTCAGCACTCTCAGCGGACAGTGAATCAGTCCTTCCGGGATGAATAGCAGGGTACTCTTGGTCAGGATGTATTCTTCATCACCGAAGCCAGAACTCCACTTCAGCGTCTAGATCATATGGTCTGTCCGGGTTACTGCCGAAGAAGCCTATGACCTCATCATAGTCGTGCTTGTGGGCTTCGTCGTGGTTGAAATCCGTGGCTTTCCAGAGCCAAGTGACATTGACGTTGAAAGCCCCGGGAGTGTTTTCGGCGTCCATCCAGAGCACTTTTGTCGCTCTTTGCATATACTCAGCGGAAGGCATCATGCCGCCGGGCATTCTCAGGTCCTGGAGGACGTATTTCGCATACTTTCTTTCAGCCATTTTTCGTCTCCTCTGGCTCAGTATCCCAGTACATGATGACACGTGGCTTTTGAGAACATCAGTGCTTGATTTCAATCTGAAAGCACAATGGAATGTTCGCCGTTCAATGCGTATGTATTGGGGGGCAGGACAAACCAAGTGACATTGGAATTTTAGCCCGATGCGCGGTGGGTGTCAATGTGACCTGCCCCCGTGACCTGCCCCCGAAAGTGGAACCAACTACAGAGTTGGTATTTGGAGCAACCTCGCTTCAGGCGCTGGTGTTTGTATGCCTGAGCGCTGTGCGGTCGGACCTGATCGTATACCTTCCTCCACCGGGCAATCAATACCTTGGCCTCGGTCAGTGTGGTGAACAGTTCCCGGTTCAGTAGTTCATCCCTCATCTTCCCGTTGAAGGAGTCGATATAGCCGTTCTCCCAGGGTGACGCCGATCTTCCGGCTGGCTTCACCCATCCTGGATCCCCGGCTCAGCATCACCTCGACCTCACACAGCTTGCCGATGATGTTGTTCTGGTTTGAACCCCTTCCTGACCATTGATCTACCCCCTTCTTCTTTTTCGCCACTCTAACACAACAAGTGGCTCAGCTTTGGGGTGGCAGGTCATTCCATCAGATCAGCTACTAGCTGAGCCACGTCGTCTTTGGCGACGCTCTTGGTGTTCCCTTTGACCTCCACCATGCCGCGTTGTCATCCATCTGAATTATGAACTCGTCAGTCACCGCAGATGGCCCTATCTGGAATCCTAATTGCTGAAGCGACAGCTTCACGATCTCCTGCAAAGCCGGCCAGCTTTCATATAAGGCGTTGGTCGACACATGTCACGCGGGGGATCCGCTGTAACGTCATGCCTGACATCTATGTTGACATTTGCGGCAAGAGTGTGGTATGATCGCGCCGGTTCTGAATCAAGGGACGGCGCGCGACCTGTTTTGTTCCCTGCCTGAGGGGGTAGAGTGCCAACGTCAACCAGTCAAATGGGAGGCTGCCGCTCCGCGTCATTCGAGGACATGCTCCGGGACAACGATTTGCATCTGGGCACGCCATGACTCAAGACAGTCACAACGTATAACACCATAGCTCCAAACCCGGTACAGGAGGTATTCAACTCAGGAACCTAAGGAGGAAAACAGTTAAGACGGGCCAATGGCCCAGGAGGGATGGACCATGACTAGGAAGATAGTGTGCACCTTATCCGCTGTGGTATTCGCTGCCCTGCTCCTACTGTCCTGCGGCCAACCGGCGCCGAGTGTCACCTCAACTCCGACGATCACCAAGACTGAACCAGCACCGGCAACCAGCACGAAGCCGGTAGCAACAACCCCCGCCGCTGACGCGCCAAAATACGGAGGGTCCGTAAATATTGCCCTGGGCGCGGACATACTGAACTTCGACGAGGTCATCGGCTTCCATCCAGGCGCCCTCACGCTCCATATCACCAACGACGAACTGCTGATCGGCGACTGGACCAAAGGATCAGCCGGCACCAAACAGACAGATTGGGCGGTGAGAGGCATTGACCGGTTCGATCTGAAAACTGGTTGTATCGCCGAGAGTTGGGAGATGCCCGAGGTCGGTACTCTCATCTACCACATCCGCCAGGGAATTCACTGGGCGCTCAGTCCCGGCAGCGAATACAGCCGGCTGGTGAACGGGCGGGAATTGACGGCGGATGACGTGGTCTTCACGCTCAACATGTACTGCACGAATCCACGATCCTGGTTCTCGCGGCAATACCCCAGACTGGTGAAAGACCCTTCTTTGTCAATAACCACGCCGGACAAGTGGACAGTTCTCGTCAAGACTTCGAGAGACACATTCCAGGATGCACGGACCCTCTTTAGCGACTTCGCCAGCATCGTCCCGCCTGAGGTGGTGAACAAGTATGGCGACATGAGCGACTGGCGGAAATCGGTAGGCACCGGGGCATTCATCCTCATGGATTTTGTATCCGGCAGTTCGGCCACCTTGGTCAGAAACCCGGGTTACTGGGCCACAGATCCCATTGGCCCGGGCAAAGGGAACAAGCTGCCTTATCTTGATGGGGTCAAGTATCTGATCATACCTGACGCCTCGACTCGATTTGCCGGTTTGCGGACAGCAAAGATCGACTCCGTCACGGCAGTTGAATGGGAAGACGCCGCTTCTTTGAGGAAGACGACTCCGGAGTTGCAGTATCTGAAATACTCTTCCGACGGGTCCAATGCCGTATTCATGAGGATAGACAAACAGGACCTGCCGTTCAAAGACGTACGCGTTCGCCGAGCGCTGATGATGGCGACCGACTTTGAAGCTATGAAGAAGGACTTCTTTGGCGGCGATGCACAGATCCTGACCTGGCCGATACCCTATCTCAAGGAATACGGAGGCGCCTACCTATCTCTCGAGGAAGCACCTGCCTCGGTGAAGGAACTCTACGTCTATAACCCGGAGAAGGCCAAGGCCCTCCTGAAGGAAGCCGGCTATCCCGGCGGCTTTAAAACGAAGATGACCTGCCAGGCCATTCCTACCACTTATGTGGACTACTTCTCAATAATCAAGACCATGTGGGCCAAGGTGGGCGTTGAACTGAGCATCGATCCTAGGGAGACCGCCGTCTTCAGCTCTCTTTATCAGGCCAGGGCCTATGATGAAATGATATGCATGAGCCAGGGACCTATCGGGGCCGTCTATAAGTTCCTGTATTGTACCGGGAACAGCTTCACAAATGGCAGCTACATTAGCGACCCTAAGGCAGAAACGGCATGGGCAGAAGTGCAGAAGTACGTCTTCACTGACATTGCTGCCGCCGACCGCGTGCACAAAGAGTGGGTGAAGTACCCGCTGGATCAGGTCTGGGCAATCCCGTACGAGTATGCGCCCATGCACCATTTCTGGTGGCCATGGTTGAAGAACTACCACGGCGAATACAGCATCGGCTATGACACTGAATACAAATGGACAAACTGGGCATGGATCGACCAGGACATGAAGGAGAAGGCGACCGGTAGAAGATAGCAGGTTGCGGTATCCCGTGTGGCTTATCTAGTGTGGACCGGCAAGGAGTCCAGCCGTAGCTGGTTCCTGCGGGCGACGGGCTCGGTTTGGTTATGACCGCAGTACCACCTGACGAAACGAAACAGACGTGGTTGCGGACAGCAACATGTTGAAGAATATTCCTCCGAGAATTGTCGCGTATCTACATTGCAGAGGATCATGGCGGCAGCTGCTCGAGGCATGTGAAATGCTCCGGCGGAGACCGGGGTCGCTCATCACTCCAACGTCGTCTATGAACATGGCAGAAGCATTGAGCCCGATGCCTGGCATAGGGTTATGTTTGGAGGAAGCTAGCGCGATGTCAACAGAACTCGCCAGGCGCGTTGGTTACTCTCAGTCGGTTCTACCCTACACAAAGCCATCTTGTTTAACCCGAAAGATCTTAATCCGACGTGCCTGGACGATCGAGAGACACGATATTCACGTGACAGCTGCCGAAGGCTTCTGCTCTTGTGTTCCTCCTTAAGGTCAGTCCAGAGACTCGGTGCCAGTTTCTGATTGGATCTATGCGGTATGACTAGGCATGAGGGAGCTTGTATTGGGAACAAGTCATTCGGAAGTCTAACATGGGGTCGCGAAGCCCCTCGGGGTCGCCAGTTTAAACTTCGTGCTGATCTAACATCTCTGCCCTCTCGCTTTGACGACGTCCCATAGAATGATCGTTTCTTAACAAGACCCTAACATTGTTGGTTTAGTGTGGAGGGTAGACCATCTCTCTTATTATTCCTCCGGACAAAGCCCGGTTCCAGGACGCCGGGCTTTGTCATTGTTGGCCCGGGCTGGTTGTTTCGGGCCTGACCGACCTAAGGGCAATGCCGCGCCCACGTGTATTCCCTGCTGGATGACGGAGAATACTGCAGAATATTCGGGTATTTTCACGGATGCCGTGTGAAGACTGCTTTGCTATATTGACATTACACACAATTTCTTTTTCATGTCCCTCCCACGATAGAGCCCGGTTGTCCCGCCGGGCTCTATCATTTTCGGAACATCCCGGGCCGTAACCCGCCCTTTCTGCAGATGGCGGTGACACAGGCAGACGGCGTTATCATGAAAGCCCCCCGAGTACTATGGGACCATTGAACGGTCGTGGATGCCAATCTACACCAGGCTGGGGTGATAGAAATGCGCTTGTCGAGAACAGCACTGGGATGCCTGGGTTGTCTGGCGGGCTTCATGCTCCTTGGTTTGGTGATCATTCCGACGCCTCCCGAGGCTTCCCCATCCAGCTTGTTACGGTTCCGCTACTGCTGACAGACGGCCTGCTGCTCATCGCCCTCGGTACTAACGTACTATTGAACCCCGACTGGTACCGGCCCAGGTCCTATCAACGGGCGCTGACCAGAGGCGTGCAGCTCTTCAAGACACTTGTTCCGCAGAAGAAGTGGACTGCCGAGACCCGGCCCATACCCGGGCCTTTGTCGCGCCCCGGATAGTTAAGTCGTCCCCATTTCCCGGCATGCCGGGCCGTTCCGGCCGGCACCGCCCGAAGAACGTCAGCGTCCGATGGCCCCTTTTGTTACCCGACGGATACTATTGAACCAGGCCCGTGTTGCAGATATAATACGGCCAAAAGTACCGGGGGTTGCTGGATGTTCCAACACGATTATGATCCGGGGTTCTGGCATAGACTGGCTGAGCGTCTTCCCTTCGTCATTGTGATCGCCCTCGCCGGCAGCGCCCTGGTCGCCGGATTCAGCCGGAGTTTCTGGGGAGTGGTGATCTGCGTCATCGATGTCATAGTTGTTATCGGAATAGCGGCTCTGTACTGGCGATACCGATCTGAAGAATCGGACCTCGATGCCGGTAAGAAGGGGCGGTTCTAGCCCATACACCCGGGAGTGGACGGGAGAACCGCCCAGCGTAGGGGTTGATTGAATGGAAATCAAGGTCCTGAAGAACATCCTCAGCGCCAACGATGCCATTGCCCTGAAGAACCGGGCGCAATTCGATCGGCACGGAGTCCTGGCAGTCAATGTCATGTCTTCGCCCGGCGCGGGCAAGACCAGCATCATCATCCAGACAATCAGGAACCTTAAACCGAAGATGAGGATAGCCGTCATCGAAGGTGACGTTGCTTCGAGCGTGGACGCCGAGAAAGTGCACCGGGCGGGGGTCCCGGCGATCCAGATCAACACCAACGGGGGTTGTCACCTTGATGCCAACATGGTAGACAACGCTCTGCACGATCTACGACTGGAAGAAATCGACCTGCTCTTTGTGGAGAATGTGGGCAACCTCATTTGTCCGGCGGAGTTTGCCCTGGGTGAGCACCGCAAAGTGATGCTCCTCAGCGTGCCCGAAGGCGACGACAAACCGTTGAAGTACCCCACGATGTTCGCCGACGTTGACGTGGTGCTGTTGAACAAGATAGATCTCTTGCCCTACACCGATTTCGATACAGTCGCATTCAACAGTGTCGTCACCGGGCTTAACCCCGACGTCCGGATATTTCCCGTCTCCTGCAAGACCGGAGATGGTCTGCAGGAGTGGCTTTCCTGGTTGGAAAACGAAAAGAGACAGTCAGCTAAAGACGCCGGCAGAGGACAGCGAACCGGGGTACACGACACGAGCCCGTGTCGGAGCGAGCCCAGTTCAGCTTCAAGGCCACGGGTAAGGACGGCGCTATCGGCCCGGGTATTTCCGGATACCTTCGCCAACCGGGTAGGACATCATGTAGAACACCTGTCTGGTGATGTTCCGGATGATCATCGGTCCCTGCGCCACGCCGGGGGGAATGTACGCCCCGAAGCTCTTGCGGATGATGTGCTTCTCCCCGCCGATCCAGAGCTCGACCTCGGCGCAAAGATCGGTGATGTCCTCGTAGTTCATGCCGTTGAAAACAATGGACGTGCCGTGGTCCAGCGTATGCGCCTTCATCATCAACTGGCCGGTTGCTGATTTGTCGCCCGGGAGGAGCCACCTCGTCTCGCAGCCGAACTCAGCTCCGGGAACGACCGTCTCATCGACAAATGCCATGGTCCGTGTGTAGGCGGGGTCAATGTCGACCATGTACGCCGGCCGCGTGAGGCCGGGTTTGTAGTCATAGACAATGTTGGCGGCGTTCCCGCTGCCGCCCGCCTTCGATCCCGTGGTCTTGTCGACGCCCTCCCCACCCGCGGCGTCCTTCTCCCTGGTGTACGCCCCCGGTCCCGAGGTCCAGTGCACGACCGGCTTGCTGGTGATTCTGCCGCCGGCGGGTCGCGTGGGCATGTGCTTCACGCCGGCGGGAATGTAGGCCACCCAGCTCCGGTCCAGGGGGATCTCTTCGTCCCCGATTATCATGCCCATGGCGCTGGTGTCTTCCGGGTGGTCGGGATCGGTGCCCCACCATGACAGCAGTTCGGGGAAGTCGTGGGCATGGGGAAACATGGGCCGGGCGTTCGAAGTCCGCCTGGCCAGTTCTTCCCGTGATATCTGATTCGGGTAGGACATCGGCCAAATCCAGGTAGATTCGCCATAGTAGGCGCCGGGAATGACTTCATCGTCAATCCACAGAACATGCTCCATGCTGATCCTCAAGCCCTCAGCGGCGAGCTTGTCCCTTTCCTGAGGAGTCGGGCCGGGCAACATGTGTCTCTTGTGGAGTTCGGTGCAGATATACTTGTCGTAATTGCCCATCTATCCCTCCATTTCCGGTCTAGTGCTTCTTGCCTTTGTCCTTCTCGAAAAACGGTTCCCTGGTTCCGCCTTCACCGACCATCATGATCTCGATCTGGACGATGGGCCGGTCGACCCTGGTGACTTCCAGTGGACAATGGGGAAATCCCGGAGGGAGGGAGACAATCGTCGGTCGGGTGAAGACGTGTTTCTCCAGTTCCTCGCCCATGTAAAGCACGACCTCCGCTCCGAAGTCATCCGGATCGTTGGGGTTGCCGCCGTACCAGGCCAGGAATTCCTGAAAATTGTGGGTGTGGGTGGGGTTATTCGAGAGGAACGGTTTGGTGACAAACTGATGGCCCAGTGTCATGTTGTAGCCGAGTTGCGCGTAGCGGACCATCAGTCCGTCGAACACCACCCTGCCGTCGGCCTCGGCTCGGATCTGCATATGGGGCGGGTTGACAATGAACTGGTCGTACTTCATTTCCGTTACCCTCCTTCTTGTCTGATCTGACGGACTGAACTCCGGTTCCCGCGTCCCTGGTCCGGGGCGGATCTGTAATGGCGCGGCCTAGTCGCCAATGACCACGGGCTTCTTGCCGGGGGTGATCAGCTTTTCCAGCACCGGTTCGTTGAGGTCCACTCCCAGGCCCGGCCCGCTCGGTGGGTAGAAGTAGCCGCCCTCGTATCTCGGGACGTTCGTCGAAAGGTCATCAGAAATACGCGGACTCGCCGTATTGAACGTGTTGTGTATCAGCATCGGACCCAGGTTCTCCTGCTCAAACCTGCCCATCCACGAACTGGCAGCGAGGAAGTGTCCCTGATGTGCTGCCTCAAACCCGGAGCCCCCCATGCATCCGCACATTACGGGCAGGTCGGCCGCCTGGGCGATGGAAACCCATTTTTGCGCCTTGAGAATGCCACCGACCTTGGCCAGTTTGATAAAGAGCATGTCGGCAGCGTCTTTCTCGATGATCTCGATGAGGTGACTCAACTCAGTGGCCGATTCGTCGGCGCATATCGGCGTACCGACTTTCTGGCGCAAACGGGCGAGGCCGTCGATATCCCACCAGGGCACCGGCTGCTCTGCCATTAGTAGTCCGAATTGCTCCATCTTCTTTAGAGCGCCCAGGGCCTCAAAATAGTCCCAGCCGCCGTTGGCGTCGATAGCCAGCCTGGCGTCGTAGCCGATGTTTGCGCGGATCGCTTTGAGGTTAGCCACGTCCTGTTCAACGGTGGTCCGGGACATGTGGCCCACCTTCAGCTTCACACTCCGGAATCCGGTTTTCAGGGCCTCCACCGCCCGCTGGGCCAGCTGATCCGGCGTCCCCCCGGAAATGACCAGGCTTAAGGGGATTTTGGGATTGGAGAGACCGCCGATGAGTTGATAGACGGGGACGCCGAGCTTCTTGCCCATGATGTCGTAAAGGGCTGAATCTACGACATCGATTGCCTGGTTGTTGTTCTTGGTTTCCACGTCCATTCGGGCGATGATCTTCTCGACGTTGAAAGGATCCTCGCCGATCAGGATCTTGGGCGCGAAGACATTGGCGATAATGGCCGAGTTTGACTCCTGGGTGCTGCCGATGTAGTCGGCAGCGATATGCCCGGTCTCGCCCATACCCACAATGCCCTCATCGGTGTGTATCTTCACGAATAGACTGGGCATGCCGACCTGGCCTTTGGTGGCCTCCACGCCCGGCACCCGGCGGGGGAACGAAATCGGGATGCATTCAACCTTGGTGATCTTCATGTTGGTCCTCGCTCCTTTTTCTCCAATTTATGACAGTCCCACAAGCACTACATTACCGATCCGCCCGACACGTGAAATACCTGCCCGGTGACGTAGCCGGCGAGATCGGAGGCCAGGAAGGCGGTGGCATAGGCGATGTCGGCCGCGGTGCCGATCCGGCCGAGGGGCATCGTTCGGGCCATCGCTTCCCGCCGGGCCTGCATTTGAGCCTCGGAAAGGGGCGGCATCCCTTCCCGGAAGACGGCGCCGAAATTAGTGGGCGCCGGTCCCGGGGCCACGCAGTTAACCCGGATTCCGTTTTTGGCTTCAGTCATGGCGAGCTGTTTGGTAAACAAGTCGATGGCCGCTTTGGACATGGCATACACGCCGACGCCCATAGAATACTGGTGGGTGCTGCCTGACCCGATATTGACGATCGCGCCGTACTTCCGGTCTCTCATCAGGGGAAGCACGGCCCGCGTAACAAGCATGGTCCCGAAAAGATTAAGGCTGATCTGCCGGTCCCAAATTTCCGTTCGCTGTTCGTCCAGGGGTACGTTGTCCTTATGTAAAATAGCTCCAGCGACGTTGCACAGAATATCTATCCGGCCGAACTCGCCGGCGACCTTGTTGACCATATCGCCTACTTCGGTCTCTCTGGTAATGTCCGCCTTGACCGCGATCGACCGGCAACCCAGCGCCGTGACGGCCGCAGCCGTCTTCGCCACCTCTTCCAGATTCACATCAGTGACGGCGACCGAGTCACATCCCTCTCTTGCCAGCAGGAGTGCAATCTCTCTGCCGAATCCGATTTGGCTACCCGCCCCGGTTACCAGCGCCACCCGATTCTTGAGTCCCAGGTCCACCGTTGGCCTCCTTTCCGAGCCCCCTTTTCAGGTCGCCGGCCACAATTGTCTGGCGACATCATCCAATCCCAGCGCCAGGAGCTTTCTTCGGCTGGGCTTCGCCGTTCTGATATCCCAGTCCATCGCCCTCAGATACTCCCTGTCCAGCGTGTCCTCATCGACGGTTACTCCCATAGACGGTCCGGCTGCTTTCGGCGGCACCCCGACTATCCGCCCGGGCATGCTGTACCGGAGTGGATTCAGGCCCTCCCTGAAGTTGAAGGCCTGGCGCACGTTGGCAATTCGTTCCCCGGTCCGAAGGAGTTCCTCCTCGGTGACTGCCCAGCCGGTGACGGCGCGGAGCATGCCAATCAACGAGTCGACGTTAGGCAGGGCGCCCAGGCCAAACGTGCACATGCCCATGGCACTTATGGCGTGATGCCACGAACTGCCGATACGCCGGGCCTCGCCCCGTCCGCCCCACGAATTCCGGTCGAAAGCCGGTTGCACCGGCCCCGGTCCCATCCCCCCTTCCCCGCCCTGCGTGTGCCGGGCCGGGCGTGGCATCCATCCGGTAGGTGGTGGCGAATTGACGCCCCACTTTGGGGTCGTGAGCCGGCACCTCCTGCCCGCCGATATGCATGGCATACTGTTCGGCCCCTTTGCCGATCCTCCCGGCCGCAATTTTGACTCCATCGGCCAGGACGTCGCCGAGACCTTCTCGGCGGCAAAGCTTACCCGTCATGGCAATGATCGACCGGTGGTTTCCCCAGGTCATCTCGATGCCGTCGGTATCGGCGCGGGTAATGAGGCCGTTCTCATAGCATTCGATGGCGAAAGCGATGGCTGCTCCGGCCGAGATCGTGTCCAGGCCGGCGCGGTTGCAGAGATCGTTGGCCTTGACTATGGAGGGCAGATTGTCGTTGAGACAGTTGCTGCCGAACATGGCCAGCGTCTCGTACTCCGGCTTGTGGGCACCGGCTTCGTAGGAGTAGTCGCCGCTGCCTGCTTTCATGTGGCCGCCGCACGCGATCGGACACCGCCAGCAGCCCCATGGCCGGGACTGCTCCGCCTTCACGGCCTTGGCGGCAATAAGGTCGACCTGCGGGAAATCAGTGGCTATCCCCCCCCAGTTCCGCACCGGGGCATCACCTATCTTGAGACACCTTTCCATGATGGCCGGGGTTCCGAATTCCCTGAGAATGGTAACGTGGCCGGTCAGTTCGCCAAGCGCCTTCCTTCTCAGTTCGTTGGCTCCGGGTTCGTCGGCGAGGGGGACTGTTGCGCTCCCTTTGACCGCGATAGCCTTGACCTTCTTGGCCCCCATCACCGCCCCCAGTCCGGACCGCCCGGCGGCCCGGCCCTTGTTGTTCATGATCGCGGCGATGAGCGAGAGCTTCTCCCCGGCGGGACCAATGCACACCGACTCGACGTCGCTCCCCAATTCTGCCTTTAGAATATCCTCGGTCTCAAAAGTGTCTTTGCCCCAGAGATGAGCGGCATCGCGGATCTCGGCTTTACCATTGTCGATGAAGACATACACCGGTCCGGGTGAAACCCCGGCCAGGAATACTGCATCGTACCCGGCGAATTTCAGATGCGGCCCGAAATAGCCGCCCGAGTTGGCATCCCCCCAGCCGCCGGTCAGTGGCGATTTACCTACGGCAACGTAGCGGTTGCCGGTGATTGCCGGGGTTCCGGTGAGCACCCCGGTGACGATCCCGAGAAGTCCGTCAGGCCCGAGTGGATCAACCCCTGGTTTCTGGCGGTTGAACAGGATCGACGCCCCCAGACCGTACCCACCCAGAAAATCGCGGCCGAGTCGGTCATCAAGCGGTTCGTCACGCAGGGTACGCTCGCTGAGGTTCACCCAGAGCATCCTACCTGTGAATCCCCCTGCCACGTTGTTCCTCCTTGTTCGGTCTACCCTTCGGTTAGTGTTTCCAGAAGAGACCCTGTGACGCGCCGCCGGTCTCGGTCCGTTGTTCTCCAGTTCGGGGTAATTCTACCACAGCGCCTTCAATTCGACTGCCACCGGAACGTCGTCGCGAGCCAAATTCACGCAAACCTGACATTGCCGGGGCGGACCCGGCCGGCTTACTAGAGTCGCTGGAGGACCTCCATGCGGTGGAAGGCTTCGGCGTACCGGTAGCCTTCCGCTTTACCCACCGTCCCGGCCGTCTCCACCAATCTGGCGTCAAATTCAGGATTACCCTGAGGCCCGATCTGACTCTGGTGGATCCGGCACGCCCTCATCTTGAGGTCAAAGGTTTCGGTGATGTCATACCGGATGTTCGGTGACGCCGCTCCCCAAAGTAACAGTTCTTTAACCCGGTGAAGCCCGAGCCCCTCGGCCAATAGATCACGGTAGGTGTTCGGGGCCTGCGCCGACGGCCAGACTGCGTCCAGAACGACCCGGCCGCAAACGCGATGGTCGCGGTTCGAGATGTAAGGCGGATTGTAGGGATCGCAGGTCGCCACGACCACCGGACGGTAAGTCAGAATCAGACGCAGGACCTCTTTCCGGAACAGGGGCTCATCCTCGAGGCCCTGATCCGGATGGCCGAGAAAGATGACCTCCTTGACCCCCAGCAGCCGGGCTGCGGTCGTCTGTTCCTGTTCGCGGGTCCTGGCGAGGACCTCGGGCATCAGATCGGGGTCGCTGCTCCCCTTGTCGCCATTCGTGCAAATCACCTGCACGACGTTCTTTCCCTGCCGTGTCCAGGTGGCCACCGTGCCGCCGATGCCAAACTCAGGATCGGCGGGATGGGGAGAGATGACTAACAGGTGAACAGGTGCGTTGCTCATGACCAACCTCCATTGCGTTATTGCTTTTGCCTTGGGGGGCATGGTGGGGTCACGGGTATTCCGGCATAATGGTAGCACTCTCTTCGATCCGGGTAAATGCCGCGCCGGTGGAATAGCGGAGCGAGCCAGGCAGGACACCGGTTCTTTGACAAAGCCCGTTTGCAGAATTACACTTGCACATCAATAAAACTGGAGGACGAAGGCCAATGGCGACGAACGTTTACAGGTGCCTCAATCCGGTCGGCACTCAGGGACCGGTGGACACATTCCCGCTGGCGCCGCGTCTGGATAAGCTCGACGGTAAGACTATCCACCTCAGCGTCTGCGGTGAGCAGGATATCTGGGCGTTTCTGGAGAGACGGTTGAAGGCTGACTATCCTACAGTCAACTGGACGGTGAAAAAGGGATATACGCCAACGCCCATCGAGCTATCGGATGAGGAGCGGAAGACCACAGACGGGGTAATTCTGGGCGTCTGCTGGTGACATGGCGCAGTAAATAGGCAGTTGCCTTATCTGGCCGAACTGGAGCAGAGCGGGATTCCCACCGTACTCCTTGGTTACACTGAAGAGACCGGTAAAGTGAGGCATGACGCGGTGTTGTTCGGGATCCCGCAGTTGCGCCTGGTGGAAGCGTCGCGGAACTCCCCGGGACCGGAAGAAGCCGACAAGCTGATGCAGCCCTTGCTGGAAGGACTGACCCGGCCGCTCTCCAAAGAAGAGAAAGAAAGCGGCCGCTGGGCGCCGAAGTGGTCGCGGATACTTTTCGAGGGGACTCTTGAGGATGCCGAGGAATTCTACAATCAGACGGAGAACGTGCCGGGACTGCTGGACACACCTTTTGCGGTGTACACCGATGGTCTGCCGGTAGTCATCCCTACCGAGGAGCGGGTGGCCAGGATGCTGAAGGGCACCAGTCACCGGCCCGACGAGTTGATCACGATGCAGCGGGATGTTGAGGAGACGATGGGAGGCCGGACAGCCGTCCGGAAGAAAGGCGAAATAGTCAAGTTCATGCCGATGTACCGGACGGCCACGGTGGAACAGGTGGCGGTCAATGCCGTCATGGCCGGCTGCAGACCGGAGTACTTCCCGGTGGTGCTGGCCATCGCCGAATCGGGCGGCGGCACCGCCGATGGCCGCGGCGGAGGGGGGGCCTTCATCGTCAGCGGTCCCATCTACAAAGAGATCGGGATGAATGTCAGCTACACCAGGTTCGGCCCCGGCAACCCGGCCAACAAGGCCATCGGCCGCGTCGGCAGCCTCATGTGGCGGAACCTGGGTGGTTTCAAGGATACGGTGACGGCTATTTCGTGCACTACCACCTATGGTAATCCGGTAACTAACGGCGGGTTCACTTTTGCCGAGTATGCCGAGGGGCTGCCGGCGGGGTGGAAGGGTCTGAACGAGGAGCTCGGCTACCGGAAGGACGAGAGTGTCATCATGACCTTCCGTCCGAGCGCGTGGAATATCGGTCAGGAGCACATGCCGGGAGTGTACCGTTCCCTGCAGCGGACCGGCCATGGCGCGATCGCCCGGTTCCTTGACGTCAAGGGCAAGCCGGGACCGCACAACTACCTGGAGTTCCTAACCAAGGATATCTGGGCATGCCGGGAGGGTGCCTTCACCCTGGTGATGGTGCCGCAGATCGCGCAGGACCTTTATGACTTCGGCTTCAAGACAAAAGAGGCCATCTACGAATGGATATGGAAGCGGAGTTTTGAACCGCTGGGGACATACCGGATGCGGGGCCGGCCGGACGAGCACACGAATGGTTGGATGGCGATCGAGAAGACCTCGGGGAAGCGTTGGCGGGAGCTGCCCGATGACTACGTCGTCCCGGCCGGAGGGAACGATCCCAAGGAGTACCTGATCGTCGTCGCGGCAGGCCAGGAAACCATCTGCGACCGTTTCGGCGGTGGTCGAGGCACAGCCTACAGCATTGACGCCTGGCGTTAGCGCTGCTTGCGAAGATTAGCGATGTGATCGTGAGACCATGTTAGCGACGGCGCCACCCTTCAGGCAAACGCCGTCGCTAACATGGCAAAACGACGCAAACGGTGGTCTTCTGTCCCGAAGACCGCGAGATGTACACCGTTTTATTCCCCGGCCATATCCGGCGCGACGCCTCCCCGGCGTCGCTTCGCCACGGCCACCCTCACTATCTCCTTCAAGGCCAGATAGGCTCCCTCCCAGTCGCGGGCTGCCAGGTAGGCGTCGTGTTGCCGCAGCAGGGCTTGCAGCAATTCCCGTGAGGTGTCATCGGGCTCAGTCGTTTTGGTGCTGAGCATTGCCTTGACCTGTTCGAGTATGTCCATGCCGTTCGCGAACTCCGAAACCTGCTTCCATGGCAGTTGACCCGGCGCCTGCACCATGCGGCCGCCGGCCCGTGACGCTAGTATTGGAGCAAGGAAAAGACGGGGAATCCTTCGAGTCTGCTTCGTCCGTTAAGGGCCATTATTTCCAGCAGAAATGCAGCGCCGACGATGTTGCCCTGCATGGTGGTGATAAGGTTCACTACGGCCTTGGCCGTCCCGCCGGTTGCTAACACATCATCCGCAATCAGCACACGCTCGCCCGGCCGGATAGCGTCGGCATGCATTTCGAGAGTATCCGACCCGTATTCCAGATCGTAGGTCTCCGAACACACCTTGTATGGGAGCTTCCCTTTCTTTCTGATGGGGATAATGCCGGAGCCCAGCTTGCTGGCCAAAGCGCTGCCGATGATGAATCCGCGCGATTCGATGCAGGCAATCTGGCTGATGCTGGAGTCCTGGAAATCCCGGGCAATGGCCGTAATGGCCGCGTTGAAGACCTTCCCGTTCTGAAGTAGAGGCGTGATGTCCCTGAAGACAACTCCTTCCCGGGGAAAATCACTTATCTCGCGTATGTAGCTGCGGACTAAATCAGTGTCCGCGAGCGCTAGTCTTCTGCCTTGGCGGCCGCCGGCCTTTCCACCTGTCATCTCTTGTTCCTCCCCGTCCTCACCGATAGGGCGATTATACGCCTGCCCCGGAGACGGGGCAAGAGCGGGAATCCGCCGTACTAGAAGCCGGCCGGAGCAGATGCTCCGGCCGGCTTCTAGTGTCGCCCACAATCAGGCGACGTGGTGAGTTGGGTGACTACCCCAACTCTAGAAGTACTTACTGAACTCGCCAAGGACTTTGGCCAGGTCTTTGTCGGTCACCCCCTGGAACTCAGCGCCAGTCGCCTGCGCAAGCATCCTTCCGATCTGCATATCGGCATCCTGGCCGATGCCGATGAAGAAGATCTGGACCGGGTGTTGTGTCTCGACGGCGGGTCCGATGCCTATCACTTCTTTCTTGTCGACTTCGCGGCCGCCATCTTCCTCCGCGGTGTCGCCATCGAAGCCCCGGAAGCGGCGAATTGCCATCTCCTTAGTGGACATCATTTCGATGATCCCGTCCAGCTGGGTCTGGCCTCGATTCGCCTGGCCGTCGGTCAGCACCACCACCGCCCGGATCGCCTCAGGGTCACCCGGGGAGCGGTCGGTCATTTCGATCGCGGTTTTGATGGCATCGTAGAGCGCCGTACTCCCCTGGGCCCTTGCCTTGGCGATAGTGCTGGTTATCGTGAACCTATTGGTTGTCAGTGGAGCGACTGGAACCCGCGTGTCTACCGACTCTGAGAAGGTAACCAGTCCCACCCGGTTATTCTGGGCCATACCGTCGAGGGCCCGGGTCATGCCCTGTTTGGCCTGATCCAGCTTGGCGCCCGACATCGATCCGGATGTATCCACCACGAAGGTCACGATCCCGGGCCGCTTGACGTCCTGCCAGGACTTCTCAATGGCGGCGGCGACGGCCGGGGCGATTCGCTCCGGTACCTGTATTGGGGCTTTCGGCGCCGCCTCCAGTCCGTACTTGCCGGTGATCTTACTGTTGCTGTCCGTCAGCGAGAGGTCCGTTCCCGGCCGGAACCCGGCCCTCATGAAGGCTTTCTGTTGCTCACCGTCAAGCAGAAAGTCGATCCAGCGGCCGGCTCCTTCAACTTGCTCGTCGGTCACCCACGGAGCCTCCACGATTCCGGCGATGTTGTTCCGTATCATCGATCCTTCTTTCGGGTAGATCATCACCATAGGCTGGCTGATGGGCGGCGCCTGCACGGTGACGCCGTCAATGAGGGCCTGTTCGGTCCCGTCGTAAAGGTGTATCAGGTTGTCCTCAGGCATGATGAAGAAGTGGCCGTAGCGTGGACCCTGATAGACCTTGGTGTTCAGGGGGATAGTCCCGATCATGTAATGGTCGATCAATCCCTGGAATTGCCTGACCTGGTCGACTACCCTGGGGTCGGTCACATCGCCGGAGGTCAGTTCCTCTGGGTCTTTGCCAGCGGCGTTGGCATAAAGGCTGAAGAGGACACTCCGGCCGGTGCTCGAGGTGACCGGGTCAGTGAAGGCCACCAGCGGCCGCTGACCCCACTCCGCCCGGGCCCCCGGGTAGGCGGCCCAACCTTGCGGGTCGTCGCGCAAGGCGATAATATCGGCGTAGCCGATCTCCTTCTCAGGCCATCCCAGCACCTCGGCCATTTCCCGGTAGGTCACGATTCCGATGAGGGCGCTGGCGATGCTGCGCGAGCCGACAGTGTCGACGACGGTGCGGCCGGCCCCGTCATTCACCCGCACCAGCCAGTCGGCCGACGACGGTGTGACCACCACCGGGTTCGGGATGTCCCGTTCGACCGGGATACCCAGGGTCACGCGCGACAGCAGGTCGTCAGCCTGTTCCGCCGAGCCGTGATTGAAGACCTTGACCTCGATTCGTTTGCCCGACTGGGTCCGATAGTTGCCCCCGTTGAATTGAGCCGCCATTTCCTTCATTAGCCCGGGTCGCATGAGGTGGCCGTTGGTCCACTGTACCACCTCCACCGGCGCACCGGAGCGCCCCACCGCCCGGACGGTGACGGCGCCGCCGCTGATCAGGACAAGCGCCGCAATGACAATGATTGTAAGCCTCTTCACTTATGCACCTCCCTGAAGCACAGTAATGCCTTCGCTCCGGCTCCAATTCGACTCAGAATATCCCGCGGTCATTGCTTCTTGCTCTCTTCGAGCATGCCGCCGGCCCGGCGCATCAGGACGGCCGACAACTCGGTCAATTTGGCTATATTTTCGCGGGCGACTTCGATACCTTCCTGCCGCAGACGGTCGGCGGTATCAAGTGCCTCGATCAGGTCGTTGTGGGCGTGGGCGATCTTATCGATGGCTATTACCGGGTTTGAGTACAAGTCGCCGATTTCTCTGGTATGGGTCTTGATGGCCGCGGCGTTGGCGGTGACCACCGTGCCCAGGAACTCGCGCGTGCGCCGGGTCGCCTCCATGATGCTTCGCTGGCGCACCAGGGCCGACTGGATGGCGAGACCCACGGTCACTACGTTGGTCGACAGCGTCAGGGTGCGTTCCACTGCCTGGCCGAGCCGGTTGTTGTTCTGGCGGCTCATTTGGATGCTGACGAAGTACTGCACGTGCACTTCTTCCATTGTCCGCAGGTCCTGGACCCTCATAGCCACGTCGTGGAGAGCTCCTCGGATCCGCTCGCGTTTCATAGGGTCCGGAGTGTGCTCCACCATTCGGGTGAGGTCTTGCATGAGCACTTCCCCGAGATACGCATTCCGTTGCACCACCGGCTGCTGCGCCTCCACCTGCTCATACAGTTTGCGCAGTTCCACGTTGTCACGGACCAGGACGGCGCGGCCATCGCGCAGCCTGGTCTCGATGGTCGCGATCTGCCGTGACACCGGCTCGTAGCGCAGCGCCACTCGTTGCAGCATGCGTACGGGATTGTGCCGTCCGAAGTAGGGGAAGAGGTTGAAGACACGGTCCCACGCCGATTTAGGCGCGGCGTGGGGGTCAATGTGGTCCAGAGCGATTCTCAGATCGCGCATGGAATTGGCGATCTCCCGGCTCGGTCCGCCATCATTCAGGAAGGTGCTCACTCGGGCCTTGAGTAGGTCGAGGTTACTGGCGGCATTGCGCTGCGACTGTACGCCCAGGTTCGTCATACCATCGAGTATCTCCAACTCTCTGCTGCCGTTGGACTCGCCGAGTTGTTTCACCAGAGCCAACGCCTGGCTTCTGACCTTTCTCACTTCCTCATCGGACATGCCCGCCGGCGGCGAAGGGCCTGCCGCCGCGGCCATCTCCAGACTGTGTTGCTCTGTCATAGTCGACGGCGCCGTCTGCCCGCCGTCTGATTGTTCATCCAATGTCATCAAAGCCTCCTTCGATCTCGCCTTTGGGACCCTCCTGCCGTCCTATTCGTTCGAATTCATCTTGTACCTCCTTAACCTGACGTATCGTGCTTTGCAGCGCAGAAATCGCTGAATCCACCCCGATTCTTGAGCCGCTTGCCCTGGCGGAGGCCATCTCGATCTGCGTCGTGTACAGCGCGGCCTGACAACGTTGCGCTTCATGAAGCAGCCGTTCGGCTTGCAGTCGAAGCCTCAGCAGCATTTCCCGCCGCTCTCGGAACGAGTTCAGTTGCTCATTCCGGGGCCGCACGGTTTCTTCCCTGAGCACCTGGTTCCCCGTATCGTCGGGTCCCGGTCTCCGTTGGGGCGCTATCCCGATCGGTGGCCATTCTGTCCGCGATGGGGATGGAGTACATGAGTTCCAGCGCATCGGCCAGGACGCCGAGTCCGCGCCGGTAGGCCTCTTCGGCCAGGGCGGGCAGCAGTGATGCCGCGAGCGGGTCGGTAATCCGGTGGCGCTCGAGGGTGGGCTGGAGGCCTTCATAGCTCGCGTTGAGTCCGGAGAGTACGGTCACTCCCTCCCCGTAGCTGAGATTCAAGAACCCGGTATTCAGCGCCTCTTGCCATCCTGCCAATTCGGCCCGGTTAAGGCGCATCCGCTCATCATGAAGGGAGGCTATCACTACCTCAGCATTCCGCGGATAGAGGAGGCGGTAGTGGCCGGCGAACGAGACTACTGCGGCGACTCCGGAGATCGCGGTGAGAGCGAGGGCGCCCCCGGCCATCCCCAGCATTGGCGAAAGCAGCACCAGGTAGATACCCGATGCGATCCCCACGGCCAGCGGAATCAGGGTGGTCGGTTGTTGCAGTGCCTCGGCGGCGGTCCGGCGCCGGATAAGGGACTCGGGCGGGAGACCGGTGTCCGACGGTTGTCGATTGTTCGCTTCTATCCCTTGAAACCGGTAGTCTTTCATGTCTTTGACCTATCGCGTGCTGTCAGGGAGCGATCTGTTCTTCCTCACATCACGTCTCTCCTACACGTTCAGTCGGGAGTCGTGGTACCTGCAACCCTTGCTTCCCTTATCGCCGCACCCTTAATTCCTTTGACATGCATCATCATTGTGTGATATATATCTGCTACGCACAATTAGACGCGCCGTATATTTTGCATCGCTTGTCGGTATCCGTAGCGCACCGCCATCTGAACAATGTGGAAATATCTACTGGATTCACCGGAGGTGTAGAACATGGCCAAGAGCGACGCGCAAGTCTTCAACCCCGGGATACCTCCTGACCTGGAGCACGCTCCCCTTATCCGCGAAGAGGCACTCGATTGGCTTGAGACGCGGTACGCCGGAACGCTATCTTTCGAAACTGCGGACGTTTTGCGCATGGCGGGCGAATCGGGTCGACGCTGGTTGATCACCCGGCTGCGCCAGCACAGCATCGGCGACGAAGCCGAATTCAGCCTTCCCGACACGGCCGATGCGCTGACGGTTCTCTATCTGAGATCTAAAGGCGTCAAGTTTCGTGACGCGGTGGACGCGGTCAGAGGCCGCCGCGAGCCTTCCGATGCGTCGGAGACGCGCTATGGGGGGTTATGGAACCGGCTGATAGTCTCGCATGTAGAACGATTGCGACGGCGAGTCCCGCCTCGTCTTATGGGAGCCGCTGTCGCATCGCTCCTCAAAGATCCGAAGGATCACCCAAATTGCCTTATCATTGTGAGACGCCGCGGTAAGCAATCCCATGTCCCGGCGCCCGACAAGAGCGGGCGGGTCAGTCATGACTACGCCTACCGCACCATTCTGGAGCGCCCGGCTCCCTCCTGCTCCGTCATTGCGCCGTCTCGCGAGGTACTCTTCCTGGCCCCCGAACAGCTTCCCGCCAGATCAGAAGTCGTGTCGCGTCATTTTGTCGCGTTCGAGATCACCACGGAACTTGAGAGGTACGAAGTGCTTTTGGGCACGATGAGCCCGGTCTCGGTTCGCCCTGACGACGCGGCACAGTTGTTCGTGGGACGAATCCTCGATATCGTCTACATTCATTTCGAGCCGTTTCTCAAGGCGCAGTCGTCCGCCCGGTTGGACACTCCTGTTGAGCCTGAAGCCGGACCAACCGGGGACCTTCAGTTGTGGCTGGTGACGCAGTTCCTCGCCGAGATATATCCCGGTTCACTGTGCGAGATCAGTGAGATTTCGCTGTCAAACAACGCGACCAAAGTGCTGGCGAGTTCGGCGGGGAGACCGTGGGAGCCGGCGCCGTGGGAATCGGCCAAGACCCTCGAGATGCTGTCCGGGTATTCCAGTCTTACCGGAGTGCCGCTGGTGGTAGAGAAGGTTGAGTATCCTTGGACGTTGGTCATCGAGTCCGTCCAGTCGGAGATGCGGTATCTCAAGAGCCGCTCCAGCAACGACAAGGGTCCGGTGACTTTTTCCGCCGCAGCATTGCCGGTAACGTCCGGCTCCGCTGACTCCAGGGGTTCTCTCTACGTGTTGATGCCCAGACAAGAACAGCCCGGGCTTGAAGTAGAGGTCCGCATCCTCGCCGCGTTCGGGCGGATCGTCGGCGAGATCATAGAACGGCATCGTGCGGCCGCGTATTCCGCCAGGGTAACGGCGGACATGGCCGCTACGACAACAATCCTCAAAAGGGATCAATTCAAAGATGCTTTGCTTGACCTGCTCAACCGCAAGGCAGTTGAGCTGAACGGGGACGCGTACCTGCGCCGGGACGTGAGGCTTCCATTCCTGCTGCTTTCGGCGTACCGGCCTGATCCCGATGAGTACGATCCCGCGGTGTCCGGTCCGCTCAGGGACTGGATGATTCGTACTCTTCGCCATCTTGACTGGCGCTCGTTCGTGCGAACACATCTGGGCGGCAGCGTGGAATTCGGGACCGAGGCGTTCATTGGCGAAGTGCCCAACGTGGGAATGCTGATCGCGTTGGGGCGACTGGTCTCAAAGGATGAATTGGATCGAATCCGGGGGGCCTTCCCCACCACCATTAACCGGACCTCCCCAACCAATGCACCAGTGAAGCTTGTCGCCTGGGTACTGGACGTTCCCGCCCAGCATATTCTGGACGCAGCCCGCCGCCACGACCTTCCCACGTTGGCCAGCGAGGTTGACAAGTGGGCGGTCTCGGCGACGGCGCAGGTGGACGATGTGGCCCAGAGCGCCATGCTGGCCCATGAACATGGCGAATGGGACGCGGCCCTTCACCGAGTCCGGCAAGCTCTCAGGAAGAGCGGGGGTAGTTCGAACGCCTATCTGCTGCGACTGGCGGCTGACTGCTGCTTTTCGTTGGGTGATTGGCCGAGCGCCCTCAAGTATGCTGAAGAAGGTGTGAGGCTCAGCCGTGAAGACCTCGGGAGCGGGTTGGTCCGTGCTTTGTGTTTGCGCGGCGACGCCCTTCTATGTCTGGGCAATCCGGTGGGTGCCTGGGACTCCTATTCGGAGGCTGCCTCGCTCGAAGCCAGTCACCCCCTTCCCCGCTACTATCGCGGTCAGGCGCTCATCCTGCTGGCGCGGCTGCTGCACGAATATGCGGACGAGCGACGAAGAGCGTCGCAGATGGAGAGCGGCGAGGCCGAGCGGATTGACTCAGCTATTGTATTGCTGGTCGAAGGGGCCATGGAAGACCTTACTTCGGCCGCCGATTTGCTTGATCGCTGGGGGTTGATTCCGGAGTCGTACCAGTATCGCAACTTTCACCTGGTTCCGACTCTGCTCGGTCAAGCGTCAAGCTATCTCCTCACACGTTCGCCTGGTCCGGCGGCGAGTCGTCTTCAGAGCGCACGGCGGTCGTTTCCCAAGGACGACCTGTTCTTTCGCGAATTTCTTTTTGCCAAGTGCTGGGAGCAGGGGATCCACCGGCAGTATGCGGCCCTGCTTCTCGGCGCCGGGTGGCCGCCGTTGCGGGACCGGCTTGCCAACGCTACTCCCAATGTGCCGCCAGTCCGCCAGAAGAATACCAAGAAGTAGACTGTTCCGGGTTTTGACATGGGTAATGGCGAGCATTACAATGGGCGTGCTCAACAATCTGGGTCGCAGCCGTATCGAGCGCCCGTTTGACCTTGCGACTCGCATATCACAGGCTCATCGCAAACATAGTATGACCATGACGGAGGAAAAATGAAGCTCGGAAGGTTTATCGTCGATACCCATGTCCATTCCCAGCGCCACGCGGCCGGAGCGAAACTCAAGGGCTCCAAGGAATACGGAGACCTTGGCCGCTCCATTATGCAGGTCGATGCGTACGATAACTCTGCCCGTCTCCTGTACGATATGGAGACCTATGGCGTCGATATGTGCATCATCGAGCCGGCGTTTGGCATGAGCAACGAACTGGACGTTGAACTGGTGAAGAAGTACCCGGATAAGTTCGTGGCCAACTGCCAGGCGGGCACCAAGCACACCAGGGATAAGGTTGAGGCCGGCGAGATGGAGTGGAATATCAAAGTGGTTTTAGAGGAGCTTGAAGCCCTCCTCAAAACGGGCAACTACGTCGGCATTGGCGAAGGCATCCCGGCGGGTAAAGCGATCGCTTACGACGATGATGGCTATCCCATCTACAACGACGAGCGCCAGTTGGTGAAAGAGATGATGATGATCACCGACCTGGCACGTTCTTACAAGGTACCGATCCGCTACCATTGCGGAACTAACGTCGGGTACGAAGGCGCCTACCATTCCCATCCCTGGACCTTCAATCCGCTGTGGGCCCACGACCTGGCCATCGCCTTCCCCGACGTCCCGCTTATCATGGAGCATGGCGGCATCGAAGGCTACTGGTGGGAGCAACTCTACGAAGGATGTCTCCACGTGGTATCCTCGCACAAGAACTCTTATCTTGAGACCGGGCGGTACTGGACGGAGCTTTACTACAAGGCGCTCAGCGATCCCAATATCGGTCCTGAGAAATTGATCTGGGGAACCGACTGGGGCGCGAGTCTGCCGGTGCAGACGAACATCGGCGGCAAGTACCTTCCGCAGACCTTCACCATGCAGACGCGGAAGGAGGGAATCATTCGTCACCAGGTCGATATCTGGGGATGGAGTCTGAAACAGCTTGAGCGGTTGGATATCGATCAGGATAGCCTCAATCTTATTTTGGGTGGCAATGCCGTGCGCATCTACAACCTCCGGACCCCGGGCGGACTCTCCAGGATGTTCCGTTTTGTCGAGTAGTACGCTCAACCTAACGGTGTAGGCGTCTACAACGTTAGCGCGGCTGCAAAGCGGGCGACTTTTCCCCACGGTATCCGCCGTGGGGAGCCAGGGCGGACTTTGACCTGAGCTCCCAAACAGCATACAATTGAATCAATGCGAATCGGACTTGTTTCGGATACCCATATCCCCTGGGCTCAGACGTGACTTACCACGACAGGTACTTGAGACATTCAAAGGGGTCGATCTTATCCTGCACGCCGGTGACATCTACAGCCACGACGTTCTTGACCAACTGGAAAAGGTTGCCCCGGTTTTGGCGGCACTGGGTGACGACGATTACCCGGGACCTGATGTGCGCGTGCGTGAAAAGCACGTTCTGGAAATCGACGGGCAGATCCTATGGCTGATTCACGAAGGCCCTTACGCTCCGATATCGGCTACGTTCATTCCTTTGTGGTGGAAGAGCCGGATGTCTGCGGCGGACAAACACAAGGGCAAGCCCGACATTATCGTTTCGGGTCATCAGCACCGTACGATAGTTGAACGTACCGACGGCCTTCTTCACGTCAGTTCGGGCAGTCCCACCTTGCTCCACTACCAGAAAGGTCTTGGCACGGTCGGCATACTGGAGATTGGGTCGGGCAAAACCGATGTTCAAATTATCCAATTGCAGGACCCCGAAGCGTCGTCGGGCGCCCACCTTTTACGGTGATCCTCAGTATCGTTTTCGTCCAAGTTTAGGCTCAAACGATACTTGACAAGAATATCAGGCGCATGCTAACCTATTAAAAAGCGGAGGTGAACCATGACAGAAGCTGAAATCATGGAACAGATCAACAAAAAGCGCTCTACCCTTGAGCAGTATCGCACTGGCAACCCGCCTGTCGCCCCTGATCTAGTGAAGACATTGGAAGACGAGATCAAGACACTGGAATCGTCTCTGTCGGGTACTCAGGCAGCGCCGAAGCGGCCTCGCCGGACGGCTTTTTTGGACGAATGCGCTGGCTAACGCCGGCTGTATAGTTAGGGGAATAGTCGGCACATCCCTGGTCTAGGCGGGGTTGCTCTCCGTCGAGAGGGATGTGCCGATTTGTCTTTCTTAAGAAGCCACTCGCGTCCCATAGGCTATGGGAAAAGCAAGTGGCTTTTTGCGTCTAGGTGATCGGTTGCCCGATTGCTGTCCGAGTTCATCAAATCCGGTCACCGCCCGCATCCCTTCCCGGAAAGCCCAGGTGACCTGGGCGGGGGCCCTCAGGACGGCTATTCTCAACACCGACGACTCCGGCTATACGGACGCGCCTCTGTTCCGCAGTGACTTGGATCCAACCCGACGGCGAATTCGCGCGAAGCGGGGGGTGGCTAGAGGTGGGGGGCGGGGTGCAGATGGCAGGCGACGAAGTGATTGCCGCCGGTGTCGACGAGCGGGGGTATCTCGGACGAACACCGGTCGAAGACGAGCGGACAGCGCGGATGAAATACACATCCCGGCGGGGGATTGATGGGACTCGGCACTTCCCCCTTCAGGAGTATGACCGACCTGCGGGCTTCGACATCGGGGTCGGGGATGGGGACTGCCGACAGCAGGGCCTGAGTATAGGGGTGCATCGGAGATCGGTAAAGGTCCTGTTGCGACGACAACTCCATGAACTTGCCGAGGTACATTACGGCGACCCGGTCACTGATGTGGCGCACCACCGAGAGATCGTGGGAGATGAAGAGGTAGGCCACGCCAAACTGCTCCTGCAGGTCATCCAACAAGTTGATGATCTGTGCCTGAATCGAGACATCGAGGGCGGAGATCGGCTCGTCGCAAACGATGAACCGGGGCTGCAGAGCCAGCGCCCGGGCAATGCCCAACCGCTGCCGCTGACCGCCACTGAATTCGTGGGGGTACCGGTCAGCCATGTACGGCGCCAGGCCGACGATGTTGAGCAGCTCGGCCACCCTGTCTCGATACTGCTTGCCTTCCAGAGCGTGGTGGATGCGCAGTGGTTCCCCGATGACATCGGCCGCCGTGAAACGGGGGTTGAGGGAATCGTATGGATCCTGAAAGATCATCTGGAAGTGGCGCCGGTAAGGGCGCAGCTCATTGGTTGACAGCCGGGTCAGGTCATTGCCTTCGAACAGGACTTCGCCGGAGGTTGCCCGGAGGAGCTGGAGCACGCAACGACCTAGCGTGCTTTTGCCGCAGCCGCTCTCGCCGACGAGGCCGACGGTCTCCTTCTGGTGAATGGCGAAGGTGACGCCATCGACCGCCTTGACGTCGGCCGCATGCCTGCGCCGGATGAACCCGGCATAAAGCGGGAAATACTTCGTGAGATTATTTACCTCTAGGACGACTTCGTCGGTCCTTGCCATGGGGTCTCCCCTTCCCGGGCCACGATGCAACAGGCGGTGCTGTGTTCGTGGCCCACGCTGGTCAATGCCGGCTGCGCTGACCGACAGGCTGAACAAGTGTACTGGCATCTGTCGAGGAATCCGCATCCGGGCGGCGGCGCGATCAGGTCCGGAGGTTGTCCTTCAATTGGAGCGAGCCGTACCTTTCTCGGTTCGTCAAGCCTCGGCACCGATGCCAGCAGACCCGCCGTGTACGGGTGACAGGGCTGGCGGTATACCTTGGCTGCCGGGCCGGATTCGACGATCTTGCCCGCGTACATCACGAAGACGCGGTTGGCGTAACGGGCAACAATGCCCAGGTTGTGGGTGATGAGGATCAGCGATGTGCCCAATTCGCGGGTGATGCCGCGGATCAACTCGAGCAGCTGCGCCTGGATGGTCACATCGACCACCGTCGTGGGCTCATCGGCGATAATCAGCTTGGGCCGGCAGGAAATGGCCATGGCGATCATGGCCCGCTGCCGCATGCCGCCGCTGAAACGGTGAGGATATTCGTTGACCCTGCGCTCGGCGTTGGCGATGCCAACAAGCTTCAGTAACCTGACAGCCTCGGCGCGGGCCTCGCCCGGCGTCATCTGCAGGTGAAGCTCAAGTGCCTCGGTGATCTGACGGCCTACGGTCAGCACCGGGTTGAGCGCCGTCATGGGTTCCTGGAATATCATGGATATTTCCGCCCCACGAACCCGCCTGATTTCATCCGAGCTCATCAACGACAGGTCTTTGCCGTCGAAGAGGACCTCCCCGGCCATAATCTTGCCCGGCGGCTGGGCGATCAGCCGCACGATCGAAAGGGCGCTCACGGTTTTGCCGCAGCCGCTCTCGCCGACCAGCGCCACGGTCTCGCCCCGGGCAACGTTGTAGGAGACGTCATCAACTGCCTTGACTACGCCGTCCTGCGTGTTGAATTGCGTCGATAGATGCCGCACGTCCAGCA
This sequence comes from uncultured Chloroflexia bacterium, assembly GCA_963735055.1. Classification (GTDB taxonomy): domain Bacteria; phylum Chloroflexota; class Dehalococcoidia; order Dehalococcoidales; family UBA2162; genus JBBITI01. The sequence continues at coordinate 232,080 of CAVTJN010000007.1, read as the reverse complement.
GATAATCGCCGCTCATCGCCGTTGCCTCGGGTCCAGGGCGTCGCGTAGGCCGTCGCCCAGGAAGGTGAAAGCCAGCATCAGCAGCGCAATCGCCACTGCCGGAACAATCACGAGGTGAGGAGCGGCGAAAATCACGTCATACCCATCACGAATCATCGCCCCCCAGCTGGGTGTTGGAGGCTTTACTCCGATGCCGATGTAGCTCAGGGCCGCTTCGGTGAAGATCGCCCGTGGGATGTTGAAGGTGACGGCGACGATAACCGGTCCCAGCGAGTTTGGCAGCAGATGCCGCATGGTGATGTACCCCCCTCCCCCGCCCATCGACCGGGCGGCGTTGACGAAGTCCGCGTTCCTTGAGGGAGAGCACCTGGCCGCGTACCAGGCGGGCAATATTGACCCAGGCCACCAGGCCGATGGCCAGGAATATCATGTAGATGCTGCCGCCGAAAATCGAGCGTAGCAGAATGATCAACAGGATGTCCGGGAATCCGTACATGACGTCCACGAAGCGCATCAGGAGATTGTCAACGCGGCCGCCGCTATATCCGGCGACGGCGCCGATCGGTAGGCCGATCGCCAGGACGATGAACTGGGTGAAGATGCCGACCGCAAGGGAAGTCCGGGCGCCGAACAGTAACCGGGAAAGGACGTCTCGACCCAGTTCATCAGTACCCAGCAAGTGAGAGGCGCTCGGCGCCTGCATAATGGCGTCATAATTCTGCTGCGCGAAGCCATAGGGAGTTATCCATGGAGCGAAAATTGCTCCGGCCCCCAGAAGCAGGACGAATGCGCCTCCGGCCAGGGCCAGCTTGTTCCGGCGCAACCTGACGAAGGCATCACCCCACAGGGTGTGATGTGGGCGGACTGACTGACTGGCCACCACTGTTGTCGCTCCGCTAGTCATATCGGATCCGGGGATCGATCGCGGCGTATAACACGTCGACCACCAGGTTAATCGCGGCCACCACGAAGGCGTAGAAAAGAATGCTCCCCATGATCAAGCCGTAGTCCCGGCCGAACACGCCCTGCACAAAAAGGCGTCCGATACCGGGGATCGAGAAAAGCTGTTCGATAATGAAAGAGCCCGACACCAGGAATGCAAGCTCAGGTCCGGCGATGGTGACCACCGGGATAAGCGAGTTGCGCAGAATGTGCCGGGTAAGAACAACTCTCTCCTGGAGGCCTTTGGCCCGCGCCGTTCGCACGTAGTCCTGACGCATTACCTCCAGCGTGCTTGCCCGGGTAATCCGGGCGATGAAGGCGGCCGGCAGCGCTGCCAGGGCGACCGCAGGCATAATAACTTGCCTGACAGATCCCCAGCCCCCGGTAGGCAGCCAATGCAACAATACTCCGAACACGATCATTAACAGGATGCCCATCACAAAGCCGGGTATGCTGGCAAAGATCGTGGAGAAGAGCACCGATACGTAATCCACGGGCGAATTCTGCCGAAGCGCGGCCGCCATGCCCAACGGTATGCCGACCAGTATCGCCAGGGCGAAGGCGGTCAGGCCCAGGGTGGCCGTCTTCGGAAGACCCTGCATAATGATCTGGGTGACGCTGCGGTCTTGAAACGAATAGGAGACTCCGAGGTCCCCGTGGAGAAGGCCCCAAACATAGTTGCCATACTGGACCAGAAATGGCTTGTCGAGGCCGTACCTGCGGTTGAGGTTCTCGATCACCTGCGGCGGCAATGCCTTTTCGCGGTCCCATGGGCCGCCCGGAATGAGATGCATCAGGGAAAAGGTAATGAAGGACACGACCAACAGGACGAGCGCCAGCCACAGGACGCGACGCACAATATATTTAGACATTCGTCAATGACAAAAATAGTCGGGAGAGGCGAACCTCTCCCGACTATTCATTCTAGCATAGCTCGTTATGTAATACTACTTCTGAATGAATACCTGGTCGAAGAACATGTCGCCGATGACCGAACCGTCCATCCCGGTGGTGACCATCCCCTTGACCGACGGCTTGCGCAACTGGAAGCGCTCTCGATAGAACATGAAAGCCATGGGCGCATCATCGACCACAATCTTCTGGGCCTGAGCCCAAAGCTGCAGCCGCTTGGTGTTGTCCAGTTCGAGTAAGGCCTGCTTGGAAAGATCATCGAAGGCCTTGTTGCTGTAGTTGCCTTTGTTGTTACCGGCGTCGGTGCCGAACAGCTCCGGCAGCCAGTTGTCCGGGTCGGGGTAGTCGGCGCCCCAGCCGTACCATGCCCAGGTAAATTTCTTCTGGTTGACCATAGTGGAAAATGCCTTGGTCTCCATGGGCTCAAGGATGATGTCGATACCGAGATTGTCCTTCATCTGCCCCTGCAGGAACTGGGCGATGGTCTTGTTGCTGGCCGTATCGGAGTACTGGAACTTGATCGGCGGCAACTTAGTGACGTCGGAGTAGCCGGCATCGGTAAGCAGTTGCTTGGCCTTGGAAGCGTTGAACGTGTACTGGGCGCCCAGCGCGGCGTCATAGCCTGGCATCCCTGGCGGTATCCAACTCGTGGCCGCCTTGCCCACGCCACTTCGGATCTTGTCGACGAAGGCATCTCGGTCAATCGCCGTATTGATGGCCTGGCGGACCTTCACGTTGTCAAAGGGTGCTACCGTCACGTTGAACCGAAACCCGAAGGTAGTGAGTTCAGCATATCGCACGATTTCCTTGCTCAGGACTGGGTCAGCCATTATGGCTTTCTCCGTGCCTACAGGAACACCAGAGATGTCCTCTTCGTCGTTCTTGTACGCTGCCAAACAGGCATTTGCGTCCGTAATCTGTGCCATGCGTATCTCGGTCAGTTTCGGCTTTGTACCCCAGTAATTGGGATTGGCCTTCAGCGTGAGATGGTCCTGATGGACCCACTCCGTGAGAATAAACGGGCCATTGCCGATGTAGTTCGGCGGCTCAGTCCACTTGTCACCCTGCGCGGTGATAATATCCTCCCGCACCGGATACGACGGCCACAGGGCCATGACCTGCAGGAAGGTTGGACTCTGCCGTGCCAGCGTGATCTGAAGCACAGTGTCGCTGACCGCTTTCACGCCCACCGCAGCCTTGAGTGTGTCCTTGGTGGCGGCGTCCTTGTCGGCGGCGCCGTTGTATTCTTCAGCACCCTGAATGGCGTAGTAGAAGCCGGCGTAGTCGGAGGCGATATCGGGGCTGAGCATGCGCTTGATGCCGTACTCGAAGTCCTTGGCAGTGACCTTTTTGGCATCGCTCCAGGTCACGTTAGACTTGAGGTTGAAGGTGTAGGTCTTGCCGTCGGCCGAAATGCCCTTGTTGGCAACGGTGGGGATTTCTTTGGCGACGACGGCTTTCAGAGAAAGGTCCCCGTTGAAGCCGAGCAAACCCTCAAAGACCTGCATGATAACGGTGCGTTCGTTTGCCCAAGACGCCTTGTTGGGGTCGATGGTGGCAGGCTCGGCTGCCAGGTTGACCCTCAGCATCTGGGCTCCGGTCGGGGTGCCCGGCTTGGTGGTTGTGTCGCCCGGCGTCGCACAGGCCGAACCGATGAGCGACACCAGGGCCACCGCCACCAATGATAGGTAGGTAAACTTTGGCTTTAGTCTCATTCTTTCCTCCTAGGTAGATGTCTAATCGCTTCTGCGATCAAAGACTCCAGGTTGCAGCCGGAATTTGGGGAGATCCCGGCACGCCGCTTCACTCGGGACGTCGAAGATTATGACATTCAGAGCCCGCATTGTCAAGCGTCATCAGGCGTCAGCCGGCCCTTGCTGTTCAGACTTCCGACTCTGGCGGAAGACCAACAGCGCCCGAGTGATGGTTGTGCGAGTGCCGGCGGCGCCTTGCTACGGTGAACGCAACGGCCAGCAGCACCGCAACCAGCGTGATCCACCGCGCCGTTGGGAAGCCGCCGAGGGTCCACACTTCAAGTTTGAACCCCTCGAGTACGAAACGGACGATCCCATAATATATGACGTATCCGACAAAGAGTTCGCCGGGTAACAGCCGCTTCCCGAACTTGCGGGAGGTGATCAGCAGGAGCCCGAGTCCGATCAGATTCAACAGAGATTCGTATAGAAACAAGGGATGAAAATGCTCGTACATCTCAAACCCGGCGAGCCGGTGCGCCGGGTCAATGTAGACCCCCCACGGCAGGTCAGTCGGGTAGCCATACAGTTCCTGGTTGAAGAAGTTGCCCCACCGTCCGATCGCCTGGGCCGCGATCAAACCCGGGGCGCAGATGTCGAGCCAGGTCAGCGTGCTCAGGCGCTTCCACTTTGTATAGATAATGAGACCGACTGCCCCACCGATAACCGCTCCGAAGATGCCCAGACCTCTGCCCCCGATGATGAGGCCGGGATTCTGCGAATAGTAGCTCCACTGGTCGATGACGTGATATACCCTGGCGCCAATGATGCCGAGTGGCAGAACCAGCAGCAGCATATTGAGAAGATGATCGGTCAGCTCCCCTCGCCGTTTTGCTTCCAGCGACGCCACCGCCACCGCGGCAATGACCGCCAGCGAGATGAAGATGCCGTACCAGGCGACTTTCAAAGGCCCTATCTGAAACGCGATGTCCACCGAAATCTCCCCAATCCGGACGTCACCGTCCCATCTGTCAGCCACCTCCACTATAGGTGCCTGCGGCTCATCCGTCAAGGATCGTGCGCCAGGCTCAGCCCTGACCGGCACTAAAGGAGGGGCGAGGCGCCGGCGTGTTGAATGTGGCAGGGCGCTGCTGTATATTGGTTGAAAACAGACCGGCCTGGTAACAACTGTCGCGTAGAGTGAGATCAGTGGGGTGAGCTTCCCGTCAGGCGCAATACGTCATAAACCCGTCGCCCTGCTGATCATCGGCATGCTGGCCCTGCTGTCTGGTGTCCTTCCGGCCTGCGGACAATCCGGGGTCACGTCGACCGATATTTCGATTGTCACTACGAGCAACATCGTCGCCGACTGGGTGGCGAACGTCGGGGGTGACCGGGTCAGCGTCGTGCCGCTTCTACCCGTGGGTACCGATCCGCACACTTTCCAGCCCGGGGCCGCCGACGTCGCCCGCGTGGCACGCGCCCGGCTGGTATTTACGGTCGGGCTCGGTTTGGAGCGGGAGTGGCTAACCCGTCTCCTGACGAACGCCGCCACCGACACGTCCAGAGTGATTGCTCTCGGAGACTACGTGCAGGCAATACCGGTTGAGACGGGCGGCTCTCCGGAGGTCCCGTTTGATCCCCATTTCTGGTGGGATCCCGTCCGGGTGCAGATGGCCGTAAGTGAAATCCTCGGGCGGCTCATTGCGGCTGACCCGGCCGGAACCGAGACATACCGATCGAACGCCGCTGCCTACACGGAGGAACTGGACCAACTGAACACTCGCATCATCGATTTCACTGCCATGATCCCGTCCCTCAACCGCAAGATCGTCTCGTCCCACGAGAACATGCAGTATTTCGCCCAGCGCTACGGATATGAATCCGTCGGGTCGATCTTCCCCGGTATTGACACTGAGAAGGAGCCGTCGCCTGCAGAACTGGGCCAGCTTGCGACTACGATCCGCCAGATGGGCATTGGCGTGATCTTCACGGAGACGGTGGTGAACGACCGTCTCGCCCGGTCCATCGCTTCCGAGACCGGCGCCAAAGTAGTCCGTCTCTATTCCGACTCACTGGGACCGCCGCAGAGTGGGGCCGATACCTACATCGATATGATGAACGTCAACACTCAGGCAATCTATCAGGCTTTGTACTGAGCCAGCGGGGAGAAACGCCAACTAAGATGAGGCAACGATGAGCCACAGTCCAGAACGGCCGGCCGGGCCACCGGCCTCGCCCGCGGTGACCGTGGAAGACGTAGCCGTCGAGCTCGGCGGCAAGATGATCCTTGAAGACGTTTCCTTCACCGCCGGACCCCGGGCTTTGGTCGGCGTTCTTGGTCCCAACGGCGCCGGTAAGAGCACTTTGCTTAACGCCATCGCCGGGCTGATCCCGGTCAAGACCGGCCGCATTCTGGTCGAGGGAAGACCGGTGTCGGGGCCGCGCGGCCAGGTGGCCTATGTTCCCCAGCAGGAACGGGTTAACTGGCGTTTTCCCGCCACCACGTCCGACGTTGTGATGATGGGCCGCGCCCGCCTCATCGGCTGGTTCAAGCGACGGACGCGGGCTGATAACGAAGCCGTGCGGCTGTGTCTCGAACAGGTGGGGATGTGGGCGCAACGCCACTCCCTGGTAAGTGAGTTGTCGGGGGGACAGCGACAGCGGGTTTTCGTGGCCCGGGCCCTCGCTCAAGAGGAACGCGTCATCCTGTTCGATGAGGCTTTCAGCGGTGTCGACGTGGCCGCACAGGAAGGTCTGGTGGCGGTCCTGAAGCAACTGCGGGACGGCGGACGGACCATTATCATCGCCACCCACGACGTGGCCACCCTGTCCGCCCGTTTCGACATGGCCGTCTGCCTCAACCGCCACGTTTGTGGCTGGGGGCCTCCGGAGGACGTCACCCCGATGCTCATCCAGGAACTGTACAGTTCACACGCATCCCTGCACGGCAGGAAGGATGGGGACGATGCCGTCTCTGCTTGAACCGTTCCAATTCAGCTTCATGGTGCGGGCACTGATCGTATCGGTCGCCGTCGGCGTGGTCGCCCCGGTCATGGGAAGCTATGTGGTCAGCCGCGGGTTGGCGCTCATGGGAGACGCCCTGTCTCACGCCGTCCTGCCCGGTATTGTGGTGGCCGTACTGCTCGGCCTCAGCCCGGTGGTCGGGACCATTCCCGTTGCCATCATGATGGCCCTGCTGATCGGGTTCCTGAGCCGCCGCACAGGGTTCAGCGAAGACACCACCATCGGGATACTCTTCGTGGGACTATTCGCCCTGGGGCTTGCTATGCTCAGTGTTTCCCGGGGATTACCGGTCCGCCTTGAAGACATATTGCTCGGGCAGGTGCTTGGGGTGAACTGGCGGGACGTTGCCGTCACCCTGGGGTTGGGCATTCTTGCCCTGTCGCTGCTCTACGCGTTTCACAAGGAGCTGGTGTTTGCCACTTTTGATCCTGTTGGAGCCAAGGTCGCTGGACTTCGGACCGGATTCCTCGACAATGTGCTTCTCACCGTGCTGGCGTTAGTCATCGTCGTGGCTCTTCAGGCGGTCGGCATCATCCTGGTGCTGGCGATGTTGATAGTTCCCGCAGCCACTGCCCGTCTCCTGGTACGCCGTTTCGCGCCGTCGATGGTTGTGGGCGCCCTGCTCGGCGTGGTGACCGCTGTGGTCGGACTCTACGTGTCGTTCTACGCCAATCTTCCCTCGGGACCGGCCATGACACTGGTCGCCGTCGCGATGTTCCTGGTCGCCGTCGTCGTCCGCCGCCGCCCTATCTGGAAACGGTAGTGGTGAGAGCCCGCCACGCCACAGATTCGTGGTTAACCAGGTGGCTGACCGTATGATCCGGCAGGCCTGCTATTTGGCCTTCGAGGCAGGCGCAGCTGGGGAACCGGTTTCCTGGGGCGGCGGTACCGGCCGGGGCATCAGACCGGACTTGCTGACGATCTCCGGTACCATCTCCTCCCAACCCACCGCCATGATGTGAATGCCGTGAACGCCCGGGATCTCTCTCACCTGCTGGACGACCTCGAGGGCGATTTTCAGTCCTTCGTCTTTGGCGTTCTTGGCCTGTTCCATTCTGGTCACGATACTGTCGGGAACACTGACTCCGGAGACGTTGTCTTTCATGTAGCGGGCCATTGCCGCCGACTTGATCGGTATTATTCCGGCCATAATGTGGACCTGTTTGTCCAGCCCTCGCTCCACCACCATCTGCATCCAACGGGCGAACTTGGGAACGTCAAACACGGCCTGCGTCTGGATGAAATCCGCCCCTGCCCGCACCTTCTTGGCCAGACGGGTCACCCTGAATTCAAAGGGATCGGCGAATGGGTTCTCAACGGCGCCAATAAACAACGGGACCTCTCCGGAGACATCCTCGCCGGAAATGAACTTCTTCTGGTCCCGCATGTTCTTGAGCGTCTGCACGAGCTGTATCGAATCCAGGTCGAATACTCCCTTGGCCTGAGGGTGGTTGCCGAACTTCTGGTGATCGCCGGTCAAGCACAGAATATTGCCGATGCCCAGGGCAATGGCGCCCAGCACGTCACTCTGAAGGGCGATCCGGTTGCGGTCACGGGTCACCATCTGCATCACCGGATCAATGCCTTGCTGCTTCAGGAGAACACACCCGGCCAGACTGCACATGCGTACGATGGCGGTCTGGTTGTCGGTGATGTTCACCGCATCACAGCAGGCGCGTAAGGATTCGCCTTTCCTGACAATAGACTTGGCGCCGGTCCCTTTTGGAGGCCCCGCCTCGGCAGTAACTGCGAACCCGCCGCCCGCGAGCACTTTTTCGAGATTAGTTCCGGCTTTCATCTACGACGGACTCCTCTTGTTTTTCTCTGCAGCAGCAACTTACTGGCCATGGACCGAATCTTCACGACGTGCGGGCCGGCACTGTCATCATGGCCGCCTCGTTCGAAGTACCCTCTCGTGTCTCCGATCGGCTGCCCCATCAGCTAGACCCCTACCTTGAATCGACGCGGCCCCCCGGAATGGCTCTTGCTCCAGTCCTGGGGAGGCTCGATCACTTCAAGCTTATCCAACTCGCCGAGCGCCTTCAGCCGCTCGAATATGAGTTGCCACGCGCAAGGAGTATTGGGGTCGACTTCGCATTTACCATCGGCTGAGCCGCCGCATGGGCCGTTCTGCAGGCTCTTGGCGCAGCGCACCAGCGGGCATATCGCCGCGGTCCGGCCAAGACGGCAGTTGCCACACTGGGCGCAGACCTCGACGAGTGTCCCCGGGTCCTCTTCTTTGCCGACGAACAGGCTCTCCAGAGCAGGATAGATCGCCTTGTTGGAGTAGAACCCGACGGTCTGCACCCCGTAGGCACATGCCATTACCAGGATCGCCTCAGCCGGCGCGATGTTTCCCGATTCTTCCTCCAAAGCGTCCTTGGTAAGACTGTCGCACGCGGTCGGAATCACCATCCAACCGGTTACTTCCTTGCCCGCCTGTTCCAGTTTGCCCTTCATGTCAACCACTTCAGCCCTGCCCCCGGTGTGCAGCATCGCCGGGCAGCTTCCGCAGCCGATAAGATAGACCTTCTTGTAAGGCTCCAGAAACTTGGTGATCTCTTCCAGTGGTTTCTGTTTGGTAACTGTTATCATTTTGCGTTCCCAGTCCTTGTTAGTGAGATTACTCGATCGCCGACAGCTACGCCGCGCGTACCCTCTTTTCAAAGTCGGCGCGGAAGTTCTGCAGGCTGTCGAGGAGGCCGGTCGGCGCTGCCTGCCCCAGCCCGCAAGAAGATGCGAGGATCATCGTCCGGGACAGGCTTTCGAGCAGCTTCAAGTCTCCCGGCGAACCCTCGCTACGAACGAACTTCCCCAATATGCCGGCCAGATTCTGCGTGCCCTCGCGGCATGGAAAACACTTACCGCACGATTCCTCGGCGAGGAATTGTTCCGTGCGGTACATTATGTCAACTATGTCCCGGCTTTCATCAAACACGGTAACCGCGCCGGAGCCGAGCACGCCTTCGGTCGCCAGCGCGACCTCTAGATTCGTCCCCGGGATTATCCTGCCGCAGGTCCCGCCAATCTGAACTGCCTTGACCGACTTTGCGCCGCCGAGGTCCACCACCAGTTCTCGCAACGGAGTCCCCAGCACCAGTTCGTAAACCCCGGGACGAGCAACGTCGCCGCTCAATGAAAAGACCTTAGTACCCTTGCTGCGTTCGGTTCCCATCTGGTTGAACCAGGCCGCGCCGTTCAAGATGATCTGGGGTAAGTTCGACATCGATTCCACGTTGTTTATCGTAGTCGGTTTTTGCCACAAGCCGGCGTTGGTCGGAAACGGTGGCCGGTAGCGTGCCTCGCCCCTCTTCCCCTCAATCGAGTCCATCAATGCCGATTCTTCGCCGCAAACGTAGGCCCCTGCACCTTCCCGTACGGTGATCTCAGCGTGCCTCAAATAGCCCCTCTCGCGGGCTTGATCCACCGCCCCCTGCAACGTCGCGAGGAGGTAGTGATACTCGGCGCGGATATATATGAATGCCTGCCTTGAACCCACGGCGTGGGCGGCGATGGCCACCCCTTCGACCAGCGTGAACGGGTCGTTTTGGATGAGGTAGCGGTCTTTGAAAGTACCCACCTCGCCCTCATCGGCGTTGCAGATAACATACTTTTCGTCGCCGGGGGCCTTCCTCGCCATTTCGAGCTTCATACCAACGGGGAAGAATGCCCCGCCCCGCCCCCTCAGTCCGGAAGCCTTGAGCTCTTCAATGACCTGTTCCGGGGTCATGGCTAAAGCTTTCTCGAGACCCCGAAACCCGTCCCGGGCAATGTAGGTATTGATGTCCTTAGGGTCAATTATCCCGCAATTTCTGAGAACCACTCGTCTTTCTGGCAAAGTAGTATTCCTTTTTCCTACCTAGCGGTAGGCCTCAAGAGTCGCCCCGATATTGTCGACGGTAAGATTGCCCACCAACTCGCCGTTCACCAGCATCGCCGGGGCCAAATCGCAGGCGCCGATGCAGTTGGTCTCCTCCAACGAGAACCGGCCGTCGGCGGTGGTTTCACCGGGTTCAACGCCGAGGATCCCGCACAGGCGTTTCCGAACGCTTTCCCCGTCTTTGAGATGACAGGGTAGACTGCGGCAGATCCTGATAACGTTGCGCCCGGTTGGTTTCACACACAGGAAAGAATAGAAGGTGGCGACCCCATACACCTCGGCTACTGAGGTCTGGTACGAGGCGGCAATGTCCGACATGGCCTGTTCGGAAACGTAGCCGGCCGCGGCCTGGGCCGCTTTGAGTTTGATCAGGATGTTCTTCTGATCTTCCCGCGAAATAGCGCTGACTCCTTCTTTCATCTAACCTCCGAGCGGACTGAACGCGGCGCCTAGCCCTTGATCAACAGTGGCCGGCCTTTCTTTTCCTTGCCAAACTTGCGAGGGGTGGTGATAGCGCCGGTCGGGCAATGTTCGATGCAGATCCCGCAATCCCGGCATGCTTCCACATCCAATGGCTTGTCGGTCTCACTGATGATCTTGGTGTCAAAACCCCGGTAGCCCACATTCAGGATATTCTTCTTCGCGATCTCCGTGCAAGCCCTGACGCAACGGCGGCAAAGGATGCACTTTGACAGGTCCCTTTCAATATAGGGGCTGACATCTTCGATGGGATAATACCGCTTCTTGACGTCGAAGCTGGGGATTCCGACTCCCAGATCGATGGCGATGTGCCGCAGTTCACACAGGTTGGCTTTCTCGCACATGTAACACGTCCCGCAGTGGCTGGCCAATATCAAATCCATAATCATGGCACGGGTTTCCAGCACCTTGGGCGAATGCGTCTGAATCACCATTCCTTTTCCAACCGGTGTGTGGCACGACGCCACCAGCGTCCGCGACCCATCTACTTCAACCACGCACATCCGGCAGGCTCCGGTGGGGACAAGGTCTTCGATGTAGCACAAAGTCGGAATGTCGATGCCATGCTCCCGGGCGAGCTGCAAGATGGTCTGGTTGGATTGAGCGGTAACCTGAACTCCGTTGAGCGTTAATTGTACGTCTGACATGTCGTTTCTACTACCACAATACTATCATTTCCCTAAATTTGCCGTCAAAACCTGACTATCATGAGAAACATAGTAATAGCACATGTGGGCGCGATGTGCAACCCGCGCCGCCGACTGTCGCTCTTACGCTGGAGGAGTTCACCGCGATATAATACATGGCAGATCGATACTCGTGAGGGACAATGACGAGACTTCGTGGAACTGTTGCCTGGGCGTTGCTGTTCATTATCCTTCTGGCTGCGGGCTGTGCTCCGGCCGCCTCCCTGGGTTCCAAGGGGCCTGTTACCGTGGGTTCCAAGATAGACACCGAGGGCTCGCTGCTTGCCCAGATGATTATTCTGGTGCTGAGAGAGAACGGGTTCCGGGTCACCGACAAGTCGCAGTTCGGGGAAACCTCCGTGGTGCGTAAAGCCATTATCACCGGAGAGCTGGATATCTACCCCGAGTACACCGGGAACGGGGCGTACTTTTTCGACGAAGCGGATTCCCCGGTCTGGAAGGATGCCCAGCAGGGATATGAGCGCGTCAGGACGCTTGACATGCAAAAGAACAACATCGTCTGGCTGACCCCCGCCCCCGCCAATAACACCTGGGCGATCGCCGTTACCCGGTCGCTGGCGGAAACGGAGAAGCTGGCGTCACTTGACGACTTTGCCAGGTACGTAGGCCGGGGCGGCCGGGTCAAACTGATTGGCTCCGAGGAGTTTGTGACCAGTCAGGCGGCATTACCTGCCTTTCAACTCGCCTACGGGTTTACGCTTAAGCCGGATCAACTCGTCGTGGTGCAGAGCGGAAATACGGCGCAGACTGAGAAGGCGGCCTCTCAAGGTACGGACGGGGTGAACGCCGCGATGGCCTACGGGACCGACGGGGGACTCAGTGCATTCGGATTGGTGGTGCTCACGGATCCCCGAGGTGTCCAGCCGGTATATGAACCGGCGCCGATACTCCGCTCAGCGATCCTTGACAAATATCCCGAGATTGCGACCTTGCTGGCACCGGTCTTCCGGACCCTGGATCTGGTCACGCTCCAGACCCTGAACGGAAGAATCGCCGTCAATGGCGAAGAGCCCGGGCAGGTCGCGCTTGCCTACTTGAGACAAAAGGGTTTCGTCAGGTAGCGGCCGGAGTTCCTCTCCATCATGCAGTCTGTAACCTTTGACAACCCAGGATTGCCAGCTTACCGCGTCTGGACGTGTTTGCTCTTCATCCGTCCCAATCAGACTCCAGCAGCGCCAGGGAAGGCGTGATGACACGGTGGCGCAGCCTCGACAAGGTGGCTTTGCTGGGGAGTGCTCTGGGTATTCTATCGCTGTTCCCGGCATGGTTCACATTGAGGCCCAACCGGCTGGCGTCGGGGACCGCTCTCAGTCTCTGGGACGCATTTGGCGTACCCGGCGCCATGGTGATCGCGGTGCTCTGGGCGGCGTGTCTTCTGCTGACGGTATTCAAGTCTCGCCACCCGGGTTCACGTCTGGGTATTCTGGCCATCTTGATACTCGTGACCACTCTCCTGCTAACCGGGGCCGCTAACCGGCGCCTCCTCAGTGGCGGGGACTCAACCGCCCGCGTTTCGTTAAGTGGCGGAATGTGGCTGACGATGGCCGGCTTGTGGACCATTGCCTACTCGTCCCGGAAGAGCTTGTCGAAATGGCGCGGCCGCGCCATTGCCTGGACCGGTCTGGCGGCGTCGGCGGCCATTCTTGCCTCCGGGTGGCTAAACCAGAGTTCAATCATGGTGGAATATGGTGCCTACCGCGCCCGGTTCTGGAGCGAGACAGTCCAGCATCTCAGGCTCACCTTCTTCAGCGTCGCTTTCGCCGTGGTAATTGGCGTAATGTTCGGGAGTTGGGCCGCCCGCAGCCGCCTGGTCCGGGGTCCGGTGTTCTTTGTCTCGAACGCTGTCCAGACCATTCCGAGTCTCGCCTTGTTCGGCTTGCTCATCGCTCCGCTGTCGGCCCTGTCGTTCGCCTACCCCGGGCTACGCCAGATCGGTGTCAGCGGCGTGGGCGCCACACCTGCGGTCATCGCCCTTATTATCTACTCACTTCTTCCGATCGTTCAAAATACCTACACCGGCTTGCGGGGAGTCGATCGTTCCGCGGTTGATGCGGGGCGGGGGATGGGCATGACCGGCCGGCAACTGTTCTGGCGGATCGAGATGCCTTTGGCCGCGCCCGTGGTGCTCGAAGGAATTCGGACGGCTTCAGTTCAGGCCGTCGGGTTGACCACGGTAGCGGCGGTCATTGGCGCAGGTGGACTGGGCTGGTTCGTTCTCCGGGGAATCGGGCAGGCGGCTCCCGATCTGATACTCCTCGGAACCATTCCGATCATCGCTTTGGCCATGATTACCGACGCTGTCATGACTCTGGCAGTTACCTTGGGTTCGCCAAAGGGGGCCAAAGGTAAGCCATGAATCCGATGATCCGACTTCAAGATGTTACCCGGTTCTACGGAGATGTCGCGGCGGTGGACCGCATGTCTCTTGACGTTGAGGAAGGCGCCGTCTGCGTGCTCATCGGCCCGTCGGGATGCGGCAAGACAACAACACTTCGTATGATCAACCGCCTGGTGGAGCCCAGCTCGGGCTCCATCCTGATCAACGGGCGGGACACGAGTACGGTGAAGCCGGAACAGCTTCGCCTTTCGATCGGCTATGCCATTCAGAGCGTGGGGCTTTTCCCGCACATGACAGTGGCACAGAATATAGGCATTGTGCCCCGGCTGCTGCATTGGGATCAGGTACGGATCTCCAACCGCACCGCGGAGTTGCTCGCGTTGGTCGGTTTGAACCATTCCGGATACGCGGCCAAGTATCCTCACGAATTGTCGGGAGGCGAGGCTCAACGTATCGGCGTCGCCAGGGCGCTGGCCGCCGACCCGCCAATTCTGCTGATGGACGAACCGTTTGGCGCTGTCGATCCGCTCACCCGGGAGCGACTCCAGGGCCAGTTCCTCCGGATCCAGCGTACACTGAAGAAGACGGTCATCCTGGTGACGCACGACTTGGACGAGGGCGTGCGTCTGGCAGATCGCATCGCCGTCATGGAATCGGGAAGGCTGGTGCAATACGACACGCCCGAGATTATATTGTCGCGGCCGGTCAACCGGTTTGTGCGCGACTTCGTCGGCGCCGACCGCGCCCTGAAACGTCTTTCAAGGATGAGCATCACAAAGTTCATCCGGCCGGCTGCCACCGTGCGAATAGAGGCATCTTCTGCCGGACCAGACGGCGGGACGGATCCTCACCGGTGGTTCTGGGTCGTCGATGATCTGGGTCACCTGATGGGATGGGCTGACCGCGAAGCCTTAAGGGGGGCATCTTCCGTCCGGGAGGTCGCTCACCTGGCGGATGCGGCCGAGATCGCCCTTGAAGACGACGCCACCCTTCGAGAGGCTCTCTCGCGGATGCTCGGGCTGGGATTCAAGTTCGTTCCCGTCATCAACCAACAAGACATACTTGTCGGTGAGGTGGCGCTGGGGGACGTGGAATCGGCGACGCGAGAAGAAGGCTCTTGATAACGAACATCGGCCCCGGCCGAAGATGGCTGTTGTTGGCTCTCGCCGCGGTCCTGTTCACGGTGATTGTCGTCAACGCCCAATGGTGGCAAGCGGCACTTGGCTACCTGTTCCCCGGCGAAACTGTTGTCATGCACCCCCGGGCGCCGCTGGTCCTCCTGGTTTGGGAGCACATTCAACTGGTGGCTATCTCTAGCATCATAACCATCCTGCTTGGGGTCCCGATCGGAATATGGGTCACCCGGCCCGGCGGGCTCGATTTCCTGGCCCTGACAAACAGCCTCACCTCGCTCGGTCAGACGCTCCCGCCCGTCGCCGTCCTGGCGCTGGCTGTCCCGGTGCTTGGTTTTGGCACACTCCCCACCGTAGCCGCCCTCTTTCTCTACGGTCTACTGCCGGTGGTGAGAAACACGACGGCGGGCTTGCGTTCCGTGCCGCCGGAGGTACTTGACGCCGGCCGCGGCATCGGCATGAGCCGCTGGCAGGTGCTGCGCCGAATCGAAATACCGCTGTCTATGCCCTTGATCCTCGCCGGCGTCCGCATATCGGTGGTTGCCAACGTCGGGACAGCAATGATCGGCGCCGTTATTGGCGCCGGCGGACTGGGCTCGCCGATTGTGGCCGGACTGGCGCGCGACAACCTGGCCTTCATCATCGAAGGCGCATTACCGGCAGCGATGCTTGCCTTCCTGGCCGACCAATTGATCGCGAACCTGGAGATGCATGTCAGGCAAGGCGCGAGATGAGGTGAGACGATCAGCTTTTCGCCGCAATACAGCGCCCGTTGCTTCGAGTGCTGCTCTAGAACGGGGCCAGAAGCAGTCGAATCGCCACCAGAGCCAGAGCGATGCCGAGCAGGCGAACAATGACCGAACCCGAGATTCTTCGGGAGAGACGGGCCCCGATCTGGGCCCCGATGACCGCTCCCCCCGCCAGGACGACGGTATCTGCCGCCACCCCGGCGAAGGATCCGGTTATGACGCGCATCAATCCGGCGGCGAAGGTGCTTGTGCCCACCACGAATTGGGACGTGGCCGTGGCGATGTGGACGGGAAAGCCCAGGACCTGGGTCAATGCAGGTACATGGATGATACCGCCTCCGATGCCGAGCAATCCTGAGACAACACCGACACCCAGAGCGATAAGCATCCCTAACGCCGGGTGGTAAGAGTACACAAAGGAGTTGCCGTCGCGGTCGGTCATCTTTCGGACCCACTTGCCACTGATTGCCCGCATGGCGGCCCTCCTCTCCGGTCTTACGAGCAGATACCCCGCCATGATCAAGAGGATAATACCGAAGATCAACTGAAAGGAGTCACGGCTCAGGAGTCGGTTGATCGCCGCCCCAACAATCGCGCCGGGAACCGCGGTAACCGAAAACAAAATGCCCGAACGGAAGTCGATTCGCCGAAGTCGGGCATATGCGATCGAGCCCGACAGAGCATTGAAGAAAGCAACAGTCAAGGTCATCGCTGTGATCGTCGCCGGACTCTTGTCGGGGTATAGGAACAGGACAATCGGTACCAGCAGGAAGCCGCCTGCGACCCCTATCAGGGTGCCGAAGGTACCCACAAAGAGACCGACCGATGCCAGCAGAAGCCACGCCAATCCCTGAATACCAGTCCCTCCCGGAATACGGTCCGCCAAGATCTGCCCGGACGGCGTCCGTCGAATTGGTACCCTACTCGACCGGCCTGTTCGGGATTGACAGCGTACCCAGTCAAAGAAGATCAGGCACTCGAGCGTAAGGGCGATGATGCCGGTGTCAGCGATGATTCTCGCCCTGCCCCATTGTACCCTTCGGCCATGGGCGCTTCAAAGGCCTGTGGTTCCGGCGCCTCACGCCAACAATTTTGAAGCTGGTCGGCCAATGTGCTCTAATAGACATCTGACCCCTTCATTAGAAAGGACGGAACCTCTTAGCCGTGGAGAGAATGCCGAAGGTTGTGACTGCAGAACGTGCGGTCCAAGCCGTAATGTCCAGTGACGATGTCGTGCTGGCAAATTTCTGCGGAGAGCCGCGGTACCTTCCCATGGCGCTCATGGACCGGGCCTCAGAGCTTCAAGGAGTCAGACTTTTTCACATGGCGGTCCACGGTCCCTTTCAGGAAAGGTACGTTGAGACCGAGATGAACAGGCATATTCGGTGTGCCACGCCTTTCAGCGGGCGCAGCAGAAGTGTGCGGCAGATGCTCAAACTAGGGCAGGCTGATTTCTTCCCGGTCACCTTCGCCGCCATACCACGCCTTCTCAGGGAAGGCAGCTACAAGAGCGATGTGTTCATGTTGACCGTTTCGCCTCCGGACAGCAGCGGTTATTGCAGCCTGGGAGTCTCCGTCGA
This sequence comes from uncultured Chloroflexia bacterium, assembly GCA_963735055.1. Lineage (GTDB taxonomy): Bacteria > Chloroflexota > Dehalococcoidia > Dehalococcoidales > UBA2162 > JBBITI01. Next base: position 214,638 of record CAVTJN010000007.1, on the reverse strand, counting down.
CTATGCCTGGGGCGCCATCGAACGGCCGGCAAGGACGATCATCGCCGAAATCAACCCGCGCATGCCGCGCACCCAGGGCCGAACGGCGCTGCACATGTCTCGTATCGACTACCTGGTGGAGGTCGACGAGCCACTGTTCGAACTGCCGCAGTCACCGATCACGGACACCGAGAGGCGTATCGGCGGCTTTGTCGCCGATCTGGTGCAAGATGGGTCCACGCTGCAAGTCGGATTCGGGGGCACCAGCGAATCGGTGTTGTACTTTCTTAAAGACAAGAAGAACCTGGGCATCCACACCGAGATGGTGCCCGAAGGCATCCGGGAGTTGTTCGAGTCGGGGGCGGTGACCAACAGCGAGAAGAGCATCCACCGCGGCAAAGCAATCTGTACGTTTCACGGCGGGACGTCGAAGCTGTATGACTGGCTCGACAACAATCCACTGTTTGAAATGCAGCCGGTCGACTACACCAATGATCCTCGGGTGATCGCATCCAACCGGAATCTGGTGGCCGTCAACACCGCGTTACAGGTGGACCTCTACGGCAATGTCTATGCCGACATCCTCGGCCTGGATGACCAGTACACCGGAGCGGGCGGTCAACTGGACTTTGCACTGGGATGCTCCCTGGCTTCCGACGCCCGGTTCGTCAACGTGCTGCCGTCGACCACCGCTAACGCCCTGCACTCCCGTATTGTGGCGCACCCCACACTCGAGAAGGGGAACCTTTTGGCTCCGATGATGCCGACGGTGCCCCGCTACTATTCTGACTACGTGGTCACCGAGTTCGGTGTCGCCCATCTCAAAGGAAGGTCGAACCGGGACAGGGCCACGGCGTTGATAGCCATAGCTCACCCACGTTTTAGAGACTTGCTGCAATCCCAGGCCCGCCGGCTGGGGCTCCTGTAGCTGCCGGACCAGGCCGTGGCCGGGCGTGAGGTACGGCGGTTCCGCCATTGACACTCCGCTCTCTCGTGGTCTATGATTCTAAAATATCCTGGAGCACCGTCCGCGAAGGACAGCGAAGTTAACGTCAGCTTGATTATCCTCGAGTTCGCTTTCTCCCGGTTTTGTTTCGGTCCGGAGCCCGCTTCGGACGCTTCAACACTGCCATCAAATCCCCGAGTTACTCTTGCAGGGTGGGCACCTCGATGCTCATTGTAACCTGCGTGAAACAAGTCCCTGACACTACTCAGGTCAAGACGGACCCCAAGACCGGTACTCTCATCAGGGAAGGGGTCCCGTTCATTATGAACCCTTTTGACGCCAATGCTCTGGAGGAGAGTCTACGGCTCAAGGACCGATACGGCTTTCGCGTGGCCGTTATTTCGATGGGGCCGCCCAGTGCTGCATTCACTCTGCGCAAGGCCCTGGCTCTTGGAGCGGACTCTGCTGTACTGCTGTCAGATCGAGCCTTTGGGGGAGCTGACACGCTGGCCACCAGCATGGTACTCGCGGCGGCGGTTAAAAAGCTGGGTGAAACGGAAGAGGTCGCCATGGTGGTCTGCGGAAAACAAACCATCGACGGCGATACTGCCCAGGTAGGACCCGGCATCGCAACCCGCCTGGGTTACACTCAACTGACGCTGGTTGACCAGGTTCAGGACGTCAATCTGGTATCTAGAACGGTCAGGGTGAGGCGCAAACTCGAGGGGCGGCACGAGGTGGTGCAAGCTCCCTTACCGGTGCTGCTGAGTGTGGTGCGCGAGATTAACCACCCGCGGTACCCCACGGTTCCGAGGCGGCTTGCTGCCGAACAGGCCGAGGTGAAGCTGTGGGACAATAAGGCGATTCAACTGGACGAGCAGACCATCGGATTGAAAGGCTCGGCCACCCAGGTACGGCGCATCTTCTCCCCCGAACGAGCAAAAGGGGAAATTCTCGGCGACGGTGTGAATACGCCCGGGGAAGCCGCCCACCTCCTCGTAGATACACTGCTTGCGAAGGACATCCTGTCGTTCGGCCAATAGGCAGTCATTTTGAGAGCACATCATGGTTGAACAAAAGAAGCCGAAGCGACCGCTGGGACTTGCCCGCCTTATCGCGGGGAAGTGCATCGCCTGTGGCGCCCGGTGCCAGGCCGAATGCCGGGCAGCCTCGATCGAGATGAACGAAAAAGGCGAGCCGGTATTCGATCTGACCAAATGCACGGGTTGCCGGCGCTGTTTGAGAATCTGCCCCGCCGGCGCAATAGAGATCTTCTTTTCACCCGAGCAACTCGAACTCCTCAAGCAGTTTGAACCACAAGCCCCATCCTCGGAGCCAGTGATCGAGGATCCCGTTACCCTCAAACTGAGGGAGTATTCAGGGGTCTGGGTGTATGTCGAACACGCCGAAGGGCAACCTGCCCATGTCTCTTGGGAACTGCTGGGCATCGGCGCCGAATTGGCCAAAGCCAGGAATTCTGAGTTATGCGCGGTGGTTTTGGGCCATGAAGTCGCTCAGCTATGCCAGGAAGGCTTCGCCTATGGCGCTGACAAGGCGTACCTCGTTGACTCGCCGGTATTGAGGTACTACCGCACCGAACCTTACTACAAGGCGATCTGCTCTCTGGTTAACAAGTACAAGCCCGAAATCATCCTCATCGGAGCCACTGGCGAAGGCCGTGACCTCGGGGGCGCGATTGCGACGGAATTGAGTACCGGTCTCACCGCTGATTGCACCGGACTGAGCGTCGATGACAAAGGGTTTTTGCTGCAGACGCGACCCGCTTTCGGCGGCAATATCATGGCTACCATTCTCACCGAGAAGACAAGACCCCAGATGTCCACGGTGAGACCCCACGTTATGCCGATTCCCCCGCGCGATGGCAAGCGGCAGGGTACCATTGTCCGCGAACCATGCGAGATCACGGAAGAGTCTGTTTTGGCCAAGGTGCTTGAGATAATCGATGATCACCGGCCCGGGGCTGAGGCGATTGACATCGCCGCGGCCGACATCATCGTCAGCGGTGGTCGTGGTCTCCAGGGTCCGGAGAACTTCGCAATTCTCAAGCAACTGGCCGATGAGTTGGGAGGGGTCGTCGGGAGTTCAAGAGCGGCCGTTGACGCAGGGTGGATGCCCGCCGAAAGGCAGGTCGGGCAGACCGGAAAAACGGTGCGACCGAAAATATACATCGCCTGCGGCATCAGCGGCGCCATCCAGCATCTGGTGGGGATGCAGGAATCCAACGTGATCATCGCCATCAATCGTGATAAGCAGGCTCCGATCTTTGAAGTGGCTACCTATGGCATCGTGGGCGACCTTTTTCAGATAGTACCGGCGATGACCAGCTACATCAGGCAGATTCGGGCCAAACAGGGAAGGCCTAATTGAGACCGAACAACGCCCCTGCGGCAGTCAGGTGCGGCGAATGCTGGCGGCCGACAGCGGTCCCGGAGTCCGGCCGGTTACCTTCTTTGCCGCTCGATTGCCTTGTCTTTACCCGGGTTAGGAGCTGAAATTGGACTCACTGACATTCTGGTTGGGGCAGGAAGACTACATCAGGCGGATCATCATGCCGATCGTGATCGCGATCGGCATCATTCTGCCGGTTCTTTTCGTGGTATTCGTGGCCGGTCTGGCAAGGCGCTGGTGGTTGTGGAAGGTGGGGCAGCCGGAGAAGCGCAGCAACCATTGGGCCAGGCGCCTCCTCACCACCCTGGCGGTGGCGGTGCCTCATGTCCGGTTCTTCCGCAAAGGTGAGTTGTATCCGTCTTTCATGCACCTGTTTATCCTTGGAGGGACGGCCCTGCTGTTTCTCGGTAAGATCGTGCGGCTGTTCTCGCTGGGGGGCTTGACGATGCCGCCGCAGAGCATCTACCTGTATGCGTCACTGGTGTCTGAGATCGGGGGGGTGGCGATGCTGGTGGGGGGTGCCATGGCCGTGTACCGGCGCTATGTGCGGCGCCCGGACCGGTTGGACACCAAAGAGGATGATACCCTGGTTTACGTCTGGGCATTCGTGCTGGTGCTGACCGGTTTCATGGTCAAGGGGTACCGTATTGCGGCCAGCGCGGTCCCGCCGCCAGACTGGGCGTCATGGTCGCCGGTGGGCTACCTGATATCGCGGGCGTTCTTGACGTTCGGCGTGACCGTGGAGAACGAAATTCTGGTCTGGCACCGGGTCCTTATTCACACCATACCGGCCCTGGGTCTATTGGGGTACATGTGGGTGATGCGGTCCCGGTTGCAGCATATCGTGATCTCTCCCCTGAACGTCTTCCTCCGGTCGCTGACAACGGTCACCGGCATGAAACCGATCGATTTTAAGACCAGCCAACGGTTCGGCTCGGGCAAAATCGAGGACTTCACCTGGAAGCAGTTGCTGGACCTGGATGCGTGCACCCGGTGCGGGCGCTGTCAGGATGCCTGTCCGGCATATGCCAGTGGGAAAGCGCTTAGTCCCAAGAAGGTGGTCCAGGACCTGAAAAACCATCTGCAGCAGGTTTATCCGGTGCCGTTCTCGCGGAAGGCCATCGATCCCCGCCCCGATATGATCTCTGAAGCGGTGACCGACGAAGTGATCTGGGACTGTACCACGTGCGCCGCGTGCATGGAGGCCTGCCCGGTATACATAGAGCACGTTCCCAAGATCGTCGAGATGCGCCGGCAGAGGGTGCAGATGAACGCTGCTTTTCCCGCCGAGTTGTCGCCGTTATTCGAGAATATGGAGCAGCGCAGTAACCCCTGGGGCGTAGCGCCCGGGGACCGGGCAAAGTGGGCCGTTGATCTTCCGGTGAAAACGTTCGAACCGGGCAAGACCGAGTACCTGTTTTTCGTTGGGTGCGCCGGCGCCTTTGATGCACGCAGCAAGCAGGTCACTGTGGCGCTCGCCCAGGTGCTGAACGCAGCCGGCGTTTCCTGGGGCATCCTGGGTAGAGACGAGAAATGCTGCGGCGACAGTCTCCGCCGGCTGGGGAATGAGTTCGTCTTCGACCAGATGGTCCGGGATAACGTGAAGGCGTTTCAGGACCGGAATGTGACCAAGATCATTACTCAGTGTCCGCACTGCTACAACGCCCTCAAGAACGACTATCCGCAGTATGGTGGTTCTTTTGAGGTTATTCACCACAGCGAGTTCATAGACGAGCTTATCAAACAGCAGAAACTGAAGCTTCTACCAAGTAAAGACTTGGGAAAGATCGTCATCCACGATTCCTGTTACCTCGGCCGTTACAATCACGTGTATGAGGCTCCCCGGCAGGTCATCGCGAAAGCAACGGGGCACGCTCCCGCGGAAATGGAGCGAAACCGCAGCAGTTCATTCTGCTGTGGGGCGGGGGGTGGTCATATGTGGATGGAAGAGAGGGTGGGTAAACGGATTAACCTCGAGCGTGTTGAGCAATCGCTTGCTCTCGATCCGCAGACCGTCGGCGTCTGCTGTCCCTACTGTCTGACGATGTTTGAGGACGGACTGAAAGACAAGCATGCCGACGCCACCGTGAAGGTACTGGACCTTGCTGAAATTGTTGCCCGGGCCATCGTGCCCTAGTCCCCAGGTGCGGTAATCCGCGTCACGTTGTGCCAGTCTGCGCCGCTCCTATCTCAGGACAATACTCTTTTATCCCCCTTCCGGCCAGCAAGAAGGGCGAACGCATGCCGATAGAACCCGGGACAGGCCGGCAGGACCCCGATGTCAAATCCCTATTCACTGAGCCGCTGCAGAATCGGCAAGGCCTCGCCAATACTGATCGCATAGCCCATCCCCTCGACCCCAACCTGCGATATCTTGGCGCTGCTGATGCCGACCACTTCCCCGGCGAGATTGACCATCGGTCCCCCGCTATTTCCCGGATTGATGGCCGCGTCGGTCTGAATGAGACCATTTAGCGTCTCTCCCTGCCCGGGGGCGATGACCACGTTGAGTGCGCTCACGATACCCTTGGTGGCACTTATTCCGAGCCCCAGAGCGTTCCCGATAGCCATCACCCACTGTCCGACCTGCAACTGACTCTGTGAGACCGTAAGTGCCGGAAGCCCGGTTGCCTTGATCTTCAACACTGCCAGATCGGCCACCGGGTCAGTGGTGACCGCATAGGCAACGTAAGTCGTCCCATCCTCCAGCGTGACTGAGACGCTATTGGCGCCTTCTACCACGTGATTATTGGTGACAATTGTACCGCTCGGGTCCAGTATCCACCCCGACCCCGCCCCCTCCTGGGTGAACGTCCGGCCAAAGAACCTGACCGGCGTTTCGGTCGTGATCGCCACGACCGCCGGTCGCACCTTGGCGACGACCGAAATGAAGTCCGGCCCTCCGCTCAACTGAGCCGTCGTTGTAGCCGGCGGCGAACTGGTCGCCGCCGGAGTCGCTACGCAACCGCCGGCCAGTGGCATGACTGCGAGCAAAGCCAGAGCCATGAGCAATGGCCGAGCTTTGGTGGTCCAATATGCGGCGGTCTTCATTCTGACCTGAGCGCCTCGATCGGATTCAAGCGTGAGGCGTTCCATGCCGGATAGAAACCGAAGAACAGCCCGATGCCAACCGATACCGACACTGCCAGAACCACCACGCTGGGTGTAATGAGTAGTTGTCATAGCACCCGACCGGCCGATGAAGTAGGAACCGGCTGCGCCGATGACGACGCCGATAATTCCGCCGGTAAAGGTGAGTGACGCTGCCTCAACCAAGAACTGGACCCAGATATCACGCTCTTTCGCTCCGAGAGCTTTGCGGATCCCAATCTCCCTCGTTCTCTCCAGCACCGAAACGAGCATGATATTCATCACGCCGATACCGCCCACGAGCAGGGAGATGGCGGCGATTGCCCCCAGCAGCAGCGTGATGCTGTTGGTCGTCTGCGTGATCGTATCGACCAGGTCTTGCTGAGAGGTGATCGTGAAATCGTTGGTCACGGTGGGATTCGAAGTGTCAATCCCGTGGAGCGACTGCAGGAGGCTGGTAATGTCGGCAATGGCACTTTCGATGTTCTTCTTGTCGGCAACCGAAACCACCACACTGTTGACCACGTGCTGACCGGTGCTCGTCAGTTGTCTGGCCACCATTTGCTGGAGCGTGGATAGGGGAATGATCACCGCATCGTCAGTTGACCCGAAGGACTGGCCCTTACTTTGGAGAACCCCGATAACCGTGGCGACGTTGTTTCCGAGCCGGATGGTCTCCCCCCAGGGGTCATTCTCGCCGAAAAGCGCGGTGGCCACGTTGGGGCCCAGTACGGCAACCCTCTGAAACCCATCGTAGTCGTCCTGGGATATGAAATTGCCGTTGGCCATTTGAAGATTGTAGGCAATCCCGTATTCGGGGGTAACCCCGATGACCCGGCTGCGCGTATTCTTGTCCTGGTATATTATCTGAAGATTGGTCGTGTTCGAGGGCGCCACCACGGTCAGCCCGGCAACCTGCTGGGCGATGGCGTCACCATCTTCGAGGGTGAGAGTGGTCGCTGATCCGAAGTCAGTCCTCACCCCGCCGGCCGAAGTTTGTCCCGGTGAGACGAACAACAGATTTGACCCCAGCCCCTCGAGTCGGGACAGGATGTTGGCCGAGGTGCCCTGTCCGACAGACATGAGGATGATGACCGCCGCCACCCCGATCACCACCCCGAGAATAGTCAAGAAACTCCGCAGCTTGTGGGTTGAGATCCCGGTCCATATCGCGCCCAGAAGATCAATCCATTTCTTCATGAATCCTCCTCCGTCACGATCTCGCCATCCTTGAGCCTGATTGTCCGCTGGCATTGATTGGCCACATTGCTGTCGTGCGTAACCACCAGCACGGTGATGTTGCGTTCACTTTGCAGTGAGGTAAGGATCGACATGATCTCTTTCCCCGAACGGCTATCCAATTGGCCTGTCGGCTCGTCGGCCAGGAACACGGCTGGATTCTTGACCAGTGCCCGCGCGATCGCGACCCGCTGCTGCTCGCCGCCGGAGAGTTCGACCGGTCGGTGCCGCATGCGCGCCGAGAGGCCAACCTTGTCGAGTGCCTCCTTCGCTAATTCACGGTTGACGCCACCGGCATACATCATACCCAATTCGACGTTAGCAAGGGCACTCATACGCGAAAGCAGATTGAAGGTCTGAAAGATGAATCCGATGCTTTGTCCCCGCAACTGGGCCAACTCACCGCTGTTGAAATCACTGATATCCTTGTCGCCGAAGTAGTACTTCCCGGAAGTCGGCTTGTCGAGGCATCCGATCAGGTTCAAAAGCGTCGTCTTGCCGGATCCGGACGGCCCCATGATTGCCACCATCTCACCATCCTTGATCTCGAGAGTGACCCCTTTGAGGACTGTCAGTTCGGTCTTACCCATATGGTAGACCTTTACTATGTCCTGTAATCGGATCATCGGAGAATGCCTCCAGGGATAAATCCTCCTCCCCCCACCCCCGGCTGCTGGTTCCCGGTGGTGCTCGTCGTGGTAGTAACCACCGGAAGCACTACGACATCACCTTCGGCCACCCCCTCGGTCACCTCGGTGTATTGCGAGTTGGCGATCCCCGTCGTGACCGGCACTTGCTCGGTCGTTCCGTTCTTTTCCAACTTTACGTAGGTCTTCCCCTGTTGCCGGACAATGGCCCGGTTGGGCACGGTAAGGACATTACTCTTCTGGGCGGTAACCAGATTCACCGTCACCGATAGCCCCTGCCGGATGGCTGCCGATTGACTCGAAGTCGCCTGGCCGGCGATTGCGGACAGACCACCCCGCCCCAGTCCGGATTGGTTGGCGGTGGCTGCGCCGCCCTGACCACCAAATGCGCCCGGTCTTCCGGAGGGGAGTGTGAAGTTGCCCGAAGGCAAGGTGAAGTTCGCCGAACCCAGGGGCGGTGATCCGGCCGGGCTGCCGAATCCACCCAAACCCGAGGCCGGCGCGCTCGATAGGACTTCAACCGTGACCAGATAGTTAACCACGCCTTGCTGAATGGTCGCCGTCGGCGCAATCGCCGCGATTCTGGCCGGGAGCGTCACCCCGGTCATGGCGTCTACGCCCACCGTGGCGACTCCGCCAATTGCCATCCCCGAGATGTCTCGCTGGCCTACGAGCACGTCGACCTCAAACTTCGTGGGGTCGGCGAGTTGCATGGCGACCGTGCCCTTCTGAATTTGATCACCCCCTTTGACGTTTACTCTGGTGACATATCCATCGAAGGTGGCCGTTATTATCGGACTGAGATCCTTGGTGTCATCCAGATCGTTCTGGGCATCGGCCACTGCCTGAGTGGCGTCGGCCACTGACTGCGTGGCATCGACCACCGCGATTCGTGCGCTCTCGAGTTGCATCGAACTCTGCTCTACCTGGAGCTGAGCTTTAGCGATCTGTAGCGCCATATCGCTCGACACCTGCGCGCTGCTTCCGCTCAAGACGTCTCGCAGGTTACTCTGGGCATTCGCGAGCTGGGCCTTGAATGATTCGATCTGCGGACCCCAGAACTGGGGGTTAGTGGCATACGACAACTGGGCGACGTCGAGAGCGCTTGTCAAATTGTCGATGGTATCCTGGGCGGTCTTAACCACCAGGTTCTGCTTCAGGCTATTCTGCGAGGTCTGCAGGTTAAGCTCCGCCTGGCGCACCGCTAATTCGTTCGTCGCGACCTGCCGCTGGGAAGACGCCAGACTCCGCTGGGCGGTAGTCAAGGTCTTCTGCAACGTCTTTACCTGCTTGTCCCACTGGGTGGTGTCGAGTTTCGCCAGTTGCTGGCCCTTGGTGACCGCGTCGCCTGCGGAGACCGTCACTTCCTCGACCGTTCCAGCCATGTCAAAACTAAGGTCGGCGGTCTGGGAAAAGGCCAGGTTTCCGGTAGATGTCGTCGAAACGGCGATGCTTCCGCGCTGGACCGCCACCGTCTGCGGCTTGGCGGTTGAAGTTGCTTTGGCGGCACATCCGGCCAACAGGAGAACCGATGCCGCCACCACTACGCAAATCATTGCTCTGGACAGTCTCATTCGACATTACCTCCAACTAACCCTATCCGAGTATTTCAACATATTGTTAAGATTTCATTTGCGCCGGCAATGAGCCCGAACTGCCTGCCCATCGCTATGCCGACACCGGAATCGTGAAAGCGAATTGGCTACCGGATCCCTTGACGCTGGTCGCCCATATTGTGCCGCCGTGTGCCTCCACAATACGTTTGGCGATCGTCAGTCCCAGCCCGTAGCCACCGGTGGTTCTGGAACGGGATTTATCGACCCGGTAGAACCGCTCAAAGACCTTGGGCAGTTCGTCCGGTGGTATTCCTTCCCCGGTGTCGGTCACTTCAATCTTGACGAACTGACCTTGCGCGGCAGCGCCTACTCTTATTGCCCCTCCCGCCGCCGTGTGGGTGACCGCGTTGTTCAACAGGTTGAGGAGGACCTGCCTGATTCGCTGGGCATCGGCACTGCAACGGGGCAATTCTCCCGTGGCTTCGGTCGTCACCGATACCCCTTTTGCCAGCGCCACGGCACTGACGGCGGCCACTGACTGGCCAATCATTTCTCCCACGTCCTCGGACCGGATGTCCAATCTCATCTGACCGGCATCGGCGAGGGCAAGGTCCTGGAGGTCATTGACCAGCCGGGTTAATAGAGTGACTTCCTCGTAGAGCGAGTTTATGGTTTGAGGATCAGGTTTGACCAGGCCGTCGCGTATCGCCTCCAGGTATCCCCTCAGGTTGGAAAGGGGTGTCCTGAGTTCGTGTGCGGTATCGGCCACGAGATCGCGCCGAAGCCCCTCAAGGCGTTCAAGATCATCGCCCATGGTATTGAACGCATTGGCGAGTTCTCCCATATCGCCCTTGTCTGTCACCGACACCCTTTGCGAAAAGTCACCGCGACCGATGAGTCGGGCCGCCGAGCCAAGTGCTCTTACTGGCGCCAGCGCCCGGCGCGACAGGAAGAATGTCATCAGGATGGCAACAGCGATTGCGATCAGGCCGCCCCACAGAAAGAAACGGCCCACTTGGGCATACAAAACCCTCAGCGATTTCAGGCTGGCTTCTGTGGCCGAAGGGGGGCTGAGGTATAGCGTGCCGATCGGCAGGCTAACCGGTGCCATCAGCGAACGCAGCGTCAAAGGACGATTCCTCCAGGTCCCGTCAGCGCCCGGGCCAAACGGTTTCCCCGTCAACGCTGACTCGGAGTCCGCCACGGCCACTCCGCTGGTGTCGGTCAGTACCAGCCGCTCCCCATAGATTGTCCCCCACTGCAGAATAATGGGTTGGATACCGTCCCAACTCCCCTGCCTGAAATAGTACAAACCGAGGTCCTGTTGCATCCTGTCGGCACGTAGTTCCGCCACGCGGACCTCGTACTGATGGATCTCGCTCTGGGTCGCCTGGTTGATGAAGAAGAGGACCGTGGTGATGGTCACTAGAATGACCAGTGTGAAGGCAACCAGAAGCCGGAACTGCAGACTACGCATTCTTATCCGCCGCGGCGAACTTATACCCGGCGCCGTATACGGTTTGTATGAGCTGGGGCCGCGACGGGTCCGGCTCCAACTTGCGGCGCAGATTCAGAACGTGGACATCGATCGTCCGGTCGAATCCGTCAAAATCATAGCCAAGGACCTTCTCGACAAGCTGTGCCCGGGTGAAGGTGCGCCCCGGTTCCTGGGCGAGGACGCCGAGCAATTTGAACTCCACCGGCGTCAGCGAAAGGAGGCGCCCGGCATAGGAGGCCTCGTGGCGCAAGAAGTGTATCGACAACTCACCCAGTCTGATCTCCTCGCGTCCGTGCCCGAGAGATTCGTCCGGAACCCGTCTGAGCACCGCCCTTACCCTGGCGGCGAGCTCTTTCGGACTGAACGGTTTGGTTACGTAGTCGTCGGCGCCGAGGCCCAGCGCTCCGAGCTTGTCTTCTTCCGTGGTCCTGGCGGTAAGCATTATTATCGGTACGTCCGATTCCTGCCGCAGCGTCCGGCAGACCTGAAGGCCGTCGCAACCGGGTAACATGACATCAAGTACGATGAGGTCGGGGTGAGTTTCGCGAGCGAGCCTTAGCGCCTCGGGTCCATCATACGCCACGCTCACCTTATAACCGTCGCGGATGAGGTACAAGCGGACCAACTCAACCGTCTTGGTGTCATCATCTACTACCAGTACGCTCTTGCTCATATATTGCTTCCGACCCTCTGTTCAAGAACAATATTATAGAACAACTATTAAGAAATTATGAACCAATAACGAATAGAGGGGGAGAACTGCTTCTCCCCCTCTATTAAAGGTCCACGATCTCGGGACCGCTATCTGACGATCCCCGGGTCAGGCTACTGGACTGGAGCTGCCGCGCGCGGCAAGGGTCCGAACCAGCGCATACCACCGATGCCAGGCTTGCATATCCGTCCGCCCATGCCCAGGCCGGGGACGTTCTGAGGACGGGACTGCCACCAGGTCTTGTATTGGTCCGCCTCCGCCTGGGTCATCTTACCGGCTGCCACCGCTGCCTTCAGCCTGGCGTCAAGCGCCTCGTTCTCCGCATCGCTCTTGGCCTGGGCGAAAGCGGCATCAACCTTCGCCTGGTCGATACCCAGTATTGCGGCTACCCTCGCCGACAGCGTCTTGGCGGCCGCCGGGGTATCAGGATTCGATTGGGCAAGGGCCACCGTGGCCACCGTGCCCACCAGCAGCACCCCCACGACGATCGCAATAATGATGAACTTCTTACTTCTCCACACTAACGTTCACCTCCTATTCCACATCCAGCGTACCAGACAAATATTAAGAGTCGGTTAAGACTCCCTCAATTCTCTGACGGCAGTTGACCGCAATCAGGTCGCTTTGCCTTGCCGCTTCGGCTTGCTCTCTTTGAAACCCGGTCCCGGTTTCACCAGCAATACTGGAATGTCGGTATCGCGCGCGACCTTACCGGCAATGTTGCCCATGTACCAGCGGCTCAGACCGGCCTTCCCCTTGCTCCCCATGATAATCAGGTCGGCTTTTTCTTCTTCGGCGAAACTCACGATTTCTTCCGCCGGATTGCCTATCAGGACCCTGACCTCGGCCTGAAGACCTTTCTGGGCCAGCTCATCGGACTTCTTGTTAAGATACTCCCAGGCCGTTTTCGCCATCCGTCCGACGTCGGCGGTGACATCCTTCAGTCGCTTTGTATCCGAGGAGTATACCACTCCGGTTTGGAAAGCTCCCAGCGGGATCGGACCCCCCGACGGCGGCATGTGGAACTCCCTGATCGAAGAATCCTCCATACCCCAGGCACTGGACACTCTGCCCCTGACCTCCTCCGTCACCGAGACGAGGAAGATCTGTGCGATATGGCAGCCGCTGGCGATTTCCACCACGTGCGGAAGGGCCACTTCCGCCAGGTCCGAGCCATCCAACGGTACCACGAGTTTATTGTACATCCGTCATCCTCCTGCGGCGTTGTTTACTAAGTATAACATGCTGATAGCACACTTCTCAGCTGTTCTGTTCCGGATTGTCTCTCAGTGAACCCCGTTATACTAAATACTCCTGCCGCCTCCCCACGGCCAGTACCATCGAACTATGGCAGACCGGGTTGTCGGCAGATAACATTAGGTACATATAGGTGCAGGTAGGTCTGGTTAGTTGATTGCGACCTGTCTGCGAACCGCCCAATAACGTCCGCCGAGGAATCATGCATGAAAGACGTGAACAGTAAAACGGCCACGAGGACAGATCCCTCGCACCCCGAAGCTAACGACCCAGTGGATGAAACGACGCGTCAGGTCATCGACGACTACTCCCGCAAGTTCCTCAGTTTCATTCAACAAGAGAAAGATAAGGTGCGAAGGCAGGCTCAGGAGGAGTCAGAGCAGATTATCGCCGATGCTGACCGGAGAGCGCTGCAGGTGTATGAAAAAGCTGTCAAAGACGCCAGCACCGAATCGCAGCGTATCATCGCTCAATCGAACGAGCACGAGCGACATCTGCTGGCCGAGGCAGAGCGGCTCACCCGGGTTATGGCCGAGATGCGAGTGAAGGCTCAGCGTGAGATTGATGGACTGCGGGGCCGACTGCAACGCGAGGCCGACGTGGTGGCGGAATCGCTGCGCCAGAGTGACAAGGCGATCGCCGAATCCACCGACAGACTGGCCACGGAGTTTGAAGACTCGGCGGCGGTAATCGCCCGGCTGGTTCGGAACGCCAGACGGGAAGAACCGCTGGCACCGCAGGCGGTCGAGGCCACTACGGCACCTCAAGCCGCCGAGCCCGTCAAGACGAAACAACTCCGCGAAGAGGCCGCGGTTCGACCCGCCGGCCGCGAAGATAGTCCCCCCAAGAAGCACAATGACAAGACATTTGTCGGCACCATCAACCTTGACATTGAGAAGGGAAGTCCTGCCATCTTTGTGAGATTCAAAGACGCCCTGTCAAAAGTGGCCGGCCTTGAGATATCGATGACCGATGATTACTCGAAAGACAAGGCCCGTGTGGTCGCTTTCGCCGGCAAGCCTATCCCATTGCTGGCTACACTGCATCAGATGGCCCTGGTCAAGTCCGCCGTCGTCGAAAAGGGAACCGTTGAGATTGCACTTCAAGACGTGGACCGCTGGATCGGCTGATGAGCCGGCCATTGACAGGCAGCGGGCGTCCCCTATTGCCGTTGGAATTCCCTCGGGATTGTTCTTCACTAGGTTGATATTGCGGACGGGAGATAGGCCGGCACGATGACCACAGGAGGAGCCTATTGGTTTCAGCACCCGGTTCGAGCATCGAAACCGTGATTGATATCGACGCCATTCTGCGACAATTCGTCGAACTCGGCGCTTCCGATTTACATCTTAAGGTAGGACGGCCTCCGATCTTCCGGCTGGCCGGCGGTCTTAGGCCTGATATGGAATCGCCGCCCCTGACCGTCGACAGCCTTGAGACAGTGTTTCGCCGTGTCACCACTGAATCGCAGCGGCTGCAGTTCGCGGCAACCCACTCGCTTGACTTCGCCTACAGCATTACCGGATTGGCCCGCTTCCGGGTCAGCGCGATCAGGCAACGGGGATCGATTAGCCTTGCCATCCGCCATGTCCCCCATGAGATCCCGCCGATGGAGGATCTCGGGCTGCCTCAGGTCTGCCAGCAGCTCATATTGAGGCCGCGCGGCCTCATTCTGGTGACCGGGCCGGCCGGCAGCGGCAAGTCGACCACGCTCGCTGCGATGATTGAGTTCCTTAACCAGCGCGAATCAAGGAGTGTTATGACGGTCGAGGACCCGATAGAATTCCTGTTTCAGGACAAGCAGTGTATGATCCACCAGCGGGACCTCGGTGATGATTGCCCTTCGTTCTCGCAGGGCCTGACTGACGCCCTGCGTCACGACCCGGATGTCATTGTAATAGGCGAAATGAGAGACCTGGATACTATCGCCACCGCCATGACCGCGGCCGAGACAGGACACCTCGTCTTGGGGACTCTGCACACTATCGATGCCGCTCAGTCAGTCGACCGGATAGTTGACATGTTCCCCTTTGGCCAGCAGCGGCAGATCCGGCTGCAACTCTCCCAGGTCATCGAGGGCGTGCTTTCACAAGCGTTGCTGCCCCAGATTGGTGGCGGAAGAGTCGCCGCATTCGAGGTGATGCTTGGCACCAGCGTCATCCGGCGGCTAATTCGCGATGAGAAAGTCTACGAAATTGCCGCCAATATAGAAATGGGCAGGCTTGAGGGCATGCAGACCCTCGACCAGGCACTCGCCGATCTGGTCAAGGCCGAACGGGTAACCCAGGACGACGCCATCGCCAAGAGTAACAATCCGCGGAAGCTGGCCGAACTGGTGAGAGGATCCGCAACCTCATCGTACGGATACCCCACCGCGGCTTCGCGCTCCCGCTAGCCCACATGCTCCGCCCCCAGTTGCGGGCTTGTGCGGCCGGTAGCGTCTTGTTTGGTCAGCTCTAGTACCAGATTGCGTCGTCAAGAGTCGCCTGCGAGCCGCTCATGGTGAGCCTGCCTGCCCCCTCCGCTCATGGTGAGCTTGTCGAACCAAGCGGAGCGGGGTCGAACCATCGGCTCGCACATCGACGGGATCATGGTGAGCGGATCCGTACATTCCCTGTTTTCTGCAGCTTAGTCCTAATCTTCACCGAGGAACAGCTTGTCATAGAGTATCTCAAGCTTCAGTTTGTGCCTGAGTTCCTCCTTCGCCAGCCTCAGACAGAGTCGCTTCGCAGCGGCCGTCCGCATCGTTCCCATCAGTTTCGAGTAGAACTCCACCGACTGCTGTTCCCGCTTCATCGAAAATATGAGCGTGTCCTGAAGCCCGGCGCCGTCCAGACGGTCCGCGCCGACCAGGTGGTCGGAGATTTTCAGGTCGTGAACCGGGCCCCGGTGCCAGGATCGAGTCTTGCCCTGGTCCTTCAAGGCCGTAATCCACTCGGCGTGGTGCTTCTCTTCACTGGCCATCTCTCGCATCAGTGCGGACGCCCCCGGGTCCTGCGTCTTGTTCTGAAGCGCCAGGTACAGCGCTTCCGCGGCAATCTCCTTGTAGATCGCCGAGTCCAGCAGATCAGTGATTTCGTCTTGCATCGCTCTTCCTCCAGGCAGCGGTCGTCGTGACTAGGCCGCGCTTTTTGGTGGACCGCCGGATTTGCTCAGTTCGGCTTTGAGATGATCGATCGTATGGACCGGGCCGGGTTCGATCCCATTGAGAATCGCCAGGTAGTAGCTGACGTAGTCGCCAAAAAGGACCAGACTCATCAACTGCTTGATCCGCGTGCTGCCCGTGCCTTTGACCGATGTGTGGTCGATGCCTGCCTTGGTAAGAAGGCTCCTGACAACTCCGTAGCGAATCTGAACACGCTCTGAAAGAAAGGCCGATTCCAAAATGACCACAAATATCTCTTTGTTGAGGGCCGCCGGAAACTCGTAACCCACCACCGAATTATGGTTCATCTCCGGTATTGACTTCATGGAAAGCCCATGCCTTGCTGTTTTCGTTGATCTGGGTTTTCCAGCGGTGGGCGGCCTCTGCCACCAGTTCGGCTCCGTAGACCACCGCGATGCGGTCATGAAAGCGTTGGGCTAATTGTTTCGCCGGGTTGCCGGAGGTGGGCACCGTCTCATCAAACGTTCTGGCCTGAGTCTGAAGCAGCGCCGGCAGGTCTTCCACTCCGCTGGCTCCATCGTGCAGAAAACCGAGTCTGTTCATGAAGCAGAGTAACGTTACGAAACTGTAGGGAAGGGCGGCGCGCGGTGGTGATTTATAGTCGAACACCAGCGCGGGGATGTGGTTGGCGCTCGCTGCTTCCCGCAACTGCCCGCCCGTGGTGATCACCAGGTTCTTCGCCCCCCGCGTAATGCTCTGGGCGAAACAGCTCAGCGTCTCCTCGGTATTCCCCGAATAGCTGGAAGCGATCACCAGCGAATGGGAATCGACGTATCCCGGGAGGTTATATCCGCGGCAAACTTCGAATGGGACCCTCAGTTCCGGACCCACCAGCGACCCGACCAGATCGCCTCCGATCGCCGAGCCGCCCATCCCCAGGACCACCACATTGCTGGCAGCCCTGAGATTATCGGGCAAGGGGAATGCCTGTGCCAACCCATAGGCTTTCTCGCACTGCGCTGGAAACTCGTGCAGACGGTCCAGCATCCCATCGCGGTCAAGTCTCCGGTATGCCGCCATATCGTCCAGATCCACACGGTTCTTCTCAACCATCATTACCCCTCCCTCTGATCGCACCCCCGGGACGATCATCTTTGCCTCATCATTATATCAAGATATCAAGCGCCAGTCCGTGCCATGCAGTCGATATCTCCTTGGTGACACGGCCAGTCCGGGCCCCTTCATCTCAAGCGATCTTCAACGGCCAGTCTGAAAATTGGACTGGGGCGGACTGGTATTGTGATGAATCGGAAATACGGCGGAAACATTTGCCGGCTAGCATTATGTTAAAAGAAATCGGAGGGTGCCATGGGTACGGACCTGTTTCGGATCGCCGTGAGCCGGGAAGTCGACCGGAGCCGCTACCTGAGGGCAATGCTATCGGCGCAACGGACTTCCTTCAAGCGAAATCTGCCCCGGTGCCTCCGCCCCGAGGACGCTCATATTCGCGCCACCGCGGGATCTTCTGCCACCGTTTTCGAGAACGGTTCCAAGCCGTAAGGCACCACTCGCTTTGCCTGCGCGATATCATCCCGTCTTCTTTGTCCCGGCGTTGGTACCCCAAAATCAAAACGGGGACACGGCATGCCGTGTCCCCGTCCCCGGTCGCTGCACCGGAAAAACCGCTATGGCATTACGACGCCCTTGATGTAGCCTTTTGTCCTGCCCAGGTTGTCATTGAATGCCTTCTCGGTCTCCTCCAGCTTGTACTTGTGAGTCACCAACTTGTCCATCGGGTAAATGCCCTTCTCTATGGCCCACAGCGCCCGCGGAAGCTCACTGGGGGGATCGGTTGACATGCCGATGCCCTGCGGGCTGTAAATGATAGGCGATTTGATCCAGTCCATCAGCTCGTAGGTATCCGGAGCCTGATGCCAGCCCACGACGATTATTTTGCCACGGTTATTCTTGATAACGGACCCGACCATCTTCAGGCCTGGTGGGTGGCCGACGGCTTCCACAGCCACGTCGACGCCTTTGCCTCCGGTGATCTTCATCACCTCGGCGACCACATCGACTTTCTTTGGGTTCAGCGTGATCGTGGCGCCCAATTCCCGGGCGATGTCCAGTCTCCAGTCCTCAAGATCGGCCACAATGTACTCCCGAACCTTGGGACCGGAAATGCCGGCGATCACTCCGAGACCCATGAACCCGCAGCCTGCCTGAAAGACATAGTCCCCCAATTCCGGATTCGCACAGCGGGCATGGCTCATAAGGTCCATCATTGGCTCCCCGAGGGCATGTTCTGACAGCATCCCGTCAGGAACCTTGCAGATCATGGGCGGTCTGCCCATTGCGGGCGGGTTGACCGGATCGACGGACACATACTCGGCGAAGGAACCGCCGCCGAAGATCCCGGTGATGCGGTCGCCCTTCTTATACCCTTTGACGCTCTTTCCGACCTCCACTACCGTCCCCGTAGGCTCATGACCGATTCGGCGCGGGAACGGCCGCCGTTTCTTCACTTCCTCACTGAAGGTGTCCACAAAGGTGGCCATGTCGCTGGTGCACACGCCGCACGCGTCGATCTTCACCAGCATCTCCTCAGCGCTGATGGTGGGCATCGGAGTCTCCAATATTTCAATCTTCCTGGGCGCAACCACAAAAGCAGCTTTCATGAGTCAGATTCCTCCTTCAACGTAATCTTGCCGGAGACGCAAAAACTCCCCTGTAATATACAAACGATGACTCGGGTTGTCAACACCGTTTTGCGCTCCGCACACCGGCATCCGGCGGGCGTTCGGGGAGGTACGTGCCGGCCGGCGGGCCGGGCCGTTTCGCGGAGATGCGATCCACCCGATCACCGGGCGGCGCGTTCGTGGACCAGCATCTGGACAATCGAAGGGTCCGCCAGCGTACTCGTGTCGCCTAGATTGTCGGTGTCTGCGGTCGCCACCTTGGTCAGTATGCGCCGCATTATCTTGCCGCTTCTTGTCTTTGGCAGAGCGTCGGCAAACTGTATCTCGTCCGGGGTGGCGATGGGTCCGATCTGTTGGCGCACGTGTGCGGCCAATCGCTGTTTCAATTCCACTGTCTTATCCACGCCTGACTTCAGCGTGACGAACGCGTAAATGGCCTGCCCTTTGATTTCGTCAGGCATGCCTACGACCGCGGCTTCCGCCACAGCAGGATGCGACACGAGCGCTCCCTCCACCTCGGCGGTGCCGATGCGGTGGCCCGAGACCTTGATCACGTCGTCGATACGCCCCATCAGCCAGCAGTAACCATCGGCGTCGATCCGGGCACTATCCCCGGTAGTATACACACCGGGGAAATGGAGGAAATAGGCGTTCCGGAACCGCTTCGCGTCGCCCCAGATTCGCCTCATCAGGCCGGGCCAGGGCTTGCGAATCACCAGGTAACCGCCTTCGTTAACCGCCGCCGGGGTTCCGTCCTCCCGGACGACCGCAGGCACAATGCCCGGGAAGGGTAACGTCGCCGATCCCGGTTTGAGCGGGGTTGCCCCCGGGAGCGGCGTGAGCGCGATGCCCCCGGTCTCGGTCTGCCACCATGTGTCCACGATCGGGCAGCGGTCTTCGCCAATGACATGGTGGTACCACATCCAGGCTTCCGGATTGATCGGTTCGCCGACCGACCCCAACAGTCTGAGTGAGCTGAGGTCATGCTTCTTGACCCATGCATCGCCCTCGCGCATCAACGACCTCAGCGCCGTCGGAGCGGTATAAAAGACGTTGACGCGGTGCTTTTCAACAATGTCCCAGAAACGGTCTGGATGCGGATAGGAAGGGATTCCCTCAAACATCAAGACTGTCGCCCCGCACGCCAGGGGACCGTACACAATGTAACTGTGACCCGTAATCCAGCCGATATCCGCGGTACACCAGTAGGTGTCATCGTCCTTGATGTCAAATACCCACTTGAACGTCTGTAAGGCATACAGCAGATAGCCGGCCTGGGTATGGACTACGCCTTTGGGCTTGCCTGTACTGCCACTCGTGTAGAGGATAAACAGCGGGTCCTCAGCCTCCATGACTTCGGCAGGCGGGTAGGGCGGCATGCCTTCGGCGGCCATTTCCTCGTGCCACCACCGATCCCGTCCGGGAGTCATGCTGACCGAGATGTCAGCCCGTCTGACGACGATCACGTCCTTCACCTGGGGACAACTGGCGACGGCTGTATCGGCATTGTCTTTGCTGCGGATCACCCGGCCACCCCGAAAATACCCGTCGGCACAAACGAGAAGCGTTGCCCCTGAATCGGTCAGGCGCTCCCTCAAAGCCTCAGAGCTGAAACCGCCGAACACGACGTTGTGAACAGCCCCAATGCGAGCGCAGGCCAGCATCGCAACCGGCAACTCCAGAACCATCGGCAGGTACAGGGCGACGCGATCGCCCTTCTTCACGCCGCGCGCTCGCAGCACATTGCTGAACCGGCACACTTCGCGGTGGAGTTGCTGGTAACTCAGCGTGCGGCTGTCACCATTGTCCCCCTCCCAGATGAAGGCCACCTTGTTCTTGCGAAAAGTCTTGACATGCCGCTCGACACAGTTGTAGCTCACATTAAGCTGCCCGCCGAGAAACCACTCATGCCGGCCGTTGGCGAAGTCCTCGACGCACACTCGATCCCATCGCCGGTTCCAATCGATCTGACCGGCCATTTCACCCCAGAAGCCGTCCGGATCATCAATGGACCGCTGGTATACGCGCCGATACTCGTCCATGCTCCTGATGTGCGCGTGGCGGCTGAACTCCGCCGGCGGCGGGAATATCCGTCCCTCAGTCATGTTTGACTCAATCTCGGCACTCACCACTTACCCCCATTGCGCAATCTGCCCTCTCGTGCTGTCATCAAGGTCAGCGATCTGAATACTCCGAGCCCTGCCTGCCTAATACTGGTGAGACACTCCCATCAGCTGGCTGAATGCCGTCTTCAACCTCTGCGATATGACGTAGGCCACGCCGCCGGCGCATGCGCAACACAGTCCCGGGTTAGTATAGTACAGGTTCCGTAACTCGCGGCCACTGAAGGACAGCACCGTGGTCTTCTCCAGAGTCTGCGCGGTGCACATGGCGCGAAAAGGAGGAATGGATGCCTCCCAGCCAATGCACTCGTGAACACCGGCCGACTGCATCTGTCGTTTGTCGGTCGGTCCGAGTTCCAATTGGATGGACACGCACCCTTCGGCGACAACGTACAACTTCTCCAACTGACGGTCTTGCTTGAACAGCACTGTACCCGCCTCGAACGTTTCCTCGCTGCACATCTTGTCGACCTCGGCCAATTCCGCCTCGTCAAGATAGTGAAACACGTCCGACTTGCGCAGCACCTCGTGTCTGTCCATACGCCACCTCCAGTGTCCGGTGTTCATCTCAGGCAGGATCCGCTTGCGCAAGAATTATACATCATTCCAGTGAATGTTTGCGTTGAGGTCGAAGGGCAGGTTAGAATGTCAACAAGGGACATCTAATAACGTGCACTGGGGGGGGAATGAAACAGCCGGTCTGCGCGCCGGACTTCCGCCGGTCGGTAACATTGCTTAACGGCCAACAGGCAGTGATCCGGCCGATTGTGCATGAAGATCGCGGGGCGCTCAAATCATTTTTCGGCCGCCTCGGATCAGAAACGAAGTTCCTCCGCTTCCACTATACCAAAACATCGATCAGCGATCAGGAACTCGATAGCTACTGCGACTGCGACTACGTTGGCACTTACGCCCTGGTGGCCGAGAGAACGCGGGCGGGGTCCACGGACATCGTGGGCGTCGGCCGCTATGACCGGTTGCGGGACGACCACTGTGCCGAGGTTGCTTTTGTGGTCGAGGATGGCGAGCAGGGTAACGGGATCGGCACCATTCTTTTAGGCGAACTGGCCGTGGTGGGTAACACGAGTGGCCTTGACACTTTTGTTGCCGAAACAGTGACCTACAACGAGATCATGCTCAGCATCTTTCGCAAGTTCGACCCCAATTTGAAACGGACTGTGGATGGTGACAGTTGCCGCGTGACCTTCAAGGTCCCCCGGACTCCGGACCAGGGCCGGCGGCAAGTAGCCCGCCCTTGAGAGGCAACCCGGTGGCCGCCGCGCGATACACAATCCGATAATCAGCGCAGGAGAAACCGACGTGGCAAAGAGCAGAATCAGCATCCCCGGCAGCAAGCTGGTCCATCAGGTGCAACAACTCATTTCCCGGGGCGATGTCAGAAGAGTGTGCATCATCGACGAGGAAAAATCCCTGCTCGAGATTCCGGTCAACGTGGGCGACCCGGCGGCTCCCGCCTCAGTGCTCAAGGCACCGGTCCTGGCGGCGATTAAGGCTTTCGGTGCTCTGGTCAACGAATGTACCGTTGAAATCGAGACCACCGGCAAAGAGTGACCTCCGGCGCGCTTTCCTGCCGGAGTGAACACAACCAGAAGCGGCCTCTTTCGAGGCCGCTTCTGCGTATTGATGAAAGAAGAGCGGAGCCGTGGAGTCTACTGCGCTCCACTCACCAGGGTGTCGACCACCGACGGATCGGCCAGTGTGGTAGTGTCGCCCAGATTCTTGCTCTCGCCGCTGGCTATCTTGGTCAGGATACGGCGCATGATCTTGCCGCTCCGGGTCTTCGGCAAGGAATCAGCAAATTGCAGTTTGTCGGGAGACGCGATCGGCCCGATGACTTTGCGAACATGGGCGACCAGTTCCTTCTTCAAAGCATCGGTCTTTTCGACGCCCACCTTCACGGTAACGAAGGCGTAAATTCCTTGCCCCTTGATGGCATGGGGCATCGGCACGACCGCAGCTTCTGCAACTGCGGGATGCGCCACGAAAGCGCTCTCGAGTTCGGCGGTGCCGATTCGGTGTCCCGAGACCTTGATCACATCATCGATGCGCCCCATTAACCAGATGTATCCGTCTTCATCTTTGCGGGCGCCGTCGCCGGTAGTATAGGTGCCGGGGAATCGCACAAAATAGGTGTTTTTGAATCGTTGCGGGTCACCATAGACCCCGCGCATGAGACCGGGCCATGGTTTCCTGATAACCAGGTAGCCCCCCTCGTTTACATCGGCAAGTGTGCCGTCCTCGCGAAGAACCGCGGCATCGATTCCCGGCAACGGGAATGTGGCGGACCCCGGCTTCAAAGGTGTAGCCCCAGGCAGCGGAGAGATCAAGATGCCGCCGGTCTCGGTCTGCCACCACGTGTCCACGATCGGGCAGCGGTCTTTGCCGATGACATGGTAGTACCACATCCAGGCTTCCGGGTTGATGGGTTCGCCAACCGACCCCAGAATGCGCAGACTGCTCAAATCGTGCTTGTCCACCCAGGCGTCTCCTTCTTTCATCAGGGAGCGAAGAGCCGTAGGCGCCGTGTAGAAGACATTCACGCGATGCTTCTCAACGATCTCCCAGAAGCGGTCCGGCCGCGGATAGGTCGGGATTCCTTCGAACATCACGGTCGCCGCGCCGGCTGCCAGCGGCCCGTACGTGATGTAACTATGCCCGGTTATCCAGCCGATGTCGGCGGTACACCAATAGGTATCATCCTCTTTGACATCGAACACCCACTTGAAAGTCTGGTAAGTGTACACCATGTAACCGCCAGTCGTGTGCAGCACGCCCTTTGGCTTGCCCGTACTGCCGCTGGTATACAGAATGAAGAGCGGGTCCTCGGCGTCCATCACTTCCGGTTTGCGGTAGGCCTTTAGATCCTCCGCCATCATCTGTTCGTGCCACCAGAACTCGAGACCGGCCTTCATCTTGACCTCGGCGTTGGCTCTCTTGACCACGAGTACCTTCTCGATACTCGGACACTGCTCGACTGCGGCGTCGGCGTTGTCCTTGCTCCGCACCACCTTACCGCCCCGGTAGTAGCCATCGGCGCAGATCAGTATCTTCGCACCGCTGTCCTGGATTCTGTCCCGCAATGCCTCGGCGCTGAATCCTCCGAACACCACATTGTGCACCGCTCCAATCCGGGCACAGGCCAGCATCGCCACCGGCAGTTCAGGGATCATGGGAAGGTAGATACAGACACGGTCCCCTTTCTTAACGCCGAACTTGTCCAGTACGCCGGCCAGCTTATTCACCTGAAAGTAGAGTTCCTGGTAGGTCACACTGCGGCTGTCGCCAATATCACCTTCCCAGATCAGTGCCGCCTTGTTCTTGCGCGGTCCGTTGGCATGCCGGTCGACACAATTCTCGCTGGCATTCAGTTTGCCCCCCACAAACCATTCGTGTTTGGCGTCCGCAAAGTGGTCCACCAGCACCTTGTCCCACTTCTTCTGCCAGACCAATTGCTCGGCGATCTTGGCCCAAAATGCCTCCGGGTTGTCGATAGACTGCTTGTGTACCCTCTTATAGTCATCCAGACTCTTAAAGTCTGCCCCACGGCTGATTTCGGGTCTGGGGCTGAACACCCTCTTTTCGTCCATCATTGACGTTATAGTCTGTTCCAAAGTATCCTCCTGTACGCGCTTTCAGGTGGGGTGTACCCACCCTTTAGTGAATCGTATCATCGCGGGACTCCCCCACGTAACGACCTCGCACCTCATTGTTGCTGGCACCGAGTACTACTTTGGTCTGCCCTAAAGTCTTAGATAGCTCTGACATTCCGTCAGAACCCTGTTGCGACAGGTTGCATTAGCCCTTTGAGTATCGATTGCCGATGAGATAGAATGGTATTAAGTCGCCGTTTGTTAAGAGGGTCAGATGACAGCACGGATAAGGGTCCTGATCGCCGACGATCATGCCGTCTTGCGGGAAGGGATGAGGAATCTCTTGCAGCAAGAGAAGGATTTCGAGATCGTTGGTGAGGCGGGGGATGGCGAAGAGGCGGCGCGACTGGCCGCCGATCTGAAACCGGATGTGGTCCTCATGGACATCGTGATGCCCAAGTTGAGCGGCATCGAAGCGACTCGGCTGATTAAACAGTCAAGTCCGGCCTCCGCCGTATTAATCCTGACTGCCTACAGCGACATCAGCTACATTCTCGGGTTACTTGAAGCCGGCGCGTGCGGGTATTTGCTGAAGAGCGCGCGCGGCACAGAGGTCAAAGGGGCGATCCGCGCCGTCCGGTCGGGTGAGTCGGTACTTGACTCCGTGGTGACCCGCAAACTGCTCAAACGGGTGGTCAGTCCCGGACCCAATGGAGTGCAGCGTCTGGCGGGAGCGCAGCTGACGCTCCGCGAGAATGAAATACTCCGCCTGGCTGCTGCCGGAATGAGCAATAAAGAAATCGCAGACAAGCTGTTTCTGAGTTTGCGCACCGTCAAAGCCCATCTCACTAACATCTTCAACAAGATGGGATGCGGTTCGCGTACCGATGCGATCATCAAGGGTTTGAAACAGGGCTACATCACGCTGGAAGATATCTCCGAGAGTTCGGAGACCTGACCACACCCATGAAATTCACGCTGACCGAACAGAACTACTACGACCTGTTCGAGAACGCCAGCGATGCGATGTGGGTCCAGGACCTCGAAGGCAATTTCGTGGTGGCCAACAAGGCTTGCGAAAAGCTTACCGGCTTCACCCGGACCGAATTGCTGGCCAAGCAGGTCAACGAGTTTCTGGTCGCCGACTCTCTGCATCGGGCCCGGGCCATCGGCCACAAGCTCCTCCGCGGCGAGGATCTCGTTCAGCCATACGACCAGTGGGTGGTGAGCAAAGACGGCAGTGTCCGGGCGTTGAAGATGACCACCAGCCTGGTGGTCATTAACGGAACCCCGGCAGGTTTCCAGCATGTCGCAAGGGATGTCACCGAAGAGCAGGTCATGGCAGAGATGCTCGTCGAGATTACCAACGGTTCGCCAATACCCACTTTCGTCATCGACAAAGGGCATAGAATTACCCATTGGAATACCGCCCTTCACGCGCTGACCGGGTTGCACCCGCAGGATATGCTCGGGACCGATCGCCAATGGGTCGCTTTCTATCAGCGGGAGCGGCCGACACTGGCGGACATGATTGTCGACGGCGCCCCAGCCTCCGAAATCGAGATCTACTATCATGAGCAGTTCAAGAAGTCCAGCCTGATGGAGGGCGCCTACGAGGCCGAAGCATTTCGCTCCGATGTAGGCGGGGCTGGCCGTTGGCTGCATTTCACCGCCAGCCCCATCAAGAACAGCTCGGGTGAGACCGTGGCTGCCCTCGAAGCGCTTCAGGACATAACCGAAGAGAAGCGCCTGCAGGAGAACATGCGATATTATGTCCAGCTCATTACGCGGGCCCAGGAAGAGGAACGAAAGCGGCTGGCCCGCGATCTTCACGACGATATCTCCTCTTCCCTGCTTCTCCTGATACGACGCCTCGATGCTGCCATTCCGGTGGGTAGAGGGCGGCAGACGTCCTCCTACAAGGCCACCCTCGAGGACCTGCACCGGCAGGCGGTTGAAGCCCTGGAGCATGTCAGAAGGTACGTTCAAGATCTCAGGCCACGTATTCTTGACGATCTGGGTTTGGTCGCGAGTCTGGAATGGATGGCTGATGATATCCAGAAGCATTACCCCATCCGCACGTCCGTGTCGGTCAGCGGTACCGAACGACCCCTTCCCACGGAAGTCCAGTTACTTCTGTTCCGAATCGCCCAGGAAGCCATCAGCAACGTCCGGCGTCACGCCGAAGCTACCGCCGTCGACATCAGCCTTGACTTCGCGGCCGACGCCGTAAAGATGACGGTGCAGGACAACGGGCGCGGGTTCGAGGTTCCGTCTCGTATTGAAGAACTGGCAAGCGGCGGCCACCTGGGAATCATGGGAATGGCGGAAAGGGCGAAACTACTGAACGGCACCCTGGAAGTTCACTCTTCTCCAGGGAACGGGACCGAGATAGTGACCGGTGTGCCAATTTGACGGATCGGCCGGAACGGGGAGCAGGTTGCGCTGAATCTGCTGCGCGTCGCGCCGGCGCCCTCGTTAGCTAACGCGAAGCCAGGAATTGAACCGGAGGAAGACCATGATAATCGATATGGAACACCACGCGTCCGTGGAAGACGTCTTGATCAAAGGTAGCAGCCAATCCGGCAAGGTCGTCGAGCGATACTGGGACACCGACGGCAAGATGAAGATTCGGACGTATCAGGAAGCGGGGCAGGTGGCCCGGCGCCTGCAGTTCATGGACGAGTCGGGCATCGACATCGCCGTACTCACGGCGAACCCGGTGGCCAACCTGGCCGACTCCCGCAAATGGAACGACTTCTGCGCCGGTCTGGTCAAGACGTACCCCAAACGTTTCATCGGTTTCGCATCCGTCCCCGTTCTGGGCGGTGAGCCGGCATTGGAGGAAATGGAACGGGCGGTCAAAGTGCTTGGTCTCAGGGGAGTGCACATCTGGACGCAGTGCCAGGGGCGGCATTTGGATTCGAAGGAACTGTGGCCATTCTACCGGAAAGTCTCCGAATTACGGGTGCCCTGGACGTCCACGTAACTCTCGATCCCCCCGGGCTTGATGCCCTCCATGCCCCTTACGCCCTCCACTACGTGATGGCCCGCGAACTTGATATGTGCGCCGCGACGTTCCGGGTGTGCCTGGGCGGCGTACTCGAGGATTTCCCCGACCTGGTTATGATCATGAACCATCTCGGCGGTGGAATATCGGCCGTGCTCGAACGAATGGATGCGTATATGAATTATGTGGGGCCGGGCTGCCCCAGCCTGTACCGCGACAAACCTTTGATCACCAAACCGTGGCGGACCTATTTTGACAAGCTTTACTTCAATATCGCCGGGCGCGAAGTTGGCATGGCCGCTGTGAGATCAGCGCTGGCCAACATCAGCCCCAGGAGACTGATGTTCGGTACCGACTGGCCATTCAATTTCGACCACGAACCCCTCGAAGTCAAGCGGTACATTGCCGAGATACGCAAGCTGGACCTGCCCAAAGAAGACATCGAAGGCATACTGGGCACTAACGCTTCCAGGATACTGGGGATGTAGCGCCCCCCGGCGCGCGGGTACGTGTAACAAAAAGGAGCGGGGACCGCGTCCCCGCTCCTTTTTTAATTCCTGGCGGTTGGCCGTCCGGGTCTAGTAGCCAGACGTCACGTTGAGTGTCGCCCCGCTGATAGGCGAAGCATCTTCCGAGAGGAGAAACAGGATCGCCTTCGCCTGCTCCTCCGGGGTGATCGGACCGAGGGGCATTTTGCCGCTGATCTCGGCGATAGCATCGGCCGGCATCTGTCTGGCAAGGAATGGATTGAGCGTGACTGACGGGGCCACGGCATTCACTCTTATCTTGTACTTCCCCACCTCCCGCGCCAGGGTGCGGGTGAAGGCCTGGATTCCCGCCTTGGCGGCAGCGTAGGCCGCCGAGTCGCCGCTATCCGGGGAGTAGGCGGCAATGGACGACAGATTCACGATCTTTCCCCCATTCTGGCGGATCATGAAGGGAATGACCGACCTGGTGACCAGCATCGTTGCCATAAGGTTTATGTCAACTACGCTTTCCAGCGATTCCACGTCCATCTGCTCCAAAGGTAGGAACACGTCGAATCCGGCGTTGTTGACCAGGATGTCGATGCGTCCGAAAGCGTCGATGACTTTTCGAGTCATTTCCCATATCTGCGTCTTCTGCGCCACGTCGCAGACCACGCCCAGCGTCGGCACACCGTAGAGGCGCCCAATCGCCTCGGCCACTTCCGCGGTCCTCCCGGGATGCCGGTCCGCGACCACCACCGAAGCCCCCTCGTTCGCCAACGCCCGCGCTGTGGCCTGTCCGATGCCGGCGCCGGCCGCAGCTGTCACTAGCGCAACCTGATTGGCAAATCTCACGGCAAGTACCTCCGTCCATTTGCTGAACGCGAAGGGCACCGCCACCCCTTCACGCTTGAACCAACCGCTGTGCTTCCCCTTTCCGCAAACCGGTCGGGCTGGGGGCTATGCCGGGGGTGCCTCAGGCGGATCCTTCGGCGGGTCCTTCGGCGCTACCCGTCGCTTCACCGCTTTGATCAAATACCTGACGCCGAAGGTGACCACGTACATCGCCGCCATTCCACCGGCGAAGTACAGGAGCACGTAGCCGGAGTCCGGTTTGGTTGTCTTGCGCACTATTGCCCCGAGTGCGATGTACACGCCCTCATAGACCAGACTCGAGATCACCACCCCCAGCATCAGGGTCTTCAGCTTCCTTCTCGCCCCCAGGAGCATTGTCAGTGGTATCCGCAGCCACATGAGACGGCCCAGCGCAACGCCAAACGGCGATATTGAATCGATACGCTTCATGAAGCTGAATTGCCAGGCATCTCCGGGATCTCTACGCCGCATCCGGCGGGCAATGAACCTCTCGAAGAACGACGTGCTCTTTCGCGACAGCAGGTAGAGCACCAGGGCGCCGCCCTGCCGCCCCAGCTGGGCCGTTATCATAAGGAGTATGAGGTCAGGAACGGGCAGCACGCCGCCGCTCAACTGGTAACCGGCAACCAGCCAGGTCGTTTCAAAGACGAGCGGGATTGAGATAACAAAACCTTCACCGATGAAACAGACAAGAAAAATGAATATGGCGATGCGCGGGGTGAAAGCGCCGACAAGCCCCAGGCCTTCGGTGAGCAATTGCTCGAGGTTCATGTCCCTTGCGGCTTGCTGGCCGACATCCTCACCTCTCGGGCGCAGTGCTTCAAGAAATGTGACCCGACATGGCCACAGTTGCGGACGATCTCGTACGCGATAACGCAGATCGGTTTGGCAACCCGTCTCGCCGAAGTCGTCACCACTGACGAATGATCGTAGTGCACGCGCCCAAAACGGCTCACCCGGCGGGCGATTCCCCATTGGTCCGGATACAGAGAGGTAGCGTCGTACCCCCCGGCACCAGTGAAGGCGGCGCGCCGGAAGGCGAAATTGGCGCCCGACACCGACGCCGGCCACCGCAGAAAAACCAGGCTGGCCCCATTGAGAAGAACCCGGAATCCGCGCTCGATGGGCGCCCACCAGGCGGATTGGGTATACACATATCGGCCCGCCAACCCTGCCGCGTCTGTGTGACCGGAAAAATAGGCGTCGATTCGGGCCAGCCATTGCGGCGGGTACAAAGTATCTGCGTCCGCCTGGACAATGATCTCACCCCGCGCCACCTCGGCTCCCGCCTGGCGCGCAAAGGCCACCCCCCTCTTCGAGCACACCACAACCTTGGCGCCATGGCTGGCGGCGACGCGCGCAGTATCGTCGGTGCTGCCGTTGTCAACCACGATAACCTCGGACTCGCCGTTCCATTGTTGACTCTTCAGAGACTTGAGACAGTCCGGGAGGTACTTTTCCTCATTTAGCGCAGGAATGACGACGCTTATCATGGAACACGTACATCATACAGGACAGGCATGGCCCCTTCAAGTCACAGCGACCGAAGGAGAGCTCTATGCAACCTTGCAGGATTCGCCAAATTGGGGTATAATATTCGCAATAGTTAATGTTTGGGTTGTCGCTTACTTGGACCGACCACCGGTTCTTCAGTGTTGGATGACCAGACTCCAACTATCTTTAAGAGAGGAGGTCATTCAATGGCATTTCAGGACAAGTCTATCCAGTGCTCCGACTGCGGGGCGACCTTTTCCTTCACCGCCGAGGAACAGGAATTCTACAAATCCAAAGGCTACACCAATGAGCCGAAGCGGTGTGCCAGCTGCCGGCAGGCCCGGAAGGCACAGGGGCTCGGGGGCACCGGGACTTTGAACCGGGCCGATCGGCGGATGTTCCCGGCCAAGTGCGCCCAGTGCGGTAAGGATACCGAAGTGCCGTTTGAACCCCGGGGCGACAAGCCGGTATACTGCAGCGACTGCTATCGCCAGGTCCGGGGCGCTCGATAGCCTCTGAAGTGGCGTTGTACAATTGTCATATCCGGGGATACTCCGGAAGAGCAAAGTGTTGAGAATTATTGAGGTGTCATCATGCCGCTAGACGTGCACTTGCGCGATGGGGAAACACAGGAATCTTTGCTGCAAAGGTTTCAGCGCACTATCCAGATGAGTGGGGTACTGCGCGAAGCAAAGTCCCACCGCTACTTCGTCTCCAAAGGAGACGCCGCCAGGATCAAAGCGAAGAACAGCGCACGGAAGCGACGGCGTCAGGGAATTTAAGTCGGACCAGGACCCGATGAGGGTGAGGGGATAATATGAAGATCTACGTAGGTAATCTGCCATTCGATGTCACCGGTGAAGAAATACGCGCCGAGTTTGCGACTTTCGGAAAAGTTGATTCGGTGGACGTGATCACCGACAAGTTCAGTGGCCGGCCGAAGGGCTTTGCCTTTGTCGAGATGCCGTTGGTTGCGGAAGGCCAGGCTGCGATTGGCGGCCTGAATGGAAAAATGATCAAAGAACGGACTCTGACGGTCAGCGCCGCACGTCCCCGTGAGGATCGAGGTGGCTCGTCCCGCAGTGGTGGAAGAAGCGGGGGCGGGTATGACCGGGGCAACCGCAGATACTAGATTTCAGTCCACCCGGCGCTTACAGTTCAGTCCGCTGGCAGTCTCGCAGTTCTACATGGCAACCCGGCCCGCTCAACGGTGGTCGAGTTGCGTTCGCAAATTCTCCAAAGTCGCAGAGACGCGTCTCTGCCCGTCTACCCAATGTTAGAATCCATCAAGGAGCATCATGAATTTCGACTCTTTTAAGCTACATCCCGCGATTATGGCCGGGATTAGCGCCACGGGTTATGAGGAACCCACCCCCATTCAGATCAAGGCAATCCCACCGATTCTGGAGGGGCACGACCTTATTGGCCTCGCCCAAACCGGAACGGGCAAGACCGCAGCTTTCGTTCTCCCGATCCTTCAGCGTCTAATCGGCGAAGGCCGGGGTCACGTTCGGGCCGCGGTGGTAGCCCCAACTCGTGAATTGGCCGAACAGACCTGCCAGACTTTCAACGAATTGGGAAAGAAGACCGGCGTGCGCACCACCGCCATCTACGGCGGAATGAACATGGACCAACAGGTCCGGGCCCTCCGCAATGGTGTGGAGGTCGTGGTCGGGTGTCCCGGTCGCATGCTCGACCATTTGTGGAAGGGCACGCTGGATTTTACCCACCTCGAGGTCCTTGTCATTGACGAAGCGGACCGCATGTTCGACATGGGATTCCTGCCGAGCATTCGAGATATTCTGCAGTGTATTCTTCAGCCGAGGCAGACATTGCTTTTCTCGGCTACCATGCCCGATGCTATTCGAGGTCTGGTGCGTGAAGTGCTGACTGACCCGGTGACGGTGCAGATCGGCCATACGATGCCGGCTAAAACGGTATCTCACGCGCTTTACCCGGTACCAGACCACCTGAAGACGGCCCTCCTGAAGCAATTACTTCGAACGACAGCTACGGAATCAGTCCTGGTATTCACCCGGACCAAGCACCGGGCGCAACGTGTCGCCCAGCAGCTGCAGACCGCCGGCTTCGACGTGACCGCTCTTCAGGGGGACATGTCCCAGCCCCAGCGCCAGGCGGCCTTCAGGGGTTTCCAGAACGGGTCATTCAAGATTCTGGTTGCCACCGATATTGCCGCCCGCGGCATCGACGTCCTGAGCATATCGCACGTCATCAATTTCGACATGCCGGATGATACCGACGCCTACATCCATCGCATTGGGCGCACTGGCCGCATCAACCAGGAAGGCAGCGCTTTCACCTTTGTCACCCCTAAGGATAGCCTGCTGGTACGCGACCTCGAGCATCTGCTCAATGCCAAGGTGGAACGGCGGACGTTGGACGGGTTCGACTACGCTGCGGCCGCGCCGCCGCGCCCGGCCGGCAGCCATGATTCCCGAGCCCCCAGACGGGGTGCCTCTTCCTATCCGGCACGGTCCCGGAGACCCGCCCTCGCCAGATAGCCATCAGGAGCTGGCGGCTTTTACGCCGCCAGCGTATTCGGCAGGGCGCTCGACGTCAACCACGGATTCTATTTCCAAGAAGCGTTTGGCTGCCTCCGGCATCACTCCGCGTTGATACATCACCCGCACCTGTTCTATAATCGGCCCCATGGCATCAGGAGAGACCCCCATCGAAGATCAATCCCGCCACGGAACCGCTGACCGTCCTGACATCAGAGTCGTTGCCGCCATTCCGGCATACAACGAGGCGAGATACATCGGTTCGGTCGTCCTCGCGACGAGAAAGCACGTCACCGAAGTCATCGTAATGGATGACGGCAGCAGTGATGAGACGGCCGAGATTGCCCGCATGGCTGGGGCAACCGTTATCCGAAATGCCTCCAACCAGGGTAAGGGCGCGGTCATGCGCGCCCTTCTCGCCAGGATGAAGGAGCGAACGCCGGGCGTCCTCGTCTTTCTGGACGCCGACGGGCAGCATGACCCCAACGAAATACCATTGCTTGTCAATGCCGTTCGCGAAGGCTACGACCTGGTTGTAGGCTCGCGCAGAGGCGGCGGTAACAAGACCCCGTTCTACCGCAGAATCGGCCAGCGGATTCTTTCTTACGGGACCGGCGTGGTCTCACGGGGGCGGAGGGTACTGGATTCCGAGAGCGGTTTCCGCGCCTTGTCGCCCAAAATGATTGCCGGCGTTGAGCTCACCGAGAACGGCTTCGCCATCGAGACCGAAATGATAGTCAAGGCCGCAGACCACGGACTCAAGATCACGGAGGTCCCGATCTCTACCATCTATGTACCCGACGGCTCCACCCAGAACCCGGTACGGCACGGCCTTGGTGTGCTTGGAAGCATCATTAACATGATTTCCGAAAGGAGACCGTTGCTGTTCTTCGGCTTGGGGGGTTCCGTATCCTGTCTCCTTGGGCTTATCGCCGGCTTCAGGGTACTCAATTCGATGGCTCGCACCGGTGCCTTTGCCATCGGGACGGCGCTGCTGTGCGCCGTGTTCCTGATCGTCGGCGTCTTTGCCATCTTCACAGGCATCGTCCTCAACATCCTGACGAGAACGGGCGGTCGCCGGCCGGAGCAATAGCAGCCGCGTCCAGGGCTCCCCCGCTAGCCCCAGATAGCATCAAGTATCGGTATCCGAAGGGACATCCAAACTGGAACGAAGGCGGCCACTAGCGCCGACGTCACGAGGATGATCGCCGCCCTCGTCACATCGGACACGCTGGCCACCAGGTAGACGGACCCAAACGGAAAGTGAAACGGGTACCTGGCCTCGATTGGGACGATCACATAGAGAAAGACCAGAGCTGATACCGCGATGCCCAACACCGCGTAGAAGGTGGCCCGGAAAAGATAGGCTATCACTATGGAGGTCTGCGTGATCCCGATGGCGCGTTGTATCCCGATCTGACGCCGCCGGTTGGTAACCTCGATATAGGTCACGATAAAGACCGTTATGCCTGCCACCAGTACGTTCACGACGTTGAGTATGGCGTCGATCGCGTTGAAGCTGTCGGTCATGCTCCGCATGATTCCGGAGTAGTCCTGCCATGGCGATACCCTGAGGCCGGGGCGAATTCCCCGGATACTCTGGCCGAGGGCATCGATCCGGGCTTCGTCAGCCGCCCTGACCCGCACCGATGCGGCCATTCCTTTCACCAGTGGATTGACTGTTTCGAATTCGCTCTCGGTCAAGAACGCCTGCAGATCGGTCTGGATAAAGTCAGCTCGGAATATGCCTGTCAGGCGATACGCCTTTCTGACCCCGTTGGCGAAAATGACCGTCACTTGATCGCCGGCGTGGGCGCCCTTCAGTGACCTCGAATACAGTTCGACGGAGTGATCGTCTGCCCCCGCAAGCTGAATCCCCAGAACAATACCGGTGTCATCGGCGCTCAAGAAGGAACCCTCGACCATCGATTGGCTGATGCTGAATACGTCCTTCTCCTGATAGGGTAGAACACCACTGACAATACAGTTTGTGCGTTCGTTCTTGAACGTTAGTTCAGCTCCGATGGTGTTGCGCGCCGCGACTCCCGTTACTCCTTCCATGTTCCGAATGGTGGACACTAGACCGGCGACATCAGATATCAACGGGTTTTCGTTGCCCGATTCGACGACCAGATGCCCGGCGAAGGTATCCTTCACCTTAGCGTCAGAGCCGGCGACCAGTCCCTGCAACAGCCCCGGCACGAACAACAAGTTGAGACCGGCTAGAGCCAGAATCAAGACCGTCAGGACAATGACACCCAGGTTGGCCCTCGCGACTGAAGAGTAGGCCAGAAACAGACCAACTCTCAATGACTTCCGGAACCCACCGTTCATTCGCGGCCTGCAATCCTGCCGTCGCTCAGCATGATCAGGCTCCTGGCGTACTGCCGGTCGGTAGGGTCGTGGGAGACAAAAATGATAGTGACCTTCGTCTCTTCGTTAAGTCTTACCAGCGTCTCCATCACCAACCTGCTGGAGGTGGTGTCCAGATTGGCGCACGGCTCGTCCGCCAACAGCAGCCGTGGGCTGTTGATCATAGCCCGCGCGATCGCCACCCGCTGTTGCTCCCCTCCCGAAAGCTCCTTTGGAAAATGACCGGTACGTTCCCCCATGCCAACCGCTGCGAGCAGGTTGGCTGCCCGCACCCGGTAGCCATTCTCCCGGTTACCCAGCATCATGCCGGGCAGCAACACGTTCTGAAGCGCGGTGAGTTCGCCTAGAAGAGCATACTCCTGGAACACGTACCCGATGTATCTCAGACGCAGTCGACTGCGTTCGCCTTCCGGGAGACGCGTCACCTCTCTGGTGTCAAGAAAAGCAGTGCCCGAGGTTGGACGGTCAAGCAGACCGAGTTGTCGCAGCAGAGTGGACTTTCCAGAACCGCTCCTCCCCATGATGCCCACGATCGCGCCTTCGGCAACGTGAAGCGAAACGCCGTCGAGCGCCCTGATCTTGACCTTGCCAACCTCATATACCTTGGTGAGTTCGTGAACGTCATACATCGAAGCAGCCTGAATAGAAGAATAGACCATTCAGAACACCTGCTGCAATTCGGGGAGCCCGCCGGCGGAGGCATCTGGCTTGGACGGGACCGGCCCGGGCGCGCCGGTGATCGAGCTAGTGTAGTGCATCTCAGATAGCGTTATCCTCTGATTCCGCTCACCCTGAGCCTGTCGAAGGGCGCCGATGGTTCGACAGGCTCACCATGAGCGGCGCTGATGGTGACGCCGGATCCAACGAAAGTAACGAATCGTTAGATGCACTACACTAGATTATCCCTTTCAGCCGGAGTGCATCGTGGAGGAGCGAATTGCCGTCGCACCGGAAACAGTGATTGGCGGTCCCCGAAGGCACCCCGGAGTTGGTGACGATCTCGGCGGCCTCCAGCACGGTGTCCACGTACCACTGGCTGGTCGGCGCCCGGTGACCTTCGAGTTTGGATCCCGGGTTCGGCGACCACACGAAGGGCACCACATTCGCTCCGCGGGCCGTGATCTCGGCCACACCCTTGAGAAAAGACTCTCTTGGCTCGAGGCCCATCACAAATACCGCGTAGACATTACCCTCGCCAAACACCTTGACGGCCTTTTCTATGCTATGGACAAATTCGTCGTGACTCGTGCCCCTGGACTTCCCGGGGCAGATCGCCCGGTACAGCCCTTCATCCCAGATTTCCATGCTGAAACCGATGGCGTTGATCCCGGCATCATGGTACCGCTTTGCGTCATCGGGCCCTTTGGCCGGTGAAGGAAGAACGGTACCGGGAATCCGGTCAAGACCGGTATGGTCCCGGATAGAAGTCAAGATCCGGGACACCGTGTCAATCTCCTTCTCATGGTTGAAACAGCCACCCGTGAGCAGCACGTGTCGCACCATACCCTCGGCAAAGGCGGCGGCCGCAACTTCGCCGATGTCTTCGGTGTCCTTTCGTTTTAGAACCGAATCGTAGGTCTCAGACGTTGACACCAGGTTACAGAAAAGGCACTGCTCGTGTTTCGAAAAGAAGCTGCAGTAGTTCTGATAGCAGAAGAACAAGCAGTCCTCGCCGCCGATCTGACCGATCTTGACCATGGCGTTGCCGTTGCCCGTCTTCCGCGAATAATACGCCGGCCGGGGGATCCACCGCAGGCCGCACAGTTCCTCCTTGCCCCGGACAAGCACCAGGGCCTGTCCTTTCACCACGACTTCATAGGGTGACCGGCTGTTCCTGCGGAATTGGACGACGGTACCGCCGTCCAATACAAAATCATCGGGGAGCACCGCCCCAACGTGATCTTCAAAATCCCAGCCAAAAAGACCGTGGTTCTGTTCTTTGTAGAGGTCCCCAACCCGGTCCAGGGCCGCCGGGCTCGCCCGAACACCCTCCACCAGTAGTTCGGCCTTGATCTTCAAGGAGTTGATATCATTCACAATGTACCCCTTTTCACGTTGTCCCGTTAGTGATCCCCCCACCGTTCGACAGCACAAATGTGCCTACCAGGGCGAACAAGTTAGGCAACAGGCGTACGCGTCGGCGTCCTGCCGACGAAAGCGGTCGCCTTCACCTTGATATGCCGCTTCCGGCAGTACGCCGCGAAATCGCGTATGCTCAGGAAGTGCAGGTTCGGAGTATCGTGCCATTCGTACGGCAAGGAAGCAGTAACCGGAGTCCTGCCCCTGAAGAACAGTTGAACCCGGGCCGAGTAGTGGACGAAATTGGGGAAGCTGACGATTACTTCCCGGCCTACCCTCAACGCCTCGCGCAGCACACTATCCGGCCGCTTAACCTGCTGGAAACTCTGGTTAAGGACCACGTAGTCGAATGACCGGTCGCCATAGTCGGGCAGGTCGGTATCGATGTCGCCGTGGAGGACACTGACGCCCTTGGCCACGCACCGGTACACCGCCTGCTCATCGATTTCGATGCCCTGGACTCGGCACTTCTTCTCGTTCATAAGGGCAGCCAGCAACTCACCATCGCCGCAACCGAGGTCGAGCACCGAGGAACCGGGCTTGATGAAGTCAAACACCACCAGATTGTCCAGCGTCAGATTAGCTTTCATACTCTGAAGTGACTTCGCCGCGGTACAGCTTTTCCAGAAAGAACTTCACCAGATGCGTCTCTTCCCTGGTCTCCAGCAGGAATGCGTCATGACCGTAGTTGGAGTCCACTTCGCAATAGGTGACATCCAACCCCGCCAGTTTGCACGCCCGCACAATTGCCTGGGACTGGTAGGCCGGATACAGCCAGTCTGACTTGAAGGCAATGACCAGCGCCCTCAAGTCGCCCCCTTCGAACACTTTCCCCAGCTTCCTGCCCGCCGAAGCGTCAAAGTAATCGATCGCCTTGGTGACGAACAGATATGAATTGGCATCAAACCGTTTCACAAAATTACTGCCCCGATATTGCAGGTACCCCTCCACCTCAAAATCGGCCGTAAACTTGAAGTCGGCCCGGTTGTCCTTCAACCGGCGGCCAAACTTCTCGGCCATCGACTGATCACTCATATACGTAATATGGCCCACCATCCTGGCTACCGACAGACCATTGGCCGGGGGCGGACCGTCATAATAGTTGCCGCCATTCCACTTCGGGTCAGCCATTATCGCCTGCCGGCCCACTTCATTGAAGGCAATCTGCTGGGGCGAATGGCGCAGCGTGGTCGCAATCGGCATGGCGCTCCTGATCCTCCCCGGATAGGAAACCATCCACTGCAGCGCCTGCATCCCCCCCATCGACCCCCCGGCCACCGACAACAGCCTGTCGATCCCGAGGTGGTCGACGAGTTGTCGCTGGGCATTGACCATGTCGCCGACGGTCACGACCGGGAACTCGAGACCGTACGGCTTGCCGGTCGAAGGATCGATGGATGAGGGTCCGGTTGATCCTTTGCAGCCGCCGATTACATTCGAGCAGATAACGAAGTACTTGTTAGTGTCGAACGCCTTTTCCGGTCCCACCATGTTGTCCCACCATCCCGGACTGCGCTCCCCTTCGTGGAAGCCGGCCACGTGGGCATCGCCCGACAGAGCGTGGCATATCAGGATCGCGTTTGACTTTTCGACATTGAGCTTGCCGTAAGTCTCGTACGCCAGCGTGACCGGCCCCAGCTTTTCGCCGCTCTCGAGGACAAATTCGTGTGGCGGGTGCCCGAAGGTATAGTACTGCGTCTCCACCAGTCCAACGCTATTGGGATCTGCCGGCGCGTCGGCGCTCATGCTGCTATCTCCTGAAGACCAGTAGCCGTCCTTCACCTGAAGGACGGCTATCTGCTTGAAGTATCTGCCTGAATACGGGGGTCTTCCTCCCCTCTGGTATTACTTTACCGCCTTACGCAGTGCCTGGTCAACGTCTTCCTTGATGTCCTCGATGTCCTCGAGCCCGACCGACACTCTGATATAGTCTTCGGTTACTCCCGTCGCCTCCTGTTCGGACCGCGTCAGTTGCTGGTGCGTGGTCGAGGCCGGGTGAATAACCAGACTCTTCACGTCACCGATATTGGCCAGGTGGGACAGCAATTCGACGGAGTTGATGAACTTCTTGCCCGCCTCAAGACCGCCCTTGATGCCAAAACCGAGAAGCGCCCCGAAGTTCTCCTTAAGATACCGGTGCGCCAGGGCGTGACCGGGATGCTCCGGCAATCCCGGGTAGTTCACCCAGCTCACCGCCGGATGCTTCTTCAGAAAGTGCGCCAGGGCCAGGGCATTCTCTGAATGCTGGCGCACCCGCAGCAGGAGCGTCTCCAGGCCCTGCAGGAACATGAACGAATTGAACGGGCTCAGCGCCGCCCCGAGGTCCCGCTGCAACTGCACCCTGACCTTCAAGATGAAGGCCAGATTGCCCATGCCCGGGATGTTGCCGAAGGCGTCCCAGTACTTCAGGCCGTGATAGCTGGGGTCGGGTTCAGTGAATTCGGGGAACTTCCCGTTGTTCCAGGCGAACTTCCCGGAATCCACGATGACGCCGCCGATCGAAGTGCCGTGGCCGCCGATGAACTTGGTGGCCGAGATCGTCAAAATATCCGCGCCATAGTCGATCGGCCGGACCAGGCCCACGCCGACCGTGTTATCAACCACGAACGGGATGCCGGCATCGTGCGCTATCTTCGCGATGGCCTCGAAGTCAGGCACGTCCAGCTTCGGATTGCCGATGGTCTCGGCGTAGATCGCCCGGGTGTTCTTCTTGATCGCCTTCTTGAACTCGGCCGGCTTAGTCGAATCCACGAATACCGCGTGCCTGCCCAGTTTGGGAAATGTGTAATGGAACTGCTGGTAAGTGCCGCCGTACAGATTGTCGGCCGCCACGATCTCGTCTCCCACCTGGGTGATTGCCAGCAGGGCCAGCGTCTGAGCCGCCTGACCCGAAGAAACGCCCAAAGCTCCCGAGCCCCCCTCGAGCGCCGCCACCCGGCGTTCGAAGACGTCGTTCGTCGGGTTCATCATCCGCGTGTATATGTTGCCGAATTCCTTAAGGGCAAAGAGATTGGCGGCGTGATCCGTGCTCTTGAAGACGTATGAGGTCGTCTGGTAGATTGGGACCGCTCGGGCCCCGGTTGCCGGGTCCGGTGTTTCCTGTCCGGCGTGAATCGCTATCGTATCGAGTCTTCTTGCCATATTCTCCCCTCTTGCGCCCAAAATAATCGGCGCGCAATTCTTAACCAAAGATATAACTAAAGTCTACAATAGAAGACAGAATATCACAGTACCAACAGCGTGTCAACGGCAACGGTAGTGCTCTTCCCTTGCTCCGATTTTGGCGACATTTGCACTCCAGACTATAGCCAGTATACTCCATGCCCCGGTTCAAGGCTCCGCCATTGTTGGGCAGCCACCTGAGGTCCGGTGCCCGGGTACCGCCCGCCAGATGGTCAAGGTACGACCTGTACTGCCGCTTTTTTTCAACGAACCATTGGCAGTTGGTATAATGGAAAACAGTACCGTCTACAAATGTCACCATTTCAGGTCCAGCCGCGGAGTGCCATGAAGACCATTATCCTCGCCTCAACTTCACCCCGGCGCCGTGAACTCCTGGCCGGCACCGGCCTCGAGTTTGAGGTCGAAGCC
This sequence comes from uncultured Chloroflexia bacterium, assembly GCA_963735055.1. Taxonomy (GTDB): domain Bacteria; phylum Chloroflexota; class Dehalococcoidia; order Dehalococcoidales; family UBA2162; genus JBBITI01. Next base: position 173,354 of record CAVTJN010000007.1, on the reverse strand, counting down.
GGCGATTTCGTCGAAGGCATTGACGAGGACAAAGAACCACACCTCCTGGCGCAGCGCCTATCGCTCAGCAAAGCGCTTGAGGTTGCCGCCCGGCGGAAGAACGCCGTGGTTATTGGGGCCGACACACTGGGAGTCCTCGATGGCCGCCTGCTTCGAAAACCCCGAACTGAGCTTGAGGCACGCGCCATGCTCCAGTCGATGAGTGGCCGGCGCCACACGGTGATAACCGGATTCACCATCATCGATACCGATACCGGCAAGACAGTCACCCAATCGGTCGAGACCGCTGTCTGGTTTCGGGACCTGACTGAGCCCGAAATCGAAGATTATGTCAAAACGGGCGAGCCGATGGATAAAGCGGGCGCCTACGCCATTCAGGGGTTGGGGGCGGCTTTCGTGAAGAGAATCGACGGCGACTACTTCAACGTAATGGGACTACCGGTGACCGAACTGAGGCAAGCCCTGAGAGAGTTTGGCGTCGACTTTCCCTGAGACGACCCTGTCCCCTCCCGGGCGGCGCTAGAGCCGCGAACCCACCCATGTCGCGGCGCTCTGACCGGCCAGGTAGCCTGTAGAAAATGCGGCTTGCAGATTGTAGCCGCCGGTCTCCGCATCCAGGTCCATAACCTCTCCGCAAAAATAGAGCCCGGTCACGATTCGTGAACCCATGGTCCTTGGATCGATCTCATCGAGCGATACCCCGCCCGCCGTCACCATGGCTTCGGCCAGGGGCCGCGCCCCGCTGATGGCGAAGCGCATGGATTTCATAACGCTCACCAGTCGGTCCCGCTCTTCAGCGCCTACATGACTGCCCGTCCGGTCACCTGATACCCCGGCCATTCCCAGCAGGCTGTCGGCCACCTGTTCCGAGACGAGCCCCCGCAGTATGTTTCTCAGCCCCTTCTTTCCTGACCCGTCGAATTCCCGCTGCAACCTCCGGCGCAATTCATCAGGTCTCTCGTCCGGCGCCAGGTCGATGCTCACCGCAACCGGACCTCTCTCCATGGCATCAACTATGGCCAGGCTCATCTTAAGCGTCACCGGCCCCCCAATGCCAAAGTGCGTGAACATCAGGTCCCCGATGCGGCTCTCAATAACGGGAGGCCGCGGCTTGCCGCCCGCCACACCCCGCCCCATCTCCCCTGTTGGTTCCGTCCACGACGCAGTGCCGTCCGCGGCGCCGTAGTAGGCGGTCAGCCGGATATTGTGTAGACTCACTCCTTGCATGGCCCGCGTTCTTGTAACCTCGGTGACGGCCAGGGGGATTAGCGCCGGCCGCAGCCTCACTATGGAGTGACCCAAGGCCGCCGCGATACGGAAACCATCCCCTGAGGAGCCCGTATCCGGATACGAAGAGCCCCCGCACGCCATGATGACTGCCTGGGCCGGCACCGTCTCTCCTGCGACTTTCACCCCCACCACCCGTCCCGAATCCACCAGAACCTCACTGACCGGGGCCCGGGTTCGCACCACGACGGCTCCGGCCTCCAGGTATCCTTCGAGCGCCCGGAGTACATCGCGTGAGTCATCCGAAGCCGGAAAAACCCGGCCATCCGGCTCCGTCTTGGTCACGACACCCCGAGTCGCGAGAAAATCCACTAATTCTTCGCGGAAGAATACGTCAAAGGCCCGGTAAAGAAAACGCCCATTCGCCCCGTACATCCCAAGGAAGTCGTCCCTGTCCTTCGCGTTGCTCAAATTACAGCGGGAGTTACCGGTGATGAGGAGCTTCCTTCCCAGTCGGCCCATCTTCTCCAGGAGTTGGACCGACGCACCAATCTCTGCCGCCCGTCCCGCCGCCATCAACCCTCCCGGGCCCCCTCCGACCACGACGATGCTATTTGGCACTTACAGACTCCATCAAAGCGGCGCTCCCTGTCACGGCAAAATGTCATCCTCCACCGGGCGGCCGTCTCCGAAATATTCGGAGGCAGGTACCGGTGCATCCTGACGCCAGTCGAGCACCCGACTGGCCCACACCCGCCGTGCCGAGGCTTCCAGTACCGCCTGCCTCGGGTCGGCGATGTCGAACAGAGGAGGTAGCTCGCATCCCTCAAAACGCAACAGCATTGGGCAACGTTTCTTTAACAGCCCGACTGTTGTCCTCGCCCCGCCGTAAGCAATGTGGTCGAGGCTCCCCTGGTAGCCCCCGACGTGCCTGCTTACCTCGTCGCACACGCGTATTAAGAACCGCTCAATCTGCTTCTCCCGGTGACGCCGGAATCGCTGCGCCGAAGACCCACCCTGCCGGTGGCGCGCGTGTACCAGGCCCGTGCCCACTTTGCTTGTCACTAGTCGCTCGCCAAGACAAACCCCGACCCCGTAGGCCCCGAGCCTGACCAGGACGATGGCGATCGCTTTCTCTACCGTGAGCAACGTTTGGAGCGGCGCTGTCAGATATCCTCTGGCCACTTGCGTCTCGGTGATCGGAAGCGGCGGCAGGATCAACGTCGGATTTGGTCCTGAGAACAGGCAGAAGCCCGTCTTCGAGCCTTGAGCGGCTTCGGCCAGCCCTGCCGGACTTGGGCCCCCCGCTGCCCGGATGCGGGCCTGCACTTCATCAACCGTCAAACCGTGCGGCAGATATAGTGTGGTCGGGTCGCCATCCCCTGTCGGGGATAACCCGGTCAGGAACTCTAGAGCGTGAGCGCGGCTGAGGTAAAAATCGCGCATCGAATCGGACCCGCTGCTACTCCCCCTTGAATCGAGGCGCTCGTTTCTCCATGAAGGAAGTTGACCCTTCCCGGTGATCGAATGTGCGCAGCAGGTCTCTTCTCACCGCGGCCGTGTACTCGAGGTGCGCTTCCAGTGTCATGCTTAGCCCATCATATATGGCGCGCTTCGTCTTCTGGATGGCCAGCGCTGGGCCTTTCGCCAGTTTTTCGGCGAGTTCGCGGGTAGCTGCCAGGAGTTCTTTGTGAGGGACCACCATCGTCACCAGTCCCATTCGCTCCGCTTCTTTTGGATCGATGATGTCTCCCGTCCAGGCCAGCAGCAACGCCCGGTCAATTCCCACCAGGCGTGGCAGGAAGAAACTCCCGCCCCCCGCCGGAAGCATACCCCGCCGGATGTAGGCCTCTGACATCTTCGCCTCATCCGAGGCGATCCGAATGTCGCAAGCCAGCGCCAGGTCCAGACCGACCCCTACCGCCACTCCATTGATCGCCGCGATAACCGGCTTGTCACACGCCCGGATCTGCAGAGCGATGTGGACACGGCCCGGCCTCATCGATGACGGAGCCGCCTCCGCTGGTGACTGCACCGCCCTTTGGGCCATCGTGCTGACGTCCGCTCCGGCGCAAAAAGCCCGGCCGCTGCCCGTTAGTACGATCACCCGGACGTTATCATCGCCGGCCGCGTCCTCGAGTGCCCGCGAGATCCCTTCGGCTATCCCCGGTATGAGGGCATTCATTTTGTCCGGACGGTTCAGCGTTATGGTGGCGATGCCTTCTTCCTTGACCAGCGTTACGTCATGTTGTTCCATACGTTACTTCTTCCTCACACGCGAATGACCCATGGTGTTCCTACCGGATGCCCGTGTACGGGAAGAAGATCCTCCCCTCGTGGTCACGGAAAGCTTCTCGAAAGACGCCAAGCCTGATCTCCTCCGTGTTAAGTAGTATGCTCCTCCGCCCGATTTCGCCCGGAGAATGAGCGTCCGAAGCCTGGACACACGCATACTTCTTCGAGTACCCCCGGACCCTGCCCCCATTCCACAGTGATTTGTCCTGAGGAATCGTGATCTCCAGGGCGCTCAAGTGCTCGTTGGCATGAATCGCCTCTTTGACCGCCCGCGGTTCCGTGGACTCGAGGAACCCGCTCGGCCAGCGCTCGATATGGGCGGCAATGGCCAGTCCCCCCCGCCCATCGACCTCCTTAAGAACCGACGCCGTGTCCCGGCCCACTACGATGTGCCCGTCTCCGAAGCTGTCCGGGGCGATGCCAAGCCACTGAAGAAAGTCTTCCAATTCTTGCTGCGGAGTGTCTGCTTCAAAGATCGCCAGGAAGTGTCCCTCCTTGGCCGTCATTTCGATGCCGGGAAACACCATCAGGCCAAAGGCTTGGGCGGCAGCCCTCACCTCGACCGCCCCCTGGAAAGCGTGATGGTCGGTGATGGCGATTGCGTCCAGGCCGGAACTCAGCGCCGCCGCCACTATTTGCTGGGACGTGACCGACGTATCCCGGTAACAGGTGGACCTGGGGGTATGAACGTGCAGGTCAACCCGGTGCAAACTTCGGCTCCGTCATTTCTCGTCCAACCATCACTCGCCCGCCGCGAATAGCTATCCTGTTCCCCTCATCGTCATATCCAATCACTTCGGAATCACAGCCACTGATTGTGTCAGAATGATAGAGCCGTGCTCCTGCTATGTCAAGCGCTGCCGGCGCCGTTCTGTCGAGTCGCCACCGTGTCGCGATGCCGCTGTTGGCGCTATAATTAGGGGGGCTTGGAGCGACCGGGATCAACGCCAATCCCGCGGGCGTGAGTTACTGGGCCGCGTCGTGAACGATTGACCCGGCGGGAGATCGGAGATGGATTGACACCATGAAAACGTTCTTGAAACATCAGATCGGGTTTCTCCTCTATGGACTGGCTTTCTGGCTGCCGATTGCCGTATTGGCCTTTCTCCTGATTCTCATGTTCACTTACGTGGAGGATGCCGGCCGGAGGGTCATTCTCACCTTCCTCCCGGCCAGGTTCTTCTACGAGGGGTCCGGCTTCGTGCTCGGTCTTCTGGTGGTCTATTTGTCGGGCGTCATACTCAAGGCCACCAGGATAAGAGGCTTTCTTTCCAAGATCCCCATTCTAGGCCTTTTCTTCGGCGGCGGCGAGGTCATGACCGCCGAACGACTGGGCCATCTGACGCCGTGTCTATTCATGATGTCGCCCACCTGTCTGTCATACGGCTGGATATTGTCTGAAGAAAAGGTCGTCGTGGATGGTGGTCAGGCATCGTTCACCATTCTGAACGTCTACTATCCCAACGTGCCGACCCTCGTTACCGGTCAGGTGTTCCCGGTCCGGAAGAACACCGTCATACGACTGGGTAACCCGTCGAAAGAAGTCATTGACCTTTTGCTTTACGCCTTCCGGAGCCCCAAGGCACTGGTGTACCTTCCCTGGGAAGACGAATCAGCCGAGGCTTTTGCCGAAAGGGCCGCCCTTTTCGGAGCCAACCCCTTGGCGTGATAGATCGCCGCTGGCGCCGGATGGATGACAGTCGCATCCGTCACCCCTCATTTTGCCGGCAGGGACTTCGTCCTCGTTCGCCGGGCCGCTGTCTCCAAACGGTCGACGGTCTGGCCCCCATTGGCTTCCAACATCGCTTGACCTTTACCCAAGGCGGTTGTAGAATGCCATCTTGGAACGAAGGAGGAGCCCACCTGTCCGATCGAACTACCCGAACGCGATCAGGTCAAGGCTATTCCCCATGGTCGAGCACCTATGGTAGGCTCCAATTTTTGATGAGCTGCGAAGGAGGAGATTCAGTATGCCGTTCAACATCAATCACATGACGCCAGTTCTATTTGGCGTCAACATGTCACTCCGGGCTGGCAACAGGCTCAGGGACCTTGGCTGCACCAAAGTCCTATGTGTCTATGACCAAGGTGTCAAGAAAGCCGGAATTCCCGACAGGATCATCAACAATATAAAAGCGCTCGGCATGAAAGTAGTCGTGTTCGAGGGCGTGCAGCCCGATCCGCCGGACTTCACCGTGGAAGAATGCGCTGAAGTCGGACGAAAAGCCGAAGTAGACGCCGTCGTTGCGATCGGAGGCGGCAGTTCGATGGATACCGCCAAGGCGGCCAACCTTCTCTTGACCAATCCATCGCCGATCAACCGGTATATGGGCATGGTAAGGACCCCCATGAAGCCGGGCAAGACGCTCATCCTGATGCCTACAACGTCAGGCACGGGCAGCGAAGTCACCATCTATGCTGTTCTGACCGACTCGACCGACCACAAGAAGAAAGGGCCCGCTGGTCCTCTGATGCGGGCGACTCTGGCGATCGTAGACCCGATGCTAACCGTCGGGATGCCCCCATCGGTGACCGCAGATACCGGCGTGGACGCTTTCTGCCAGTCCGCCGAGTCGCTTACCGCCGGGAACGCCAATCCCAACGCTGACATTCTGGCCGAGCGGTCAATCTCCCTCGTGGTCAAGTATCTACCCCGGGCCGTGGCAAACGGCAAGGACATCGAAGCCAGAACGAATATGAGCTTCGCCGCCACTCTGTCCGGTTACGCATTCGTTGACGCCAACACCCATCTCGGGCATTGTCTCGGACACACCCTGGGCGAATTGCACCACATCCCTCACGGCAATGCTTGCGGCGTCGCTATGCCCGAAATTCTACAGTTCCTGGCTGAAACCAGCCCGGACGGCATCAGACGGATCGGGATGGCCATGGGCCTCAAGACGGATGAGTCCGTTTCGCCCAGAGTGGCGGGCAGAAGAGTCCGTGATGGTGTTATTGCGCTTATCGAAAAGATCAACCTTCGTACCCTTAAAGAGAACAAAGTGAAGGAATCTGACCTCGAAAAGATCGCTTCTGTAGCTGCCAACCAGGGACTGAACAACATGGGGTCCAGACGTCCCGACCAGAGTGACTGGCTCGAAATGCTGCAGAAAGCCTACGCCCGCTAGACTATAGGAGTATGGAGGCAAGGATGAGTAAAGTACTAAGGGTCAACACAACAAAAGGCACTCTTAGAACCGAAGAATTGAAGAAAAACAGCTTAGGCGGCCGTGGGCTTATTGCGAAAGTAATGACCGACGAGGTGGATCCGAAGTGCGATCCTCTTGGCTCCGAGAACAAGCTGATCATCGCCACCGGGATTTTCGCAGGCACGCCCATTTCGACCGCACACCGGTTCTCGGTCGGCGGCAAGAGCCCGCTGACCGGTGGCATCAAGGAAGCCAACACCGGCGGCACCGCAGCATATCTGATGGCCGGGCACGGCATCAAAGCGATCATCCTGGAAGGCGCTCCTTCCGGAAACAAATGGAGCTTGCTGAAGATTGATGCAAGCGGAAAACCGGAACTCATCTCCGCTGAAGGATATGCCGGCCTCAACAACTACGCCCTCGTCGAGAAGTTGAAGGCAAAATTCGGCAAGGGCGTTGGTGTCATCTCGATCGGCAATGCCGGGGAAAGAGGCTATAAGAACGCCACCGTCCAGGTCACCGATTTTACCACCGGCCACCCCAGCCGGGCAGCGGCGAGGGGCGGTATGGGGGCAGTCATGGGCGCCAAGAAGATCAAGGCGATCGTGATCGAGCCGCCGGCGAACAGGCAGGCGTTTCCCTATGCTGATAAGGCAAAGTTCGACGCTGCCAACAAGAAACTGGTCGATGCCACCTTGGCCGAAGGCAGCTTCGCCCGCGGGTTCACCAATATCGGGACTATCAACACCGTCGAGATGACCGGTTATACCGGCATGCTCCCGGTACGGAACTTTGGCGGTCAGTACTTCGGCGCCGACAGGATACAGAAGATCAACGGAACCGCCTTCCTCGCCAAACTTAAGGAAACCGGCGGGAAGAACGGGACTCCATGCCAGCCCGGCTGTCTCGTACGCTGCAGCAACGTCTACAACGATAAGAACGGGAAATACCTCACCGGCGGGTTCGAATATGAGACCGTCGCCCTGCTCGGCCCCAACTGCGATATCGACGACATGGACTGGATCGCCGCGGCCGACAGGCTCTGCGACGATCTGGGATCAGACACAATCGAGGTCGGCGCCACCATCGGTGTATGCATGGACGCCGGCAAGATCCCCTGGGGCGACAAGAAGGCCGCCATGGGCCTCCTCAAAGAAATGGTCGACGGCACTCCGTTTGGCAAGCTCATGGGCCAGGGCACACTGGCCGTTGGCAAGAAGCTCAAGGCGGAACGCATACCCGTAGTCAAAGGCCAGGCAATATCCGGGTACGATCCGCGGAATGCCCAGGCCATGGGCGTGACCTTCGCCACTTCCGCCATGGGCGCCGATCATACCGCCGGCACCGCCATGATGCCCTTCGCCGACATGATGGGCAAGCCCATGCGGGTAGGCATGTCCGGCCGCATGCAAATGGGCCAGGCATTCACCGACTGCATGATGTGCAACTTCCAGTTTGGCCTTACCAACAGCGATCCGACGATCTTGCCCGATTTACTCAACGGTTCGATCGGCGGCAATTGGAACGCTGACTCGATCGCACAGGCAGGACGCGACATCGTGAACCTTGAGCAGGACTACAACAAGGCAGCTGGATTCACCAAGAAAGATACCAAACTCCCCGAGTTCTTCTACACCCAGGTGTCGGAGGCGACAGGAGCCATCTACGACCTGACCACCGAGGACCTGGTAGACACTTTCAAGTAGCAACCCAGGTCTCAAGACAATGGCGAAGGGCCCGTGACCTGACCGGTCACGGGCCCTCTTGCGTTGGCACTGCGGATCCACCTCCGGCCTGACGCGTTGTGGTATAATACGCCGCTGTAACGACCATAGTTCTGTTCCTTGAGAGAATTGTGCGCCAACAACGGGGGGTGAGATGGACACTCCTTTACTGGCGACCAAGCTTTTCGTTCCCGATGCTCAGTCCGGTCTGGTGAACCGCCCGTGCCTTATGGAAAGCCTGCAGACCGCTCTCAGCCGCCCCCTGGTGATCGTCTCGGCTCCGCCGGGATTTGGCAAGACGACAGCCGTAAGCCAGTGGGCGCACCGAAACCGCGCAAAGGCCAGCACTGCCTGGCTGTCGTTGGACGAAGGGGACAATGACGTCCTTCGTTTCTGGGACTACTTGATCGCCGCACTGCAGCAGCTTTTCCCGGGAGTCGGCGAGGCCACGCTGTCCATGTTACGCTCTGTTGAACCGACGACGGACACCGCCCTGAACGCCGTCATCAACGACCTGGTCAATACTCGAGACCAGGTAACCATCGTGCTCGATGACTTGCATGTCGTTACGGCCGAGCCTGTCTACTCCACCCTCACCTACATGATCGAGCACCTGCCGCCGAACGTGCATATAGTGGTTGCCACTCGTGTCGATCCGCCACTGCCGCTGGCCCTCTTTCGTGGACGTGGGACGATGGTGGAGATCGGCGCTGACGATCTGCGATTCACCGACGACGAGGCGGCAGCACTGTTGCGGCAAGGGGAGACGAGGCTGGGCGCCGAAGATGTCATTGCCCTCAACACCCGCACTGAAGGCTGGGCGGTCGGCCTGAAGCTGGCCGCACTGTCCCTGCCGCCGCGCAGCGAAGTCAAGCGCTTCGTGGAGACCTTCACCGGAAGTCAGCGCTACGTGGCGGACTATCTGGTCGAAGAGGTATTGGCCCGGCTGAGTGAAGACGCCCGCGATTTCCTACTCAGGACTTCGGTGTTGGAAGCGCTGACCGCCCCCCTTTGCGAGACGGTCACCGGGCACGCGCATGCCCAGGAGACGCTCGTCAAGCTGGAGCGGGCGCTGAGTGGGTTCTTGGTTGCGCTCGACCAGTCGAGGCAGTGGTACCGGTATCACCATCTGTTCGGAGAGCTGCTGCGCAACCAGCTTGGGCTGAAAATGACGGATGAAGTGGTCGAGCTGAACCGGCGCGCCTGCCAGTGGTATACCGACCACGGGATGCCCGGCGACGCCGTTCATCATGCCCTCGCCGCCAGGGACTGGGATAAGGCAGTCCAACTGATCTCCGCTCAGAGCGGACAGATGATGGCCGCAGGAGACATGGGGAGACTGGGCAAATGGATCGGAGCGGTCCCCGAAGACGTTCTGCGCGCCCACCCGGCGCTGCACACCCTGTATGCCATCTGTTTGCTCACCGTGGCCCGGCTTGACGCAGCCGGTGAGGCGCTGGCTGAACTGGAAATGGCGGCACAGGGAGACTCCGGCTTGCAGGGCACTGTGGCGGCGCTCCAGGCGACGGTGGCCGCCCGCTGCGGTGATTCTGCGCTCGCCGTCGAGCGCGGGGAGAAGGCGCTTCAGCTCTTGCCCACCGATGATGTTGCCACTCGCTCTCGGACCTGTTTCATTATCGGCGTTTCATACACCTGTCTCGGGCAACTCGATCTGGCCGAGAGGTTCCTGGTTGAGGCGCACGAGCAGGGTCAGGCTTCCGGTGACCTCTGGGCAGGAATCGGGGGAGCCGCCTATCTCGCGCAGGTGTACTGGCTGCGCGGTCGGCTGGACGAAGCAGCGGCTCTGGATGAGCGAGCCATTGGGCTGGCCGGCTTGGCTCCGGCCGGCGCCAATGCCAGGTGAACGCTGTCCACCGTTCTGTACGAACGGAACGAACTCGAATCCGCCGACGAGCAGGCCCGCCTGTCTTGCGACCTCTGCGAGCGCTCCGGCAGGAACCGCACCGAGGAGATCGCCTATTTTAATGTCGTGCAGAAGCTCTTCGCTCAGGGCGACACGGCCGGAGCCGAGAGCGAAATGGACAAGGCCGACTGGGCCGTCAGCATGCCGGGAACGTTTCCGTTGGCGCGGGCTATGCAGGCCGCCTACCGCACGCTCTTCTCGATTTACCGGGAAGACCTTAAGGCGGCAGCCGATTGGGGAATCCGGCTCGAGCAGCACCTCAGCGTCTTGCCGCTGCATTATCACCATATCAGAGGCCGCTTGATGATCGCCCAAGGCAAGAAGAAGGAGGCGACCGCGCTCCTTCAGGACCTCTACACGAAGTGGGCCGGGGTCGATGCCTTCGGCGTCATGATCTCGGTTCTCGTGTACCTGGCACTCGCCGCTGAGAATCAGCAGCAGGCTCTCGGGTTCCTCGCTGAGGCGCTCAAGCTCGGCGAGCCTCGGGGCTACATCCGGTCGTTCATAGACGAAAGGAAGCTGCTCAAGCCTTTGCTGCTTAGGGCCCAATCTCAGGGCGTATCCCCGGGGTACACGCGCAAGTTACTCGATACCATCGACGCGGAAGAGCGGCAGCGGCAGTTGAGCCGCCGCGCGGCTGTGTCCGGACGCACCGCAGATACCTTGAGCGAACGTGAAGTTGAGATCCTTCGCCTGTTGGCAGTAGGCCTCTCTAACCGGCAGCTTGCCGAGAAACTGATCATCAGCGTCGGGACCGCTAAGACCCACGTTCACAACATCTTCGAGAAGCTGGACGCAAGAACGCGCACAGAGGCGGTCGCCCGCGCAAGAGATCTGAAACTGATCTAAAGCTATCAGCTATCAGCCATCCGCTATCCGCTGTCAGCGGTCAGTACCTCTCCATCATCCTCAACGCCTGCCTCCTTCGACGCCCCTCGCCCACAATATTTGCCGCTTTGGTAAGAGAATTCGACAGCAGCAGGACTTATCTGGTCTGCTGCGCAGGGGGCGGTACTGGCGGGAGGGCGGTGGCACTGATGAAAGATATCGGCTTCGCTGAGGTCTACAACCTGGCCGGGGGGATACGCCGCTTGGACAACTGCGGGAGGATGTCCTTCCCCGAAGACGACGCAATAGCAGCCCAAAGAAACAGGAAGCCTTCCCATGGGAAGGCTTCGTCCCGATGCCCCCCCAATGCGGCGAACCTTAGAGGTAGCCCGCTTGAGCGCAAGCGGCAAATGGATGCGAGCGGATTTAGCTTCGAAACAAGTGGTACCCCTGGTCGGACTCGAACCGACGACAAGCGGTTTAGGAAACCGCTGCTCTATCCACCTGAGCTACAGGGGCTTGAGGCTGAACGCCGGAACCGGTCGTCCGTGTGTCGTTGATTGGGTTAGCTTGGCCCCGGACAACGCCGCCGGGCAACTTCATGTTCGACCCGTGATATACCATCAATGATATGCGAACAGGAATTCGTTGTAAAGCTGGTGGATCGTTGGAGGGCCGTTGGCCAGGGTGGCGTTCGCGCCCCACCACCCAGGTTAGATGCTGTGTCCGGTAAGCGACTGCTGCAACACCGTCGCCGGGGGCACGGCAGGTGGTTCCTTCGGTGTGGCGTGAACCGGCGCCGTTTTGACCAGTTCGTCGAGTCTCTCAGCGATACTGCCATTCAGGGTCAAGTACTTCTCAAGCATGGTCGGGGTATGATGGTTAAATTCGGTGGATAGCCAGACAAGGTGGTTCAGAAGACCGATGTCCGTGTATATGGCGTCCAGCCTATCTTGTAGATTGTGGTCCAGACTGGCAACCATCCTTTGGCTTGCCTCCCAGGCACCGGTCCGGAGGGGCACCAGGTTGTCGCCCGAGAATTCTCGTGCAGCCTTGCGGTTCCGTTCAATCTCCAGCAGAAGGGCTGCCGCATTCTCCTTGTGGCGCTCTTCAACCAGGAACAGTGTTTCCGGCTGGTTCTTCATCGGCACAGTTGCCGTTGGCACGGCGACGTTATTTGTGGCTTCCTGAGGTTTCTTGACCGCCACGGCTCCCGTCGGTGCGGCGACAGTGCTCGGGACTTCCTGGGGTTTTTTGACCGCGGCCGTTGACGGTGGCGGTGCGACGGTATTTGGGACTTCCTGAAGTTTTCTGACCGCTACATTTGCCGTTGGCATCGCGACTCTCCTCCGGACTCCTTGGGTTCTAGCTGCCGGCACCGGGGCCACTCTGCTGAAAGAAGCCGGCCTGCGCGTCGCTGGAAACAGTAAGCCGAAGACATCCTGCATCTTTACAGGACGTTTGTTGACGTAGCGGAGGTGCATGTAGTAGTAGCACCCGCCGATGGCGGTTCCTGCCATTATTCCCGCTACAGATCCCAGCATTACTTGCCACAATGCCATGGTTCTTCCTCGATACCGCCTCCGTCGGATGTTGAAATGCCCTTCAATGGCACCCGATTGGCGTTCGAAAGACAAGACGGCCCGGAGTTCCTGCAAGGGTGGCCGCCATACTTGTCTTACTCGAAACCAATCTTACCTAACAATAACTGCACAATGCTTTCGGGACAATAGTCCGCTCGGGCTAGCGAACGGAGATTGGTCATGGCTCGGAAGTACTCCGGCATGCACAGTATAGCCGGACAGTCGTCAACCTACCCCTGAGCGGGTCCGTGACAGCGGGTCCGTCGAATTGTGCCGCCTGTAGCGGTGCTGATATAATGACAGGTGCGAAACGGGGCCGTAGTTCACTCGGGAGAACGTCGCGTTTGCATCGCGAAGGTAAGGGGTTCGAATCCCCTCGGCTCCACCACCTGCGGCGAGTTGGTCTACGTTTGCGTAACTTTTGGATAACAACATTAGTTACGTTTTGCTCGACGGTGTTGACAGCACCTTGCATGACCCTCTGTTAGGTTATTTCGGCCATCCGGCAGCGGTTGTCGACAAAACCGCACCTTCAGATGACCTATTGCCCAGCGGCTCCGTCGTCCACTTCGAGTGATGAGGTTTTCAAAAAGCCCCACGCGGCGCGCTGTGGTACAATAGCGGCGGCAGCGACCTTCGCTAATTCCCGGCGCAAGCTGCAATCCCGCAGACAGGGAGGGCAAAGTGGACACTCCCTTGCTGGCGACCAAGCTCTTTATTCCGCAGGCCATGCCGGGTCTCGTACTCCGGCCGCGTCTCGTTGAGCGTCTGAACGAGGCGCAGACTTTCGGCTTGGTGCTCGTTTCCGCTCCGGCCGGCTTCGGCAAGACCACCGCAGTAGTCCAGTGGGCGCTCCAGAGCAGGAAGGACACCACCGTTGCCTGGGTCTCCCTCGACGATGGTGATAACGATCCAATCCGTTTCTGGGGCTATTTCATCGCCGCCCTCAAGGCCGTCAGGCCGGAAGCCGGCGAGAACGCTTTGACCATGCTCCATTCTATTGAAAAGTACCCCATCGAATCGGTGCTAACATCTCTGATCAATGACGTCACGGGTATCTCACGTGACTTTGCGGTCATCCTCGACGACTACCACCTCATCAAGTCGGACGCCATCCATGCCGCGATGGCTTTCTTACTCGACCACATGCCCCCGAGAATGCATCTGGTCGTTGCGACCAGGGCTGACCCGCCGCTGCCACTGCCGCACTTCCGGGGCCGGGGGGCACTGGTCGAGGTGGGCGCCGACGATCTGCGTTTCACCGATGAAGAAGCAGCCCGGCTGCTGAAAAAGGTGTTGGGCACACCGCTCTCCGCCGCACAGGTCGCCTCCTTGAATACCCACACCGAGGGCTGGGTAGTAGGACTGAAGATGGCGGCGCTTTCAATGCGCGGACAGAAGGACATCCAGGCGTTTATCTCCGGCTTCACCGGCAGCCAGCGATACGTCATGGACTTTCTTATGGAAGAGGTCCTCGAACGGCAGACCGAAGACGTACGTGACTTCTTGCTGAAGACGTCCGTGCTGGAAAGGATGACGGCGCCGCTGTGCGATTTCCTCACCGCAGGCAGCCGCGGTAGCGACATGCTGCACGATCTCGATCGCGCCAACCTGTTTCTGGTGCCACTGGACGATACGAGGAAATGGTACCGCTACCACCACCTGTTCGCGCAACTGCTGCGTCATCAACTGGAGACGAATCATGGAGCAGAGGAGGTAACTCGGCTGCACCTGCGGGCAAGCCGGTGGTACGAGGATAACAAGCTGCCAGATGATGCCGTACACCATGCCTTGGCAGCGCGGGATTGGGACAGGGGCATGAATCTCATCGGTGCAGAGAGCGAATCGCGACTAAAGCGGGGCGAATGGAATACCCTGCTTAGCTGGTTCCAGGCAATGCCGGACGAGATACTACGAGCGCGACCGCGCCTCTACAGCCAATACGGTAACGTTCTCGTTACCGCCGGCCGGCTCGAGGCAGCCGAAAACGCACTCAGCTACTTGGAGAGGACCGCTCAGGAAGATGCCGGCTTGCTGGGTGAAGTGGCCCTCTTTCGCGCAATACTCGCCAGGGAGCGGGGCGATGTTTCTTACCACGTAGAGCAGTTGAAGAAGGCCCTATCGCTCTTACCGCCTGATGAGGCTGCTTATCGCGCCAGGGCGAGCTACCTGCTAGGCCTCATCGATTTTGGCGCAGGCCGGCTTGGGGAAGCCCAGTCACTATTGACCGATGCCTTCCGCATGGCACGCGAGGCGGCGGATTACTGGGTATGGGCCAGGGCTGCCTCTCACCTGGGTATGACACTCTGGTTGCGAGGCAAACTGCAGAGTGCTTTGGGAATGGCCCATCAGGCAGCGGACGCGGCAGGGCGATCACCGGTCGCGGCGCCACCCCGGTGATTACTGGCCACCGTTCTGTATGAACGGAATGACCTGAAGGGGGCGGCCGATAGCGCCCGGTTGTCGGTTGAACTCAGCGATCTGGGCGAAGAAGTCGACCACAAGATCGGCGCATATTTCTGCTGGGCACACAAGTTAATAGCCGAAGGTGATTCTGCCGGGGCTGAAGCTATCATTGAGAAGTTAGACCAGGCGGCCCTTCATCCATCCGCCCCCAAGGCTGCCCACGCAGCCTATCACGTGTCACTAGCTCTCCTCCAGAATGATTTACCCGCGGCCCTGGAATGGGGCAAGCGGCTCTCAGAATTCGGCGAAAGCGCCACGGGTACCTGGAACCAGCACATTCCAATACGTCTCTTGATCGCTCGGGGGGAGAAGGCCGCGGCAGCGCAAAA
Source organism: uncultured Chloroflexia bacterium (assembly GCA_963735055.1). Lineage (GTDB taxonomy): Bacteria > Chloroflexota > Dehalococcoidia > Dehalococcoidales > UBA2162 > JBBITI01. Next base: position 157,829 of record CAVTJN010000007.1, on the reverse strand, counting down.
ACTGCGCGGTCTGCACGAAAAGGCCGTTCAGGCCGGTGCGCAGGGTTATGTGATTAGGGTGCGTGTCTACCAAGCCCTGGCAGCAGATACCCCCGACGAGGCGCTGGCTTTCTTGTCGGAGGCCCTTACGTTAGGAGAGCCTGAGGGATTCATACGCACTTTCGTGGATGAAGGCAAGCTCCTGGCCCCACTGCTCCGCCAGGCTGTATCTCAGGGGATCAAGCCAGAATACGCAGCCAGGCTGCTCAATATCTACGAAACGGAAGAAGAGGAGCGTCGAAGGACCTCTGGCACTCGCCCGACGTCCGGGATCGTTAGCGACCGTGAACTCGAGATCTTGCGGCTGGTCGCGGCCGGCCTTTCCAACGGGCAGATCGCAGACAGACTTGTCATCAGCCCTGGTACAGCAAAGCGGCACGTCCACAATATTTTCGAGAAGCTCAATGCCGGAGACCGCATGCACGCCGTCAACCGAGCCAGGGAACTGAAGCTGATCTAGGGCTTTCGGCAGTCAGCTAGCAGTTGTCAGCTTTCAAACTCTCCCCACACCGCCGGGTGTTATTGAATCCTCATCTATTGCCCCGTGTCCGCCCCGGCGGTCGGGTCTAGCATGGTACGCGCGAATCACAAACCCCACCGTACATGCGCACCTTCTTTTCGGTAAGTGTTGCTGGATTTTAGTACCTGACGTCATGCCCTCTCCCAAAATCAACCACCTAATGTATCTCCGGATGTATTCACACTACATCCGGTTTGCCTCTACCATGGACTCGTCACACGAAAAGGTGCGTCAGAGACAACGGGCACGACGCAGCGGACGAAGACTGTAGCTGACGAGATCACGATACGGAGGGGCGCTAGTCACCCGCGGAGGGCTGTCCATGCAGAGCGTCGATATTCGGGTCAAAGGGCAGATAGACCGGGGCTGGTCGGACTGGCTCGGTGGTCTGACCATCGGCTACACGGCTGAGGGCGACACCATCCTGACCGGACAGGTCCGTGACCAGGCCGCGCTGTACGGCCTGTTGGAGAAGCTTTCGAACGTCGGAATGCAACTGCTGTCGTTCTCTTCCCAAACTCAAAGAGCCGGCGGCGCCACAGCCAAGGAGGGCAACAAGATGTGAAGACATGACCTCACCCCTGATACTTCTCCGCACATTCGCAATGACAAATCACTCAGAAAAGGAGAGAAGGAACATGAAGAAGATCTGGATTCTTGGCCTTGCCCTGGCCCTTGTGCTGACCGCGGTCGGCGCGCCGGTCAGCGGGAAGCACTTCTCGGAATGGTACCCAGGCGAAAGACTCCCCGAGATCAGCTCTGCCTACATGGATAGCTGTCCGGCGTTTACCAAAGATGGCCTGAGTCTCTATTTTGTTTCCTACGATCCGGGAGTACTCCCGTCAACGAAGCGGGACCTCTACGTATCGCAACGGGCTTCTCTAGATGCGCCGTGGGGTCCGCCGACGAAGCTGGGGGACAACATTAACACTGATGAAAACGAAGAACGGTGCCCGTATGTGACCCCGGACGGACGTCGGCTGTTGTTCGTAAGGCAGACTGCCGACGGAGACGATTTCTACATGTCCACCCGCCAAGACAAGAAAGACGACTTCGCGTGGGGCATTCCGGTCAAGATCGATACCCTCAGCAAACCTGGCATGGAAACCGCCGGCTGGGGGTTCGAGGACGAGGATGGCAGGCTCACGTTTTACTTCGGGTCCAATCGAGCTGGTACATTCGACATCTATCAAACAACCATGGACTCCGGCGGTAGCCTCAGCACTCCGGACCTCGTGAGCGAGTTGAACTCCAGCGCCATCGACTATTTCCCGGTCGTTCGCAAGGATGGGCTGGAGATGTATCTCATCTCGAACAGAAGCGGCAGTATCGGCGGCAGCCAAGATATCTGGGTCTCCACCCGAAACAGCACTTCAGAGAAGTGGTCCACCCCCACCAATGCCGGGCTCGCCGCTATCAACAGCACCGCCAATGAATGGCGCTCTGCGTTGACATGGGACGGCATGAACATGGTCTTCGCTTCGAACGTCACCGGGAACTACGACCTATACAAGAGCCAACGTAATAAGGTCACGGGGGCGAACAAGTAGCCCTATTGCCGGCGACAGGTTATCGATGGGCTTAGGGTAGCGCGAGGCAGGGAGTCCTTCTGGCGAAGGACTCCCTGCCCACAAAAGGAGAAAGCACATGAAAAGAATCTGGATTGTCGGTCTGGCGTTGGCCCTGGTCCTGACCGCTGACGGGTGCGCTCAGGGCGCGCAGAACTACTCGGCTTGGTCCGCAGCCTCAAGACTCGCGAGCATCAGCACTGAATACATGGATAGCTGCCCGGCCTTTGCCCGGGATGGGTTGAGCCTCTACCTTGTCTCCGGAGCAAGTCCGCGCGACCTGTACGTCTCGCAACGGGCCAGCGGGGACGGACTGTGGGGCACACCGAAGAAACTGGGGGCCAACATCAACACTACGACAGCCGAAGAACGGTGCCCGTATGTCACCCCAAACCTGCTCAGGCTCATCTTCGTCAGGAGTACCACTGGCGTCGGCGACGATTTCTACATGTCCGTTCGTCGTGAAAAGAAGGACGACTTCGGATGGGGTGATCCGATCATAATCGATGCTCTCAATAGCACCGGTATGGAAACTGCAGGCTGGGGGTTCGAAGATAAGGGCGGCAAACTGACGTTCTACTTCGGGTCGAACCGCAACAATTCGCAATTTGACATCTTCCAGACGAGCATGGACTCGAACGGGAAGTTCACCACGCCCATCGCCGTGAGCGAGCTCAACGATCCCACCGCGATCGACTATTTTCCCGTCGTCCGCAATGATGGGTTGGAGATGTACTTCATCTCGAACAGGGCCGGCACGCTCGGCGGACAGGACGCCTGGGTCTCCACACGAAAGAGTACTTCGGAGAAGTGGTCCACGCCCGTCAATCTCGGGTCCGTTATCAACAGTACCGCCAACGAATGGCGGGCTGGATTGACCTGGGACGGGATGAACATGGTCATCTCTTCGAACAGAACCGGGAACTACGACCTGTACAGTAGCCAGCGCACCAAGGTGACCGAGGCGAAGAAGTAGCTTCATTGCCCGGTACCAGGCTATCGATGGTCTTAGGGAAGCACGAGGTGTGGAGTCCTTCCAGCGAAAGGGCTCCACACCTCGTCAGCACGGCGTGATCTGACAGACTGTCATGACGAAAGAGTCGTCCAATCGTGCGCCTATTCGGGAATCCTCAGACCGCGTTTGGGATGGTCAGACGAGGCAAAGGCCGAACGTCAATTCGAAGTCTCCGACGGTTCTACCTACTGATACCTCAGCTCCACCACCTGCTGCAAAGTGATCTACGTTTGCGCAACTCTTGTGTAACAGAATTGGCTACATTTGCTGAACGATGTTGACGTGGCCCACACCGCAAGACTGTACTCTTGTTTAACAACCTCCAAACGTGCCCCTACGGGCCCATGATCACCAGGGTGGGAGCGCTGGGGAGACTGAGAAACCCTACGTCGCCTAGTCTTACGTTGGGCATAACGATCTGATACTCGCCGGCGGGGACCTGGACGCCGACATCATCCCGCTGGTCCCAAGTCAAACTGCTGCTTACGGACTCGCCGGGAGCCAAGGACTTTCTGGTCATACCAACCGCAAATTCCCGCACAGTCTGGCCGTCCAATGTCCCGATATTGAAAGCGGGTGGGAACGGAAAGACGAGGGTCTCAGACGATATGTTCTTGAACGAGAAGACGATGCCCACATTTTCGCCCACGGGGTACGCTTCCTTGCTCAAGATCGCAGTAGCCTCGACGGCCACGGTGGGGTAAGGATTGGTGACGACGGGGCCCCGCCCTAACAATCCGGTCTGCCAGACAACCAGCGCCGCGACGACGATCACTGCCAGCGTTCCCGCCACCTGCCACGTCCTTTGTGAGAAGACTCGGGAAAACCAGTCTTTGGACTGAAGGTGCTTTCCTTGACTCCTCGGTCGGCTCCATCTCGGCGAGCTTTGCGACCAGACGCTGCTTGAGGGCCGATTGGAAGGCAGGGGAAGGGGTGGCGCGGGCCTCAAGGATCTTGCCGGCGAAATTCAGATTGGCGTTGTAGTCAGAGTCGGCAGTCGGCCCATGGGCAGCAGCCTGCTTTCCCGAAAGCAGGCCATCGACATCCTTGGTGAATTCTGATTCGTTGCCTTTTCCGTTAGCCATTCCAGGACTCCTCAAAGTCCTCTCTCAGTTTCTTCATCGTCCGGAAGAGCCTCACACCGACGTTCGACTCGGAGAGTTTGAGCAGCTTCGATATCTGCCGGTTGGTCATCCCGGCCCCGAACTTAAGCCGGACGATTTCCCGGTCCTGGTCGTTCAGCCTTCGCGAGACACTCGAGCAGGCAGTCTCTTTTCGCTCTGCTTTTCCATCTGCTCGTCCGGCGAAAGGTCGGAGGAGGGCACGTCGATGTTTGCATGATCGAGGTCAATATGCTGCCTCTTCGCGTCAGTCCGGAAATGGTCGATGACGCTGTTCCGGGCGATGGTGAATATCCACGTCGAGAAAGCTGCTTTGTCGCTGCTGTATCTGGTGAAATTGACCAGCGCCTTCTCGAAAACGATCGAGGTAAGGTCCTCCGTTGTCTGTTCGTCACGGACCCTGTAATGGATATAGGCGAATACCTTCGGCATGAACTCATCGTAGAGCTGCGAGAAGATCTCGGCGTTTGCAGGTCTTCGCATCCCGGCCTCAACAGGCTGCTATCTAGATATACGAAACAGCCTCAACAGTATTACATGTATCCAGAAGGACAATCAATTTGAGGCTCTCCCCGTGACATGCAGGAATTTGATGTAATACTCTGCCCAGTCCGTCGTATGGATAAGTGACAAGGCGAAATAGGGCAACAGAAGAAAAGGAGAAATGACAGATGAAAACCAGAGTCGCAATCCTCGGAGCAATCGCAGCACTGGCCGTCTTTGCGGGCGCGTGCAGCGCAGCCATGGGAAGCCCAAAGCAAACCACCATCGGAGTAGGGTATGACGAATTCTTGCAGGGCAAGAACATCAGTAAGCAGATTATGATCGCTGAGGGCACCGAGCTCGTAGTAAAGCTGGCATCCAATCCCACCACGGGATTCAACTGGACGGAGGCTGCCATCGGCACGCCGTCTGTTTTGACGCAGACTGACAGCAAGTACGTAGCACCGGCGGCCCGCGCCCTTGGTGCTGCCGGTACCCAGGTCCTGACTTTCAAGGCGTCTGCAAAGGGCACCACTACCGTTAAGATGGACTACAGCCGGCCATGGGAAGGTGGAGAGAAGGCGGAGTGGACGTTCGCACTGATGGTGACTGTCCAGTAGGCGGGGCCGCACGGGTAGCTTTCACGGAAGGAGCCATGCATAGCTTGGCTCCTTCCATTTTGAGGGCACTTGTTTCGTGTTACAATGGCCTCGCTTTCAACGAATTCACAGCTTGGAGGAGTCTGTTGGCTGAGGGGACAACGTCACTACTGGCGACCAAGCTCTTCGTTCCCCAGCCACGTCCCGGACTTGTGGCCCGCCCCCGCCTCGTGAAACAACTGGAACCGGCCTTCTCAACTCCTTTGACACTCGTGTCTGCACCGGCAGGCTTCGGCAAGACTACAGTGCTTGCTCAGTGGATCGCGAGCTACCAACCGCCTCGACCCGTTGCATGGGTGTCGTTGGACGAGGGCGACAATGACCCGGTCCGATTCTGGAGTTACTTCATCGCCGCGGTCAGAACTGTCCGGCCTGACGCCGGGGAATCCGCGTCGGGCATGCTACGTTCTCCGCAGCCCTATCCCATAGAGGCAGTATTGACTGCTCTCATCAACGACGTCTCATCCGTTTCCGGCCATATCGTTCTCGTCCTTGATGACTATCACGTCATCCAGCCCGAGCCGGTCGGCACGGGAATGGCCTTTTTGACGGAACACCTGCCGAGCGCCCTGCACCTGGTTATCGCGACCAGAACGGACCCTCCGTTGCCGCTGCCGCGCTTTCGCGGCCGAGGGATGATCCTGGACATCCGCGCCGACGATCTCCGATTCACCACCGATGAAACCGGCGGGTTGCTGGCGCAGGAGCTGGGAGAACATGTTTCTGCCCGTCACGTGGCGTCCCTAAGCGAACGCACCGAGGGCTGGGCGGCTGGCCTCAAGATGGCTGCCCTGTCCCTCCGAGGACGGCAGGACGTCGAAACGTTTCTCGCCTCATTTGCGGGAAACCAACGTTACGTCATGGACTACCTGGTGGAAGAAGCTCTGAAGCAGCAGCGACCGGAGGTGCGCGAGGTACTGCTGACTACGTCCGTGTTGGAGAAGCTCAGCGCACCGTTGTGTGATGCGGTCACGGGACGCGGCGACAGCGGGGACATATTGTTGAAGTTGGAGTCCTCCTTCGGAGGATTCCTCATTCCGCTGGACGATTCCCGGCAATGGTACCGTTATCACCATCTGTTTGGCGACCTGTTACGGCACCAACTCCAGGTCACCCGCGGGACCGACGAAGTGAACTACCGCCACCGGCTGGCCAGCGCGTGGTTTGAGGACAATAATCTGCCAGGCGACGCCATTCGTCATGCGCTGGCGGCCGGAGACTGGCACAGGGTGATGGCTTTGATCGATGTCCAGTACGAGGCAACAGTCAAGAGAGGAGAATGGGATACCCTGTTTGGTTGGTTTCAGAGCATACCCGATGAGGTCTTACGTACTGACCTGCGGCTCTGTAGCCATTACGTTAACGTTCTTATCACGCACGGCTCGGTGCAGACCGCCAAATCTGTGTTGGCGTATCTGGAGAGCGTGCCGAACATGGACGATAGCCTCCGCGGCGAGCTTGCCTTCTTCAGGATGTCCATGGCTTACCGGGAAGGTGACCTGAAGCGGATGTCAGAGATTGGAGAGACGGCCGTGGAGCAACTCGCCGAGGACAATGGCGCCATGCGCGCCAGGGCCCTACACATGCTGGCAGTCCTCGACTGGGGTGGTGGGAGGTTGAACAGAGCGCAGTCGCGAGAGACCGAGGTGGTGCAGGTCAGCGCGGCGCGTCGGAGAGTCGTGGGTTGGAGGAACTGCCGCCGGCTGCTTGAGCCTCATTTTGTGGCTGCGGGGCAGGTTGAACCAGGCGCTGGAGACCGCCGACCAGGCGGTCGAGATGGCCGGGCAGTCACCGGGGGCCGCGTGGCCACACTGCATGATCGGTACCGTTAAGTACGAATGGAACGATTTGGACGAAGCCGAGCGCAGGAGCCGACTTGCCGTAAAGGGGATCGAACTAACCGGGTATGCCGAATCGCCGGCCTACTATTGCCTTGCCAGAGACCTTCTTGCCAAGGGAGACGGGGCTGGGGCCGACGCCGAGATGGCGAAGGGAGACGAGGCCAGCCGTCATCCAACAGCGAGCCCCTTTTTTCGTGCATGGTATGCCGCCCTCCGCGTGTTGTTTGCTCTCCAGCGTGATGATCTCACGACTGCCGAGCTATGGGGGCGGCGGCTTGCGCAGCTACCCGGCGACGCTGCGTGGATATTGACAGGCCACGCGCCCGCCCGCCTTCTTATTGCCAGGGGCAAAATGGGGGCCGCGGCCGAGCAGCTGCGGAGTCTCTATGAGAGGGCGATGAGGTCTGACGCCCTGGGACACGCCATTAGGATACACGTCTACCAATGCCTGGCCGCATCGAATCAAGACGAAGCCCTGATGTTCCTGGCCGACGCTCTCAAGATGGGGGAACCGGAGGGTTTCATACGGACCTTTGTGGATGAAGGCCGGCTGCTGGCTCCGATGCTGAGACAGGCGGTCCGTTCCGGCATTGAGCCGGACTACGCCCGCAAACTGCTCACCATTATTGAGGCCGAAGAGCGCCAGCGCAAGACAAGGAACGACGAAGGAGAATCTTCCACGACGGCGGCAGGGGTCCTGAGCGAGCGGGAAACCGAGGTCCTGGGGTTGATGGGGGCGGGGCTATCCGACCGCCAGATCGCCGGCAGACTGACCGTCAGTCTCAGTACGGCCAAGACCCATGTCCACCGGATCCTGGAGAAGCTGGGCGCCACCAGCCGCACCGAGGCGGTCTCGCTGGCCCGGGAACGCCGGCTGCTCTAGAAGCTGCCCGGGCATAATACTAATTAATCCCCCCTTTTCGAAAACAACGCTCCTTTGCTTTGTGGTGTCGGCAGTCCTGGCCGCACCGCTTGTGTTGTCGCCATACTAGAGGGCAATGTGGACGCTCCGGTGCTGGCGACCAAGATGTTTGTGCCACAGTCCAAGCGGAGCATCATACTCCGGCCGCGTCTCCCTGAGCGTCTGAACGCCGCCCTCGCCTGCTACTCTGCCGGTCCGCGCTTCGCGTTCTCGAAGCGTCAATCACCTGACTGAGCCTGTAGTTTCGCACCGTAGGGGAGACCAGAAAGACCAACACGGCGATGCACGCCGCCACGCTGGCCATGACGATGGTTATTATCTTGGGCCCGCCAAACAGGTCTGAACCCCCACCCGCTAACAGCCCGCCCAGCGGTGACAGAGCCGCGTTCAGATTTACCACACTGGTGACCCGGCCCCTCAGGCCGTCGGGAATAGACAGTTGAAGCAGCGTCTGATTCGTGGTCAAAAAGATGATCTCAAAGAAACCCGACACGCCCAGCATCAGCAGCGCCACCCAGAGCGCCGTGCTGAAAGCAAAGCCTATCAAGGACAGGGCCATGAAAAACAGCGATACCAGTTGGACGAGTCCCCGGCGTTCCACGCGGCCCAAAGAGGCGGTGACGACGCCCCCCGCAATCCCACCCACACCGATTGACGCGAGGAGCAGGCCGAGGGTATCAGCTCCGCCGTGAAAGACGTCCTTGGCATATATCGGCGGGAGTATGCCGAATATTGGAATGACGAACAACGGCAGTATGAAGCCCATCAGCATGAAAGTCCTGGTGACCCGCTGGTTCGCGACGTAGCGGATCCCCTCCCTGATGTTCTGCAAGGGGGAAGCCCGGACTCCGTCCGGTGTTCGCACGGGAAACCGAATCTGCAATATGGTGATGACGATAAGGGCGTACGCCCCGGCTTGAACCAGAAAGTTGCCCCCGGGCCCAAACCACAAGATGAGAAAGCCCCCTATCCCCGGGCCAAACGAACGCATCAGGCTCCATCCGGTCTGTATCAGCGCCACCGCGTTGGGGGCGCGGGCCCGCGGCACCAGATCAAAGACCATGACTTGCCGCAGCGTACCGTCTACGGTCTGGACCAATCCTCCGAGGAAGGCGAAGACGAAAAGGTGCGAGACGTGGGGCTGTCCGAGGAGCAGTATCAGCCCCATCACCAGGGTGATGGCGAACAGCCACCCATTTGTCACCAGCATCAAGACGCGCCGGTTGGCACGGTCCACCAGCAAACCGGCCAATGGCAACATGCTCAACGAGGCTGCCGACCGCACCACATTCATGGTGCCCAGGATCGTGCCCGAGCCGGTGAGGTCGTAGACCAGCCAGCTCAAGGTGACTTGTTGGATCCACTGCCCCGCGTTCGAGAGGATGGTCCCGGTCAGCAGGACCCGGAAATTTCTGATGCGGAGTGACGAGAACGTGCCAACACGCTCCGCGGGGGCAGAGAGCACCCCGGCCACCTCCGACCCGCTACTATCTTCGGACATCAAACGCCATGCTCAACTCTCGGGGGATCCCCTCGCGCCCGACGGCGCCCGGTGAGTATTCGGTCCCGCCGGCCGGACTCAGTACCAGCCGTACTTCTTGGCCGAATCTACCATTGCCTTGATGTTTTCCGGCTTGGCATAGTCGATCGCGCTGCCGGGACCGAGGATGAAGCCCCCATTCTTACCGACAGTCTTGATCAACTTCTTGCAGAGCTCTTCAATGTCCTGGGGCGAGCCGGTCTGTAGAATCGTCGGCGGCACGCCACCCTGAATGCACATGTGATCGCCCAGAACTTCCTTGGCCCGATAGACGTCGGTGAGTTCACAAAAGAAGACCACTTTGCCCTTCGGCAATTCCAGCAGGTATTCCAGGCGGTCGTCCCATATCCCTTCCCAGAAAGGCGCCGAAACATACCCCAGTTCGACGTTGGCCAGAATCGACTTCTTCAAGGTTGGCCAGTAGAACTTCTCGAATTGCGCCCTGGACATAAATCCCTGCGAACCCCGGTGCAACGGCATTCCCGCCCGCTTCAGGTTTCCCCGGGCATCAGGCGTCGCTGGAACGGTCTGATCCAGACGCCACTTGAAGATCCGGTCGCAGGCGGCAAGTAGTTTGTCCGGGCACCGGTACATGTCCAGCATGGTACCGCGCATCCCTCTCAGATTGTCCGAAATCGTATCGAATGGCGCCGAGCCGATGCCCCCGCCACCCAGGCCACCCCCATACTGGGAAGGGAATCCCAGATAGGTCATCACGTCTGAGAACTCAACCCCTTCCTGCCTCACCCGCTCCTGTTCCTGCGCCGCCTTGGTGAGTTTGTCAGCGAGTTCCCTGAAATCCGGATGCATCAACACCCCCAGGAGCCCGGTGAATCCCATGCCGCCAATCATAGTGCGGAAGGGAGGCAGCTTCGTCACCGGCCGTAAGGTGCCGTAGATCCGCGGCAGATAATAGCGGAAAATGAAGTCGGATGGGTCGTCCAGAAAGAGGTCGTATTCCTCGGCCTTCATATACTCGCCCTCAACAAACTGGTAGGGCGTGTCGGCGGGGAGATTACCCCCCGGCCATTGCTGGTGCCTCACGTCGAGTAACTCCATCACCAGGCCCGAGTTCACCAGCACCATGCTCGCCCCGGTGTCCGGCTCAAAATCCAGAACAGTCTTGAGACACGCTTCCCGGTAGGCAGCGTGGTCGTAGTACATTGCCGACAGCGGGATTCCGGCGTATTTGGCTGCAAACACCCCCGTCTGGATCGTCACCGGGACCCGGTCAGGCAATCGTAACGCGACTGCGTCTGATACCCGCTTCTCCCGCTCGGCGCACAAGTCCTCGGCGCTCTTACCAGCCTTCTTCTCGATGCTCTCCCTTATTCCCTTGAGCCGCTCGCGATATTCCTTCGATGCCCCGACCTTAGGTGCCATTTTGCGCTCCTTGAGAGTGTCTTTGCCGTTGAACTCGCTTGTGCCTGCCGCCGATATGCGATCCAGGTCGACCAATTTTGAGGCAATAGTACCCCATCCCTACCGGGATGTCCAGCATATGGAAAGGACCCGGAGCCAGCGGAAGTTGGCCGTTATGTCAACTCAACGAACCGCTGTTCAAGTCGGACCATACGCCCAAAGAGAACAGCGCCCATCTCCAATGTACGTACCCGCTGCCCAACTCCAAAGGGGGGTACCGGGGGATCTATGCCGGGTTCCTCCGGGCCGCGAGCAATCGCGCGAGGCGATAGTGGCGGTGAAAGGTGACAGCCAGGGGTTGGCCGGAGCCGAATTCCCTCAGGTCATTGAGACGGTCCTTGCGAATCAAGGCATAGAGCACCGAGCCCATATCCTGGGTATCGCCCACAAATTGGGCTCCCACCACCTGGCCCTGCCTCAGAACCAACCGGTGGTAGACCCCGATGCCGTGAGAAGTCTCTATGACCTCGACCCCGTCCTGCTGACTCAGGTCGGCGTGGATATTGCCAAAAGAGACGGCGTGGTTGTCGAAGATATCCAGACTGGTAATATTGATCGAACCGGCGAATTTGCGGGGGACGCCCGCCGCATTGGAACCGGCTACCTCTCCCTGCTCTTTGGCATTGTGCCAGAGCTGTATCATACCCGGCGCCCCGGTGATCAGGTCGGCCGCTTCAACGCAGTCGCCACAGGCATACACACCGGCGGCGGTGGTGGCCATGTGTTTGTCTACCACAATGCCGCCCCTCGCGGCGACGCCGATGCCGGCTTCCTTAGCCAGCTCCGAATTGGGCCGCATTCCGGCGGCCATGATCACCAATTCGCAGGGGATAGTCCGTTTGTCGGTCACGATTCCGTCGACGTTGTCGACGCCGCGCACACGGACCACACGTTCGCCGGTGAAGACCTCGACGCCGTGCCGCAGCAAAATCTCGCGCAATAGTGACGCGGGTTTGTCATCAAAGATCCGGGGCATGATTCGATCCATGAGTTCGATCACGGAGACCGTAACGCCCCGCTTGCGCAAAGCGATGGCGGCTTCAATACCGATCGGCCCGGAGCCCACAATCACCGCCGCCTCGGGGATGCCCTGGACAATACGGACCGCGTCGTCCAGGTACTTGAAGGTGTGGACCCCGGGGAGCTTGATACCTTCGATCGGCGGCAGAAACGGACGGCTGCCGGTGGCGATGACGAGGCGGTCATAGTCGATAGTGCCGTCTTCGAGGTTCAGCCGCCTGTCCGCCGTACTTAACGACACGACCCGGTGTCCGAAGCTCAGCTTCATCCGGTCACGCCGGTAGTCAGGCCGGGTCTTCACAAAAAGGCCACGCTTCTTCAGGTCACCGGCGAGATAGTGCGGCAGGGCGCACACGGTGTAGAAAGAATGCCTCTCGTCGGAGACAAGCGTGATTTCGGCTCCACCGTCGATTTGGCGGATGACCTCGGCGGCCGTGTTCCCGGCGATACCGTTTCCCAACACTACGAATCTCAATGCGGCCTCCGAATTCTTAGTGAGCGGTACGTCGAGCGCCTGACCGATCCGTACACTGGCAATTCAAGCGCAGAGAAGTGGCTACCCCACTTCAGTTGCGAGGTGTCTTTTCTGGGATCCTCCGCCCCGCCACGCCACCGAGCTTGCCGGCGGCTTCCAATTGCCGGTTGAGGTATATGTCTCCCTTTTCTACATACCTTACGGCCCCGGGCTCGCACACTTTTACGCACTGCGGATCGCCGCCGCAGAGATCGCAGGTGACCACCTGACCGGTGACCCGATCGTAGCTGCACGCCCCGAACGGACACACTGCGACACAAGTCTTACAGGCGATGCACCGCTTGTGATCGACAACCGTCATCCCCGTCTTGCGGTCGCGCCGCCGCGAGTTTGTCGGGCATACGGTCATGCACGGTGCGTCCTCGCACTGATGGCAGACGCGGGGAAAGAACAACCCTTCCCACTCGTCGATCCGGATTCGCGATCGCTCGGGGTCCTCGACCCCGTAGTGCTTCAAGGAACAGGCCTTTTCACATAGCCGGCACCCATTGCACTTCTCCGGGTCAACCACCAGAGCCTTAGTCATCAGACCCGTCCCCCTGGTCCCCAACTCAATCGAATTGATACCATCTGCACGGTCGATCCCGGACCGCCAAGCCATGGCATTCCACGTCTGGGTCCATACATAATGATATCAATTTGAGACTCGCCGGGTCAAACCTGCAAAGGAGGCTGGGGGCAGTGGAGCCGGTGGAAAAACTCGCGACAATCGCCTACGCCGAGTTCCCGCGCCGCAGACTCAGGCCTGCCAGTATCATCAGACCCACCGCGTAGCCGGCGATGACGCCAATATCCTTACCGATGTCAAGTAGGCTGTCACCCTGGAGCATCAGGGCCCGGATGCCTTCGACGGCGTAGGTGAGCGGCAGAAACTTGGACACCCACTGCAGGAACTCCGGCATCTGGTCTATCGGAAAAAGGAGGCCGCAAACGAATACCTGGGGCACGATCACCAGCGGTATGAACTGAATCATCTGGAATTCGTTGCGGGCGAAAGCGGAAATAAAAATGCCGAGACAGACCGCCAGGGTCCCGATCAGGATCTGGAACACTATGATCTGCCACAACTCGCCGTGGAACTCAGCTTTGAGCACGTAGACGGCATAGAAGAACAGAATCAGTGTTTGCACCATGGCAAACAGCAGGAATCCCAGGAGATAGCCAAGCAGGATGTCAAACCTGGATACCGGTGAGGCCATGAGGCGCTCCCGTGTTCCCTGGGACCGCTCTCTAAGGAATGCGATCCCGCTCAGTAAGAAGCCGAAGAAGAGTATCAGCATCGCCAGGATGGCCGGCAGCGTGATATTCAGCACTTCCTTACTGGGCAGGGAAAACCCCACCAGACTCGAGATCACCAGCGGCACGACCAGGATCAAGGCCAGCGTCCGTCGGTCCCGGGCCAACTGGAGAATGGTCCGCCGCGCAATGGTCAGCGTATTGCTAAACACCGGCCGTTGCCTTCCCGCTGCGGATGAAATACAGGAACGCGTCTTCCAGGCCGGCATCCGGTCTCCCGGTCGCGGCCCGCAGCTCCGCCGGTGAGCCCACCGCGATGGTCTTCCCCTCGCGCATAAAAGCCAGCCTCTGACAATGCGCCGCGTCGTCCATCGTGTGGCTGGATATGACCAGAGTACTTCCGGCCTTCGTCAAACCGTCGAAATACTCCCAGAAGCGGACCCGCAACTCAACGTCGAGCCCCACCGTCGGCTCATCGAGAAAGAGCAAGGACGGCTGGTGCACAATCGCGCACCCCAGACTCACCCGCTGCTTCATCCCGCCGCTCAGGTGCATCACGGAGACGCCCCGTTTGGGCCACAGTTCGATCAATTTGATAACCTCATTCACCCTCTCGGTACGCGTCCGGCGGTCTCTCAAACCGTATATACGACCGAAGAAATCGATGTTCTGCTGTACGGTGAGTTCGTTGTATAGCGAGGGCAACTGCGGCATGTATCCGATGCTGCGCGCCGTCGCCGGCGACGGCGCCTTCCCCAGACAGCGGATAGAGCCCGCGGCCGGCCGCAGCAGACCGACCATCAACCGGATTAGGGTCGTCTTGCCGGCGCCATTGGAGCCCAGCAATCCGAAACTGGCGCCCTTTGGTATGTCCAGAGACAGATCGTCGATCACTTTAAGCCGACCGTAGTCGAAAGTGACGGCCTTCACGTTGATGGCGACGCTATCCAATCTTCACCTCGCCGTGCGCCCGGCCAGGCAATTCCAGTAAAACTGTCGCTGCCGAGGAGTACAGTCCATTCATTGTCGCCTCCGCTGAAGGCGATGTCAATCGACGGTTGACTCAAATAGCAGGCTTCGGCTGCCAAAAAGGAGAGACGGAGCTTCTGGCCCCGTCTCTCACCGGCAACAACATGCTGAAAACCGGCGGCTAGCTGATAGCGTCCTGGACTTTGAGCACGGGTCCATCGATCCCAACCGGCACATGTCCATTCCCGCCTTCCTTCAGCTCTGACTCGTAGGTCATCTTGTAGAGGCGACTATACACGCCGTCTAAGGCCAATAATTCTGCGTGAGTGCCTTCCTCGACGATACGGCCGTTTTGCATGGCCACGATTCGGTCGGCGCCGCGAATGGTCGACAACCGGTGAGCGATCACGAAGGAGGTCCGGCCCTTCAGCAGTTCCCGCAGCGCCCGCTGGATGGTCGCTTCGGTTGTACTATCCACCCGGGCCGTTGCCTCATCCAGGACGATGATCTTTGGATTGGCGGCAATAGCACGAGCGAAGCTCAGCAGCTGCCGCTGCCCCAGCGAGATGTTCTGGCCGCGCTCTTCCAGAACAGTGTCGTATCCATTCTCAAGCTGCACAATGAAGTCGTGCGCCCCCACCGCCCGGGCCGCGATCTCGACGTCAGCGTCACTGGCGTCCGGACGCCCGTAGCGAATATTATCTTTTACCGTTCCCGAAAACAGGAATGGATCCTGGAGCACGACGCCCATCTGCCGGGCAAGCGAATTTCGCTGGATGTCTCGCACGTCATGCCCGTCGACCTTGATGCTGCCCCCGGTGACATCGTAAAGACGGGCGACCAGTGCCGTCATGGTAGTCTTTCCGCTTCCGGTCTGCCCGACCAAGGCAATGGTCTGGCCCGGCAAAACGTGAAGGTTTGCGTCCTGAATCACCGGCACGCCGGACACATAGCTGAAATCGACGTGGTCGAAATCCACCTGACCCCGGATAGCGGGCAAAGGCTGGGCATCCGGCTTGTCGGCCACCTCGATCTTCGTGTCCAGGACCTCGAAGGCACGCTGACCGCCCGCCATCGAACGCTGAAGTTGAGCGTACTGCATCACCAGTTCCCGCACCGGATCGAAAAAGCGCTGCACATAAAGGGCAAAGGCGACGATCACGCCCAAATCGAGGGCGTTGTTGGCTACCTGGAGACCACCGTAGACGATGACGACGGACGTGGCTACCGCCACCGAGATTTCCACCGCCGGATTGATCATGGCGGTGAGACGGGCCGCTTCCACGTTGGCGTTCAGGTTATTCTCGTTCACCTTGTCGAACCGTTTCATGTTTTCGTCTTCGCGGTTCAGACTCTGGATCACTCTTATACCCGAGATATTCTCCTGAAGATTGGTGTTGACTATAGAGATTGCCTGCCGCACCTGGACAAAAGCTTTCTTGGCACGCTCCTGCCACCACCAGAGAACCAGCACCAGGAGAGGCAGGACGGCCATGGTCAAGAGCGCCAGACGCCAGTCCAGGGAGAACATCCAGAACAAGATGACCGACAGCCCGATAAAATCGGCCAGGATCGTGAAGAAACCCGAGGTCAGTAATTCCTGCAAAGAAGTCACGTCGTTTTGGACACGGGACATGACCCTGCCGACCTCGTTGCGGTCGAAGAAGCTGAGCGAGAGCTTCTGAAGGTGGGCAAACATCTGCCGGCGCAGAGTCAGAAGAATTCGATGGCCCATCCAGGCCGTAGTGCTCATGTATCCGTAGTATGACAGCCATGACAACAGAGCAAGGCCCACGAGCTGAATGCCGGCCATGGTCAGATCGGGCATATTCCCCGCCTTGGCGAAGTCGATGGCTTTCCCGATTACCGCAGGCTGCGTGTACGAGGCAAACGAGAAAACGATAGTGCCCAGTATGGCGATGATCACGCGCCATTTGTAGGGCTTGGCATACTTCGAAAGGCGTACCACGACCTTGTGGTCGTAGGCCTTGCCAATGCTTTCGTCTGACCAACCGTCTACGGCGCGGCGAAGTCCACCTCCGGGCCCGAATCCACCGCCTCCACCACCTCCCCCGCCACCACCCGGACCGCCGCCGCCACCACCCCAGCCTCCGAAAACCATATTTAATCCCCCCTATTCATCGAAACATGCGGGAGCTAGTCGGCCGCGGCCGACGGCAAGCCCTGGCCGGGAACCGCAACCGGCCGCTTGCTGAGCGCTTCTTCCTGGTCGCGCAGCTCCAGATCGTAAATACGCCGGTAAAACCCATTCTGCTCTAGCAACTCTTCGTGGCGACCTCGTTCAACGATGGCTCCCCGATTAAGCACCAGGATCTCGTCGGCCATCTTGACCGTGCGCAGCCGCTGCGCAATCACGAAGGACGTTCTTCCCTTCATTACTTCCTGCAGTGCCTGCTGGATCAGAAATTCCGTTTCCGTGTCTACGCTCGAAGTCGAGTCATCCAGTATCAGGATCGGAGGGTCGAGAAGCAGGGTCCGGGCCATGGCCACGCGCTGTTTCTGGCCGCCGGACAGTGTGAACCCCCGTTCTCCCACGAAAGTGTCGTAGCCCTGAGGCATGTTAACCACGAAATCATGGACCCTGGCCGCCTTCGCCGCTCGCTCAATCATCTCCGGCGTAGCGTCGGGCACGCCATAGCAGATGTTGTCTCTGATGGTGCCAGTGAACAGGAAGATATCCTGCTGAACGATGGTCATACATCTCCGCAGCGAAGCCAGCGAAACGGACCTGACGTCTTTTCCGTCGATCTTGATAACACCTTCGGTCACGTCATAGAACCGCGGCAGCAGGTTGACGATCGTCGTCTTGCCGCTTCCGGGAGGCCCCAGGAGGGCGATAATCTGCCCCGGCTTGGCGTCGATGTTGACGTCCTTCAATACCGGACTGGTCCGGTTGTAGGCAAAAGAGACATGTTCAAAAGTAACGTGCCCTTTGACGTCTGAGAGCACCGGCGCGCCGGGGGCTTCTTTCACGGCCGACTCGGCGTCCAGAATCTCAAAAATACGCTGGCCGGCGGAATAGGCACGGGCCATCTGGTTCACCACCATACCGAGCCCTCGCACCGGTTGTTGCAGGAGCGTCAGATAGAGGGCGAAGGCGGCCAGGTCGCCTCCGGTGAGGCGGCCGGCGGCGATCTCGCGGCCCCCGAACCATATCGTGACCGCCATCCCCAGCATCCAGACTCCGGCCAGCGCCGGAACGGAGAATGACTGGAGTTTGGTTGACGCATAGGAATCCTGAAAAAGCGCCACTGCCTCTTTGTCGAATTTAGCCTCTTCGACGTCTTCCCGGCCGAATGATTTCACCACTCTGGCTCCGGAAAGATTCTCTTGAAGCACCGTGGTAAGACGGGCCAGGCCATTCTGTACCCGGGTCCAGATGCGACGAAGGACAGCACTGAAATATCCGGAACTCACGGCGACTACCAGAAAGAAAGGCAAGGTGATCATGCCCAGCCGCCAGTTGCTGATGAACATCAAGATCGATGCCCCGAGCAGCACTAACACGAAATAGGCGGCCTGAAGTACGCCCATCTGAACAAACATCTGCACCGCCTCAACGTCCTGAGTGGCCCGGGACATCAATTGGCCGGTTTGATGACTGTCATGATAGGCGAAGGAAAGCCTCTGCAACCGGTTGTAGATCGAATTGCGCAGGTCATAGGCGACCCGCTGGCCCAGCCATTGACCGAGGTACTGTCGTCCGTACTGAGAGATCGAGCGAAACGCTGCCGCGGCGAAAATGGCCAGCGCAGCGATCATAAGTACCAGCAAGCGATTGGCGTGCTCCTGGCCAATGCCGTAGTTGATCGCCCATTTCAGTAGTTGCGGGCTGACAAGAAGGAACGCCCCAGCGCCGAACAGGCAAACCCAGGCCAGTGTCAGGCGTGCCCTGTATTTGAAGACGAACCGGTAAAGTCTAAGATACGTTGACATCATTACCACCTTGTGAGAATGCCCGCCCCAGACCGCGCAGGGCAACCGGTAAAGCCGCCGCTTCCTCTTTGGCGAGACACTTGAGACCATCCGCGAGTTGCTGGCGGGTCTCCACGCGCGCAACCGAAAGGGCGGTAATTCCGGAGTGTGTCAGTGATAGACACACTCGACGCCGGTCGGATGCGACGCGACGGGCGACCACTCTATCGGCGACCAGTTTCTGAATGAGCTTTGAGGCTGTGGGCGGGGTAAGCCCCAAATGCTCGGCCACCACATTAAGTGAGGCTCCGGGGTGTTGCCTGAGATAGTTGAGGGCCCGGAATTGCGGAACCGACAAGCCAGGCATCGTCCGGCGCCGCATCTCGGCCCTGATTCGACGCATGATGAGTGGAGTGACCTCCAGCAGTTGTTCCGCACACTCCGACAGCGAGGGTGGCATAATCGTTTCACCAGCTAATTGTTGCATTCTGACATTATAATATTGGCGGTCCGGGCATGTCAAGGCAGCCTCACCGGCGGCATGGTGCCGCTTTCATATCGCGGCCTGGCTCGCGGTTCGCCGGGATATCAATCGTCAAAGGACGGACAACCGGGACGCAACCCGTGCTACAATTCCTACCATGACGGCGAAAATAATGGTCGGTACGTGTTCCTGGACCGACCCGACCCTCATCCTCTCCGGACGGTTCTACCCCTCCTGGGCAAAGAGCGCCGAGACCAGGCTCCAATTTTACGCCAGCCAGTTCGGGGTGGTCGAAGTGGACAGTACCTACTACGCCCTACCCAATGAAAAAGTCACCGGACTGTGGGTAAACCGGACCGCTGATGGCTTTATCTTCGACGTCAAAGCCTTCCGGTTGTTTACCCAGCATCCCACGCCGCCGGCCGCCTTTCCCACCGACATCCGCGGGGCCTTCCCGGAGAACATACGGGACAAGGCAAGTCTGTATCTGAAGGACCTTCCCGGAGAGTTGGTCAAAGAACTCTGGGCGCGGTTTGCCGGCGCTCTCCTGCCCCTCGACAGCGCCGGCAAGCTCGGCGTCGTTCTCTTCCAGTTTCCGTCATGGTATTACCCGGGCGACGAGTCCAGGCAATACATACTGTCGTGCCAGGAAAAGCTGCCGCAATATCGCGTCGTTGTCGAATTCAGGCACGATTCCTGGCTGAACGAGAAGAACCGGGAACGCACCCTGCGTTTTCTTCGCGACGGGAACTTGCCCTTCGTGTGTGTCGATGAACCCCAGGGTTTCAGATCGAGCGTGCCTCCGGTGGCGGAGGTCACCTCCGATATCAGCGTAGTCAGATTTCACGGCCGTAACGCCGAGACCTGGGAGAAGAAGGGTATTTCGTCTGCCGGGCGCTTCAACTACCTGTACCGGGACGATGAGCTTGCCGAATGGGTCCCCAAGATCCAGTCTCTCTCCGTCCGGACCACCCAACTCCACGTCCTGTTCAACAACTGCTTCGAAGACCGGGCCGTCACCAACGCGCGGCGGATGAAGCAGATCCTGGACTCGTTGCCGCCCGTTCAACTGTGAAATTGCGCCCGGATGGGAGTTTCTATTGTCTGAGTGCCTCCGGGTTAGCGCAATGGGGCGGCACGCCACCCCGCAACCCCACCACCAGGTTTTCCGCCGCCATCATCGCCATCTTGCGGCGGGTCGGAACGCTGGCGCTCGCGATATGGGGCGCAATGATCACGTTTTCCAGGGTCAACAGCGGATCATCCATGGATATGGGCTCGGTCTCCGTGACGTCCAGCGCCGCCGCAAATATCTTGCCGTCACGCAGCGCCTCATAGAGCGCCCGCTGGTCGATCACTGGTCCACGCGCGGTATTGACCAGGACCGCCGACGGCTTCATCAGGCCGAACTCCCGGGCGCCGATCAAGTGGCGGGTATTCGCGGTCAGCGGTACGTGAACGGTGATGAAGTCGGACCTCTCCAGCAGATCGGGCAGACGGGCAACGTACTCCGCGCCGAGATCTTGTTCCAGCTCGGGGCTGCGCCGGACGCGCGAGTGGTAGATCACTTTCATGTTAAAACCCCGGGCCCTCCGCGCCACTTCGCTCCCGATCCTACCCAGCCCTATGATACCTAACGTGGCATCATGTATATCCTGCCCCAGCAGCACCATCGGGCTCCACGTCTTCCACCGCCCCTGTCTGGTATAGCGGTCTGCTTCAACCACGCGCCGGGCCGCCGCCAGTAACAGCGAGAAAGCAAAGTCGGCGCTGGTTTCGGTGAGCACCCCCGGCGTGATCCCGACAATGATACGCCGCCTGGTGGCTTCGGCCACGTCGACATTGTCGTAGCCCACGGCCATATTGCTGATCACCCTCAATCGAGGAGCCTCGCGCATAGTGGCGGCATCGATGCGATCGGTCAACAGGGTCAGCAGCCCATCCGCTTCGCGCGCTTTTTCGGTGATTACCGCCGCCGGAGGCGGCAATTCCTCTGGCCAGACCTCAATTTCAGCGGTCCGGCCGATCAGTTCCAGCGCCTCGGGCGCGATCGGCCGGCACACGAAGACCTTCGGCTTTACGGTTCTCCCCGGATCACGCGTCATGCGGCCAATTCCCCGAGCAGTCCCTTGATCCCGTCTCCCTGCTGGCGGCACCACTGTGAAATGACCAGTGTGTCCCAGCCGATGCAGAAATGCCGTACTCCCATCTCCAGGAATGGCTTCGCCTGCTCAAAGCTGCCGACCTCCACCCGGGGGGCAACGCCTTTCTTGATCGCCAGCTCAATCATATCGCGGTGCGCCTTCTGGACGTCCGGGCTACGGGTCTGTCCCGGTTTGCCGATACTTATCGAGTAGTCAGCCGGGCCGAACTGGACCATATCGACGCCTTTGACCGACAGTATCTCGTCCAGGTTGTCCAGCGCCCCCTTCTTCTCGATCATGATGGCCACCACCACCTCGTTCATCGCCGCCGTCCATTCTTCAAGCGGACTGCCCGCTCCGTAACTGGTCCCGCCCGAGCCGTATACCGTGCTGCGCCGCATGCCGCAGCCATGAACTCCCCCGGCCTCAGGCGTCTCCGACCGGACGAGACGAACGCACTCCCTGACATCATCCGCCGACCGGCAATCCGTGAACAGCACGTTCTGAATACCCGCGTCGATAGCCCGGGTGGCAATGAATCCCCGCGTTTGCTCTTCGACCTTCATCATCGCCGACATCTTCGGGAACAACTCGATGGCCCGCCCGAAGTCTTCAAGCTGCGCCGGGGTGAACGTTGAGTACTCGCCGACATACTCGATGTAATCGAATGCCCCGGTCTGGCCGACGATCTCCATGATGCCCGGCCACGGGATGATGACATGCGTGCCTACTGTTGGCTTGCCTGTGCGCAATAACTCCCTGAGTCGATTTGGCTTCACGTTAACCTCCTCAAGCGTTCGCTTCAGCGCCTGCCGACGACATTATAGGGCAATCCTTGCCGCGGTCAAAACGTTGGCGAGGCGGATCGCCGGAACAAGACTTGGTCCCGTTTGTGCGGGGATGCTACTATGACAGCATGCCCCAGGAAAAGGCGCCAACGCCTCAAATTGAGATCAACGCCGGATTCCGACGCGCCCTCAGAGTTATGGAAGACTCCGGTCGCAGCGTGTTCGTGACCGGCCGGGCGGGGACCGGCAAGTCAACTCTGCTGTCCTTTTTCCGCCTCCATACCCGCAAACAAGTCGTCGTGCTCGCCCCCACCGGAGTCGCTGCGCTTAATGTGAAAGGCCAGACCATTCATTCCTTTTTCGGTTTCAAGCCCAATATCACGCTGGAAACCGTAAGGCGGATCCGTTCCAAAAACGAAGCCGCCAGCGTTTACCGCAAGATCGACACTATCGTTATTGACGAAATCTCGATGGTACGGGCCGATCTGCTGGATTGTGTCGACCGGTTTCTTCGGTTGAACGGGCGGGATCCGGAGGCCCCTTTCGGCGGCATTCAGATGATCTTCATCGGCGACCTGTATCAGTTGCCGCCGGTAGTCAGCAGCGCTGAAAGCGCTGCCTTCCGGTCGCTCTACGAAACACCCTACTTCTACAGCGCCCGGTCGTTTGCGCCGCTCAACATGGAATTTATCGAGTTGGAGAAAGTCTACCGCCAGCACGATCAGGCCTTCATCGATCTCCTCAACGCCATCCGTAACAACTCCATCACCGAGGACGGTTTGCGGCTGCTCAACCGGCGCTACCTGCCCGATTTTCAACCGCCGCGCGGCGAGATGTACATCTATCTGACCACCACCAACGAGATGGCCGGGCGTATCAACGAAGACGAACTCTCAAAGCTGAAGGCGCGGCTCCACATATTCGACGCCGAAATCGAGGGCGACTTCGGTAAGGAGTACCTCCCCACGCGGACCGACCTCCAGGTCAAGGTCGGCGCTCAGATCATGATGCTCAATAACGACCCGGAGGAGCGCTGGGTCAACGGGACTATCGGCAAGATCACCGGTATCGCCGCCCGGGGCAATCAGGATATTGTGATGGCCGAACTGGCCGACGGCGAGACCGTTGAAATAACGCCCTATACCTGGGAAATCTTTCGTTTCTTCAGCGCCGGCGGGCAGTTGCAGTCGGAGGTCATCGGCCGTTTCCGGCAGTACCCGCTGATGCTCGCCTGGGCAGTCACCATCCACAAGAGTCAGGGCAAGACCTTCGACCGGGTGGTCGTTGACATCGGCCGGGGCACTTTCGCGCACGGTCAGACGTATGTCGCGCTGAGCCGGTGCACGACCCTGGAAGGGCTGGTGCTCCGGAAACCGCTGCTGAAACAGCACGTGCGGACTGACTTCCGGGTGATGCAGTTCCTTACCGGGCGCCGCTACGATGAGGCGGAGAGGACTCTGTCCACGAAAGCGAAGATCGAATTGCTCGAGACCGCACTCCGGCAGAAGACGCCCGTACACATCGTCTATCTGAAGCCCAATGACGAACAGTCGACCCGCGACATTATCCCGTTGGAAATCGGCGAAATGGCATACCAGGGCAAATCGTACCTGGGTGTCCGCGCCTTTTGCCTGGCCCGACGGGAAGACCGGACTTTCCGAATCGACCGGATTCTTGAGCTGACCCCAGACTCCGCCGACGCGCAATCTGTTTGACTTTGGGCAGGGGAATGTTTACACTCGAAGACTGGCCCCACATGCAGACATTTCAGGGAGGCCGTCATGGCATCGAATCGTGGAGGTAACCCCAAACCATGATACCCGATAAGACTCCTTTCTTTATCACTTCGGAGAACAAGGCGCTCATCGAAAGCATCATGGCCGGGAAGGACAAGCACCCGGTCAACATTCTAATTAAGGGGAAACACGGCCTGGGAAAGTCGGAACTCGCCCGGCAACTGGCGGCCACCTATCGGATGGACTACGTTCCGATTCCGATCAATCTCCTTCAGGAATCCGGGCAACTCATGGGACACGACGAATTCGTTGATAACCAGACCACCTTCGTCGAGTCGAACTTTGTCAAGGCCATCCGGACTCCCAACTCCCTCATTCATCTGGAAGAATTGAACCGCCCGGAATCGCCCAAAGCGCTTGGCGAACTCTTCCCGTTACTGGACGACAGCCGCATGATCGTCCACGACAAGATCGGCGAGGTCCGCGTGGCAAGAGGCATCGTGTTCGCCGGCACGCTCAACATCGGTTTTGAATATACCGGCATCGATCCGCTGGACGAAGCGCTGCGCGACCGGTTTCATTTCGTGGAGCTCGGTTATCTTCCCCCGGCCGAAGAGGAGAAACTAATCTTGATGCGTACCGGTCTCACCGGCCAGCCGGTGGACCAACTCATTGAACTGGTCAATTCCTTGCGTTACGACGGTCAGGAACCGATCCATGTGTCCACGCGCCGCATGCTGATGATCGCGGAATTGATGCAGGCCAACCTCCCGATGCAGACCGCCATCGTCAACTGCATCGGCATCGACAAGGACAAGCTCGAGTCCATTCTGCTGCGGCTTGATTTCGGAGGGCTCATGACCGGGGTCCGCGGCAAGACCGGTGATGGAGAATACGTGCTGCTATGAGTCCGGCCCGGGCCGCCAGGAGTTCGAACTGGCGGGTCAACTCAAGCTCCATCAAGTCAGTGGAAGGCGCCCACATCTTGCGGGCGCTGCGCAAGGTGGCGGGGGCCGTTGGACTGCAGGCATCTCACAAAGTCCGTTTCAGCACTAACGCCCGACTTACTGAGGCCGATCTCGAGAGAGAAGACATCCGCATTGACGCCGGCGACCTGTTTACCAAGGCGCCCATCCCACCTGAAAACCTCGACATTCTGGTTGGCCGGACTCTCCATCAAGTAGACCACTACACCATCAACTCGAGCGGTGTCTGGTCCAGCTGCTACTACAAGGTGGCCGAACCGGAACGAGAGATGTTCCGGGCTTTTGTAGACATCGGCGAGGACATCGTCATCGACCACCGGCTCACCTCCAATGTCAATCTCCGGGATTACTACGAAGCCGCTATGGACAAGCTCTTCAATGGCCGGCGCCCCCCGCACCTCAACAACATACTTGAGATATGGATCGAGTACGCTCTGGCGCACAACGATCTCATACTGGCTGAAATTCCCGCTATTCTGAAGAGTGCGATCAGCGGACTGGTTGCCCTTACGGACCAACTGCAGGAGCCGATGGACCGGCTGACCGGCACCAGGCGCCGTGCTGAGCTGTACTCCGCAACCTGGAGCGATATCAGGGAATTCGTGATGCATCCACCGGAGTTGCCGGATGACGGTTCACCCGACGGCGGCGGGCGGCCCGAGGATTCCCCGGACGGTGACCCCCAGTACAAGAATGGCCGCACCATGCCCGGACCTACCGACCGGCACACGCCGAACCCGAAGGAGCACGCCGACGACCTGCCTCTTATGAACGCCACTCCCGCGCCCATCGACCAGAAGCTGGCGGAGGCCATCGAAGAGGCCATGGCGTCGGACACCGAGGATATTACCAAGCAGGTCTACCGGGACTTTGAAGAGTCCGGGTACAATGCCCGGAACATCGCCTTCGTCGTCACCCGCAAGCATGAGACCAAGACGATTCCGGTAAAGCCGGATCCCGAGCAGTGCCGCAGTCTCGAGCGTGTTCTGACCATCCGGAAACGTCTGCAGGGCAGGGTGATGCGCGGTGAGAACTACGGTAAATTGGACATGAGAAAGCTGCACCGCTCGCAGACCGACCTCAAGATGTTCAAATTGAAGTACCGCTTCCCCGACGGTTTCCCCGATACCGCCATACTGGTCGACATGAGCGGCAGCATGAGCGGCAAACAGGCCGAGGAGGTCATCACTGCGGCCACTTCGCTGTCGATGGTCGTGAAGTGCCGCGTCTGGAGTTACGCCGAGCACAGCGCTGAGATAAAACTGGTGAAACTCGACGACGGCAAAGTCACTCACGCCAGCGCCCCCGGCGGCAACACGCCGAGCGGGATTGCCCTGGTGGGCGTCGCCGAGACGCTGAAACCCGGGGGCCTGATTATCCATCTCACCGACGGTGAGCACAATGTTGAGTTTGGCCCGGCCGAAGCGACCCAGGTCCTTAACAAGAAGGCAATCAACGCCGTCCACCTTTTGTGGGGGAAGCGGGAAGGCCCTTACGCCGGGTTGCCATGCCGGGTATTGGCCAACGGACTGGCCGACTTCCCCGACGCCCTCTACTGGATACTGGTGGAGCAGTTGCGCCTGGAGGGGCTCGGGGCGGGCTAGTGCCGAGTTGCGTCGTTAAGCGTTATATGCGAGCCGCTCATGGTGAGCTTGTCGAACCATCGGCTCGCCCGTCGACCCCACTCAACTTCCTTCGACCCGCCTCCGCGACGCTTCGGGGGCAAGCAGGCTAAGGATGAGCGGAGTGCTCACCTATTTGAAGCACGAAAAAATATAGAATCTGTTGGAGGAAACGATGGCAGGCGACAAAGTATATAAGTGTCTGAACCCCGTGGGTATCCAGGGCACGATCGAAACCTTCCCCCTCGCCCCCCGCCTCAACACCCTGGAAGGCAAGGAGATCTGGCTCAGCATCACCGGCGAACCGGACATCACCATCGCCCTTGAGCGCAAACTCAAGCGGGACTACCCCAACATCAACTGGCGGCAGAAGAAGACCTACGGCATTGTGCCTGTGGAGCTGTCCGCCGAGGAGATGAAGACGGCCGACGGCGTGATCCAGGCGATCTGCTGGTGAAGCGGCGCTGTTTGGAGGCAGTTGCCTTACCTGGCCAGACTGGAAAAAGAAGGAATCCCAACCGTTGTCGTTGACTTCGAAGACCAGTTGAACATGGTCCGCGAAGAAGCCCTTTATAACGGCGTCCCCAACGTACGCATAATCCACGCTTCCCGGACGCTCCCGGGCCCGGCGGATGTCGACAACTGGGTCGAAGCGATGCTGGCCGCGCTCACTACTCCGCTGACCGATAAGGAGAAAGAAAGCGGGACCTACGCCATCCCCCAGCAACGTATCATCTTCGAAGGCACCCTTGACGACGCCCAGAAATTCTATCAGCAGACGAGATACATTCCGAATCCGGTTAATGCCCCGCTTGCCGTTTACACCGATGGGTTCCCCATCGTCATCCCGACTGAAGAGCACGTACGCGACATGCTTAAAGGCACCAGCCACAAGCCGGACGAAGTCCTGACCCTTCAGGCAGATATGCAAGGCATGGAGGGCGCCGGACCGAAGAAGAAGGGCGACCTCGTTCTCTTCCAGCCCCTGAAGCGGACCGCCACCGTGGAGAAAGTGGCTACCATCGCCGTGATGGCCGGGTGCAAACCGGAGCACCTGCCCGTCGTACTGGGCATCGCCCAGTCCGGCTGCCCCATCAGCACCACCAATTTCCCCAGCCAGGCAGTCTGCCTCAGCGGCCCGGTGGTAAAGGAATTAAACCTGAACGTCGGCTGCGGCCATCTGGGCCCGGGCAGCACCGCCAATGGTCCCATCGGCCGGGCATATCAGCTCATGGCCATCAACCTCGGCGGGGCCACTCCCGGCGTCAACCGGATGGGCTGCCACGGCAGCCCGCTGAACAATGGTGGCGTCTGCTACGGAGAGAATGCCGATGCCTTGCCCAAAGGCTGGCTGGGACTTAACGAAGAGTCCGGCTTCGACAAGAATGAGAGCGTCGTTATGGTCCAGATGGTCACCGGCGGCATCATGGGGTCCCAGTTTTCGCCCGGTGGCTACCGGGCCCTTCAGAAGAGCGGTCATGGCGGCCTGGCGCGACGCTTTGATGTCAAGGGCACGCCCGGCCCACACAACTGGCTGGACTACATTTTCCCCGGGCTGTGGGCGGGCCGGGAGGGGGCCTACACCGTTATCATGGTACCCGAATTGGCCCAGCACCTGGTCGACCTCGGCTTCAAGACCAAGGACGAAGTATACGATTGGATATGGAAGAAAAGCTTTGAACCCCTCAAAGACTACCGTAACCGGTCCTGGCCCGACTTCTTCCGTAACGGTTGGATGGGCATCGAAAAGACTTCGGGTAAGCCCTGGAAAGAGCTACCTGACGACTACATGGTGCCCGCCGGCGGCGACGATCCCTCGCTGAATTGTATTATCATCGCCGGCGGCCAGGAGGAGGCTACCATCCAGCTCACCGGCGGCCGCGGCCCGGTTTTCAGCGTGGATGTCTGGCGATAGAGAATAGAGCACTTCCGTTCGGGAGCATTTGACGATAAACCGGAAGCGGGCGGTCCTTCATTCTGAAGGACCGCCCGCTTGTTGTTGGGGGCTCAAATCTCCTTGAGCCGTTCCACAATCCAGATCATCGCCTGGGTGTCAAGACCGCAATATGCTTCAAGATCAGCGCGGACTTTCGCCCGCGCCGCGGCAGGCATTTCGCCGTAGGTCATGTTGAGGTAGGCCAGACTGGCCGCGTCGCCATTACTGATGTCCATATCGTCGTAGCTGTTCCCGGTGAGGGCCGGCAGCACGCTCTTGATCGAAGCGCTGCCCCGCTGGTCAGGATGGTAGTACTTGAAACTGCGGAACGGTACCAGCAGGTCCACCAGCCTCTTCCGCACCCCCTCCACCCAATCCACTTGTTGCGGGAAAGCGTTACCCAGATCTCGCAGAATACCTTCCTCGAAAGACTGACTGTAAACCACGATACTGCCTGAATCACCGACGGTTCGGCGCAGCTCATCAAAAAACACGGGTCGCGGGTCTTCGGGACCATTCGCCAGGTGACCGAAATGCCATGCCATTGCCCCGGGTCTGTCCACCACGTGCAGCGAAAACTGGAACGGCACTTGCTGGTACGGCCGCGTGCCATCAAAGAGCGGCACGGCCACGTTGAATGTCTCGAAGTCCAGGTAGTGGACCGGGTATTTGAGCGTCTTGACGAAAGCGCTGATGGCGGCCGCGTCAATGTCCGCGCAGGCATTGGCGTCGCACCACTTCTGGACCTGTTGGGGTTCGCTCAGCTTCAGCGTATCGGGAATATCGCGCAGGTACCTGGTGCCACCGTACAGCAGATCAAACCCTTTTCTGCCACCCCGGTACAGGTCCAGCACCGTATTCTCCGGCAACGCCGCGCGGCATGCGGTGACCGGACACTCGTACGGATCGGAACAGTGCGGACCGACCAGGCTACCGGGGGCGATCTTCGACGACATCGTACTCAGCATCGTGTCTATCCGGGCGTCGATCCCCACCGCCGCTTCCTCGACCCTGGCGGTCACGTCCTCCGTCACAAACAACCGTTGCGGATCAATATCCCCATCCTTGACGTACGCATTATTTATGTAGGTGAGGAAGCAGCGGCCAATCGCGAGGCCTCGCTTTTCGCAGCAGTACTTCTGGAAGGAAATATCGTGAATATTCTCGTCTTTGACCTTCGTTGAGCTCTTCACCTCGATGATGTCCCACTGGCCGTTGGCCGCCGGCCGGAGCACATCGATGCGCGGCGTAGATGTTGTCCGCCTGAATGCCGGCTTCGAAAAACATCTGCTTGTCCCTCAAAGCCTTCGTGGTGAGGGCGATGTTTCCCCTGAACGTCGACTCGGGCAGCCGCACGCCGCCGGGGAACAGCTTCTCGGACAGCCGCTGCACCACGTGCCCCTGGTCGAATAACTGTTGCGTACGGTCATCCGGCTTCGGTACGCTGTCCGGCTGATTGATCTGCAGCCACAGGTACCTGAGGCACTGCATGCCGTTCAGATACCTCGATTTCGAAAGGAAGGCAGGCGCCATCTATTTCTCCATTAATCGGCGGTCCCGGCCGTCCCGGCAGGGACACCGGAACGTGTAAAAATTATACGCTGTGGGCACCGCGGCGGCAAACCTTCTACCGACATTCTCGCCTTGACGGACACCCGCCGCAACCGCTACTATTCTAGTCTCCGGCTGCGCTCGCAGCTCAGTACCGGGAACGGCTGCCCGGAAGAGGTGTGGCCGCAGGTCCTTGAAAGTCACGCACCGTGAAGCGGATCGCCGCAACCGGGGACGACTTTGTTCAAAGGAGTAAAAATGGCCCGCATTGAAATCGCCACGCCCGCCGCTTACGTCTACGCCACTGATATTCCGATCCGCATCGGTGACATAAACCGGGGACGGCATCTCGCCCACGACGCCGTCATGGCTATCATGGAAGAGGCGCGGGTGCGTTTCATCCGGAGCCTCGGGTATCCCGACGAGGCCATCGACGGCGCGTCGTTCATCGTCGTTGACACCGGCATCATTTACCGCAAGCAGGGCTTCTATGGGCAAACACTGCGCGTCGAAATTGGACTTTCCGACTTCAGCCGTAAGGGCTGCGACATTATCTTCAGGCTCTCCAACGCCGAGAACGGCGACGAAATGGTCCGCGCTAAGACCGGGGTCCTCTTCTACAACTATCGTGAGCAGAAAGTGATCCCTGTTCCCGAATCGTTCCGCCGCAGGTTCGCCCCTACCCCGCCATCCAGCGACAACGACCCCACCGGCAACCCCGCCCCGGACGCACCGGTGTGAAGGGGCTTTCTTAGCGCAACGAAGAATCAATACTGGTGGCTGGCGGACGTATCACGGTCGGAAAGCACTACCACCGGTTGCGGTGTACCCGCTCCGGGTTAAAACGGTTCGCCGGCGGCTTGCTCTCCCCGGGGTGGCCAACCGCAACAATGCTCAGCGGCATGATGTTATCCGGCAGGCCGATCAGTTTGCGCACCCCGGCAATCCTCTCTTCCAGCGGATAGACACCGAGCCAGACCGACCCCAAACCCAGGGCGCGCGCCGCGAGCAACAGGTTCTGAGTGGCCGCCGAGCAGTCCTGCACCCACACCCCCTTCGTCTTCTCCAAAGTCAGGTCGCCACACACCACCACCGCCACCGGCGCCTCCCTGAGCATGTTTGAGTAGGCATGAAACTGAGGAATCTGGTCCAGTAACTTGCGATCGCTGACAACGACAAAATGCCACGGCTGTCCGTTGGCCGATGACGGTGCATTCATCGCCGCATCCAGCAGCTGGTGCAACTCGTGCTCGGAGACCGGCTTGGCCAAATACTTGCGAATACTCCTGCGCGACAGGATCGCCTCGAATGCATCCATTGTGTGCAAATCCTCCTCACTTAATGACACGGTACTGCCGTTAAGTATATCTCTGCCTCAAGGAGGAGGAAAGACTCACCACTGAACCGTTATTGGGAGACCATCTCGACAAACACGCTGGTAGGCTTCCGTCCCGGACCCGGTAATTGGGTCCGCGCAGATGTTGTACCCGGTGCCGGGGGGCTCCGGGTTGGGGACGGCACTGTCGCCCCGCCACATCCAGGGGAAGATCCCCTGCACCGGCAATGTGTGGAGATGGCTGAGCATCGTCCTGTAAATTTCGACGCCTTCGCTGCCTTGCTTGTCCGTCCCGAATTCAGATATCCAGACTTGTTTGCCCCGGGACACGCATCCTGCCACGTTTCCGGCAACGATATTCCTCCACTCCGCGATCAGTGCTGCGTTGTCCGGAAGGTAGGTCGTAAACGATACAAAATCCACGATGTCGAGCATTCGCTGATCGTATCCCCAATTATCGGCGAACACGTCGGTGACGTACTGCGGTTCATTGTGCACGCTGGGGAACTTCACCGTAAATGGCCGCCCGTCCAGCGATTTGACTACCGCATTCATTCTTTGAAACAGCCTGATGAAATTCTCTTTCTGATCTACGTCTTCGAACGGCGCCGGGAGTGTCCTGGGGTAGTACCATGGTTCGTTAAGCGCCCACGACCATATATTAGGAGACCCCTTCAGGTACGCAACCGTGTGGGTGAACATCTCTACAAAAGCGTCCTGCATGTCCTGGCTTCTGGCCACCGCCAGTGCCTCGTTCCGTCCGGTCACCGGGTCAATAACATAGTCTGGAGTGGACCAGGTGCCCTCGGGACCCCACTGGGTCGAGATCGAGACCATCACTCCAATGTCGTACTCACCCGCGATGTCAATCACCCTTTTCGTATTGGCGAGAAAGGCATCGCCGTACGAGTCCGCTCCCGTATAGTCTCCTCGCGTATTTCCTTCCAGCCGGCACCAATACAGGGGAAGGCTGATATACTCGATCCCGTCTGCCCTGAAATGGGCAAAATCCCGGCGCAATATTTCATCTGTCGTGGCATCGCGTTTGTACCAGACCCATTGTGACAGATAGTTGATTCCTTTCTTCACCACGGGCACCGGATGCGACACGGGCTGTTGAAACGGCAGCGGCACGGGTGTTTCAGGCGAAAGCGATGCTGTATCCCGTCCTTGGGACGGTGAGTCCGTCGCGTCCGCGTTGACGATGACCGGCGTCATCAAATTCGCGGCTATGGCTACCACGGCCAATACTAGTGACAGGCCGGTCTTCCCGTTTAGAATCAGTCGAACCTTCCCTTCCGTTTCAAAGACAAACAGTAATGACCGCTGGTCCAGCGACCGCGGCATAAAGGCAGAATAAGGTAAATCGCCGGCGAGCAACATCCCCCAGTAGTACCGATGCCTCCTGCCTTTAGTTCCACTGCCGACCGCGTTGGTAACGGGGACCAGGGGGTCGTCTGAGCGAGTGCCGGCGACGGCGGCGATTTCGGAGGTGCGGGATGTAGGTGTAGGACTGGAAAAAAGATCCCAGGCCCCATGGGTGGCTGGCTTCGATGAGATCCGTGCGGCAGGTCAGTTCAAACCTATTCGGCCAAGACCATGAGATGGAACCCCCCCAGAAGGCGCTGAGCCCAATCTTTGCTTATCGAGAACAGCACCTTTCTCGGGAGCCACAATAGTTTGTCTCTCAAAAAGGGACTTGAAAATCTGAGTGAGTTCGCAGTGTAGAACCAGTCAATTACGTGATAACCGGAGTCTTCAAGGTCCGCGAGCGCACTCCGTCTGGTGAAGTAATGAAGGTGCCCGAATTGGCGTCGCGAGGTCGCGAAATATTCCAGCAGCACGGCGGGGACAGTGATCTCAATCGGGACATGCAGGATCTTGTATCTTCCCTTGCCTCTAAGAGCGCGGAGAAAGCCGATATAGTCCGGTATGTGTTCGATCACGTCAATCGCGAGGACGAGGTCAAATGTCTCAGTATCCGCCGTAATAAAGTCCTCCAAGTGGAAATGGAGATTTGCCCTCTCCCTGGGTCGGCATAGCTCGAACGCTTGGGGAGAGATCTCGTAGCCATGGAGAGTCACGTTTTCAGAAAGCCGAAGCCTTAACTGGTTCAGGATTTCGCCTGCGCCGCAGCCCACTTCGACGACCGTGAGGGGTTTTACTTGGGATGCGTCCATGATACGGACGATCTGTTTGCATTTCCATTCTGAGTCCTCAACATGCCAGGTGGGGTTCTTTTCAATGTACGCACCATCTTCGTAGACACTTCCCACAACACATCTCCTCGCTGTTATTGGCCAGCACCAAAGGTGGCAATGAACACACTGCATTCTAGCATGATCTTTGATAGTGCATATGCGGTGACTTCCACATCGAGGGAACAACGACTGTGCGTACTCTTTGACCGGGTTGACAATCAGGTGTCAATGGTCCAACAATTGGAGCGTATCATGGTTGCCACAGTTGTTTCCACAATAGTGACCTCTCCAATGGCGATCGGCGCCACTATTGCCGGTTGCCTCATATTGGCGGTCATGATGCTGTTAAGCGACGACAACAGCAGACCCCGTATCGCCTTGTTCAGCCGCCACATTGCCGTCTTCCTCATACCATTGCTGGTCGTATTCGGCTTCCTGGCAATAATCTGGGCTGCCGGCATTCTGACGGCTTAGAAGAGATGGGGGAATATCAGATACAACCCGATATTCAGCAATCCGTGGGCCAAACCAACTCCCAGTATTGAGCCCGTTCTCTTGACTACCCAGCCAAACACCAGGCCAACTGCCAGGGCGAGTCCCGCGTGCTGGACAGATCCACGGCCTATCTGGATGACGGCGTAGATAGCAGCGACGTAGACCCATCCCCAGGAATGGACCGCTTCTGCCGCGCGCTGCATGACCCCCCGAAAAGCCAACTCCTCAACGAAACCGGTGGAGATCAGCAGGATCAGGGCGGGAAAGAGCGTCGACTCAACGGACAAGCTGCTGTTGAGCGCATCCGGCTTCAGGATCATATAGTCAACCACCCCCACCGCAATGCCAAAAGGCACCAACAACGCCTGGATCACGGGCTCAGAGTACCTTATTCCGACTGTGTTGGAGGAGTACTTGAGGACTCTCATCAGCGTGACAACACCGACCAGGACGGGGACCGAGATCAGGAGGTACCAGTATATATCGGATATTTCTACATGCAGCATCGCCAGACTGGCGATCCTGATCAGAGGCACCAAACCCAGCGCCAACCATAGATCGCGCTGGCTTTCCTTCCTGGCAGCGGCGCTGACAATCAGAACAACCAGCAGGACCACGAAATGAGAGATGACGCCGGTCAACTCGCTCATGTAGTGAGCTGCAAACTCGGCGAAGCCAAGAGCCTCCAGGTAGAGCAGGCTCTGAATGACTAAGCCGAGTGCTTGGCCGCCATTCCTGCGGCTCACCAGGGTTGCTCCAGGCATTCGGCCGTGCCGGGACGAATCCTCTGATCCCGACGTTATCATAGTGTGTGTTCTCTGCCGGTATGTTTCCCAGGTCGACTCAGAAGATTCCATCTTAATTGGTCACATCCAACCACAGTCGGAGCGTCAGGTATACATCACTGTCCTGGTTCTTACGGAGCAAGAACTCAATCTGCTGGTTGTCACCCACCCGGGATGGAGTCAGCGTGACCGGGATTGACCAATCGCCGTCATCCAACAGCCCCACGGGACCGATGTTCCGGATGATCTTGCCGTCGAAGGTAACATCCACCGTGTAGCTGGCCGCCCGATTCTCATGGTTCGTTATCCCGACTGTAACTACGGCCGACCCATTCAGGGCGACCCTGGAGGGATAGTCGACCATCTTCCCACCTGGTCCGAGCACGTAGAAATTAGTGAACGGCTGGATGGGTTTCGGCCGGGCAATCACGTAGACCAGAGTCGTCGCCGAGGCCACTACCGCCAGAACCAGGGCAACGTAGAGCGCCTTGTCAAACCGGCCGGCGGTACTCCAAGTGGTGGACTCGAAGTGTATTCGGGGCACGAAGCGTTCCGTTTCAGGCACTCGCATCCGCCTGAGGATCGCAATCCCGGACTGAATGAATATCACCGCCAGAGTCGCGATCGTAATTGGAGCGAGCCTGATGCCCCATGGCGTGTAGTTGAGCAAAAGTCCCACCAAAGAGATTTCCGCAAAACTCAAAACAAGAGTGAGCCCGGCCCGCTCGACGCTCCCCAGACTACGCCTGGTTGGGAATAGCGCCGCGGCAAGCGTATAACCCGGAAAGATCAGAAGAACAATCACGCCTAAAGCAATCCTGAGCGGCCCGTCGGTGACTGCGACTACCGGAATCGCCGCGATACTGAGCAACAGGATAACGGCGATGTCCATTACGGGGCGCTCCCGAATATGTCATAGTTGATCCTGGATTTCATGCCGCGAGCGATAAGAATCAGAATCACGAATTCCAGCAGGAAGAAGACCGGACTGGATATGTCGTGATACCAGCCGGTAGCCGTCTGGACGCTGGCGAAATGGGCCACCATAATGATGGACGTGATCCGCAGGATATTGCCTCCGATGGCCAGCGGGAAGGCCAGCAAGAAGATGCCGATTCGGTGGTAAGCATTCCCTTTGAGTACATGAACGTAGACAGCCGCCAGGGCAAGAAGCGCCACCAGGGTATTGATCCCGCTACAGACCACGCCAACGGTAAAAGTGGTGTTGCCAAGGAGGATCTCTGCTCCGGAGGAAGTCACTGGTAACCCGGCCACCTCCAATAATCGCGAAGACCAACGCACCGATACTTGCTGCAGGCGGAAGGCAAGATCGGTAATGAATGGGAAAGGGATCATGAAAAGCAAGAAGGCGATGGGAAACGCCAGCGCTCTGGCGGCGCGGGTTCCGAACACGGAAAATACCAGGCCCGCCAGCACGGTTACCAGAGACAAAGCCCCCAGCACCCTGATCTCCCACAGCAGGCCCGCTACATAAAGGGCGACGCCGATAGCCAAGGACCAATAGTCCTACCGCAGAGGGCTCTCGGGTCCGCAATACCCTGCGTTTTGTCCACACGAAAAAGCCGGCAACGACCGGCACCAGAAAGCCATGGCTGTAATAGTCGCTGGAGAGCCACGAGTTTACCAACCACCGCAATGTAGGCCAGTAACCGACGAATAATGTCACGGCTGCACCAACGGTGATGACGATAGTCCTGACTCTGGTGCTCACGATCCGCATCAATGCCCCTGATTCTTCTTGGGGCGTCCCGGATTGTAGGTGATTATCGCCGCCGGCACCGCGTAGAGGACAAGAATGATGATGTATCCGGGTACGCCCATGTCGGCCAACACTTTAATGAGAGGATGCCACCTGGTGTCTGTTCCCGGTTCAAACATAAGCGGGACAGCCCGGGAGATGAACTCCAGTTCTTCAGTCAGAGTCCCCTCATATGATCCCTGGAGGGGCACGAGGCCTTCCACCTGGATCATGGTAATGGTATCGGTGGAAAACTGGTTGCCCTTGACGTAGAAGA
The DNA here is from genome assembly GCA_963735055.1 of uncultured Chloroflexia bacterium. Classification (GTDB taxonomy): domain Bacteria; phylum Chloroflexota; class Dehalococcoidia; order Dehalococcoidales; family UBA2162; genus JBBITI01. The sequence goes on along the minus strand of CAVTJN010000007.1, from coordinate 120,903 downwards.
AGAGCACCAACCGGCGTTCGGTGATCGCTCCGCCGCGGGCGCTCCTGGTGGCCACCAGCCTTCCCATGGGTATCGTTCCGGCGGCGGCATCTCTGACCCAAGTGGCATCCGTCACCGTGACCGTCTCCGTCCCCTCTTCCTGGATTCCATACCCCTGGGCAGTAAGGCATACCTTGGGGGGGTGGAAGGCAGACTCGGTTCTTGACTGGACGATAGTAAAGAAAAGCGGCTGACTGAATGTGCTGGGCTCGTACAGTCGCAACAGAATGGCGTCGGCCCCCAGCAATTTGACGTACTCAGTTATTTCGTAGTCGGATCCGCTCCATTTTCCGATTTGTCTCGGGAACGCGGCCATGACCTGCGGACTGCCGAAGTCCGTTATCGTTCTCACCGGGGCTTCTTTGCCTGACGCCCTGAAGAGCTCAGTGTCGATAAACGTGACGGTCGGAGAGAAGAAGCCGGTGGGAGACGACAGCAGGAGAATAGTGACCACAACCAGACCACTCATCCCAAGGACTAAGGACTTTCGATTCATACCGTGTCTGGACGAGATCTCCTTCTAACTGATTCCCGGGACTCCTGCCCAACCATGTAGCCTTGTGGCCTTGATTGTAGTTCGGCCTCCCAGTGTCATTCAAGTTCGTCGCTTGAGGCCGTTGTCCCGATGTGTCGCCAGATATGTCCGGATGCGCTGCTGCCGTTGGGTGGCATGACGCGTCCTATGGCCAAATGTGATGTTGAATAACCAAAATAACGGTGAATCTTCTAGCGTGGTTGACCAGCAGAACCGATCGTAAAGCTAAACTGATTTGCGCCGTCTGTGGCGTAGGTGGACAGCGAAGTAGAGTAAGAATAGGCGAACACGATTCCGGTGGTTGGGTATATCTTGTAGTATCTGAGGTATCCGTCCCCGCCATTCGGCAAGTCCTGGTAGTCCACCAGCAAGTTGTGGATCACGTTACCACCATCTCCGACATCAGTGCAATGGAAAGAATCATAGACAATGCTGGGCGGGCCACCGGCATTTGGCGCGTGGGAGGGTGGCCAGCTCCCGAAAGCATGACCACAGAGAACCATGATCACGTTTGGGTGCAGCCGGACGACCTCGTTCCATGCAGTCTTGCCATCGACATCTACCCCAGTCAGTTTATTGCCGGCGTAATCAATGTAGCCGTGAATTGAAATGATCGCCTGACGATCGGCGTTGTCACTCAAGACCCGATTCAGCCATTCTTTTGTCCCGGTGTCCAAATAGGCTTGCACAGTTTCGATGTTCAAGATGATGTAGTCGCGCCCCAGTACTGAGAACGTGTCGTAGCTATTGTAATTACTGTTTGAAGGATAGTGTCCCCCGTACCATGAGTAGGCCTGAAATCTCCCAAACGGGAAACTCTGGTCGAAGGGAGCGGTGCCATCATACGGGTAGAGTGAAAACGGGGGGCTCTGCAACCTTACATCGTGATTACCGTTGGTGGGAGCGTAAAGCACTACCGGAGAACCTCCATTGTCCAATATGGAATAGGAATTCACGACATTTGCCCATTGAACGGTGCTGTCGGCATTTTCGACCATGTCTCCCGACCCAATCACCGCTCTGATATTCAAGTTCGCGACGTTGTTCTTTATCCACGTCATCTGGCTGTTCAGTATGGCAGGAAAATACTTAGCGTAGATCTGCGTGTCAGGGATTTGAACAATGGTAAAATAGTCGGTCGCGCCGTGTAGCTTGAGATCGGTGCTGTTGTCAAAGGTAACGGTTGCTGTACTATTTGTGGTAGCTACGCTCTCTGGGTCAGGGTCTCCTGATGGTGCATTCGTTTCTTGTGGCCCGCCTGCAACCGCAACCCCGTCTGCCGGCAATCCGTCCGCCGCAGCCAAGGTGGCATTATCAGCGACGGGTAAGTCTGTTGCCTTGACTTCGAATGGGCCGTCTTGATTGGTGCAAGCACCAAACAGCATTGGAACCAGAAGCAACAGCGTTGCCAGCCTATTCATTTCTCTGCCAATACCTCGTCAATACGCCAAACCACCCCGCAATGTGAGGATACGCTCTCCAGCATTGATTGTACCACTCAATGAGGCAGGCCGGCGCATCCACCGTTCTATTCACGTCATGGCTTGATCAGTCTTTGGGGAGAAAGTCCAACGCCCGTGTAATCCGGGGACTGGGATAGATGATAGAATAGGTGGAAACCGCGGAAGGAGGAACAACAGAAATGGCCGGCAGTTATATGGGCAAGATGCTCTTTGTGGACCTTTCCTCTGGGGTAGTAACCGAAGAGGACCTCGATGAGAAAACGGCTCGAACCTACATCGGCGGGTACGGCCTGGGCGCCAGGATACTCTACAGCCGCCAGAAGGCCGGCGTGGACCCGCTGGGCCCCGACAACATTTTGGGCTTCATCACCGGACCCTACACCGGAACGGCCGTCCCCACCGGTACCAGGTACGAAGTGGTGGCCAGGTCGCCGCTGACGGGCGGATGGGGCGACGCCAATTCAGGAGGCTTCTTCGGACCGTACCTCAAGTTTGCCGGCTATGACGCCGTCTTCTTCAAGGGGATCTCACCTCGTCCCGTCTACCTGCTCATCGACGAGGGCAAGGCGCAACTGAAAGACGCTTCGGCCCTGTGGGGCAAAGACACATATGAGACCGAAGACACGCTCATGGCCCAATACGGCAAAGATAGCCGGGTCGCCTGCATCGGCCCGGCCGGTGAAAAGCTGGCTCTCATATCCTCGATCATGACCGACCGGGGGTCTGCCGCCGGGCGCTCCGGACTGGGCGCGGTCATGGGCTCCAAGAAGCTGAAGGCGGTGGTTGCCAGGGGAACGCGGCCGGTCGCGGTGGCCGACCGGGAAGCACTTGACCGGCTGCGGATGGACCAGATCAAGTCCCTCCAGACCCCCGGGCCGGGTGGCGGGATGTCGTTCATGGAGAGCTTCCACAAGTATGGCACCAGCGGCATGTCTCACACTTCGGCCTACAGCGGCGATACCCCGGTAAGGAACTGGGGAGGAGTCGGGGTCACCGACGTGCCGAACGCCGATGAGATGAAGGCAGACGCAGTGGCCGCGACGGTGGCCAGACTGAGCGGCTGCTGGCACTGTCCCATCGCCTGCAAGGCAATCATGAAGGAAGGCACCGGGGAGTACAAGTACGCCGCCGGGAGCCGCCGGCCCGAGTACGAGACGCACGGCAGCTTCGGTGTAATGTGCGGCAACGGCAACGTCGAAGCGATCAACATGGCCAACGACCTGTGCAACCGGGCCGGTTTGGATACGATTTCCGCCGGAACCGTGATTGCCTTCGCCATAGAATGCTTCGAAAATGGGATCCTGACGGCCAAAGACACCGGCGGCGTCGACCTCAGATGGGGCGACCACCGGGCGTTGGTGGCCATGACCGAGAAGCTGGCAAGGAACGAAGACGTCGGCGCTATCCTCGCCCAGGGCGTCAAGGTGGCGGCGGAAAGGATCGGCCGCGGCGCCGATAAGTTTGCCGTTCACGCCGGCGGACAGGAATTGGGAATGCATGACCCGAAGTTGGCCGGGATGGGAGGTTCCACATCCGCGGCCCGCTACCAGATGGATGCCACGCCCGGTCGCCACACCCAGAGCTTCGGGCCGGGGGCGAGCCGTACCCACTTCATCAACTCATCCGGGATGTGCCTGTTTGGCGCCGGTTTCGGGCCGCCTCCCCCCGGTGGCGACCGGCTGGTGGGCATGCTGAATGCGGTTACCGGCTGGGACTGCACTCCAGAAGAGATAGCGAAGACCGGGGAACGGATCGGTACTCTCAGACATGCCTTCAACCTGCGCGAGGGGATTAATCCACTCAAGTGGTTCGTCCACCCCAGGATCGCCGGCAGGCCGCCCCTGCAGGCGGGGCCGCTGGCCGGGGTGAGCGCCGACATCGAGGCGCAGGCCCACTGGGCGCTGGGCACGCTTGACTGGGACCGGATATCCACGAAGCCGAGCAAGGCCAAACTCCTGTCGCTCGGCCTCGACGACGTGGCGCGCGATCTGTGGCCGGACCAGGCGCCGCGGGGACCGGGATAGCTGCTGCCGTCAGCCATCAGCTATCAGGTATCAGCGGTCAGTAGGAGAGGTTCCTACGTCCCCTTGGAGCGCAAGGACGCTGAGGGGCCGGGGGCCAGATTCTTACGTCCCTTTCGGGCAGAACGACACTGAATGGAGGCGCCGCCTTTCGGCGGCGCGCACTGCATAGTGGCTCCGACGAGATCAACGGAGCGTTGTCACCGGATTCTTCGTCCGGTCCTCGAGGTCATTGGAAGTATTTGTGACACAAGAATAGGGAGGTGACCCGATGTTTACGGAGAAGCTTATTCAATTCGTAGGCAGCACTGACTACAAGGACCTGCCGCCCGAGCTGGTAAGGGCCGCCAAATGGGCGATTCTCGATTACATAGCCGTGGCGATGGCGGGCAGTCAGGAGCCCTCAGGCAAGATCGTGAGTGAGATGGTCAGAGAGAGCCAATCGCCGGGCGAAGCCACCGTCATCGGCGGAAGGTACAAAGCCAGTTGTCCCATGGCGGCGCTGACAAACGGGACCTCGGCGCATGTTCAGGACTATGATGACTGTCTTGATTTTCCCAATGCCGGGCTGGCGCATCCCACGGCCGGCACATTTTCAGGATTGCTCGCCGTCAGTGAGAAATATCACATGTCGGGAAAGGACATGCTGACAGCCTACTGCCTGGGCATTGAAGCCTACGGGAAGACCGGATTGCTCATTGTGGAGAGCGGCGTCGGCGGCCGGGGCTGGGAGTGGACGGGGGTGCTCGGTGTGATGGGGGCGACTGTGGCATTGTCAAAACTGTTGAAGCTGGACGAGCACAAAATGATGATGGCCCTGGGGATCGCGGCCACGATGTCCTCCGGTCTGATACGGAATTTTGGATCCATGGCCGGACACCTGCACGGCGGTGATGCTGCCAGAAACGGGATCGAAGCGGTCCTGTTGGCGCAAAAGGGGTATACCGCCACCTACCCGGGCATTATTGAGGGACCCGGCGGCTTCTACAACGCATTTTCCGGTAACCAGGGGGAGGTTCCCGAAAAGGTCCAGCTGGAGCGGCTGAATGCGCTGGGTAATCCGTGGAATCTGCTCAGCCCGGGCTTGATGTTCAAGTATTACCCCTGTGCCCACATCGCCCACTTTGGCGTATATGCCGGGCAGCAACTCAGGGCGAAACACTCGATAGACTGGCGGCAGATCGAGGAAATCGAATTTCGCGTCCCCGCCGTCCTGTCACGAAATGCCTCCACCCCGGCGCCCCAGAACGGAGTGCAGGGCAGGTTCAGTCTCGCATATTGTCTATCCAGATCCTTGATTCACGGCGAAATAGATTTCAGTTTTTTCACTGATGAAGCCGTGAAAGACCGGAACACCACCGAACTGATGGGCAAAGTAAAACCGGTTGTTACCCAGCAGGAATACCTTCCCGGACCATTCGGCTACCAGGAAGTGGTATTGAAGATGAAGGATGGTAAGACCTATAGCTGCAGGGTCGACCACCCCAAGGGCGAACCGCAGAATCCTCAGTCACCCGAAGAGCTCGTCGCCAAATTCCGGAAATGTGCGGTTTACGGCGGATATGAAGACGCCACGATATCCCGGATTAAGGACATGGTTTTGGATTTGGAAAACATCCCGGATGTAGCCCGGCTCACAAATCTCCTGGGACAATAGCCCTATGACTAATACCGGCTAAAAGCTTTTCCGAGCCCGCAGTCTCTGCGGGGTCAATAGCAGGGGGGGTACCGATGAGCAACAATGGACAGGGCGTCTATCTGGAGAAAATGATAGACAACATACTGAATACGCGATTCGAAAACATACCAGGGGCGGCCATTGATCATGCCAAAGACCGGATTATTGACACCGTCGGGTGCCTGATCTGCGGCGCCAACGACGCCGGCAACCCCGAGCTTCTGAAAATCGTCCGGGACTGGGGCGGCAAGCCGGAAGGCCGGATCTTGGTGCACGGCGATGCAATGCCGGTGGGGACCGCGGCCATGGTCAACGCTATCATTTGCCGCTCCTTCGACTTTGAGCCGGTAAGCCCCCTGGTGGACGGCAGAAGCGCACCGGGGCACATCAGCGGCACTACGGTAACCACCGCCCTCACCGTGGGAGATGCGTACAATGTCAACGGTAAAGAGTTGCTGGCGGCACTGCTGGCAGGAGATGATATGGCAGCCCGCATGCTGGTAGCGGGCGAGGGCTCCGGGGCGGGGAGGGGGCGCGACCACGTCGGGCAGGTTAATTCCTTCGGCGCCACGGCCATAGCGGGAAGGCTGATGGGGCTCGATTCCCCGCAGTTGCGCAACGCTTTCGGTTTGATCGTGGACCACCTGGGGGGTGTCCAGCGCATGATTTCGGAGACGGTAACCGGATTCAAGCTTTCACAGGGAACATCGGCCCGGGATGCGGTTTTCTGTGTCCAGTTGGCCCGGGAAGGATGGACCGGGATCGAAGATGCGTTGCTGTCCGAAGGCGGATACTACGCTTTGTTCACCGGCGGTGTCCGCGATCCCGATATCCTCGTCAAGAACCTGGGCAGCGACTATTACAGCGATGGGACGTTCAAACCGTATCCCTGCTGCCGTATGAACCATGCCGGTGTCGATTGTGCGCTGACAGTAGTGAACGAACACCGGATAAAAGCCGGGGACATCGAAGAGGTTGTGCTGTACGCCGCCCCGGGAGCCCTGCGGGATATCATCGGGCAACCGTTCCGGATCCGGAATTCGGCACACGCCAGTGCCGGATTCAGCCTTCAGTATTGTGTAGCCAACGTGCTCTTGAGGGGCAGCTCACGACCGGAGCATTACACCGACGAAGCGATTAGAGACCCCGCCATCACTGACCTTACCGGGAAGATGAGGATGGCGGAACTCACGAAAGGCAGCACGGAGAGCGCCCGGGTTACGGTGAGGATGAAGGATGGGAAGGAGTTCGACGAATTTACCGAAATCGCCAGGGGAGACCCGAGGAATCCGATATCCAGAGAAGAGCTGCTGGCCAAATTCTGGACGAATATCGACTTCTCCCGGACCGTAACCAGAGAGAACGCCGGGAGATTCTTGAAGATGGTAGAACACCTGGAGAACGTGGATAGCGTAAAGACACTAGTGGACCTGCTGATGCAGGATCGCCCCGGTCACTAAAGGAGACAGGATGGCCAACAACAGTTTTCATCTGAATATCGGCGAATTCAAGTGCATCGTGGTCAGCGACGGCTTCATCACGGTACCCGGCCCTACTCCTCCCGGATCTTCCGGCCGGCCCGGAGACCGCCCCGGGGAGAAGATGGACGTAAGCTGTCTGCTCATCGATACCGGGGCGGGCAAAGTCCTTGTCGATACCGGCTGCGGCCCGTTCTTTCAATCCAGCGCCGGCAAGCTCCTGCAGAATCTGAGAGCGGAAGGCATTGATCCTGCCGATATCCATGCCGTGGTCTACACTCATGCGCACCCTGACCATATCGGCGGCACGTTCGATGCCGGGCTCAAGCCCGTCTATCCAAATGCCCGCCAGATCATTACCGCCAAGGAGTGGGAGTCCTTTGCCGGACCGGAGACCGGGCCGGACTCACGCATGTTCGGCCTCGCCCGGAAGAATCTGCTGCCGTCCAGGGGGCAGTTCGAACTCGTCGACGATAACGCTGAAGTGATGCCCGGCGTCAGGCTGGTACCGGCGGCGGGGCATACCCTGGGCGGCGTGATGATCGACATATCTTCAGGCCGCGACCGGTTACTGTGCATCGGCGATCTTATCCACAGCAATGTTGAATTCGCCCAGCCGGCGCATTACTCGTTCCTCGATTCGGCCCCGGGCGATGCACTGAAGCTGAGGACCGAAGGTCTCGCCAAAATGGCCGAATCAGGCACCTTGATCTTCGCCTGCCATATGCCGTTCCCCGGTATCGGCCGTTTCATTCGTAGCGGCCGCGTCCTGGGCTGGCAGCCGGTCTAGCGCGCCGGTTACGACTGTCCGGTGGACTTGTCAGATACCGGTACCCGTTAGTATCATGGTGATTATGAGCACGACATCGCCACCGAGACAACTGGGCGCCGCCGAAGTGATCACGTTCACGACGATTGATTCGAGCCATCGCCGCACCGGGAAGACGAGACACCTTATCGGAGGAAAACAACTGGGTTCGGCTTCGGGTCTTGCCATTGCCCGTTATGCCGGCGAACCGGGTTTCTACCTGTTCTTCTGCGATGCGGACTGGAACTCCTTCGCCAATACGTGGCACGAGACCGTTGAGGAAGCCAAACGAGCCGCCGCATTTGAATATGAAGGGGTGTCGCAGACCTGGCGGTCTCCCCCTCAGTAGCCGATGCCGCAATTGAGAGTATTTTGGCCCATGCCAGTGCAAATGGCGAATCACAGGCGAAAGGAAGTGATCAGGTGTTTGAGAAGATAGCGGTTTGTCTGGACGGCTCCGAGCTTGCCGAACAAATCCTCCCCTATGCCACCGAACAAGCGCTGCGGTTTGGGAGCGAGGTGGTCCTCATCAGAGTCGTTCCCGAGCCCATGATCGTTACTCCCGGGATGCCGGGCGTGGCGGCCACGCTCATCGTCACTTCGAGGATGGAGAAACAGGTCGAAAGGGAAAAAACCGAGTCTGAGGCGTACCTGAGTGCAGTGGCCGAACGACTTCGGGCGGAGCATCGGCTGCGTGTCGAATCCGTCACCATGCTGGGGGCTCCGGGTCAGTCCATAGTAGAGTACTCAGCGGCGAATGGCGTTGGGCTGATAGCGATTGCCACTCACGGGCGCAGCGGGCCGGGCCGGGTGCTGTTCGGCAGCGTCGCCGACCTGGTGGTGAGGCAGTCCCGGTTGCCGATACTGCTGGTTAGACCCACCGCCGCCAAGTCCAGCTAGTCTGGCGTTGCCTCCATCCGTGGGCCGGAATCACATCCTTGAATTCCGATGTTGATCTGGGCCTGTCTTCCGGTCCGCCTTCTCCGGAGGAGCGTCGACCTTTCGAATCACGCCTTGTTTTCAGACCCCGCCAGGGCCTCTTTGGCATCGGCCTTGCGAATCGATGTTCTCGTGTGGGCGAGGCCGACGTGCCGCTCGAACTGGTACTGATCGAAATAATCAATCCCGCACACACCACAGTGGAAATCGCTTACCGGCACCGGCCTGCTCATCTTCTTGCCAAACACTCTCTTACCTCCAGCGGCCAGGCTCTGTCTTCGAGGGTGATCACTGTTCAGCCTAACCGACCAGTCGCCTGCTTCCGTTGAGTCTCACCACGAGTGAGACCTGCTCTCGGGGTCTTAAGTATCGCACGGGAAGCAGAAGACTGGAAGGTATTATGTTCTATCTTTCATGGCGCGCTTCTTGGGAGAGACAGCGGTACGTCTACGCCGGGCCGGAAGGGCTAGTGTTCGCCCAGATCAAGGGCGATGTGGTGGGCGGTGCGGGTTGCCTCATAGATGTTCCTGGCCGCCAGACAGTCGCCGATCTGGTGGAACTCCGGCGCACAGAAACGCAGATCATCGGCATCGGTCCACCGGGGGAGGCGGCCCAGGGCGCAGACCACCGTGTCCGCCTGAAAGAGCGCACGCCCCCCGGGGCTCTCGCCCAGCACGCCCCGTTCGTTTATCTCCACGGCCTTCGTGGCAAGCGCCAGTTTCGTGCCGAGGCGGTCGATCTCCAGGCTGATGGACCGTCCCTGCAGGATGTTGTCGCCCGCATTCAGAACCGGCAGCATCTCCATTATCGTCACGTCGTGACCCAGGTCGCCCAGGTATATGGCGAGCTCAGAACCCACCAGGCCGCCGCCCAAAATGACGATCTTTTCGCCGGCCTTTTCGGGAGAGGAGTAAAGTGCCTCGGCGCCGATGACATTGGGGCCGTCGATGCCCCGGATACTGGGAATCAGGGGTCGCGAGCCGATGGCGGCGATGATGACGTCCGGCGCTATCTCCCGCGCCAGCTCCCTGGTGACGCTGGTGTTCATTCGCAAATCTATGTCCATTTGGGCGATGAACATCGCCTGCTGGTCAAGATACTCCCGCAGGTGTTTCTTAAAGGGCACGTTATCCTCGCACCGGAGGACCCCCCCGAGCCGGTCCGACTTCTCGCACAGGATGATCTGATGGCCGCGCTTTGCGCCGGTCAGAGCGGCCTCCATTCCGGCCACGCCACCGCCGGCGATGAGCACCTTCTGCCGCTTGGCCGCCGGCCTCTGGTACTTCTGCTCTGACTCGTCGGCGATCTCGGGATTAAGGGCACAGACGATCTGACCATGCCCGATCAAGCTGGAGAAACAGGTGAAGCAACGTATGCACTTTCTGATCTCGCGGTCGCGTCCGGTCCGCGCCTTGTTCGGCAGGTCCGGGTCGCAGATTATGCCCCGGGCGAGTTCGACCACGTCCGCCTTACCGGTGGCGATGATCTCTTCGAGCATTGCCGGGTCGGACAGGGCCCCCACCGTGGCGACCTTCGAATGCCTGACGTGCTTCTTTATCTCGGCGGCGTACTTCACGTTGACGCCATCTTCCAGGAACATTGAAGGGTGGGTAACCGTGAACACCCGCGGATCCTCGTGGGAGCCGGCGGATACGTGGATGAGGTCCACCATACCGTCGACGGCCCCGGCAATGCGACAACCGTATTCGACGCCGTAGCCACCTTCGTAGACCTCGCTGCCGGAGATACGAAGTTCCAGCGGGAAGTCCGTTCCGACGGCCCGCCGCACCGCCCGGATGATCTCAAGCGGGAAACGCATGCGTTTCTCGAAGGACCCGCCGTACTCGTCAGTGCGATGGTTCAACGTCGGCGACATGAACTGGTGCATCAGAAAGCCGTGCCCTCCGTGTAACAGCACCATACCGAAGCCGCAGCGCCTGGCCAGCGCCGCCGCGTCGGCATATTTCTTGATGACGCGGTCCATCATTGCCCGGTCCATGGCGTGGGCATACACCCGCGGATGACCAAGGGCGCCCTCCACGTAGCCATCCTGAGGCCCGTAGACTTCGCGGCCGTCCAGGTAGGTAACAGTCGCGGCCGAGCCGGCGTGGAATATCTCAATCGTGGGGACCGCACCATGGCGGCTTATCTCCGAGGATAGTTTGTTCAGCGCCGGCATTATCTCGTTGTCATCCATCATCATGTTGTAACGGCCGTGCTGGCTGTGCTCGGAGTCAACCATGACATCACCCACACACACCGACGCGGCGCCGCCCCTGGCCTTACGCTCGTAGTAGCAGATCGTCTCGTCTATGGGACGGTGCCTCGGGTCCGAGTAAGACACGCCGGTGGGCGCAGCAAATATCCGGTTGCGGAACAGGGTATTGCCGAGTTGAATCGGGGAAAACAAGTGCGGGTATTTGCAGTCGTACATATTCCGTCCTAGCAGGTAGCGTACTCCGTTATCCGTTGCACCATGTCTTTCAATTCGTCAACCGGGCTCCTTTCCCAACACGGCCGGATAGCAGTTGAGACATGATACTGTCGCCACTGGCCGGGGCGCAAGTCCCATTGCCTCCCGGTTGCCTTCGAGCCAGAGCAACCTAACTTGTCTTCCATGACCTTGACCATGAAGCTGCCGGCGGCGCGGCCCGTCAAACTCGCAGAAGAAGATGCCTTGCCAGATGCCAAGCTGAAGACGGCCATCATCGACAATCACGGCGACCGAGGACCCGATGAGGCTCGCCTTGAGGTGGCTATCGCTGTTCCCCTCCACATGTGTGTAGGGGGCGTCCGCCGGCACCAGCTTCTCCAGTGACAAAAGCATGTCGTGCCGGACACTCGGGTCAGCGTTCTCGTTGATGGTCACCGCGGCCGTCGTGTGCGGCACAAAGACAAGGCACAGCCCCGAACGCATGCCAGAACGCGTCACCACCCCGGCCACCTGCGCCGTGATGTCGATCATCTGGTTACGCGCCCGCGTTTCCACTTGAAGTGTTGCTAACATGGTATCCCTATGCCGGCAAGGCGGAGCACTCCCGGGGTTGCGGCGCCGTGCCTATTTCGTTTGGATGTCATGCCCGCCAAAAGCGTTACGCAGGGCGGCCACGAGTTTGGCGGTGAATGATTCCTGCACTCCGGTATCGGTCTGGGACTGTTTTCGGTAGTCCAGGGAGCGTCTGATTATGTCAACCTCAACCTTTTCTTCCCGCGCCTGGTCAATCATCCACTGCGCTTCACCCGATTCTGCGATAACGCCGCGCATACCTGCCAGATTCGGATTCCGTTCCAGGACCTCCACAACCCGGTCCAGCATGAATCCGGACACCAGCGTCCCTTTTTGATAAAGCCGGGCCACATCTGCCAGGTCCAGCTTGTAGGGGGCTTTTTCGAGTACTTCAAAGCCCTCGCCCAACGACTGCATTATTCCATATTCAATGCCGTTGTGTACCATTTTGACGAAGTGCCCCGCCCCGCCCGTCCCGAAATATTGATGCCCGCCGGATGGCCTGGCCAACGAACTCAGGACCGGTTCGATGTCGTCATAGGCCGATCGGTCGCCGCCGACCATCATTGGATAGCCCTGCCTTTCGGCGATAATGCCGCCGGAGACCCCGATCCCCAGGAACCTCACCTTCTTCTCTGTCAGGAGACGGAACCGCGCCTCAGTATCTTTGTAATGAGCGTTCCCCCCGTCGATGAGAATATCGTTGTTATCAAGCAAATCGGAAACGGTCCCCAACACTGACCCGGTCGGCTCGCCGGCCGGAAGCATCATCCATATGATGCGCGGTCGGGGCAGCCCGCGGACGAGATCAGGCAATGACGCGGCAGCGCTGACCCGGCCGACGCCGGGCTGCTTGCTCTCCAGCCTGGCGCATTCCTCCACCAGTTCCTGAGACGGACCGGGCGACCGGTTCCAGACCACAAGCTCGTGCTTCTCGAGAAACAGCCTGGTGGCCATCCGGCGCCCCATTTTCCCCAGTCCGATGAATCCAATCTTCATGACTTTTGTCCCCCCTAACGATCCTGGAGCCAACTCCGGCCATCCCGTTCGATCATCTCGTTTGCCTCTTTGGGACCCCACTCCCCGGCACCGTACTTCAGCAGTTTGGGGGCGGTGTTCAGCGACCAGCCCTCCAATATCCTGGTGATGATTTCCCAGGAATGATCGAGTTCGTCGCTCCGGCTGCAATGGGTGGGATCACCCCGCAGGATGTCGAGCAAGATCCTTTCATAAGCATCAGCGATCTGTTCTTCGAACCCCTCGCTGTATGAAAAGTCCAGGGTCGACATTCTCAAGGCCAGTTTGACGCCGGGTTTCTTGGCCACAAACCGGATTGAAATCCCTTCGTCCGGCTGAATCCTTATGGTGATAACATTGCCGGCTTCGGGACAACCGTATTCTTTGAAGAGGACGTGGCACGTCTGGATGAAGAAGATGGAAATCTCAACCACATCCCGGGGCATTTTCTTGCCGGCCCGGACATAGAACGGAACGCCGGCGAACCGGGGGGTGTCGACAAACAACTGAAGCGCCACGAACGTTTCAGTGGTGGAATCCGGGGCGACGTCCTTTTCGTCATGGTATGACGCATACTGCCCCCGGACCGTGTACCGGGAAACGTTGTCCGGCTCGATGATCCGGATGGACCTGATGGCGTTAAACCGGGCATCCCGGATATCCTCATTGACGAAGCTGGTGGGAGGCTCCATGGCGACGGCGGCGATAAGCTGCATAAGATGGTTCTGGGCGATATCGCGCAGCAGCCCCATTTCGTCAAAGACCTTCCCTCTGCCTTCAACTCCTTTCTTCTCCGACCAGGTTATCTGGACATGGTCGATGTAGTTCCGGTTCCAGGCCGGTTCGAAAATCCCGTTGGCGAACCGGAAGGCGAGTATGTTCTGTACGGTCTCCTTCCCCAGATAGTGGTCCACGCGGAAGATCTGCTTCTCTTCAAATTTGAGGGAGCAAGTCTTGTCCAGTGCTCTCGCCGTGTCCAGATCTTCGCCAAACGGTTTCTCGACGACCACGCGTGTCCGCTGATTGCTCCCGGTCTCGCTCGACATCAGGATACTGTCGATGTTGGCCAGGATCACCTCATAATTTGCCGGGGGCGTCGCCAGATAGAGAATAATAGTAGCCTGACCCCCCGACCTGGCATCGAACCTCGCCAGCTTCCCGGACAATGCCCGGTAACCTTGCTCTTCTTCAAACAGTCCCTGCTGGTAGGTCAGATGGGCGGCAAACTCAGTCCAGCCGGCCTCAGCTCCTAAGGTCCCAAAAGACCGGCGCAACTCCTCATCACTCACGTCACGTCTGGAAAATCCGATGATGGAGAAATCACCGGGCAACAGCTTCTGCCTGAAGAGCGAGAACAGGGAAGGCATCAGCTTGTGGTGCGACAGGTCGCCGGTGACGCCGAATATGACCATCACAAACGGGGAGTCGGGCACCGGCAGTTCCGAGTCTTGCGGGTTCGGCGCGGGTGCATTCTGGGGACTACTCATTTCAACTCTCCGGGCCGCCTGGTCATCTTTAGTCTGTCTCTATTGTACTGCCTGGACGGCTCATGTTTCGAACACTCGTTTCTTGAGCATTCAATGGCGGCGTTTGCCTCCGGTACGGTCGAGAGACTATTATTGAGCGAACAATACGAGATCCAGGAGAGTGATGATGGCAGCCAAAGGAACAAGCTACAAATGTCTCAACCCGGTAGGCACGCAGGAGCCGGTGGACCTGTACCCACTGGCGCCACGTCTCGACAAGCTTGACGGCAAGAACATCTACATCAGCATCGGCGCCGGCGGCGAACAGGATATCACGATTCCGCTGCCCCTGGCATTGCAGCGGGTCTATCCGAACGTCAACTGGCACGTCACCAGAGCCGCCCCCCACATGACCGTAGCGGGAAGCGTGGCTCTGTCGCCGGAAGAGATGAAGACAGCCGACGGGCTTATCCGCGCGGTCGTGTGGTGACATGGCGCCATATGGGAGCAGTTGCCCACCCTATCGACCTATGAAAAAGCCGGTATTCCGAGTGTCTTCATCATCTACGGAGACCAGGACGGCTGCTGGAAACAGGCCTGCAAACTGAATGGCGTGCCGCACATGAGATGCGTTCACGCTTCCCGCACCGTCCCCGGCGTCCCCGACGTCGAGAGAATGGTGCCGGAACTGATCGATGCTTTGACCAGACCGCCCACTGCAGCGGAACAGAAGAAAGGCAGATGGGAAATTCCGGACAAGCGCGTACTCTTCGAGGGTACGCTCGAAGACGCGGAGAAGGTCTACGAGCAGACCGAGAAGATACCAACGCTCGGCGGCGCTTCGATCGCCCTTTATGGTGACGGCCTGCCGCTCAGGATTCCGACCGAGGAACGCGTGGCTGAAATGTTGAAAGGCACCAGCCACAAGGCGGATGAGGTCATCAGGTTCCAAAGAGACCACCGGCTGGGCGACAGATCGGTCCAGATCGGAAACTCAGGCAAGAAGGGCGATCCCGTCCACTACCTGCCCTTGAGGCGGACGGCGACGGTCGAGAAGATAGCCATTATCGGCGTGATGGCCGGATGCAAACCGGAACACATGCCGGTACTGCTGGCCATGGCGGAGTCCGGCGGGGGTTGCTCCGACGGCCGCGGGAGCGGAGGCTACGTCATCAGCGGTCCCTACTACAAAGAGATCGACATGAACGTCGATGTCAACATCCTGGGACCCGGCAACGTGTCCAACCGGTCGCTGGGACGGGCGTCGCAACTAATGTGGCGAAACCTGGGCGGCAACATCCCGACCGTCACCAACTGTGGTGTCTGGGGGAGCGGCCTTTCGAACGTCATTGCGGAAAACGCCGACGCGTTGCCGCCGGGATGGGAAGGCCTGAACGAAGAATGTGATTTCGGGAAGAACGAGAGCATTCTGGTCATGGGGTCGCCCGGGGGCGGGGGGCGGGTCCAGTTCTCACCCGGCGGATACCGGGCGCTGCAGAAAAGCGGGCATGGCGGCATGGCCCGAAGGCTGGGAGTCAAAGGCAAGCCGGGCCCCCACAATTGGCTGGAGTACATCACACCGGGCCTCTGGGCCAGTGCCGAAGGCGGGATTGGCATTTACATGTTTCCCGAGATGGCCCAGCAGCTGTACGAGTACGGCTTCAAGTCGAAAGAGCAGATCTACGAGTTCATCTACAAGAAGAGCTACATGACGGTCGGCGAATACCGACTCCACTCGTGGCCCGATATGCGCACGAATGCCTGGTTGGGGATCGAAAAGACCTCAGGGAAACACTGGAAAGAATTGTCTGATGATTTCATGATCCCGGCCATGAACGATCCCTGGGACAACCTGGTGATTGTTACCGGGAACGGCGAGGAACAAATGATGATGGGTGGCGGGCGCACCGGTGGCGCTGAAGGGGCCTATAGCATCGACGTCTGGCGTTAAGCCATGACGGCGGTCAGCTCCGCACTCGCAATCCGCTGATGCGGGAGTTGGGTAACAAAGAATGAGGGCGGCGCATTCGGCGCCGCCCTCATTCTTTATTTGAGAGCTAGCAGCGTGTCAGGAGGGTACTATCGCCAGGCATCTATGCTGAATGCCTGGCCGTGGCCGCCGCCATATCGCGCCGGGGCCGTTTCCTCCATGTTGATAACCACAATATTGTAGCTGTCGAAGGGATCGTTGCCTCCGACCGGTACCATGTAATCGTCGGGCAGCTCCCGCCAGGGCTTGCCCGACGTCTTCTCGATCCCCAGCCAGCCGTTGGTGACGAAGTCCGGCATACCCCGCATGCGGTATTTGCCACCGGCTCGAAACTCTGTTTCCATATCCATTCGTAGATCGACTGTTTGGTCTTAAAACCATAGTCATACAGGTCCTGGGCGATCTGCGGCGGCATCACCAGGGTGAAGCCTCCTTCCATGGTGGCCCAGATGTCTTTGATGAGGTATTCAAGGTAGTTGTGCGGGCCCGGGATACCTTTGACACCCAGGAACCTGGCCATCGCCCCATGCCCGGTCCTTTGCAGCGAGCGGTAGACGCCCGGCATGTGCTGCTGGCCGATTCCCCAGCCCCCCATCATGTTGGCCGTCATGATCATGCTTTCGTCTTTCCGGAAGCCCATCTCCTCGTTCAGGCCTTTCCACCCCGGCGGTAGTCCCTCCGCATACTCGGCAAAGATGAAGCCGCCATTGGTGACCGGATTGCCCATCGTGGTTATGGTGCTGATCGTTTCCTCATAGCCGCCCAGGTTCCGCCACATTATGCTGCCCACCCGGCCGATGGTCTTGTTGGCCGGATTGCCGGGCCCGAAGATGAAGTTGGTCACGTTCATCCCGATCTCTTTGTAGATCGGGCCGCTGACGATGAACGAGCCGCCGCCGCCCCGGCCATCCCCGGTGCCGCCGCCCGACTCCGCTATGGCCAGCACCACCGGGAAATACTCCGGTTTACACCCGGCCATCACCGCATTCACCGCCACCTGCTCCACCGTGGCCGTGCGGTACATGGGCATGAACTCCACCACTTCACCCTTCTTCTTGGTCACCGAACTCTCAACCGCCGCCGCCGGCCCGCCCCGCAGTTCCAGGTCGCGCTGCAGGGTGATCAGTTCATCCGGCTTGTGGCTGGTACCCTTGAGCATTGCCTGTACCCGTTCCTCGGTCGGAATGACTACCGGCAGACCATCGGTGTACTTGGAGAAGGAAGCTCCCAGCAACCGGGGAATGTCGATCGTCTGGTTGTAGAAGATCTCGGCCTCAGGAAGGGTCCCCTCGAACAGGATCCGGGGTTGTTTGGGCGCCCAATTACCGCTTGCCTTTTCGTCCTGGTTCAAAGGCCGGGTCAGGGCGTCAAGTACCGGCTCCAGAAGTTTGTCCGCTTCGGACACGCCGCCGAGGGAGTTGCGCGAGGCTACCACGAATCGCAACTTGGGGATGCCGAAGATGACGGAATCGTGCTTCACCTTTTCAGTCTCTTCATTGAAAACGATGAGTACGGTGGGAATTCCGGATTGCTCCAGGTCAGCTAAATAAGGCAACTGCCTATTAACAGCGCCATGTCACCAGCAGACGCCCAGTATCACCGCATCGGTGGTCTTCCGCTCTTCTTCGGTAAGCTCCATGGGTACAATGTGGAATCGCTTCTTCACCGTCCACTGGACATTGGGATAATCGCCCTTCAATCGTTTCTCTAAGGGCACCCAGATATCCGCCTCGCCGCAGATGCTGAGATGGATGGTTTTGCCGTCGAGTTTGTTGAGACGCGGCGCCAGCGGGTACTGGGCCACTGCCTCCTGGTTGCCGATGGGATTCAGACACTTGTAGACCCTGTCTTTTTCTGCCATTCTTCCTCCTGACATTCTTCCGCAATTCCGAAAGATAACGGACAAGTCTTTCCGAAATCATGGCGATTATATCGCGGGCCGCAGATTCTGGCAACGTGACGGCGCGCCGTTCACTTCAGTGCTTCGGGAAGCACCTTTCCCGGTGCGGTCGACAGTGGTATAGTGTGGGTGATTAACTCGAAAGCGGCAATCGGGAAGACGGTATCTCGGAAACGTATTACGTCCTGGATATAGGAGGGAAACGATGAAGGACTTTGAAGGAAAGATTGCATTCATCACCGGGGGTGGGTCGGGGGCGGGGTTCGGCCAGGCAAAAGTATTTGCTGACGCGGGGTGCAAGGTTGTCATCGCCGATATTCGCCAGGACCACCTGGATGAGGCGAAGGCATACTTCCGCGACAAGAAGATAGAGATTCACGCTTTGAAGCTGGATATTACCGACCGCAAGGCGTATGCGGCCGCGGCTGACGAGGTGGAAAAAATATTCGGGTCGCCCCCCCAGCTGCTGTTCAATACCGCGGGGGTGAATACGTTTGGCCCGGTTGAAGCCTCGACTTTCGAGGACTACGACTGGGTGCTTGGCGTTGACCTCGGGGGGGTTATCAACGCCATGGTCACCTTTGTACCGCGCATGATAAAGGCGGGTAGAGGCGGGCACATCACCACCGTTTCGTCATGGGCCTGTTTCTCGGGAGGGGCCACCACCGGCCCGTATTCAGCGGCCAAAGCGGCCGTCAGTAACCTTATGGAAAGCTACTACCTGGCCCTTAAACCTTACGGGATAGGGGTATCGGTGGTGTGCCCGCAAGGAATCAAGTCCAATATCGGAGAATCCACGTTCACCCGCCCGGAGCGGCTGGAGAGCACCGGGTATAACGTGGACCAGAAGACCATCGATTTCATGCGCTATCACTATTCGTTCGGAATGGACCCGGTCGAGCTGGCGCAGATTGTGAAGACAGGAATTGAGAATCAAGTACTCTACATCATCCCGCTACCCGACGCGGAGAAGGCATTAAGAGACAGCTTCGAGCGCATCATCGACTACACCACGCCGGAAGGAATGAAAAGGCAGGATGAGGCGGAGAAGAGACGCCGGGAACAACGGGTTCAGGCCCCGCCCAGGAACATCCAGGGGGCGCGCGAAGCGGGGTGGGGAAAGGCCCGGCCCGACATGACCTGGGTCAAAGAGCGGTAGCCGTTCCCGTCACCGGAGAATATAAGGGAGGCTCACTGTGGCAGAAGAAATGTTGTCGGATGTGATGAGTCCTGAGGCCGAAATCCGGATCGCCTTTAACGCCGGTAATGCGCCGTCGCCATCAAAGCTTGCCGGCCGGTTGGACACGCTGGAGAACAAGACCGTGTACCTGATAGACAACGGCTTCGGCGGAGGCTCCGAGTTCATGCTGCAACTGCAGAAGTGGTTTGCCAAACACATGCCCTCGGTAACCACGGTGGCACGGCGGAAGACGGGGCACGTGTTCGCCGATGATACCACCGACCTGTGGGACGAAATCAAGTCGAGAGGCCATGCCGTGGTGTATGGCGTGGCCGGCTGACCGGGCTGCGTGACAGCGGTCGCTGCCGGCAGCCGGAAGTTGGAGCAGACTTACAAGATCCCAACCGCCCCCATCTCGACACTCAAGTTTCTGGGTCTGACCAGGGACTACCTCAAGTATTCGAAAGTGGCCTTGCCTTTCACATTCGTTCCGCATCCGGTCATCGGGCTGCCGCCCGAAGCCCTCGACGCCTATATTGAAGGCAACGACCCGGAGACCGGAAGACCCGTCATCGATGAGATCATCGACGCGTTGACAAAGCCGATCGGGGAAACCGCAGTTGCGTCTGAGTCCTCCACCGGGCCGCAGGCGGGCGTTCACCAGGCATTATTGACGCCGGATACCGAAGATAACCTGCAAAAGCTTTTCTATGAGCGTGGCTGGACGGACGGGCTCCCGATCATTCTTCCCACCGAAAGGCGGGTGCGGAGAATGCTTACCGGTACCAGCCACCGGGCGGACGAAATAGTTGGTGAAATATTCCAGATGGATACCAGGGAGAACATCAAGTACACCGTCTCGAATATGGCGGTGATCGCGGTCATGGCGGGCGCCCGACCGGAACACTTCCCGGTAATACTGGCCATCGCTTCCACCAGGCAGACGGCGCTCATGCCCTCGACGACTGCCTTTTCGGCGATGCTCCTGGTGAACGGGCCCATCCGTAATGAAATCGGTATGAACTGTGGCGTCGGCGCCTTCAGCCCGGTGAACCTGGCAAATGCGGTCATCGGAAGGTCCTGGACCTTGATGGGTACCGTCTGGGGTTTCAACAGACCCCTGAAGACTCTATGGAGCTCCCAGGGCAATAACCTCACCTACAACAGCATGTGCGCCGGCGAAAATGAGGAAAAGAGCGTCTGGACGCCATTCCACGTGCAGAAAGGCTTCAAGCCTGAGGAGAGCGTCGTGAGCGTCTTCCGGGGATGGACCCTGTTCAATAGTCCGGGCACGGCGGCCAAACGCTCGCATGGTGAGGAACTGAAAATTCAATTGGGAGTAATGCCTCCCGGAAACTCGTCAGCCACCATCATAATCGACCCCCTGGTGGCGAAGAATCTGAAAGAGAACGAGGGTTTTGCCACCAGGGAGGACTACAGCCGGTGGATATCCCGGAATGTCAAGATGCCGGCGGGGCGATACTGGAACGCTGATCACATTGATATGCTGGTAGCTTCACGGGCGTCCCAGGGGGTGGAGCCTTACGCATCATGGAAAAAGGTGCCCGATGACGAGTTGATCGCTCCGTTCTATGACCCGGAACGCATAAACATCGTGGTGGTGGGGGGAGAGACCAGCCCGCTGTGGAAAACATCGGACTACAACCACGTCATCAGTGTTTCCATTGACAAATGGCGATGAGAACTGACGCACCCGCCGCGAGGTTGTGAGGAAAGAAATGCAGCTATACGTCGATGGGCTTTCTCTTGAAACGAACGAAAATGACCTTGCGCCGCTGTTTTCGACGGTCGGTTCGGTGGAATCGGTGCGGGTGATCCGCGACATAGTCACCGGCGAGTCCCGGGGGTTCGCCCTGGTCAGAGTCCGGAACGACGCCGATGGACAGGCGGCCATCGGCAGACTCAACGGGACCACCCTGGCAGGCAGGAAACTCACCGTCTTTCGGGTACACGACATACTGCCGGGGGAGATGGAATTCAGGGAGTGGCTGCGAGACAACGCCGCCGAGGTCCTCGACAAGGTGGGAGTCCGTAAATCACAGACCGTGGTTGACTACGGCTGCGGCCCGGGGATATTTTCCGTCGCCGCTGCCGGAGCGGTGGGTCCGGGGGGAAGGGTGTATGCTTTCGACGTTCGGCCCCGGGCCCTGGAGAGGGTCAATGCTCTTGCCGCCGAGAACGGCCTGGCCAACATCAGTGCGATGCTGATCGACAAGTCGACGGTGTCGATTTCCCTGGATGCCGGGAGTGCGGATGTCGTCCTGCTTTACGACGTGCTCCAGGAGATAGCGGACAAGAACGGGTTGATGCGAGAGCTAAGCCGGATCCTCAAGCCGGCCGGAATTCTCTCGGTCTTTCCGATGCACCTTGGCACGGAGAAGCTCCTCGACATAGTCAACGCCGGCGGCCTGTTTCAAGTCAGGGACCGCCTCGCTTATCCCGGATTTCAGTCGGCAAGCGAGGTCGTTAACCTGGTCACCGGCGGTGGCGCAACGGCGTAACCAGGCCGAGGCAAGGACTACCCGGCATGCCACGATGGCGGTGACCCGCTGGTCAAGCACAGGAAGCACCCGGGGTATTCCGGGTGGCTCACCCACAGGAGAGAATCGCATGCCACGTCCCACCGTGTTGGGCAAGAAGGACATCGAGCAGGTTTTCGACGGGGCGGCGGCATCGTACGACCGGGTGGGGCCGAATATCTTCGCCCAATTCGGAAAGCGTCTGGTGGAACGGATTCCGATGTCTCCCGGGCTAACCGTGCTCGACGTCGCGGCCGGCAAAGGTGCGGTCCTGATCCCGGCGGCCAATCGGATCGGACCCCGGGGGCACGTGGTCGGGGTCGACCTGTCGGCGATGATCCTTGAGGAAGCAGGGCGGCAGGTGGCGGCCGCCGGTCTGGCGAACGTCGAACTGCGCAGAATGGATGCGGAGCATCTGGAGTTCCCTGATGCATCGTTCGACGTAGTTACCTGCGCGTTTGCGCTTTTCATGTTTCCGGACATGGAGGCAGCCCTGCGCGAGATGTATCGTGTCTGCAAGCCGGACGGCTATGTCGCGGTGACCTACTTCGGCGATAAGCCGCCGCCATTTGACCCGGGCTGGCCGCTCTTCGCCCGGCTGTGCACGGCCTATCAGGTGGGGATGCGCATGCCGCAGAAACTGGGGTTGACGCCGGAAGAACTGGAATCCCGCCTCCGGATGGCCGGGTTCCGCATCATTGACACCCACACCGAAGTAAATGACATCGTCTACGCAACCGGGGAAGAGTGGTGGGATTTCATGATGACGCTGGGGTCGCGCGCCACGATCCTCGGCATGAATGATGACGTCAGACGGCGGTTCAAGGACGAGTACCTGGCCCGGCTGCTGCCGGACGTTGCGATCCGATGGCCTTCACATGGCGACGGCCGTAATCTACTCGCTGGCCAGACGCTGAAGAAGGCGGGTCGACCGCGTCGGCCTCGGGCAAGCACTGCAGCGTTGACTGCCGGCGGACTATCCCCGTCCCAGGTAAAGTTGCCGCGGGTTCAGCTGGATCAGTTCCAGAATATTGACCCCGGCCGGCTGGCAGGCCATGAACACGGCGGCCGCCGCGATCTCGTCGGTGGTCATCCCGGGTTCCTTCTGCATTTCCGCTGGAAACCCCTCATGGAAGACCTCCCCGGGATGCAAAATACCGCATCTGACGCCGTGATCGCGGCCCTCAAGGGCCGTCGAATGGGTCAGACCGGTCAGGCCGAACTTGGCCGCGCTGTAGGCGGCGTTGTTGGCGCGAACACGCTGGGCCGAAATGCTGCCGATATTGATTATCAGCCCGCCCCCCTGCTTCTTCATGATGCGGAAGGCGGAGCGGGTGCACAGGAATGGCGCCCGAAGGTCGGTGGCGATCAGCCGGTCCCAGGTCTGGGTGGTCATCTCGTCAATGGGGGCGGCTCCGAAGACCCCGGCGTTATTGACCAGGACATCCAGCCTGGCGAAACGTTGCATTGCCCTGGCAAAAAGCGCGTCGATATCCTCTTCTCGAGTCACGTCTGTGGGTACGTCTTCCGCCTGGACACCCAGGGCGACGATCGACTCGCGCACGGTCTTCAGCGACGCCGCGTCCTTGTCGGCGAGGACGAGGTGAGCTCCTTGCTTTGCCAGACCGATGGCGATGGCCTTGCCGATGCCGCGGGCTGAGCCGGTGACCATGGCAACCTTACCGTCCAATTGTCCCAAGGTGTCCTCCTGCTCTATACATTCGTTAATGCCGGCAGGGCCGCCCCCGGATCAGGCCGGCCCGTGCTGCTGCGAGTTGTCGCTGAACTACCGGATGAAACCGGATCCGCCCGGGCGCCGAATTTGATGGCGGGATGTTAACATGACATCCCAACCATGTCAAACCGGACATTGTCCCCGGGGACGCAAGGGTCAGATCTGATGGATCTCTCCGGTGGCTTTGTTCTTCCAGTATCCGCGCTGCTGCAGCGGCCATTTGAATGTCATGGCTCCGGGACGCGGACAGTCGTTTACACAACAGCCGCAGTACCAGCACTCGTCAGGATGGAGCACGATGGGCGGTCTCCCTTTCTCGGGATGGGGCATGTAGACGTCCACCGGGCACACTTCCACGCAGTGGTTGCAGCCGTTGCAGACATCGGCGTTGAAAGTCACCGGACTGCTCGGGGTAGTCACATTCGGCATGGCGATTGCTTTTTCTTTTGGCATCTTTCTCTCCAGACGGCCCGCCCGGGCGCTGATCTACTTCCCCCGGTACACCCCGGCGTAATCCCGGTTGCGGGCTTCATATCCGTTTTTCATGTTGCCCCAGTAACCCGGAGGCAACTCTCCGGTCTTAACGGCCCCGTTCTCCAATCTCACGGTAAGGAACTTGTTCCATTCCGGCGGGTCCACCGCCGGGTAGTCTATCCGCTGGAAATTGAGGGGTACGCTGCTGGCCTTGCGGGCCAGCGAAGCCTCAGCGATGATCTGAGCGTAGGTCAGCATGCTCACATCTTCGAGGCTGCGCATGAGTTTGTGCGGATCATGGGCGAACAACTGGGGCACTGACTCGGCTTCAATCCGGCGCAGAGTGTTGAGACCCATGGTAAGCAGGTTCTCCGTCTTGAATTCGCTCACGTAATACTGCATGACCCTGGCGATGCCGGCATGCAGTTCCTTCCACTCCATCCCCCCGCCCCTCTTCACCGGCGCATACACCCGGGCCTTTTCACGGTCCACCTGCTGACGCAGTATCTTCGCCTGGCCTACCTGCCGGGCGTAGGCGGCCGCTTTCCGGCCGGCGTACCTGCCGGTCGCCGCGCAATAGCTGTGGTCCTCCGGGGAAAACATCTGGGTTCCCGCGGCATACAGCCCATCGAGAGTGGTCTTCAGGTCCCAGTCGACCACGATGCCGCCGTGGCTCCCGGCGTCCCGCCACTGCGGCGGGCTGGCGCCTTCGATGAACCGGTAGCTCTGCAACAGGTCCCGGCTCCCGTCATAGCCCGCTGCATTGAACGTATCAATGATGACTTTGGTGGTCGATTCCTCACCCAGCATAAGTTTCCAGGTCGCCCTTCTTTCCACATCCGCCATGGCCGGAAAATCACCGTAGAAAGGCAGGGCGTACTCGCCCTTCAGGATACCCTGCCGGATGGCTTCCATGACCTGCGGAGTGGGCATCATGGCGCCGGCGTCTTCCCAGCCCTGTATGGGATAAGGCACCCGCTTCCCGTTGGCATCGACGATGGGCACGTTCTCGTAGCTGGCATCCCCGGCTCCGGTATACCATTTGTGCTTCATACCGGTGGCGATGCCGAGCAAGCCTGTCCGCTCCATGGTAGTCAGGGCGGCGCCGGCTTTCCAGGCCATGACCGTCCCATCGCCGGACATCGCTCTGGAGTGCATGTTGGAGTAGCCGCCCAACTCGGTGCTCAGGAGCCACAGAGACCCGGCGCCGGCGGTCGACAGGACGGTGGCCCGGGACTTGAAAACCATGAATTCCCCGGTCCGGTTGTTCACGCCGGTGGCGCCGATCACCCGGCCGCCCGGCATGCCGTTCTCGGTCAGCAGGCTGGTCCCCATGACGCGGTCATATATGGCCACGCCCAGGCGCTTGCATTCCTTCTTCAATGCCGGTTTGAAAGTCGTCCCCCAGACCCGTATCACCACGTTGTTCAATTTCTTGTCCGGGTTGCTTTTGAATGTTGCCGGCTTCACCGTGCCCGGTACGTAGCTGTGGACGGTGGTATAGCGCGGCGAGATCATGAGCTTAGTCTTGTCGTCCCGGCCCTGGGCGCCGGCATACTCGCCCTCGGTGTCCCGGATCTTGCCGCCCATCTGCTCCATCTCGAGCAGGGTATCCCAGTCCTCGCGGCATTGGATCTGGACCCCGATGCCGTTGGCGTAGGGCCGGTCGGCCATGTGGGCGGCCCATTCGTCGGGGTCGACGTTGGACAGGGGATTGGCGGGCGCATTGCACCAGTGGTCGCATCCCGGCCCCCCCGAGCCGCTCCTCACGGTATCGCCTTTCTCCACCAGGGCAACTCGAAGCCCCTGTCTGGCCGCACTGATGGCTGCCCAGCAGCCGGCGATGCCGCCGCCGATCACCAGCACATCGGTCTCGACTTCCGTTTCCTGGTCAAATCGAATGGGATAGGGCCAGTCCGGCGGGTGGCCGTGTTCGATCAGGTAATCTTGCCATGCAGTCATTGCTTGACCTCCCCAAAGTGGTTACCCATAGGGCGCGCTGCTACCTTTTATCACGAATACGGCCGCGTTAGCAATGCCCGGCCGATTGACACGCTTACCCCGAACGTCTACGATTGGTGGCAAAATCGGCACAGCCTGGTTTGGCTGAAGCAGGGCAATTTAAGAAGGAGGGCGGTCATGGCAGATACAGTCTACAAGTGTCTCAATCCGGTGGGCAACCAGGACCCGGTGGAACTATTTCCCCTGGCCCGGCGGCTCGATTCTCTGGACGGCAAGACCATCCATCTCAGCATCTGCGGCGAGGCGGATATCTGGGTGCCGCTCGAGAAGAAACTGAAGTCCGACTATCCCAATGTCGCCTGGACGGTGAAGAAGAGATTCCACATTGTGCCCATGCAACTCTCCGAGGAAGAGCGGAAGACCACCGACGCGGTGATACTGGGCGTCTGCTGGTGACACGGCGCTGTTAATAGGCAGTTGCCTTATTTAGCTGATCTGGAGCAGTCCGGGATTCCCACCGTACTCATCGTTTTCAACGAAGAGACTGAAAAAGTGAAACATGATTCGGTCATCTTCGGCATCCCCAAGTTGCGATTTGTGGTAGCCTCGCGGAACTCCGTGGGCGGTGTTTCCGAAGCGGACAAACTCCTGGAACCGGTGCTTGACGCCCTGACCCGGCCTTTGAACCAGGACGAAAAGGCAAGCGGTAATTGGGCGCCCAAACAGCCCCGGATCCTGTTCGAGGGGACCCTTCCTGAGGCCGAGATCTTCTACAACCAGACGATCGACATTCCCCGGTTGCTGGGGGCTTCCTTCTCCAAGTACACCGATGGTCTGCCGGTCGTCATTCCCACCGAGGAGCGTGTCGCCGGCCATGCTCAAGGGTACCAGCCACAAACCGGACGAGCTGATCACCGTCCAACATGACACGGTGATGCGCTCCCGGGGCGCCTTCGCATCGGTTGAAGGCCAGTCGGTTAAGAAGAAGGGGGACCTGGTCCAGTTCATGCCCATGTACCGCACCGCCACGGTGGAGCAGGTGGCGGTGAATGCGGTGATGGCCGGGTGCCTGCCCGAATACTTCCCGGTGGTGCTGGCCATGGCGGAATCAGGGGGCGGTACCGGGGACGGTCGCGGGGGCGGCGGCGCCTTCATTGTCAGCGGTCCGATCTACAAGGAGATCGGGATGAACGTTACCAACTTCATCTTCGGTCCCGGCAATCCGGCCAACAAGACTCTTGGCCGGGTCGGTAGTCTCATGTGGCGTAACCTGGGCGGATACGAGGAAACGATCACCACCATCACCACTCTCGGCAATCCGGTCACCAACGGCGGGTTCATCTTTGCCGAGTATGCCGAGGGGTTACCCCAAAGCTGGAAAGGCCTGAATGAGGAGATGGGCTTCCGGAAAGATGAGAGCATCATCATGACGGCCAACATGATGGGGGGTTGGGGGATCGGCCAGCAGCATGCGCCGGGGGTGTACCGCTCCCTGCAGCGGACCGGCCATGGAGCGATGGCGAGGTTCCTGGGTGTGAAGGGGATCCCCGGTCCGCACAACTACCTGGAGTATCTGGTCAAAGATGTCTGGGCCACCATGGAGGGGGGCTTCACCCTGGTCATGCCGCCCCAGATCGCCCAGGACCTGTGTGACTATGGCTTCAAGTCAAAAGAGTCCATCTACGAGTGGATATGGAAGAAGAGCTTTGAACCGGTGGCTAAGTTCCGGATGCGCGGGTCGCAGGATTTCGTCACCAACGGCTGGCTGGCCATCGAGAAGACCTCGGGCAAGCAGTGGCGGGAGCTGCCCGATGATTACCTGGTACCGGCGGGGGGGGACGATCCCTTCGACGACTACAACATTGTGATCATCAATATGGAGGAGACCGCCCCGGCCCGATTCGGCGGCGGCCGCGGCCAGGCTTTCAGTATTGACGCCTGGCGCTAGGCCGGCACCCCGGGAGGAATAAGAGGGTGGGGAAGCCACCAGGTAGCTTCACCCACCCTTTAGCGCGGTGCATTTAACGCTCCGTTAGTCTCATTGGAGCCCTCATTCGGTGCGCGCCGCCCGAAGGTGGTCCGAAGGTGGTTGTCCATCTTCCCGCAGGTGGTCGTCCCCCTTACTCCGGAGACCACTTACTCCGGAGACCATACGGAAACCAGAGCCTGCCTGCCCGCTCCGCTCATGGTGAGCTTGTCGAACCAAGCGGAGCGGAGTCGGCCTTGCATGGTTGTCCTCCCTATCCCGGAGACCGGAACCATCGGCGCCCTTCGACAAGCCCCCCAATCCCTTCTCCCTTGAGGGGAGAAGGCTAGGATGAGGGTGACGGTCCTTGTGAACCGCAAGTAACGCCCCGTTTGATGCGCCACGCTGTCGTCACCCCCCAACAACGGAGGTCCGATCTTACTTGTCCTTACTGCACTACCGCCAGACGTCGATGCTGAACCCCACCCCGTGTCCACCCCCCAGCCGGTCGCAGGCCGTTTCCTGTCCATCGCACACGATGATGCAATAGTCCTGGTTCGGATCATCGCCACCGGCCGGGACCATGTAGTCATCGGGCAATTCTTTCCAGTACTTGCCGGACCGCTTCTCTTTTCCGGTCCAGCCGTTGGTAAGAATGTCGGACCGGCCCCGCATCCGGAATTCCTTCATCGGCTCGAAGCTCTTCTTCCACAGATACTCGTAAACGGCTTCTTTGGTCTTGAAACCGTAATCATAGAGGTCCATGGCCATTTGCGGCGGCAGGACCAGGGTGAAACCGCCGTCCCGGCAGGCCCACATGTCCTTGGTAAGATAGTCGAGATAGTTATGTGGACCCGGTATGCCCTTCACGTCCAGGAACCGGGCGATGGCGCCGTGACCGGTCCGCTGCAGGGACCGGTAAACACCGGGCATGTGTTCCTGGCCTAACCCCCAATGGCTCGGGGCGAAGGTCATCAGGGCGCTCTCGTCCTTCTTGAAGCCCAGTTCTTCGTTGAGACCCTTCCAGCCGGGCGGCAACGCTTCCGCATACTCGGCGATCATGAAGCCGCCGTTGGTGATCGGGTTGCCGTAGCTCATGCCGACGCCGATCCCGGTTACCGTTTCCTTGTAGCCGCCCAGATTCCGGTTCATCAGGCTGCCCACGCGGCCGAGGTTCTTGTTTGCCGGGTTTCCGGGGCCAAACCGGCCGTAGCTGACGTTCATACCGATCTCTTTGTAAATCGGGCCGCTGACCATGAAGGCGCCCCCCCACCCCCGGCCGTCGCCGGTGCCGCCGCCCGATTCGGCCATGGCCAGCACCACCGGGAAATACTCCGGCTTACAACCGGCCATGACCGCGTTAACCGCCACCTGTTCCACCGTGGCGGTGCGGAACATGGGCATAAACTGGACCACGTCACCCTTCTTGCGCGTGAACCCATCCGCTATGTTGCCCACGCCGCGCATCTGGATCTCCCGCTGGAGGGTGATTACCTCATCCGGTTTGTGGCTGGTACCTTTAAGCATGGCCGCCACCCGCTCTTCGGTAGGAATGACGATGGGCATGCCGTCGGTATACACCGAGTAAGGGACGTTCAGTATGCCCGGGATATTCTCGGTCTGCTGATAAAATTCCTCGGCTTCGGGAAGCGTACCTTCGAAGAGTATCCGCGGCTGTTGGGGCGCCCAGCGGCCCGTTTGTTTCTCCTCATCGGTCAAGGGCCGGGTCAGCGCCTCGAGCAGGGGTTCCATGACTTTGTTGGCCTCTTCCACTCCCCCGAGTGAGCTTCTCGAAGCCTCAATGAAGCGGAGTCTGGGAACGCCGTATAACGTTGAATCGTGCTTCACCTTCTCCCTTTCCTCGGTGTAGCTCAGGAGAACGGTGGGGATCCCGCTTTGTTCCAGGTCGGCCAGATAAGGCAACTGCCTATTTACAGCGCCGTGTCACCAGCAAACCCCCAGAATTACCGCATCGGTGGTCTTCCGCTCTTCGTCGGACAGTTCGAAGGGCGTGATGAAGTAAGTCTTCTTGACTGTCCAGTTGACGTTGGGATAGTCGGTCTTGAGCCGTTTCTCAAGGGGATGCCAGATATCCTGCTCGCCGCAGATGCTGAGATGGATGGTCTTGCCGTCAAGCTTGTCCAGGCGCGGCGCCAAGGGGTACAGATCGACTGCCGGCTGATTTCCCACTGGGTTAAGACACTTGTAGACTCGGTCGGTTGCTGCCATTCTTATCCTCCTAAGACTCAGCCGCCAATGTAGCCGTTTGGCCGAAAAGTGTCAAGCGGGCGGGCCTGACTTGTGTGGCCCCTGCGCAGTACAATCAGGGTCAGGAGCCGGTCAGACTCCGGGGACCGCAAGCACCGGCCTGGGGCACAATTCGCCGCCTTGGGCAGGGAAAGAGGAGGTCTTCATTGTACGAACTGATCATTATCGGCGGCGGCCCGGCCGGCATGGCGGCCGCCGTGTACGCCGCCCGCAAGTTGCTGAACACGCTGCTCATCACCAGCGATATCGGGGGGCAGGTGAACTGGACCCACGGCGTGGAGAACTACCTGGGCTACCAGTTCATTGAGGGCGATGAGCTGATTTCGAAATTCCAGCAACAGGTCGATCAATTCCCCATCGACCAGAAGCTCGGGCTCAAGGTCAAGCAAGTTAAGAAGATCGAGGGGGGTTTTGAGGTTGTCCCGGAAGCGGGGAGTGTGTTTCAGGGCAAAGCCGTCATTCTGGCAAGCGGCAAGCGCCCGCGCAGGTTAAATGTTGAAGGCGAAACCGAGTTGACGGGACTCGGCGTAACGTATTGCTCCATCTGCGACGGCCCTGTTTTCGCGGATCAAAAGGTGGCCGTCATCGGCGGCGGAAATTCGGCCATCGAAGCCGCCCTCGACATGGTCAAGATCGCGCAACACGTCGATATGGTGTCGGTCACGCCGCTCACCGGCGACCCGATCATGATCCAGAAGCTGTCGGGTGCCGGGAATTTGACCATCTACACGGAGCAGCAGACGGAAAAGATCCTGGGCAAAGATGCGGTGCAGGGCATCGTGATAAAGGCCCTCAAGACCGGAGAACGCCGGCAACTGGACGTTACCGGTGTGTTCATCGAAATCGGGCTCGTGCCCAATTCCGATATGGTCAAGGACCTGGTCAAACTGAACCCCGTTGGGGAAGTGCCGGTCAGTTGCTCCTGCGAAACGGAGATACCCGGTCTCTTTGCCGCCGGTGACGTAACCAATGTACCCGAGAAACAGATTGTCATCGCCGCCGGCGAAGGGGCCAAGGCGGCGCTGCAGGCTCACCGCTACTTGCGCCGGCTCCCGGTTTAGTCGTTCTCGACGGTCATCACTGCTCAATGGTTGGAGAGAAGCCAGGGATTCCATGATAGACGAAAACCAAAACCCGGCGGCGCCTGATTTCACGGCCACGGACAGCGAGGGACGGGCGGTCCGCCTTGCCGACTACCGGGGAAAGAAGAACGTGGTCCTGGTCTTCAATCGCGGCTTCTTCTGACCGTATTGCCGCCGGCACATGGCGCAGTTGCGCCGGGACTATCAGCAGTTCGTCGCCCGAAGCACTGAAGTGATCGCCATAGGGCCGGAAGACGCCAGGGCGTTTGCCGCCTGGTGGCACGAACACCAGATGCCGTTTACCGGAATACCCGACCCCAAACATGAGATCGGCAAGCTATACGGCCAGCAGTTCAAACTTCTCAGGGGCGGCCGCCTGCCCTCTCTGGCGGTAATTGACAAAGAGGGCCGAATCCGTTTGATGCACTATGCCGACTTGCCGAGTGATATCCCTCCGAATGAGAAGGTGCTGGCGCTGTTGGACGGAATCAACGCCGGTGACTGATGGGTCCGGCTGGACGCGTTGCCGGGTGGCCTGACCGCGACACGGGCATCATACCATCCCTCTGCACCGCAGTCAGCCGGCCCTTTTCTTGGCGAACCCGCCGTGTTCGCCAGCCAGGCGGGCCCGTACGCTGGCTTCGGCGGTCTCCTTTGTGGCCGAACTGCCGACTGCCTGGTTCCGGTCTTCGTTGATAATTACCCAGGGAGCCGGCTCTCCCTTCGAATTCTTGTGGTCTTTTTGGAATTCGATGCGGTAAGGCATGACTCCCTCCTCTCATACACTCAGGCTCAAATCAGACTGCCCTCGATCGTGAAATTCAATCCTATCAAGGTTTCCATCAAGTTGTCATAAAGCCTACCGGCGAATAGTTACGAATTTGTGCCATTTCTTGAAAGGCTCCAATTTGACGTTTCGTGCTAATGATCGGGGCTTGATCGTTCGGGCTCCACTTGGGGGGATTCCAAAGTACTCATTGAACCAGACTCGCCGCGATGGTATCAGGTGCGGCATCTGAAAAGAAGCCATCTCGGAGCAAGCGCCCGCGTTCACATCTGAGGTGTCTTGTGAAAACGATGTTGCTGACCCGATTCATTGGAGCGGCGCTCGCTGCAATGTTGTTTCCGTATCCGAGAATAGTGCGACTGTCAGTGACCGACCGCCAACGATGACCGGGATACCAACCCTGGTGCCTCGTTCAACCTCTTCGATGTCTTCCAACCAACACCTATCTGCTGGGGGTGAGTGGATTAAGACAGCCATGGCTCGCCGGGAACGCTTCCGTCGCGGTAATCGCCGCCGCGCATGGCTGTAGTAGAATAAGCTCAAAGAGGTGTATGGCGTGAAAGAAGTGTTGCTTCCGATTCGGCTCGAAGAGCTCGCCGAGGGGGGCTACCTGGCGACAAGCGACGATCTGCCGGGTCTTGTGGCGCAAGGACGAACAATCGCTGAGACCCTGGAGATTGCTCAGGACGTTGCCCGCAAGCTGGTGGAATCATATCGGGAGCATGGGGACCCGCTTCCTCCGGCTCTGGGGAATGGGGCAGTCGCGGGAGTGGATGTCCGTATTCCGGTGGCCGTGTCCTGATGGGCAGGCTGGCGGGTCACAGCGCCGACGAGGTGATTCGCAAACTGAGGCAAGCCGGCTTCGTTTTCGACCGACAGGCGAAGGGCAGCCACGAAATCTGGTACAATCACATCACAAAAGCTCGGACTACCATCCCGCCATCCTGGCGATCTGCCCGAAGGGACCCGGCCTGCAACGTCGAAGCCAACAACGCGCAAGACGCTTCTTGTTCACAACAGACATATCCTATAAAAGGCCGGCCACTCAGGAAGGATTCCGTACTCGTATTTGATAATGGCCAGCCACTCGGGAAGGTTTACGAACTCCTGTTTGAAAACAAACTGCTCATTCCGGCTTTGCGGCAATTGGTCTCCTCGCACCCCAGGCAGCACGACGGGTGACCGGGGTCTTCCTGCGAACGCTACCTGAAACAACCGTGTGGCGGCTTGACCTAGTCTTCCGTAAGCGCATGAGTCTCGCCAGGGGCAACTATCCTGCTCATCGTTCTTCGTTCCTTCCTGTATTCTCGCAAGATGAACACCAGTGTCAGCGCAAAACTAAGTGTATCCGAGGCTGGCATCGACCACCAGACGCCGTAAAGGCCAAACAGGTACCGGAAGAGGAAGAGGAGCGGTATGAAGATCAGGAACTGGCGCAGAAGCGACAGAAACAGGGCGAGTGTCCCTTTGGACAGTCCCTGAAACGCCGTGATGAAGACGATCGTCGGCCCCACGAAGACCATCCCGGACAGCATGATGCGCATTACCGGTATCGCCTCTGTTGACAACGCCGGGTCCCGGCTGAAAATACTGACAATCTGCGGAGCGAAAACCAGCATGAATACGGTGACAACGGTGAGGAAGATCATGATTCCCGCCGACGCCAGCTTGACCCCATGCCACAGGCGTGTATAGTTGCGCGCGCCGAAATTGTAGCCGACGATGGGCAGCATCCCGTTGGCGACACCCATCACCGGCATAAAAGCGAAGTCTGAAATGCGCATGACGATACCGATGGTAGCGATCGTCAACGAACCATAAGACGATACCACTCTGTTGAAGAGCATGAAGACCAGACTTTCCATCAATTGCGAAATCATAGTTGGGGCGCCGACGTGGTATATGCTCTTCAAGATGGACATATCCGGTCGCAGGTGAGTGAGTTTGATACGGTAAGCCGTCTTGCCTGCTAGAAAGTAATACAGGCCCAGTGAAGCGCCTAATGTTTGAGAAATAACGGTCCCCAGCGCCGCGCCGGCAACCCCCATCGTCGGGAAAGGGCCGATGCCAAATATCAGCAGCGGGTCCAGAACGATATTCATCACCGTGGACGAGATCATCATGATCATCGGTTTCACTGCGTCGCCAGAGCCGCGGATAAGGCTTGCCGTCACCAGCGAGAAGATCATCTGCGGAGACCCGAAGGCGGTAATCACCAGGTACTGCTTGCTGTAGTCAAGAATGTCCGGCCTGGCTCCGAGGACGGGCAGAATGTCATCGGCTAGGACAGCCGCCACCAGTATGAACAGAAGTCCCCAGACGGCACTGACAAAGAAGATCTGCCCGGCAGCGTGATTCGCGGAGTCGGGGTTCTTCTCGCCGAAGCGCCGGGAGACCAACGCCGCCATGCCGATACCCGTGCCGCCCCCAATGGCATATGTGAGTATCTGGAACGGCATCACTATCGTCAGG
Organism: uncultured Chloroflexia bacterium; assembly: GCA_963735055.1. GTDB lineage: Bacteria > Chloroflexota > Dehalococcoidia > Dehalococcoidales > UBA2162 > JBBITI01. Next base: position 86,096 of record CAVTJN010000007.1, on the reverse strand, counting down.
GCGGCGATAGCCTCGTAACCTATTCTGGTAACCCAGATAGTATTGACGATGTTGTAGAGGCTCGTCGATACCGTTGCCGCCATGCCCGGCACGCTTAGTCTCACAAGTAACCTGCCCAGCGGTGCGGTACCCAGGAGTTCGGTATAGTTCTGCATATCCTCGTCAGCCCATGGCCCGATCTACCATATATTCCGGTGCTGCCAACGGCGCTGCCTTCATCGTACCCTCAATTGCAGTCTCAGGGAAGAGCGCCTCAAGGAGAGCCGGGTCCTGTCAGTAGATAATGCCCGGTACAAGATCGAGGAACGGGGCTGTCGCGATGGTTCTGCTATCCATCCTAATTCCTGCGGGCTTTGCGATAGGCAGTCGAGCTCAATTGGGCTCGATATCAGGTCGTATTTTCGGGCCTGATGGAACGATAGTAGAAAGGGATGTGATAGTGTTGCTCGACCCCAACCCAATCGTCACTGGGGAGACCCGGCACATCCCGGAGTAACAAGAGGCAACGGAAGCTATGTCATCAGAAATGCCCCCGCTCGCCTTTACTCCATGGTGGCTGCAGCCGCGGACCACTCCCTTTTCTCTGAGGAACCCGTGTCTGTTAATGTGGTGAAAGGCCGTCGCACTGAGCAGGATATTGCCCTTGTACCAGGAGGGTCAATTTCGGGGCGTATCGTGGGTTTCAACCCTTCAGCGGCTTTATCGATCATATGGACGAAAGAGCCTCCGGGACTCTCATATTTTAACGATGAGGTGCCCGTCGGATCGGACGGGACATTAACCACTCAGGTTCCTCGCGCCTAACATAGCAAACCGAACTCCTGTTTGAGAAGAAACTGCTCATTCCGGCTTTGCGGCAATTAGTCTCCTCACACCCCAAGCAACACGACGGGTGACCGGGGCCTTCCCCCGAACACCAACGGAGAGGGTTTGCTCGAGGCGCTCATTCGGGGGATGGTACACCCTTTGGGGGGCAGGTCAGTCAACTGTCCCAGGTTCTCATCGGTATGGACCTGCCGTTCGAAGTGCAGTAGGCGATACCATCAAGTCCCCATGTTCAACCAGTAGGCTCCGATTGGAGGCGGAGCTCGCTGGCCTTCACTGCGATCAGCCGAACGTGATTCACCTTCTACTATTTCGTGACCGGCTGGCCCGTTCGGCCGCCCCGTCTTGGATTGACATGGCCGCGTGGCGGCCATACACTGTCCTAGGTCGCTGGCAAGTTCGAGAGAGAAAAATGGCTGAAGAAAAACTCCCCACCCGCGCGGAAAATTTCGCGGAATGGTACAACCAACTGGTACTGAAAGCTGAACTGGCCGACTACGCCCCCGTGCGCGGCTGCATGGTCGTGCAGCCCTACGGCTGGGCGCTCTGGGAAAACATCACCGCCGCGCTCGACAAACGCTTCAAGGAGACCGGTCATGTCAACGCGGCATTCCCCATGCTTATTCCCATGTCGTTCTTTGAAAAGGAGAAGGAACACGTGGAAGGCTTCTGCGCCCGAACTGGCCGTAGTCACGCACGGCGGCGGCGAGAAACTCGAAGAAGCCTTGGTGGTACGTCCTACCTCCGAGACCATCATCGGGTACATGTATTCCAAGTGGATCAAATCGTGGCGCGACCTGCCCGTACTGATCAACCAGTGGGGCATCGGTGCTGCGTTGGGAACTGCGCACCAAACTTTTCCTGCGCACGGCTGAGTTCTACTGGCAGGAAGGTCACACCGCGCACGCCAGCGCCGAGGAGGCCATAGAAGAGATGTATCGCATGCTGGATGTCTACGCCGACTTTGCCACCAACGAAGCCGCCACTTCCCGTCCTCAAAGGCTACAAGAGCGAGACGGAACGATTCGCTGGGCGCGCAGATCACCACCTCCATCGAAGGCGATGATGCAGGACAAGCGCGCTCTGCAATCCGCCACCTCGCATTACTTCGGACAGAATTTTGCCAAGGCTTTCGACATCCAGTATCTGGACAAGAACAACGTACTCCAGTATTGCGAGACCACCTCGTGGGGTCTTTCCACCCGCATCATCGGCGCCATCATCATGACGCACGGCGACGATCAGGGACTGATCCTGCCTCCCCGCCTCGCGCCCATCCAGGTCGTCATCGTACCCATCTTCAAGAACGACACGGAGAAGAGCAAGGTGATGGAAGTGGCTGACCGCGTCTTCGCGGAACTTAAAGCCGCGGGCATCCGCGTCAAGGTGGACGACCGGGACAACGTCAGCCTCGGGATTCAAGTTCAACGACTGGGAAATGCGCGGCGTGCCCTGCGACTGGAGATCGGTCCGAAGGATGTGGAAAAGCGATCGGTCGCGCTGGCTCGGCGAGACATCCCGGGACGGGAGGGCAAATCCTTCGTCCCTCAGACAAATCTCGCATCGACGGTGAGCGGGCTGCTCGTCGAGATTCAGGACGCGCTCCTCAAGCGCGCCACCGAATTCCGAGACGCGAACATCCACGATCCCAAGAGACTACGAGGAGCTAAAATCCGTCGTGGCCGATGGCTGGGCGTTCTCGTGGTGGTGCGAGAGCAAGGAATGCGAGGCCAAGGTCAAGGAAGACACCAAGGCCACCACCCGCAACATCCCTATCGACCAGCCTGAAGGCAACGGAACCTGCGTCGTCTGCGGCAAACCCGCGAAAAAGAAAGTGTACTTCGCCAGAGCGTATTGATCCCGCCTACAAACGCCAAGTGACGCCGCCTCAAGGCCTGAGCACTGCTCATAACCCGGCGACGAAGCGAACGGCCTGCAGAATCAACTCCAGGGAAGAAGCCGATGGAAACCTGAACATGTTGGTGCCAGGCCACTCAGGAAGGATTCCGTACTCGTATTTGATAATGGCCAGCCACTCAGGATTCGAACCCGAGATCAGACCAGAACGATAGCTGGAGCATCAATAAGTCGCTGCGAATCGACCAACAATTCCAACGCCCAGCCACCCCAGCGGTGTTTCAGCTGTCGAAGGCCCGCGAATTAAGCGTCCGGCGATGGTCCGCCGGCAAACTCGGGAGGATAGTTGAGGATACAACAGGATAGTTGATCTGGTATTGCGGGACGGTCACCCTTACTATTGTACTATGCAGTCGAGGTCACCGGGCCGGCCACCGGCAATTCGGGGTTTTAGCCTCGTATCCGAGGCGAGGATACATTTGTGGAACAGTTGAACTTGAAAGCGTTGGTGGAGAGCCTGAGCAACGGCGGCGAAGTGAGCGTCGAGCTCTACGCCGGTCCGGACGTGCTCTGCGGGAGACTGACCTGCCCGGCCGGCTCCCGGCTGTCGGACCTGCTTAACGATTCGGCGTCAAGCAACGGTGAAGCCAGAAGCACCTTCCTTGAATTCGTCCCATCCACCCGGCCCGGAGAGTGTGAGCCGCGGGATGTCGAATCCCGGGAATACATCAGGAAGTCGGTCATCGATCTGCTGACCGTATCCGACGGCGACGTGGGCCGCCGGACGGGCGGCAGCGGCCTTCGGCAGGTACGGTGGTTTAGAAAAAAGACGCCCGTGCGCGTGATCATTCAACTCGGCACCTACACCCTTATCGGTGATCTCCACTGCGACCCTGATAAGACCGTTCATGATGTGCTGAACGACGATGCCCAGTTCCTGCCCCTGACCAACGTGACTATGGTGCGCGATAGTCTGGTCTACGGGACGCGGCCGTTTGTCGCCGTTAACAAGCGTGAGGTCATTTCTTGCCGGGAAGAGACCCGGCTGCACGGCGGAGAACTGAGAGGCTTCGATACATGAAGCCGGACAGACTGGCGCGGTCCACAGGTTGGCGGGGAGATCGGCTGCCGAAATGAACGGAATGAAAGGGGTCTGTCCCGCGTGCGGCGCCAGTTACTACGGCTGGGCGCTTGCCAACCCGGACGAACGGCGCTGCGACAAGTGCGGTGGCGCTCTGGAGATGAGGCGGGACACTATTCCTGCCGCGCCCGGGTCCGTTCTGCTGAATGCGCTGCTGCGTGACACCGGCTCCGATCGTGACCGCTGGGAAGACGCTCTGATCACCAACATGCAATTCTACCTGCGCCGCAACTGACCGCGGCGCGTCTATTTTGAGTGCTTCTGGGAATTCTGATACCATTGAGCTTATCCCATGAAGTACTTCCTTGGCGCAGACATAGGCTCCACCGCCGTGAAGACCGCTCTGGTCGACGAATCCGGCACAATCCATGTACTCGGGTCGAAGCGAATCACGTCCAGTCCCCGGGAAGCGGTCAACTCACTGATTGCCGACATCAGGCGGGATAGTGGCGGCATGCCGGTCACGTCCGTCGGCGTATCGGGTACCGGGAAGGCCATGGTCCCGGCGGCCTTCAAGTGGACCGAATACAGCAGTTCCCTGGCCATCGCGTCCGGACTTCTTCACCTGCATCCGGACGCTCGGACGATAGTGCAAATCGGCGGGCAGAGCTCGCTGGTGATCGAACTGGATGATGGGCTGGACAAGCCGTGGAAGGTGGCTTCGAACCCGCTCTGTGCCGCCGGAACGGGCCGGTTTCTGGAGCAGCAGGCCTACCGCCTCGGCATCAGGATCGAAGATTTCGATACCCTGGCCCTGGCCTTCGAGGGGACGGCGCCCCGCATCGCCGCCCGCTGCAGCGTCTTCGCCAAGAGCGACCTCATCCATCTGCAGCAGAAGGGCGTGTCGGTTGAAGCCATGCTCTACGCCCTCTGCGAAAGCATCGCCCGCATGGTCGCTTCGCTCAAGAAGGGCGCCTTCGATGAACCGGTCTATTTCGTGGGCGGGGTGGCCGCCAACGGGGCGATCGCCAAGGCAATGAACGCCCTGGTGTCGGCGCGCAACGGTCATCCGGTTGCCGTAATCGTCCCGGAACACTATCTGAACATGGAAGCCATCGGTTTGGCGTTGCTGTCCCGCCACGCCGGCGATTCCGTGTTTGATTCTTTGCCGGAGGATGTGGCCTCCCAGCGGTATTACGAACTCCCGAGATTACAGGATGTTGTGGTGCCGGGCAACGGCCTGTATCAAAGGATAGCTGAGCCGGTCCCCGGGTATCTGGGTGTGGACGTCGGTTCCACCAGCACCAAGGCCGTGATCATGGACGAGACCGGGAAGCGGATCCTGGCCAAGAACTATCTCATGACCGCCGGACGGCCGGTGGATGCCGTCAAGCAGGTCTTCGCCAATCTCCTCCGCGACGGCGCGAGCCATGGTCGATATCCGGGGCGTGGGGGTGACCGGCTCCGGACGCTACCTGATCGGCAGTCTGATCGGGGCCGACCTGATCAAGAACGAGATCACCGCCCAGACCCGGGCCGCCATGCTCATGGACCCGGACGCCGATATCATCGAAATCGGCGGCCAGGACTCCAAGCTGGTCATCAAGCGCAACGGCGTAGTGGTGGACTACCAGATGAACAAGGCCTGTGCCGCCGGCACGGGCAGCTTCATCGACGAAATGGCCGAGATGCTGGGTATTTCCGTAAAGGATGGAGAGTTCGCCGACCTGGCGCTCAGCGCGCCCTACACCATCGACCTGGGCACCCGCTGCGCCGCCTTCATGGGACAGGCCGTCCCCTCGGCGCAGCAGGAAGGCGTCGCTCGGGAGTGATCACCGCCAGCCTGGCCAACTCCATCGCCAGGAACTATCTCTCCAAAGTGGTCGGCACCCGCAAGCTGGGCAAGAAGATCATCCTGACCGGCGCAGTCTTCTACAACCAGGCGGTCGTCTCCGCTTTCGAACAGCAGCTGCCCGGGGAAGAGCCTGCTCGTCGCCGAGCACCGGGAAGTCAGCGGCGCCATCGGGGCGGCCCTGCTGGCCAGGGAAGCTACCGGCGGGCGCAGTCTCGAAATTCAAGGGATTCGCGAACGTGATTGACGGCCGACTGCAATCTGTCCACCTTCACCTGCAAGGCATGCGACAACAACTGCACCATCACCCAGATGAAGGTCCCCGGCGAGAAGCCGACCTTCTACGGCAGCCGCTGCGATAAGTACGACAGCACGCTCAATCAGGCCAGAAAAGAGACCTTCTTCGATGAGCGAGAGAAGCTGCTTTTCCGCGAGTACGATGAGTCGTCCGGAAATGGACCCCGGGTCGGCATTCCCCGGGCGCTGCTGGTCTATGACTACGCACCGCTCCTCATCGGTTTCCTGAATGCGCTGGGTGTCCGGGTGGTCCTTTCCGGCAAGACCAACAAGGAAATCATGGAGCGGTCCGCCGAGATCGCCTACACCGATAGCTGTTTCCCCGTCAAACTCCTGCACGGCCACGTCGCCGCCCTCAGCGACGCCGACTACATTCTCTTTCCCTGCGCCATCCGTCTGGGCGAAAAGGATGGGGACGAGAACCAGAAGTACGCCTGTCCGCTGGTCCAGGCCTCGCCCTTCATCGTGCGCCAGGTGCTCGGACTGGAGAAGAAGATGCTGATCCCCGTGCTTGACTTCAGCCGGGGTAACGAGGATGTCATTAAGAATCTGTCGGATGTGGCCGTCAAGTTGGGCTTCAGCCGGGCTTCGGGAAGGAAGTCGGCGCTGGCGGGACTGGCATCCCAGGAGCGGTTCGAACGTGACCGGGCAGAAGCCGGCGAAAGGGCGCTGCAGCAGCTGCGCACCGACCGCCGGCTGGGCGTGGTGCTTTTCTCCCGGTCCTACATGTCGCAGGACTCCGGAGCCAATCTGGGCATCGCCGAGAAGCTGGCCCAACTGGGCGTCGTCCCCGTGCCGCTGGACTTTCTGCCGCTCGCCTCCGTCAATCCCCGGGATTTCTCCGACCGGCCCTACTGGTCCTACGAGAGCCGTTTCATTGCCGGGGCCGACATCGTCGTCGCGCGATCCGCAGTTGTACGGACTGGCCCTGACCAACTTCGGCTGTGGTCCCAACTCCTTCATCTTGAAAGAAGCTGGAAGATATCATGGGCAGCAAGCCGCTGGGGCAACTGGAGATCGACGAACACGCCGCTGAGGCGGGCATAGTCACCCGTCTGGAAGCCTTTGTCGATACCATCGAGGGTTTTGCGGTCTCCGACAAGGCGGCCAGAGGAAGATCAAAGGACATCTATCGCGGCGCCACCGCCCTCATCAGCACCGGCAAGACCCTGCTCATCCCGCGCATGGCCCCCCACGCCGATGTGATTGCCGCCGCCATGCAGGCCTTCGGCGTCGAAGCGATCTCTTTGCCCGAGCCGGACGAGCGGAACATCCTCTACAGCAATCCGGTGACCTCCGGGACCGAGTGCCTGCCCTACCGCGTGACCCTGGGCGATTTCTTGCGATTCTATGAGGAGAACGGGCACGGCATCAAGAACGTGGAAGGCTTCATGTCGGGCTCGTTCGGGCCCTGCCGGCTGGGCAAGTACGCCATCGAGCAGACCCGTGTCCTCAAAGACCTGGGCTTCGACCTTCCCATCCGCACTACCGTCTCCAACAACGCCTACCGCGACATCGGCCTCGGGGCCGGATTTGAGCGGCTGGCCTGGAAGGCCATCGTGGCCGTGGACTACCTGCAGAAACTGCTGTGGCGGATCCGGCCCTACGAACGGGAAACGGGTTCGGCGGACCGGCTTTTTGACCACTATCTGAAAGAGATCGCCGGTCGGATGCGCCGGAAGAAGGAATTCAAGCCCGTCCTGAAAGAGGCTGCTGCCGCATTCAAGGCACTGATCGATCCCGGTGGCCGCGCCGGCCTCTGGTCGGTATCAACGGCGAGATCTACCTGCGCTCCAACCGGTTCAGCAATAGCGACCTGGTGAAGAACTGTGAGAAGGCCGGCCTCGAGGTAGTGGTCTCACCCGTCGGGGAGTGGCTGAAGTACACTTCCCACCGGAATCTCGAAGATGCTGTCAAGGACCGGAACATGACCCGGATCATAAAGAGCTACCTCCGGAAGCAGGTCCAGGAACTGGATGAGCACTCGATCGCCCGCAACTACCGTGATGTGGTTCCCGAAAAGGAGCCTTCAACGGTCGCCATCCTGGGCAAGTCCGCCGAGTTTCTCTCGTCGCGCTGCGGCAGTGAAGCGGTCCTGAGTATCGGCAGCGGCATCGACTGGCTGGAAAACCGGGAATTTGCCGGCGTGATATCGGTCATGCCCCACGGCTGCATGCCCGGGGGCATCGTGGCCGCCATGTCGGAGAAGTTCAGCGAGTTGCACCATAAGCCGTGGATCAGCCTGACCTATGACGGATTCCTGGAGACCAACAACTCCACCAAGATAAACGAATTCGCCGAGTTGGTCAGGTTCACCAGCGGGGACCGGGGTGGCCCCGCCCGCTCCCATCGTCATGGTCGGGCTTGCCTGCCCTCGACCTGATCGGGGGACCCCCTGTGGTTGTCCTTCTTCCCGCAGGTGGTCGTCTTCCTCGCTCCGGAGACCTTACGGAGACCAGGCCATCCACGTCCCGCCCCTTTGTGGATTCCCTGGAGGTTGAGCCGCGAGGACAAGGCGGATCAAGTCCGGAACGACGAAGGGGCGCGAATTGCACTGTCACCCCAACGTTCTTCGTCATTCGCAGTTCCCTCGTCATTCTCACGAAAGTGGGAATCCAGAGTCTGACACGCACGTAGTCCTTGAGGGAATCCAGCGTCCCGCGTCCCCCCCTTCCGCAGAGACCCCCTATGGAATTCCCCCTTCCTGGCACGAAGGGGGAAAAAGGGGGATGCTCCTCGATTACTTCTTCTCGGCCACCCCCACCAGTGACCAGATCAGGGCGATTATCCAGCCGACACCGGTCCAGCCGGCAAAGATGTTCACCAGGATGATCCCCACGATGCTCTTGGCGTGTCTCACCGCGCCGATAATCGTCGGCAGGAAGTACACGGCGATCCCCAGTATGGCGAAGGGAAAGCCGAAGAATCCAAAGCTAGTGAAGCCCGGACTGGACCATTGGGGGAAATCCCACGGGGCAGGCATGCACGAGCCAAGCGCCACCGCCGGCACGGTCAGTGCCGCGGCGAGTGCTAGCAGGCGTAGTCTGAATCTCATCAATTTCTCCTTTCAGGATGCTTCACTTACCTATTCTAACGTCATAGGGCCGGCTCGGCCACGGCATCCCCAAGGACGGCGGCCGGGGCGCCGCGGCGAGCCCGGTTCAGGTGACTGTGCCGCCATACAAGCCGCCCGCAATTCAGACAGTACCGGTAGGCTGACCCCTGGTGAGTGATCTTGCGGAAGGCGTGTCCCCTTACCATGCAGACAATAGTGTTGGTCGCGTCCATCGGTTACCTCCCTGGCGGCGGGCTCCCGTGCCCGGTATAGTTCGACTATACCGCAGGCTTAGTCGGCCTGCGCCATGCGTTGGGAGGGATTGGCGTCTGGCCATTGGGGGAGTGTACGGACCACTCGTATGACCAGGTACCCGCCGGTCAAGGCTCTCAGTCGTCCTGTCGGTGCTTGATGGCGTCTCGGATGCGTTTCAGCATCCGGCTGTACGGAGCCTCGTCAACCTTCAACTCCGGGGCATCAATGATCGCCGGAATCTCCTGGGCTTGCAGCATCTCCTGCATCTGTTCGATACGTCCCAGCAGGTCCAACCCCTTGGCGGTGATACGATACGAAGGCGAGCGGCCTTCGGCCGCCGTCTGATCGACCAGGCCGATCTGCACCAGCCGGGCCACATACTTCTGGGTCTGATAGTGACTCAGCCTGACCGCGTACATTACCTCGGTCTTCCCCACCTCCCCCAGCCGGAGGAGGCTCAGTATCTCACTGATGAGCTGAATATTGGAGCGGCGACCGTCATGCGGCAACAAGGCATGTCCCTCCCCCACCTTACTTCCACCTGCAGGATAATTCCATTGTAACCGATGGCGAACGCCGGCAGGAAGGTACTGTGTTCTATTGGCGGCGAAGACCTCCGGCCGTACCTTACTCCCACTACTAATGTAACCCCAATTCTGTAAGACGGGCTATTGTGCGCGTAGCCGTTGACAACGAAACAGGATGACGCTATATTCTCGGGTGGAGTTCTCGAATCGCAACTCGCAATGTGAGGGGAGGTGTGTACGGTGCCATTCAGTATAGAGGCTGTCGGCAGCATTGGTCCAGGATACCACGTCGCACAACTCTTTCACGACGCAAATGATGCTGTCGACACTCTGGTCCAGTATTTCCATAGGGGGCTGGAGCTGAATGAGTTCTGCTTGTGGGTCGCAACGGAGCCCATGACCGTGGAGATGGCAACCCGAGGCTTGGAACAGGCGGTCGGCGACCTGGGCAGCTATGTCGACAGAGGGCAACTGATAATAGCTGGCCCTGAATACTGGCACAGCAAAGGGGCACCGTTCGATTTGTTCGAATGGTTAAGAGTTCTGTGTGAGAAGAGTTACTCGTCTGGCCAGAATGGGTTCGCCCGCATGCGGTTCGGTCAGAACGTGTCCTCAATGACAGCCACCGAATGGGCCAATTTCATTACCTACGAACTGGTTGTGAAACGTCTTGTTCGCCGGCTGAGCATAACCACGATGTCCTGCTTCGACCTGGGGCGATTGGAGACGGCCGAACTGGTGGACGTCGTCGACAGCCACTCCCATACGCTCTGCCAGCGTCGGAGCAAGTGGGAGCTTATCCCGAACTCTTCCCATTGTCGCACGCGTCTTTCGATACGTGGTGCTGGATACGCTTCCATCGGGCGACTGATGGGTATCACGCGTGAGCGAGCAAGGCAACTCGTTACTGCAAAGCAGCCCGCGGGCCAGAAGCGACGTGCCATGCTGCCAAATGACCTGCTGAGCACCGGTGATGCAGCTTTGCTTCTGGGCGTTACTGACACCACAATAGCACGCTGGGGCGAAGTCGGTATTTTGCGGATGTCACGAATCGGGTCCAGAGGAGACCGCAGGTTCAAGCGGGCGGACGTCAATGCCCTTGTGTTGCGGCGACAAAAATCCTGATCCGGGACTGCTCATCGTTCTCTCCCCTGTGTGACAGGGCATTCCCGTTCCAGCCATTCGCCGGCATTGCGGGCTGCTTCGCGGTACACCTCGAGTTACCCTGTTCAGTCCTCGCTCTCGATCTTCGCGGGAGCAACCTGATCAATACTAAGTCCTTTTCGGTACACGAATCTTAGCACTTTATCGTCTCATTCAGGCCGACCAGGGGAACCCATAGCGTGCTGGTCGAGCCTGTGGGGATGGTGGCGGCTGGGCGCTGGCCGGCCTGGATTTTCTCAACGATCCATCCGCCTACAGCCGGCAAGAAGAACTGAAAGCCATGCGCGTCAGCGCGGGGGCCATCATCCGGTTTGCGAGCCGCCATGCCGCACTGGCCCGAGAATTGGCCGGCCAGGAAAGCGACGCCCGGCGCAAGTTGGAGTTGGAGCGCATCGCCGCGGTCTGCGAGCATGTGCCCGCGCATGCCCCCCGCGACCTGTGGGAAGCCTTGCAGTATTACTGGTTTGTCCACCTGGGAGTAACCACCGAACTCAACACCTGGGATTCGTTCTGTCCAGGGCATCTCGACCATCATCTCTATCCCTTTTACAAAACCGGATTGGAAAACGGGACGCTCACCCAAGAGTTTGCCCGGGAACTTCTGCAGTGTTTCTGGATCAAATTCAACAACCAGCCTGCCCCACCCAAGGTGGGAGTAACCGCGGCCGAATCCGGCACTTACACCGATTTCGCCCAGATCAACCTGGGTGGAATCCTGCCGGATGGCTCGGACGCGGTCAACGAAGTCACCTACCTGCTGCTGGATGTGGTCGAAGAGCTGCGCTTGCTGCAGCCAAGCGCATCCGTCCAGGTGAGCAAAAAGAACCCCGTCCGCCTGATCCAGCGCGCCGCCAGGATCATCCGCACCGGTTACGGACAGCCCTCCCTTTTCAATGCCGACCTGATCGTCCAGGAACTGGTGCGGCAGGGGAAAACGATGGCAGACGCGCGTTTGGGCGGGTCTTCGGGCTGCGTCGAAGTGGGAGTCTTCGGCCACGAAAACTACAACCTGACCGGCTACTTTAACATCCCCAAGGTGCTCGAAATCACCCTGAATAACGGTGTTGACCCGCGCACAGGCAAGCGCATCGGGCTGGAGACGGGCGAGCCAGGCGCCTACAGCAGTTTTGAGGCGTTGTTTTCGGCTTTCACACGCCAGCTCAACCACTTTGTCGATATCAAAATCCGTGGGAACAACGTCATCGAGCGCTTATACGCCACCTACATGCCCGCGCCTTTCCTGTCTCTGCTCATCGACGACTGCATCACGCGCGGGAAAGATTACCACGATGGCGGCGCGCGCTACAACACCAGTTATATCCAGGGCGTAGGGGTGGGCACGATCACCGATTGTTTTTCCGCGATCCAATGCCACGTGTATGAGAAGCAGGACATCCCGATGGCCGAAATGCTCGCGGCACTGCGGGATGACTTCATAGGCCATGAACGCCTGCAGAAAGCGCTGCTCAACCGCACCCCGCGTTTCGGCAATGATGATGATGCCGCCGACCAACTGATGCAGCGCGTCTTTGAAGCCTATTTCAACGCCGTCGACGGCCGGCCAAACACGCGCGGAGGTGAGTATCACATCAACTTGCTGCCCACCACCTGCCACGTCTATTTTGGGTCGGTCACCGGCGCGACACCTGACGGCCGCCGGGCGGGCACGCCGGTCAGCGAGGGAGTTTCACCCGTGCAGGGGGCTGACCGCTGCGGTCCAACCGCGGTGATCAAATCGCTATCCAAAATGGATCACGTGCGCACCGGCGGCACGCTGCTCAACCAGAAACTCACCCCGCAATTGCTCAAAGATGACGACGGCATTGACCACCTGGTGCAATTGGTGCGCACCTACTTCAAGTTGGATGGCCATCATATCCAATTCAACGTCGTCGATGCCGCCACCCTGCGCAAAGCCAAGCAGAGCTCCCGACCTGTACCGCGACTTGATCGTGCGCGTGGCAGGCTATTCGGACTATTTTGTCGACCTCAGCGATGCGCTGCAGGATGAGATCATCGCCCGCACCGAACACCAATCTTTCTAGAAACTGTGTAATCACAGAAAGGCTGCCTGCGGGGTAATCGCAGGCGCCTTTTTAGATCGAGTTACAGACCTCCATCCATTTTCGACGGGCGGCCGCGGCCAAATCTTCCTCCGGCTCGGACCGGTCTGAGCAGGAAAGCAAACCGGTACCTTCCCGGATTGATCAAAAATTCTTTGTGGACCGGCGCCCTCCAGCCGTCATCGCCGCCCACCCCCATATGCCAGCCGTCCAAGTGTAAAATAGTCTCCGCGAGACGGGTCAGTTCGTAAGGATGCCCGGCCTGTTCCAGGTCCTTGACCGTGTAATGCATTGCGTCGAAATGCAGCCGGTCTTCAGCGATCGCCAGCAAGCCACAGCCTTCCTCATCCAGCAGCGCCAGCCAGCGGGCATCTTCTTTGCCGCCGCATTCACTGGGAAAAACGTAGGGAGTCAACTGCTCGTCGACGCTGCTCGCGTACATTCTCACGGCTGCGCCCAGTTTGCGGTCGCAGTAATTTTCGTGCGGCCCGCGCCCGTACCATACCACCCGCTCAAATCCAGCCGGCAACGTCAGTTCCAGTCCAATGCGCGGGATGAAAGGCAGGCTCTCCTCGACCACCACCTCATTTTCGATCAGGATCTGCCCATCGCCAAAGATTCTGTACGTCACCTGGCTGTCGATCCCATCCGGTTGGCCGTCGGCCTGCACGCGGGAGCGAACGCGCACCTCGACTTGTTGAGCGGCCAGCCGCGCCCACTCAAGACTGCGCAACCTGCGCTGCAGCCGGTCGATCCCGGCTGCGCGCCATTGTGGATATTGGCAGACGGGTTACCCATCAATAAGTCATGATCCGTTGGCGCGCGGTAGTACTGCTCCATCGGACCCGAGACCAGCAGATCGCGCCCTGACGGCATGGTATGCGATAATCCGGCCTTCCGCTTTGTCAAACAACACCAGAAAATCCTTGCCCTCCACCGCCAGGCGCTCGTTGTCTTCCTCGACATCGAGTTCCGGCAGAGAATCGCGCCGGATGGGCGACCTTTTTTCCTTCACCGGGAACGGGACGCGGAACTGCTCCCAATAAACCTCATGACCGGCTTTTGCCCAAGCGGTATCCGACTGGAGCAGGAACCGCACAGTCAGGAAATATTCCGCGCCGGGCACAAGCGCGTCTGGGCAGGCGAAGGGCACGTTCAGCACGCCTTTTTCACCCGCGGCAAGCGTCATTGGCGGCAGTCCGCCGGATTGAATCATCCTGCCATCCTCGATCAGTTCCCAACGAATCGCCAGGTGACTGAGATCGAGTGCCAGGTGCTTATTCCAGATCACCAATTTTCCCGCCAGCAAATCCTTGTTGATCCTTGACGCGACGCGCGAAACCGGCGCCTGGACTTTCTTCACTTCCCACGCTGCCGGATGTGGGGTCAGGTCCGGGCCAACGATCCCGTTGCAGCACATTTGCGGGTCTTCATTGTTCTGGTAGAACAACGAATAATTAAAATCTGGGCCAAAATCTCCGCCGTAAGCATAAAAAGTTTCGCCGTTCGGCAGGGTTTTCAAAATCGCCTTGTCATTCCAATCCCAGATGCACCCGCCCTGGAAGCGTGGTTCTTTGTCCACCAGCTCCCAGAATTTAAAGAAATTGCCCGGTGCTGTTGCCCTTGGAGTAGGCATACTCGCACATCATCACCGGGCGTTTTTCGTTGGGGTCAGCCAGCAGCTCACGGATGAAATCCAGGTCTGGATACATGACCGAAAAAACATCCGAAATCTACGGGTTGGAAACGCCCGCCTTCGTAATGTACCAAACGGGTGGGATCCGCCATGCGCAGCCAGGCTGCCATCGCCGCATGGTGCGGACCGCAGCCCGATTCGTTGCCCAAGGACCACATGATCACACTCGGATGGTTTCGGTCGCGCAAGGCCATGCGCGAGGCACGCTCCATGTAAGGCGTGCAGCCATAACGGGTGATTGCTCAGCTCCGAAGAAAGCCCATGGGTCTCCAGGTTGGTCTCATCGATGACATAAATGCCGTATTCATCGCACAGATCGTACCAGGCCGGGTGGTCGGGGTAATGGCTGGTGCGCACGGTGTTGAAATTGAACTGCTTCATCAGGACAATTTCGCGGCGCATATCCTCGACAGTCAACGCCCGCCCGCGCAGCGGGTGATGCTCGTGCCGGTCGACCCCGCGCATCACCAGGCGACGGCCATTGACCTGGATCAGGCTGTCCTTGATTTCCACCTGGCGGAACCCCACCCGGCAGCTCTCGAAATCCAATGCCTCCCCAGCAGGGCCGCAGCAGGATCAGAACCAGCCGGTACAAATACGGCGTTTCGGCCGTCCAGTGGCGCGGTTTGACCACGCGGATAGCTGGCCATCGCGGCTGCGGTTTTCTGGGTAATGGGAACCCCATAGGAGGTGCGGTTGCTGACCGGCATCACCAACGGATCGGCAAACACCGGACTGGCCTTCCGCGTCGTAAAGCATGGCCTCCACGTGATAGGCGGACATCCAGGGCACGCGGGTGATGTGCGCCTCGATGCGCAAGCTCGGCATCTTCATAACGATCGTCAAATGTCGTGCGCACGACGAAATCCTCCAGGGCCACCTGCGGCTTGCTGTAAAGGGTCACATCCCGCTGGATCCCGCTCATCTGCCAGAAATCCTGGTCTTCCAGGTACGAGCCGTCGCTGTAGCGCATCACCTGGACCGCGAGACTATTTTCGCCAGGTCTGACCCGTTCTGTCACCTCAAACTCGGCCGGCAGCGGCTGTCCTGGCTGTATCCACCATGTCGCCGTTGACCCAGGCATAAAATGCCGAATCCACCGCTTCAAAGAGCAGAATCACCCGCCGATCGTGCCATTCCTGGCGGAACGGTGAACGAGGTCCGGTAGCAGCCGGTCGGGTTTTCTTCTGGGGCATAGGGCGGGTTGGGTTGAAAGGGATAGGCCACGTTGGTGTAAATCGGGTTATCGGCGAAACCCTGCAGCTGCCAGTTGCCCGGCACCGTAATCCCATCCCAGCCCGAATCGTCGAATTCCTCCCGGTGAAATCCTTGCGGAACGGCTTCGGGGCACGCGGCCAGGTGAAAACCGCCAGGTCCCATTCAATGATTGCACAAATGGCGAACTGCCCGCGCTCGCCGGTCAAAGCCGCCTGCGCATGCGGATAAGCGCCCATCGGCGCGTGCGCCTGGCGCTTGTGAATCCCGACAACCTGCGGATCTTCCCAATCTTTATGTCCAGCCATGCGGCTTCCTCCCTGAACTGCCTGTTTCGAAAAAAATAGTCGCTCCCTGGTCCCGGAGATCTCAACCGCGGGACGGATGTGATTTCTCCTGACGAATGGCTCATAAAGAGAGGAACTTGTTGGCAAAACACGAACTTATTACTAACCTAAACGGGGCAAATCACTTATTAAGCGAAATATCTTCTTGTGCCAGCGTATTCAAGAAAGCCTGAACGCTCTCCGGGTGGTCATAGGCATCCTCCCAGGCGTCCACCACCAGCAGGAACCCCTGGCCGCCCAATTCGCGCACAATGCGGCGCGCGCCTTCCGGGCTAACAAACACCTGGACCCGTTTACCGCCATCCCGGATGCGTTTGAGCAGAGGCAGCCAATGATCCGGCGAGGGCTGCCCATCCCCAGGAATCCACTGGATTCCGCGCAGCCGTTCGAGGCCGAGGAGCATATCCAGGTGTGGAAATTGACCTTTTCCATCCAGGTGATAGAAGCCGTGATCCAGGTGTGCGCAGATGGCTTCCAGGTCGGGCATGACAAAGCGCTCGAACATGGCCGGCGAGATCATGTAAGCGAAATCACACTGGAGCATATACGTCTTTCCGGGTGACCAGATCGGCGTCCAGGCGCTGGTCCCGCGCGTGGCCGGACGGATGATCGCATCCAGCTCATCGTAATAGCGCAGCCAGAGAGCGGTGATATCATGCACCAGGCGGTCAACTTCCTGGGGACAATCCACCAGATCGAAAAGCAAATCCTGGGTATCTCGAAGAGATGCGAGGATGTCCAGGTTGCCGCCCAGGTCAGTATGCGCGACGGCCAGCATATCCCCAAAGCGCACTACCAGCCCCGCGGTGAGCGCCTTGATCCTGCGCCACCAGGCATTTTCGGGATCATAGGCCAGGTGCAAATCCTGAAGAGGCTTTTTTTCTTTGGGAGTGAACCAGACCGTCTCGGAGGGATCCACCACGCTGTTGACGTTGGCACCCAAGAAACCGGCCGCAATCCCGGGGCCAAAATTTATCCATGCCCAGGGGAAGGCATCCGCATAAAAATGCGCCGTGCTCAGGTAATCGGCATATAGATCGATCACCCGATCCACGGGGAGATCCAGCGGGTAGTTGCTCATGTAACTCATCGGCGGCGCTGCGCGCGGATCAGCCATGGCCAGGTACACCAGCGGCCGGTCCAATTCCCCGGCCCACCAGGCCGCATTGGACCGTTCGATACGTCCCCAATCATCCGGCGTGAAATTTAACATATCCCTCCCGGCTTCACCCATCAGGAATTGCGGTCCGGCCGCGGTCACCCGATGACCTGTTTGCTGAGGCTCACCGCGGTATCCCGGCTGCCTTTGAATGGCCGCAGGCGCAAGTTGAAGTGAAGTTCTTCCGCCTTCAACTGATATTTTTCCAGGCGGCCCGGCCCGCAGGATGCGCTGCCTAACCCGGATTGGGCATAATCCAGGTGGAGAATCACTTCGTCCTGGCGGGTGAGTTCATAGGGATGGCGGGCCTGATCCAGATCGGCGGTGGTGTAATGCAGCGCATTCAACTCAAACTGGGGCGAACCCACCGCGAGCAGCCCCGTTCCGTCTTCGGACGCCAGGCTGGCCCAGCGCACCTCGGTTTTGTTGCCGTTCTCCTCTGGCACTACGTACGGCACGAATTGATCGTCAACCGTCCCCGAATAAACACCCACTTGTGCGCCTTCCTGGCGGTCGGCATACGTCTCGTGCGGTCCGCGGCCGTACCAATCCAACCGTTCCAGACCCGGCGACAGGACCAATTCCAGCCCAAAGCGCGGCAGGAAAGGCAAATCCGCAACCTGTGGTTGGATGTGTGTTTCCAGCAGAATATCCCCGCTGCCGTAGACGGTATAGAGGATATCCACAGCGAATTCAGCCGGTATAGCCGGTTGAGGATTCATATCAAATTGACCTGCAGCGATGATTTGATCCAATTCGGGCGGGACAGGTTGTTTGAATTCAACCAAGATCGCCCGCTGCTTGGTGATCAATTCATAGACGCGATTTTGTGCCGCGACTTCGCCCAGCAATCCGCGTATTTTTAATACTTTACTATCGCCCTGAAAGGCGGAATCCTTAAATCCCATGCGCTCGACCAGCAGGTTGAGAGTCTCATCCGTCAGCATCATCGACAGCCCCATCCCAAGCATCTGCATGCGCTGTTCCGCCGAATCCATCGGCGGCAGTTCGGCGCCCTCTTTCACCCGCAGGGTGGATTTCACCGCGATCCGCACCGCGGATGGAGATAAGCGCAGCAGTTCGCAGCCCTGCACGCTTTCAACCAGTTGATCGTAACCCACCGCGCGCCAGCGCAAGGCCGCTCGTTCTTCACCCCAGGTATTCAAGTCGTTTTCAGTGGGAGCGCGCCACAAGTTGACCGTTGGGCCTTTTTCGAGCAGTTCGCGCCCGGCAGATTTCAACGAAACTATCCTTCCCTCGACCTTATCAAAGATCAAGGCGAAATCTTCCCCGCTCAGCACGCTGCGGGCCAGCGACTCTTCCACTTTTAATTCCGGAAACACCCGCCGCGGATCCGCTTGCGGTACTTCCAGTGGCAGAAGGAATTGCTCCCAGGCCACTTCGTGGCCCGCATCGGCCCAGGGCGTCCTTTCGGCCAGGGCGAAACTCGATCGAAGCCAATATTCTGTCGCAGGTTTCACCTCAATTGAGGGCAGCGGCAGGTCGAGGATGGCAGATTTTCCCGCCGGGGTTTTCAGCCGCTCCAGCTCGCCGCTCGCCAACACCTGGCCGTCCGCCACGATCTGCCAGGCGGGCGTCAGATAACTAAGGTCGCGGAATAAATTCTTATTCATCACCTCGACCTTGCCCGCCAGAAGATCCACCGCCTTAACCGCTACCGGTTGGTAGACTTTTTTAAATTCCCACGCCGCCGGATGCGGATCGCGGTTGGGGAATATGATGCCGTTGCAGCAGAAACTGAAACTGGAAGGCTCGTCCCCATAATCGCCGCCGTATGCAAACCAGGTTCGGCCGTCTTCGGTTTTACGGGCTATCCCCTGGTCCACCCAATCCCAGACGAAACCGCCGCGCAGCCGCGGATATTGTTCAATGATCTCCCAATATTCTTTGACGTTGCCCGGGCTGTTGCCCATGGAATGCGCGTACTCGCACATGATGAACGGCCGGGTCTCGCCGGGAACCGTTGCAAATTCGATCAGCCGATCCAATTTTGGGTACATGGTGGAAACGATGTCCACATAGGGCTCGTTTTGGGCGGATTCGTAATGCACCGGGCGAGTTGTGTCGTACTGGTGCATCCAATCCGCCAGCGCGGCGTGGTTCGGGCCGTAGCCGGACTCGTTTCCCATCGACCAGATCACCACGGAAGGATGGTTCTTGTCGCGCAGCAGCATGCGGCTCCCACGCTCAATGAAGGCCTCTTTCCAGTCAGGATCCTTGGTGAAACGATCCCATAGACCGTGTGATTCGATATTGGCTTCGTCTATCAAGTACAGGCCGTACTCGTCGCACAGGTCGTACCAGCGCGGGTCATCCGGGTAGTGGCAGGTGCGCACGGCGTTGACGTTGAAGCGTTTCATCAGCAGGATATCTTCGACCATCGACTCAACCGTCACCGCATGCCCGCGATCGGGCGTGTGCTCATGGCGGTTCACGCCGCGGAAGTAGACGGCCTGGCCGCTGATGAGGATCTTGCCGTCCTTGATTTCTACCTGGCGGAAGCCCACCCGGCAGCGTTCCACTTCCAACACGTCGCCGTTTTTATCCTTGAGGGTCAGCACGAGCATATAGAGGTTGGGCTGCTCTTCAGACCATCGGGCGGGTTTCTCCACCGCGCCGGCCAGTTCGATGACCGCCTCACCGCCCGCTTTGACATCCAAATTGGCCGTCTGCATCCAACCATGCGCGGGTTTGCCTTTCGCATTGAACAGGGCGGCTTCGACGCTCAACCCCTTCACCGCGCGGCCCGAGTAATTCTTCACCTGCACCTGAACGTTCAACTGCGCATTGCGGTACTGCTCGTCAAAAAGGGTCTTCGCCCAAAAATCGCGCAGATGCACGCTGGGGGTGGAGAAGAGGGACACGTCCCGGAAAATTCCGCTGAGGAACCACATATCCTGATCCTCCAGGTAACTGCCGTCCGACCAGCGGTAAACCCGCACAGCCAACAAATTTTCTCCGGGTTTTACATATTCAGTGATGTTGAATTCCGCGGGCAGGCGGCTGTCCTTGCTGAACCCCACCATCTTGCCGTTGATCCACAGGTAGAAGGCCGAATCCACGCCATCAAAGACGATAAAAACCTGCCGGCCCTTCCAATCCTGCGGAACCGTAAAGGTGGTGCGGTAGGAACCGGTTTCATTGGTGTCGGCCGGGACGGCCGGGCAGGCGGAGGTGTCGAAAGCGAAATCAGAGGCCAGGTAGCGCGGCAGCCCGTAACCCAAAATTTGCCAGTTCGAAGGCACCGGGATCAGATCCCAGGCGGCGTCATTATATTTAGGTTCGTAAAAATCTCTCGGGGCTTTGGGCCGGCGTGGGAGCAAAGTGGAATTTCCAATCTCCATTGAGCAGGCGGAAATACGGGCTTTGCTCGCGCTTGCCGCTGTAAGGCTGAAGCGAGGTCGCCGTACGGCAGCAGTGTGGCGTGCGCCGGCTCGCGATGGATGCCCTGAACAGCGGGGTTCTCCCAATCGTTACGTTTCTGGTCCATTGAAAAACTCCTTGGATTGTCCATCCTGTACTTACAAGAAAATGATCTGCCATCCACCCGGATTTGGAGGAGGTTGTGAAATATTTTTAGAAATTAATGGTCGCAATATTTGCAATAGATAACAGGGGGTAATCAAATTATAGTGCAAATCCATTTTGATCACGGCGCCACCGGCCTGAGAAAATCATCCAGCGCATGCTCCAACCCTCCCCCTTCGGCCGCTTCTCCCTATTCATCCCAAAATCACCTAATAGATGTAGTAAAAAATACCAAGTAAGATGTAATATATCTACATGAGTATATTTCGCTGGTATGCCGTTTTCATCCTTATGGTCATGCTGACGGCTGGCTGTGCGGGCGGGCCGCAAACTCTCGCAGTCCCCGCCGGAACGCAAAACGCGCCCATCCCAACGGCGCCTGTCACGGTTACGCGCGCTCCGCTGGCAGAATCGGGTACCTGTCAGAACACATTTATCCCACACACATTAAGTTTCGCCACCGGTTACCGCATGCGCGATATTGCCACCTATGCCAGTAACGGCGCCGGATTGGCGATCAATGACCTGGATGGAGATGGCGACATGGACCTGGTTTTTGCCAATGTGGACGGTGAGAGCACCATCTTATGGAACCAGGGCGATCTGAAATTCAAAGAGGAATCGTTGAAAGACTCATTCACCCGCGGGGTGAATATTGTGGACGTGGATGGGGACGGACGGCCGGATATCACTTTCACGCACCGGGGCCTGGAGAGCGTCTCCTTCTGGCGCAACACCGGCCCAGGTGGAAACGGCGCGATTTTTGAGCAGGCCGACTTGCCTGGTGTAACCTATCACGCCTATGCGATGGGGTGGGCCGACCTCAATCAGGACGGCAGCCTGGACCTGGTCACGGGCTCGTATAACACCGACCTGCGCCAATCCGGATTGAATGCAAATGACCTGGCCCAATCGGCCGGGCTGGTCTATTACAGCCACCGGGGTAACAAATTTATCCCCAGTGTCCTCGACCCAAAAGCCGAGACTCTTTCCGTTGCATTATTCGTCTGAATGGCGATAACCGGCCGGACATTTGGGCGGCCAATGATTTCGCGGTTCCGGATGGAATCTGGATTAACCAGGGCACCGGCTGGAAGAGTGCCCAACCCTTCCATGAACACCTCCCTCAGCGCGATGAGCATTGAGTGGGGCGACCTGGACAACAAAGGCCAGATGGCAGTCTTTTCCACCGACATGAACCCCGGCACCACCGATCCCGCCGTGCTGGCCGAATGGCTGCCGGTGATCAGCAAACTGGAAGAAAAACACGGCCCCAGTGACCCCCAGATCATGGCCAACGTGCTGGAAGTGCAGGACGCCAATGGTGCGCTGGCAGAACCAGGCTCCCCGCCGTGGGATTGACGCCACCGGTTGGACCTGGAGTTCGCGTTTTGGCGACTCTGAATAATGATGGATTTCTCGACCTGTATGTTACTACTGGAATGATTGCCTCTAACCTGTTCAGCTTCCTTAAGCAATTACGAACTGGTTGAACCCAACCGGGCTTATCCGCAATGACGGAAACGGCGGTTTCATCTCCGCCCCGGAATGGAACCTGGGATCCACGGCCAGCGGGCGCGGCATGTTGATGGCCGATATGAACGGGGACGGCCGGCTGGATGTCGTGGTCAACAACCTGCGCGGCAGTGCCGTGCTTTTTGAAAACAGCCTGTGCACCGGGCAAGCCCTGGAAGTGGACCTGAACTGGCCTGGGTCAGGCAACACCCGCGCAATTGGCGCGCAGCTCGCACTGCACACCAGCCAGGGGATTCTGCGCCGAGATGTGCGCGCATCCGGCGGATACCTGTCCGGCGATCCCCAGCGTATTCACTTTGGCATTCGCGGATGGCGCCCAGATCCAAAAACTGGTAATTACTTATCCGGACGGCGCTCAGGCCGAGATAACGGACCTCAGCCCGCAAACTTTGGTTACGGTCAGTAGATAAATATGCTTATCCAATTTCTTGACCGCCCGATTAACCGTTCTGCCTTGAAAAAGGAGGAGATCAAATGAACCAGACTACCGTGTCCTCCGTGAAATTCTCACCGGCGCGCTTCAACCTGGGCAAAGCCCTGCCGATCCTGGACCTGCTCAATCCCACCAAACTCACCCCTGCGGTGGTTGTTTCCATCCTGCTGGTGTTGGCCTGGCCTGGGGCATCACCGGTTATTTCCGTCTGCCTCTGTGGGTGGCTACGGCCATCTTTTTGGTCAGCATGCTGCCCGTGGGCATGTTCAAATGGCGCTCCGACCTGCGCAGCTACGGCAAGACCGTGATGATCATCAGCATCTTGCTGGTGGCCCAGGGGACGCACTCTATTGAACATCTGGCCCAGTGGGTCGAATACTACATCTTGCTCTTGCCCGCCCGGCAGTCTAACGGCTTGCTTTCGCCCGCTAATTCGGAGTGGGTGCATTTTATCTGGAACTGGCTGGTTTTAATCACCGTGATCTTCCTGATCAAAGGCGGCGTGCGCAACTTCTGGGCCTTTTTATTGTTGGGCGTCGCCATTGGCCACACCGCCGAACACACATATATGTTCATTCGTTACCAGATTGTTCTCAACCAGTTGGGTATTTTATGCGTGACCAACGTCACAGCCCAGGGGCTGCCAGGCTTTTTTGGTCGGGACGGTTGGCTGGCGCGCAGCCCCCTGACGCAGCGGGACCACTCCTGGGCACGCTGCCAGGGCTAACCACTGCCAACCGGCTGGACGTGCATTTTTGGTGGAATGTGCTGGAGTTAAGCCTGCTGCTGGTGGCTTCCCACTTTTTCTTGAAGAGATCGGTGTTCAACCGTCGGGAAGAGAAAGCGACTTCCTGAGGTAAATTCCCCGGAACAAAACCGGGAAAACCATTAATAAGCCTATGCAACTACCCACCCACTTTGTCGCCGGCGTGTTGATCGATCAATTGGTGCGGCGCGCCCACCTGCCGGTGCCTGCCAACCTGGCAGCCACCGCCATCGGCTGCTACATTTCTCACGGCGTGCTGGATAAGATGGCGCGCGCCACCTACCATCCGCCCGACCCCCTGGATGACTATTTCTGGAAAACCTACCACCAGCGCGTGCTGCCCGTCTTCACATGGTTTGTCGCGCTCTGGTTTGGCCCCAGACACTGGTTTGCCATGCTGTTTTCCGCCCTGCCTGATCTGGATTGGGTGGTGCGCGGCCTATCCAGGCGTTTTGGCTGGCATATCCAGGGCTGGGAAGACTCCATTCTCAACGAAAGCCTGCACAGCGCTTTGGACGAGATCCCGATCGTCAACCAGCTCAACCGGCTGCCCGACCTGCGCTACGAGCGAAAAGGCGCGCTGGTAGAAGCGGGATTGGTGGCCGTGATGCTCGGTTTGATTTTGTTGGTCGGCCGCAAGAAGTAACCCCCTCCGCCAATACGAGGAATCAGGCCAGCGCTCCGTAAGCCTGCAAGGTGCGCAGCGCCATCAGCGTGACCCAGCCGCGCCATTCCAATGCCACAAACGGACTGACCGGCTCCCATGTGATCGGCCAACCACCGTCAGGCTGCTGCCTGGCTGCCAGGAATGCCAATTGCTCCGCAATCACCTGATCTGAAAAAATGCGCCGCAGATAGTACTGCGGGGTTGGCGCCCAATCCAGCGGAAACTGCACATAACCGCTCGCCGCCGGGTCGTATGCAATCACACCTGGCCGGCTGACGTGCTCCACAATACGCTTTAACTGGCGGTCGGCACGCTCCCGGTCCGGCGCATTCTCTAAAAATGCCAGCATCGGCATCATATCGTGGTACTGTTTGCTTTCGCTGGCTTCAATTTCAGCCCAGCAATAACGCGTGCCTTGTTCCACAAATGGATGAGCGACCTTGTTCTTCAACAGCATGCCCACAATGGCTGCCGTGGGGTTGATCGCCGCGGGTGGGTTCTCAGAGGTTTGCCACCAGGGCGCGTGCGGGTAATTGTTGACCGCGGGCAGCGCAAACGGCACGCCGCCCGGTACGGGAGCAATTTGAGTGAGGAAATCACAGGCCTGGATAACCATCTCACGCTGGATGCGCGGGTCGGCCAGCGCGCCGAGCATATCGAGGATCTCGAGGGCCACCTGGATATCCACCGGCTGGCTATCAGGGCAGCGCTTGTCCGGTTCGAGCGCATTGCCAAATCCACCGTCCGGGTTCTGGTAAGCCTGCAGCGCCCGCACCGCCGCATCTCGCGAACCGCCTAGAAATAAAAAGGCGAACAACTGCCGGTCAAGCAGACGGGCATTTTTCCAGAGAAAATCTTTTGCCCGCTCGAAATGTTCCTGATCCATGGGTTCCTCCACGCGTGTCCTGTCTGACCTTATTATACGAGAGAAGCAATGGCAATTAACGCCCACCCCTTGACATCCGGAAAAATATTGTGATAAACTCAGTACAGGATAGAAAGATGATTTACTTTGTCAGTCCAGTTGCACCCCTCAATCTGACCGCCAAAAGTGGCGGCGTTGGTGATTCCTTGTCGGAGTGCGTCTGCTGACCGCTATACTACACGAATAGCATTTGGCCGCGGCGCACCATCAGCCCGCGGCCTTTTCTTTACCCCGCAATCCAAACGCCCGGGCACCTGTTGTGATCAGAAGCCTGTTTATCGTTTATCATTGAGTCTTGTTTGGAGAGTATCATGTCTATTCTGAGCACGGAAAACCTGGGAGTATCCTTCGGCGCGTTCGACCTGTTTCGTGGTATCTCGGTATCCATCGCTGGAGACAGTAAGATTGGCCTGATTGGACCCAATGGGGTTGGAAAGACCTCCCTATTGTTAATTCTGGCCGGGATCAACTCAGCCCACCACCGGCAAAGTCCACATTGCAAAAGGACGCCGGATTGGCTACCTGCGCCAGGAAGCGGTGGACGCTTTCGCGAACCGCGATCATACGGTTTACAACGAAATGCTGACCGTATTTACGGACCTGATCTGACAGCAAAACCGCCTGCACGAATTAGAAGCCGATATGGCCGCCGGAAACTTCAGCGATGAGCTGCTGGAGGAATACGGCCGCCTGCAGGAAGCCTTCGAACATGCCGGCGGGTACGAATTTGACCTGCGCATCCAGCAGACCCTCGAAGGCCTGGGATCTGGGCAAAAACGAATGGCACATGCCGCTCAATCACCTTTCTGGCGGGCAGAAAACGCGCGCCCTGCTGGCCCGCCTGCTGCTCGAAAAACCCGACCTGCTGATGTTGGACGAGCCCACCAACCACCTGGATATCGAGGCCGTGGAATGGCTGGAACGCATCCTGCGCGAGTGGGAAGGCGCGGTCTTGATTGTCAGCCACGACCGTTATTTCCTCGACAACACGGTCACACACATCTGGGAGATGACCCGCGGCGGGATTGAAGATCTACTCGGGTAACTACAGCAGCTACCTGGTGCAGCGCCAGGAACGCTGGGAATATTACGAACGGGTGTTTACCGAAGAAAAGACGCGCCTGTTGAACGAGGTAGATTTTATCCAACGCAACTGGGTGCGCGCCAGCACGCATGCCCGCGCGCTGGGTCTGCTGCGCCGGTCTGGGCCGTGACCTGGCGATCGTGGAAAACTACGGCATCATGGCACTGCGCAGCGGCAAAAAGTGGTCTGAATATGATACGGACACCATCCGCGGCACCGACCGGCCGCTGGATGTCATCGATGCGATCCGCAAGGTGAACGCGATCAGCATGACCAGCAGCCGCCCGCCGGTCATACGCCCGCGCCTGGGTTCCGACCACGTCAGTGGGACGATGGTGCTGCGCGCACACGAGGTGACCATCGGTTATCCGGGCAACAAGCTGTTCACGATCCACAACCTGGAGCTGCGCCGCGGCGAATGCGCCGCATTGATCGGCCCGAACGGCAGCGGCAAGACCACCCTGTTGAAAACCTTGCTGGGACAGGTGGAGCCGCTGAAAGGGCACGCTCAACCCGGGCGCCAGTCTGAAAATTGGCTATTTTGCCCAGGCGCACGACGGCCTGAACGGCGACCTGTCGGTGCTCGACCAACTGCTGGCGCACAAAGAGATGGACGCTGAGAAAGCACGCAGCCACCTGGCGCAGTACCTGTTCCGCGGTGAAGATGTCTTCAAACCGGTCAGCGCTTTGAGCGGCGGCGAACGCGCCCGGCTGGCCCTGGCGATCCTGGCCCTGGACGGCTCCAACCTGCTGCTGCTCGACGAGCCGACCAATCACCTGGACATCCCCGCGCGCGAGGCGCTGCAGGAAGTGCTGGAGAATTTCAACGGCACGATCCTCCTGGTCTCGCACGACCGCTACCTGATCGACCGGCTGGCCACCCACATCTGGGAACTGCGCGACGGAAAGCTGATGGCCTTCAATGGGAACTACCGCGAGTTTGTGCTGCGCCGCGCGGTGCCGACCACGGCGACCAAATCGCGGCAGATGATCCTGCGTGACAAACCGCTGGTGCGCGATAACAGCCGCGAGACCCGCCAGCGCATGCAGTCGTTGGAATTGATCGAAGAGCGCATCCGCGAGCAAGAAAGCGCCATCCAGCGCCTGTCTGGTGAGCTGCAGAAGGCCGGAGAGGCCCAGCATCACGAAAAGGCGCATAAATTGAGCTGGCAGGTCGCGCAGGCGCAGGCCACACTGGAAAAATTGATGTCCGAATGGGACAAACTGGCGGTGTGAGTGCTGGCCAAAAGACACAGCGGACAAACCCGAAATACGGGCGTTCGGCATGCCGCGCCCGTCATCTTTACAGGTCCCGAAACGCCAGGATTAGCCTTCGACCACGCGCACCTGGCCAGTGAAACCCCACGGCCAGAAGACGTAATTCGGCGTGAAGGTTTCATCGGTGCGGCGGAATGAGTGCCAATCGGTCCAGGGCTCGTGTTCGGGGGCGCGGTGCAGCGGGCCGAGCATGTTGCGCGGGCTGCTGACCACCTCGATATCCAACCGGTTTGACCCGGGAACGGCGAAAGCGCTGATATCCAGTCCGTTGGCAGAGCGCCAGGGGATGTGCCCGGCAAGCCGGCCATTGACGTGCACGGCCACATCCACGGCGCGGTGTTCGCCGAGGAAGACGCGGGCACCCATGCCCTCAGTATGCTCAAAGCTGGCGTGATAGAGCATGCTCCCGGCGTAGTGGGGATAGCCCTGGCCGGCCCATTCGCCAAAATGGAGGTCGGCAGGCTCGGCGATGATCTCACGGCTGACGGACACGCCAAAATCACCCAGGAGGTAGATATCCTCCAGCTCAACATAGTTGGTGTAGGCGCAGGTGAGAATGCACTCGTTCTGGCCCAGCCGCAGGGCAGGCAGAGCGACACGGTCGAAGGCGCGGTCCAGGTACCATCCGGCAATCGTGTTGTGGATGTCCTGGCCGTTAAGGCTGATCTTAAAGCGGTCAGCGCTCTCCACCAGCAGGAACAATGGGGTGGTGGGAACCTGTTTGACCTCAAAAGTAAAGCGCAGCTGCACCTGGGCGCCATCCGCAGGATGAGTTTTCAATGCCCAGCGGTAGCGCTGCGGCAGACCGTTGTAATAGTTCGGGCGCATCCCCAGGGACTGCCGCACCGCGTTTTGGGCACGCCAGACCTCCATAGGTTCAGACCACCCACTGCCCTGCAATCTGAACTCGCAGACATCCAGGGTGAGGATGTTGGGATCGGTGCGGGTGAAAGAACACAGCGGACCGATATACTGGACGCGTTCGCCGGGCATGGTCTGCCATGCCTCGTGCTGGTCAAAGCCAGGACCGACCTCAGCCGGGATTGCGTCGTGTTGAACGACGATATACAGGCGCGAACCGGCGGGACCAAAATAGGCATAGAAGGACAGCTTCCCTTCGCGCTGTTCGGCGGTTAGAACCTGCATCGCGCCGGTGAGTGGATCCCATTCCTCCACCTGGCAGGCACTTGCGGCGGCGCATTTCAGCGAAACGGAGACCTGGCAACCGGCGTGGCGATCATTATTGACGATGAAATAGGCCTGACTGCCGTCCGGGAGGCTGCGCTGCATATAGAGCAAGCGGGCGGCCTGCTGTCCCTGCGGGGTGAGCATAGAAACCCGCCTGGGGAGGATCTGCTCGAGGGCGGCATTGAGCGCGGAGGGGTTTTCGAGCATGACCATGCCTGGTCTGGACCACAGAGCCGCGAGGCGATCATCCGGGAGCGCCGCGATCCATTCGGGGACCGGCGAGAATACGAGGACCTTACCACCTGCATCCAGGAAGCGCTCCAGCAAAGTGACGGTGGAAGCCAGCAGAGTGCGGGTCTTCGGCGGGATGATCACTACAGAGTAAGGCGCACGGCCAACCACGACCTGGCTGCCCTCCAGCCCGGCATCCATGGCCAGAATTTGCTCATCGCCAAAATCGAAATCATAATGGGTGGCGAGCAGCGCCTGGCAGAAATCGTTGAGGCGTTCGCCAAAGCCATCCACCTCGGCGGTGCTCTGGTCCCCTTCGCCCAGCATGGCCCAGCCGGTGGCGACCGGGTGGATCATAAGCACGTCGCGGACGGCATCGCCTTCGGTCAGCACGCGGCCCACCCGGGCGAAATAATCTTCCACCACCGCGTTGTACTTCCACCAGGTGGTGTTGTAGTTGAAAGCAGGCGGGTAGTCGCGTTTGCGGCAACCACGCAGCGAATAGAGGGCAAGGTGCTGGCAGCGCAGGTTGACGCCCAGCACATACTGCCAATCGCCGTTCCACTTTTGGCCCTCAAAGGTAAATTCCCAGCCCGAGCAGCCGTAGGTTTCCGAGAGCACGCGTTTACGGCCGAACTGATTGGCGACGCTGCTGCACTGCTTGATGGTGATGAACTCGTGGTTTTGCTCGGTGAGCATATCGATGCCCGGCACCTGCTGGTAGCGGTAATGGGGCATGATCGCCCCGCCGCGCAGGATGGCCTGGCCCATCTCGACCCTCATTGAGAAAATGACCGGTGAAGGCCAGGCCGTTTTCCGCGCACCACGCGCCAAGCTGTTTCGAATAGGCCTCGGTGAAACGCTGGCTGATGGTGTACCAGTAATCGTGGCGGGCGCGGGCGGCGCCGGAGCCCGTCGAAAAACAACCAGGGGAGGACATCCAGCAAATCGTAGCCGCGGCGCTCGCGGAAGAAATCCGGCAGGCCGTCGGTCCAGGGCAGGGCGCGTTCGCCCACCTGCGAGCGGTGGCTCTGGATGTTGGGCTCGTCGGTGAATATGCCGGGGATGGCTTTGCCAAACTCAGTCGCCTACCTGGCGGCGGTAGGCTTCATAGGTGATATCGATGAACGCGGCGACCGAATCGGGGTTGAGGTTGTCGGCATAGGCGTCGTCGTTAAACCACTCGCTCGGCGCGGACACCTCGCGCCGGAAAACCAGGCAGGTTTCACCGGGCGCCAAGGCTGCATCCGCCGGCCCGCAGGCGGCGCAGGGAGAGGAGCGCCGCCGTCTTCCAACGCGCGCGGCGAAGACAGCCAGGGTGTGCTCGCCGATCCGCGGGAGACTGCGTCGCTGACCTCGCATGGAAAGAGCCTTGGCGCGGAAAGCATCCCCGCCGCGCGCCGGCACCAGCCCGCCGGCAAAGCCGGACGGCCAGCGGTCTTCGTCGTAGAGCCAGGCGTGCATGCCGGTCTCGCTGGCGGTTTTCACCGTCTCGCGGATGCATTCCAGCCATTTTTCACCCATGTAGGGCGTCTCCAGACCTTCACGCGAATGCATAAAGAAGCCGCCCATGCCGTGCGCCTGCATATCCCTGACCTGACGGTTAAGTTCTTCAACCTGCAGATGGTCATTCCAAGACCAGAATGGCGCGCCGCGGAAGGCGGTGGACGGGGATTGGAAGTCTTTGCGAAGGTCGTCCATGATCTCTCCTCTTTAGACCATCCCCGCTGGGTTGAGCATATAACAAATGTATGCTGGCTTAACACCCCACCCCCTTTTAATCCCCGCCCCGTAAAATCGAGGCGGGGAATTATCGAAGGGGATTACATGAAGCGCGTAAAGCGCTTCCTGTAATCCCCTTCACCCCAAGTTAGCGAAACACTGCACATAATCCATTTCGCCACAATCGCACTAAAATGTTCGGCTCCAGGTGGATGATAAGGCAATAAGTCAGCGGCGGCCGCGGGGACGGCGCGAGCGTCCACCGCCGGAGCGCCCACCGCCCAGGCCGGATGTGCCGGTATGGCTGGACGCGCCGGAGGGGCGGGAACGAGGACGGTCCTCGGGCTCCACGGGGATGAAGGGGGCGTGGAAAGTCTCCTGGTAAAAATCGTCGAGCAGCATGGCGAGCAGGTCGGGGTTCTCCTCACCTTCGCCCAGGCTGCGCACCAGCGGGATGAAGCGCTGCATGCGCTCGGTGTGCAGCTTGTCGCGGTTGCGCAGGCGAGCCTCCAGCAGGGTGATAATGCGCTCGGAGACAATCTGCTCGACATCTTCATCGGTGGGCAGGGGGCGTTCCTCGAAGCTGATTTCAAAGCGCTTGCCGATGCGCTGCAGGTTGGTGCGTTCCAGCAGGTTGACCAGCGAGATGGCGGTGCCGCTGGCGCCCGCGCGGCCGGTGCGCCCGGCGCGGTGGATATAGGCCTCGGGATCCTCAGGCGGTTCGTATTGGATGACGTGCGACAGCTCGGGCAGGTCGATGCCGCGCGCGGCCACATCGGTGGCGACCAGGAAGCGCAGCGTGCCGCGGCGGACGCGGTCGAGCACCTTTTCGCGGGCGGCCTGGGCCAGGTCGGAGGTCAGCTGGTCGGCGTCGTAGCCAAAACGCTGCAGGACGACGGTGACGTAATCGACGCGCACCTTGGTATTGCAGAAGATCAGGGCGGAAGCCGGGTTCTCGACCTCGATGATGCGCACCAGGCTGCGGTCTTTGTCCATGCCGGGGACGGTGTAGAAGACGTGCTCGGTCTCGGTGACGTGGATGTGGTCGCTGCTGAGGTTGAGGAAACCGGGCTTTTCGAGGAACTGGTGGGCCAGGCTGATCACCTGGACCGGGAAGGTGGCCGAGAACATATAGGTGCTGATGTGGCGCCTGGGCAGATAACCCTGCACGCGGCGCATATCGGGGTAAAAACCCATCGAGAGCATGCGGTCGGCCTCGTCAAAGACGAGGAACTTGAGGTTTTCGAGCGTCATCGAGCGGCGCAGGAGATGATCGAGGACGCGCCCGGGGGTGCCGATGACGATGTGCGCGCCGGCCCGGAAGGCATCCAACTGCTCGCGGTAGCCGACCCCGCCGTAGACGGCGATGCAGCGCACCCCGGCGGCCCGGCCAAGGATCTCGGCTTCGGTGGCCACCTGGTGGGCCAGTTCGCGGGTGGGCACCAGGATGAGGGCCTGGGTGGTGGCCTCGAGCGGGTTGATCATCTCGAGCATGGGCAGCAGGTACGCGCCGGTTTTACCGCTGCCGGTGCGGGATTGGATCATCATATCGCGCTGGGAGAAGAGGTAGGGGATGGCTTTGGCCTGGACGGGCATCAGCTCGGGCCAACCGGCGTCGGCGGCGCCCTGGCGCAAGTTTTCGGGCAGATCGGCGAGGGTAATTTCGGGGAGGATATCCTGCAGTTCCACGCCTTCGGGGGCCTGGGCGGCGGGAAAACGACCCTGCTGGGCGGGGTCGGCATTCAGCATTGTTTCATCATTTTCGTTCATAGATGAAGTTTACTATAGACTGACAGGGTTGTACGGGGCAATTGGGGATTGAGGAGTGCAGAGTGATGAATGATGAGGAAGATAGGTAAAATCGAAATGCAAATGCGCGCAACCTTTGGGCTGATCGCGGCGATTTTCGGCAGGCTGATCCAATGAACGAATAATGGAGCGGCGGACAACCGCCGGCCACTCAAGGCAGCCAGGCAATCTCGCTGCGCAGAATGAATTCATCCTGCGACAGTCCCAGAACCCCCTCCAAAGATTGGACCTGGCCAGAATTCACGTCCAGCAGATCCAGGCGGGTGTAACCGCGCCGGTCACTCCCATTCGAGTCCACCAGCAAGATTTTCTGTTCATCCGGTGACCACCAGGCATGGTAGGTAGTAAAGTCAATACTCAGTTCGCGGACCGATTTTCCATCGCTGGAAGCAAGGTAATACGGCATGGGATCACAGGATTTATCCGCACAAACATTGAAAAACAGCCGGTTTCCAGATGGGGACATGGATAGTTCCCAGAAAAAGCCATCTCCAGACAGCGGGAAAACATTCAACGGATTTGAACCATCCAGGCCGGATACAAATAGGCCTTCCGGATATTTTTGATAGGCCATGCGGTTGCCGGTTTTTGGGAAAACCGGTTTGTAGATCTCCAGGCGGTGCTGGTTCGAACCGTCCAGATTCGTGATCCAACTCCCCCAGGTGGTAATGGCTGAGCCGGTATCTATGGCTTTTTCCCAATAGACAGCGGCCAGATCGTTGGACGGGTATATTTGGTAAGCCTTTGAACCCGGTTCGGTGATGCGCTTCACATCCGTGCCATCCAGGTTCATCATGTAAACGTCGAACCAGGACTCTTGCCTGCCGATAAAAGCGATATGCCGATTGTCCGGCAGCCAGGTCGCCAGACCATAAATCCCCGCCCGATTTTCGATAAAGATACTGCTCAATAGCACCGGTTCGCCGCCGGACAGATCCTGAATGTATAGAAGCGAATCCCTGGAAATCAAAATGCTTTTCCCATCCGGCGATAGAGCGCGGAAGCGGTAGCCCGTGCCTGCCAGTTCCTGTTTCGCGCCGGTGTCTAGATCCACCAGGATCACCGCCTGGGGATCGCAATCCGGGTATCCGATGGTATGGGAGGTGCAGAGCGTGGTGGTCAGGATGATTTTTCCGGAACCGCCCAGCGGGGTTGGAGAAGGAATGGGGGTCGGGGTAGGGGACGGGGACGGCGTAGCGGTCGCGGATGGGGAGGGCGTGAAGGTAAAGGTCGGCTGCGGGGAAGGCGTGCCAGATGGGGTGGGATTGACCAGAGCGGTTTGCGTGGGCAGCGCGGAGACTGAGCATGCGGCCAGGAGCCCACACAACAGGACGGCAGATATCCGGTTTACTGATTTCATATTCCAGGCCCTCACAACGATTGACTGCCTATACTATCGCCAATTTTCCTGGCATGACGATATCGTTCACTTACCGAACAACGGTCAGCGCATTGAGCGGGCAGCCAGCGCTTGCTGGATGTCTTTGACCCGGTGGTAAGCGGAGTGCGCGTCAAGGTCGAAAGGCCATTCCGGCCGGCGCTCCCTGGCCGCTGAACCACCTTCGGGCGCCGCTCTCGCAGCGGCCGCCAGCACATCCTCCTGAACCTGCCGGTGCCAGGCCAGAACCTCCTGGGGCGAGCGATCGCGCCAGCGCACGTAGATGAGATGGTTGCCGTCGTTCATCTCAGACAGCCGCGCTCTTCGGGCGGCCTATGCTGTCCCCGCTGGCGCGGATCACGTCGGCCTTCCAGTGGGTGATATGAGCCAGGGCATCCTTCACCGTCCAGGGATCTTTGGCCTCGGACCGGGGCACCGGCCGCTGCCACTCCTCATCTGTCAGGTTTGCGACCAGATGCTCCAGGAGCTCAAACTCCCGGACGGTACGCTCAATGACTTCCTCTCGGTTGTGACGCATGGATGGAGAGACCTCCTCCCTTCAACAAACCATTAAGGTTGACTTACGCCATGATTATACTAAGCATCCGTTGAACCTGAAACCACAACAGGAGTTCAGGTTTCCCCAGGCACTTATCATCATTTGACGTAAACGTGCCAGAGTCCGCCCGAAATGAAGCACGAGCCTGAAAGCCCGTGAGTGACTGGGTTTTGTTATCGGTATCACGAAAATAGGCGCTTGCGTTCCCGATGGAAAATCCATACAATAATGATTGTTTTTGTTGTATTTTTGTGGGCAAGCATAACAAGAACAAACCATCGCGGTTCACATCAAAGCCTGCGTTGCTTTGCCCGCAGAAATTGCCCAAAAGGATAGCGAACGATCCAGGAGGCTAATCATGTTTGTTGAAAGATGCACCCAGAAAGTTATTGGCACATACGAAGAAGCCGTTGCCCTTGAGAAGAAGTTTGATGTGCTGGAAGCCAAAATAGGCAATGTGCCTCCCAAACGGCGTTACACGATTGTTTACGGCGGATACCCGGCAAACACATTTATCTGGGAAAGAGAATGGGAAAGTCTTTCAGCGCTCGAAAGTTATCGGGCAAAGACTACGTTTGACGACCCAGGTTGGGCCGAAGCCTTTCAAGAGGCTGGGAAAATCCTTGCTGACAGCACTTTCGAACTGTACGAATTGTTTAATTTGCCTTGATATAAGCAGATAGACGACTATTTGGGTTGACACTCCGCCAATAACAATTGCGAAGTGTTTTTGGATTCAATGGAGCGTGTCAACTCGCCAGGTGGATGGCCCCACCGGATTCATCCCGATGAATGCGCAGGATTACCCCTGTACGTTATGAATATTGCCAATCCCAGGAACTCGATAAAAACACGTGCATTTCGTAATTTTCTATGCGACTTTCATCAAGATACCGTCGTTTCATCTCCAATTTGTTGAGGACGTCAGCACCGCAATCAGCCTTTAGGCTATAGAAATACTACGATCGAATTGATCCCGGTGGCACCTTCAGGACCCGGACCATGGGGAGTGGGATCCTGAAGATTGCCATCGCCATCCGTGGCGCGCACCTGGACAGTATGCACGCCCGGACGCACCCCAGGGCCAGGTTCCCAATCATAGCGCCACTGAACCCAGGTGAGTGGGCTGAGGGGTGGGTCGCGAAGAACCGCCTCAACCCAGGGGGCGGTATCAATTTGGATCTCCACTTTTTTGATGCCCCGCGACCCAGCCCAGGCAATCCCTCCTAATGGAACGATCCCGGCGCCTTGAAGAACTTGTTTATCTACCCCGTATGTGTCGATGACAGAGGTCGTCTTGGGAATGGCATGTGGCTCCCAACCCCGCTCCCCCCAAAAACCAGGATTTTCGGTATCAGTTGCCTCCATCCGGAGGATCCATTTAGGTTGTTTCATTCCATAATGATTTGGGATGTAAATCCGGAGGGGAAAGCCATGTTCTGTGGTTAGCGGTTCAGCATTCATCGCATACACCAGTAAAGTTCGATCATCCATGGCCTCCGCCAGCGGAACGAATTCATAAAAGCCGTCCGCTGAAGTGATCTTGATGCCCTTCGTCTCAGGCAGCACTCCTGCCTGAGCCAACACATCTTTGAATGGCACACCGGTCCAAAAATTGGTTCCAATCAGTTCGCCGCCAAGTGGATTGGAGACGCAAGACTGGGTAACCGCCTGGGTGATAGAAGGTCGGGCGCGAAGCTCATCCAGGGTGAATGTCAACGGCTTTTGGACCAATCCCGTCAATTGCAGGCTCCAGGACTGAGAATTGACGACAGATGGAAGCTGGTTAATGTCAATCCGGTAAAATTTATCCACCGGGGTAACTTCCGGGCGAGTGCCCGGTGCAGGTTCAATCCTCTTTGCCAAATCTCCCGGCGCCGGCGAAGCAGCCGATCCGGATGTGTACTCAGGACCAAATATCGGGGAGGCACCGGGCATTGCCCCCTGAGACGTGGGCTGGATCCCGGTTGCAGAGGACGACACCTTGCGGGCCTGATTATAGAAATTCCGTAATCCAAGGGCCAGCACAGCCAGACTGGCCAGTCCTGATCCTATCAGCGCAAGAAATTCTCTGCGGCCGATGATGCGGTCCTGGTGTGGCCCAACCGGAATATCTTGAGAATCGGGAGAAACTCTCCCCCTGTCCATGGATGCCAAAAGGCGGGACAATACCCACCCCCAACCCACCATTAATCCCAGCAACCAAACCAGACTCAGCGATAATGCGGGGGATGTCACCGGGAGGGAAACCTCAACAACAATCAGCCCAAGCCACAAGATCAATCCACCTAATATGCCATCCCAAGTAAACCAACCCCGGCGCTGCTGTCTTACGACGACAAGGGCCAGGCCGAAACCAATCCCTATGATGAATACCAGGATCAATGCCTGGATTTGTTCGGCTAACTTGGCAACCGTATCGATTGGCCCCAGGCCCAGGGCGGTGATGGCCGAAACCATGAGTTGTATGACCGTATGGATGACAACCCCAGGCAGATGGCGAGTCAGCCAATCAAAAATGTTAAAGGGAAAAAAAGGAAGTGAAAAAAAAGCATTCCCCAGGTAGGCGAATGCCATCACAATAAGACTGGTTAATGCACCAAAACCTACACCCACCAGGTAAACGGACCTTTTCATCTTAAACACTTTCTGCTCGTCCAATCAAGGGCATATGCTTATAATTCAGGTCACAATTATATTTTATTGTAATCATTCATCCGAGCAAATCCAAGACGCATTTACACCAATGCATATGGTTGATTTGCCTTGGAAAAAAAGCGGTTGTACCAGGGGAGGTACAACCGCCAAATAAAGGGAAATCTGGCCTACAAACTGCCAGAGTATCCTTGTGAGCGTGCAGGGGCTCGAATTATCCCCTTTCGGGGACCCTGAACCAACTCTTAAATAAAAATGTGAGCGTGCAGGGGCTCGAACCCTGAACCAATGGTTTAAAAGGACGAGACCCCGATTACGCTCATTCCCATCCAGGAGACTGCCGATTTTGCCATTGTCCATTAGACGGATGGCAGGAAAGTCTCTTGGATGCAATTTTTAAAGTGTGTCAACAGTGATTCTGTGAATTTCTTAATGCTGACGGGATAATTTTAGCACAATGAATAAGAATTACCAAGAATGAAACTAACAAACCAACGACCTCCGGGCTATGAGCTGCAATCCAGGTTCGCAGACTTAAGACCTTCGAACTACCCTGTTTAGCCAGACCCGGCGATTTTTGATTGTTACGAGCCCGGCGGGGTATGCTTGATGGGATAGCACAAAATTGCGTAAGGGAAATCTTATCAGGGAAATTCCCATTTCATCGCAAACACCCCTTGCAATATCGTCTAGAATAGTAACTTGCTTAGTGATTCGCCTTGTGTTGCTGACCAAAAAAGAGCTCCCGGCGCTCAAAACACCTTCTTTTTAGTATCATCTCAGAAAATAGGGGTTGTTGGTTCAAAATGCGCCTACGGCGCATTTTGAACCAACAATTCCCCCGATTTATTGAGATGTTACTCTTTTTTTTATTCAATTATGTACCTGGCAGAATGTTCTGGTTCAGGCTGAAAAAGTTGGTGGGGTCATATTTCTTTTTCAGGAAGGCCAAACGCTCAAACTGACTGCCGAATCCCTTGCGGATCAATTCTGAGCCTTCCTCCTGGAAACCGGCAAAATTCAAATAACGGCTGCCATCAGAAAAACCCCGCATATCTTCAATAAACTCCCGGGCCCAGGCGATATTTTCGTCATCCTCGGCTGGGTCTTCCCAATTCGCTTCAGGATTCAGCAGGAAGACGGCTTCACGCCCAAAAAAGGCACTTTCATCCGGGTTCACCCGCCTGACTGCGCCGCCGATATGCCATAGATCGGTTGTGCTGTGGGCAGAAGGTTGCTGCCGGGCATGCCTGGCCAGGCGAGTAATGGCTTCATTACTGAGGCTGGTCAGGTTAAGAGATTTCCAATAATACCGCATCACGCCAGCCGGGTAATCCGCGTCAAATGCAGCTTGCACGTCCACGTAAGGCATGACCCCGCTGAAATCGATCAGCGGTTGGGTAAAGTCGCGCAGCGGTTGAAGCACGCGTTTCCCTTCCTCAATAGATCCAACATAGCAGGCGCCAAATGCCAGATAGGGCTTTCCATGAAGTTCTCTGATGGAAAAGCTTCCGACCCCGGTGGTATGATGCCGGAAAAGGCAACCGAACTCACCTCATCGGGGGACGAGGTCGAAAAATCTCGATAAAAGCGAAATCCTTCCTCCATTTTTTCCCCAGGGTGGAAGACGAAACAGAACATGACCTCCGGGCCAACGGGGTGCAGCCGGTATTCGAAACGAGTGACGATGCCGAAGTTGCCGCCACCGCCGCGTAACCCCCAGAGCAGATCGCTGTTTTCGTTGGCGCTAGCGATGACCAGGCGCCCATCCGCCGTGACGACTCTGGCGGATACCAGATTATCGCAGCTCAGTCCGAACTTATTGCGCAGCCATCCGAAACCACCTCCCAGGGTCAGGCCGGCTATTCCCGTTTCTGAGAATAAACCACCCGGGGTCGCCAGCCCATAAACCTGTGTGGCCTTATCCAGCTCTTTCCACAAAACCCCCCCATCGGCCCATGCCAGGCGCTGGTGCGGGTCGACTTCAATGCCTTTCATCAAGGATAAATCGATCACCAGGCCGTGATCACAGGTGCCGTGTCCAGCAACATTGTGCCCGCCCCCGCGCACCGCCACCAGGAGCTGGTTTTCTCTGGCAAAGTTAACTGCAGCGATGACATCAGATTCACTGGCGCAACGCGCAATCACAGCTGGATGGCGGTCGATTATTCCATTCCATACATGCCTGGTTTTCTCGTACCCCTCATCTCCTGGACATAAAACAATACCTGCCAACTTTTTTCTGAATGCCCGGATGGATTCTTCAGTCAGGCTACCTGCTGGTCGTAATGTCGTTTGTTCTTCAGAAACTGTGTTTCCCATTTCAATAACCTCCAATGAACTGATCTTACTTCTATTGAGCCTATAAATCACCTGCACTGGGAAATGGATGAGGATGGAATCAGGTTGACCATCCACTGAACCGTCGTGCGACAATTAGAGTTTATCCAAATTATCGCTGGAGGATACCTGCCAAAAGACAGGTTTTGTGGTTGGTTCTCTGTTCAAGGGTTGGGTTGATCTTCTCGCTCAGTCCAGGAGATGGATTTTCCGAGCGCGGGCGACGGCCTCCGTGCGGTTGCCGACCCCTAATTTCTGGTAGATTTGCCGGCTGTACCATTTGATGGTGCCGACCGATAGAACGAAAGCGGCGGCAATCTGCTGGTTTGTCTTTCCGAGGGCAATCATTTGCAATACTTCCATCTCTCGGGCGGTCAGCGGATCGAGCATGTCCTGGCGGTTGGATGCCGGTTTATTCTCTAGATAGGAGCCGGTTCTTGGATAATGGCCTGCCAGGTCGATTAACTCGGCCAGTACTGTCTGGGAAGTGAGAAATAGATCCTCCTCCGTTTGTCCAGAAATGCTAGACCGGTTGACCTGGGATGGCAGTTGGGCTAATGTCCGTTCAAGGTCTTGGAGGGCGCGGATCCGGGCATCTTCCGTGATGGCGGGATGAACCAGGATTTTATTGAGCAAAACGGCGCTCAGGTGTGCCTGGCCGGTTTGTAAGAACAACTCACTGATGCCCGTTAAGAGTGTAATGGTAAGGGGTAGCCACTTGATGTTAATGGCGATTTGCAGCCCCTGGCGGTAGTAGTGGCAAGCGGTTGGCAGATCACCTTGCGCCAGGGCAGAATCACCCAAACCAGAGTACGAGTTGCCCAATCCACCCGGGTCGTTGATATTGTGGAAAATCTCCAGACCCTTCAGATAGAGTTCATACGCCTCTTTTGGATTTCTTTGCAGCAGGGCGATCTGGGCCAGGCTATTGAATGCAGTGGCCTCGCCTTCCGGATCATTGAGTTCCTGTTTAATGAGATAGCTTTCCCTGTATTTCTGTTGAGCCAGAGAATACTGGTTTTGCGCCTGAGCAATATGCCCTTGTACGGTGAGTAGTTGCGCTTTCATCCACTGGTTCCCGGTAACCTCAGTAGATATTAAGCCCTGGTCGACATAGCTAAGAGCAGGGATATAATCGCCCAGAGAAAAGGTGGCATTTGCCAGAACATAACAGGCGATTTGTAGATTAAGGGGATCATCTCGCAGAAGGCTTGCTTCCCTCCCGGTTTCGGCAAATTGGATTGAAGTAGAATAATCGCCTTTGACGAGTGCAAGAAGACCTAAACCCGCCATCGGATCGGTTCCAAATCCCGGTTTGAGTTCTAGCTGGTCCGTTTTCAAAATGTCCTGACCGGTTTCAAAGGCCTTTTGAGAAGGTTCAAATTTCCCGAGGCGGATGTAATGATATCCTAGCAATGGGTAGAGTAATGCCAATACCTCGGCAGCCTGCCGATCCGGTGCTTTTCTTTCCAACAGCCTGGAAATAGCCAGCTCAATAGCTTCTGCGCCTTCCAGGTAACGGCTAGTGAAATCGCAGAATTCATAATAGGTATAAGTTGCTTTGTAGAGGGCTGGGAGGTTGTATTCGTCAACAGCCCGGCGCCAGGCTGCCCGGACATTCTGGAGTTCGGCTGTGAGGTTATGGAGAACTTCTTGCTGTTGTCTCCCGGTAATCCTTGCGCTGCATTGGTCCAGGAAGTCTGCGTAAAACATACAGTGCAAATCATTGGTGATCCTGGCGGTTTCTGGATCGGCTTCCAGATGGTCCGCTGCAAACTGGCGCAAAAGCTCATGAATTTGGTAGCGGCCATCCGGTTCCCAACGCAGCAAAGATTGATCCACCAATGCCGACAGAATCGATAAGGTAGCACCGGCGACCTGTTCAGCGGCCTGGCGTTGGAAGCCCCCTTTGAACACCGACAGCTTTGCATATACCTGCCGTTCTTCCGGGCTGAGGGTTTGCCAGGATTGGTTTATAACTGCCAGGATGCTGCGGTGTCGCACTGGCACATCTCGTAAACTGGTTTCTAAAAAATTCAGATTGCCCCGTATTTCGGATGCAATCGTTGCACAATTCATCGATTTAGTCCAGGCAGCCGCCATCTCAAGCGCCAGGGGTAAACCCTCCACGACCTGGCAAATCTGGATGATCCCAGCCATCTCGTCTACCGCCGAAAAATTATGCCGAACCCGCCTGGCTCGTTCGATGAAGAGGCTTATCGCTGTAAATCGGGTAGGGTCTTCCATGGCTGGGATGACTATTACAGGTTCACTCAGGGACGAGAGTGGATAGGTTAAGCTCTGAACCGGATAAACCCATTCTCCACTGAGGTTGAGAACGACCCTCGAAGTGACCAGCAGTTTCACTCCGGGGGCTTGCTGAATGATTTCTGCCAGTAAATCAATGGTGGATGAAGTGTTTTCGGCAGAACTTTGCAGAAGCTCCTCGAAATTATCCAGCAGCAGGAGCATTTTTCGCTCCCGTAAGAAATTGATCAGTCCAATTCTGGGATTATCTGTAACATAAAAAGGCACCCCGATGGCATCGATAATGGCCAGGGCTAAGAACGCCGGTTCTGTTGCGGGCTGCAGCGTGGTAAAGATGATGCCATCGGGAAAGTTATGTGTGACCCGGGAAGCCGCCTCAATGGCAAGGCGCGTTTTACCGATACCGCCCTGTCCGGTAAGTGTGAGTAAATGACAATCCGACTGGTTAAGGATTTTTATAATTTCGTTGATTTCCGATTCGCGGCCGATCAACGGGGTCGGAGGTAGGGGCAAGTTATCACGCGGTGCGGTGGCTGAACGTTCCCAATTTAAACGAGATTTGGGGTGTTCAGTCGTTGTTTTTTCCTTGTGTTGCAGACGATTCGACAGCGATAATGGGCTTAGCTGCCGAAGGAACTCGGCTTCGGTTGTTATTCGTTCCTGAAGGGGCGCCAACCCTGCCGATTCGAGGAGAGCATCAGCTTCCTCTTTGGTAATCAACGCTCCTTGTTTGTACAGCCATAAAAGGATGGATACAACCCTGTCGCGAGCTTGTGGGCCGGTCAGGCGCTTTCCCTGGCACATCTCGGAGATCACCGATGGTGGTTGGTCAATCCCATCGGCTAATTTAAACTGACTCAAGCCATGCTTGCGGTGAAGATATTGTCCCAGGAGATCACCGAACGGATGGCTCATATACGAAAAGAACTATTTCCATAACGTTTTCTAACAATAAAGATCATAGCCACACTTGATATTGATTATATATCAACAGTTCAAACTTTATCCGGATTGGAAAATCAAACTGCGAGAGTGATTCGCAAAAATCGCAATTGCAATTCGCATTATCTCCATCCTATACTTTGGAATAAGTTCACCATCTCAGTCTGAGATGAATACTCACTCGTAAGGAGAAATGATATGATCAGGAAATATTTGATGTTAGTTCTTGTCTTGAGCTGCATTCTCGCCCTTGGCAATGGGAGTGTATATGCAGCGCCAATTCAATCCCGGGGGCCTAGCGCGACCCTGTTAGTCACGGGCATGCAGAGCGGTTCTGGCAGCACGATCGGCCCCGATGGTGCTCTTTATGTCACCGAAGGTGCGGCCGGCCGGGTGCTACGGGTCAATCCGGAGACCGGACGGGTCTCGACGTTCGCCAGCGGCCTGCCGAAGTGGCTCCCTATCCTGGGCATGGGTGGCGCGATGGATGTTGCCTTTATTGGCCAGACCGCTTATGTGTTGGTCACCCTGGTTGGCTCAGATTGGGGAGGTAATAGCGTGGTCGGCATCTACCGGGTAGATAGCCCTCACAGTTTCACAGTAATTGCAGATATCGGCCAATGGTCTATCGATAACCCACCTCCGCCCACTACCAGCTACGATACTCCGACCGGCGTTCAGTACGCAATGC
This sequence comes from uncultured Chloroflexia bacterium, assembly GCA_963735055.1. Taxonomy (GTDB): domain Bacteria; phylum Chloroflexota; class Dehalococcoidia; order Dehalococcoidales; family UBA2162; genus JBBITI01. The sequence continues at coordinate 42,682 of CAVTJN010000007.1, read as the reverse complement.
AGCCTTATCGAGGCGGGTTTCTAGTCAACGACGCGCACCATAACCGCTTATTGAAAGTCGGTTTGGATGGCAAGATCACTCAGTTGTTTCAATTCGGCGACCTCGTCAATACCGGGCTGGCATTAAAGGGCAATACGATTTACATAGCTGAAGCCGGTCCCATCCCGCACTTGCCGGAGAATGGCAAAATCGTCTCATTCAGGGAGGGATCAACGGCTACAACTCAAGTAGCGGCGGGTGCTCCTCTATTGGTCGATGTGGAATTTGGGCAGGGTCGCGGCCTATATGGCCTGGCACAGGGCTTTTGGAATGGTCCCTATGAGGGTACACCGGCAGAGCCAAACACCGGCTCGCTTGTTAAAGTCAACGACGATGGTACCTTCAACGTGATCGTCGACGGTCTGAACCAACCGACCTCGCTCGAGTTCATTGGGAACACCGCATACGTGATCACCTTGGGTGGTGAGATCTGGAAGATTTCTCATATCTCTGGTGCGCACGACTAGGTCGCATTGACCCTCAGTGCCTCACTCCTATCAATCTTAGGTGTAGGAGGTGAGTGCCTTGTGGTTTCAAATAGGTGGCCGACGGGTATTTGTAGGTAATCGAATGTTTCTTCCCGTCGGCCACCAGCAAACGTAGAAATTACTGCCACTTTGACAGGAGATGAGAACTCCGTTTAAAACGCGTGGCCCTATTTGTCGACTTCTTCAGTGGGTGGTTCTTTCTGGACTTTGGTTTCGATCCATTCACAGTTCATGTGGGATAACTCAAATCACAAGCCAATCTGGTAAAATGGCAGGCTAATGAATTAAATCGAGAAGGTAAAATCTGCCGGCTGAAGAATCTACCTCCACCCAACGACCTTAAAACAATAGACCTGGTTTCCCAGATCATAGTAGCGGGGGTTGGATTCGAACCACTGACCTCCGGGTAATGAGCGGAAACCCGTCTCCGCAACCTTTCACCATAAAACTCGTCATTTTGTACCAGCCCAACGAGCAGCGGTTCAAGCTGGCCCGAAAGCAAGAGGTTGGTTAGTTTGTTACCCAGATTGTAGCTTAAGGTTTCGTTCTGTGAAGGTTAAACGTGAGTGTTTGAAAACACGAGAGGTCTGACCCCAACCAATCCGATCGGGCAAACGCCCAAGCCTTTGCCAGCATGTACAACACTTGGTTACACGGCGGCGAGGTATTTCCCAAGAATGGTCGCCCCAGTAAAACAGCGAATGCATTTGTCTGGATGACAGCCAGAGGATCATCACGTGGCTAAGGAATAAGTTGAAACTCGGCTATTCTATACCCTTCACCCGGGCGGGATCAGCCATCCTCGCCGGCCCGGTGCTGCGGCGGATAATCAACTCGGGGCGCAGCAGCACCTGCTGAGGACCAGTCAGCTCGCCGGTCATGTGACCGATCAGGATGCGGGCAGCCTGGTAGCCCATATCGTGGGCCGGGAAGGAGATGGTGGACAGGGGTGGCGTGATGAGTTCACTCATCGAGTCGTTGAACATCGCAACGACGGATAAATCCTCTGGAATGCGCAGACCCCTTGCCTGGATTGCTTTGAGCAGCCCCGGGACGCCAATTTCCTGAGGGGCGACGATGGCGGTCATGCCCGGATGATCGGTAAACAAGCTGAGCACCACGGATTCGGTGCTATCGTTCTTCAGGTCAACCGTTCGCCACAAAATGGGCAGCCCATACTGCTGGCAGGCTTTTTCATAGCCTTGCAGCGCCCAGGTGGCATAACCATATTCCTTCTCTTGACGCACAGGGGCCAGCGTGATGAAACCAATTTCCCGGTGACCAAGCGCATGCAGGTACTGAATAGCGTCAGCGACCCCTTTTCCAATATCGATGTCAACGTAGCTTAAGCCTGTATTATCGGCACAGCGACCGATCATGACAAATGGCAGGTCGTGCTCCTGTAAGAGTTGTACCCGGCGGTCGTGGGTCAGGATTTCCATTAAGATGATGCCGTCCGCCTGTCCACTGCGGAAGATCGAGAGCAGTTCGTTATCACTCAATGCGTTCACGATCAGGTTGAGGGAATAGCCGGCATCCTCGCAACTCATCGCCGCGCTGGTGATGATGTTCTGTTCAGGTGGGTTAAAATCTTGCGGATAATGCAAGGCGATGAAATGGCTTTTACCTGAACGGAGCTGCTGCCAGGCCAGTCTGGGGAGTAAATCTCTGTTCATCCATTAACTGTAAAACACGCTGGCGCGTCTCGTCAGCCACATCCGGTTTATTGTTAAGAATGCGGGAAACCGTGGCGATCGAAACACCGCTGGCCTTCGCAATATCAACAATGGTCATCTTTTTGAGTTTCGATCGCTTTTCCACTGATGTGATACCCTTTCAAGCGAAGGATGAGTTGCTTTATAACTTTATCACAACCGGTTGGCCGTAGTAGTGAACCGTTTCGATTCGATCCGACCTGGGATGTGCCATGCTGGAGGGTTTCCGCATCATGGAGAATAATCTCAAATGTCTCGTCGTTCAGGCATTCCGGCGTACTTCCCTTTACGCGCCCCCAATGTCAGCTGTCTCTCGGCATCTTGCCAGTGGATATCGATCGTCGAAAACGCGCCGTCTTCGTAATTATATTGGTCGCCTTCATCCTCGTAAAGCTCGAATGATCCATCCTGACCGGGGAAGATATGCAGTTCGACAGGCGCTTCGGGCAGATCATTCACATGCTGGCGGACCGGGCCCATCGGCAGGATGGATCCGGCAGCGCACATAGAGCGGCAACCGGCTGATGGGCGCATCTGCCTGGATCGTTTGACCGCCAGAATATTTTTGCCCGGTCCAGAAGTCATACCAATCGACGCCGGCGGGCAGGTAGACCGGGCGCGTTTGTGGAATGCCATCGAGGGGCTGCGATCCCACGTCATACAGCATGGGCCGGGTGACCGGGTTGACCATCAGCGCCGGTCCGAACATAAACTGGTCACGGATATCATAGGTGGCCGGGTCGGAGCGGAAATCAAACGGCAAGGCGCGCAGCATGGTGTAATCGTGTTGGGTGGTCCAGCCCGCCAGGGAATAGATGTAGGGCAGCAGCCGGTAGCGCAGGCGCAGAGCGCTGACCAGTGCCTCATAGAACGGTTCGCCCGGCTCGCCAAATCGCCAGATCTCGCGCGGCGTATCGGTGCCGTGGGAGCGGAACATGGGCAGGAAGGCCCCGTACTGGAACCAGCGCACAAACAGCTCGCGGTAGCCCAGGTCGTCTACCCCCTCGTCATAATCGCCGCTCCAGAACCACAGCTCCGGCTTGCGCTTGACGAAGAATGCGCCAATATCCATCGTCCAGTAGGGCATGCCCGTCGCGCAGAAGTTGAGCCCATCGGCAATCTGGCGGCGGAGCGTTTCCCAGCGGGCGGCAGTATCCCCGGACCAGGTGATGGTGGCGTAGCGCTGCTGGCCCAGGTAAGCCGAGCGGGTCAGGTTGATCACCCGCTTTTCACGGGTGACCCGGCGCTGCCCTTCGTAGATGCCTTGTGAATGCAGCAGTGAATAAGCGTTGATGAATTCAGGATCGAGGTAGCGTTTGGCTTCCTCGGTATTGATCCGCAGGCGTTCTTCCGGCTCGGGCTTGACGGCCCCTTTCCAATCGGCCTCGAAAGGTTCCGTGCAGTCGCACCACCAGGCATCGATGCCGTGAGAGAACAAACCCTGGTTGGCCTGCTCCCAATAACAGGCGCGCGCCGCTGCGCTGAAAGCATTGTAGGTGGCCTGATTGCCGAGCAGGTGACCATGATCTTTCATCTCCTGCCAGTTTGAGCCGCCCGGGCGCATAATCGGCCAGATGGAGATCATCAGGCGGGCGTTAAGCGCGTGCAGGTCGGCGGTCATCTGGCTGGGGTTGGGGAACCGCTCCGGGTCAAGTGTCTTTTGGCCCCACAAATCGCCGGTCCACGACTTCCAGTCCAGCACGATGCAGTCCAGCGGCAGCTCGCGCCGGCGGTACTCGCGTACAATGCTGAGCAGTTCATCCTGGGTCACGTAGCGCTCTTTGGACTGGATATACCCAAAGGCCCATTTGGGCAGCATCGGCGAATGGCCGGTCAGCGCGCGGATTTCGTGGACGATCTGATCGAATTCCGGGCCGTAGATGAAATAATAATCCAGTTCGTCGTCCACGTCGCTCCACAGGTAGGAGCCAAAGGCATCGTCGTGGAATGTCATCAACGAACAGCTATCCAGGATGATCCCATAACCGCGCGTGGAAACCAGCACCGGCACCACGGCCTTCATGTTTTGCTGGTACAGATACTGGTGCTGCCCGCGCAGGTTGAACATCCCTTCTTCGTGGGAGCCGAGACCATAGAGCGCCTCGCCGTCTGCCCATTCGAATTCCAGTTTGGTGTGGTAGGCCTTGCGGTCGACCACCTCCTTAAAGGCGCTGGCGGAGGTTCTTAATCCATCCGCTCCCACTTCGTTATCAATGCCATTTTCCTCGCCCGGAATGAATTTAATCACATCCACTGGCATGAGTGTCTTGCCGCCCCGGTCGGGCTCGCGGGTAAGAATTTGGCCATGTGAATCCCGGTACGTGAATGCCAGCGTATTGCGGTTAATCTGAATGGATAGTTGCGTGGTCGAAAAAAAGAGCGCCTCGGTAGTTTCTTGAATGGAAACATCCACCGGGTTTTGCGCTTCGGCGATAACCGTCAGGCTTTTAACGGGCGAGAATATCGGTTGAAGTGTGTACCGGATCCGAATGATGTTCGGAGAATAGGCAGTCAGGTCGAAAAGACCTTGCGAGGTCTCAAGCCGGAGGCCGTTTGGTTGGGCAGTGTAAGTTAATAGTTTCATATAACTTGATCCAAGGGTTACCCCTTGACAGCTCCTGCAGTGATTCCTGAGAGAATGTAGCGCTGGGCAAATAAATAAACCACAATTACCGGTAGTACAGTCAATAAAATATCCGCCGATACCAGGTTCCAATTCGCTTGATACTGTCCGAAGAAGTTGTACACAGACAGGGTCATTGGCCAATTGGCAGAATTGTTTAGATAATAGAGCGGCATGATGAAGTTGCTCCAGGCGCCTAAAAAAGACAAGACGGCAGCGGTGACCAGCACCGGCGTTAGCATGGGGATGATGATCTGGAAAAAGAGCTGGAGCGGCGCACATCCATCCATAATGGCGGCCTCGTCAAGTTCTCTTGGTACCGTATCGAGAAACCCATAGATGAGGAAAACCCCGAAGGGAATTTGCCCGGCGGCATAAAGAAGGATGATGCCTACCTTTGTGTTAATGAGATCGGTGATTTGCATAACCTTGGTCAAAGTAAAATAGTTGGCTGGCAGAGCAATTCCCAAAATGATAAAAAAATACAGAAAGCGATTGAAGCGAGATCGATCGCGCGAAAGGACGAAGGCGGCCATAGCCGCAAAAAGTGTCCCGATGATTGTTGAGCAAGAAGCGTATAACATGCTGTTAATAAAACTTACCACCAGTTTGCCCGCTGAAATCACGGTAGAAAAGTTTTCAGGATGCAGCGCAGCAGGTAATGCAGCACTCATCGAACTCGCATCAGCCCTTGTTTTGAAGGAATTGGTCACTATCAAATAGAATGGAATAACCATGATCAGACAAGCAATAATGGCCAATGCATGGGCTCCTAAGTTTTTGAACCTTTTCGTTAGCATAGGTCAAGATCTCCTCATTCTATGGCTTGTCCGCGATCCAGTAATCGAATCACAAAATAACCCAGCACAGACATGAACACGAACAAAAGGCTGGAAAAGGCTGTGCCGAGGCCCCATTGCCCCTGGCTAAAAGCCTTAAATACGGCAGTGAAGATTACATCCGTGGCATAACCCGGACCGCCATTCGTCAGGGCGTATACAATATCAAACACCCTTAATGCGTACAGCAAATTCAAAATGGTGACGATGATGATGGCAGGCATCATCAATGGCAGGGTAATCCAGAAAAGCTTTGACCAAAAACCGGCTCCATCCACATCGGCGGCCTCATAATATTCTCGAGGGATGGATTGAAGGCCGGCGATCAGGATGACCATGATATATCCCACCCCTTGCCAGGTGTCGACCCCGACCACCGAATATAGCGCAATATGCGGGTCAACCAGCCATTTCTGGGCCAGCATCCCCAATCCGATCGCGCGCAAGGTTGTGTTGAGCAGGCCTGTGGCCGGGTTTAAAATCGACCGGAAAATAAGCGCAACTGCCAGGGACGGTAAAACAACAGGCAGGTAAATCATCATCCGATAAAAATATGCGAAGCGTTTGACCCCTTCAGTTAAGATCAACGCCAGAGCCAGACCAAAGACTGTCTTTAGAACGATGGTGATGATCGTAAATATGAAGGTGTTTTTTATGAAAAGCAGATAATTTTCACTTGCCGAGAAAATTGTCTTGAAGTTTTCCAATCCGATAAATTTAATTTGGGTGGTATATCCGCTCCAGTCCGTAAATGAGTAGAGGATCCCGGATATACCTGGGATGATCGAAAACACCAGGTATAAACTGAGGGCGCCAAGAACAAAATAGAAGGGATAACGATTTCGATGATTCACGGGATAAATCCCTTTTTCTGAGATCCCAACCCAGGATGCTCGGACATCCTGGGTTGGGAGCCGTACTAAGATATCTCAGTAGGTTATTCGGTCACAACGAAAACCAGTCTTGCTACTGCCAGTTAGGATCCTTGGCAGCTTTGGCCTCTTCGGCGCGGCGCTTATCGATGTTGGCCAGGAATTGTTGCGGAGTTCCAGTGCCGGTGAACATGGCCACGATATCCTTCCCCATATCCATCCATTGTGGATTTACATATTTCACTGCGGTCTGGTAAACCACACCCCGCTTTATGCTGGCATCCAGGAAGGCTTGCTGAGAAGGAAGCAGTTTGCTCTTGATTCCAGGGAATGGCAGGGTCGGGCTGTTGGGATCGTTATCGACCCGGTATTGCAGACTGTCGGGTTGCGCGAGGAAGTCTAAAAACTGAACCGCCTCCGGAATATGCTTTGACCCTTTCCAGATGAACTTGGTGGGTCCAGCGGGATTGGCGTTCAAGACCTGATTATCGGCCAGTGGAATGATGAAGACACCCAGGCTATCTTGATTGAATTCTGGATAATCGTGCTTCACCTGCTGAGCGAAGGTCAGATTGGCGACGGTCATGGCTGCTGCGCCCGAGGAGATCGTTTTGGTCTGGTCGGCTACCGCATCAGATAGTGCGTTATCCCCGTAGCAACCGGAGTCATACAGATCCTTGTATTGAGTTAGGATCAGCAGTGCGGTTGGGTCTTCGGCAAAGGTGGTCTTGTTGGTGTTCAACTTTTCGGCTGTTCCGGGAGCAACATTCTCGATCTGGACGCCTAATTCCGCGAACCATAAGACCTGGTGCCATCCGTCGGCCATTGGCTCGTAGATGGGGATGATACCGTCCGCTTTAATTTTCTCGCAGGCAGATTTGAGTTCTGCGAAGGTGGTTGGTACGCTCAGGTTTAACTTGGCAAAGATATCCTTATTGTAGTTGATCACCCAGGTCGTGCCGAGAGTATTCCAGACCGTCTGGCCATACACTTTGCCGTTGACCGTGGATTGATCGAGAACTTGTGGGTCTTCCGTCTTGACCCATGGTTCAGCGGACAAATCCACAGCGTTCTTTTCAACGTCGTAGTTCACCACCAGGTCAGTCTTGCCACTTTGCCCGCCGAAGAGGTCCGGCCCTTCGCCGGAATTGAGTTTTGTCTTCAAGACGTTGAAGTATTGATCGGATGGGATAACCTGGTAGTCAATTTTAATGCCGGTTTTCTCTGTAAACTGTTGTGCGAGCGCCATTTCGGCATCGGGGGCCCAGCCCTGGCTAACCAGATAGGTGAGGGTCACGTCAGTTTTTGCTGGGGCCGTGGTTGCCGCAGGAGCCTGGGTCGGTTCAACAGCCTGAGGGGTGGTGGAGGGCGCCGCGCAGCCGGCAACGAGAACGACAATCATCAAAAACGCGAAAATGGTGGAAATCTTCTTCTTCATTTTGGTTTGATCCTTATATTCCAGACGTTCAATCCTTGGGAAACAGAAGTCAAGAAAGGACGACTCAGCATGTATATCGCGATATACACCTCCTGATGAAGTCAAACCAGGCAACCTTGCGGCTGTTTTAACCATTCGTTCGATGCTATTTCGATGAATAGAACTCCGTAAAAGTTTCCGGTAACATTTACATTACAATACATCTTTTTTAGGGTCGAGTCAATAGGCAGGTTTGGGATTGAAATTTACCCGTTTTTACCTATTGACGAGAGCGAAAAAACCATATATTATGGTATCGATACCACATGGTATGGATACCATATAAGGAAATGAATGCCAACGATGCATGAAGTTGCCAAACGCGCAGGGGTAGGATCGATCACTGTTTCACGGGTGATCAATTCTTCTGGTTATGTAAGCCTCGAGACTCGTGAGCGCGTTGAGAAAGCGATAAAGGAGCTGGGTTATGTTCCCAATACCCTGGCGCGCAGCCTGCGCTCCCGGCGTACGGACACGGTCGGTTTGATGGTTACTGACATCACCAATCCTTTTTTTACAACCCTGGCCCGAGGGGTAGAAGATGCGGCGAATGAGGCGGGCTATACGGTCATTTTTTGTAACACGGATGAGTCGGCGGCTAAAGAAGAGAAATACCTGAATGTTTTACTCCAAAAACAGGTTGATGGACTTCTATTCGTTCCGTCGCACAGTCATGCGAAGGCGCTCCTGCAAGTTCAAAAGCACGGCACTCCGGTGGTGGTGCTAGACCGCCGTGTTCCAGATGTGGATGTCGATACCGTCCGTTGCGACTCGGTGGATGGCGCTTACCAACTCACCCGGTATCTGGTATCTCTTGGCCATTCCCGGATTGCCGTGATGAGCGGTGCGGTTGGCGTTTCTACGGCAGACGATCGTGTTGTTGGGTATCGAATGGCTTTAGAAGAAGCCGGGTTAGCCATTGATGATGGGTTTATCTTTCGTGGAGATTTCACTCAGGACAGCGGCTATCTCATGACCAAACAAGCAATCAAGCTACCCCTGCGCCCGACTGCGCTCATCGCTGCCAATAATTTTATTACGATCGGGGCGATGAAAGCGCTGCAGGAGATGGATCTGGCTGTACCAGACGATATTGCTCTGGTTGGTTTTGATGATCTCCCACCCTCCATGGTTACTTTCCCATTTTTCACGGTCGCTTCTCAGCCAGCTTATGAAATGGGCATGCGGGCGATGAAATTGCTATTGGAACGATTGAAGGGCAAGGAGATGCATTCGTTTCAGGAGATTATCTTACCAACTCAGTTGATTATTCGCCGTTCAAGCGGCCCATCGATCAAATAGCTAAAATCGAGCTTATTTTTTTCAAGATATGGTATCGATACCATATTATATGACAGAGAGTGAGGAAATCATGATTACAGCAGTGGATGTGATGAACCAGGATGACTTAATCGTCATCACGGGTGCAGGCGGCTTCATTGCCGGGGCGCTAACGCGCTATTTTCAAGATAAGGGCTTTCGCCGGATTCGCGCCATTGACCGTAAACCCCTCCCCGAATGGTACCAGCGCGTGCCAGGGGTTGAATGCATCTCCATGGACCTGAGTGAAAAAGAGAATGCAATCAAGGCGGTGGAAGGCGCGGTCGAAGTCTATAACCTGGCTGCCGACATGGGCGGGATGGGCTTCATCGAGCGCTACCGGGTGGAATGCCTGCGCTCGATCCTGATCAACACCCACCTGATCGAGGCAGCCTACCAGGCGGGAGTCAGCCGCTACTTCTTCTCGTCGTCGGCCTGCGCGTATAACACCACTCTGCAGCAGGACCCGAACGTGCGTGCGCTCAAAGAGACTGATGCCTACCCGGCTATGGCGGAGCGCGGCTACGGCTGGGAAAAGCTGATGAGCGAAATGTTCTGCCAGGAATACTGGGCAGAGCGTGGACTGGAAACCCACATCGCTCGCTTCCACAACGTTTATGGCCCGCATGGCACCTGGTTCGGCGGGCGCGAAAAAGCCCCGGCGGCTCTCTGCCGCAAGGTGATCGAAGCCAAGGACGCGGGAAAATACGAAATCGATATCTGGGGCGATGGCACCCAGACGCGCAGTTTTATGTATATCGATGACTGTGTCTACGGTATCGATCAGATCATGCACTGCGACAAACTGATCGCCACGCCGATCAACCTGGGCACCAGCGAGCTGGTATCCATCAACCAACTGGTCGACTACATCGAAGAGATCGCCGGGATCAAGATGGAGCGGAACTATGATTTGGATGCCCCACGAGGCGTTGCCGGGCGCAACAGCGACAACACCATGATCAAGGCGGTGCTTGGGGTGGGAGCCAAACCTGCCGCTCAAGGAAGGGCTGAAGCACACTTACGCCTGGATCGAGCAGCAGTACATGGACCGCAAAGCGGGCAAGCGTGTCGTGCAGGATTAATGCAGAGGGTGGATGCGTTTAAATATCAGCGCGGCCCAAACGAACCAATCAGGCTATATAAGCGGAAGAAGAAAATATGAGCGACAAGCAGGCGGAATTTACGATTGAAAAAGGACCGTTTGAGCCCACCTGGGAATCACTGCGAACGTTCGAATGCCCGCACTGGTTCCAGGATGCCAAGTTCGGCATCTGGTCGCATTGGGGACCGCAGTCTCGTGCCGATGTACGGCGACTGGTATGCGCGCCATATGTACGTCGAGGGCATCGGACCAGTACCGCTACCACATGCGCCAGTACGGGCACCCCTCCAGGTTTGGCTACAAGGATGTGGTGCATAGCTGTGGAAGGCCGAAAAGTTTGACCCGGAAGGGCTGATGGACTTGTACGTGGACGCCGGGGCGAAATATTTCGTCGCACAGGCCGCCCACCACGATAATTTTCACAACTGGAACTCCACCCATCACCGCTGGAACTCGGTCAAGATGGGTCCCGGCAAGGATATCATGGCGATGTGGCAGCAGGCGGCCCGAAAGTACGGGCTGCCCTTCGGCTTCTCCGAGCACATGGGCGCCACCTTCAGCTGGTACAAACTGACCAAAGGCGCCGACAAGAGCGGGCCGTTTGCCGGGGTGCCCTATGACGGTAATGACCCTGCCTATGAAGATCTCTACCTCCCCAACCAAAACACGGCCAATCTCGAGCAGGAATGGTACACCAGCAATCCATGGTGGCACGCGAAATGGTTTGCCTATGTCAAAGAGCTGATCGACCTCTTCCAACCGGACTTGCTCTATTCCGATGGCGGCGTGCCGTTTGGTGAGTATGGGCTGAATATCATCGCCCACCTGTACAACACCAGCGCCAGGCTGCATGGCGGCGTGAACCAGGCAGTCTACAACCAGAAAGACGCCAGGAGAGTATTTGTACTGTCGGTGTGTTAGACATCGAGCGCAGCCAACTCCCAGGAATTCTACCGCTACGTCTGGCAGACGGATACCAGCGTGGGCGACTGGTTCTACAACGTCAGCGATGTTTATAAAACTCCCAAGCAAGTGGCCGAAATGCTGGTGGATATCGTCAGCAAGAACGGCAACCTGCTGTTGAATATCCCCCAGCGGCCGGACGGTACGCTGGACGATGAATGTCACTATCTGCTCCAGCGGTGGGGGCGTGGATGCGCGTCAATGGTGAGGGCATTTATGGCACCCGTCCCTGGAAGGTCTTTGGTGAAGGTCCTTCTCAAGTCGAGATCGAGCACTTTAAGGAAGACGCTGTTCCCTGGACGATTGAAGATTTCCGCTTTACGCGAAAAAATGGAGACGTGTATGCCTTCCAGATGAAATGGCCGGAAGGCGGAAAAACGGTCATCCGCAACCTGGCGCTCGAGCGTGCGCCGGAGGTAGGGTCGGTGGCGGTGCTGGGGTATAACGGCCTGGTTCGGTTTGAGCAGACCCGGCGGGGGCTGGCGATTGACCTGCCGGAGGAAAAGCCGGTCGATTTCGCCCCATGCTACCGGGTCCGCTTCGCATAGGATCAGGAAATGGAAAACTCCCCTGATTTCACAACCACCCAGATGATCGGAAAAATTCCGTATCGAATGGCGCTGGCTGGCGGATGGATCGACCAACCTTTTGTCTCGCAGCGCAACCCGACACCGCCCGGCGCGATGGTGGTGGTTGGTTTGGAGCCCACCGTGCGCTTTATGGATCGCTGCGGAATGGGCACTTCCACCCGGCGCGTGGCCGCCCAGTTATGGGGCGATCGGCTGCCGGAAGGCGACCCTAAAGAATTGATGAGAGCTCTATACCAGGCGGAGAACCAGGGGAAGAGCGAACCCAGTGGCTCGCAGGATATGGCCGGGCTCATCTTTCCCGGCGTCAACCGCCTGGATTTTGACGCAAGCTTTGAAGGCGGCACTTACCCGGTCCATATCGAGAGCAACCGCGATCCACATGTGGCAGCCTGGCTGGAGAGGGTAGTGTATATGATCCCGGTGATCCAGCGCCCGCCCGATTACAACCCGTTGGAAACGAAAAACCTGGATCCGCATTGGATCAGGAAATTAGGCCAGAGCGGGAAAGACTGTTTTGACGCAATTGTCGCCCGAGATATCGACCGGTTGGGTGCTTCCATGAATGAGTGCATGGCCTGTTGGGAGGCCATCCTGCCCGGTACGGTGCGCCATCCCACAATCCACATCGACCTGGTAGCGCTGATGCGATGTTATCAATCCCGCTATCCCGGAGCGATGTACTCGGGCTGCGGGGGCGGGTACCTTTTTGTTGTTTCAGAGAAGCCGGTGCCGGGTGGTTTTCAGATTAAAGTCCGGTATTAATGGCGAATAGGGAGGCAGCAGCTTCAATTCGGCTGCTGCCTTCTCCTATAAAAAAGGGGTCGAGGTTTAATGACAGAGGTTTTTGTCTCAGGTAGTTATGATGATCTGCGTTCAAGGCATGTCCGCTTGCTCGAAGAGGCGGCGCGGTTGGGGCCGGTGCAGGTGCTGCTCTGGTCAGATGTCGTTGTCCAGACAATCGATGGAAAACTGCCAAAGTTCTCGCAGGCTGAGCGGCAGTATTTTTTAGAGGCTATCCGGTATGTCGACCGTGTGATTCCTGTGGATGAACTCGCCAGCCCAGATTGTTTACCTCTCAGTTTGATCGAGTCACCCGCTGCCTGGGTTGTATCTTCCAAAATGGGTAGTCAGGCGAAATTAGATTTTTGCCGGGGAAACGGGCTTGAGTACCAGATCATTCCGGATGCTCTGATGGACCAATTCTCGGACCAGCCGTTGAGAATGCGGCAGCCTGAGAACGTGCAGAGAAAGGCGGTGGTCACCGGCTGTTATGACTGGCTGCATACCGGGCACGTCCGTTTCTTTGAAGAAGCCTCTCAATCGGGTGATTTGTATGTAGTAATCGGTAGTGATGCAAATGTTCGTCTTCTTAAAGGAGAGGGGCATCCGCTTTTCGGAGAAGCCGAGCGGCGATATATGGTTCAATCGATCCGCCATGTGACCGAAGCCTGGGTATCCACAGGAACGGGTTGGATGGATGCGGAACCGGAGATTGAGCGAATTCAACCAGATTGCTACGTGGTCAATGAGGACGGCGATAAACCTGAAAAGCGAGCGTTTTGCCAGACGCATGGGTTGGAGTATGTGGTGTTGAAACGCTTGCCGAAAGAGGGCTTACCCCGTCGTGAGAGCACGCAGCTGCGCGGGTTTTAGTTTGGACGGGTTGGACTAGAAAGGAATTAAACCATGTATTGGGCTGTCATTATGGCAGGTGGAACAGGAACGAGGCTTTGGCCGCTCAGTCGGGAAAATCACCCCAAGCAATCCCTCAAACTGGTTGGTGATAAGACCATGTTCCAGCACTCCGTTCACCGGCTGACCTCCATGTTCAGGGAAGATCGAATTTTGGTGGTGACGCGGGCCGAATACAAGACGCTGCTGCACGAGCAAGCACCACAGATACCGGCGGCGAATTTTTTACTCGAACCAGAAGGGCGCGGGACAGCTCCTGCCATCGGTTTGGCAGCGGTCTATTTACAAAAACACGACCCGGATGCGACCATGGCGATATTGACGGCTGACCATTTCATCGCGGATACCAGCACCTTTTTAGAAGCGCTCAAAGCCGCCGAGATGATCGCCGGTAAAGGCTGCATGGTTACCCTGGGTATTAAACCGACCTCACCTTCCACCGCTTACGGATATATCGAACAAGATCAATTACTCGAGCAAATAAACGGGCTGGCAGCATACCAGGTGCGCCGGTTTATCGAAAAGCCCGATCAAGAAACCGCGTTGCAAATGGTAACTCGGGGTGGTTACTCCTGGAACAGCGGCATGTTCGTCTGGCAGGTAAGCCGCATTATGCAGGAGTTCCAAACGCACATGCCGGACCTGTCCCAAGCTTTATCCAGAATCGCCCAATGTACTCATACGGCTGACTACCAGCAGAATATCGCTCAAATCTGGCAGCAGGTGAAGAAGGAAACCATCGATTATGGAATCATGGAGAAGGCCAGCCGGATAGCGGTGATCCCGATCAGCATGGGCTGGGTAGATGTTGGCAGTTGGACCAGCCTGGATCAGTTGCACACGCCCGACGCAAAAGGGAACGTCTGGACTGTGCCGCATATAGCGATTGACACACATAACACCATCGCGATGGGGATTAGCCAGAAATTAATCGCCACCATCGGTATCGGGGATTTGATAATTATCGATTCACAGGATGCCTTGCTGGTTTGCGCGAAAAGCCGCGAACAAGAGGTGAAGAAGGTCGTGAGTCAGACTTAAGCGCGAAGGAGGAAATCGATGGTTATAGGGGAATCAACAGATTGGATTAAACAGGCTGCACTGGTCAGGCCTTCACCGCGGCAGTTGGCCTGGCAGCGGATGGAATTTTATAGTTTCATCCATTTTGGGATGAACACCTTCACCGGCCGTGAGTGGGGGCTGGGAACGGAAGACCCGGCGATTTTCAATCCAACCCAACTGGATGCGCGCCAGTGGGTATCGGCATTTAAGGCGGCGGGAATGCGCGGGGTGATTTTGACCGCCAAGCATCACGATGGCTTCTGCCTATGGCCCAGCCAGTATACCGACCACTCGGTGAAGCACAGCCCGTGGAAGAACGGTCAGGGCGATGTGGTGGGCGAGCTGGCAACGGCGTGCCGGGAGGCTGGGCTCAAGCTGGGGTTATACCTTTCGCCCTGGGACCGGCACGAGCCGACGTATGGCGACTCGCCTCGTTACAACACCTATTTTCTCAACCAACTCACCGAGCTGCTGACACAGTACTGTGAGTTGTTCTGCTTGTGGTTTGACGGCGCCTGCGGCGAAGGACCGAACGGAAACCGCCAGGTGTATGACTGGGAGGCCTACTACCGGCGGATCCGGGAGCTGCAGCCCAATGCGGTGATATCGGTGATGGGCCCGGATGTGCGCTGGTGCGGTAATGAGGCTGGGAAAGTGCGCGAGAGCGAGTGGAGCGTCGTCCCGGCGGAGATGTTCGACCAGGAGCGCATCGCGGGGGATTCGCAACAAACAGACGAGGGCCGGTTTGCGGAACGGTTGGAGATGTGGACGCCCGACCTGGGCAGCCGCGAGCGAATCCGGCAGGCAAACGGGTTAATCTGGTACCCGGCAGAAACGAATACTTCCATCCGGCCAGGCTGGTTCTATCACCACGGCGAGGATGAACAAGTACGCAGCCTGGAAAACCTGGTGGACCTGTATTTCAGTGCGGTTGGAGGCAATTCGACCCTGCTGCTCAACCTGCCCCCAGACCAGCGCGGGCTGATACATGAAACCGATGTCGCGCGGCTGGAAGAACTGGGCGGTTTCTTCAAGGCGCACGTTTCAGACGAACCTGGCGCTGGGAGCGCAGGTGAGCGCAAGCTCCACGCAGGCAGGCAAACCGCTGATCGCCGCGGAGCACATTGTGGACGGCAAGGATGAAACCTATTGGGCGTCTGAGGCGGGGGTCGAGCAGGCTGAGCTGGTGATCGACCTGGGTGAGGTGAAAACGTTTGATGTCATCCGGCTGCAGGAACAGATTGAGGAGGGGCAGCGCATCGAACAGTGCGCCATTGATGTGCAGACGGACTCCGGCTGGGAGGAAATCGCCCGCGCCACCACGGTCGGTTATCAACGGCTGCTGCGTTTTCCGCTGGTCTCGGCGCAGCGGTTGCGACTTCGCATCCTGAAAGCAAGATACAGTCCCACGATTAAGGCTGTGGGACTGTATAAAATAACAGATGAATCCCTTTCCTAAACTTAGGGGTTGACGATAAACTCCATTCCACTGCTACCACTTGTCATCACACCGGACCTGGCCATCCAAATGGGCGTTCTCAGCACTACGATCAACAACATAGAATTGATTTGTAAACCACTGTTTAAAAAATTCATGAGAAGAGGGAATAACGATGTTCGAGAACTTTACAACCCATTTTGACTCAAATTGGAATTCGCTTTTTAATTATCAGGTTCCCGAATGGTTTCGCGATGCCAAGCTAGGGATCTGGGCACACTGGAGCCCGCAGTGCGTACCCGAGATGGGGGATTGGTACGCGCGGAACATGTATAGTCAGGGCCATCCGCATTACCAATATCACCTGGAGCATTATGGGCATCCCTCAAAGTTCGGCTATAAGGATATCTGCAATCTTTGGAAAGCCGAGAGTTGGGATCCTGAAGCGTTAATTGCACGCTACAAACGCGCCGGGGCAAAATACTTTACTGCCCTGGGAAACCATCACTGCAACTTTGACATGTGGAATTCCTCCTACCATGCCTGGAATTCGGTCAACGTCGGGCCGAAGAAAGATATCGTGGGTGGATGGGCAAAAGCCGCCCGCGCTCAAGGACTGCGCTTCGGCGTCACCATCCACAGCACTCCCAGCCGCACCTGGCGGCAGTTCTTTCCGTTGACATTTGGCGCGGATAAAGAAGGCCCTCTGGCGGGCGTTCCCTACGATGGAAACATGACCAAAGCGGATGGCAAAGGACTTTGGTGGGAAGGCCTGGATCCACAGGAGTTATACACGCGGCCCCATCCCTATGGATCCGACCCAGACCCAGAATTCGTTGAGAACGTCGTTTTACGCGTCAAGGATTTGATCGATCAATACCACCCTGATCTATTGTATTTTGATGATGCTCTGCAGCCCGTTCATGACCTGGATACCTACCTCGGCATGCAGGAGATCGCGCCAGAGATCGCGGCTTATTATTACAACGCCAGCCTGGACTGGTATGGGAAAGTAGATGTGGTCCTTGAACGTCAAAGATGTGCCGGACCATCTGCAAAAACCGGTTGTTCAGGATATGGAGCACAGGCGGTTTGGAACCATTGAACCTTACCCGTGGCAGACGGATACCTGCATTGGAGCCTGGCATTATCGCCGCGACATACAATATAAAAGCGTTAGAGAAAAGGTTACCGAATTGATCGATATCGTTAGCAAAAACGGAAATATGCTGTTGAACATCCCCATGCGCGGCGACGGCACGATTGACGAAGATGAGGAGCGCTTCCTGGAAGGATTCACCCGTTGGATGGATGTCAACCAAGAAGGTATTTTCGGAACCCGGCCATGGACTGTGTATGGGGAAGGGCCTTCGACTTAAAATACCGAAAAGATTTGGGATACGGAGCAGGTGGTATATACCGCTCAAGATATCCGCTTTACCCAGAAAGGTAAAGATTTGTTTACCTTCCTCCTGGCCTGGCCCGAAACTGGGCAGGCTGTTATCCATTCCCTAAAAGCAGGATCGTTTGTGCCGGCAGAAACAAATCCAGGCCATTCACCTGTTAGGGACGCCGGGTGAACTAACCTGGCATCAAGACGAGCTCGGGCTGCATGTTCAAATGCCTGCTCAGAAACCCTGCGAGCACGCCTATACCTTGAGAATTGAGCGGAAATAATTGGATCTAGTATAGTAGAGGCGATTATTTACTCGTAAATAATCGCCTCTACTTTTTACTTGTCTCAGACAATGGAGAAAGCACATTACTCAGCGCTTGCAAGCAATCCATCAGGTTGGCGACGGCAACTCCGCCACTCGCAGTATTACTAGCAGAACAGGTCAAAACACAGCGCCTAATTGGTCTCGTCGATGCCGAACATACTTAATACGGCACCACCAGGTTACTCTCATCCGACCCGCTGGATCTCCAGGAGAGTCACGCCAAACGGTTGAACGGTGGTAGCCCATTCGAGGCTGCCATCCGGCGTGGCGATGCGTTCGACTGCCACATCCAATTCCATGCGCCGGCGCAGCACTTCCAGGTCGGCGGGGAGGATATGCTGCGGCGCACCCATGGCCGCCCAGGCATCGTAGACGCTGCCATGCTGGCGGTCGAAGCGGGTGATTTGCAATCGAACGGTCTCCCCCACGCCGTCCACTTTCAGGTGAAATTCGCGCGGAGGTTGAATGGCAAACAGGTCATAAATTTCGTGCGGATTAGCAGCGGCCAGCAGGCGGCTGTCGTTGGCGTCATCGCGGTAGTGGCAGTAGTTCCACATCAAGACCACCAGGGTGCCGTCGCCGCGCCGGGTGACCGCATACGAATCGCCTTCAGCCAGCACTTCATCGCCCAGTCGCGAGAGGAACCAATAGCCATGATAGGATGCTTTTTTCAACCCCTGGATATTCACCAGGCCAAAACCGCCGTGGAAGGGGGTATCTCCCTGGCGGCTTTCCTCAAAAATATCGCTGACCACCCAGAACGAAAGCGAATCCATCAAGCCGCGCGCGCGCCAGTTGTTATCGACAATGAAGGATGCCAGGAAGGCGGTGTCGTGCACGGCATCTCGTGGGCTGGGGCTGGAGCTCCACTCGGTGTAGTGACGCTCAACATTGGGGTAAGCTGATGCGCGTAAGAGCTTATCACAGCCGCGCGCATCCACCAGCAGGCGATCCGGGCCGTCCCAGGTCATGTAACCGCGCCCTTCCAGGTCAACCGGGTATAGGGTGGGGTACGGGTGGGTAGAGAAGAAATCGAGCGGCAGGTTACGCTCAGCGCAGGCCGTCAGGAACTCCTTGCCCCATGGCGGCACGCCCACTTGATCGCCAAAGCCATGGCTGGCCGGCCCGCCCACTCGCAGATGTGAGTCGATGCGCTTGATCACGCGAGCAGTACGCTCGTACAGCTCCATGTAGGCGCTAAAGTCAGCGTCTTTCCAGAAAAAGTACAGACTCGGCTCATTCCAAACCTCGAAATACCAGCGGCGTACTTCGGCCGGCCCGTAGCGCTCTCTGATGTGCAGGATGAACTGCTCAATCAACCATTCCCAGCGCGCCCAATCTTTGGGTGGGGTGATATTGCCGCGCCACCAGAAGACAGTCTGATCGCCGCTGGCCAGATCGTAGGGCATAAAGCCCAGCTCCACAAACGGGCGGATGCCAATCGAAAGCCAGTGGTCGTACACCAGGTCAACGTACTGCCAGTTGAGGATGGGCCGGCCGTTTTCTTCATGGTAGACCATCATATCCTCGTGGAACAGGCCGTGCATGCGCAGGTATTGGAAGGGCATTTCGCGCTGCACCATTTCCAGATGCTTCTGAAAATCGGCGCGCAGCGCTTCACCCACTCGTCCGCCGCCGACGCAAACCCGCCAATAGGGGCTGTAGGCCTGACCGTCTTGATTGAAGTTAAGATTGATGAGCATCATTTCCTTATTTGATTAGAAATGCTATAACGAACCCCTCCTGCCCTACCTAAAATCGCGGCGATTTTGGAGGAGGTTGGGTGGAGTGACCCTGGCCTGGCCATTGTAACCGCGTCAGAAAAACCTTTTGTGTGGTCCACATATGTGCGACCGATTTTTTTGTGATCACCTTTCCCAATTAAAATTTATGGGATCAGATGAGAAAGCAATGATTTTCTTTTCGGTTTACCCTTCAGAATGAGAGCTTTGTAGCGCTCCTCAACTTCTGTCATCACAGTCTCCCACGGCAGCGGAACACTTTCTTGAGCATTCTTTCGAATATTTTCACGCTCATTTTCACTCATTCCGAAAAGATAACGCTCCATAACATCACAAAGACTGTCCGTATCGTCACTACAGACCAACCCGTTCAGACCATTCGAAATGACTTCTGCCGGAGCAGTATTCGCCACCACGACGGATGGCGTGCCCATTACGGCTGCTTCGCGTACTACCAGACCAGCGGTATCGTAAAGAGACGGAAACACAAACAGCGACGCCGCCATATAGAGACCGTCCAATAGATCGCGATCTGAAATATGCCCGGTGAATATGACTTTATCGAGACCTTGTTCAACCGCCATCTTTTCAAGGTCCTCTTTATCCTGTCCCTGCCCCGCGAAGACTAGTTGAAAAGAATGCCCTCGCTTCTTCTATAGCGCGGCAGACTCGACGATCCTGCGAAGGTTCTTTTTAGTATCGATCTGTCCAACGTAGAGCAGGATCGGTTCGCTTCCAAGATTGAACCTTTCCCGTGCGGCCTTTTCAAATTCAGGAGTGGGAGTACGCATTTCCGTACCGTTTTGAACAATCTCGACATCTCCTTTATAGCCATAAGAGAGAAGCGTCTCCGCCGCATCCTGGCTGACCGTCCAAACCTCATCGCAGCGTCCATAGAACTCTGCTACGAAGCGTGAACCCAAAGATGCCAGCACATCGCTGTGCGTCACGCGAAGAAAGTCCTCATAATATTTTGAGTGGAAAGTACCGACAAGTGGAATGTTCAGCTTTCCGGCCAGCCGTATTGCCTCGGCGCCGGCAAAACCTGGTGCGTGCGCGTGGATAAGATCCAGCTCGATCATGGAGATCCGCTCAACATAATGTAAGTCGAGGGGTGCGATACCCGTCTGGTACTGCGGAGCCGAAGGCACCTTCACGCTTGAAAAATCCACAATCTCAAACGGTTGCTTTCCGCGATATCCCGTATTCTGAACCGACGTTATTACATAACATTCATTACCGGAAAGTGAGAGCGAGCAAGCGTATTGATACACAACGCGCCCTACTCCGTCCACCACCGGCAAAAAGGAATCCGTACATTCTGCGATACGCATCCTATTATCCTCCATCGAAGGATCAAACATATCTCATCTATTTTACGCCGGATCAACGGAAATCGGAGTAGGGTTCTGAAGGAAGCTTTGTCTCAAGCAGATAGGCGGACCGTGAGTTTGCCGTAAATAAGCCAGTACACCGGCGGGGGCATTTTCCAATGGGGGTGAAATCGTCGCCGGATAAGGCGCGAGAATGTTTGCGCAACGATATGAGCGCCCGGAGATACGATTTAAGAAAAGGCAACCTCGCTTTCTCCGTCATTGACGGGACCATCCTAGGGGCGTACAAAGCCACTATCTATTGTCGATTAAAATGCCAAGCCATAATTTTATCTATAATCCCCCCCTACCTCGATAAAAATAAACTACCTAAATCACCGATAGCATGGGCGTGTGGTGGGGAGAAACAGTACATTTCTTTATAAACCATAATATCGGATGAGGTAAACTGTCTAGAATTAGGCATCAAATTATTTAATAACCAGTTCAATGGTATTCATTTGTTTACTCAAGAATTAATATGACTTCCTCCGAGCTCTGTTTAAAAGTAATCCCCCTAATTTCTAGGAGGATTTTATATTCTAGGGATTTGGATTATTTAGCGTTAGTTTTAGAATGGGTTGATATAAAGGATAACCAAACAAGGAATTAAAAATACTGTACAAAAGAACCAACCCTATTAGGTCTAATAATAAGCCAAGTATATTAGGTCTCCAAAAAGTATCAGTAACTCGAAATGACCAGACCGCCATATGTGCTATGTAAAAACCTTTCTTGTGGTTAATCCATTCACCCATTCCAAACAGAAAAAGTCCACCTGAAAGTATTTGTGCTTGTTGTGTAGAGATTCCTTTTAGGTCAAACAGTAAAGAAACGAAAAATATGCCTATCCCTAAAGCAAGTAATAATTTATACCAAGTGTCTAAAGCCAAGTTTTTTAAAGTAAAATCTGCTGGATTCATTTTCCCCTCCACTACTATTATTTTATACCAAAGAAAAGAGAGTAGTTATTTTCTACTCTCTTTTCTTTGTCTACTCTAAGAGACTGTCTGAATATTCGAAATTGATGACAGAATAAGAGAAATGCATGGGTCATTAGCCCACATAATTCTTTATTGCTTTCGTAAATTTTTTATTTGTTTGCCAGGAGCCAGAATAAAAATGACGCGCTAGTCAGTCTCTTCTCTGCGGAAAAAGTAGTTTATTTCGGTTCCTTTCTGAGTGACGGCAAACGGCTCCCAGCCATTCATAACTAGCTCAAGTTTTAGTTTTTGTAGAAAAAATATCACCTTCGAACTCTTCGACCAAGGGGGAAATTTTACAACCAGGGGGGAATCATTGTGTTGATATTCAAGAAACATTTTTGTCGCCATTTCTTGAGCTTTTTGATCCGTTGAGGCAAAATAAACGCCTTCCTCACTGGCATAAATTTCGAACATATGAAATTTCTTCATAGTTACCTCCTGGTTGTATGGCATGGCTTGCTGGCTAACTTGATTCTACTCTTTTTATCAGTGAAGTTGGATTCATTTGCAGTTCAACTTCAAGGTTTATAGCAACTAATAGAAGCGACTGTCTCCAGGTTCTGGCAAATATTTCGAATTCTAAGACAGCCTCTAAGCTATCTGCTGGACTAGCTCTAGAATGTGCTTCTCTTTAGCCTTTTTATTTTCATTGTGAGGGCATGTAGCTCAATGGTAGAGCAGTGGCCTAAGCCTTTTATAACCAATGGATTAATGTTAAAAATAAAAGCATCCCTATAAACAACCCTGTCTACAGAGACACTTAATATAAGAAGAAGCTTCTTTAGTGAGCGTGCAGGGGCTCGAACCCTGAACCAATGGCTTAAAAGGCCACTGCTCTACCATTGAGCTACACGCCCTCACAACGATGCCGATTGTATCATGCCCGCCGAGGAGCGTCAATCATTTTCCACCTATGCTGGGACAAGAACCAATAAAATGGGAATGAAAAGTTCAGAACCCTTTGAGCGCAGCCGTTCCGGTGGTTTAATGGGAGAAGAAAGGAAGTCGCAATGACTGAGATGCTGTACCAGACGGATGCTTACCTGCGCACCTTCGACGCCCAGGTGATGGCGGTGGACGAAGCCAACCGCGCGGTGATGCTGGACCGTACCGCGTTTTACCCGGGCGGGGGCGGCCAACCCGCGGATACGGGCACGGTGTTTGTGGGGGATGCCGCCCTGACGTTACTTCGCGCGCGCAAAGGCCCCGAGGGTATCTGGCACCTGCTGGCGGGCGAGCAAGCGCTGCCGGCGGTTGGGACGCGTGTGCGAGGGGAGTTGGATTGGGAGCACCGCTACGCGCTGATGCGCACGCACACCGCCCTGCATATCCTGTGCGGAGTGGTCTTCCGGGATTACGGGGCGCAGGTGACGGGCGGAGACATGGACGAGCTGCACGGGCGCATGGATTTTGAATTCGAGTCACTGAGCAAAGACCTGGTGGGGGTGATCGAGGAGGCTGTCAACCGCGAGGTGCTGGCAGCCCGCCCTGTGCGCGTGGCGATCCTTCCGCGAGAAGAAGCATTCCAGATCCCGGATTTAATCCGCACCAAGATCAACCTGCTCCCGCCCGAGATCAGCCAGATCCGCACGGTGGAATTGGTGGGGCTGGATCTACAGGCGGACGGCGGCACGCACGTGGCAAATACTTCCGAGGTAGGGCGCATCCGCGTGGTGGATTATAAGAGCAAGGGGAAGATCAACAAACGCATTTATATCGAGATGGAATAAGGAATCCCTACCCATTTACCCCCGCTCCACTGGCGGGGAAATCATTTATTAATGCGAGTAAGTGCCGCAAAAGCGGCACTTACTCGCATTAATAATAAAAGAGGGATTGCGGACCCACTGCTTTACCAGGCGAACCTGTGAATAACATAAGATTTTACCAAGACTGCTTGCTTTTTTAAGAATACATCATTAAAATAGATAAATAATATCAATTATTTAGCGCCGGAGAAGAAGATAAGCCGTTGCCTGCCATTCAGCGGTGGGACAGCGCTTTCTTTTTTTTCCCCGCCGGCAAGATTTTACTCGCTGCACATAGAAAGGAGATGGCTCTCATGCCTGTGAATCCTACTTTTCCGGGTGTATACATCGAGGAGGTCCCCAGCGGGGTGCGGACGATCACTGCCGCCTCCACCTCGGTGACCGCATTCATTGGCGCCGCCAAGCGCGGCCCGGTGGATAAAGCCACCCACATCCTCAGTTTTTCGGATTTTGAGCGCCGGTTTGGCGGCCTGGACGCCGGCTCAGAGATGAGCTACGCCGTGCGCCAGTTTTTCGCCAACGGCGGGTCGGACGCCTGGGTGGTGCGCGTGGCCAAAAATGCCAGCCCGGCGAACCTCACCCTGCAGAACGGGGATGGAGCCGACGTGCTCGAACTCACCGCCGTCGACAAGGGCGCCAGCGGTAACTTCATCGAGGTACGCGTAGATTACCAGAGCGCACGCCCCACCAGCACATTCAACCTCAGCCTGAATTACGCCAACCCGGATACGCCCAGCGACCGGCGCAGCGAGGTTTTCCAGAACCTGTCGATGAACAGCGCGGATGCGCGCTATGTAGAAGACCTGGTTGAAAGTCATCCGAACTGATATCTGCCAGGCGTGTGGCTGCGCTCGGCGGATTGGGCAGCGGCACTTCGAAAAGCGCCGAACTGGTGGACGGCGGAGGCAATCCGCTGGATGTGACGACCCTCCTGGACGGCACACACAATACCTTCCAGGTGACGGTCAACGGGCTGCCGCCGGTCAAAGTTGTCATCGCGCTGCCGGCTGACCTATCCGGCGGAGGCGACGCGCTGAGCAACCTGTGCGCCGCGATCCAGGCCAAGGTGCAGGCCGCGGCGGCGGGCAAGCCGGCGCTTTCGGGCTTTACCTGCGTGAAGAGCGGCAACGCGCTGCTGATGACCTCCGGGCAGGCGGGCGAGTTTTCCACGGTGCGGGTGCTGCCCGGGCCGGTTAGCGACTGCTCCGCGCGGCTCAAACTGGGATTTGAGGAGACCGATGCGGTGGGAGCCATCCGTCCGAAGGAGACACCCGCACCGGGCACGCTGACCAGCGGTGCGCTTTCAGCCGGGGACATGAACTCCTTCCCGGACGCCACGCACACCAGTTTCCTGAGTCGCGCTGGACGGCGGGCGGCCGGAGGAAGTCTTCGTGGGCGTGGCAGCATTCAGCGGCGGGACCGCGGCGGTGAAGATCGGCAAATGCCGCGGCGGCGATCCAGGCGGCGGTGCGCGCGCTGAAAGCAGTGCCGGCCTTCACCCAGTTCAGCTGCACGGCGAGCGGCAACAAATTGGTGCTGGCCTCCGGCACACGGGGTGATGGATCAGCGGTGGCGGTACTGCCCGCGGCTGGCTAACAGCATTGCCAATGAGTTTCACCTGCTGGCGGGGAGCACCTCCGCGCTGGGGGTGAATGTGACCCTACAGAACGGCAGCGAAAGCGCCTTCACCGAGGATGAGGCCTACCCGCTGTATATTGGCAGCCAGGCCAGGCGCGAAGGTCTGTTCGCGCTGGACGGCCTGCAGTCTTTCAACCTGCTGTGCCTGCCGGGCATCTCCGACCCCGGGATCCTGGCGGACGCGGCCAGTTACGTGGCCACGCGGCGCGCCTTTTTAATCGTCGACCCGCCAGCGGACACGGACACCCCGGCCGAGATGCTGACCAAAATCCAGGGCACCGATTTCCCCAAGAGCAAGGACGCGGCGGTGTATTTCCCGTGGGTCAAGATCGCCGACCCGCTCAAGGGCGGAAAACTGCGTCTGAGCGCGCCCAGCGGCACGGTGGCGGGCCTCTACGCGCGCACCGACACGCAGCGCGGGGTGTGGAAAGCCCCAGCTGGGACCGAAGCCACCCTGGCCGGAGTGCAGGCCACGGCCTACACGCTGACCGACCTGGAAAACGGCACGCTCAACCCCGAAGGGGTCAACTGCCTGCGCACACTACCCGTGTTTGGGGCAGTGGCGTGGGGAGCGCGCACCCTGCGCGGCGCGGACCAGATGGCGGACGAATACAAGTATGTGCCGTCCGGCGCACGGCGCTGTTTATCGAAGAGAGCCTGTTCCGCGGGGTGCAGTGGGTGGTGTTTGAACCCAACGACGAGCCGCTGTGGGCGCAGATCCGGCTGAACGTGGGCTCCTTCCTGCACGGGCTTTTCCGCCGGGGGCATTCGCCGGGCAAACCCCGGCCGAGGCGTATTTCGTGCGCTGCGACCACGAAACCACCACCCAGGACGATGTCAACCGCGGCGTGGTCAATATTCTGGTCGGCTTTGCCCCGCTCAAACCGGCTGAATTCGTCATCATCCAGATCCAGCAGATGGCTGGACAACTACAGGCATAGGAGGGCGGAATGGCACAATTTGCAGTCAATACTCACCGCTTCGACCCTTATAAGAACTTCAAATTCCGCGTGAAATGGGACGGCCGCTACGTGGCCGGCGTCAGCAAGGTGAGTGCGCTCAAGCGCTGCACCGAGGTGATCGAACACCGCGAAGGCGGCGACCCCAGCAGCTCGCGCAAAATGCCCGGGACGCAGCAAATACGAGGCGATCACGCTGGAACGCGGCGTGACCCACGATGTGGAGTTCGAGCAGTGGGCCAACAAGGTGTGGAACTTTGGCTCCGGGCTCGGCGCGGAAGTCTCGCTCAAGGATTTCCGCAAAGACGTGATCCTCGAGATGTACAACGAGGCCGGGCCAGCTGGTGCTGGCATACAAGATCTACCGCTGCTGGGTTTCGGAATACCAGGCGCTGCCGGACCTGGACGCCAATGCCAACGCGGTCGCGATCCAGCAGATCAAGCTCGAAAACGAAGGTTGGGAACGCGATTACGAAGTCGCAGGAACCGACCGAACCGAGTTTCACCGAACCCTAAGGATTGAGCATGCCCTCCTAGCGTGGATGCGCAGCTGCTGGAGCTGTGGGAGAGCGGCCTGGTCCAGCATCCGGTCGACCGCGCCCTGAGCCTGCTGATGGCGGCCGAACCAGGCGAGACGCGAGCCAGCCTGGCGCCCTGCCGGTGGGCGAACTGGATGGACGCTTGCTGCAGGTCTACCAGGACGCCTTTGGGCCGCGCCTGGCGTGCCTGGCGGCCTGCCCGGCGTGCGGCGAGCAGTTGGAATTCAGCCTGGAGGCCGGAGCGCTGGACGCGCGCCAAGTTGACTCCCCCGGTGATCCGTTCACCTTCAGGCATGGGGACTACACCCTCCAATTCCGCCTGCCGAACAGCCTGGACCTGGCTGCGCCGCGGCGAACCCGGATGCTTGCGCGGTACCGGGCGGATCCTGCTGCGGATGCATTCTCAGCGCGCGGCGAGGAGCGGAGGAGATGCAACCGGAGGACTTGCCCGAAGAGTGATCCTGAAATTGGAGCAAGCGATCGACGAAAACGATCCGCAGGCGGAATGGCTGGTGGAACTGGTCTGCGCGGCCTGCCAGCAGCACTGGGAGGAACGGCTGGACATCGCCAGTTTCCTGTGGACGCAGGTGACGGCGCGCGCGCGCCGCGTGCTGATCGCGATGTGCACAGCCTGGCGAGCGCGTACGGCTGGGGTGAAGCCGACATCCTGGCGATGAGCGCGCCAGCGACGCAGGACTTACCTGGAGTTGGTCGGATGAGCGCCGGTTATTTCTACTCGCCTGCTGCAGCGCGCGCGCGGCGAGACCAGCGGTATCCGGCCGGTGGTCCCGCCGCTGTATGCGCCGGCCTGGGCAGACCGCAGACGAATTCGAGGAAGTCGAAGCGGATGAGACCGCTCAGCCGCCCGCGCCTCCCTGATCCATGCCAAATAGTACCCAACCGAATAGCGAGCCATCACCCGCCGCGCCGGAGACGTGCCCGTCCCAGGCACGCGGAAGCGACCCACAGCCGGAGGCGCCTGCAGTGCCAGTGGACAGCCGGCCGACCCTGATACGAGCCGCGGCGCCCACAGAACAACCCAACCGGGCGCGGCCAGCGAGCCTGCGGCCAGCAAGCCGCGCGGGACGGCAAACACGCCGCTGCTGCCGCTGACAGCCCCAGCCCGACCGGCTGTGAGCCAAACGAGCCCGGCGGTCACGCCGCAGATATCTGCCCGAACCACTACACGGGCAGCGAGATCCCGGGCGAGAAGCTGCTGCTGCCGATCCAGCCGGCCTGGCAGGTTCGTCCAGGTCGGTGCGCAAGAGAAACCCACAGCACGGGAAAACCAAGAAGCGCCAGCACCGGCAGTGAAGATCAGCATCGGGCGGATTGAAGTGCGTGCGGTACAGCCGCCAGTGCCCACACCCGCGCCGCGCACCGAACCGCACCCGGCGATGAGCCTGGATGAATACCTGCGGCGTTTGAACGAGGAAAACCAATGAGCAACGCGCTGGCCATCGCCACCGTCACCGCCGCACTGCAGCAGCGGCTGGTGCAAATCGCCGCTGGCTCGGGGGTGAGCAACGTCTTCGTCACCACCGACCGGCCCGACCAGCGCGAGAAGGACAAGAAGACGGGGATCAACCTGTTCCTGTACGAGGTCAACCCCAACCCCCAGCACCGCAACAGCGACCTGCCCACCCGCCGCGTCGACGGCTCGCTGACGCGCAAACCGCAAGTGGTGCTCGACCTGTACTACCTGCTGACTTTCCACGGAGAAGACAAGCTGCTGGAGCCGCAGCGCCTGATGGGTGCGGTAATCAGCCAGCTGGATGCCTGGCCAATCCTGGGCACCGCAGGAGATCAAGGACAATGTGATCACCCCGGCGGTGGGCGTGCCGGACAGCGATCCGCGCCACTTCCTGGGCCAGTCAGACCTGGCCGGGCAAGTGGAGCCAGTGCGCTTCACCCAATTGCCGCTGACGAGTGACGAATTATCACGGTTGTGGTCGCTCTTCGCGCAGACACCTTACAGCCTGTCGCTGGCGTATAAGGCCTCGGTGGTGGTGATCGAGCCGAGCGATCTGCAGCCCAAACCCGCGCTGCCGGTGCGCCAGCCGCTGGTCTACGTCCAGCCGTTCGCCGAACCGCTGGTGGAAAAGGTGTTTTCCAGCCTGGGCGAGGGCTTTCCGATCGTTCCAGGCGCGCAGCTGATCATCCAGGGCGCGAACCTGCGCGGGCAGGTCACTCACATCCTCACCGGCGGGATTGAAACTACCCCGCCCCTGGCCCAGATTGCTCCCGAACAGATCACCATCAGCCTGCCGGGCGGGTTGAAAGCCGGGCTGAACGGGCTGCAGGTGGTGCACAAGCTGTTTATGGGCGACCCACCCGTGGAACACCGTGGGTTCGAATTGAATGTGGTTGGGATGGTGCTGCACCCGGTGATCAGCGATGTGGCCAAATCCGCGCAATCAGCTCCAACGCCGGGCTGTTCAACCTGACCCTGACGCTGACCGTTCAGCCGCTGCTGCGCGCCAGGACCAGCGCCTGACGCTGCTGCTCAACCGGACGAGTGGGAGCGGCGAGTTCTCGTTCTCGCTGCCGCCGCTGCCCGCGGACGGAGCACGGCGGCCTTCGCGGTGGTGAAAGTGCCCGCGGGAGAATATTTCGTGCGTGTGCAGGTGGACGGCGCGGAGAGTTCCCTGCTGGATCTCAACCCGCTCAGCCCCAACTTTGGGCAGATGATTGGGCCGAAGGTGACGATTCCATGAGCGCCACGAGCGATCGCCAGTGGTTGGACGAGCAACCAGCGCTATCTCGACCGCCGCACTCGGCCTGGAGTAGCGCCGCACTGGCGCGCTACACCGGACAGGAACGTCGGACGGCATGGCGGGAAGCCACCCAACCCTGCTGCGATACTGGCGGAGATGGCTCGCCCGCCGGCGCTGGAACGCCTGTGCGCGCGTCTTCGGGCTTTCAACATTCTGAGCGCAGGCTGCTGCTGTGGTGCGCGGGGGCGGAACTGGACGCCGGTTTCGCGCAAAGGCTGGCCGACGCGCAGGGCGACGCGGCGCGGCGCCGGCCATGCTTCAGCCTGGCGCTGGCGGTGATGCCGGAGGCGCATTGGAGCGCGCTGACCCCTGCCAGCCCGCTGCGTTTCTTACCGCCTGATCGAACCCGTCCAGGGGGTGGGGCTGTCCAGCGCGCCGCTGCAGATCGACGAACGCATCCTGCAC
Organism: uncultured Chloroflexia bacterium; assembly: GCA_963735055.1. Classification (GTDB taxonomy): domain Bacteria; phylum Chloroflexota; class Dehalococcoidia; order Dehalococcoidales; family UBA2162; genus JBBITI01. The sequence goes on along the minus strand of CAVTJN010000007.1, from coordinate 12,550 downwards.
TACCTGATGGGCGTTTCGCACCTGGACGAGCGCCTGTCCGGCTAGCGTGCGCGCAGTGGAACCTGCTGGCTGGAGCAAGTCTCGGGCTGGCAGGCCGCGGCGGAACGCATCGCTGGCGGCTGTGGCGCCGCGCGGACGAGCAGGGCGACCTGCCGGTGATCCAGCTGACGGCGGCGACGGCGCATCACGGCGCCAGGCCGCGGCGGTGCTGGCCTGCGACCAACCTGGGGCTGCGCCTGTATCGAGCTGCCCGCCAACCTTCTGCCGCGCGAAGCCGCGCGAACTGGATGCAGTGGATGCGCCTGTGGGACCGCGAAGCGCTGCTGGAAGGCAGCGTGCTGCTGGTGGAATGCGACGACCTGGACGCGCACAGCCCGGCCGGCGCGGCGCTGGCGCGCCTGGCGCAGAACACGCATGGCGGGCTGATCCTTCTCCGGGCGCAGCCGCTGGCAGCAGGATCGAACGCAGCACGGTCAGCTTTGAACTGCCCGACGCGAGCGCGGCGGAACAAGAGGCAGCCTGGCGCCAGGAACTGGGGGAGCATGCGGTCTCGCTTCAACGGCGACCTGACGCGCCTGACCAACCAGTTCCAGTTCTCGGCCGCGCCATCCACAGCGCGGCAGCGGACTTCGACCGTGAGTCATGGCAGCTTTGAGCAGCTTGTGGCAGGCCTGCCGCGAGCAGGCCCGGCCGCACCTGGACGAACTGGCCCAGCGCATCCAATCCCCTGCGCGGCTGGCACGACCTGGTGCTGCCGCCCATCCAGGAAAACCTGCTGCACCAGATTGCCGCGCACGTGCAGCAGCGCAGCCGGGTCTACCAGGATTGGGGCTTCGCCGCGCGTTCCTCGCGCGGGTTGGGCACCAGCGCGGTGTTCGCCGGGCCGAGCGGCACCGGCAAAACCCTGGCCGCCGAAGTGCTGGCCAACGAGCTAAAGCTGGACCTGTACCGTATCGATCTGTCCGCGGTGGTGAGCAAATATATTGGCGAAACCGAGAAAAACCTGCGGCCGCTGTTTGACGCCGCCGAAGACGGCGGCGCGATCCTGTTCTTCGACGAAGCGGATGCCCTGTTTGGCAAGCGCAGCGAGGTCAAGGACAGCCACGACCGCTACGCCAACATTGAGATCAGCTACCTGCTGCAGCGCATGGAGGCCTACCACGGGCTGTCGATCCTGGCGACCAACCTGCCCGAGGCGCTCGATCCGGCCTTTATCCGGCGCATTCGCTTCAGCGTGCATTTCCCTTACCCGGGACAAGATCAGCGTCGTCCAGATCTGGCAGCGCATTTTCCCGGAAGCCACTCCGCTCGAAAATCTCGATTATGAGGCCCTGGCCCGGCTGGAGTGGCCGGTGGCAGCATCTACAACACTGCACTGCACGCGGCGTTCCTGGCGGCCGAAAACGGCGGCCCGGTGCGGATGGCCATATCATCGAGGCCGCGCGCGGCGAATATATGCGCCTGGAAAAACCGTTTCCGCTGGAGAAAGGAGCGCAGTCGCGCATGATCACCCACGACGGCTCAGTCCTCCATCGAAATCGAGATCGACAGCCTGGTGCTGAACGGGTTTCACGCCTCAGACCGCTACCGGATCAGCGCCGCCTTCGAGGGAGAACTGACACGGTTGATCGATGAAGAAGGCCTGCCCGCTGCACAAATGGGGAGCGTAAACCTGCCCAGCCTGGACGCAGGCAGCATCCAGGTGCGGCCGGGCACCTCCCCGGCCAGAATTGGCGTTCAGATTGCCCGTGCACTCTACCAACACATCAGCAACGCAATGAAAGGAAACCAACATGATTGACTCACACGTATACGGTTTTGGATGGCAGCGCGACCTGCCAGACGTCCGCGATTACACTCCGGAAAACGAAAAAATCAAAGATATCCTTGAGCATTCCGCACCGCTCGACAAGGCAATGAACGCGCGCGCCTTTGGGAAAGTTGACCTGCGCCAATGGTGCACCCCGGTGGAAGATCAGGGCAGCCTGGGGAGCTGCACAGCCCACGCGGCGATCGGAATGGTGGAATACTTTCAACTGCGCACCAAGAATGAATATCTGGACGCCTCGCGACTTTTCCTATATAAGGTGACCCGCAACCTGCTCGAATGGACCGGTGACTCGGGCGCATACCTGCGCAGCACGATGCGCGCCCTGGTATTGTTTGGCATCCCGCCCGAACGCTACTATCCCTACCGCATCGCGGACTTTGAAAAAGAACCGCCGCCGTTTTGCTACGCGTTTGCGCAAAACTACAAAGCCATCAAATATTTCCGACTCGACCCGCCCGGCTCCAAGCCAGCCGCGTGCTGACCCTGGTCAAGCGCTACCTGATGGCCGGCCTGCCGAGCATGTTCGGCTTTTCGGTGTACACCTCGATTCCACCAGCCGGGGACGGCACAGGGCGAACATCCCCTTCCCAATTGAAGGCGACAGCCTGATGGGCGGGCATGCCGTGCTGGCGGTCAGGTTTGATGACCAACGGAAGATCGGCAATTATAAAGGCGCGCTGCTGATCCGCAATTCCTGGGGCGCGGATTGGGGTGAAAAAGGCTATGGCTGGCTGCCGTATGCCTATATCGAGGCTGGATTGGCGGTGGATATCTGGTCGATGGTAGACGCGGCTTATGTCTCTTCGAAGATTTTCCAGTAAGCCTGACACGCGAATGAAAACGACAGACACGCCTGACGCCTGAACCTGTGAGGGAAACCGCATTGGCCGACGAGGAGTACCCGGCCAGGTGGCCGGCCGCGGGTTCCTTCGCACGCGAGGCAGCCCTCCCTGGCGCACAGCCTGGCGCGGGTGAGCATCCTGCCGCTCGAAGGTTTCCAGGGGCATTCAGCCGGAGAAACCAGCCCGGACGCCGCCACCAGCCCTGGAACCGGTCAACCCCCAGGTGGTGGACGCTATCCCGGAAGGCACCCCGCAGACGGCGGGAGAGTCGACGGAGCCAACCCGTGACGAGGTCCTTCCCACACGTGACAGGCGGACAGAAGTACCAGAAACCGAGAAACCACACAGGCGGCTCCCCCCGCAGTCACGGCACCCAGCCCTGACGCTGGCGCCGGGCGGCACCCTGACCCGCGGCGATACGCTGACGGCGACCATTAATTTCACGCCCCCGGCGGGTTCGACCCTGGTGGTGAGGCGCTGGCGCTATAGCGCCGGGACCATCAACGTAACACGCCCGACCAGCGACGCCAACTTCAATACCTAGCTTGGGCAGGGACGATGGTGATTTCCGGGACCCTCGAGCTGACCTACCGGATCGACCAGGGACCACGCGCGGTACGGAAACCAGTTTGACCGAGAATATCACGGTGAATGACCGCAGCGGCGCCCCGTGGGAATCCAGCGTCACCGAAAACGCGGAAGTCCCGTACACCGGGCAGCCCAGCCCACCCCAGCGCTTTCCGCAGTTGGGCGTGCACACCGTTGCCGGCTCCACCCTGCCGCAGGTCACCGCGCAGGCGGTCGCGGGCGGGCCAAACAAAGGCTTCACTTTCGCCCAATCGCTGCAGGCGGGCAGTTATATCTCCCAGCCGAAGATTCACCCGGATCTGAGCGACCCGAAGAGTGCCTTCATGGTTTTTCACCAGCAGCCCGGGCTGCTGTTCATCGAACCCGGCGGCGGGCGGCGCGCGCGTGCGGATCAACCAGCCCAACATCACCTTCAGCGGGACGCCCTCCACGGCCGATTTCAGCGTACCGCAGTGGGAAACCGTTTTTCAAAGCGATCAACCACTTCACAATCACCTACCGCCAGGGACGCAAATCCTACACGTTGGTGGACGCGGACTGGTCGCTGGACAGCAATGCGCGCAGACGCCAATTTGAGCATCACCCCCGCGGGCGACGCGCACATCCGCGCAGCGCTCGGCCTGAGCGCCACGGATGCGCTTCCCGCTCCTACCATCACCCCGCGCGGATCGTTCACGATCTTTCTGCTGCTGGCGGGGCCGGCCATCCACACTGGCACGCAGAGCCACGAGTATGTGCATGCCGTCCACAGTCACCGCGGGAATTACAAGAAAATGATGCGGGCGCTCGATCCGCAGCGCAAAGCCGAAAGCAAACTATTCAACCCGGGAGCAACACAGAGCTACGCCGCCACCATTTCCGACTGGTGGACACAGATTGCGCAATGGCATGGCATCGCATAAGCTGGTGGATGAAACCCTATCGCGCGACCAGGAAAAATTTGTGGACAACGGCGCCGATATGGCCGGGGTGAATGAAGACCCGGCCAACGGGAACAACCTGCTGGGCAACGTGTGGAATATCACCGGCGACGACGTGATGGGAAATTAAGATGACCAATTCACCCCTTTCACCGCGGCTGATCAAAGGCGGCCTGGTGCTGATCGACCCGACTGACCTCGGCGGTGCGGCGCATCATCATCCTGCAGTACAACCCCGAAAGTCTAAGCCGCTCGCTCTCGCCGCAGACGGTGGGCGAAGGGTCGGCGGTGCGCTTCAAGGGGCCCCCGGTGGAAACGATCCAGGTGGAGGCCGAGGTGGACGCGACCGACCGGCTGGAACAGCCCGATCGGGCCGGATCGGGCAGCCGAACCTGACCGTGCTGCCGATCTTATCTGCCCTGGAGGAAATCCTCTACCCGCCCAGCAGCCAACTGGTGGACAACCAGCGCCTGGCTGAGCGCGGGACGCTGAGCATCATCCCGATGCAGTCGCTGCTGGTGCTGTTCGTGTGGAGCAAGAACCGCATCATCCCGGTGCGTCTGAACAGCCTGAGCGTGGTGGAAGAAGCCTTCGACAGCCAGCTCAACCCGATCCGCGCCAAAATCCACCTGGAAATGCGCGTGCTGAGCGTATCAGACCTGGGCTTTGGGCACAAAGGCGGCACGCTTGTACATGGTTTACCAGCAAAAGAAGGAAGAACTGGCCCGCCAGTTGGAAAGCGGCAGTTTTAACATGCTCGGAATTGGAGGAATCCCGTGAACGATCCGCTCGAAGCGCTGCTGCAGATGATGGGCGACACCAACCTCTACCCGCCCAACAGCCGCTATCACGGCACGCCGCGCGCGCTGCTGGAACTGGCCAACGGCGAGAAACTGCCCTACCTGCGCCGGCGCTTCCTGCCGCAGGCCGGCCGGCTGCCCACCCTGCTGGAGCACAGCGTCAACGAAGGCGACCGGCTGGATAACCTCGCAGCGCAGTACCTGGGAGACCCGGAACTGGCCTGGCGCTTGTGTGATGCCAACAACGTGCTGCACCCGCGCGAGGCCACCCAGCGCCCCGGAGAGACCGTGCGGATCAGCCTCGCGGAAGGCGCCGACGGGAGCCAGGATGCTTGACGGGATCAACCTGAGCCTGATGATCGGTCCGGCGGTGCCCATCCCGGTCGGCAAGGATGTGCTGGATGCCCTCGACCACCTCGAGGTGACCTCGGCTGCCGGCCAGGCGAGCGGGTTCCAACTGGTATTCAAGATCGACCGCGATTCGCCGATCGCCGCCCTGTTCTTGCTGGCGGGCGGAGCGCCCATCCCGCTGGTGCGGGTGATCATCGCCGCCACGCTGAACGGGATCACCGAGGTGCTGATGGACGGGGTGATGACCCATCACCAGCTCACCCCAGGCTGCGGGAGACGGTAAAGCGACGCTGACGATCAGCGGCGAAGGACCTGAGCCGGGTGATGAATTTCATCGACTTCTCGGGGCTGCCCTACCCAGCGATGACGCCCGAGCTGCGCGCGCTGGCCATCCTGGCGCAAATACGCCATGTTTGGGATCATCCCGATGGTGATCCCCACGGTGATGATGGATTTTCCCAACCCGCTCGAACGCATCCCGCGCCACAGCGGCACCGACCTGGCCTATCTGCGCGACCTGGCCGAGCAGGCCGGCTACGTGTTTTATGTGGAGCCCGGGCCGGTGCCGGGGATCAGCCGGGCGTACTGGGGGCCGGATGTGAAGGTGGGCGTGCCGCAGCCGGCGTTGAATATCAACGCCGGAGTGCAAACCAACGTGGAAGGCGGTCAATTTCACCTTTCGACGACCGCCAGGCCGAACTGCCGGTGGTGTATATCCAAAATTCGCTGACCAAAGTGCCGATCCCGATCCCAATCCCGGATGTATCGCTGATCAACCCGCCGCTGGGGCTGATGCCGCCGATCCCCAAGAAAATCACGCCGATCACCGGGCTGGCCAAAGCCAACCCGGTGCAGGCGGTGCTGTTTGGGCTGGCGCAGCGCTCGCGGGCTTCCGAGGCAGTGACTGCCAGCGGCAGCCTGGATGTGGTGCGCTACGGGCACGTGCTCAAATCGCGCGGGCTGGTGGGGCTGCGCGGGGCGGGAACGCTCTTCGACGGTCTGTATTACGTCAAAAGTGTCACCCACAGCATCGAGCGCGGTTCGTACAAACAGCGCTTCACCCTGACCCGCAATGGTCTGGTTTCCACCGTAGCGAGCGTGTGAAATGAGCGAATTGAGAAAGTTTTACGGCAAATTTCGCGGCAGCGTGGTCAACAACGTCGACCCGATGCGCATGGGCACGCGTGCAGGTGATCGTCCCGGACGTGACCGGGGTGGCGCTGTCGAGCTGGGCCATGCCCTGCGTGCCGGTGGCCGGGCCGCAGATGGGCTTCTACACCGTGCCGCCGATCGGCGCGGGGGTGTGGGTGGAGTTCGAGCAGGGCGACCCGGATTATCCCGATCTGGACCGGCGGTTTCTGGGGCAGCGCGGCCGAGGTGCCGGCCCTGGCGCAGACGATCCTGCCCGGGCTGTCGGGCTTTGTGCTTTCAGACCACGGCGCAGAACGGGTTGCTGATCAGCGATACGCCCGGGCCGACGGGCGGGTTGATGATCCAATTGGCCACCGGCGCATCGATCCTGATCAACCAGACCGGCATCACCATCCAGAACGGCAAGGGCGCCATGATCACGATGAACGGGCCGGTGGTGAATATCAACACCGGCGCACTGACGATCACCTGACAGGAGGCCGCAGGTATGCCTGGAATGCTGTACCATGTCAACGCCACCGCAATCTGCCCGCACGCCGGGCAGGTGCAGGAGATCCCGGCCAATACGCGCGTGCTGGTCAGCGGCCAGCCGGTGGTGACCGTTGGCGGGCAGCCACCTGGTAGTGGGCTGCCCGATGACCACGCCCGGGGGCACGCCGCAGCCCTGCCTGACCGTGCAGTGGCTGGTTCCGGCCATGCGCGTGCAGGTGATGGGCGCGCCGGCCGTTCTCAACACCAGCGCCAGCCTGTGCGTGGGCAGCCCCGCGCCGGGACCGGCCTCCGTGATCGTAACCCAAACCCGCGTGCAGGCAACCTGATGAACGCAGATTTTCCTTTCCACAGCAACAGCCTGGGGCGCACCGCGCTGAGCGACGGAGAATAAGCACATCCGCGACATGATCGAGCAGGTGCTGTTCACCTCGCCCGGCGAGCGGGTGATGCGGCCCACCTTTGGCTCCGGGCTGCTGCAGATGGTCGTTCGCGCCCAACAGCCCGGAGCTGGCCGCGGCCACCCAATTGCTGGTGCAGGGCGCGCTGCAGCAGTGGCTGGGCGACCGCATCCTGGTGGAAGCGGTGCAGGTGGAGAGCCGAGGATGCCAGCCTGCACGTGCTGGTCCAATATGTCATCCGGCGCACGCAGCGGCGCCAGGTGGCGGAATTCAGCCGGGAGGTGTAGATGAGCGATCTATGCCTGCTACGCACCAGGGACGGCGCGCGCTGCTGCGCAACCGCATCGAGCAGGGCCTGCCGGTGCCGCCCGGCCATCGACTTTCTGGAGGTGAGCGCCGACCAGCGCACCCTGCTGGTGACCTTCTTCGAGGATATCCCCGCAGACGGGAGCGGCAACCCGAGCCATTTCGGGCTGGGCAACCTGCAAATCGACGGCGGGGTGCGCGTGCAGGGGATTCAGGCCAGCGAACTGCACGCCAGCGGGAAAGTGCTGAGCGTGAAAGTGGACCAGACGGGAGATTTTTCCACCTACACGCTGCGGATCGTGGCCGAAGCCGGATCCAACGAGCCTCCGGCGGGCTTCGACCCGCTGCTCTCGCAGGTGGATTTCTCGTTCAAGGTGGACTGCCCAGCCGGTTTCGACTGCGAAGAACCCGCCGCCGCCGCCCGACGCGCCGATGCCCTCACCGCGCATCGACTACCTGGCCAAGGATTACGCCTGCCTTCCGCCGGCTGATGCTCGACCGGTTGAGCGTGCTGGCCCCCGGGCAGGACGAACGCAGCCCGGCAGACCTGGGCAGCGCGCTGGTCGAACTGGTGGCCTACGCGGGCGACCAACTCAGCTATTACCAGGACGCGGTGGCCACCGAGGCCTACCTGGGCACGGCCCGCCAGCGCATCTCGCTGCGCCGGCACGCGCGCCTGCTGGACTACGACATGCACGACGGCTGCAACGCGCGCGCCTGGGTGGTCTTCGAAGTGGACCCTGCCGCGGACGGCAAAATCCTGCCAGGGCCGGGCGAAGATCATCCCGGAACACTGCTGCTGGCCGGGGCTAACGGGCCGCATCCGGGGTGATCGCCGCCGAGAACCTGGGCGCGGCGCTGGAAAGCGGCGCGCAGCCCTTCGAGAGCCTGCACGACCTGATGCTGTACAGCGCGCACAACGCGCTGCGCTTCTACACCTGGGGCGAGACGACTGCCTGCCTGCCGGCGGGCGCGACGCGACGCCTGGCTGAAAGACGATTCCGCCAACCGGCTGCTGCTGCGCGCCGGTGATGTGCTGATCCTGGAGGAGGTCCTGGGCGCGGGCAGCGGTCAGGCCGCGGATGCCAACCCGGCTCACCGCCACGCGGTGCGCCTGACGCGGGTGGACCCGAGGCCAGCCTGGACACGAGCGGGGGCGGCGCTCCGGTGCGCAACCCTGGCGCACTGCGCAGCGACCCGCTGACCGGGCAGGCGCTGGTCGAAATCGAATGGAGCCCGGCGGACGAACTGCCTTTCGACCTGTGCCTGGCCGCCGAGATCGATGGGCAGCCCGTGGCAGACCTGACCCTGGCGCGCGGCAACGTGGCGCTGGCGGACCACGGGCGCAGCATGCCGCTGGCCGCGCTGGGTGAAAGCGCCGAGCGCCTGGCTCCGCCTGAATTTGGCGATCGCCAACGGCCCGGGACTGGCGCACGAGCCCGCTGACCCAACAGGGTCGCGTCCGCGCCGGCAGACGGACAGTTGGCGGCGCTGGACACGGCCGCACCCGCCTCCGGCGGCCTTTGCCTGGCAGCCAGGCGACGCGCTGCCGGCGATCTATCTTGAGGAAAACGGGGCTCCCGGGGTGCGCTGGCTGCCGCAGCGCGACCTGCTGAGCAGCGACCGCTTCGCGCGCGGATTTGTGGTGGAGGTGGAGACCGACGGCGAGGCCCGCCTGCGCTTCGGGGACGGCATTTTTGGGCGCAGACCGCCGGAGTTCGAGCGCGCTGTCGGCCACCTACCGCATCGGGAACGGCAGCGCGGGGAACGTGGGACGAGAAACCATCCTGCAAGTGTCTACCAGCGTGCCAGGGGTCCGCAAGCTGCGCAACCCGCTGCCCGCGCAGGGCGGGCATGGACCCCGAAAGCATGCAGGAGGTGCGGCTGTACGCGCCGCAGGCCTTCCGCAGGCAGGAGCGCGCGGTGACACCCGAGGATTATGCCAGCATCGCCGGACGCCACCCCCAGGTGCAGCGCGCGCAGGCCAGCCTGCGCTGGACGGGCTCCTGGCACACCGTCTTCGTGACCATCGACCGCAGCGGCGGCGACGGCAGGTGGACGATGCGATTTCAAAGCACGAACTGCTCGATTTTCTCGAGCCCTTCCGCCTGGCCGGGCACGACCTGGAGATCAACGGCCCGGAATATCGTCCCCCTGGAGGTGGCGCTGGCGGTGTGCGTCAAGGCGGGCTACTTCCAGGCGGACGTGCGCCGCGGGCTGCTGGAACGCCTGGGCAGCCGCGACCTGCCCGGGCGGCCGGCGCGGGTTCTTCCACCCGGATAACTTCACCTTTGGCCAGCCGGTGTATCTCAGCCAGGTGATCAGCGCCGGCCCTGAGCGTGGCGGGGGTCGATACGGCTTGAGGCACTGCGCTTCCAACGCTGGGGCAAAACGCGCCAACCAGGAACTGCAAAACGGCGTGATCACGCATTGGCGCGTTGGAAATCGCCCGGCTGGATAACGACCCGAACTTCCCGGAAAATGGGCAGCTCGAGCCTGACCCTGAAAGGAGGGCTATGAGCGAAATACTGCTGCGAAGATCGGCACGCCCGTGACGCCCGAGAGCGCATGCCAACCCGCCCGGCCAGAGCGCGCTGGCCTACCGCGCGGGGACACACGGCAGCTTCAAGGCGGCGATGAAAGCCGCGCTGGCGCGCAAACCCGCGCTGCAGGGGCTGACCACGCGCGTCGACGATGATTTTGGCATCGCACTGCTGGACGCGGCCGCGACGGTGATGGACGTGCTGACCTTTTACCAGGAACGCATCGCCAATGAAGGCTACCTGCGCACCGCCACGGAACGCCTCTCGCTGCTCGAACTGGCGCGCTCCATCGGCTACGAACTGCGTCCGGGCGTGGCCGCCAGCACCTACCTGGCCTTCGAATTGGAAAGCGCGCCCGGCTCCCTCCCGCTGGTCAGCCTGACCGCGGGCGTGCGCGCGCAAAGCGTGCCCGCGCCGGGAGAACTGCCGCAGACCTTCGAGACGATCGAGGCGATTGAGGCGCGCGTGGAATGGAACCTGCTCAAGCCGCAGACCGGCCTGCCCTTCCGCCCGACCTTTACCACAGACAGCGTGAACCTGAAGCGGCACGGCAACCAACCTCAAACAAGGCGATTTCCTTCTGATCGTGAGCGACGAACGGTTGAAGAACCTGGACCAGCACACAGTGGAATATACGCCGGATCGAAGCCCTGCTGGTGGACGCGAGCAAGCAGGTGACCCAGGTGCGCTTCGATAAGGCGCTGGACTGGGAACTGCCGCCTTTTGGCGCTAACCCGGCAGCCAACAGAACACACATTTTTGCCTTCCGCACTCGCGCCGCGCTGTTTGGCCACAATGCCCCCGACTGGCGGCTGCTACCTGACGATATTCAAGACCGGTTTATTCCACATCCTGGCCGGTTTCGCAAAGTAAAGTTCAAATCGAACGAATGGCCGGATTTTGACCTGGATACCGGCCAGAATGTACTCGACCTGGACGCAACTTTACCCGGCGATCGTTCCGGGCAGTTGGGCGGTGCTGTCCAGCCCGGATCACCGCGAATTGGCGCCAGGTGCAGAGCGTGACCGAGAGCGCCGAGGCGAATTTCGGGCTGGCGAGCAAGGTCACCCGGGTGAAGCTGGACCTGGAGACATTTCGACAGCTTTTTAAAGAGCGGCGCACGGCACTGCTTTTCGCGCAGAGCGAGGAACTGCAGGTCGTGGAAAGCCCGCTGGTGGAGATACCCGCGGCAGCGCCCAGCGGGAGGCTGACCCTGGAAAGCGGCGCGCTGGTGCCCGCTGGAAGGCGGAGAAGCTGATCCTCGAGCGGGTGGTGGCGAATTTTCCCCGCAACCGGCGCACTGGGAGTGACCGGGCGGCGCATGCGCGTACGGGTGCTGGCAAGCACGATCAGCCTGCAGGCAGCCAATGGGAGCGATTAAAATCATCCCTACCGAGGAAAGCCTGGTGATGCTGCAATCCCCGATACAGCTCCCAAACGGGCTGACCCGCCTGACACTTCAGGATAAGGCCGGCTTCGAGGGCAGCGTGGACGTGAGCCGCGGGTCAGGTCAGCCTGATGCCAGCCGGCTGCCGGCGACACAGCGGTCAGCGAGGTGGTGCAGGTGGAACGCTGCGCAGCTGGCAAGCGACGAGGTGCACACGCGCATCGAACTGCAGCGCGCCCTGAGCCATTCGTACGACCGGAGCACGGTGACGATCCAGGGCAACCTGGCGCTGCCACACACGGCGAGACACGGCGCGAAATCCTCGGCAGCGGAGATGCGGGCCGGCCCTGGCAGCGCTTCACCCTCAAGCAGTCTCCCCTGACCTATGTGGCAGCCGACACCCCCCGGGTGCCGCCAGCACCTTGCAGCTGCGGGTCAACGACCTGCTTTGGGAGCAAAGCCCCGCGCTGTATGAGCAGGAAGTCGACGTCCCAGGTATATACCGTCCGCCAGGACGACGACGGCAAGACCAGCATCCGGTTTGGAGATGGAAGCAGCGGCGCGCGCCCGCCCAGCGGCAGTGAGAATATCGTGGCGATCTACCGCATCGGCAGCGGGCAAGCGGGCAACGTGGCCGCCGGGCAGATCAGCATGCTGCAAAGCCGCCCGCTGGGGCTCGAAAGGCGGTCACGCAACCCGCTACCCGCCACAGGCGGGGACAACCCCGAAGCCGCGCGAGCAGGCCCGGCGCAACGCGCCGATGACCACCCTGACCCTCGACCGGTTGGTCTCGCTGCAGGATTACGAAGACTTCAGCCGGGCCTTCGCGGGGATTGCCAAAGCCCAGGCCGCCTGGCTGTGGGACGGCGCCCAGCGCACCGTATATCATCACGGTGGCCGGGCCCAACGGCCTGGCGGTCAAGCCCGGAGAGCGGACCTA
>CAVTJN010000006.1:0-265654 GCA_963735055.1 uncultured Chloroflexia bacterium | reverse complement strand
TTGTCTTGCAGTATTGGAAATACCGATACTCCTCGTTTCACTCGTTCCTCCTCGATCTCGTCGAAGATCACCGGCGACGCTATGTGCTCAAATGGCACCGGAACATGATGAAACGGGCGGTCCTTTCTAACCCCCATTCGCGACAGTCGTCGGAGGAGAACAGTGCTATTACAGTGTTGACGTCGGCATTCTTCATTCCCTTTTGATCTGGTTGTCCAGCACCATCTTCACGTGGCAATGCTTGAGCAGGAACTCCTGAAGATCACCTCCGTAACCCACGTGAGCCAGGAATTGGACGTAATGAAGCAGAACGAGCCCTTGTGCTGAGAAGGGACAGTCCCAGGAAGTAGAAATGAATGTACAGGTCGCTCTTGGCATCCAGGCTGAGCCACCGTGCCGGTGCAATTTCTTGTACCCGAAGAAGTGAGGAAGGAGCGGTAGGCGGCGGCAGCCAGTTTTCCCCTTGTCTCCCTCTTGTCCTCGGTAGATCTGCACTCCTTGAACAACCGGTGGGGCGATGGCTTCCTGGCGAACGTAGGGTGGGTTGCCCACGACGATATCGAATCCTTTGCGGTCTTGAAAAGACCTCGACGAAGGCAATATCCCATACGAAAGGCCGTGAGAGCATCTGAACAGCCGACCGCCATTCTCTTACCTGCGCCCATTCCGATCTAGAATCCTCGATCTGATGTTGCACGGCGACCGCGTTCAAGAAATAGTTGTGGTGCGCTCGAGGCTCGATCGTTCATCCAGTGGGATGCGCCTGTCCGCCGGTCCTTCAATACTGCTGCGCAGCGCCTTCGTCTCTTTCCTGGATTTCCCACTGCCGTGCCTTCGAAATCTCGGAAAACACCCTTTTCTCCTCGTTGAGGAGCATCATCCATTGAACTTGCATTTCAGGTTCGCAATCGTAGAATCTTACCTTTTCGCGTTTCAGGTCGTTGATCATTGTCCACGAGGCCTCGGAGCCAACGTGGCGGCGGTACCGGCTGGAGCTTCAAGTCGATGCCGCCGACGTCTTGCACCAGGCTGTCCCCACAGCGAACCTTGAAGGAAAAGTGGGCGTGGATGGTCCGAACATGCAAGTCTTCGGCAGAATTCTGCGTCGACGATGAGGCTCAACCAGAGGCGCAGTTCGGGCGATATGGCAAGCCCACTCATAACGTCTACGCCGTAGAGCGATTGGCCTATGATACGCTTCTTGCGAACAAAGGCATCCTCTTGAACTCCGATTTGCGCATTGGCCCGACGCTGGAGATCGTCCAGAATGTCGAGCATCCCCACAGAAACGAGCCGGAGCCACAGGCCGGGTCGAGACGGGCTGATGTCCCGCAGCCGCTGGTTGAGGATTGCCCAGAGATTGGCGGCTTGAACAGCGCGTGGCATACGGCTGCTCGTCTGGTTCGAGCGCAAACACCAGTTGGTGAAGCAGTTCCTTCTTCCGCTCCCAGATGGTTAGCCAGATGGTCGACCAGCGAAAGGCGGCACATCAGGTCGATCTCAGTCCTGGGGGTCGAAGATGCCCGCCTCCCCGCGTTCATCGACTTCCTCGGACACGTTGGCCCGGCCTGTGGCTCGACCTTACCGATCATCTCCGGGTCGACGGCCGCTTCCTGTCCAGCGGGCTGTCTTCTTCGACGGTGAAGTTATACCGTTCCAGGAACTTCAAGTGCTCGAAGCAGCGGTCCGTGGATGCTAGCTTTGTACTGTTGGTCAAACCCTTTGGTGAACAGGCCGCCGTTAAGATACGGAGCGGTGGAAAGCGTATCCCTGATATTGTCCGGGAAATATTTGCGCCCGTGATTGAAGTTCCGGCGAAACGCTTCGAAGAAAAGGACTTGACGGCCCAGCATCACCGAACGAATTCGGCGGTTGTCCCGAGTGTCGGTCCAGAAGTTCAGAGGAATGGGTCACCGCCGAGCAGTCCTTACGCTGAACAAAGTAGATGAACATGCAGCGGTTCAGAAACTGGAGCGAATAGTCGTGTGCCCAGGTGGTCCCCAGTCTGCTTCCTGGTCGTCCTCCAGATCGTAGACGCGCCTTCTATTGCTCGAAGAACTGCCTGGTGACCGCTTCAACATCAAAGGCTTCGTCGTGCTTCGACTGGATATCCAGCAGCGACATGGAGGATCGTCCCCCCTGGATTTCCTGGAGGTCCAGCATGGCGACGCGCTCGGCAGCGGTACGTAAGCGTTCTTCAAGTAACAGGATGCGGCGGAACAGACGGCGCTTGGTCGCATCTTGGTCGTACTTCACGTTTATGAGGTGCCAATCCGTCTGGGCCCTGTTCGACGCAATTAAACAACCCGTACTCGTGTTCCCTCAAGAGTTGGGTTACCACAGGACACTACCAAGGAGGAGCTTATCCTGCGAGAGTCGGCTGTATCCGCATATGGAAATCAGGGCCCCGTTCTGCCCACCCCAGCAAAGCCAACGGTCGTCGGCCAGGTGGCTGCTGATTCCAGGTGCGGCGAAAGTGGCCTGTTCGCGGTCGTAGTTCAGCTAGGACCACAACAGCTTCTTGAGCGGCTCCAGTCCATTAAGGCCTTTGAGGAGGTCCTGGACAGCTGGCGCGTCCGACGGTCAACCTGGACGTAACCACCCAAACCTCCGATGAGTAACCTACACCGCCAACCGCAGATCACCAACTAATAATCTGATGATGCTGAAGAATAACGGTGACCACTTCCCACAGAACCACGTCCCTTCGTTCCCGGATTATACGCCCGTCTTGGACTCTCCGCGATTCACGTTCTGGGGTACCGAAACGTAAGTACCGGGGGGTGCTTTCGGCTGCTCCACCGCCTCTCATTTCCCAGACGGTGCCGGTGCGGTCGGGGCAATGGACCCGGTAGACGTCCGCGCTCACCATCAGTGGCAAAGGGAAGCCGACGCCATCCGCCCAGGTGCGGCTACGTGACGTGCAGCAGGGCGTAGCGCCGCCTTTCCAGCAGGCGGTAGGGCATCCGGTCGTCGTAGGTGTCCCCGACCTTGTGGCGGCACTGGCCGGTCTTTTCGACTACCTTGATCTCCAGCCTCCCCATCCCATTCCAGAGACGGCGATAGTCATCGTCCGTCATCACGCCATTCAGCGACGAATGTAGATTTTCGTTTTTCTCCGTTCAGCCAAGTTCCCCTCCCGACTCAATTCCCATGGTGGAAATTCGTCTTACCTCCATTCAACTCCCCGTCTCAACCCTCGCGGGAATGGGGGAAGGACGGGACCCTCGACTCCCTCAAGGGCAAGCCTGAGGACAAGCCCGCGTGCGTGGGAATGGTGGAACGGACGGACCCTTCCCGGTACCTATCACGACGGCTTCGTCTCCTGCAGCATGGCTTCAGGACATCCCGTTCTCCAAGCATATGCCGTTTGTGAACAGCTCGTATCAAGATGTATACAAACACCTTATGTCTCTGCTTCCCCTCGACCCCACCTCGATTCCCGCGTCCACGGAGATGACAATGAGATTCCTCCGTTGCTCGATTCCCCCTCCACGGGAATCGTCGGTGCTGGACTCCACGTAGCGGGAATGACGAAGCAGGAGCACGAATCGTAGATAGTGATCCTTCCATTAATTCGTCGTCTGGATTCCCTCAAGGGCGAGGCCTCGAGCCGCCGATTGCTCGGGAATGGGGTCTTATAGCTCTACTGCCTTCGATCCCCGCCTCGCCCGAAACGTCACCCATTTGTTCGGCTGCTTCAGCGCCAAGTCCACCCAGGTCTTCCCCGAATAGTCGTACTCCAGCGCCCACCGTCCCTGCGCGTCCCGCCTTTCGCGGAAGAGCTTGCGCGCCTGAGCCGTGGGTCGCGCCCGTAGCCCAGACCACCAGCGCCTCGACGTTCTGCAGCAGGTCGGTCACATAAAAGACCAAACCGCAACTTCCACCAGTTCCCGCTGGGTTTGGCGGTGTCGCCGCTGGATAGTCGGCTTTGGCCGGGTCGGCGCTGAACAGAAAGTCCACCCCACCTCCACCGCGCGGTCGATGAGCGGCGTCCATCGCGCCCGGGGCAGCTTGCCGAACGCGAGCATGACTTTGACCGCCCCAGGCGCAGGACTGCCTGTTCGCCGGCGAAGCGGGGCCCGCGCTTGCCGGCGTAATCTGACCGAACCAGGCCTGTCGGACAGCGGCGCGACCCCTTCGCCGGTGACGCTCGCGCCATCCATTCAAAGGCATTTCGAGACGTGGATCCCCGACACCCAGATCGACCAGCGCGGCGCACAGATTGCCCTGCAAGCAGTCGGCAGTGCCGGACGGGAGCGAATTCACGCTGAAGCAGCCCGGCCTCGGCCAAGGCCTGGTCCACAAGGTAAGCGCCAGCCACGCCGACAGCGGCTCATCCTCCACTGCCAGAACGCCCCCAGTTGGCTGAGAAATGACCGACCACACCGTCAACCGGTGCTTCGGGATGATGGCGGGACCGCCTCAGGCCAGTAGCCGGCGGTCTCCATCTGGTCCAGCACCCGGGCAATCGGCCCTTCCCGGTGGGCCCGGGTCCGGGCAGCACTTCGCTCAGCGGGAGCGGCGTCGACCAGGTCCCGCAGGGCGAGGTACCGGACTCCAATGTCGGCCGGCTCCGGCAGCCAGTCCAGCGTCCGGTCTTGCTTCTTGTTCATCCCGCCATATCGCTCATTCCTCCACTATCCCGCCATTCCCGCCGAAGGTGGTCGAACGCTTTGATCCATGAACTTGGTCCCGTGCCCCGACACGGAAACGGGGCCCGTCCTCAAGGCTTGCCCTTGGAGATCCATCCTTTCTGGTTCTCCTCAGACGCCAAGAATGTACGTCGGGTGGGGGACGTGGATGGCCGGGTCAAGCCCGGCCATGACGAATATCAACTCGCCATTCCCGTCGATGATGGTGGCACGCTGATCCACGCAGCAATCCGCGCCGGGGTGTCGGGCGTGGATGGCCTGGTTTCCGCGATGGGTCAGCGACCCGCAGATCACCGCCATGACACTGTGGACAGGCCCTAGCCGCAACTCCGCTTGGCCTCGTTCCACAGTTCGTTCTGCTTGTCCGGAGTAAGGCAAAGCTCAGACCGCGCTCCCGGCGCCACCTTCCATAAAAGTGAAGCGCCGGAAGAAGCGCTTGCGTCGCCTGCCAGACACGTCTCCGAATCGATGCCCTGCCGGCGGCCAGAAATTCACCAGGGTAAACAGCAGATCGCCGAACTCGTTGGCCTTCTCCCCGCCGACCCCGCCTCCTGAAACTCTTTCACCTCTTCCGCCACCTTCTCCACCACTCCCTGGATATCTTCCAGTCGAATCCAGCATCGGCCACCGCGCCGCTCGATCTCCTGGGCGTAGGCCAGGGCCGGCATCTGCTTGGGGACACTGTCCAGCATCGAGGCGTCCGGGCTTCGTTCGGCCTTTTCTTCAGGTCCTCCCAGTTGCGCACCACCTCTTCGGCGCTGCCCACGGTGACGTCGCCGAAGAACATGGGGATGACGGTAGATAAGCTTCCAGGTTGATAGGCGGTGAGGACATCAGCCAGTTCAATTCGCCGGCCTCCGGCAATTTCGGCATGCAGCACGATCTGGAGCAGAATGTCGCCCAGTTCCTGGCGGAGTTCTCCCGGATCGCCCTCGTCCAGGGCAGCCAGGGCCTCGTCGCGTTCTTCGACAGATCTCCCGCGGCGGGGCGGCGACCTGTTTTCGGTCCCAGAACACCCGCACCGGAGGCGGGCGATCACTTTTCACCAGGGCGTCGAACTTGCCCAGGTCGTCCGGCGGTTTGAAGTCAGGCACTGGTCCGCCCGTACTCACCCCCCAGCACCGCCCCCACCATCTGCCGCTGCCCCCGCACGAAGGCGGCCGCCGGCATCGCCTTCTTGCCCTCCATCTGGACCACCTCGATCCAGCACCCGGCGCCGGTGGTCACGCCGATCCCGCCCTGGGGGCCCAGATCGATGACCCGGCCTGGCTCCTGCACATCCGTCACCACGCCCGGCACCACCGTCGCCTCCAGATCCGCAGCTGCCGGCCCTGCCAGGTGGTACTGGCGCCCCGGCACCGGATCCTGGCACGTACCCGGCACGATCAACCGCCGGCAGACGCCAGTCGATCTCGCCGTCGGCTTTCACCGGCTAGCCTCAGTAACTGGCCATCGCTTCGTCCTGGGGCCGGGCCGCCGATGCCGTCTTTCAGCCAGAGCGACAGCACATGCAGCAGGAGCGGCGCCCCGGCGAGGTTCTCGGACAGGGAACCGGTGGTGTCGGCGGGCGATATCGGGGCGGCGGCGCGGGCCAGGACGTCCGGTATCGATACCGGCGTCGAGCAGCATCACGGACACGCCGGTGAACTCGTCGCCGGCCAGGATCGCCGCCGGCGCGGGGAAACGCAACCGCGGCAGCAACAGGATGGACATTTAGACAGCCCCGGAGGGGAACGTCCAGAATCGCCTGGGGCGGGGTACTTGGCCGTAGGCCGCCACCACCGCCACGTCGGCCTTTCAGGGCCGCCAGCTCCGCAAGGGTAGCCGCCGCCCGCTTCATCCCGGAAGGTGACGGGCTGTACACCGGAAGACCGAGTTGATAGCCGCCCGCTGACCGGGCACGGCCCCACACCCCCCGTCCCCGTCCGCAGTATTGTCCGGCTGGGTGTATACTTTGACCACGGCTACCGCCGTTGGCCGCCAGGTAGCAGGCAGGATCGACCGCGGCAAAGTAGGCGACTGCCGCTAAAAGCAACTCGTGGACGGTCCATCTAGGACGTAATTCTAGCACCAAAACTAGATTACTACCACCAGAACGCGAAATATCATACTGGCAGCAAAATCGGCGTAAAACGAAGAGCGCGGTAGACATCGCAAGGGAGGACGACGCGCGCGTTGTCCAGAACCAGCCAAGCAACCCTTGCCAAGTCGCCAACGGCGGCGCTATTCTAGTTCAAGTTTCCGGTCTAATTCCAAGTTTTTTATCGCCGCGGCGGCCGCGCTATGGGCTTTTTTAGGGGGGGCTTGCTTCAAAACGACGCCGCCTCGCTCGAGGTCAAATCTCGCCCTGGGTAAGTTGCAGATACAGGTCAACAAGTGAACTTGCCGGACACTAGTCAAGAAGACAACTGCGCTCAGCCACAAGGATGGCGACAGCGTCGTTCGTGCCGAGCACCTTCGTAGCCGAATACCTGGACCATAACCAGCGCTCGCTGGTGGAAAAAGTCCTTACCGGCGTCCTCCACCAGGAAGTGGCGGTCCACTTTCAGGTGGCGCAATCCGCAGCGGCGGAGGCCGGTACGTGCACGACATGGGCAACCGTACGGCCCAACAGGGCTCTCTGCCCCTGTTCAACCCCCGGTACACTTTCGACAGTTTCGTCACCGGCCAGTGCAACCAGCTCGCCTTTTGCCACGTCCGTGGCCGTGGCCACCGATCCGGGCACGTCCCTACAATCCCCTGTTCCTCTACGGGGGCGCCAGGCACTTGGAAAGACGCACCTGTTGCAGGCGATGGGCCGCGCGGTGGCCGACGACCTCAAGTCGCGCTGTCGTCAGCGCCGAGCAGTATGTACCACAACGAACTCATGTCCGCCATCCGGCTGCGCCGAGACCCACGAGCTGCTCCTGGAGACCACAACGCCGGACATGCTGCTGGTGGACGACGTGCAGTTCTTCGGCGGCAAGCAGAAGACCGGCGAACTGTTCGCCACCCTTTCGATGAGCTGCACGATGTCGGCCGGCAGATCGTGATCACCAGCGACCGCCCCCCAAGGCCCATCCCCCTGTTGCCGGAGCGGCTCTGCTCCCGTTTTGAGTGGGGCCTGGTGACCGAAGTCCAGCCCCCGGGCTATAGAGACGCGGCTGGCCATTCTGCAGGGCAAGACCCATGAGGATGGGGTGGACCTTTCCGGCGACGTTCTCGAATTCCTGGCCGCCCAGGTCCAGCATAACATCAGGGTCCTCGAAGGCTCCCTCAACCGGGTGGTGGCCTATACGCCAAACTCATCCGCGCCACCGTCACCCCGCAACTGGCCGCCCAGGCCATCAAGGACATCGGCGGCAGCGCCGGCGGCCCCGATGCTCACCGCCGGCCGCATCATCGACGCCGTGGCCCGAGCTGCGGCTCGAACCGTCCGCAGCATCGGCAGGAACCGGGACAAGGAAACCGCCTCCGCCCGCCCGCGTGGCCATGTTCCTGCTGCGGCAGCACCAACTCTTACCCTCAACCAGATCGGCCAGGAACTGAGCAGCGCGATGCCGCCGTCCACCAACTCTTGCCGCAAGGTCGCCGGTGACATTGGAGTCGAACCCCTTTCTGCGACGGAAACTAAACGACCTTCAACAAGTACTCGGCCCGGGTTAGCCCTCCGCCTTTTGATTTCTCCCGCAACAATTGGCACCTTGTTGTATCCCCTTTGTGTTTGTTTTGTGATTTCCGCTCCGCCGCCAGCGCCCCAGGATTCCCGTTGATTTGCGCCGGGGCAGTACGCCACTCTTGACAGTGCTGCTGCTCTTTTCTACGACGGTTTACTTATACCCTTTAAGAATTAAAGAACGATTGGATATTCCGAGTTATTGACTTTAATACATGAGTATCGACAGAAGGGGGTCAGGGAGACGTCGAACCCTGCCCCGCTCGTCACTCCTGCGGAAGCCGAGATCCGCGTGAGTTGGGGCGGTGGGTGGCCTGGTCCCCCGATGGGTCGAGGGCAGGCAAGCCCGACCATGACGAACATGAGGGAATCCAGGTCGCTGTACCGCATGAAATACTCGTACGTTTATGTTGTTGGCCAGCCGGCCTAACAGGGACCCTCTATATTGGTGTCACTGGCGATATAGCGGCACGTAGCAAGTCGTGGACGGATACGTTGTCGAGGGATTCACGAAACGATACGGGGTAGGCGGCTGGTCTCTCGAACAGGCGGAGAGCATAGTGTCCGCAATCCAGAGAGAAAAGCAACTGAAGAAGTGGAAGCGGACGTGGAAGATACAACTGATAGAGAGACTCAATCCTGCAGCTGGAAAGACCTCTTATGATGAGTTGATCGAACCCTAGACGATGGACTGCGGTGACAGACCCTTCTGACGTCCGTGAAAACGGGAATCCAGGGGTAAGGCGGGGTATGAATGGCCCACCAGTGAGCCGGCCATGACGAACATGAGGCTCGTCATTCCTGCGGAGCTTGTCCCGTGCCCGGACACGGGAGCAGGAATCCAGGTGGGACGGGGAGTGGATGGCCGGGTCCCCAATCAGTGGAGGACGCCAGCCCGGCCATGACGATAATGGGGACGGTCATTCGTGCCCCCTTTGGTCATACCCGTACGAACGGGAATCCCGCGTAAGGGTGGGGTAGGGATTAGAGGCCTCGATATTACAATAGTACCACTCGGAATGACGCAATGTTTGACAAAGCCGAAATCAGAGTAAAAGCGGGCAGCGGCGGCGACGGTGCGGTCACCTTTCCGCCACGAAAACTATGCCCCGCTCGGCGGACCCGACGGAGGTAACGGCGGGGCGGGGGGCGATGGCATCATCACGCCGACACCGGCTTTGCCAGTCTGCGCATCTTCAAACGCAACCGGCTGTACCGGGCCGGCGACGGCGGCCAGGGCAAGCGGCAGAAGAAGAAGGGGAAGCGGGCAGCACCTGGTCCTCAAGGTGCCGGTCGGGACCATGATCTCCAGCAGACCGACGAACACGGCCGGTAGCCTGGTTGCCGACCTGGCCGAGGCCGGGGCCGAAGATCGTCGCCGGATGGGGGCAAGGGGGGCTGGGCAACGTTCATTTGCCACCTCGACCAATAAGGCGCCGCGGATCGCCAAGGGCGAACGGGGCGAAGAGAAGGCCCTGGTCCTGGACTTGCGGCTAATACGCCGACGTGGGGATCATTGGCTTTCCCAACGTGGGTAAGTCATCGCTGTTGGCCCAGGCCTCGATGGCCAAGCCCAAGATCGCCGACTACCCGTTCACCCCCTGGAACCGGTCCTGGGGGTGGTGGAGGTGGAGTGGGGCCGTTTTGTGATGGCCGATCCCTGGGCTTATCGAAGGCGCCCGCGCCGGGCGCGGTCTGGGCTCGGAGTTCCTGCGGCACGCCCTGCGCGCCCGGGTCCTCATCCACCTGGTTGACGGCACCAGTGTCTCGCCGGTGGACGATATGGTCCGGGTCAATACCGAACTGCGGCTATTCGACGGCGGCCTGGCCGGTAAACCGCAGGTCATCGCCATCAACAAGATCGACCTCCCCGAAGTGCAGGAAAAGGTCGCCGATACGGCGTTCGCCGGGGACTTCGCCCGTGTTCTTCGTGTCCGCGGCCACCGGCGAGGGCGTTCCCGCCCTGATGCAGGAAACCTGGCAGACCCTGCAGCAGCTCGGCGGCCACCGAAGCCACCGGTGGTCGCGGATCACCCCCAGGGTCTTCCGGCCGCAGCCTAAGGGCAGTTCCGGGGTGCACCGGGAGGGGGCGGTCTACGTGATCGAGTCACCCGAGATGGAGCGCATCGTGGCCAGGGTGGATGTCACCGATCCTGAGGTCATGCGTCAGGTACGGGGGCTGCTGGAAAAGACCGGCATCGCCCGGGCGCTGGCGCCGAGGGCGCCGGGGGAAACGGCAGCACGTGGGAGTCCGAGTGGGACTGGTGAAAGTCGGCGTCATCGGCGGCACCTTCGATCCGCCGCGCTTGCCATGGCCATCGCCAGCACGCCCGGAGGCAACTCGAGCTGCACAGCGTGATCTTTGTCCCGGCCGGGCAGCCGTGGCTGAAGATGGAGATGCCGGTATCGCCGGCCGCCGACCGTTTGATGGTCCGGTTGGCCATTGCCCCCTGGCCCTACTTTCGATGTTCCAGGATTGAAATCGACCGCGCCGGTCCGGCTACACTTCGATACCATTAAAGAGCTGCGGGCCGGGCTGCTGAAGAGCGGCGTTGAGCTTTTCTTCATACTTGGGTGGGACAGTCTTACCCAACTGCCCCGATGGCACCAAGCCAAGCGCCTGGTCAAACTGTGCCGGTTGGCGGCCGTGCCCCGGCCGGGCTACGGCCGGCCTGACCTCAAAGCCCTGGAAACAGAGATCCCCGGGATCGGCGAGCGTGACCATGCTCGATATTCCGGAGGTAGACATCTCGGCGACCGAGAATCCGGCAGCGCATCGCCGACGGCCTGCCGGCCGCCGACCTGATTCCGCCGCCGGTGGAAGAGTACATCACCGAACACGGGCTGTATAAGCCGGGGTAGTGCGTTGCAGACATCGGCACCAACGTGGTTTCCACTCACCTGACTCGGGGCCCATTCAGAGTCCTTCCGCAGAAGGACGTAGGAATCTTTGGGTGGGGTCGACGTGTTTTGGCTGGGAATGGGGAAGACTCCTACGTCGTCCCGGTGGGGAGAGAGGAGGCCGTGACTCCTCTGAGTGGTCCGGACGCGTAGGAATCTTTGGGGTGGGGCCGACGTGTTTTGGCCGGGAATGGGGAAGACTCCTGCGTCGTCCCGGTGGGGAGAGAGGAGGCCGTGACTCCTCTGAGTGGTCCGGGCGCGTAGGAATCTTTGGGTGGGGCCGACGTGTCTTGGCCGGGAATGGGGAAGACTCCTACGTCGTCCCGGTGGGGAGAGAGGAGGCCGTGACTCCTCTGAGTGGTCCGGGCGCGTAGGAATCCAGGGTCGGGGGCGTCTTGACGGTTCTTTCTACCCAACCAACTCACCGGACAGGTCCTGCCAGGTGGGATTCATGCTCTCAATGAGTAAGATTTTCTTCAGTCTCGAATAGGGTTTGATTGCTTTTCCCGGTAAAGAGCGCCGTTAAGATCATCGGCAACCTCGTAGTACACCAGCTTAGTGACCTTGTACTTCTTCGTGAATCCGTCGGTCAGACCTTCCCTATGTTGATACAGGCGGGTTAACAGGTCATGCGTCTGACCCGTGTACAAGACAGTATTCGAGTAGTTGGTCAGAATGTAGACGAAGTGCGTGATGCCGAGCATGGCATCGATGATAAGGCGTTTCCAATGATTCGTCCAGGGCAGAAGTTGGGGGGCCATGGGGAAGACTCCACGTCGTCCCGGTGGGGAGAGAGGAGGCCGTGACTCCTCTGAGTGGTCCTTCCACGCCAGACCACCCTAGACATCCAGATTCTTGACGCTCTTGGCGTGCGCCTGGATGTAGGCTTTGCGGGGTGGGACCTCTTCCCCCATCAGCATGTTGAAGAGCTGGTCGGCCCGGGCGGCGTCTTCCACGGTCACTTCCAACAGGGTCCGCGTTCGGGATTCATGGTCGTCGACCACAGTTGCTCGGCGCTCATTTCGCCCAGACCCTTGTACCGTTGTACGGTCATACCGGCACCGTCGGTGGCCTTCTTGAGCGTGGGTACCAGCTCGTCCCAGTCAATACTCTTGGCCAGTTCTTTCTTGTTGCGTGCGACGGTGTACGCTTTCTTGTCGGCGAGCTGCCTCACCAGGGGGTATACCCGGAAGCACTTGGCGACGACGGCGTCTTCGAATAACTGCTTGTTGACGGTGAGTTTCTTGCCGTCGACGGCTATCTGGAAGCGAGTACTCCTGGGTGGCGGGCTCGAAGTGGGAACTCGCCGTCACCGCCGTCATTTGCTGAAACCAGCCGTTTACGGCGGCCATCTCCTGGGCGGTGGGGAACCGCAGCCGGTGCATGGTGTCGTTCTTGAGGAGGACCCGGCTGATCTCGCGGGGGAATCCCCGGTCAAGAACAGGGCATCGAGTCCGGCATGAACATCGCTCAGCAGGTTGAAGACGTCGGACAGATCGGCGCCGGTCAGTTTGACCGTACCGTCGTCGGAATGAACGTCAATGTCGTCGAAAGTAACCCCGGCCAGTTCCTTCTCCGTGTAAAGCCACTTCTCGGTCTTGCCCCGGACCGCCCGATACAGCGGCGGCTGGGCGATGTACAGGTGGCCCTGATTGATGAGCTCGGCCATGTGGCGGAAGAAGAAGGTCAATAGCAGGGTGCGAATGTGGGCGCCGTCGACGTCGGCATCGGTCATCAGGACTACCGAGTGGTAGCGGAGTTTTGCCAGGTCGAACTCGGCGTCGATGCCCGCCCCCAGGGCGGTAATAATGGCCCTGATTTCTTCGTGGGCGATCATCTTGTCGGAGGCGGCCTTTTCCACGTTCAGGATCTTGCCCCGCAGCGGCAGGATGGCCTGGAAGCCGCGGTCCCGGCCCTGCTTGGCGGAACCGCCGGCGGAGTCGCCCTCGACCAGATAGATTTCGCATTTGCCCGGGTCTCTTTCGGAGCAGTCGGCCAGTTTCCCCGGCAGCGTCCCCGACAGCAGGCTGTTCTTCTTGATGATCAGATCGCGTGCCTTGCGGGCCGGCTTCGTGGGCCCGGGCGGCCAGGAGACCCTTTTCGATGACCCGCTTCAGATCGTCCGGGTGCTCCTCAAAATAGAGGCCGAGACCCTCGTCAACGGCGCTCTCGACGATACCCTTCATTTCGGGATTGCCCAGTTTGGCCTTGGTCTGGCCTTCGAATTGCGGCTCCGGAAGCCGGACGCTGAGGATCGCCGTCAGCCCTTCCCGGACGTCTTCTCCGGAAAGGCTGGGATCGTCTTCCTTGAGGAGTTTGCTCTTTTGGGCGTAGCTGTTCAGTACCCGGGTAAGGGCGGTCCGGAAGCCCGTCAGGTGAGTGCCGCCGTCAGGCGTGTTGACGCAGTTGGCGAAGGCGCTGACCGACTCCGAAAAGCCGTCGTTATACTGCAGGGCGGCTTCGACCGAGACGCCGTTGGCTGTCTTGGAGATGTAGATCGGATAGCGGTGCTGCACCACCCGGTTCCGGTTGAGGTGCCGCACGAAGCTGGCCACGCCGCCCTCAAAGTAGAATGTGTTGGTGGTATCCTTGGTTTCATCGAGCAAGGTGATCTCGAGCATCTTGTTAAGGTACGCGACCTCCCGCAACCGCTGCAACAGGGATTCGGGGTCATAGCGGGCGTCGCCGAATATCTCCTGATCGGCCAGGAAGGTGGTGGTGGTGCCGGTATCACTGAGGTCCCGGGCTTCGCCCACGATCTGGAGCTCGCCTTGCGGGACGCCCTTCTTGTATTCCTGCCGGTATATCTTGCCGTTCCGCTTGACGTCCACCCGCAGCCAGGAGGAGAGGGCGTTGACCGCCGAAGCGCCGACGCCATGCAGTCCGCCGCTGACCTGGTAATGCTTGCCGCCGAATTTGGCGCCGGCATGCAGCGTGGTCATGACCGTTTCCAGGGCGGACTTCTTGGTTACCGGATGGGTGTCCACGGGAATGCCGCTGCCGTTGTCCTCGACCTTCATGTAGTTGTCGTTCATGAGGGTCACCGTGATCTTGTTGCAGCAGCCGGCCATGGCTTCGTCGACGCTGTTGTAGACGATCTCGTAGACAAGGTGCTGGAGCCCGCGCTGGTCGGTGCTCCCGATATACATGCCGGGCCGGCGCCGCACGGCTTCCAGACCGCCCAGCACCTGGATATCCTGGGCGGTATAGTCGTTACTTCTGACTGCCTGGCCTTCATTCATAAGGCGCGGTCATCCTCACATAACATAATGTTGTGGCGGCGCCACTCTCCAATCATAGCACAGGCACGGCCGGAAGTGAAGCTTCGAGGGGGGCGAAGGCGACGAGCCCAGCCATGACGTTGACTTGGTCCCTTCCCCCTTTTTGAGGGGGGAAGGATAGAGCCTGCCCTGAGCCTGTCGAAGGGATGAGGGTGACGTTCCGGGTGACCCCCTCATCACAATCTTCTCCCCCTTCGGGCGAAGAAGACGTCAAGCCCGGCCATGACGGCGCGGGCGCCCGGGCGGCCGCAGGTTGACAGTTGCAGTCCGCGAGCGTACTATTTCAGGGAGAAGCACTTGAATCTCGGTGAGATTCGAGTCTCGGAGGAACAAGCAATGAAGTTCGGACCTTTGGAAATAGGGCTTATCCTCGTTATCATTCTGATAGTCTTCGGCGTGGGCAAGCTGCCCCAGGTGGGCGGCGCCATCGGCAAGAGCATCCGGAATTTCAAGAAGTCCCAGACCGGGGATGATGAAGAGGCGGAGGCGAAGCCTAAGGTTCAGGCAAGCGTGACCAGCGAAGAAAAGGTCGAAAAGAAGAGCGTATAAGCACTCCCGGACGGCGGGGGGGACTGTCAAGGACTGGTGGGAGGCTCCGGTTGGCCGTGCAAGGCCGGCGGGGCCTCTTTTGGTGACTGAATGGCGATGGAAGAACAAAGTGGGGCCGGTAAGGACAAGGCCGGCCGCCGGGAACTGAGCCGGCGCGAACTGCTCAAGATGGTGGTGCCGGCGATGCCGGTGCTGTCCTTTGCCGGCGTTAGTCCTTGACGGCGGCAAAGTGCAGCGCCTGTGGCCTGTGCGTGCGGGAATGCCATAGCCAGGCGCTGGCGGCCGGCAATGACCCGGGCCTGGTGATCACTTTTCAGTCGAATCTGTGCGACGCCTGCCGGAAGTGTCTCGAAGTGTGTCCGGAGCAGTGCCTGCGCCCCGAATCCAGGGCCGGCGTTGATACCTCGTCGCCGGTGGTCTTGTTCAAGGACGAACCGGCCCGGTGCCGGGCGTGCGGTGCGGTCATCGGATCCCGGGCCATGATCGACAGGGTCCGGGCAAGGCTGGAACGCAAGGACCCGGTGCTGGCGGCGCAGATTCAACTGTGTCCGGCCTGCCGAGGTAAGTAGGGCCCGGGGTCAGTCGACATAATCAGTCTGCAGGTATGATGGTCCGTGGGCGTACGGGCTGAGTGACGTCAAGCGACGAAAAGTACGGTTGACACTCGATAGTCACCGCGTTACACTACTGGCACAGAGGAATCCGCGGTGCAGGGCGACTAAGCGGAACGGAGGTCGAGAGCAATGCCGGCACAGGTCAAAAGACCAACTTCTTCAAAGGTTGGCTTCATCGCGTGCTATAAAGGGAGAGATATCGCGTACGCCGGCGACCTCAAAGAACTCATGGGTAAGGCAAAGGTTCAAGCACTGCTTGGGAACAAGGACTTGCTTATCAAGCACACTATTCCCGAGAGTCTAATTGCCATCTATTAACATACCCTGCCCCAAAGTCGTCGGCCCGTTCGGGGAAATGTTCTACCCTGGTGTACAAGTCGACGTTAAGCTGTTTAACGGCCTGTACCAACCATTCGAGTTCATCCTGGATTCAGGCGCAGACTGCACGGTGGTGCCTCACTACATGGCTACTCTAGTGGGCTTTACGTTGCCAAAAAAGCTGACGCGACCATGACCGGCGTCTCCGGAATAGCCACGCCCTGCTACAAGGGGATACTCGATCTGCAAATTCAGACGGAGCGGTTTCGGGTCAGGTGTCTGTTCACTGAATCTGACAAGACCCCGCCCCTACTGGGCAGGGTAGACTTCTTCAGTGAGTTCCAGGTATTGTTTGACGGTTCTGGTTGCAGCATTACCCTTACGAGGCGGTAGCGTCCTGGTATCTAGCTAGGTCGTTGGGTCCAGGGCGGCCATCTCCCTGCCGAGCCGGTCCACCGCCACCGAGAGCCTTTCCCACTCTTCAGTAAGTACCCGGACCTCCTCTTTCAGGGTGCGGTACTTTTCGAGGGTACCGACCACCGCCGTGCCCGCCCGGTAGTGGTCCGGACTGGCGAATAACGCTTCGCATTCCGCCAACTGGATTTCCAGTTCGGCCAGCCGGCCCTCAATGGTCTCGATTCTCCGGGCGTGGGACTGGCTCTCCCGTTGCAGGGTCTTCAGGGTGGCCTCGGGGGTGGGGCGGGGCGGCTTTGGGGCTTTACCGGCGTTCGGCCGCGTTGACGCCCTGACGGGCCGTCCGTTGGACCCCGTGACGGGCGCCGGGCTGGCCGCGGCCCGTTCGTCGGCCTCCTTGGTCTCCAGATAGGCGTCGTAATCTCCGGGAAATACCTGGGGGCGGCCATCCTTGATTTCAACCATCTTGTTGGCGACCTCGCGGATGAGCGTCCGGTCGTGGGTTATCAGGCAGATGGTGCCCTGGTAGTCGTTCAGGGCATCGGCCAGAATCTCGCGCGAGGCGATGTCCAGATGGTTCGTCGGCTCGTCCATCAGGAGCAGGTTGCTCGGCTGCAGCAACATCTTGGCCAGCGCCACGCGGGCCTTCTCCCCACCCGACAGCACCGCCACCGGCTTGCCTACATCATCGCCGCTGAACAGAAACCCGCCGAGTATTCGCCGCAGATTTTGCTCCGCCTCCCCCGGGGCGGACAACTGCGTCTCGGCCAGCACCGTATTCCCCGGCTGCAGCAGTTCCAGCACGTACTGGGCGTAGTAGGCGGGGATGGTGTTATGCCCCAGCCGCCGCTCCCCGCGTTCGAAAGCCAGCACTCCGGCCAGGATCTTGAGCAGGGTGGTCTTGCCGGCCCCGTTGGGTCCCACCAGGGCCACTTTGTCGCCGGCGTAAAGGGTGAAGTTCAGGTCCTGGTAGACGACGGTATCGCCGTATGATTTGCCGACGTGGGCCAGGGTGATAACTTCCTTGCCGCTGCGGGGCGGTTTCGGGAACGAGAAGTGAATTCTGCGGGTGGTCCGGGGAATCACGATCTTGTGTATCTTCTCAATCTGTTTGAGCCGGCTTTGCACCTGGCGCGCCTTGGTCGCCTTGGAGCGGAAGCGTTCCACAAAGCGCATGTTGCGGTCGATTTCCCGCTGCTGCCGCGCCGCCGCCGATTCGCGGATCTCGAGTTCCTGCTGGCGGTTAATCACGTACTCATCGTAGTTGCCGTTGTACTGGATCACCTCGCCATTGGCTTCGATGGCGATGACCCGGGTGACCAGCCGGTTGAGAAAGGCGCGGTCGTGTGAAGTCACCAGGACCGCCCCGTGGTACCCGGCGAGATACTTCTCGAACCAGATGCAGGCTTCGAGGTCCAGGTGGTTGGTGGGCTCATCCAGGAGCAACAGGTCCGGCTTGACCAGCAGGAGCCGGGCCAGGGCCGCCCGCATCAACCAGCCACCGCTGAAATGGTCCAGCGGCAGGGTGAATTCCGCTTGCCGGAAACCGAGGCCGGACAAGATGGTCCGCGCCTCGTATTCGATGTCGTAGCCCCCGCCGGACTCGTAAGCCGACTGCAGGTCGCCCAGCTCGCGCAGCAGGGCGTCATGGTTGGCGGTTTCCACTGACAGCTTCTCCTGGAGGTGGGCGATCCGGGCGGCCGTGGTTGTCAACTTGGAAGAGGCGCTCAGGACGCCGTCGAGGAGTCGTTCCTGGGATGACGGGCTGATATCCTGCTTCAAATAGCCGACGGTCAGGCCGGTCTGCTTGATTACTTCGCCGGTGTCGGGGAGGGTCTCTCCGGCGAGAATATCAAGCAGCGTCGTCTTGCCGGAACCGTTGGGTCCGAGCAGCGCGATGCGGTCACGGGCATTGATGCTGCAGTTGAGACCGGCAAACAACACCCGTTGGGCATAGATCTTGGAGAGATTGGCAATGCGTAACATTTCAGGAGACAGCTTCTATTAAAGCACAGCTTCACAGCTCGGGGACAATCACTGGATTGCGTCATTCCCGTGGAGGCGGGAATCCAGGGGGCGGGGGAATGGACGGGGGCGAGAGATCGAAGCCCCATCTCGTTTGAGATGCGCCGTCAAAGCGGGTAGAGTGTATGAGGCGAACGGAGGTAGTGCGGGATGGCCAAGATTGTCCTTGACCTGCATGAAGTATTCAACAAAGGCAACACCATTGACGCGGAACTGAACCGGGTGATCACTGAAGCCGTTGACAAGAAGATTGCCCTGGTCGAGATCATTCCGGGCAAGGGGTCAGGCCAGTTGAAGAAACGCGTCTTGAGATTCCTGGCCCGGCCGGACATCAAACGCCTCTATCACCGGGTCGAGAAGGACGACAAGAATTTCGGGCGGGTCTTCGTCCACTTCAAACACTAGGCCGGGGCTTGATATCCGGCCTCCGTACGATGAGCGGTCCTGCCCGCCCGTCATCGCGAGGACAATCGGATGAAGCGATCCGCATCGCTGCCCCCCTCGTCATTCCTCCCCCTCCCGGCGAAGTCTGGAGGCAAGCCAATTTCAGTCACGCACGTGGTGATATTCCTCCATTCGGATTGCCACGTCGTCCCCTCGGCCGCTGGCTTCGGGGACTTCTCGCAATGACATGTGGACCGAGTCCTTCTTCCTTCCCGCCCTCCCCCATTCCCGTGAAGACGGGAATCCAGGTGGGGCTGGGCCTGGACGGCCGGGCCCGTTCGCCCCCCTACCCCTTCTCCGCCTTGCTCCACTGCTTGCGGAACTTGGCCATCTTAGGGGCGATCACCGCCTGGCAGTAGCCCTGTTCCGGATGCCGGGCGAAGTAGTCCCGGTGGTACTCTTCGGCCGGGTAGAATCGGTCGATCGGGACGACCTGGGTGACGACCGGCGCTTTCCAGACGTGAGCCCGGTTCAACGCCGTGATGAATTCGCCGGCGGCCGCCTGCTGTTCCGGGCTGTGGTAGAAGATGCCGGAGCGGTACTGGGTGCCCACGTCGGCCCCCTGCCGGTTGAGCGTGGTCGGATCATGCACCGAGAAGAAGATGTCGAGCAGGGCGCGGTAGGAGACCGTGGCCGGATCGAACGTCACCTGCACCGCCTCGGCGTGGCCGGTGGCGCCGCTACACACCTGTTCGTAGGTCGGATTCACGGTTTTACCGCCGGTGTAGCCTGAGACGGCAGACTGAACGCCCTGGACTTCCTTGAAGACGGCCTCCAGGCACCAGAAGCAGCCGCCTGCGAAGGTCGCGACTTCGGACATGGTCGTACTCCTAAACCGAATACCGGATTCCCGAGCGGGCCGGGGCCATCATTCGCCCTCGGCCACGAACTTCAGGGCAAATCCGTTCATGCAGTAACGCTTGCCCGTGGGCGGCGGGCCATCGTCGAAAACGTGGCCGAGGTGGGCGCCGCAGCGGGCGCAGAGCACCTCCGTCCGCACCATCCAGTGACTGCGGTCGGATTGCTCGACCACGTTGAGCGGCGAGACCGGCTCATAGTAGCTTGGCCAGCCCGTCCCCGATTCGAACTTGGTTGTGCCCGCCGAAAAGGTCGGTGCCGCAGCGGACGCAGCGGAAGATACCCGGCCCGTGGACCTCGGTGAAGGCGCAGGTCCCGGGCGCCTCAGTCCCCTTCCGGGTAGTGATCTCGTATTGCTTCGGGGTCAGCAGCTTCTTCCATTCGGCGTCGGACCGCTCGATCCGCTCCACGTCCACCACTTTGTGCTGGCTGGCGTCATATATCTTGATGCTTGTCATATCTATATTGTAGCTCCTGGGCGGGGCGATGGCGTCCCCGGACGGGTGATGTCCTAAACGCGAGGGGGGCGAGACTGTCGTCAGACAGTCTCGCCCCCCTTTTAAGCCTCAGGCTGGGGCCTGAGGCAGAGACTCCTTACCGGTTTCGCCACGGGAAGGCGGGCATTGTGGGGACCGGTTGAATGGGTGGGGTAATAGCGGTATCAGCCGGTCTGGCGCCCAGAGTCACACTGGCGCTGGTGCTGGCGCCATCACGGAGGATGGTGAGGCTGATGGTATCGCCGACCTTCTTGGTGGCCAGGTAGTTCTGGATGTCGGTCACGTTCTTTACCGGAGTGCCCCCGACGGCTGTGATGACATCACCGCCCTTGCCCGGGGCGCCATTCTGGTCGGTCCCGCCGGCCTTGAGTCCGGCCTTTTCCGCCGGGGCCCCTGGGACGACGGTCACCACGTACACACCCTGGTTGACGGACAGGCTGAGGTTGTCCGCCAGGGTCTGGGTCAGTTCGAGCCCGGAAATACCGATCCAGGGACGGGTGATCTCCTTACCTGCCTTGAGGTCGGCCAGCGCCCGGTTGACCACACTGGAGGGAACGGCGAAGCCGATGCCGGTGCCCTGCCCCTCGAAGGCGGTGTTGATGCCGATTACCTGGCCGGTCGAGTTGAGCAGCGGGCCGCCGGAGTTGCCCGGTTGGATGTTGGCGTCGGTCTGGATCATGCCGGTGAGGGAACTCCCATCCACCCGGCGGTTCAGACCGCTGATGACGCCGACGGCGATGGAGTTGTTGAGTCCATAGGGACTACCGATGGCGATGGCCAACTGGCCCGGTTTGACGCCGGCCGAATCGGCGAGAACGAGCGGCTTGATGCCGTTGACGGCGGCCGCATCTACTTTCACTACGGCCAGGTCATCGGCCGCGTCCCTTCCGAGAACGGTGGCTGAGGCGGTCTTACCGTCGCTGAAAATGATCTGAACACTGGTAGCGCCATCGACGACATGGTTGTTGGTGACGATGTTGCCGGTGCTGTCGATGAGGAACCCGGAACCCTGCCCCCCTGAGAAACCGCCGCGCAAACCGGTACCGGTTGTGGTCACGTCGATTTCGACCACCGCCGGGCTGGCTGCGCTGTAGATGGCCGTGATCGCGTTCTCGTCGACCAGGGTCTGACTGGTCTGTGCATCGGCCGGCTGTCCGCGGAAGGTGGCGCCGGTGGCGAGCACAAACACGGATGCCGACACCAGGACCACCCCCAGCGCGGCGAAGATTCTGGAAGTCCATGATTTCATCTGCCTTCACTCTCCTTTGTAGTCAATGCGGGACTCGTTCGGACGAAACGCCCGATACCACTATTGTCGCGAACGATTGTTAACGAACTATGAAGGAAACATTAGAGGAGGATTAGAAGTACGAGATCGTCGAAAGGTCCTGCAGGAGGCCTAGGTTGAACGGGAAACGTCACCCCGTGCGGCGGCCTTTTCTTTGCAGGCCGGGTCCCGGCCCTGGAGGCCGCACACATTACAGCCTTCGTCGCGGCAATCCAGGGTCTCTTCGCCGGCCAGCGCCCGCCGCCACTCTTCTTTAAGAAACGAGGCGGTCACGCCGACGTCGATGTGGTCCCAGGGAAGGGGTTCATCCAGGGGCCGCGCCCGCTGACCGTAGAAATCGGGGTCGAGGCCACAATCGGCGAACGCTTGTTCCCACACCTGGTAGTTGAAATGCTCCCCCCACGAGTCGAAGATCGCCCCTAACTTCCAGGCGCGATGGATGACCTGTCCGATTCTGCGGTCGCCGCGCGATAACGCGGCCTCGAGGCGACTGACGCTGGGGTCCGGCCATGACAGTTTGATCGCCTTCCGGCGCACCGCCTGCCTCAGTATCTCCTGTCTCGCCAGCAGTCTTTCTTCGCTCTCCCGGGCAACCCACTGGAAGGGGGTGTGGGCCTTGGGAACGAAGGTCGATAGATTCACCCTGAGCTGGGGCATGCGGCGGCTTGATTTTGCCCCTTCCGCGTACACCTTGTTGATGAGATCGCCCATCGCCCGGGCATCATCGTCGGTCTCGCCCGGGAGACCGAGCATGAAGTACAGCTTGAGGCCGTTCCAGCCTTTCTGGAACGCCAGCGCCGCGGTGCTCAGTATCTCGTCTTCGGTCACTCGCTTGTTGATCGACCGGCGCAGGCGCTCGCTGCCGGCTTCCGGGGCGAAGGTCAGCCCCGTCTTCTTGTGCGCCGGCAAAGCCTCCATCAGATCGACCGAGAAGCTGCCGATGTACAGGCTGGGCAGGGATATGCCCAGGTCCGGGTAGCGCTGGACCAGGCTGGACACCAGCTCGTCAATGCCTGAGTAGTCGCTGGTGCTCAGCGAGACCAGCGACATCTCGTCGTAGCCGCAGTTGGAGATTATTTCGCCGACGGCGCTTATAACCTCGTCGTGGGGGCGTTCGCGCACCGGGCGGTAGATCGTCCCCGCCTGGCAGAAGCGGCAGCCGTTACTGCAGCCGCGCTGAATCTCGACCGCGCCGCGGTCGTGTACCACCTCAACGAATGGGACCACGGGGCGGGTGACGGGCGGGGGGAGCTTGGTCACGATCCGGCGTTGAATTCTCGGTCTTGGCCTCAGGCGCCTCGGGCGTAATACCCGTGAACCGTCCGTTGGCCCCGGGCTCGTACTCGACGCGGTACAAAGCGGGGACGTAGATCCCGGGGATTCCGGCTAGCGAGAGTAGCAGTTCCTTTCGGCGGCCGGGGCCGTGGTGTTTCCGGTGCTCCCGGATGACCTGCAGCATCTCCAGGACCACTTCTTCGCCGTCGCCAACCACAAACAGGTCGATGAAGTCGGCCATCGGCTCGGGGTTCAGCGACCCGCTGCCGCCGGCGATGACCAGCGGATGCGAATCGTTCCGGTCGGTTGCCAGAATCGGAATACCGGCCAGGTCGAGCATGTTGAGAATGTTGGTGTAGGTCAGCTCGTAGCCGAGGGAGAACCCGACGACGTCGAAATCGCCGAGCGGCCGTTTGGACTCCAGGCTGAAGAGGGGCACGCCCGCCTGCCTCATGGCCGCGGCCATGTCCACCCAGGGGGCGAAGACCCGCTCGGCGAGGGCGTCCGGCTGGCGGTTGAATATGTCGTACAGGATAGGCAGGGCCATGTTGGACATGCCTATTTCGTACATGTCGGGGTAGGCCAGTGCGATCCGGATCGGGGTCTGCTCCCAGTCTTTCAGCACGCTGTTCCACTCGCCGCCAGTATAGCGGGCGGGCTTGGTCACCAGGTGAAGGATGCTGTCCAGACGGGAAACTGCCATAGGTACATCATATCATGTGGCGGCTGGTCGGCAGCCGGGGAACGTTTCGCCGGGACGTCAGCCGTCCAACTCCGACAGGTCGAACCTCATGCCGTCCCGGGCGGCGATGACCTTAATGCCGATTTCCTGGGTCATTTGTTCGGCCACTTCCCATGGCTTGGCCCGCCACACGTTCATGCCGAAATGGGTCAATATGGCAGCTTTAGGCTTGAGGGCGGCAATGATATAGGCGGCGTCGGGTACGGAAAGGTGCTCGATCGGTAACCTGTTGAAGCTTCCGGGCAGCCTGGGTTGGAGAAAGACCGTGTTGATGACAAGCAGGTCGGCTTTGTAGTGCCGGACCAGCCCTTCGAAGAACCGGGTATCGGCGATGTAGGAGAAGGTGTGGCTGGGCGTCTTGAAGACCATCCCATAGGTTTCCACGCGGTGGATGTGGGTTACCGGAGTGGTGAACGACACGTTGCCGATCGAATAGGACTTGCCTTCTTGCAGCACCACGATCCCTTCGATGTTGTCCTTCAGGTACGAGAACATGACCGGCTCGGGCCCAAGGGCATCCTGAGGGGCGAAGAGCCATCCGTGACGCTGCAGCCCGCCCTGGGTCATGGCCTCGACCATGACATTGACGTCTCCGGAGTGGTCAAGGTGCCGGTGAGAGACGATAATGCCGTCAAGCGTTTCGGCCTTCATTTTTCGTTTGGCGACCTGGACGATGCAGCCCGGTCCCGGGTCGAGCAGCAGTTCGGTGCCGCTCAGGCTTAGCCAGATGCCTCCCGAAGCGAGAAGCTGACTGATGATCATGAAGCGGGCCCCGCCCGTCCCCAGAAACGTGAGGCTGTCTGTAGAGCGTCCGGTATTGTCCATTACCGTCTCTAATATAGGAGATGGGTGCCTATTTTACAAATAGGATGATCGGCTGCAGCGCCCGGCTCTTTTTGACGCCGGACGGAGTCCCGGCTAGAATGAGTCCGGGCAAAGGTGCAGGACTCAGGTCCCTGCCGGGGGTCTGGGGGTGTCCCCCAGACATGATTCCCCCTTCCTGCCAGGAAGGGGGATGGTCCTGAGACCTGAGCGGCGCCGCGTCGCCCAACGTGACGCGGATTGCTGCAAGTAAGGATTAGTCTGCCTCGGGAGATCAGGATTGGCTGACCTTTTGTGGGCGCCCTGGC
Organism: uncultured Chloroflexia bacterium; assembly: GCA_963735055.1. Taxonomy (GTDB): domain Bacteria; phylum Chloroflexota; class Dehalococcoidia; order Dehalococcoidales; family UBA2162; genus JBBITI01. The sequence goes on along the minus strand of CAVTJN010000006.1, from coordinate 241,008 downwards.
GGGCGCAGTACATCGAGTCGAAGAAGACCGACGGTTGCATCCTGTGCGACAAACCCGCGGAAGCTAATGACGCGGCGAACTACATCCTCCACCGCGGGTCGTCAAATTTCATCATCATGAACGCCTATCCCTACAATCCGGGCCACCTGATGGTGGCGCCATACCGTCACGTCGCCACGCCCGAAGACCTGCGGCCGGAAGAACTGCACGAGCATGCGGAATTTGTTGCCCGCTGCGTGAAGGTCCTGCGTGAGCTCTTCGCTTCGGCCGGATTCAACACCGGGATGAACATCGGTAAGGTGGCCGGCGCCGGTATCGACGGCCATATTCACAGCCACGTCGTGCCCCGCTGGGTGGGCGACACCAACTTCATGCCCGTCATCGGCGACACCCGGGTGATTTCTCAGGCGATGGCCGATACCTACGGCCGGCTGAAGGCCGAATTCTAGACGGCCAGCGACAGCATCTCGATGGCGTTCTTGCTCAGTATCTTCTCCTTCTCGGCCTCCGGAATCGTCATCTCGTTAATCGAATCGATCGTCACCTGGGTGAGGCCGTACTTCGGCCCGCTCAGCGGGGCATCGGTACCGAACAACAGGCGGTCGGCGCCGAAGAACGCATAGGCGCACATCAACCCGGCGGTGCATCCGTAGATCGCAGTGTCGTTGTAGAACTTGCGGAAATGCTCGATGGGGTCCTTGAGTCCAACCGGCACCCGTGACGGGTAGAGCAGCCAGCGCAGCCGCCTTTCGAAGAAGGGGATCATACTGCCGGCGTGATGGGTAATGAACTTGATGTCCGGGAAGTCGTTGAAAACGCACGACAGCACCAGCCGGTACATGGCCGTCGCCGTCTCAAACGGCCAGCCCAGTATGCCGCCGGTATCCAGTGCCGCATCGGTGGTCGGGTGTATCCAGATCGGGAGATTGAGGTCGGCCATCATCCGGTACAACGGCTTGAACTTGGGGTTGTCCAGCGTCTCGCCATTGATCCGGCTGTATACCTGGATGCCTTTGAATCCGAGCTGCTTGATCGCCCGGTCGGCCTCCTTCATCGCCGCGTCGACATCGTTCATGGGCAGGCAGGCAACGGCGGCGATGAACTTGTCGGGGTAGCGCTCCACCAGTACGGCGAGTTCATCGTTGGCGATCCGGGCCAGTTTGATGGCGTCAGACGGCTTGACGAACTTCTCCAGCGGCGGCTGCGACACGGTGAGCACCTGCAGCACGTCCGGATACCGGTCCATCAGGCGCAGTCTCACGTCCAGGTCAACCACGGCGCGGTTCCGCGCCTCAATTTCGTTTGCCACGGCGGGATTGGCCTTGGTGTAGGCAGCCAGGTATTTCGGTGGCAGGATGTGGGCGAAGACATCGATTTTCATACTGACCTCCTCCCCTTTTTGGCCCGCATTATGGCGCAAAAGGGGTGGGGTGTCAAAGGGCGGCGACCGCTGCCTGAAGCGGCGCAGATTCGCGATGGGACCTGGGATCTGCGAATTCCTCCGGGGCCGCGGTCTTCGCCGTCCTTATTCGGCAGCGCAGCGCTTTCATCTCCGGGTAGCCCATGACGCTCTCCCGGGAGTCGGTATCGGTCAGCAGGTTGGCGTTAGCCTCGCCCGGCCAGCCGTGAGGTACCAGGATGACGCCTTCGCCCACCCGGTCGCTGATATTCGCCTTCATCTTCACCCGGCCCCGGGGCGTCTCGATGATTACCATGTCGCCAATCTTCACGCCGTACCGTTTGGCGGTGCCGGCGGCGAGTTCGGCCAGCGGCTCCGGGTCTTCCTTCCGCAGCGAAGTCACGTTGCGGAACTGGCTGTGCGTGTAATAGAGCGACCGGGAACCGGTGCACAGCGTCAGTGGATATTCGCCAGCAAGCTTGGACGTGGACGCCGAGCTCTGGTGCGGCGCCGCATAGGTGGGCAGCGGGTCGGCCCCCACTTGTTCAAGCGCCGGGCTGTAGATCTCAATCTTCCCCGACGGCGTGGGGAAAGTCCGGTCCCCGATGCCATACTCCTTCTGCTGGTAGTACGCCCCTGCCGGACGCCCGTGCAGCAGGTGGTCGAAGGAGAGTCCCGACGGCGCCAGTTCGAATGCCACCAGCTCCTCCTCTGATTTCCATGGGAAAAGCTCCCCGAGCCCGAGCTTCCCGGCCAATTCGGTGATCAGTCTCCATTCCGACCACGATTCGCCCAGCGGCTCGATGGCCTTTTTTCGCAGCATCAGGTAGGGGAGACAATGGTCCACGTTGTAGGTATAGGCCACCCCCCATTTTTCGAGGTGCGAGCAGGCGGGAAGGACGTAGTCCGCCTCCCGGGCCGTTTCGCTCATGAAGAGATCGTGGACCACCAGCAGTTCCAGCCTCCGGAAGGCGTTCCGGAAGGCGTTCGAGTCCGCCATCGAGACCAGCGGATTGCCGCCGAGAACCACGAACGACTTTATCTGCTGCGGTATGATCTCCGGCACTAACGTGACTACCCCGTAGGGGGCTTTCCGGCCCCACAACTCGGAGACGATGGGATACCGGTCATGGCCCAGGGGCGGCGGGCCCTCCATTTCCACCTTCCCCAGGCGCGGCCGGGGGCTGATCACCCATCCCCCGGGCACGTTGATGTTGCCGGTGATGGTCTGCAGGATGGCTATGGCGCGGCTGTTTTGAGTGCCGTTGGCGGTCTGGTCGAGGGAGCATATGCCCTGAAAGATGCTCGCCCCCTTTGTACCGGCGAACAGTCGGGCGAGCTTGCGTATATCGTCGGCGTTGACCCCGGTAATCTCCTGCGCCCACTCCGGGGGGTACTGTTGAATGTGCGGTACCAGCTTCTCGAACCCGGAGGTGTACCTCTCGACGAAGTCCCGGTCATACAGTCCCTCGTTGACGATAACGTGGATCATGGCCAGCGCCAACGCCCCATCGGTACCGGGACGGACGCGCAGGTACATGTCGGCGCCGTCGGCCAGAGGTATCCTCTTGGGGTCAATGACCACCAGTCGCGCCCCCCTTCGGCGGTTCTCGGCCATATGGATCTTGAGCGGCAGGTCGGACGATTCCGGGTTATGCCCCCACAGGATATAGAGGCGGGAATCATACTCCTCGGTCGGATACCGGCCGAAGGTGATCTGCCGGGTCCGGATGCGCATCCGGTAGCAGACACTTTCCACGGAAACGAAATTGGGCGTGCCGAACGCCGCGCGGAACCGCTGCGACAACCCCTGCATCTCCATGTTCTCGACGCCGATGGAGCCGGTGAAGATGCCGAGTGCTTCCGGTCCGTACTTCGCCTTGAGGGCGAGGAGCCTGGTTGATATTTCACTCAGGGCCTGTGCCCAGCCTATCCGCTCCCACCTGGCCCCGGTCTTCTTCATCGGGTACCTCAATCGTCCCGGGGCTGTAGATGCTGTCGAGCATGGCCTCGCCCTTGGGGCACAGCTCTCCGCCGGTGAGCGGATGCTCCTTCAGGCCGGCGACGCCGACCGCCCGGCCATCTTCAACCGTCACCTCAACGCCGCAGCTATGTAAGCAGAGGGTGCAGTCGGTCTTGACTACTCTGCCGTTCCTTGTGTCCACTGTGTTCCTCACGTTGCCTTCGTCCCTCGTGTCTCTTGTGTCCACTGCCCGTCTCCTGTATCGGACCCACCCGCTTCATGGAGATCCGATTCAAAGTCGCTGCCGATGTTCATTAATTAACGTACATTATATTAACGAACGTTAATTAATCATCAATCTATCATAATTGTCAACCTCTGTCAACCGGCCGGGAGTGGCCGGGTGTGGGGAGTTTGCGGCTTGGGGGCCGGTGTTGTAGTATGCTGTTGGTCAGCTTCAGCAGTGGCCTGAACAGTTCACGGGGAGTTGGGGCGACCGGGCCGAGGGGGCAGAACGGCATGACACCGTCAAAACAGGTTGGCGAAACGCGCTCGGCGGTCAAGCGCAGTTGGATACTGGACAAGGCAGGCGCCCTTTTTTGGAAAAAGGGGTATGACAGCACCAGCATGCGAGACATTGCCGGGGCGTGTCACTGTAAACCGGCGAATATCTACAACTACTTCCGGTCAAAAGAAGACATTCTTTTCGAGGTTATCCGGGACATCACCGAAAAGGCCGTCGCTTCAATCAGAGACCTCAAAGATGATGACACCACGAGCCCTGTCGAGCAACTGAGGTCGCTGGTGAAGAACCATTTCGGACTGCTGGTGAGAATGAAGCAGACTAATGTCCTCATATCCGACAGCGGGCTGAAAGACCTCTCGGGCGAGCACCGGAAGGCCATCATCACGCTGCGCGACGAGTATGACGCCATTCTGCATCACGTCGTCAGGCGCGGCGTCGACTCCGGTGACTTTGCGGTCAAAGACGAGAAGATCGTCACCTACCTCATCTCCTCGGTAATCCTGAGGAGCAGCATCTGGTTCTCGCCCAGGGGCAGACTGTCCGCCGGCGAGGTTGGCGACATGATGTTTGACTTTGTCTATCGAGGCATCAAAGCTTGATGAGGGGAAATGAAGAGTGCCCCCAACGGAATTCGAATCCGTGTCTACACCTTGAAAGGGTGTCGTCCTGGGCCTCTAGACCATGGGGGCGCGAATAAAGAGTATAACAAAAGATGAAAGATCCGGGCAACCCCGCGCTGCCTCCAACTGAGCCGGCCGAGTCTTCGCAGAACAGGGCAAGCCGTCTGCGCCGGATACTCGTCCCGGCAGTGACGATCGCCCTGGTGATCGTGATTTCGGTCGTCCTGTACGTTTTTCGTTATCGAATCGAGGGTCTGAAGAACTACGCCTACCTCGGGGTCTTCGTGGTCAGCTTGCTCAGCAGCGCAACGGTGGTCGTGCCGGTTCCCGGAATCGTCGTGTTCGTCCCTTTGCTGTCCACTTTGAACCCGGTGCTGGTGGGCGTCGTCGGGGCCGCCGGCAGCATCATCGGCGAGACGACCGGCTACGCGGCCGGGTACAGCGGCCGGGACCTGGCCACCCGGGGCCGCAACTACGTGCGTGTCGAAGGCTGGATGAAGAAGAGAGGCAGCCTGATTATTTTCCTGTTCGCCGCTCTGCCGGTCCTGCCGCTCGACGTGGCCGGGATCGTGGCCGGCGCTCTGCGGTTTCCGCTGTGGAAATTCATGCTCGTGGCCGGGACCGGGAAGGTCATCAAGTACGTCGCCCTGATGCTGCTAGCGGCCTGGGGAGCACAGTGGATCGTGCCCTGGATACTGAAGGTTCTGGGCTGATAACCCAAGCCCTGGGCTCCAGCTCCGCCTACAGCTTCCGGTAGACATACCATTTCTTCATCTCGGGGTGGTTAAGGTTGGCGCCGCGGTCGTAGTAGATTTCGAATACGTCGCCATCGGTGGTTTTGATCTGAAAATAGTTGCGGTGGTGGCGCTGCCACCACCGGCGGCGGCCGGGCGGGTTCCGGCCAAAGCCATGGTCCGGCCAGGCCGCCAGTATCTGGGAGATGATGTACTCCCGCCCATCGAAAGAAAAGGAGGCCGGCGTCTTTATTTCGCCGGCCACCGTGACCTCAATCTCGCGGCTGATGAATTGCGGAGCCATTGACCGTCATGAATCCGGGAAGGGACCGGGATTTACCCGAACTGGATGATATCAGCCGATTCGCGGTCTTCGATTATCTTCCGGATTTCCTCGCGCTCTCGTTCGTCACTAACCGGCCGGACCTCCGATATCGGACTGCCCGACTCAAATGAACTGTGCCAGCGCTCGATGTACCCTGGCACGGACGCGTACAGCCACTTACCGGTGCCGCAACACGAAGCCTCGAGCACCGCATTGCCGGTTATGTACAGGATTTCCCGGCCATGGTACGGCAGGCGGACTTCCTTCTCCGGCGTGTAGTAGCCGGCGATGCCCGTCGCAATGTCCTTGCCCAGGTCGAAATGTACGAACCTGTTGACGGAGACAGTGCTGCCAGGTGGCATGATGGACGCCCCCTAGTCGGCGACGGCGACTACTTCCTTGACCTCGGGCAGCTCTTTCTTCAGTATCCGCTCGATGCCCATCTTCAGGGTCATGGTGGACATCGGACAGCCGCCACAAGCGCCGGTCAGTCTTACTCTTACCGTGCCGGCGTTGACGTCAACCAACTCGACATTGCCGCCATCGGCCTGCAGGCTAGGCCGGATCTTGTTGAGGACTACTTCAATGGCTTCTTTGGTCATGGGACCCTCCTTATGGACACTCACCGATATACTGTTGATACTAGTATCAATACTAGCATCCGCGGCGCCCGAGGGTCAATTCTGACGCTTCGCTGCCGGGGTGCTGGAACTGGTCAGGTATCTCACCTACGGTTGCGCGGTGCGCCGGCATCCCGGGGGGGCCACCGTCAGCACGGCGATATTGGAGTGCCTGACCACCTTGTCGGCGACGCTGCCCATGAACCAGCGTCCGATGCCCGACCGGCCATGGGTGCTCATGATGATCAAGTCCACCCCGTTCTGCTCGGCGAAGGTCATGATGGTATCGGCCGCCCACCCGGTCTGGACAACCCCGGTGACGGGCAGTCCGGTCTTCTTAAGCTCTCCGGTCATGCGATCAACGTAGTTCTTGGCCCCCGCCTCCACGTCCCGCATCAGGGCAAAGGTATCGATTCCGGCTTCAGCGTAGGCTGCCAGATCGGTGGAATGGATCGGCTCGACGACCCTGAGCAGAATCACTTCGGGGACCTGGCATCCCTTCGCGATAGTCTTGACGTGTTCAAGGCTGCATTCCGAAAACGCTGAGCCGTCAAGCGGGGCCATTATCTTACTGTACATATCGTCACCTCTACGTATCGGCGATGTGTCTGCGTACGCGCCAATGATAACTGTAACTGCGACGCAACGCAACTGTCAGTGGCCCGGCGTCCGGTCGGCAGAAACGTGAGGGTTCGAGACTGGATCTGGCCCCTGGCCACAGCCGATGGCTTCTTTATTAATGCGTGGAACAGGACAAACGTCTCCCCGGTGGCAAGAAAGCAGATGATGCGGTAGCGGTTGTTCCCCTGCCTGATCCTCAGTTCCCACTGTTACCTCTCGAGGTGCCGAGCGTACGGCATCCAAGTTGAGTTCCGAATTCCTCGAGTAAGTCGGGTGTCCTGCGGGTTTCTCTAATCCGTTACCGTGCGGTCTTAGGACCTTGACCCGAAGGCGGCTGCAGTGCCTCGGCCAGGCCGAGGACGTTGATGAGACGCGACTGGTCGGAAATAACGAGCTTGGTATTGTCCTGCAGAGAGGCCTGGGTCACTTCGAGTTGCTTGAGCAGTTGGGCGTTGCCGACAAAGTAAGTATTGGCGGCGGTGGACACAGTCTCAATCGCCTTGGCTTCCCCTTCGGCCCTTAATATGGCGGCTTGCCGGTCGCCCTCAGCGACCAAAATGGCATTCTGCTTGTCACCCTCTGCTTGAAGAATCTGCCTCTGCCGGTAGGCTTCGGCATCCAGAATCGTGGCGCGCTTTTCTCTCTCGGCCTTCATCTGCTTGCTCATGGCCTCGGTGATGTCCTTGGGAGGCAGGATCTCTTTGACCTCTACCCGGGTTACCTTAACACCCCATTTGTCAGTTGCCTCATCGAGGGTTGTCCTGAGCGAGGAATTGATGCGTTCTCTCGATCCCAACGTCTCATCAAGACTCATGTCGCCAACCAAATTTCTTAGGTTCGTCTGCGCCAGCTTGCTTACCGCAATGTAGAAGTTGGCCACCTCATATCGTACGGCCTTGGCGTCCGTTACGAAATAGTAGACTACGGCATCTACTGTTATGCCAACGTTGTCCTTGGTGATGACGGCCTGGGGCTCGATGTCGAGAACCGTCTCCCGCATGTCGATTCTCGCTCTGAGAGAATCGACAAAAGGCAACAGGAACCTGAGTCCGGGGTCCAAGGTCTCCTTGTAGCGCCCAAATCTCTCCACAATGCCTTTCTGAGCCTGGCGAATCACGACGATCGATCTCGCCAGCGTAACGATCGCGAGCATGACAAGAACCGCGATGACGATTGCTACCGGTGCCATTTCATTCTACCTCCCGCTCTTCTCTACGGACAGCGTCACGCCCTTTACCGACGTGATGGTGACTTCCTGGCCAGCGCCGATATCTGTGGCTGACCTGGCCCGCCATTCTTCGTTGCCGACTTTGACAATACCGTCACCGTTCGCCGAGACGGTCTTGATGACGATCCCCTTGGCGCCGATGATGGCATCGACATTCGTTCGCTCTTTAGCCACCGCGGTCCACCGGTGGACATACCTCCGACCGGCGGCGACATAGGCGACGCAGATGATGCCGGCGGTAAGGACAACGACCACCCACGAGTTCGCGAGCCAGCCGGCAAATCCGCCCACAAGGAACGCCGAGCCGATGAAGACGAGATCAAGCCCCGTGTCTACACCGACGAGCAACTCCACTGCCGCCAGCGAAACACCGGCTACCAGGAACACCAGCCACAGCCACGAGTCGGCGAACTCCATGGTCACCTCCCTGCGCAACCGAATGCCGGCGGATCCCTCGGGCATATTGTCCCGCCATACCGCTTCGGTCTTGACCCCGATGATATACCCGGCGAATCCGGCTGTAAAGCCCTCGCCTCCACGACAACGGTCCTTGATGGCCTGGCGACCCCATTTCGCTTTCGGCCCGGACTACCTGCGGATTCATCCAGGACCGAATCGCGCCTCAAGTTCATCTTCGCGGATTATTACGGTCAGACCGGGACACAACACCACTGCCACCGCATTCACGGCGAGGACCCCATGGCAGCCCAATTGATGCCGTTGTTGGCCAGAGCAGCCCCCGTCAACACCAAGATGGCGGCATACACTACGATGACCAGATAGCCGACCTGCGTGCGTTTGTGGCGCTCGATCATGCGCTTCCAACCCTCTGATCTCATCTTCAGGCACGCTCGGCAAGAAGTACTTTGCGTGACATATTCTCTCTCACAACAGGCAGTCATCTTGACGACCGGCCTGCATCTACATCAACGCTCCCGTTCAGCGAGAAACGCCGTAAAGTCGACCAAACGTGCAGAAAACCCCCACTCATTGTCGTACCAAGCTAGAATCTTGACCACTCGCTTTCCCATCATCATGGTGGATTGGGCATCGATGATGGAAGAGTGGGTATCACCGATGATATCCTGAGATACCAGCGCTTCATTCGTAACCCTGAGGATCCCTTTGAGAGTAGTCTGCTCTGATGCCTGCATCAACGCTTCATTGACTTCTTCCGCGGTTGCGTCCTTCGCCAGTGAAACCACCATATCCGTCACTGAGCCATCCGGAATAGGAACCCTCATGGCCATCCCGTTGATCTTTCCCGTCAGCTCCGGAAGAACTCTTTCAGTTGCTTTCGCCGCTCCGGTGCTGGTCGGAATGATGGACAGTGCGGCTGCCCTTCCCCGACGCCTGTGGCGTGCGGGTGTATCCATAAGGGACTGACTCGAGGTATACGCATGGATCGTCGTGAACAGGATGTATTCAACCCCAAAGGAATGATGAAGCACCTTGGCTACCGGGGCAAGGCAGTTAGTGGTGCAGGAAGCCATAGACATGACCTGGTGAGCTTTGGGATCGTAGCTTTCCATATTGACTCCGGGTAAGAGCATCGCGTCAGCGTCATCCGAAGGCGCTGAAATAATCACCCGTTCTGCACCAGCTGCCAGATGTCCGGCCGCCTTGGACCGGCTACGAAGCGCTCCGCTGCACTCCAGGATAATCTCGGCCCCCAGATCCCTCCATGGTATCTTCTCCGGATCGGAACTTGAGGAGAAAGAGATACGCTTATTTTCCACTTGTATGCTTGAACCATCGCAAGTAACTTTCTCAGGGTACCAACCGTGCACGGAGTCGTATTTGAGAAGATAAGCAAGATCCTCTATGTTGCTCAGATCGTTGATCCCCACGACCTGAAGTTCTTCCCTTTGCAGGAGTTGCTTGAAAACCGTCCGGCCGATTCTTCCGAAGCCATTGATTCCCACTCTAATCGTTCTCTTATCATTCATGATCCTCTCCTTTCATCATCTTACTGGTAACTACGAGTATGGCTTTCCCGTGTCTTCAGGCCGCCGATTGTGATTGGCCGGTCATCCATGTCCCGATCAGTGTCCGGGTATCCCGGGGTGGGCATACTGCCATTGGTACTGTAAGCATAACCCATCGAGCCATTTGTGGTAACCGCGTGTTTGCGACAAGAACCTGAACCGGAGGGCATATGAGACGATCGACAAGTACATATCCTGCCTCGGACAGATGCTCGCCGATGGCATCAAGTCAGGACAGATAAGAAGTGATATTGACCTCAACGGCATGGCCACGCTTCTATTCAGCGTCGTCCAGGGCGTGGTCAGTATTTGGGGGCTCAGCGGCTATAGCTTCGACCCGACGACCAGGTACGAACCCATGTGGAAGATCGTACGACAGGCCCTGGAACCTCAGTAGGCGATCTATCCAAGCGGCGCGTCCCTAACCGACTGTGCCCTTACCAGTAATATAGGCACCTTGCACGCCCCGGGTATCGATATGCTCGTTCCCATGTATCCGGACGACGAGGTGTCCCAACCTGCCCGATATTCAGTACATTGAAGACCGTCTCCGTGCTTCTTACCACCAGTAGAAACACCACTCCCACAGTAATGGTGGCGGCGATGGGAGCGGGACATAACGATGCCCTTTTCCCCGAGTTATCGGACCACCTTCGGTCCGTTGTTTGACAAGGATGCTCAGCTTCCACGCGAGCGGCAGACGGTCAGAGAATTGAAACGCATCGCCTTCTTGGGCGTGATCCTACTCACTGTGCTGGTTGTGACTCTATTCTGTGGGACTAGGCCCCGCCCGCTGCGTGGAGAACGGTGTATCATATGGTGGTATTCGGGCCGCCGCCGGTAATGTCCCTGCGGCTTGGAGTTGAGCGTGGTTTGGTTGGAGTTCGCTGCTTGCCTGGCGATAATTCTGGTAGCCGGAACCCAGCTTTCTAGATACGGAGACGCCCTCGGTGAAAAAACCAGGCTGGGGCGCGCCTGGATAGGCATCGTCCTTCTGGCCACGGTGACCTCCATGCCGGAACTGGCTACCGGCATCAGTTCGGTCAGACTGGTGGGCAACCCCAATCTGACGCTGGGAGATCTCTTCGGTTCCAATCTGGTGAACCTGGTGATTATCGCGCTCCTCGATGTCGTGTATACCAGAGGTCCGCTTCTCTATTTGGTGGGTACCGGGGTGATCTTCGTCGCCACGGCGAGTGCAATGGTCCTGGCCGTGGTCGCTGTCTTCATGTACATCGTTCAGAACGTGTCCTCCCTTGCCGTCGCGAACTACATCGGGTGTACTCTCCCGTGTTGTTTGGTCTTTACCTGCTGGTCCAGTACATGTTGTTCAGGTACCGACCAGCGGAACAAGCGAAATCGGGTGATGCTGTCGAGAAGGGCAGATACGAGACACTGACAATGAAGAAGGTGGTTATTGGTTTCGGTCTAGCAGCCGTCACGACGGTGGGGGCCGGGATTTGGCTGAGCTACGTCGGCGATGAGATGGCACGGGTGACCGGCCTGGGGGCCACCTTCGTAGGTACACTTTTTTTGGCCGCGGCTACCTCAGCGCCGGAGATCGTAGTCTGTTTCTCATCGGTGCGGCTTGGGGCGTTGGACATGGCTGTAGGTAATGCCCTGGGAAGCAACATATTCAACATGGGTGTGATCATCTTCGTCGTTGACCTGGCTCATACCAAAGGGCCCCTTCTTTCGTACACCACGCCCGAGCACATGAGCACAGCGCTTTTTGGAGTCTTGATGAGTTGCCTCGTCGTCATGGCTCTTGTTTTTCGACTTCGCTACTGGTCGCGCGCTTGGGTGGGGGTGGATTCAGTGCTTCTGGTCGGTTTATACATTGCCGCCATATTCACCCTATATAAACTGGCGATACCCTGAGATGTGACGGCCTTTGGAGGTGTCCCGTCAAGTGGCGTAAATGTCCACCGGTAGTCGCTCTCGTCCTCAGGTCTGTAGCGCCGCGACTATGGGTTCCTCTCTGAGGCTGTCCGGGGTCACTTGCATCAAGGGGCCGGTGATCTGTCCCTACTGGCTTGCCCATGGCAGCATGAGGAGTACGCCACCATCCCGAAACGCCATCCGGAAGGGCGTTATCACCGCCCAGAGGTGCGGTGTGGCTCGTGCACGATCCGCCGCCCGCTCCGCTTGGTTCGGCCCCACCCTGCGCTCTGGGCAGGCAAGCTCACCACTTTCGGGCGGCGCTGGTGGTGATGCCGGATCCAACGAAAGTAACGAATCGCTAGATGCACTACACTACAGCCGCCGGGTAGAAACCTCCAGACCGCGCCAGCGCCCTGGTGGCAGTTAAGTGGGCGGCGCGGCTGGATGAGGGGTCAGTCGCCAGCGCCCACACCACGTGGGGGTACGCCTCGGGATGGGGTGGGGCGACGAATCTGGCCCCCCGGTTGGTGGACAGTCCGAAGCGGAGTTCGTCGGTGCGCAGCCTGGCCAGCTCGGCGCGCGTCGGCAACCGGTCGATCATGGCATTCTCATAGCAGGGCCGGTAAGCCAGCGCCGCGTACCGGTTCGTGTCGCGCTCGAGCACCAGCTCAAGTCCGAGGGCCAGCTGTTGTGCCTGGACGATCCGCTCCTGATGGGTACGCACCCGGAAAAGGTCGCTGAAACCGTCATCCCAGCCGAGCCTCCCGTTGACCTCCATGATGCGCACCGTGCCCTCGCGGACCCGCATCTCAATGGAAAAAGCGGCGTCCCGCAGACCGATGGCCGCGATGGCCGCATCCGAGACGGACTCAACCAGGCGGTTATCGACGCGCTCGGCGGGCAGCAGGTAGGCTTCGATGAAGAAAGGCGGGTCGATACTCTGAATCTGTTCGGTGACGCCGAAGTTGAACGGCCGGTCGCCGACTACCAACCCATCTGTTTCGACCATCTCCCCGTCCAGGAACGACTCGACGAGGAACTGGCGCCGGGGATCGCAACCCAGGTCGACCCCTCCGGCCCGGGCAAAACCAAGCAGCCGTTTGACATCGAGGGATGTTGCCAGTGCGGCTTGGAGGCCGGCCACCGCCGCCGGAATGGCGTCTTTCTCTGGTACAAGGGTCACCAGCCGGGACATGGTTGATATGACGCACTTCAGGACTACCGGAAATCCGAATTGGGCGGCCAGCCGCTGCACGTCACTCTCCGTTTCGGCCAGGCCGAACCGCGGATTGCCGATGCCCGCTCGCGCCAGCGTCTCCCGCTGCAGGTACTTGTTGGAACAGAGGTGGGCGGCGGCCACGGAAAGCCCCCGCAGTCCGAAGTCCCTCACCAGTAACGACCCGAGCAGCAACCCGCGTTCCGACTGCATGAAGATGCCGTCAGGCCGGGTGCGGTCGCACCACCGCCGCAACAGATCGTAAGCTTCCGGGACGTCTTCCGGCGGCGGCAGTTCCCAGACCTCATCAAATATGTCGAGGTCGGAAGTGGTGGGGGCATCGTCAGCCAGGACCATGCTCACCCCGCCGATGTCCTCAGCGTAGCGGCACACCTCGTGACACGATACCGTCCCGTAGGCCGGGTAAAGCATGAGCAGTGTAGACATGCCCGCACCCTTCCCCGTCCGGCCCCGGCCGTACGAAGAGGGGCCGGACGCTTCAGCAAATCACCTTGAGGCGCTATCCCTTCAAGAGCGGCAACCCTGCCTCAATCCGGGCGTCGTTCGCGTGGATGAGGACCGCCTGCTCGAGGGGCAGCAGCGAAAACCCGAGGTCCTTCTTAGCGAGATCGCTGCTTATGATCCACGGTATCCCCGTCTTGCCGCGGTCGGGTGACGGCGCCTCTTTGCCAAATGATATTTTCGCATCCGGGATGAGCTTCTGCACCACGGCGGCCACATCCCGCATGCTGGTGGGCGCTCCGCCGACGTTGTAGGCCGGATGGGGGGATGAGGGGACCTTGATGAGGACCCGGGCAAGCGCCGCGACGTCGTCGGCCGCCGACAGGGAGACGGTGGTGGTCCCATCGGCGGAAACGGAGAAAGGCTTCCCGGCGGCCGGTAACGATACTAGGTCGCAGAATTGTTTGATCATTAATGGCGTCAGCCCCCCGTGGCCGTACCCGATGCAGGGCCTTACCGCGGTCAAGCTCATTCCGTACAGGCCGGCATACTGGGCGGCCAGTATCTCACTGAGCTGCTTGGCAATGGCATAGGCGCTGCCGGGGTGCATGGGGTCGGCTTCGGTGACCGGGCGGTTGCCGTATTCATCCTGGGGACCGTACACTCCTTCCGAGCTCGCATAGACTACGCGGTTGATCCCCATGAGACGGGCGGCCTCGAACGAATTGCACATTCCCAGTTCGTTTACTTTTACGCCCAACCGGGGGTTATTCTGGAGCGTCTCGCCGGGAAGGATAAAGGCCCAGTTCACCAGGCGGTCGATGGCGAACCGCCTGATGGCCTGGAGGATGTCCTCGAACTGCGATACGTCGCCCTGAACGAAGCGCACCTTGTCCATCTGCGGGCCGATGCTCTTGAGCACCCAGTCCCTGGCCGGGACAACGTCCATGGATACCACCAGCGATATGTCGGGGTCACGCGCCATCTGGATGACCGTCTTGCGGCCAAAAAGGCCACCCCCGCCCAGCACCAATACGTTCATCCGGTTCCTCCTTTCGTCACGAATGCCCTCTACCCGGGAATGATATTGCATGCGGGGCGGCAAGGCAACCGGGGGGCTAGTGGGAGTCGGTCAACTCGAGCTTGAGCTGCTTTGGGCCGCTCACTCCTTTCAAAGGGGAGATCATGCCGAAAACGGTGCTCTTGATGATCATGCTGGCGAAACGGTTGGTGGCGACGGCCTTGCCGTTCAATTGAACATCGACCTTGTCTCCGTCGATAGACAGGGTGAGTTCCCGGATCGGCTCCGTGTTCTCGAGGGATTCGATCATTCCGCTGACGGTATGGTGGACGAAAGATTCGACGAAAAAGTCAAGCGCGATGGGACTGCCGTTGACACTGAGAGCGGCCTTCTTGGTCACTGCCTGCACCTCCTTGGGGAGCTTTGAAACACATCTGGAACCGATAGGGATTATACACAAAACGCCGGCCGGGAGTCCCTGCCGGTGGGGCCGCCCTGCCGGACCTGAAAGGTCAGTGCCGGAGACCCGGGTTCAGGGGTAATCATGGCCCGTCTGCGGGCACCTGGGAAGGTATGAAGTATTGCTGCGAACATGGCGCGGCGCCAACGCAGGCGGCATGAACCGTTGGGTCGCAAAGAAATTGATAATTTTGTAACTATAAGGAAGCTTGCTTTACGACTTTGTAATGCTTCCCGCTGTAAGATGTTGGCAGTCGACTAAAAACATCGGGAGGTCAAACATGAAAATGACGGGAATCTCAAAATGCAGCATGTCCACCTGTGCCTACAATAAGGAGGCGTCGTGCCATACGCTGGGAATAACCGTCGGCCCGCATGCCGAATGCAATACC
This sequence comes from uncultured Chloroflexia bacterium, assembly GCA_963735055.1. Taxonomy (GTDB): domain Bacteria; phylum Chloroflexota; class Dehalococcoidia; order Dehalococcoidales; family UBA2162; genus JBBITI01. The sequence continues at coordinate 225,550 of CAVTJN010000006.1, read as the reverse complement.
TACGTTCATGCCAGCAGCCGGGGCGGATTTCCGGAAGTGACGGGTGGGGTAGGGGCTTGCCTGGCTTCAAGCTGCAAGTTCAACGACAAACTGGAGTGCCAGGCCGCGAAGGTGGATGTGGCCACTGACGAAAAACACGCCGACTGCAAGACCTTTCAACCGAAGGCATAGTCTCTTTCTTCCAAACTCGTGTCGGGATGAGATGAACGTCAAACGGGCCTGACAGGGTCGGGCACTTTACCGTCACCTGCCCGTGTTGGGCCCCCGCTTCCAATGATCGGGTAACCCGGGAAAGGGAACGTCGTAAAGTAAAAAATAACGCGAAGGGGGTACCGTGGTGACCACAGAAAGACGGAAATCAGAGAAGGGTCTGGTGGCCCGGCAACCATCGAGGGAGATCGAAGAAACGGGACGGGGCTTTGATGATGTTTTTGGCAGGCCGTACCTTCCCGGCATATGGAGACTCTTTCCATCGGAAGAGATGGTGTGGGCGCCGGCCATAGATGTACTTGAAGAAGAGGATAAGTTCTCGGTTAAGGTGGAGTTGCCTGGTGTAGAAGAGGAGGATGTAAATGTCTCAGTCGCCGGCGGCACTTTGACCATTGAAGGTGAGAAGAAGGCAGAGTCCGAAGTCAAGAAGAAAGGATATTACTATAGCGAGGCTTCGTATGGCAGCTTCTCCCGATCCATAACCATACCATCGTCGGTCGACGCCAGCAAGATTGAAGCCAATTATGATAAGGGAGTCCTTGAGATCACTCTGCCGAAGGCTCCCGAGGTCAAGCCAAAGAAGATCACCGTGGCTAACAGAAAGAAGGAAGCGGGAACGACCAAGAAGAAAGAGAGCGCGGCGGGTAAGAAGTAAGGAAGGCGCCGCGAGCACGCGGTTGAGGCGCCAACAAGAGTTGAAGGCGGCTTTTCCGGGAATGAGTCGCGCAACTCAGAGTGGCGAGCCAACAAAGCAGTTCGAACAAGGGCGGGGCAACCGTCCTTGAAGGTGATGGCCACGGACCATGCGGGAAAACAAGAGAAGGGGAGACAGCAATGGACAGGGATCGGGCTTGCGGCTTTGGCGTAGGTTTACTCCTCGGAGCGGTCATTGGTGGAGTTGTCGGACTGCTGTATGCACCGAGGGCCGGGAAGGAGACGCGACAGTTAATCAAGGACAAGGCGACTGGGGTCGTAGACGCGGTCAGGGAGGCGGGATCTGAGGTAAGCCGGAAGGGCCAGGCGGCAGTCAATGCACTCAGAAGCTGAGATCGGTATTTGCCGCAATTGGCGACGTAACTGACCGACCTGGTCTCGTGCGACGGTACGGAAAAAGGTAGCCAATTGCCGGGCAAAGTTCCGAAGTTGCCATCGATGTTGCCAAGTGCCATCCCAGGGCCAAAGAGGGATATCGATGAGAGTAGGTGCGTAGTAAAGCCCCTCGCGCAAATCATCGATATTGTTGAGGCCAGGTGGAAACAAGGGCGAATCTGCTCGCCAAGAGATGGCGGTTGCTGGCGATCATCGCCGGAGCGGGTGTAGTACTTTATGTAATTTACCTGCTCAGGTGGGTGTTGTTGCCCTTCTTCTTGAGCGCGGTTCTCGCATATATAATCCTGCCGGTTGTTTCACGGTTGGAGAGGCGTTTCCCGAAAGGTGATGGCCCTCCCCGTGCCAGACGCTCAGCAGCCATAATTGCCATTTACATTGTCATAGGTGCAGCCGGCAGTCTGACCGCATTTTATGTGGTCAATTCACTTTTACCCTACATCTTTCGCTTGTTATCGGACCTGCCTCAATTCTACGAAGATGCGACAATACAAATTGAGAGATTAATACAACCCTTTTCATCTTCGTTACCTCCGGAGACGGTTGCAAATCTACATGTCACTGTTCGATCTTTTCTGGAACATGCAGTTGGAAATCTGCAAGAGACTACGCTTGGAATAGCTTCCAACCTGAATTCTAATTTTTCCTCTTTAGTGGGCCTCGTCGCTGTGCCTTATGTCCTTTTCTACATGTTGAAAGATCACGAAAAATTGACTGATAGTTTTTACTCTGCCCTGCCGCCATCGGTGAAGGAACATGTGAGGCGTATTATTACGATTCTGGGTGAGACCCTGAATGCGTATGTACGCACTTCGATGACTTTGGGAGTGATTGTAGGCTCCCTCGACTTGATCGGGTTGCTTATCCTTCGTGCACCCATGGCGCCAGTGTTGGCAGTCATCGGCGGTTTTACAGAGATGATTGTACTGATTGGACCATGGATTGGCGGCATCATTGCGGTGATCGTTACTCTGGCGCTCGCTCCGGACAAAGCCATCTGGGTGGCTGTTCTATTCTTGAGTGTTCAGCTGATCGAGAATACCGTTTTTGTGCCGAGAGTGCAGGCACATTATTTCAGGATACATCCGATATTAACTATTATGCTCATTGTTGTGGGAGGTTATCTCCTTGGTTTTTGGGGCGTACTATTGGCGGTACCACTGGCGACGACAATGATTCAAGTCTATCGGTACACGCGGAGCGTTAGTAGGAAAAGCTCCCAATCGGCTCCTGTAACCGAGGCCTAGAATGCGGCAGTGGATACCCCATGCTCACTACCAGTCTGTAGATCTCGGGGATGGAGTCCCCTCACGCCGTCGAGACGGGCTTCGCCGATCTTGCCGTTTCCATGCGGAAAATCCGATGGAATCAGACGTATATCCGTGCCCGGTTCTTGTCCGAGGGTAGAGCCCGATGTTACGTAGAACCCCGCAATCAAGCGCCAGTATTGGCATGTCCCGCGGAGAAATGAAGGCAGAAGGGAGAGAGACCATGGCCAAGATGAAGATGCCGCCCGAAAGGTGGATGTACCCCCGGCCCGCCCTGCTGGTGGGGTCGAATGTCGACGGGAAAGCCAACTTCATGGCGGTGGGGGGCGGGGGGGTGGCTGATGCCGGACCCCCCATGATCGCAGTACCGATACGGCATCATCAGTACACTCTTAAAGGCATCCTCCAGAATATGACCTTCTCGGTGAATACGCCATCGGTTGACCTGGTGGCGGAGACCGACTACTGCGGCATCGTTTCCGGGGCGAAGGTGGATAAGGTGAAGGCCTGCGGCTTCACGGTGTTCTACGGTGAACTGCAAACGGCGCCGATGATCGAGCAGTGCCCCATGAACCTGGAGTGTAAGGTGGTCCACGTTCTGAATCTGGGAACCCACGCCTTCGTTATCGGCGAGGTCAAGGGTACGTTTATTTCCGAAGACTGTGTCGCTAACGGCAAACCCGACGTCGCCCGAATGAAGCCGATGATCTTCAATCTGGAAACGTCCGAGTATGCCACCTTCGGTGAGTTCGTGGCCAGGGCTTTCCACGTGGGGCGGGAGTTCAAGCCAAGAGTCTAGGCAGCACCGGCCCGGGTAACCGCAGGCGCCCGTCTGTCAATACCACGGACTTTGACACCGGCGAAGGCACGGTCTATATTGACCGTGCGGGACTTCTTCCGGCCACCAGGCACCCGCTCTATCCAGGAGCTTGGACGTATGCCCAGGGCCTTTATTGCCATTCTACTGACGGCGGCGACGGTCTTACTGTGTTCCTGCGCCGAAAAAGAGCCGCCGGCCGCCACGTCGACAAGTCCGCCCGCGACCAGTCCGGTACCGGCCACGGAGTACTCCTATGTCGTGCTGGCCCGTTATCCGCATGACGCCGCGGCATTTACCCAGGGTCTGGTCTTTGACGGCGGCAGTCTGTATGAGGGAACCGGCCTGGTCGGCAAGTCGTCGCTACGGCGGGTGGACCTGACAAGCGGCAAGGTACTCCAGATCGAGCAAGTCCCGCCTCCTTTCTTTGGCGAGGGCGTCACCACGTTCGGCGACCGGATATTCCAGGTGACCTGGCAGTCCCAGGTGGGCTTTGTCTACGACAAGGCGACCCTCCGGCCGCAACGGAGATTCACCTATGGCACTGAAGGATGGGGCCTGACGCACGATGGGCAGAGACTCATCATGAGCGACGGCACGCGGACACTATATTACCTGGACCCGGATAGTCTCGAGGTAAACCGCCGGATCGAGGTCCGGGGCGGGCCGGAACTGGTCGGCGTGATGAAACTCAACGAACTGGAGTACATTCGGGGTGAGATTTATGCCAACGTGTGGCCGACCGACTACATCGTGAAAATCGACCCGGATTCCGGCCTGGTGACCGGCTGGGCCAACCTGGCGGGAATTCTGGGTAGTGAGCAGACGAGCAAGGTTGATGTGCTCAACGGCATTGCCTACGACGCCCGGAACGACCGGCTGTTTGTGACCGGTAAGCTGTGGCCGAGCCTGTTTGAGATAAGGCTGGCGCCCCGGAATTGACGCGCCGGGACCGCCGGGTATTTTGCGGTAAAATGCCCTTTCCTCAAGACGAACAACGGGCTATAATATCCGGTAATACAGGCCATTTGTGAGTCTCCGGGAAAGGCGGCAACTGCCGGCCGGGGATGAGGAGGACGATGGCTCAGAATCAGGGCAAAAGTCAGGTGACCCGCCGTACTTTTCTCAGCTACGTGGTTGGCGGCGTCGGAGGCCTCATCGCCGCCACCCTGGCAGTGCCGCTGGTGAGCTACTTCCTGGCCCCGGCATTCAAGAAGAATGCGCCGCTGCTTACTCCGATCGGGCGGACTGAAGACATCCCCATCGGGAAGCCCACGTTCATCACCTATGAGCAGCGCATCCGCGACGGCTGGTATGTGACCACGCTCAGTAAGGGGGCCTGGGTAGTGACCGCCGACGGAAAGGAGTTTACGGTCTACGATCCGAAATGCACGCACCTGAACTGCCCCTTTTATTGGGACGAGCAGAAGGAGGAGTTCTTCTGTCCCTGTCACGGCGGCCGGTTCGACATTAATGGGAATGTGGTGGGTGGTCCGCCGCCGCGGGCGCTGGACCGCCTGGCGGTAGAAATAAGGGACGGGAACATTCTCATCGGTGGCTTACCTGAGGCCAGAGGATAACGGCATGGCCGGCAAGAGCGAAGGGTGGCTGGAAGAAAGACTGGAGATGAAGGGGTCGGTTGACCACTTCCTCTACCGGCTTGTGCCGCGGGGGGTGGGCTGGTGGTACACCCTGGGCAGCGCCACCCTGGTGACCTTCATATTGCTGGTCCTCACCGGCGTGTTTCTGATGATGAACTACACGCCCTCACCCGACCACGCCTACGACAGTATTCAGTACATCATGCAGAGCGTCCCCTTCGGCAGCCTGATCCGCAGTATCCATTTCTGGTCGGCCAGCACCATGGTGGTACTGGTCGGTCTTCACGCCATGCGCACTTTCTTCATGGCTGCCTACAAGTACCCCCGAGAGCTGACCTGGGTCATCGGCGCACTGCTGTTCATCTTTGTGATGGTGGCCGGCTTCACCGGTTACCTGCTGCCCTGGGACCAGAAGGCATTCTGGGCGACTAATGTGGGGACGGGCATCGCCGGCCAGATGCCGCTGGTCGGGCCTTTCATTCAAAAGGTGTTGATCGGCGGGACGACTATCGGGGCGACGACGCTGACCCGCTTCTTCACCCTGCACGTGGCCATCCTCCCCTCCCTCATCATCGTGCTGACGGCGATTCACATCTACCTGGTGGTAAAGGCGGGAATCTCCGCCCCGCCCCGGGTGTGGGGAGCAAAACGGTGAAGGGCAGCGGTGCCCGGCCGCCGGAGATGACCCGCAAGCAGTCATACCGCGACCGGTACGACGCCACCAAGAAGGGTGGCGAGAGCTTCTTCCCGGACACCATCGCCCGCGATGCCGTGGTGGCGCTGATCATCGTCGCCGGCATCTTCGTTCTGGCCACGATCTTACCCGCCCACACCGAGCCCCCCGCCGACCCCGCCAGCACCACCTACAATCCCCGTCCCGAGTGGTACTTTCTCTTCTTCTTCCAGTTCCTCAAGCTCTTTCCCGGCTATCTCGAGCCGGTGGCCGCGGCCATTATTCCGGTCCTCGCCCTGCTGCTTTTCATTCTCGTCCCCTTTCTGGACCGGGACCCCGAACGCCGGTTCCAGCGCCGCAAGAAGATGACCGGGATCGGCGTGGCGGCGGTGGCTTTCCTGGCCGTGCTGGGCGTGGCCGGGGCGATGTCCGCTCCGTCGGTCCCCGCGGGCGAAGAGAGTCACCAGGTCCAGACCGGGCGGCTGGTGTACCGGCAATTCAATTGTGCCTACTGCCACAGCATCGACGGGACCGGTGGCGCGGTCGGCCCCGATCTTTCGCAGACCGGCAGCACCTGGAAACGCGACGACCTGGTCGCCTACCTGGTCAACCCGAACTCGATGATACCGCAGACGCTGCATCCCAAACTGCTATTTACAGGTGAAGAGGTGGATGGGCTGGGGGCGTATCTGCTGACCCTTGGCGCTCCCGTCGCCTACAGTGCCGAGGCGCCCGGCCTCTTTGACCAGCATTGCGGCGCCTGCCACGTGGTTAACGGCAGGGGGAACAATTTGGGCCCCGACCTCTCTCACGAAGGCGGCCGCCGCTCGTTGAGCTTCATCCAGGCTTTCACCACCGACCCCAAGTCCGTCATCTCGGGCTCGAGCATGCCGGCCTTCAAGCGGGACTTATCGGAGCAGCAGATAGCGGACATTTCGGCTTATCTGTACAGCCTCAAGTAGGCGGCCCGTCCCGGCTGTTGCCTCCGCGGCATTCGTGCCCAACCGGTCATGGCGCGCGCAGCGTAGTTGACACCCCGTCTCCCCGGTAATAGACTTCGCATTGAAAACGTCACACCAAGGAATGGACATGGCTACATCCGCGATGAAGCACGTTACGGTACCGGGACTGCGCCTCCATTTGAGGCGGGGCGACCCGAACATGCTGTGGGTGAACGGGCAGAATCTGCTACTGGTGAACGAGACGGCCGCCGAGTTCATCGAAGCTTTTATCGAAGTCATGTCCGGATATCAGTCGGACCTTGATGCCGGGGACTTCAAGCAGGGCATCGTGGCCCGGATGCACCACAAGTACCCGGGCGTGCCTGCCGCGGTGCTGATACGGGATTTCGACCGCATCTACGGCTCACTGTTTCAGGTGGCCGCAGGTAGTTGCCCGGTGTCCGACCTCCAACTGGAGACAAAAGCGACCGAGCCCCGGCTATGGACGGCGCCGCCGCGGATGGACCTGGCCATAACCTACAAGTGCAACAACAACTGCTACTTCTGTTATACCGGGGGCCCCCGCAAGGTCGCCGAGTTGAAGACCCGGGACTGGAAGAAAGCGCTTGACAAGATATGGGACAGCGGCGTCCCGCAAGTCGTCTTCACCGGCGGCGAGCCGACCTTGCGGGACGATCTGGTGGAACTGGTCGACCATGCCCGCCAGTTTGTCACCGGGCTGGTGACTAACGGCCGCCGCCTCAGAAGGCTTGCGCCGGACCTGAAGCGGGTGAGCCTGGACTACGTCCAGGTCAGCATCGAGGCGGCCGACCCCGCCATTCACGACCGGATGGTGGGGGTACCCGGAGCTTGGAAGGAAACGCGGGAGGGTATCGAGTCCGCTCTGAAAAGCGGCCTGGAAGTAGTCACCAACACTACCCTCACCACCGACAATGCGGCGGCCTTCCCGGAACTGGTGATGAGTGGCGCCGCCCTGGGGCTCAAAACGATGGCCTGCAACACCCTTATTTGCAGCGGGCGCGGGACGGCGGCCCGCCAAGACCTCCGGCAACTGCCGGCGGGCGACCTGAAAGTGGTGCTGGCTGGAGCTCTGGAGACGGCAGCGAAAGTGGGCGTCCGCCTCGAATGGTACTCGCCGACCTGTTACAGGATTTTCAACCCGATCGAGTATGGTTTCGGGGCCAAGTCGTGTTCGGCGGCCCAGTATAACATGACGGTTGAACCGGACGGCTCGGTGATACCCTGCCAGTCCTGGATGAAGGAGAAGGTGGGGAATATCCTGCGCGACCCGTGGCCGAGCATCTGGAATCATCCGGTATGCATCGGTTTCCGGGAAAAGGCGTATCTGAAAGACAGGGAGGAATGCAGGGAATGCGAGCACTTGCCGCAGTGTTACGGTGGCTGTCCCCTGGAGTATTCGCCCTAGCCGCCGTCCTGGCCCCGGCCGGTCCGGTGCATGCCGACACCGGGACATACCGGATACTGGACTACGTGACCACGCTGGAGCCCCAGAGCAGCGGCGCCGTCAGGATCACCTACCAGCAGACCTGGCAGGTCCTCAGCGGGAACATACCCTGGATAACGGTGGGCTTGCCGAACTCCAGTTTCGTGGTGGAAGAGTGGAGTGGGGCGGCGGCCCGGGTCTACGACGACAACTCCGGCGGGTGGAGCGGGGTGCGGGCGGACCTCAACCGGACATATCTGACCGGCGACACGTTCAGCCTGACCTTTACGGTGTTGCAGAGCAGGCTCCTGGAACGGTTGACCACGGAAAAGAAATGGCGGGTTGACTTTGTTCCGGGTTGGTACGACCGGGCCGGCACCGACCGGCTTCAGATAAAGCTGGTTTCACCCGTCAGTCTCGAGTCGTTCTCGGTGGTGAATCCGTCACCGGCCTCGTCGGCGAACAATGTCATCACCTGGGAAAAGGCAAACCTTCAGCCGGGAGACAGATTCGAAATCAGGGTGGAGAGCCAGGACGGGAGTTTCCTGTCGGCCACGGCGCCGGAGGCCCGGAATGGCCCGAGTCCCTGGCCGGCGGTCATCGGCATACTCATCGGGGCCGCGGTCGTCGGCCTGATCGTTTTTGCTGTCCGCCGAGCGCGACAGGCACGAGATGCCGCCCTCAAAGAGCGAATCGCGGCCACCGAAAGAGAACTGGCCCTGGACCCGGGCAAGAAGAAAGAGGCTGAAAAGGGCTTTCGCGAGTACGTGATCGAAGAGGATATCCAGCCGGATGAACAGGGAAGATACTATGATCGCAGTTACGGCGGCTACATTTCACCGGCCATCTGGTCGGCCGTGATCTTGGATCAGCAACTCAGAAACCAGGAGAGAGCGGCCGCGGCCGCCGCGGCTCCTCATAGTTCTTGTGCTTGCGCCTGTGTGTCGTGCGCCTGTGCCTGCGCCTGCGCCTGCGCTGGCGGCGGGGCGGCCGGTTGCGCCCGAAAGACCCTGCACCGTTGCCCGGCGTGCGCCCCGCTTACATCTTCAGCCGGACGCTGAAGGTGCTGCCCCGGCCCGGCTCACTGGTGGCGGTAACCGTTCCGCCGTGCCGCTCGGCGATCCCCTTGACAATGGCCAGGCCCAGACCGTGGCTGCCCACGGAACGCGAGCGCGCCTTGTCCGCCCGGTAGAACCGGTCGAAGATATGGGGCAGGTGCTCCGGGGCGATGCCCGGTCCCGTATCGGCCACATCCAACCTGGCCCAATCGCCCTCGCGGTACAACGACACCGTAATGGCGGCGTCCGGCGGGGTGTGTTTGACGGCGTTGTCGAGCAGGTTCCCGAGGAGCTGATGGATGAGGTGGCTGTCTCCGGTGATGGACAGGTCTTCGGTCGGTCCGGTGCCGATCTTCCTGCCGAACGGCAGGCTTCTCATACGGCCGATTTCCTCGCGCACCACTTCCCCCAGCCTGACGGTCTCTTTCCGCGGCTCGCCTTCGGTCTCCACTTCGGTGAGAAGCAGGAGATCGGCCACGATTCGGGACATGCGCGTGGTCTCGGTCTCGATCGCCCTCATGGATTCGGCCGCGTTTTCCTGCCCGGGATGCTTGCGCATCAAGTCCAGATTGCCCCGGATGACGGTAAGGGGACCCCTGAGTTCATGGGAAGCATCGGCAATGAATTTCTTCTGCGACTTGAACACCGTTTCCAGGCGCCCGATCATATGGTCGAAAACGGTGGCCAGTTGGCCGATCTCGTCGGCCGTCCCGGTCTCGCCCACCCTCCGGCTCAGGTCGGCGCTCTGCTCGATGTCCCGGGCGATGCGGGCGATGCGCTGCACCGGACGCAGGGCGCGCGGTGAGTGTCAACGCCCCCGTGACCGCCACCAGCAGCACGGCCAGCAGAACGCCACCCAGCAGCGCCAGTCGGAGGCGTTCCATGGTCGTGTCCATCAGCTTCAGCGATTGGGCCACTGCCAGGACGAGCGTCTCATCCTGCAGGTAGAGCGGCGTTGCCAGAATGCGGACCCTGGTCCCGTCGCCGGCCCTTACGGTGCCGAACGAGGCCAGCCCGCCCAGTGCCCCGTCCGATATAGCCGGGGCCGGCGGTAAGACCTGATCGCTGAGTGTGGCTGATTTGACGACCACGTTGCCGGAACGGTCGATGATTTCCACGTAGACGCCGGGCGAGGAGAAGGCGTCGATGGCCGGTAATTGCGAATGGACCACGTTGTAGTCGATGGGCCCGTCGATCTTCGCCGGCAGGAGGCTGCCGTGGACCCTCGCCGAATAGGCGCTGAGGCTGCTGTCGGTTTCACTTAACAGGTAGCCGCTCATCTGGAAATAGAGCACCGCGCCGGTGGCCACCAGAATTGAAAGGACGATGACTGAGAACCAGAGTGTCAATCGCCACCGGATCGGCATGCTATTCCCTCAGTACGTAGCCCACGCCACGTATCGTCTGTATCAAGCGCGGCCCGCCACCGGCTTCCAGTTTGGAGCGCAGGTACCGGATGTAGACTTCGATGACGTTTGATTCGCCGGCGAAGTCGTATCCCCAGGCATGCTCGTAGATCTGGTCTCGTTTGAGGACCTGGCGCGGGTGGCGCATGAGGAACTCGAGCAACTTGAACTCCTGGGCCGTCAACTCGATCGCTTTCCCGCCTCGCCTGACCTCCATGGTGCCGGGGTCCAGCGTTATGTCCGAAAAACGGAGCGTCCCGGCGTCCGGTGTCTCGCCACGGCGTAACAGGGCCCGGATCCGGGCCAGCAACTCATCGAAATCGAAGGGCTTGACCAGATAATCATCGGCCCCGCTGTCCAGCCCGGCCACCTTGTCGGCCACGGTACCGCGCGCCGTCAGCATGAGTACCGGGACCTTACCGGCCTGGCGGAGGCGCTTTGCCACCTCAATACCGTCGAGGCCGGGCATCATGACATCGAGGATGACCAGGTCGGGCGGGCTGGAACGGGCCTTCTCCAGGGCTTCCAAGCCATCGGCGGCCGTGTCCACCTCGTATCCCTCGAATATCAAACCCCGCCTGACGAAACTCAAGATATCCGGGTCGTCATCGGCAACAAGCAGCCGCATCGCGTTATGTCCTCTACTTCAACTGTATACTCGGGGCGAGATTCGAGTCAAATTCATCCCCCTCCTGTCATTGCGAGGAGCCCCGAAGCCATCGGCGGAGGGGACGACGAAGCAATCCGGATCCACAACTCTCAGCGCCTGGCGCCCTTCACCTCATCTGAGACCGCGGAACTCTAATCTCCCTCTAAGCTTCCTCTCATTCCCGGCTAAGGAGCGGGACCTAAAATGAATCTGTGGTGATATGCCACGATCTGGTAACCGTGGAGATTGGTAATGAAGCTGCACCATGTTGTGCTTAAGGGCGTTGCCCGCCGCAAGAAGCGTCTGCTATACGCCACCATCGGCGTCGTGGTCGCCTCGATGACCGTGGTCGGAATCCTGACCACCGCACTGGCCGGCCGGGCACGGATCTACGCTCAACTCGAGAAGTATGGCGCCAACCTCTCGTTGCTCCCGGCCACGAAGAGCCTCGATACCGGGCTCGGCGATCTCACCCTGGGCTCGGTTACCGTCGGCGAGAACTACATCCCCGAAGACAAACTGCCCCTGATACGGGAAATAACCGACGGCGAAATAAGAAGGGCGCTGAAAGTCGAGGATGCGGGGGAGATCGCTACCATCGCACCCCAGCTGCTCCTCCAGGCGGAAGTAAAAGGCACTTCCGTGATTCTGGCGGGGATCGACCCCATTGCCGAGTCCAGGATAAAGAGCTGGTGGCAGGTGGCCGAGGGCAAGTACCTTGACGCGGCCAACGAGGCTCTTGTCGGCTCCACAGCGGCCGAACTGCTCGAGATGAAAGTGGGGGACACTTTTCAGATCAAGGACTCGAACATGACGGTGGCCGGTATCCTGGCGGAAACAGGCGCTGGGGATGACTACCGGATCTTCGTGCCGCTGCAGACGGCCCAGACGGCCTTCGACAAGGAAGGTCTTTTAACGACAGTCGATATCCGGGCCTTGTGCAACGCCTGTCCGGTAGAGGTTATCGCCGATGCCATCAATAAGGAGATCCCCGGCATCAGGGCGGTCGCCGTGAAACAGGTGGCGGCCACCGAGATGGGGATGCTGGACAAGATCAACAAACTGATGCTGGCGTTGGGGGGCATTACCCTGCTGGTGGGCGGCTTCGGGGTGGTCAATACCCTGATGACGTCTGTCCACGAGCGGATCCGGGACATCGGCATCATGAAGGCGGTGGGCGCTTCACGCCGTCAGATCATGCTCGCCTTCATCTACGAGGCGATCATCATCGGCATCATCGGTGGCATCTTCGGATATGGCGCCGGCACGTTGCTGGCCTTTGTAATTGGCCCCCTCATTTTCGAAGGCAGCAAGGTAGGTTTCGTGCTCCTTTATCTGCCCTTTTCGCTGGTGCTGGCCGTCCTGGTGGCGGTTCTGGCCACACTATACCCCGCCCACCACGCCACCAAAATACGTATTGCCGACTGCTTCCGGGCGGTCTGAGGTCAGAATATGCTTCAAATTAAAGAGGTCTCCAAGGTCTACGGTCAGGGGACAGCAAGCGTCGTCGCCCTGGACAACATCTCATTTGAAGTGGAGAAGGGCGATTTCATCGCCCTGATGGGACACTCCGGCAGCGGCAAGTCGACTTTGCTTAATATCATCGGTGGTTTGGACCGTCTTTCCAACGGGCAAGTGGTACTGGACGGGCAGCGTCTCGACAATCTGGACGAGAGCGAACTGGTCCGTATTCGCCGGCAGAAGATCAGCTATGTCTTTCAGCAGTATCACCTGCTGCCGTCACTCTCGGCGCTGGAGAATGTGCTGCTGCCGCTCACGTTTTGCCATGATGAGAAGAAGACCGGCCGGGCGATGGAGTTGCTGGAGAAGATGGGGCTGGGGAAGCGGGCAACCCATCGCCCGGGCCAATTGAGCGGTGGCGAACAGCAGCGGGTGGCTATCGCCCGCGCCCTGGTGAATGACCCCCTGCTCACGCTGGCCGACGAGCCGACCGGGAACATGGACCAGAAGACGGGCAGCGAGATCCTGGACCTGTTTGACCAGCTCAACGCCGAGGGCCGGACCATCATCATGGTGACTCATAATCCCGAGGCGGCGAAGCGGGCCCGGAAGACAATCGTACTCAAGGACGGCCGGGTAGTCGACCTGGTCCTCAATTAAGGAGAGCGGAATGAAGATACTATCAAAGATCGTGGGCGCCGGTCTGGTACTGGTGGCCGGACTGGGAGTCCTGGCCGGATGCGCCGGGATCAATACTGCCCGCGCCGGCCTGGCGTTCCTTGGCAATGGTGGCTCCAGGGCGGCCTCGGTCAATACGCAGAATAGTCTGGGCGTGCCGGCCCCCGGCTTTACCGGAACGGACGTGGTGACCGGCCAGTCCGTCTCTCTGGAGCAGTTTAAGGGCAAGACGGTGCTGCTGAACCTGGTGAACTATGGCTGCAGCGTTGATATCAACCGGTCCGTGAGCGAACAACTGATCGCCATCAGGGAGCTCAGCCGGCAGCGGGACGACTTCGTTCCGGTCTCAGTTTTCTGCGGGTGCTGCCCGGCCGAGACGCTGCGGGAATTCGCCAGGAGCAACGACCTGAATTGGGCTTGGCTTTTGGATACCGACAACTCGATAGTGGCGAAGTACGCTGGGTTCCGGGACCAGTTCGGCTACCCCACTCTTATCTTCATCGATAAGGACCAGGTCATCACCGACGCCTCGGGCGCCCTGACCCTGGCCGAACTGGGAGTTAGGCTGGACAAAGTCGCCGCCGGCGTTCCGTCCGCCGCCTCCGTAGGTAGTCAAGTTCAATAAAGGGGTTGTGACAATTTGAAGACATTGGCAAGAACAGGAGAAACTGGTATGGCAAACAAGAAATGGATGCAAATCGCGTTGGGCGTAGTCGGTATTCTGGTGGTTTCAGCCATGATTCTGGGGGCGTTGAACAGCTGTTCGTCCGGGCAGGCGAAGGCGGTGACTCCGGGTGGCGGGACAGCCACCACAAGTCCGTCCGCCGCCGTCAATCCGGCTACTACAACCGCCTTGGTAAACCCGACGAGTCCGGTTGATCCGACGACCTTGACTGCCAAGGTGGCCGGGGACGTCGTGTCGATTCCCCTGTCCGATGTGGCGGCGAAATTCAACACCCGCTTTGCCGTGAACACTCCTCAGGGCCAGGCGAGCTACATGGCCTATGTCTGGAATGGCGCCATCCAGGTGAGAGCTGATATCTGTCCCCCCTGCGGTTCCAAGAGCTTCAAACTAACCAAGGGGACGCTGGTGTGCAACTCCTGCGGTACCGTCTTTGATGCCGTCAGTGGCAAAGGTAAGAGCGGGGCCTGCGTGCGCTACAGCAAAGAGTCGGTAGCCTACCAGATCTCCGGCGACACATTGGTCATGAAGATGGCCGATCTCTCCACCGCCTACACCAGGACGCTGGCCATCGACTAGTCCCTGGCGGCGCGAGTACGCTAATTACCGAAGGCGGTCCAGCGATGGCCGCCATCGGAGCCGCCCTCCTGTCATTGCGAGGAACCCCGAAGCCTTTGGCGGAGGGGACGACGAAGCAATCCGGATCCCTGACTATCACCGCGAGGCGGCCTTCACCTCATCTGAAACCCGGACCTCCAATCCCCGTCTAAGCTTCCTCTCGTGCGCAGGAATGACTAGCTTCATTATCGTCATGGCGGGGCCTGCCTGCCCTCTTCGTAGCGCAGCGGAGAATGGTCGTCCCTCTTCCGAGCGTCGCGAGGAATGGTCAAGGGGTAACCGCTTGCGGTTAAGCTATCGCTGGTGCCGAGTGTCCCCTTTGACCACCGGAGACCAGACCTGATCGGGGGCCTGCCCTCGACCCGATCGGGGGACCCGGCCATCCACGCTCCCCTTTTGGCGTTACCGCCCGGGGATACTATCGAGGGCAAAGGACAGTCGGGCTTTCAAGAGTGAGCTTTGCCGGGCAGACCGCGCCTTCCTGGCCGTGCTTCTATGCTATGATGATCCCGGAGGCCCTAATCTTGAGCCTCCGGAAAGGCCTTATGTCAGAAGCCCTGTTAGGACTCGGCACCGAAGAACTATGTAGGCTGGCGCAGACCGAAGGCGTACCGGCCTACCGCGGCAAACAGCTGGCGGCCTGGGTATACCAGCGCGGGGTGCACACCATCGAGGCGATGGACAATCTCCCCAAAGAGCTGCGGGCCCGGCTGGCCGCAAAGTACGAAGTCGGTCGGGGCCGGCCGGTCGCCGTCCAGAAAGCCGCCGACGGGACCATCAAGTTACTCCTCGAAATGGCCGACGGGGCGCGGGTGGAAACCGTCGGTCTGCCCTACGCCGACCGCTACAGCTGCTGCGTCTCCACTCAGGTCGGCTGCGCCATGGGCTGTCAGTTCTGTGCCACCGGCCTGGGCGGATTCTCCCGTAACCTGACCGCCGGCGAGATCGTCGGCCAGGTACTGGCCGTGAGGGAAGCCGCCGGACTGCCGCCGCCGCTTCCGGCCGGCGGATCGGGCACCCGCATCGACCACGTCGCCTTCATGGGTATGGGGGAGCCGCTGCTCAATTACGAAGCGACGCTGAAAGCCGTCTCCCTGCTGAATACCGAACTTGGGATCGGCGCGCGGAATCTGACGGTGAGTACGGCGGGCATTGTCCCCGGTATTCTCCGGTTGGCCGAAGAGCGGGTGCAGGTCACCCTGGCGGTCTCGCTGCACGCACCCGACGACCGGCTGCGGAACCGTCTGATGCCGGGCATGGCCAAATGGACGATTGCCGAACTGCTGAACGTCTGCCGTACCTACATCGGGCTGACGGGACGGCGTATCACCTTCGAATATTGCCTGCTCGACGGCATTAACGACCGTGAGGCCGAGGCGCAGCAACTCACAAGGGTCCTGCGCGGACTGAACTGCCACGTAAATCTGATCCCGTTCAATAACGTGTCCGGGACCGGGCTCCGGCCATCTTCGCCCGATCGCGTCCGGGCTTTCCGGGAGATACTGGCCCGGGGCTCCATCCAGGTTACGCAACGCCTGGAGCGCGGGGCCGAGATCGACGCCGCCTGCGGCCAGTTGAGGCAGCGCGCTGGGGTGGCAATTGACAAAGGCAACGAGCGGCTCTATCCTTAGGCGCGTCATCCATCCGCCGCAAATCGAATCACCGTGGACGCGTTAGGAAGGGTAAGTCGTGAACACGGATCGTGCGAGCAGCTATTCCGAATCCACCCGCAGCGTCTGTCCCACGTGCCTGACTCCGATCGACGCCCGGGTCATCATCCGGGATGACCGGGTCATCATGCAGAAGGCCTGCCCCACCCACGGTCCGTTCGAGGCGTTGCTTAGTTCCGACGCCCGGATGTATTTGGATTCCCTCCCCTTTAACAAACCCGGCCGCCCCCCACTGGCGTTCAGTACCGCCGCAGTCCGGGGATGTCCCGATGACTGCGGCCTGTGCCCCGAACACCGTCAGCACACGTGCGCCGCCCTGATCGAAATCACCAGCCGCTGCAACCTGGAGTGCCCGGTATGTTTCGCCGATGCCGGTCCCGGCTTCGACCTCACCCTGACCCAGGTGGAACGAATGCTCGACCGCTTCGTGGAACTGGAAGGGAAGCCGGAGGTGGTGCAGTTCAGCGGCGGTGAACCCACCATCCATCCCGGCCTCATCGCCATGATCCGGCTCGCCAACGCCCGCGGCATCGCCATGGTAATGCTCAACACCAACGGCATCCGCATCGCCGAAGACGATGCCTTCCTGGCCCGGCTCGCCGACGTCCGGCCGACCGTCTATCTCCAGTTTGACGGCTTCTCGG
This sequence comes from uncultured Chloroflexia bacterium, assembly GCA_963735055.1. Taxonomy (GTDB): domain Bacteria; phylum Chloroflexota; class Dehalococcoidia; order Dehalococcoidales; family UBA2162; genus JBBITI01. The sequence continues at coordinate 208,602 of CAVTJN010000006.1, read as the reverse complement.
CCCGGTCCCAGATGGTGCTCCGGGGCCGGAACCTCCTCGCCGTCAAACTGAAAGCGCTCGACCGGCTCGCTCAGGCGAAGCTCGATGTCGTCCTCGTGCCGACCGTTGACAAGAGCGCTAACCACGACCAGCTCGGCGAGATCGTGAAGTTTGGCCTGAGACACCCGGCCGTCCACGGCATCGCCTTCCAGCCGGTGACCCACGGGGGAAGATACCCGGAGTCGGACCCCCTGGACCGGGAGACGATCGCCGATGTCATTCATGGTATTGCGCAGCAGACGCAGGGGCTGCTCGTCGAAAGTGATTTCATTCCGGTGCCCTGTTGCCATCCGACGTGTCGCTCGGCGACCTACCTCTATGTGGATGGGGACAAGATGACGCCGCTGCCCCGGGTCCTCGAAGTCGACAAGTACCTGAACTACGTGGTCAACCGCACCCTGCCTGAAATCCGGCCCGAGATACTGCAGGCATTGGAAGGGTTGTGGTCGGCGGGAGCCGTGCCGGGAGCCACGTCGACCGTGCGCCGCTTCCGGGACGCCTGTTGCGACATCCCGTTCCTGAATACCGCCTCCCATCTCAAGCGGCACGTGTTCACCATCGTCATCCAGGACTTTGCCGACGCCTACACCATGGACCTCGACGTCCTCCACAAGTGTTGCGTCGGCCAGTTGATACCGGACGGACGCATGATTCCCTTCTGCGCTTACAACAGTCTCGGCTACCGTAAGAAGGTCTTTTCTGCCTTGGCGTCGGGGGCGATGGGATGAACGACGGAACGTTTCACAAATAATCACGTCCGCCGATCCCGCTTGTCACGGGCGGCGGCGTCCGGTGGAGGAACGTGTTTCCGGTAGTGTTCAATATCGGGCCGGTCCAGATCCACGCCTACACGGTGTGCATCTTGAGCGCCTTCATTGCCGTCGGTATCCTCTCCTATCACGAGGCGAAGCGCCGTTTCCGGCTGACCGACGAGACCCTGATGATCGGTTCGATCGGTCTGATCGGGGCCATCGTGGGCGCCAAAGTGGGCATGCTGGTGTTTCTGGGGCCCGGGGAGTTCTGGCGCCTGCTGCCGACCATCCCGGCCCACGGCTCGACCCTGTTCGGGGGTATCGCCGGCGGCTACCTGGCGGTGACGCTGACGGAGCGGCTGTTGCATGTCGAAAAGTGCACCGGCGATCTCATCGCGCCTTTCCTGCCATTGGGACAGGCCATCGGCCGGCTCGGCAATTTCCTGGCCGGCGACGCCTATGGCGTACCCTCATCGCTGCCCTGGGCGGTGTCCCAGGCCGGCGCCTACCGCCATCCGGTCCAGCTTTACGAGCTGGTCCTCGACCTGGCGCTGTTTGCCTTCTTGTTCCGGCGCCGGCTGGTCTCCTTCCGGGACGGGGAGCTGTTCCAGATCTATATGATCGGATACTCGGTCATCCGGTTCCCGCTGGAGTTCCTGCGGTATCAGCCGACGCCCGTCCCCTTCCTGGGGCTCACCCTGGTGCAATGGCTCTGCCTCGCCGGCGTCGCCGGTTTTGGTACCCAATACTACCTCCGCCGGCGCGGTCCGCAGAAAAACGGACCCGGTCCGGCGACGGCCATTGCCTCAACCGGGGCAGTGGCTCAGATGCGGTCTGGTACCGCCAGGACGACCGAAAAACAGGAGGTCAGGTAATGAGCAGCTTCTGGAAAGCTTTTGTGGCCACTGCGGTCCCCCTTTCAGCGTTGACGATAGTCTCCTTTACCGCCCACCTCCCCGAATTCATGATGGGAGTGACCGCAATCTGTTTCATGCTGGTCATGGCCGGTCGCCATCGTAGTCGGCGTCATGCGGCGGCGGCGGGTGGCGGCGGGGATGTTCACCGGTCTGGCGGCCAGCGTCCTGGTCCTGGCCGTTACCTGTTTCGCCACTCTGGTCGTCGGTCAGCCCGCATGATCGAGGCCGGGGGATAGCGGTGACAGACCAGTTCGGGTTGGCCTCCTTCGGCTTGGTGTGGATTGTCCTGCTGGCCGTGGCCGTGCTCGGTCAGGTGCTGTGGCGGCACGGCGCCCGGCGCTGGGAAGCCGGGGTCGGGGTCGATTTTCTGGTGTTCATTCCCTTTATCCTCGTTTTCGCCCTCGCCTCGCTGCCGCCTCATCTGGGGCGCTACCAGGGGAATGCATTGACCCTGGCCGCCGGGGCAGTGGCGGCATGGGGTGGGCTGGCCCTGTACCTGATCGCCCACCTTTATCTTCGCGGTAACTGGTCAATTTCGGCCTCGGTTTCCGAAGGCCAGGAACTGGTCACTGCCGGGCTCTACGCCCGGGTGCGGCACCCCATGTATTCATCCATGGTCCTGATCACCCTGGGTTCGGGGTTGCTCACCGGCAGCTACCTCATCATCGCCGCCGCCGTGCCCGTGGCGGCCGTCTACTATGTGAGGGCACGTAAGGAGGAGGAACTGCTCGCCCGGGAGTTTCCGGCGTATCCGGGCTACGCGCAGCGCACCAGGATGTTCGTTCCGGGTCTTTTCTGACTCCCGGAACACTACAAGCAAGTACCAACGAGCCTTGGGGAGGGGCTGAAGGCAGTGTGGTTGAAACGGTTGTTTGGCGCCGGCTACCAGGCGCCCAAAGGCATCCTCCTGTACGGGACGGTGCAGGAAGTGATTCTGGTTCACAAGATGCTGGCCGGGGAGCAGTTCGCCGTCAGGCTGGTGGCCCCACCCCCCGAATTCCGGGTGGGCTGTGATCTGGCGGTCGAATTCGACCTCATCGAACAGGAATCCCTCGAAGTGGTGTTGTCGCAGGCCGGATGCCCGCCCCAGAGGACCGTGTCCACCAAACAGATGCTGCCGGATATCCTTAAGCAGGTATCATTTGTGGAAATCGATGGATATCTGATGTGCCGGGCGGGCAACATGAAGATAACCATCGATAGGCCCCAGCAGCGCATCGTCAACATCTCGGGCGGCGGCTGTCCCGACATTCCTTTCGTCGCCCGGCAACTGTACCAATCCCCTATCGGCGAAGCCGGGAACCCGGTCGACCTGGGTAATAGCCTCTGCTCCTTCATGCTTCAACTGGCGTTTGACGCCTTGAAAGAGAAGGTCAAACCCCGATGATTGTCTTAGTCGGAACGGTCCCCTTTCCGACCGGCGTCTACACCGGCCCGGCCGCGGCCGGGGACGGCCATCTCTATGTCGGCGCCCGCCAATTTCCGGTCGAGCGGGGGACGGCGGCGATGGCCGGGGCGTGTGCCGCCGTGTGCAGCTACTATGGCCTGCCCCCGCCGCTGTGTGTTCTGGGTGGCGATGTCGGCGACGGGAAAGGTACGGCCCTGATGTTTGGTGAGGCCGGAGCCGGCCTGGCCGGCTGTAGTCCGGACGTGGTCACCCTCCACTACCTGTTTCCCAAGCTGGCCTACGCCGGCCCGTTCCTGGACAAGCTGAACGCCCTGCCGAAAAGGCCGGAGTTGATCGCCGACGCCGGTGGCATGTACCTGATGAAAGCGGCCAAGAAGGCCGCCCTGGTCGACGTGTTCACGCCCGACCGGGCGGAGTTGGCCTTCCTGGCCGACGAATTTGCCCCCCACCCCATCTACGTAAGCCGGGACGCCGCCGGGGCGCCCGTTCGATGTTGACGCCCTGGTCAGGTCGGCTTACCGCCACCGGAACGCCGCCCGGACGCTGGTCATAAAAGGGCCGGTCGACTATGTCTACCGGGGGTCCGTCCGGGTGGGAACGTGCCGGCAGCCCGACCTGCCCGCCATGGAGGCCATCGGCGGAACGGGCGACACCATTACCGGCATGCTGTCCGCCCTGAGGTCCCTCAAGACCGCTGACGCCGAGCTTATGGCGCTTACCGTGAACCGCCTCGTTGGCCGGCGGATCGCCTGTACCCCGGCCACTCAGATCGGGGAGTTCATCCGGGAGATTCCGGCGGCCTTGGAGGACTACGAACGCCGCCGCGGACAACGGCCGTGGTGAACCCGGTGACCGGCGTGGCGTCCGTTCCGTCGCATCGTTCCCGGAGTCCGTTCCGAGGCTGGTATGCCCGGCACTGGTCGCACCTGCCTACCGGCCTGGCCATGTCGGCCCTGCTCATCGCCTTCTGGTACTTCAATCAGCACTACCTCACTCCCGGCCGGGGCCCCGTGGCCGGTTTCCTGGAGAACCCGCTGCCCGCTTTCGGCCTGATAGTCTACGGCGCTTTCGTAGCTGCGCATTTCGCCGGCGAATTCAGCATCAAGCTCCCGCTCACCTTCGAGCCCCTCCTTCTCGCCCTGGCGGGTGGGGCGGTGGCCGGGGCGGGCTCCGTGGCCGCCGGCATGTCCCTGAATTCGGTCGTACTCTTCAATCTCGCCGGGGTGTTCACCCTGCCCGCCTTCATGATCACCCAGGGCTGGATATATGTCGCCTTGATGTTCGCCGGGGGCGCCGCCGCCTCCCGGCTGCTGGTGATGGCGACGCGGCGGATGGGGCATCTGAAACGGGAGATCCCTGTCCCGGCGAAGTTGACCGGTCCGGGCAGCCGCCGGTTGGCGTTTGCCGGGTTGACCGTTCTCTTCGCCGCCGCATTGGGGGCAGTGGTGGTCCTGCTGCCCGGAAGTCTGGTCAACCGGGGCGGCCTGGTACTGGCGATGTTCCTGATGGTGGCATTCGGATTTGTGGCCGAGCGCGGGACGGTCTGCATGTCCAGCATGCTCAAAGAACTGTTCATATCGCACTCGGCCTATGTGTGGCGGTCGGTCCTGTTGACCGTCATGTGCCTCGCCCTCTTCTACCGGCTTGGCCTGGACCTGGGTCTTTACGCTCCTATCGACGTGGACCCCACCGTCACCGCCCCCGGCCTGTTGATCGTTGGCTCGTTTCTCATGGGCTTTGGTTTTATCTTTGCCGACGGTTGTTTCATCGGAAGCCTGTGGAAATTCGGCCAGGGCAACGTGGTCAACATGGTTGGGACGCTGGGGCTGGTAATTGGTATTGGCGCCGGGCGCGTGCTGCTCAGTACCCTCGCCCTGCCCGCTGCAGGCGGAACAGTCCCCAACCGGCTCGGCGAGGTGGCCGGCCCGTGGCTCCTGGTCGGCGCCCTGTGGGCGCTTGGCATCGTTCTACTGGCACTGTTCCGGCCCCGGCGGTACCGCTATTGACTCTCCCGGCCGGCGGGCTTGTCCGGTGGCCGCCTTGCGGGTATCATAGCCCGGAGAAGCCCCAAGGAGGCAAGAATGAAAGCGGTGCGTCTGTACACCGGCGCCGATGGCGAGTCGCATTTCGAAGACATTGACATTGACCTGAAGACCTTCGGCGTCGGGGAGCGCCGGTCAGACCTGATCAAAGCCGGCGGTATTCTTTTCCGGGAAACCGAAGGAACCCTCGACCAGCAGTGGCACAATGCCCCCTGCCGGCAGTTTGTCATAACGCTGCGGGGGCGGGGCGAAATCGTGGTGGGCGATGGGACCAGCCGCCGGTTCGGACCGGGGGACGTCATGCTGGCCGAAGATGTCACCGGTCGGGGACACATCACCCGCGGCGTCGGCGACATCCCGCGCCTGTCGATCTTCGTCACCCTGGCCTAGGCCGGCTCGTCACCGTCATGGCCGGGCCTGCCTGCCCTCTTCGTAGCGCAGCGGAGAATGGTCGTCCCCCTTCCGAGCGTCGCGAGGAATGGTCAAGGGGTAACCGCCTTCGCAGCGAAGCGCAGAAGTGGTTGTCCGCCGTAACTCGGAGACCACTTGTGGTTGTCCTCCCTACTCCGGAGACCATCGCGGTCAAGATGTTCCCTGCCGTTGAGTGTCCCCTCGACCATCGGAGGCCAGACCCGATCCGGGGCCTGCCCTAGACCAGTCATTGCGAGGACCGCAGGGACGAAGCAATCCGGACCCCTTGCTTCTGTGGGACCAAATCATCGTCATGGCCGGGCTTGACCCCCTGTGGTTGCCCTCCCTATCCCGGAGACCAGGCCATCCACGCCCACCCCAGTTGGATTCCCGCCTCCCTTGCGCCGCCCCCTTCCTCCATTCTATAATCGGAATACACTTCCCCAGCGAAGTGGGTACGTGGAGCCGCGGGAACCCCGGCTCCACGCCGGTTTTCGGGGGTTCCCTGGAGGCACTCCCGTCGACAGGAACAAGGTCAAGACACCCCTGACCCGGATGCTGGTGTTGTTCGTGCTGGCACACTGGGGACACCATCTGCTGTCGTCGGTAGTTCCGCCGCTGCTGCCGTCCATTCGGAGTACTCTCAACATCGATTACGCCCAGGCCGACGGCCTGTTTGCCGCCTTCACCATCTCCTACGGCATCAGTCAGTTGCCCGCCGGCTGGCTGGCCGATCGCCTGGGCCGGCGCATGCTGCTCTTGCTGGGTATTTCCGGGGTGGCGGTGTGGGGGATCCTGGCGGGACTTGCCCCAACCTACGGTCTGATGCTGGTATGCATGGTCTTGATGGGGCTGTTCGGGGGCGGCTACCATCCCGCCTCGGCGCCGGCCGTTTCCAGTATGGTAGAACCCGGGCGGCGCGGCTGGGCGCTCGGCATTCACCAGATCGGGGGCACGGCCAGTAATCTGTCTGCCCCCCTCATCGCCGCCGCCCTCGCCGCCTCCTACCTGGGGTGGCGCAGCGCCTTCATCATCCCCGGCATCATCGTCGTCGTCCTCGGCATCGTGATCTTTGTCCTCATCCCCAATGTCAAACCCACCCCCCCCGCCTCCCCTGCGGCGCAGTCCTCAACCGCAAACACCCCTGTCTTGCCCCGCCGCTGGCGACTGATCCTCTTCATAATCATCGGTACCGCCGCCCAGATTTTCATTCTCTCGGTGGCCGCTAACGTGTCTATGTTTGTCGTCGATGACCTGGGTAAGAGCAAGGCCATCGGCGCCCTGCTGCTCGCCGTCATCTATCTGGGCGGCCTGCCTTCCGGCCCCCTGGCCGGGTACCTGTCCGACCGCCTCGGCGCCGGCCGCGTCCTGGTGGTCGCCTCACTGATCGCCGGTCCGGCCATCTTTCTGCTGCAGTTCGTTGCTTCCGTCTGGGTGGCCATCCCGGTGCTCTTGATAATCGGCGCCATGCTTTTCACCGTGATGCCGGTATCGGAGGCCTATATCATCAGTCAAACCCCGGACACCAAACGGTCGACCATTATGGGGGTCTACTATGCGGTCAGCCGGGGCGGCTCCGGCTTTCTGAGCGTCGGTATCGGCTATCTCATCGGCCGGTCCGGGTTTCATACCGCCTTCGCCGTTGCTGGGTTGATAACGTTCGTTATCGTGGCCGGGTGCGGACTCGTGTTGTGGGCCGGGCGGGGGCCGGCGAACGGGGACCCCGCTGGCGAGTCCTGATAGCTTCTTGCTGAACCGCTGATAAGTCTTGACTTGAATGTCATACTTCTAGTAAAATAGGTCTGTTAGCAGTCTTATGGTCTGACTGCTAAATGGTTTTTGCAGCATTTGGTCTTCTCCTACCACATCGGAGGTGATGTCGTTGCCCACATACGAATACGAGTGTACCTGTTGTCCCTCTAAGTTCGAGCTTAAACGGGGCTTTCATGAGGAAGGTCCGGTTAGTTGTCCCGGCTGCGGCGGGAAGGCCAAGCGCCGCTTTTCATCGGTCCCCATAATCTTTAAAGGTTCCGGATTCTACGTCACCGATAGCCGCGGTGGCGAGAGCTTCGTGTCGGGATCGAATCCGGCCGGGGATAAGCCCGCAGCGGCGGATGCCGCCGGGACTGCTGCCCCGTCGACGGCCGTCAAGACTGAGGCCAGGGGCGGCCCCAAGGATAAGGCCGAGGTCAAAGTCGCCGCCGGCAAAGACACCGCCGCCGCCAAAGTTGGCGCCGGTAAAGACAAAGTCAGTGCCGGCAAAGACAAGAGTTAACGCGGATGGCCAGGATCTGGCCGCCCGTTCCCAGCTGACGCTCCAGCAGTCGGCTATCCGGCGAGGAGGCGAAATGCCTTTAGCCATCATCTACCGCCCGGAACTGAGAGAATACGACTTCGGCCCCGGGCACCCGTTTCGCGGCGACCGCTACCAGATATTCCCCCGTTTTCTGCGGGAACATCTGCCCCCGGACGACAATTACGTGTTTCTGCAGGCGGAACCCGCCACCGATGACGACCTGCTGCTCATATGCGACCGGGAATACATCGACGTCACCCGCGCCTACTTCAAAGCGGCTTACCTCGGCCTTGAGTATCCCAGTAATTTCTACCAGTTTCACAGCGGCGACAACCTGCCGGTCGGTATGCCCGGCAAGATCGAGGAGGCGGCCCGGCTGGTGGTGGGCCAGGCTAAAATGGCCTGCGATCTTTCTATGGGCGGCAAGTACCCCAAGGCCGTATCGATTGGGGGGGGAATGCACCACGCCCGGCATGACTACGGTGAGGGCTTCTGCCTCTACAACGACGTCGCCTTCTGCGCCAAGTACCTGCAGCGGGTGCATAATCTGGAAAGGGTCCTCATTCTGGACACCGACGCCCATGCCGGGAACGGTACCGTCGGGTACTTCTACGACGATCCCCGAGTACTTTTCGTGGACCTCCACCAGGACCCGCGCAGCATCTACCCGGGAACTGGCTTTGTGCATGAGATCGGCTCCGGACGCGGTGTGGGCTTCACCGTCAACATTCCGCTGCCGGTTCAGGCCGGCGACCGGTCCTACCGGCTGGCGTTCGAGTCCATCGTGGAACCGATCGTCAGCGAGTTCAAGCCCCAGATAATCATCCGCAACGGCGGTTCCGACCCCCATTTCAGCGACGGACTGACTACCCTCGGGTTGACCGTGGACGGTTTTCGCATGATCGGCGAGAAGACCCGCCGCATGGCCGACGTCTGCGATGGCCGCGTCGTTGACCTCATCGCGTCCGGCTACAATCGCCAGATTCTGCCCTATGCCTGGCTGGCCCAGATAGCCGGGTTGGCCGGGATCGACTACCGGGTCCTCGAACCTGAGCCCCCACCCCCCGGGACCGCCGATGACCCTTACTACGACCGCACCGAAAGAGTAGTCGAACAGGTCCGGGCCAACCTCAAGGACTACTGGACCTGCCTCCGGTAGGGGCGCGCATCCAACGCTTCGTTTTTCTCTTTGGACCTGGCGCCACCATCAGCGCCATTCCCTTCCCCCTTGAGGGGGGAAGGTCAGAGCCTGCCCCGTGCTCTGACACGGGGATGAGGGTGACGTCCTGGGAGACCCCTCTTGCGGAGACCAGACCTTGTTTGTCCAAACCGCTCATGGTGAGCTTGCTGCAGGTCCCCGAAGCGAAGCGGAGCGGGGTCGAACCATCGGCGCCCCCACGGCATGGGTCGTTTCGCTACGCCCGCACGGTTCTAACCTTGAGTTCCGTTTTTTGGCTTTGGATTTGCCCGTCTTGAGCTTGTTTAGTATTCAGTGTTTTGAACTTCGAGCGCGGCACCCCTACGGTCTGTCCGCGGCGATCACCCCCGCCAGCTCGCTCTGCGCCACCACTTGCTGTTGGCGGCTGGCCAGGTCCTTGACCGTGGCCTGGCCCGCGGCGGCCTCGTCCGGCCCGACAATGACCACAAACGGGATCCCGAAAGAGTTGGCGTATTTCAGCTGGCGGTCGAGTTTGGCCGCCTCCGGGTACAACTCCGTATTGATCCCGGCGGCGCGTAGCCGGGCAGCCACCCGGGCCGACTCCCCCATGAGTTCGGCCGAGAACACCGTCACCAGGGCGCGGGTGGGCGAGGGGCGGAGGACTGGTTTCAACCCGTACTGCTCCAGTACCAGCCCGATGACCACATCCCCCATGGCGAAACCGACGCCCCCCATGGGCTCCCCGCCCACATCCGACAGCAGGTTCCCGTAGCGGCCCCCCCCCAGGATCGCCCGGAACGTGCCTTGCCGGTCCCACACCTCAAATACCAGGTCCGTGTAGTAGGCCAGACCGCGGATCACCGATGGGTCGAATTCGACGAACTCGCCTACTCCCAGGTCCTTCACCAGGCCGAAAAAGGCGACCAGTTCCGGCGACTGCTGCCACATTTCCACGTCACCCGTCATGGCGCGGAGTCGTTCCAGTTCCGTGTCGCTCAGTCCGGCCGACTCTCTGCCGTAGGTAAGCCAGTCGGCCGGGGTTAGCTTGTCCAGCTTGTCGATCAGACGGTACACTCCCTCGACTTTCCCCGGATCGATCCCGAGCGCCTCAATGCTGGCCTTGATCAGGCGGCGGCTGTTCACCTTGATGCCGACCTGCCGGTCCGTGAGGCCAACGGAACGGAGAAACTCCGCCAGTACCGCCACCACTTCGGCGTCGGCATAGGGCGAGTCCGCCCCGATGATGTCCAGGTTCCACTGGAAGAACTCCCGGGTGCGTCCTTTCTGCGGGCGTTCGTAGCGCCAGAAGGGCCCGAACGACCACCACCGGATGGGCCGGGGCAGTTCGCGTTGCTTCTGGGCGACCATCCGGGCCAGCGTCGGCGTCAAGCTCCGGTCGTAGCGTGATCTGATCGCCGGCGCGGTCCGTGAAGACGTAAGATTGTTCCCGGACCAGTTCATCTCCGCTCTTGGCGGCGTAGAGGTCAAGCGTCTCCAGGGCCGGCCCTTCGTACTCCTGATACCCGAAACGCTCCGAGACCTCCCTCATCCTGCCGTATAGCCACTGCCGGAAAGCCATCTGGTCGGGATAGAAGTCCCGGGTGCCCCGGACGGGGCGAATGATCTGTTTCATACTGAAGCGTAGAATACAGCACGCGTGCGGCGATTGTAAAGGCGGCCCCCGGTTTGGCTTGTGTGCTAAAATGGTATTTGCTAGACTGACTTTACGGGCCGTTAGCTCAGTTGGTAGAGCAGCAGACTTTTAATCTGCGGGTCGCAGGTTCGATCCCTGCACGGCTCACTCCAGGCTAAAATCCACCACCGTGAATCATAGAAGGTAGAACTCCTCAGTTCATTCAGGCCCAGAAGGCAAGCGAGAAGATCTTCTCGAAAGTGGGGGTTTTACCTACTGGACGGAATGGTGGACAATAATGATACCGTACTCAAACTCCGAATCACGAAACGGCTGGACACCAGGCGTCTCGACGCCCTATTGTTTGGCTGCTCGTTTTCACGACAGATGTCTGTTGTGAAGCTCGGCCCCTGACCGATTCTTGGCTTCGAATTCGCGGGCTAGGTTATGTGAATACGCGGCAACTCTAGGTCGCGGTAGCTCCCAGATGGCCACAGTTGTCACCGTGACAGCAGTGCGGCCGGTGATATTATTGGTGTGCTGCGGTCATGAACGTTGGTGAAGTCCAATCGGACCTAAAGAAGCTAAGAGCCGGACTCTCGGCTGCTGGTGCGCCTTTGCGGCTGCTGGATGCTATAGAGACCAGGGCGCTTCGCTCGGGCCGCCGACAGAGTGGCCAATATCAAACCAACCGACAGTCTAGATGGCGTCTTCCCGTCGATGATCCGCAATACGGCGCTTAATCATCGTGGCGGTTTTAGACGTGGTGGTGGCTTGGCGCTCTATGTCTTTCTCAGGCAAGTCAACAGGAGGCTCTCGTTGCTCACTGCGTGGTTCAGGTTAATATATGCCACCGTCTTTGGGGTTGCCCTGACCAATCTCTTCAGCGTCTTGCTGCTCCTTGGCGGTGCAAACTACTTGACTGTGGTCGAAACGGACGATTTGCGTGCCCAGGCACTGCTATCTCTCGATGTGTTTGGGTGTGGTGTGGGATGACAGCCCATGGAGAGGGCCAAACCTTGGACCTCCCCTCTACTGGACAAATCCAAGCCGTTTCAGAGTCCGTCTGACTGAAGTGTAATGCGGGCAGACGCCATACTCGTCGGCCAGGAGACTGGCTATCGACCGATAGCCGTTGCCCTCGGTGTAGAGAAAAACACGACCGGTTCGAGCTCACTCGAGATACCGTGGGGACGGCCGGATTTCCGGCGTCTATTCTGGGAGGGCGTCCCAAGGATTGGCCGTACATTACCTTCGGCTGTCATCGAATGACCCGCAGCAAAACAGCTGCAAAAAGGGCTTCCTTTCTGGACTCATTGTTAGTTTGTGGGCTCTCGTTCCCACAGATTGTTGTACCAGGTGCGCTGCTCGTCGCCCGATACCTTCCTGTTCCTGGCAGTGGTGTTGAAGCTCTTTACTACCCGGGAATTGCCTGATAAGGCTGTTGCATTTTGAACTGGTCCATCATCAATGTTCTGATAGACACCAGGCTTTGGTTATTTGAGCGTAGGCTGTTACTTCCTCGTCAGTCCTGAAATCCTGTATCCCACAGTTATCATAATGAACCATTTCAGCGATATCACGGACAATCTTGGGGCCGGCTGGAACGGCTGCGTAACCGACCACCATCATATCGTAGACGGTGAGCGCCTCCGGGATGCCAATGATTTCTTTTATGGCGCGCTCCGCTACACCGCGCGAAGTGGACGTATACCATTGCGAAGCCAGACCCAGCGCAGTAGCTGCCAGGTGCATTAATAAAAAGGCATTGGCCAAGCTGGAGGTATAAAGACCGGTTACCCCCTCGTTAATCTCGTGGTTCTGGAAGGGTAAGCCAACCCTGGCCCTCCAATCGCATAATGCCAAGATAAAGACCGGCGCATCTCGGAAGCTCTTTCTGGTCAAAGCTTCTTTCGCGGGGTCTTTGATGGCTGGCCCATGTTGGTCCAGCGCAGCTACAATCTTACTTTTGATCTCCAGGTCTTTGATCACCACAAACTCCCATGGCTGCGTATGAAAACCTGAAGGCGCCCAGCGGGCCACCTCAATAATTTTGGTGATGTAATCATCAGGTATGGGATCAGACTTGAATTGGCGGACGGTACGTCTCCTTTTCACCACATCCAGAAGGCAATCGTATTGACTAATGCTAACCATCAAAGACCTCCCTATACTTAGTCATTCTCTAAGGCGGGTAATAGCTAATACCAGGGACCCTCACCCCAAAACTGTACAGGCCATAATTGGAATTTCCCGGGTTTCCCGGCCTTCAAGATACTCCCTCGGGGCCAGGTTATCAAGGGAGCTGTGGGAACGAGAACGAAAGAAAGTCTGGGCCGAATGTCAATAACCGCGAAAAAGCTGCTTCAGATTGGAGTGAAGCGGAAAGTATAAGAAGGTTTGCCGACAACCTGGAAAGAAGAATCGACGAGGTTCCCAATACTGAGAAGAAAGAGGCAGTCCACCGCCAGTGGTACGAATCAAGTCAACTTGACCGGTGGTTCCACGGGTGGTCTCGCCTCAGTATTTCTTTCCAGACCTCGGGCTGCTTTTCCATCCAGCCAGGCACCTCATCGCGCTTCCTATCCCCGAAGAGGTTGTCAGCCTTGATTGCCAGCTTGCGGAACAGGGCCGAGTTCTGCACCCCGCGCACGATGAGGTTGTGAGGAAAGTGACGGGGGCGGCTCCAAGGGCAGACAGCAAGGCAGATACCGCAATCAGTGCCACATTTCCGCCAGTAACTATAGCAGGCGGCGTCGTTGATCTTCCACTTACGAATGCCCCGCGTGACGGTCTTCTCCCCCCGTGGAATGGCATTCACCGGGCAGTAATCTGCACATATCCGGCAATCCTGGCAAAACTCGTCAACACCTATGTCCACGGGATTGTCATGTTCCAACGGCATGTCGGTAGTAACCACGTTCATTTTGATGGCGTTACCGTACTCCTCGCTGATCACCACGCCATTCCTGCTGAGCTCGCCGATACCTGCATCTATGGCTATGGGCGGGATAATGAGCTGGTAGTTGCGCACGTTGTTGGCCCGTGCTGAATATCCGAGCATCCGGATGTATCTGGCCAGCACGGAAGCGAGGACTGCTAGCCTGACATATTTGCTGGCGACCTCCATCTCAACGGGCAGCACCGGAGCGCAGCGGACCATTCTCGGCTGAGTCTCATAGCGACGACGATGGCATGTTCATGGGGCAAGCTTATCGGCACACCGATTTCTTTCTCCGGGTAGCTGGCTCGGCCAACGTGGCTGTATACCCAAGCCTGGTTCAGCGACCCTATTCTTACTAGATCCGCTCCCAATTGGCCACAGAAACCTTTTATCTTCTCGGAAGCACGCCCCGCGTCGATCTCGACCTTACGTGGTGAAGGTTGTCCATCAAGCGTTTCATCTCGGGCCATCAAGTCGATGGTTCCGAATACGGAGCCTGCCAGCATCGCATCTTGCGGAGGGGCGGGGCTCTTCATCTTGCGCAACTTGACAAGTGAGTCGCCCAGCTTCTCAAGCTCGGGGTGCCGAGTGTAATACTCTTTCCAAAGAGCACTGCCGGGCTCGAGCGCTGCACGCCCCTGCATGTTGTCTATCTCATTGAATCTACCAATCTCACCGACTATTTGGTACTTGGGTTTCTCCAGTTCTCTTGCCATGTTGTATCCCTTCTCTCAGTTCAGGAAAGATAAGATGTTCGATAAGCTGCTTCAGCCGGTTAGCTTTGTTCTCTTCAAGCGTTTAGACGTCGGGAGCCGGCGCAAGACAAGAAAGTGAGTGATCTGCTCGACAACTTCGAGCGGATTCGATATGCCACCCGACTAAGAAGCGTTCGCGGCACGATCGATTCTGCTACGCAATTCTCCTGTGATTGCCATCTGGCTTCTAACTCAAATAGTGAATTTGGCATGAAGCTAAATCGCTCCAAGACCAAGTCTTTTTTGACACGCACATCTTAACACCGCGCCAGATTCGGTTCAATCAAAGTCGAGAGGTGAGCTTTTTGGAGAGGCGCCCGTTGGGTCGGCCTTCCGCCCCAACGGAACCAGACTGTGGTCCTTGACACAGCCGCAGACATTGCTTAGAGTATGGCCGGAGAAGAGACGGGACAGGAGGGTTGACCATGAGTCCGAGAAGAGCGAACTCGCCGTATCCGCTGCCCACGGCCGATCCGGAAGAGGTTGGTTTCTCGTCCGAGCGGCTGGCGCGCATCGGCCCGGCTCTCAAGAAGTATGTTGACCAGGGCAAGGTGCCCTTTCTGACCACCCTGGTCGCCCGCCACGGGAAGGTGGTGCACTACGAGGCGCAGGGCTATCTTGACCTGGACACCAAGAAACCGGCCGGCAAGGACGCCATCGCCCGGATCTGGTCGAACAGCAAGTGCATCGCCGGGCTGGCGACGATGATCTGCGTTGAAGACGGCCTGCTCACGCTGGATGACCCGATCTCGAAGTACATCGCGGCTTTCAAAAACCCGGTAGTCCTGGCCACATCTGTACCCGCGGAGGCCCCCCGTCCGGCGATGGGCGCCGGAGTGCTCACCGCGCCGGCCGTGCGCGAGATTACCGTCCGTGATTGCCTGCGCAATACAACCGGGCTGATGACTGCCCAGGACGCCCCCGTCCAGGTGATGACGGCCTACCGCGACGTGGTCTCCAAGCTGGGCTGGCTCAACCCTATGGGCGGCGGGACCAGTGGCCGGACCGTGCGGGAAGATGTCGAGACGTTGGCCAAGCTGCCGCTGGCGTTCCAACCGGGGACTCGGTTCGTGTACCAGGTCGGCTATCCGGCTCTCGGCGTCGTTCTCGAGGCAGCCACCGGCAAGACACTAGAAGACTTCTACCAGGAGCGCATCCTCAAGCCGCTCGGCATGAAAGATACGTCGTTCTACCTGCTGCCGGGCCGAATGCCCCAGTTTTCCACCTGCTACCGCCCGTCGCGGCAGGACGGCGAATGGAGGCTGGCGGTCCAGGACACGGCGGCCGACAGCGAGAAAGTGAAAGGCCCGAAGACATACTTCGAGCCCGGTGGTGGCGGCGGCGGCTTGCTGTCGACGGTCGCGGACTATGCCCGCTTTGCCCAGTGCCTGCTCAACGGCGGCGAGCTTGACGGCGTGCGCATCGTCGGCCGCAAGACGGTCGAGATGATGACTAGCAGCCACACCGCACCGGGTGTCAACCCGCCCATGTCCGGGCCAGATTTTGGGTTCGGCATCGGCGTCGGTGTGTACAAAGGGGGCGGACTGCCGCGGCTGCGGTCAGTGGGCTCCTATGGGTGGGGCGGTGCCGCCGGCACTAGCTACTTCTGCGACCCTAAGGAGGACTTCTTCGCCATTATCTTCACTCAGGTCTTGATGCACATGATGATGCCCGGCAACTCCTACCAGGAGGACTTCGAGCGGCTGGTCTACCAAGGCCTCATCTAGGAGACGGGCTCGAAACCGGACTGAGCCCAGTGTGGTAACCACCGATTCAAGACAACCACGATGCCCGGGCGACAGGCCCAAAAGCCGTCGGGGTCGGCTACGGTGAACACAAGAGGCGCGCCCCAACGGCCCGAAGTCTTGGAGTGGATATCCCTCATCTCTCTGATACGGCGGGAGTGTTCCTTGTGCGATTTCCCGCGATCGTTGACAGGGTCGAGGGTTGGGAAAGACCGGCAGTCCAAAACGGCGCTCCTCATTTCCACCTTGAACCGAGCCTGCCGCGGTGCTAAGATTTCGCTAACCAGAAGGACTTGTTTTCGGAGAACCACCAGGCGGCAATTATGGATTGGAATGGTGTCATCAAACTGGTTGTCAGTATCGTTGCCAGTTTTGCTGCTGGAGGTATTGGAAGCCTTTTCACATTCAAAGCAATACCAACCTGGTATCGCGGCTTGAGAAAACCACCTTCCACCCCACCCAATTGGGCATTTGGACCAGTTTGGACCACCCTCTATATCCTTATGGGGATATCCGTCTTCCTCGTCTGGCAAAAAGGATTAGACACAAGTGGTGCCAAACTCGCGTTCGTCCTATTCTGGATCCAGCTCGTGATCAACGCACTCTGGTCAGTCGTCTTTTTCGGGATGAAGTCAAAGGGGGGAGGTGCTATAGTCATCATTGTCTTGTGGCTCCTCATCCTTGCAGCCATAGTTACCTTTTTCCCTGTTTCCAGTTGGGCTGGAGCGCTTCTTATTCCTTACATTGTGTGGGTCAGCATCGCTTCATATCTAAATATCGGAGTCTGGGTGCTGAATAAGCCCACTAAAGGGATGACAGCCGCTTAGCTGTGCTTCCAAATAGAACTCATTCTCGTCATTCTTACTTACGGGCTATTAATTCTGAACCTAAGTTCTTATGCTTGTTAGAGATCCCTTGTGAGTGCGAAGGTGATTCGAATCTTTGAATGACTATGGTCAGGATCGGTCAGGTGCCAAGGCTGAAAATCAAATCGAAGTCCTTCTGTACTACCTATTAGTATGTTGATACCTCATCTTCAGCTAAGAGGATTCGAACTAGAGCGTGAGCCTGAACGTCTTCGAAGTGGTTCTACCTTCTATCATGCACGGCTCAGTTCCCACCAAGATTCTCGAGATCGGTGGCGCGCTGGCACGCTCCCGCCGACGGAGTACTCGGCACTGACCCCATCACGCATCGCCTGCCCGGCGGACATCAGTCGCCCGTTTGTCAACGTCAGCGCCAGGCATCGATGCTATAGAGAGACGAGAAGCCGCCCCCGGAGCGAACACCGCCCGTGATCTGCATACAGACCTCTTCGTCGGCGCCGCAGACGAGAATGCAGTTGTCCCCGGCCTTGTCTCCGGCGACCGAAATCAGATGCTCCTCCGGCAGCTCCTTCCATGGCTTGCCCGACTGTCGGTCCGTGCCTGTCCAGCCATTGGTCATCAGGTCGACCCAGGATCGTTTGCGGTACTCGCTGAGCGGCTCGAGTCCCTTTTTCCAGATGTATTCGTAGACCTCCGCCTTGGACTTGAAGCCGAGCTCATACAGGTGATGGGCCATCTCGTGGACCATTATGAAAGTGCGGGCGCCCTCGCGGCCGCCGGCCCAGATGCCGGGCAGGATGAAGTCGAGGAAGTTGTGCGGGCCGGGCTTGCCTTTGACGCCGAGGCGGCGGGCGATGCCGCCGTGGCCGCTCTTCTGGAACGCCCGGTAGCCGCCGGGGGAGAATTGGGCCGCATCCAGACCGCCCTCGGTGCCCTGGACCAGGACCACGTTTTCGTCCTTGCGGTAGCCGCGTTCTTCGTTGAGGCCCAGCCACCCCGGCGGCAGGGAGTCAACATCCTCGGCGAAGCACATGCCCCCCCGGTTCATCGGGCTGCCCAGGCTGCTCATCCGGTTGATGCCGGGCACCGCTCCGCCTAGGTTTACGGCCATCAACTGGTAGGCCCGGCCGATGGTCGAATTGGCCGGGTTGCCCGGACCGAGCATGCCCACGCCCGAGTTCATGCCGATCTCTTTGGCAATGGGGCCGCTCACCACGCACCACTGGCTGTTGTACACGGTGGTCCCGGTTTGCACGCCGGATTCGGCGATAGCCAGGACGATGGGGAAGTACTCCGGCTTGCACCCTGCCATCACCGCGTTCACCGCCACCTGCTCGACCGTTGCCGCCCACTTCATCGGCTGGAAACGGACCACGTCGCCCTTCTTGACCTCCTCGAACATGCGGTGGCCGCGGTCAGATTGATAGGTGACGACCTCGTCTGGCCTGTGGCTCGTACCACGGCACATCCTGGCGACGAGCTCCTCGGTCGGGATGACGATCGGCAGCCCGTCCGTGTAGATGGAGATGGGCGCATTGAGCGGGCCGGGCACATGCCGGGTCTGGCTATAGAAGTCGACGGCGTCTTCGAGCGTTCCCTCGAACAGGATGCGCGGCTGGGCCGGGCTGTACAGGCCGGCTTCCTTCTCCTTCTCCGTCAACGGCCGGATAAGCGCCTCGAGCATTGGCGCGATCCAGTTCTGGACGTCCTCCGGTCCGGGCAAGGTGCGGGACGCCGCCAAGTATCTGACGTTGGGCACGCCGTTGGCGAGCGCCTCCTGCTTGACATTCTCATGCTGGTCTTCGAGATCGACCAGGACGGTGGGAATGCCTCTCTTCTCCAATTCCGCAATGTAGGGCAACTGCCCCCATACCGCGCCGGTTCACCAGCAGACCCCCTGGATCACCGCGTCGGCCGTCTTCATCTCCTCTTCGGTGAGAGGGACCTGCACCGGCATATAGGTCTTCTTAGTGCGCCAGTTGACGTTCGGATAGTCCCTCTTGAGCTGCCGCTCGAGAGGGATGGTGATATCCGGCTCGCCGGTTATGCTGAGCCAGATCTCCTTACCATCGAGCGTGTCGAGGCGCTGCGCCAGCGGGTGAGTCTTCACCGGCACCTGGCTCCCGACAGGATTAAGACACTTGTACACGCGATCGTTCGCCACTTCTTCTCTCCCCGCTAATGTCAGAATTGTTCGGTCCAGGGGGAAGGCGGCGACCAGTCGCCGCCTTCCCCCTCAGCAACCGCTTTATGCTTTTCTAGTGCCCCATCGATTTTTTCAGTGGTTGGTCCACCCAGGCCCAGGTGACCCAATTGTCGGTATTCATGTAGCCCCAGCCACCTCGACTGCCATAGAACTGTTTGAGCCAGGGCCACCACAGGCCGTAGGTGACGCCACCGGGCATCGGAACGTTCCACGCCTGGGCCAGAGCGTACTTCATGAGCTCCCGGTGGATCTTGTCGGCAGCAGGGTCGTCCTTCACCGAAAGGGCCATCATCTTGGTCCGCGCCTCGTTCACCACCGGGTCATCGATGTAGGCCGGATTGGTGGAAGATGGTCCCCACATGCAGGCCGCCTGATGCAGGTTGGTGATGGGCGAACCCGTCCCCCACATCATTCCTTCATAGTTCCGGGCTTGCAGAATCGTGTACCAGGCTCCCTGCTCCCTGGGATCCAGCGTAATTTCTATGCCTGCTTTCGCCCAGAACGTCTGCAGCGTCTGGTAGTAGTCCAAAACATCCGTGCGGTTAAGGATGATCACCTTGCCCACTTTGAGCCCGTTGGGATACCCGGCATCCTTAAGGAGTTGAATCGCCGCGTTCGTGTCGTAGGTGTAGAGGTCTTTTACCTCGGCCGGGCAGTCCGGGTCGGTGACGTCCAGGTAGGCGTCCTTGTAGGTGGCGTTGTAGCCGATCGGCCAGGCCAGCCAGCGGGCTCCCGTTCCATAGAGGGCCTCGGCGATTGCCTTGAAGTCAAGGGCTTTGAACACAGCCTTCCGCACCCTGATGTCGTTGAACGGCGCCTTGTCCGAGCGCATGGAGGTGTTGCCCGCTCCTCCGAAGGCCGGGATCTGATACGACTTGAGATCGGGCAAGGCCTTAATGAAGTTGGGCCCGTCTTTGTAGTCGGCTGTGTACGTGTCGATGCGGCCGGTCCTGAAGGCAGACTGCACGGTGTTGGTGTCAGGAATGATGAGGAATTTGACGCTGTCGGCGTACGGAAGCTGGCTGCCTTTGCCTGCGTTGCCCGAGTCCTTCATCCAGTAGTTTGGATTCCGGACAAACGTCACCGAGCTATTGTCTACCACGTCTTTCAGCAGCCATGGGCCGGAACCGACCGAGTTCCGCCAGTCCTTCATGTTGCCATACTTATCGACAACTTCGTGCGGGACCACATGGAAGAAGTCGCTTACCCGCAGGAACCATGCGGACACCGGGGGATCAGCCTTTATCACAAAGGTGTACTTGTCGGGAGCGCTTAGCTCGGCTTTCCTCAGGACCGGGTAGGCCCCATAGATGTAAGACGAGGGACTGGTGGTCACTGCCTTAAAGGAGTAGAGGACGTCGTCAGCCGTCAACTCGCGACCGGCGACCAACCGGCTCGCTTCACTGCTGCTGTCGAGCCCAAAGCGGACTCCCTTGCGGATGTGGAAGACGAGCTTCCCTGTATCCCATTCGTCAAAGCTCCAACTCTCGGCGATAGCGCCGGTCATGTACGTCGTAACCCGCGTGCCCCCGGTGGGGTTGACGTTCGTGCCGGCCGGGCCGGTAGAAAAGTCACCGATCCACATCTCTTCATTGGTGAAGCGCATCGTATGATTAAACGTTATTGGGCTACCGGTGATCTCGTCAAAGTCCTGCCAATTGGTGGTTGTAGAGGCGACTATCGTGCCGCCATACTGGGGCTTACCGGTCGCCGGCGGAACAGTCCCCGTCGGCGCCACCGTTGTTGCCGTCGCCGCGGTAGTAGTGGCTGGAGCACCGGTGGGGGTCTGAGTGGTCGCCGCTGGTTCAGAGCAGGAAGCCAGCAGCAGAGCGGCCACCGTCAGGAAGACCGGGATCCACACTAACTTCTTCATCGGTCATGCCTCCTATAAAATCAGACTGGGTGACTCATCTCAAGATTGCCATGTCTCTGTAAGATTGCGTGCAGTCTCCTCAAGAGCATCGTTCGTTCGCCATCGCCATGGCCTTCCCTCCTTAAGTTCCGGGTCGGTTAGCTATCACGGCACACAGTGTCCGCCTCTAGGGGACGCTCTTCACCTTCTTCTTTGCGTTGCCGCCGCCGTAACGTCCCAGGCCGCCCCGAAGTCTCGGGTCGAGGACGTCTCGTAAGCCGTCGCCGAGCATGTTCATGCCGTAAACGACCACCGCCAGACACGCGCCGGGCCAAATGGCCATCCAGGGAGCGTCGAGCATGTAACGCCGGGCATTCCCGCTGAGCATGCCGCCCCAGCTCGGGTACGGGGGCGGGATGCCGAAGCCGAGGAAGCTCAACGTTGACTCCGCTAGGATGGCTCCGCCCATGCCCATCGAGAAGCTGACGATGACGATGGGCATGATGTTGGGTAGGACATGCTTGAGCATAATGCGCCGGTCGGGCGCGCCGATTGCCCTGGCGGCCTCCACGTAGACATTCTGTTTGATGCCGATCACCACGCTGCGCGTCACGCGGTTACCGCCGCCTAGTCCTCCCAATATCCCCAGCAACAGAATGAGCTGGAGCAGCCCCGGACCGACGATGGCTACTACTGTCAGCATCAGGACCAGTCCGGGGAAGCACATGACGGTGTCAACGAAGCGCTGCACCATCAGGTCGACCTTTCCTCCCAGATAGGCCGAGACACCACCGATAAGGAGGTGCATGACCGTCGAGATGGCGGGCACGGACAGGCCGACATACATCGAGATGCGAGCCCCGTAGATGATGCGGCTCAACAAGTCCCGGCCCAGATTGTCTGTACCAAGCAGGAACCTTCCTGACGGGGGGCTGAGAATCGCATTCAGGTCCTGGAACGTGTAATGGTAAGGCGCCAGCAGGGGCGCAAAAATGCCGACCAGGAACAGGACGACCACGATACCCGCCCCGAGGGTGCCAAGGGGCTTTTCCTTGACCATGCGGGCGACGATCTCGACGAGGAAAGGAAGGTGTTTCTTCTCTTTCTGGGCGGCGCCCACTGCGACCGTGCTTTCTGCCATCCCCTTCTCCCTCCGCTATCGGTACTGCACTCTGGGATCGAGCCATGCGTAAGTCAGGTCAACTGCCAGGTTGCAGAAGAGGACGAGCGTGGCCAGCATCAGGTTCATCGCCGAAATGATCGGGTAGTCCCGCCGGTTGATGGCGTCGAACAGGTAGCGCCCCGTGCCCGGGAGATTAAAGATCTGCTCGGTAACCACGGCGCCGGCGATCAGCGTCGGCAGCCCCATGCCGACGATGGTAACCACCGGTATCAATGCGTTCTTGAGGGCGTGCCGGACGATGACCACCCGCTCGGAAAGACCCTTCGCCCAGGCGGTACGGATATAGTCCTGCCGCAGCACCTCCAGCATCAGGGTGCGCACGATTCTCATCAATCCCCCGGAAAAACTCGCCCCCATGATAAACCCCGGAATACCAAACTGGATGGCATTCCCCAGGGCGTCTTTGCCAATGGGAATGTACTCCATCGGCGGGACCCATCCCCACCAGATCGCGGGGAATACGATCACCATCGTCATGATCCAGAAGCCCGGCACCGACATCATCAGAATGGCAGCCGTCCGCCCAAAGTAGTCCCCCCACGTATCCTG
This sequence comes from uncultured Chloroflexia bacterium, assembly GCA_963735055.1. Taxonomy (GTDB): domain Bacteria; phylum Chloroflexota; class Dehalococcoidia; order Dehalococcoidales; family UBA2162; genus JBBITI01. The sequence goes on along the minus strand of CAVTJN010000006.1, from coordinate 185,884 downwards.
CCGAATGGCTGAGTAGATCCCGATGGGCAAAGCGATCACCAGACCGGTGATCATCGCCCATAGGCCCAGCTCGATCGATATGGGTACTTTGGCGAGGAAATCCGTGGTGATGGAGCGGTCGTTCCGCATCGAGGTGCCAAGGTCACCGCGGACCACTCCTGAGAGCCACTTCAAGTACTGGGCATGGACTGGCGTGTCGAGACCGAGCCGCGCCTCAATCTGCGCACGGGCATCTTCGTGACTCATCACATTCTCGACGTTGATCTCGGAGACCAGCTGGTCGATAACGTCCCCCGGGATGAAGCGAACACTCAGGAAGACGATCATAGTCACCAGCAGGAGGGTGGGAATGATCAGCAGGATTCGCCGAATCATGTATGCACGCACGGCACTTTCCTTTTCACACTGAGTCCCGCATACCCCCGAACTTGTCCCCTATCGAAAATTCGGGGATTGCCTGTGGTTGCCTTGTCCCGTCGGACCCGAGTTCGCCTGACGCCCGCCTCGTCATTCACCCGGAGGCGCCTACTCCAACCCGGGCAATGGCGGTGGGTATTGTGCTGCGACATGTCGTATCCGACAGTTCGGATTCGACTCTGGCCCGGATTGTAACACCGGGTATGGCACCTGTCAATGCTCCATGAACCTCTGCCCGATAACAACTACCAGGTCGCACCGGTCCCTCTACCCGCGGTTAATCGGCCTCAGGGGTACCTTCGGGTCCGGGAAGCCCGGTCCCATGATTGAGAACACCATCGTCAAAGCCATGTCATCGATTCGTTGAAAATCGGTGCTGTGTACCGTTTCGGGCCTGGGAAAAGGCCAGTCCATCTGCCGTAGCGCTTGTTGAACGGTTACGCCCGAACCGTGCAACTCAGCCGCCCGGGTGATGCAGTAGGCCAATGCCGCCCCTCCGTCTTCAGGTGGGATCATCCCGTCGTAGCCGCCCATCGCCCGCAGCGGCGGCGCTGACGGCCTCGGCTCGGCGGCAGGTCTCCGCCCGCTGCGTGGCCAGCCCACGCCGGCCGGAATGAAGGTGAAGACGGCCACTCCGCTCTCCTTCACCGGTCCCAGTTCGTTGGCCACCGACATCATGATGGAAGTGGCGGCCGACTTTGCCGCACAGTAGTTGGCCGGCCCCGGCGGATACATGAAAGCAGTCGACGAGTAGGCAACCACCCCGTGCCGCCTGCGCTGCATTTCCGGCACGAAAAGCAGTATCCCAAGGAGCGTACCGCGCGCCGCTATCTCGTACTGGCGGTCCAGCTGCTTGACTGTGGACTTCAGGATCGGCGCCCCCATCGACATGTCCATGGCGTTGTTCACCAGGATATCCACCTTGCCGAACGTGTCAAAGGCTTTCTGCGCCATGGCCTTCATGGAGGCCTCGTCGGAAACGTCGGTCTCCACGAATAAGGCCGTGCCCGGTTTGTTTTCCTTGTTGATGAGCTCCTCGGCGGCTTTGCCCGGTCCGGGAAAGACGTCGGTGACGACCACCTTCGCCCCCAACCACGCCAGACTCCTTGCCGTACCAAGTCCAACATTGCCGGCGGCACCGGTGATGACCGCCACCTCGCCCGCCAGCGCGCCCCTCTTCAGCTTCGTCTTGTCCATGGCCAGCGGGCCCACATCAAGCACCCAACTCATGGCAGCCTCCTTTGGCTTTAAGTAGTCTCGATCCCCAGGGTTCGATGGAATCCGCTCAGCGTCAGTGAGCACCTCTCCCGGGCAGTCCGCACGTGCCGTCCCTGCAGTCCATCGGGGACGGCATCCTGAGCGGTCTGGCGTCCTTCTTTATGCCGTTCTTGGGTATCCACTTGTCAACAGGCAGCGTACGGACGTAGTGGAAGTCCGTCGTCATCCAGAACGGATTCCATTCTCCTCCGACCACCACGAAGCTGATGCCGTCGGCGGTCAGCGGGCGCATTCTCGGCCCATCCGTCTTTCCGTTCTCTGCCAGGTAGGCGGCCAACTCCTGCTTGGTCGTGAAGCCTTCATTCCTGAGGTTCTTCGCCGCCAGGGGATCGACGATGAAAGTGGCCCCTCCCAGCCCCAACCCCTTGATCACCTGAGCCATCCGGTTTGCGTGGCCGTCGCCGAAACCGACCACGGTCCAGCCCCGGAACAGGCTGACCGTGCTCTCATCGGCTTTGAAACCTTTTTGGACGTGGAAGGGTTCCCAGATGCTGAGCTCTTCATTCTCCCCGCAGCACATATTGTTATAGTTGACGTTGTTGCCGGTGCTGGCGGTGAAATTCTCGGCGATTTTGGCGTTGCCGAGGTTGATACTCATGAGCGTCCAGGCCCGGCCGATGACCGAGTTGGCGAAGTTGAAGGGGCTGAGCGCCCCCGAGCTGCAATTCATGCCTATCTCGTTGCGTACCGGGCCGTTCACCACCACCATGCTGATGAAGGACGTCGTCGAGCTGGGCATTGATGCCTGGTTCGAGGCGGCCAGCGCCAGGATCACCGGCAAATGTTCCGGCCTGCACCCGGCCATCACCGCGTTCACCGCCACTTTCTCCACCGTGTATTCGTATCTCTCCTCGTGGGTCGTGACCGCCATCCGGCCCACCACTTCCTGCGGGTCGTGGTCTGTCCCGGTCAGCATTTCGGCCACGCGCTTTTCGGTCGGCAGCACGATGGGCAGGCCATCAGTCCACGCGTTCTCCAGGAATAGCCGGCTCAGATTCTCCTCGGTGTCGGGCGGTAGGAGCCGGTCGTGTCGGGCGCTTCTTACAATGACCGGGTGTTTCTCTTCTTCCGTGAGTGGCAGAGTGAGGGCGTCCACCAATTCTTGCATCAGTGGGCGGCCCGTCACCGGGTCGTCACTGTCGATGTAACCGTGGAGCACCTCGCGTGGCACAAAGGCCACCGGGTGTGGCGGATAACTGAAACGCAGCGTCATTCCGTGCGCCTGGCTGTTCAATGTTATGAAATCGGCAAACCTGGCAGTGACCATCGGGGCGGTCGGCACGCCACGGTCTTCGAGATTTCGGGCGAACTCGGCGAGACTCGCCGAACAGCCGTCTCAGCCTCCGACCCCCAGTATGGCGCCGTCTCCTTTCGCCTTGATCTCGTCCCACAGCGCCGGGTCGTTCGTAAACATCGTGCCCTGCTTTCGCTTCAATACCGTCTTTACCCCCGGCATGTTGCGGCCGAACCAGGCCTCGACTTCCTGCATGAAGTCCCAACTGCCGGCGAATCCGGTCTCAACAAGGTAGACGGTCTTCCCCTCCAGACCGCCGCGCCGCGGGGCCATGTGTACCGGTCTGACTTCACCCTTCGGCTGGTTGAACGGGTCCTGTATATCGCCGGGGCGCGACTCGGGTGTTAGGCTCTGCCCGAAAAGCCCGCTGGGCTGTCCTCTCGGGTCTAGGACTGTGTACCGTGCCATACTACCCTCCTCATCGGTTCACACATTCGTTGCCCAAGTCTACTCCATTTATCTCTTCTAAACTAACGACTCGTACACTAGGCGCTCGAATTCCTCCTGGTAAGTATTTCCGGGCATAACCTGATGCATGAACACCTGAGTGAAGCATATGGCAAACAGGTCTTCCCGGGGGTCCACAAAAAACGTGGTGCCCGCCGCGCCACCCCAACCGAATGTGCCCGCCGACCGGTTAATGGGAATTCCGCCACCCTGGTAGACCCCGACCCCCATCCCGAATCCGAAGCCCGGCCTGCCCATCACATCGATATCACCGGTGTGGCTGCTCGTCATCAACTCCACGCTCTTGCGGCTCAAAATACGGACTCCGTCCAACTCACCTTTGTTCAACAGCATTTGAGCGAATCGAGCGTAATCGGCCGCCGTCGACAGCACCCCCCCACCGCCTCCGCCCGCTTCGAAGTAGGACCTCGGTCCAATTACCTTCTCGCTCTTCGACGGCTCTTCGTTGACTGCCAGTTTCCATTTTCCATGTTCCTCGACCGGGCCGTAGAGGGTCGGAAACCGCCCCAGTTTGCTCTTTTCGAGATAGAATGAGGAATCCTTCATGCCGAGCGGTCGGAAGATGCGCTTCTGGTAGAACTCTTCAAGCGTTTGACCGGTGACCGTCTCCAGCACCACCCCGGCGACGGGATAGCCGACCTGGTACTCGAACTGAGTCCCCGGCTGCGATTCCAGCGGCAATCGCGCCAGGGCATCAAGCCTCTCTCTTAGGTTGGCGGCCGCCGCCGGGCTGCTTAGCAGGCCTGACTTCGAGACAATATCCTTGAATTCCGTCAGATAGTTCAGGGGCGCCCGCCGTGCCGTAGTGATGCCGGTGGTGTTGCGTAGGCAGTCTCGGATGGTGACGTCCCTGTTTACCGGTACGGTAGGGGTACCGAGCATCGGCCCTTGTCCTGCCGGGGCCCGGACGCGCTGGTTCTTGAACGCCGGGATGTACTTCCAGACCGGGTCATCGAGAGTGAGGAGACCATCCTCCACGCAGATCATCGTGGCCACTCCGGTGATGGGCTTGGTATTGGACCAGAGCCGGTAGATCGTGTCCGGCCCTGCAGGCGTCTTACTTTCGAAGTCCATATACCCCTGGGCCTGGTAATGAACGATCTTGCCGTGCCTCGCCACCAGAGTCACGAAGTTGGGGGCCCGTTTCGCTCTTATGAACCGTTCCAGGTCAGTACCGATACGGGCCAACCGGTTCGAAGAGACCCCCACCTCTTCAGGCTCTGAGTGGGGCAGCGGCCAGGCCGTCTCACGTTTTCTTGCACTCATTGATCTTTCTTCCTTTAATCTCGTGGCTGACTAACGCCATGCGTCGATGCTGTAGAAGGGATCGGTAAAGAAACGGTGCCCGCTCAACTGGTGGCTCACCTCTTCGTCCCCGCCCCCGACGATAATGCAGAAGTTGGACGGTTCCATGCCGCCGGCCGGGACCATGTAATCGTCCGGCAGTTCTTTCCAGTGTTTTCCGGACGTCTGCTCTATTCCCATCCAGCCGTTCGTGGTGAGGTCCACCCAGGAGAAGTTCCGGTATTGTCCCACCGGCATGAAGCTCTTCTTCCACAGCCACTCGTACACGGCCTCCTTCGATTTGAAGCCGTATTCGTAGAGGTGCCGGGCCATCTCCGGTACCATGATGATCGTTTTTGGCCCCTCCCGGCCGGCCCAGAATTCAGGCACGATATACTCCAGCCAGTTGTGCGGCCCCGGAATGCCTTTCACCCCCAGTTTCCGGGCGATACCGCCATGGCCGCTCTTCTGCAGCGCCCGGTAGCCACCCGGTGAGAATTGAACGCCCCGGATGCCATCGTTGACGTGGGACATGACCATGACAATGCTCTCGTCTTTCTTGTAGCCGCGTTCTTCGTTCAGTCCCTGCCATCCCGGAGGAAGCCCCTCGGCGTTCTCGGCGCAGCAGCGGCTGCCCTCGAACGGGCTGCCGATACTGGTCATCCGGTTCACGCCGGGAATTGCCCCGCCCAGGTTACGGGCGATTATCTCGTAAGCTCGCCCGATGGTGGCGTTGGGGACGCTGCCCGGGCCGAGCATCCCGCAGCCGCTGTTCATGCCGACCTCTTTCGCATACGGTCCGCTCACACACAGCCAATGGCCGAACGAGTGGGTGCTGCCGATCTGGCACCCGGATTCGGCGATGGCCAGCACCGCCGGAAGGTACTCCGGCTTGCAGCCCGCCATCACCGCACAGGTCGCCACCTTCTCAACCGTTGCCGTCCAGTTCATCGGATGGAACAACACGGCGTCGCCCTTCTTCCGTCTTCCCTTGTCCGATTGGTACGTCAACAGCTCATCGGGTTTATGGCTCGTGCCTTTGAGCATTTCCGCCACCCGCTCTTCGGTGGGCACTCTGATGGGAAGCCCATCAGTGTACTTGGCAATCTGGGCATTCACCGGATGGGGAACGAATTCGGTCTGGTGAAAGAACGCTTCGGCTTCATCCATTGTCCCCTCGAAGATTATCCGGCTCCAGGGCGGTTGCCAGGTGCCGCTCTCCTTTTCCTTGTCCGTCAGCGGACGGGTTAGTGCCTCGAGGACCGGGGCGATCAGCTGGTCGACGTCCTGCGGTCCTGGAAGCGTGCGTGAGGCGTGGACGTAACGAACGGCAGGAACGCCTTGCGCCAGCGCCTCCTCCTGGATCATGTTGTCCTGGTCCTCGAAGTCGATGGTGACTGTCGGAATGCCGGCCCTCTCAAGCTCTGCTATGTAAGGCAACTGCCTCCACACGGCGCCGCTTCACCACGCCACCCCCTGAACAAGGGCATCGGTGGTATTCCTCTCTTCGTCCGACAATTCGACCGGGTCGGTGCCGTAGGTCTTCTTAACCGTCCAACGGACACTGGGGTAGTCGCTCTTGAGTTTCTTCTCCAGGGGTATCGTGATATCCGGCTCACCGCAGATGCTGAGACAGATGTTCTTGCCGTCGAGCCTGTCGAGGCGCGGGGCCAACGGGAATGTCTTGATCTGGTTGGCGATGCCTCCCGGATTCAGGCACCTGACTTTTTCTGCCATATTGTTCTCTCCTTGCTGTATATCGTTTGACCTTATCTCCGCCTTGTTACGAGGCACTACCTCCACGCGTCTATGCTGTAGAACGGGTCCTTGTTGAGGTGGCGGTGTGAACTGAGTTGGTGGCTCACTTCTTCATCTCCCCCGCCTACGATGATGCAGAAGAACGATGGATCAAAACCTCCCGCCGGGACCATGTAGTCATCGGGCAGTTCCTTCCAGTGCTTCCCCGAAGTGTGTTCCACTCCCAGCCAGCCATTGGTACTGAGGTCCACCCAGGAGAAGTTCCGGAACTGTCCCACCGGCATGAAACTCTGCTTCCAGAGCCACTCGTACACTGCCGCCTTTGACTTGAAGCCATATTCGTAGAGGTGCCGGGCCATCTCCGGCACCATGATGATCGTCTTGGCCCCCTCCCGCCCCGCCCATAATTCGGGCACGATATACTCCAGCCAGTTGTGCGGTCCCGGCTGCCCCTTTACCCCCAGCTTCCGGGCCATGCCGCCGTGACCGCTCTTCTGCAGTGCCCGGTAGCCACCCGGCGAGAACTGGACTCCCCGGATACCGTCATTGACGTGCGGGATCACCAGCATGATGCTCTCGTCTTTCCTGAAGCCGCGCTCTTCATTCAGTCCCTCCCACCCCGGCGGCAGCCCGTCGGCGTTCTCCGCGCCGCAGCGGCTCCCCTCGAAGGGGCTGCCGATGCAGGTCATCCGGTTAACGCCGGGAATGGCGCCCCCCAGGTTGCGGGCCATTATTTCGTAGGTTCGACCGATGGTTGAGTTCGCGACGCTGCCCGGGCCGAGCATGCCGCAGCCGCTGTTCATCCCGATCTCTTTGGCATACGGCCCGCTCACACAGAGCCACTGGCCGAAGGTGTGCGTGCTCGCGATGTAACAGCCCGACTCGGCGATGGCAAGTACTGCCGGCAGGTACTCCGGTTTGCAGCCGGCCATCACCGCACAGGCGGCCACCTTCTCCACCGTCGCCGTCCAGTTCATCGGGTGGAAACGCACCGGGTCCCCCTTGGGACGGTCTTCCCGTTCGGTCTGGAAAGCCAGGACCTCATCCGGCCGGTGGCTGGTGCCCTTGAGCATTTCGGCCACCCGCTCTTCGGTGGGCACCCTTACTGGGAGCCCATCGCTGTACCTGGCGATTTGCGCGTTCACCGGGTGGGGCACCCAATCCGTTTGATGGAAGAAAGCTTCCGCTTCGTCCATCGTGCCCTCGAAGATTATCCGCTGCCACGGCGGCTCCCACCGGCCGGACTGCTTTTCTTTTTCGGTCAACGGGCTGGTGAGCGCCTGGATAATTGGGTCCATCATCCGGTCAACATCTTCGGGGCCCGCCAGCGTGCGCGAAGCATGGATGAAGCGGACATTGGGGATGCCGCGCGCCAGCGCCTCCTGCCGGAGCATGTTGTCCTGGTCTTCGAAATCGATGACTACGGTTGGGGTGCCTGCTTTTTCAAGCTCTGCAATGTAGGGCAACTGCTCCCACACGGCATTGCTTCACCACGCCACACCCTGGATCAAGGCGTCCGTTGTCCTCTTCTCCTCATCGGATAGCCGGACCGGATTGAGCCCGTAGGTCTTCTTCACGTTCCAGTTCACACCGGGGTAGTCGCTCTTCAGCCTCTTTTCGAGTGGGATGGTGATATCCGGCTCGCCGCAGATGCTGAGACAGATACTCTTTCCGTCCAGCGTCTTTAATCTGGGGGCAAGCCCATAGGTGTTAACTGAATTGGCTATTCCCACCGGGTTGACGCATCTGACTCTCTCTGGCATTCTTCCCCCTCCTCTTTAAGATCATCTCCCCGCCTTCCCGGCAGCCGCACTCCCGGCCGCCGGAGCAAGACGGACCTGCTCGCGTAGTATCCGAAGCTCCTCATCACTTGGCGGAACCGTGTCCCTTAAGTCCGGCACTATCTTTATGTCCCAACCCGTCTCCGCCCTGACTTTCTCCAGCGTGACGCCCACTCCGCTGTGCACCGATTTCAAAGTCAGTTCCCGGTCCACGAACACGTACTCGGCGAGGTCCGTTATTACCGCGCTCGGGCCCGTATCCGGCCGTAGGCCCGCTTCTTCGCGCCGGCCCGGTTTGCCGTCAAAATAGCCGGGACAGGTGTTGAAGTCCACTTTCTCCAGGAACCGTCGTTTGCTCTGTTCCAGGACCACGATGGTCCGGTCGCAGAAGCTCATGATGTCGTTGCCCCCCCCGCTCCCCGGCCAGCGGTGCAGTGGATTGCGGTAGTCTCCGGCGCAGGTGTCGTTAACATTGCCGTACCGGTCGACCTGTCCTCCCCCCAGAAACCCCGTGCCGATGTGGCCGGCCTGTCCCAGGCACATCACGTGGAACAGGCCGCTCAGCTGGTCGGAAAACGACTGTGACGCCAGCGTATCCGTCCCGTTCGGCAAGGGAAAAACGTCTGATCTTACTATCCCATTCTCGATAATGATTGTGCAGCGGGGGGCGTGCATGCGTCGGGCCAGCAGCGCCGCCTGCATCGGTAGCCCCACTCCCACATAAATGACATCTCCGTCCCTGATTTGTCGTGCCGCCGAGACGACCATCTGTTCGGTGGCGGTGTAGGCTGGCTTTACGTTCTCGATGGTCATCTGTCGCTCCCTGGTGTGGTGCATCTCAAATAGCGTTATCCTCTGATTCCGATCACCCAATCCGCTACGCTTCGCGGGCAGGCAGGCTCACCATGATTCCGCTCACCCTGAGCTTGTCGAAGGGCGCTGACGGTGACGCCGGATCCAACGAAAGTAACGAATCGTTAGCGGCACTACACTAGTAGCCGCTGGGTATCGGCTCACTCCAAACCTGGTTTCTGGGCCGCAGCGTGTCGAAGTAGTCCTGGCCGCGGGCCTTTCTCAAGTTATCCAGATATTCGTTCCAATCTGCGACGTCGTAGACCGTATCCTTAAGGTTCTGCTCGTACGCTTCCGGAGTACCCATCATTCCGAGAATCATCGGCGCATCGTTGTAGTACCCGGCGAGATGGCCGGGGTAGGCTCCGAATGGTTGCTCCACAACCGCACTGACCCGAAAGCCCGCCACTATTGTGCGGTTGGGGTCCCGTCTGATCACGTCGGTGTCAACGATCTTCTCCGCCGTGACGATTATCTTCCTGCTGGCGTTGGCGCCTTCGATGTCCACTCCCAACGTGCCCCATTTCTGAGCGTTCCCTTCAGCATCCGCCCTGTGGACGTGGACGATGGCGACATCAGGTACCACCGCTTTTATCGCCCCGACCTTGCGGCCTGAGAACGGGTCTTGAACCGTGCCGATGTTGTGGTTGAACTTGGGCATGTCCGAGCCGATCTGGCTCAGCGTCGGTACGAAAGGCACTCCCATATACCCGGCGTGGAGGGCGAGTGCGATTCCAAAGTGCGAATATTCCTCTAATACGGGCAATTTGTTGTTCGCTCGTGCCTTCGCCAGAAAGTAGAACCGCTTCTCGTCCAGGAAACTGTATCCGGTGATCAGCTTGTCCACCAACCCTTCGCCGATAAGTGTGTTTGTACTCGACAGTATCGAGATGATAGTCAGGTGGTCGATCCTCTGGCGTACGATCTCCGCTGATCGCGGCCGTTGGCGAGCCATGCTGCGCTCCCGACAAGAAAAGCAGATCACCGCTCTTGACGAACTGCGAAACGGCGGCCTTCATCGTCATCACTTTGGTCATTGACCCAAGACCCCCGTACCCAGACTCAAACTCGGCCCTTCTGTCCCTGGACACGCCGTCCCCTTTCTGCCATCGTATCCGAATATCGGATAGCACATGTCGGCGCGGATGTCGCCAGACTAGCACTCGAGCCGTGGGTTGTCAACTTGTTGTTGACAGACTGCGGTGGAAGAGAAAGGATCATAGCTGGATTTTCCATCCACGTAGTGCTACAATCGACAATCGAAAATGGCAGCAAAACTCTCGCAGAAGAACAAGCCGGGGGTCCGCGTCTACCTGACTTTCAGCGACGGACTTTGGCAAATGCTGGCGCGCACCGATCACATCATCGCCAAGCAGCGCCAGAAGGAGCTGCGTCAGTACGGCATCACCATGAACGAGGCGATCGTCCTCTTCACCGTCCTGAGACTCAAGGAGATCGCCACCCCGGCCAACTTATCGCATCAGTTGTTCTGGGAGCCGCACACCGTCTCGGAGCAACTCAAAGCCATGGAAGCCAAGGGGTTGATCAAGAAGGTACGCGACCTTCAAAGGCGGAACCTGATACGCGTTGAGATAACCGAAAAAGGACTGGAGGCTTACCGCCAGTCGGCCAAACGGAAGTCCACCCGTGATATCATGTCCGTTCTGGAAAAAGAGGACCAGGTCCAACTGTGGACCCTCCTGGCGAAGGTCCGGGAGCGGGCGATGCACGGGCAGGGACTGGGAGACGCCGAGCCTTTTCCGCCTTCCGATCCCGCCGGCTTTCGAGACTAGAAGCCTGGGAGACCGCTACCTCAGCCCCCGCCGCCCGCGGGGTTCCTCTTCGGGGAGGGGCGTCCGCCCTTTGCGGACCACCCCCGGCCTATATCGTCAGTGCCAGTCTGTATGGCCCGTGTATGTTCGCAATGTACTGCACCTGCACCGACTTCGCGTCTCCGACCAGATAGAGCTCCGGTACCTTGCCCTCAAGCTCTCTGTAAAGCGCGTCGTTAGACTCGTAGTCGGAAGTGATGATCGTGTCGGCTTCAATCAGCTCTTCCTTGCCTTCATGGACCACCACCAGCCCCGCTGAGGTTATCTCCTTGTACCGGCACTCTCTTATCACCCTGACCCCCATCCTTCTCAGGTCTCCGGTCGTGGTGTAATGGTGATAGTGGACTTCGGCCACCCGCTCCTGAGTTGTGACCACCGTCACCTGCCTTCCCAACGGTGTGTTCGACAACCGGGAAATCACCCCTGGGTCGTGCTGCGGGCTCCATCTGAGGATGTGCATCGCCACGTCATCACGGATGCACGCCGCCCGGGCCACGTATTGCGCCGTGAAGCTGCCCAGGGCAGCCAGATCGTGGCCCGCGTCGGCATCGATGACTACCACTCTATCGCCAACATCGACCTTCTCCAGCAGCACGTCTTCGGCAAGGACCACATGGCCGTGCTTCTCAATCCCTGGAATGGCCGGCATCTTCGGCCTGCACCCGGTGGCCACCACTAGCACGTCGGGCCTTTCATTCTGCACCAGTTCCGCCGTCACTTCCTCCCCGCATCTGACCTTTACTCCCAGCTTCTTGATCTGCGCCGTGAGGTATCTCCTCAGCAGGTCCATGTCGGTCCTGAACGGCGCCAGGCTCTGCACATAGAGCATCCTGCCGGGATCCTCCTCCTTTTCGTAGAGCGTCACTTTGTGGCCCCTCAGGGCCAGCGCTCTGGCCGACTCCATCCCCGCCAGCCCCCCACCCGCCACCATCACCCGCTTCATCTTCTTCGTCCTCGTCATCTTCAGGGCTTCCATCTGCCCCTTCGACTTGTAGTAGGGTGACTGGGGGTTGACTGCGCACGTAAATGTCCCCATGCACCACACACAACCCGTGCAGGGCACGATGTCCTCCAACCGGCCCTCTTTGAGTTTGTTCGGCCAGTCCGGGTCAGCGATCAGCTGGCGGCACACCCCGGCGATGTCGCAGTCGCCGTTCCGCAGTAACGATGCCGCTATCCACGGGTTCTGCACCCGGCAGGAGTTCATAACCACTACCCGGTCGTAGGGCCGGCCAAGCGAGGCCAAATAGCTCTTCACCGCACGGGCGTAATGGGCGTAAGCGCCGGGCGGCACCGTCATCTGGAGTTGCGGCACCTGCGTTGAGAAGCCGGCCTGCACTACGTCAATGCAGTCCGCCCCGGCATCGGCGTACCTCCGGGCCACTTGCTTGGTATATTCGATGTCGTACCCGCCCGCGATGTATTCGACCGCACTGACCCGCATCAAGACCGGGAAGTCGCTTCCGCAAGCCGCTTTGATGCCCCGGATACATTCCAGCGGGAAACGCAGCCTTTCCTCGATACCGTTCGAGTACCCTTTCACGCCGGGGTTCCGGACCTCCGATATCAGTACCGCGATCAAGCTCTCCCGTGCCCCGGTCAACTGCACCCCGTCGGCGCCCGCCTTCTTCGCCGCGGACCGCCGCCGCAATGTAGTTCTCTGTCTCCGCCTTCAACACATCGGGCGTCATCCCCGACTCCTCCCCATTCGGTACGATCAGCTCGACATCGCCGCCACCGCACGTGCCCGCGATCCTCCCCACCCACGGCGCGTGCGTGGAAAGCTGTGGTACCACCTTCGCCCCCCACCGGTGGCAGCCCTCGATGAATCGCTCCCAGCTCGGTATCGTCGCGTCGCTCCATATCGCCTTGGGCGGCCTTCTTTCGCCCGCCGCCGCCTGCAGCGTCCCCGGCGAGTCCGGCGTCACCACCACCTCGCCTACCACGATCAGTCCCGCCCCGCCTTTGGCGATGGCTTCGTGAAAGGCGGCGTGCGTCGGGTGTAGATCCGGATACGTCTTCTCCGGCGGCAGCCTCTGAATCGGCGCCAGGGCAATACGGTTCTTCAGACTCATCCGTCCGATCGCCACTGGCTCAAACAGTTTCTCAAGCAGTTCCCGCTGGAAATGGTGCTCAACATGCTGGCTGTCTCTGGCTAGTAGTTTCATCAGTAAGACTCCGTTCGCCGCCTGGGGGTCGGCTGTTCTGGGCGTTTCATATTACTATTTTATAGCTCGTCTTGGTAGTGAATGCCAGTCGGGCCCCTTTTGCCGCGAGAATCTCGCACCTGTAAGGCAGGCAAGTCCCTTGGCAAGCATCCGAGCCGGAAGAACTGTGGTGGATTCACTGATGATGGTCTGGGATTGCGGGGTGGGAGAGAGGCGTAGTCGCTCGGTACGTCAATTAACGAGCATCTTGAGTATGTGCCTGGCGAGACTCTCGCACCAGCACGCAGCCCATTTCGAGGATCCTTTTGATAAGGTCGGTGCGCTTCACGGGACGGACAGTTCCCCGATCTTGTGAACGCACGGAATGCTGCCGCTGTTGATCTCTTCGTAGATATCCCGCAGGCACCCTTCCAGTTCGGCCTGGCTCAGGCAAGTATGCTCCATCCATGCAAGCGAAGGGCGTGGTCTTGTCTGGTTTAGCCTCAAAACCGAGCGGATTTGGCCCCAGATGAGGGTTCGGACTCTTAATCTGCGGGTCGCAGGTTCGATCCCTGCACGGCTCACTCGTAGCTAGAAATCACCACCGTGAATCATAGAAGGTAGAACTCCTCACTTCATTCATCTCACTCCCAAACCTTGGATCGCGGCAGGCGGTCCGACGGGCACGGGAGTGTCTGGAAAGGACACAATGACTCTCATTGTCAAGTCCGAAAAAGGGCGGCACCAGAATTCCCAAGAGCGTGGTACTGTACGCCCAAGATATGGACCATCGTGCCTCCCGCTAGTGTACTTTCGGGAGGTACTTACGGTTAACCTTACAGACGTAGGTATACGTGGGGTTGACGAACTGAGTACAACGCGCCTCCAGTACCTGCCCGAGCAATAGATAGGCTTCTCCCCGCGACATCCCGTACTCTTCCTCCAGCCACAGAATCATATTGACCAGGGCGAGGCGAAAAGCATCCTCGGCTGGCTTGGCCTGAGCCGTGGCTATGATGTGGGTCTCGTTGGTGATGCGGGGCCACGGCATGTGTTGTGGTCTAGGAGCCAGATCGCACCACACCCTGACCTTCCCGCCGGCTTCGATACCACCCGCCCCACAAATCTCTCCGTCACCTTGAATCGCGTGCATGTCTCCGATGTGCAGAAGCGCACCTGGGACGGAGACTGGCAGTTGGACTGAGGCCCCTGTGGTGACTTCCTGAATATCCATGTTCCCGCCCCACGGCCCAGCCCACTGATTAGGCCACCTGCCTTGCTCCATGGCCACGCCAACGACGCCCAGCATAGGGGCGACCGGAATCTTGAGTTCGTCGCTCCATATGACGTTTTCATCCCTGATCTCCACGACCTTTTGCTGTTCTCCGATGCCGCTCGGTCCGAACCAGCCGGGCATAGCCCCCGTATTGCCCCAGTACCTGGTAAATCCGACAGGGTCCAACTCGATGTCGCCAACGTGCACTATGAGCATCTGGCCAGGTTCTGCTCCATCAACATAGATGCAACCGCTGGCTGGATTGGCGCCCCGGAGTCTTGTTTCGATGGCTTCCCTGTCGGGATGCCTGTCAAGCCATGGCCCACGATTGATCTGGGTTTCGACCTCGAAAACCTCGCCGGGCCCAACGTGATGGGTGGGCTCATTGTCCGGCCCTATCTCGAAATACAGAATGTCCTTTGTTATATTTTTCATGAGCTTCCTTCGTTCTATGTAGCTTCCGGTCCTCAGTCAGCGACTAGAGCAAGCCAGCGTCAAAGACCACATTGCCGCCGGAGACGGTCATCACGACCCGTAAGTCAACGATCCTGTGCGGGTCGATCGTGAGGATGTCGCCGTCGATAATGCAGAAATCGGCCACCATGCCCGGCTCGATCGACCCTTTGACATCTTCCTTGTGGTCGAGCCAGGCGGCATTGACCGTGTAGGTACGAATGGCCTCCGGCACCGTGATGCGCTGCTCCGGCCCGCTGGGTTTGCCGGTAGCCTTCGACAGTCTCAACACTGCCCCCTGTATCCCAGGCCTCCAGTCAGGATAGGTCACCGGGGCATCGGAACTGTTCACCACGCGAATGCCGGCGTCCAGCATCGACCTCAATGGCCAGTGGTAGGCGGCCCGCTCCGGACCAACGACTGTCTCAATCAGATCCGAGATCGTCCACTTGATAGCTGACTGCACGTTGAAGGCGAGCTCGTGGCCGGTACGGCGGCCGAACTCGGCGACCCTCTTGATTGCCTCCTGCCGGGCGAAATCGCTGTGGATGACGTAGTGACGGGCGTCCCACGGGTCATCCTTAAGGCACCTCATGTACTCGTCGGTGATGATGTCGATGGTCCGCTCGCCGCAGCTATGGATGCCTACCTGCATCCGGTTGGCATGGGCCAGCCTGATCACCTCGCGCAAGCTCTTCTCCTGTTCTTGCAGCGTGCTCCCCTCTGTGACCAGCATCCCGTGGGTGCCGTCGACATAGGGCTGCCACATCAAAGCCGTCTTGAGGGGCGGTATGCCGTCGGCGATGAGTTTGACACCACCGAGCTTGAGCCATTCGTTACCGAAGTTCGTCCTCGCCCCGACGTACTTGAATGCACTTTTCATCGATTCGAGACCGCCCAGCATCAGCAGCATGTTCACCCGGCACGTCCACCGGCCCTCCGCGAAGGACTCGTTGTAGACGTCGTTGTAGCAGGCCCACTTCTCGCGGTCGACCCCGGCGTCGGTGAAACTAGTGATCCCGAGCGAGCTCAGTTCGGCCATCGCACTGACCAGCGCCTGCTTGCGCTGTGCGTAGGACCAGGGTGGGATCACCGCCCGCAGTGGGGAGCTGCCTCTCTCGTACAGCAGCCCGGTAAGCTCGCCGGTATCCGTCCGGCCGATTCGCCCTCCCACCGGGTCAGGAGTGTCTCTGGCAATACCCGCCAGCGAAAGCGCCAGGCTGTTGACCCACGAACGGTGTCCCGAGTATTCCACGAGGAAGACCGGGTTGTTGGGTGATGCCTGATCGAGGTCTGTCTTACCCGGCTTCCGGTTCGGGTCGGCCACGCATTCTCCAAGGTAGCCTTCGTCCCACCCCTCGCCGACTATCCATTCTCCTGGCCCCAGTGTCCGTGCCTTCTCAGCCACGATTCGCGCAATATCGGCGACGGAGCGCACGACCGGGAACCGCACGTCCAGCGAAAGCGGCGGTCGCGACAGTGCCCAATCCGATATGTGGCAGTGCGAATCGTTGATCCCCGGTAGCACCGTGGCCCCTCTCAGGTCGACCGTCCGGGTCCGCCGGCCGGCCAGGGCAACTACCTCCTCGCTCGCGCCGACTGCCACGATCACACCGTTCTTGATCGCGACCGCTTGAGCGACCGAGAACCGGTCGTCGACGGTGATGACCTTACCACCGGTGAAGACCGTGTCCGCGCTGAACAGGTCCGTCTTACTGATTGCCATCGGTGGCCTCCTCGGCGAAGGAACGCTTGCCGCCTACTTGAAGGGACGGTTGAAATGTACTATTGGCGGCGGCAGAAATCAACACCAGCGGCCGCGGCCTCTGCGTCACTAACTAGCAAACAGTTTGAGGTGGTTCCCAAGGAGACTCTCGAAGGGTCACGATTACTCACTTGGTTAACCGCGAAGAAGTGTTAAAGCCCACATAGTATTAATCCTTCTCCCCTCTCGGCTACTGCCCGCATAGCAGGCATGTTTGTCATCCCCTCCCGGCGAGGTTGAGTTGAATATTCTTCTCATACCAATCAGAAGGACGTTGACACACCCCCCCCCGTGGCATACGATGTATCCCGAACGATTTTAGCGGGTTTAATCATCTTAGTTAGAGGAAAATCAGTGGGTAAGCCGATCGGAAAGAGCCATCTTCAGAAAATAATCCCCCTCCGCGTAAGTGCAGAGGATTGGGAGCGATTAAGAAAACAGGCAGAAGGCATGGGTATAGGTGTGTCCACCTTAACCCGTATTTGGGTGATGGAAAAGCTTGGAAATACGGCAGACGGAAACCATTCGAAGCAAGAACATAAAGATGACAACAGATAACTCGGCATATACGTATATCGTCAAAGTTGGAGGTGTAAATGGCCAGGAAATCGACAGCTGAAGCAGCGTTACCTGTACTGGAGAAAGTCCCCACCGGCATACAGGGATTGGACGAGATAACCGGTGGCGGTTTACCTAAAGGACGTCCCACCCTGGTCTACGGCAGCGCCGGCTCCGGGAAGACTCTAATGAGCCTGGAGTTCCTGGTACGCGGTATAACCCAGTACAACGAACCCGGTGTATTCATGAGCTTCGAGGAAACGGAGCAGGAGCTCACCACCAACGTAGGCTCGCTCGGCTTCGACCTCAAGAGCCTGGTCGGTTCAGGGAAGCTGCTTATCGACCAGGTATCCGTGGAGCGCAGCGAAATCGAAGAGACCGGGGAATATGACCTCGAAGGTCTGTTTGTCCGGCTGGGTAGCGCCATCGATTCCATCAAGGCCAAACGAGTGGTGCTGGATACCATCGAAGTCCTTTACGCCGGGCTTAGCAACACCGGCATCATCCGGGCCGAGCTGCGCCGCCTCTTCCGCTGGCTCAAGGACAAGGGCGTCACCACCATCGTCACCGGCGAGCGCGGCGGTGAGACCACGCTGACCCGCCACGGGCTGGAGGAGTACGTCTCCGACTGCGTTATCTTTCTCGATAACCGCATTACAGCAGAGCTATCTACCCGCCGCCTGCGCATTGTGAAATACCGCGGCTCCGCTCACAGCACCAATGAATTTCCTTATATTATCGATGAGAACGGAATCTCTATCCTGCCCGTAACCGGGGTCAGACTGGATTACCCCGCCTCGACCGAAAGGGTGACTTCCGGAGTACCCCGCCTTGACGCCATGCTCGACGGCAAGGGTTACATCAAAGGCAGCTCCATCCTGTTGTCCGGTATGGTGGGCACCGGCAAGACCAGCCTTTCCGCCAGTCTGATTCAAGCCGGGTGCCGCAGCGGTAAACACTGTCTGTACTATGCTTTTGAAGAAGCGCCGGCCCAGATTATGCGCAACATGCGTCTCCATCGGCATCGACCTCGAGCCGTGGGTCAAGAAAGGGCTGCTCCATTTCCATGCCGTCCGGGTTTCCGAACAGGGATTGGAAAAACACCTGCTTACCATCCAGGCGGAAGCCCTGAAATACAAGCCGGAAATCGTCGTGGTGGATGCCCTTACCGACTTTGTTTCCCTGGGTGCCTTTAACGAGGTAAGGCAGATGATTTTGCGCGTCGTTGATTTCTTGAAAATGCACGAAATAACGGCAATGTTTACCAGCATGTCCGAGAGTTCCTCCACAGAGCAGACAGGGGTGGGGCTGTCGTCGGCTTTCGATACGTGGATACACCTAGCTAACGTGCAGGGCAACCTGGAACGCAACCGCACGCTGGTGGTAGTCAAGTCCCGGGGCATGGCCCACTCCAACCAGGTGCGCGAGTTCGTGATGAGCAACAAGGGCGTGGAGCTGATGGATATTTACTCTACGGCGTCTGGCGCTTTCATGGGTACCGCCCGTCTGGCGCAGGTGGCTGCCGACGAAGCGGCCGGTATCGTCCGCCGCGAAGGAACGGCTTCCCGCGAGCGCCAGATAGTGGAAAAGCGCCGCGCCCTGGAAGCCAGGATTACCGCCATGCGCGCCGAGTTTGAATCGGATATCAAGGAGACCGAGCTGGTCATCGCAGAGGAAAAGGCGCGGGACAAAGCCCTCGCCACGGAAAAGAAGACACTGGCCAGCCACCGGGAGTCGAAGCCGGAGGCTAAGGAGGCCAAGATAAAATGAGCACGAAAGCACACCCGGACTACGGTAATACCAACGGCGTCGAAGAGTGGAAAATGCGCCTCTTCGTCACTGATTGGACGCCACGCTGCGTGGTGGCTTACAAAAACCTGAACCGCATTTGCGCAGAGCACCTTAAGGACAAGTGCACCATCGAAGTGGTAGACCTCCTGGAACATCCCGAGATGGCGCGGCAGGAGCAGATAGTGGCAATCCCGACCCTGATGAAAACGTCGCCGAAGCCGGAGAAGATAATGATCGGCGATTTCTCCAATGAGGAGACGGGTGCTGAAGGCGCTCGGTTTCGAGCACGGCGAGGTCGAATAATTCTGGCAGAGAGGCCAAACGATGGCAATCGGCAAGACGAAAAAGACACCCGCAGATACCGAAAAGAGGAGCAAGCCGGAAATATGGAACCTCAGGCTGTATGTCGCCGGGCAGACGCCCAAGTCCATCGCTGCCTTCGCTAACCTGAAGAAAATCTGCGAGGAGCACCTCAAAGGCCAGTACACCATTGAGGTGATTGACCTTCTGGAAAACCCGAAGCTGGCCAAGGGTGACCAGATTCTGGCCATACCCACCCTGGTACGCAAGCTTCCGGAGCCTATAAGGAAGATAATCGGCGACCTCTCCAACACGGAACGGGTGCTGGTGGGGCTTAACCTCTACCCGCGGTGAGGAGGACTGAATATGCCAAGAGAAGGCTCGCGCAAGACTTCAGCCACCGAAGTCGATGGAACAGGCCTGTCGCCAGACAGGCCAAAGAGAAGTACGTCCTCAAGCTCTATATCACCGGCATGACAGCCCGCTCGCAGCAGGCGCTGCGTAACATCAAGAAAATCATTGAGGAGAACCCCGACAATAACTTTGACCTGGAAGTGATTGATATCTACCAGCAGCCGACCCTGGCCAAGGGCGACCAGATTATCGCCGTGCCCACGCTCATCAAGAAACTGCCGGCACCGCTGCGCCGGCTGATTGGTGACCTTTCTCAGGAAGACCGCATTATCCTGGGCCTGGACTTGAAGCCCAAGAGTCCCCCCCCCGCAAACGCAGAGGAAAAGAGCTGAAAAATGAGTGACCAGCGACACCGGAAGAATTAAGAGCGGAAGTAGCCCGGCTGCAGCGAGCAGCTAGATGAGGCTCGAAGAGACGCTGCGCGCTATTACCAGCGGCGAGGTAGATGCCCTGGTGGTCAACACTAAACAGGGTGAGCAGGTCTTCACCCTCCAGGGTGCCGACACCGTTTACCGTATCGCTATCGAGAACATCAACGAAGGCGCTATTACCCTGTCACCTGAGGGCACAATCCTCTACTCCAATCATTACTTCGCTGGAATGATCCAGACTGATTTGAACAAAGTGATCGGGGCTTCAATATTCGACTTTATCAATCCGGAAAGCCACAACCTGCTTGCCGCTCTACTGGAGAAGGACGGCCATGGTGAAGTAACCCTTCGTGCCGGTGATGGCACATTGGTGCCAACTTATCTGGCTACCAAGAAAATGCGATTGGATGACCTGATTTCAGTTTGCGCCGTGGTCACCGACCTGACGCAGCAGAAACGGAGTGAGGACATTATCAGGGAAGGCCAACTGATACAATCCATCTTGGAGCAATCTCCCAATGCAGTAATAGTCTGCGACGCCGCAGGGACAATCAGCTATACGAGTCGGGTTGCTTATCATCTCTTCGGTCACGCGACAGGACAAGACATAGACGATATCCTGTCCGGTGTTCATATTTCCGGTAGACCATTGAGTTTCGCACGCGTTCAAGAGGGTAATTTTTCCGCTGAGACTACCGCTATCGGTACCAGGGAGAATGGCAATATCCACCATTTTCTGTTCCGAACAAATAGATTTGGTTCTGATGGGGAACCAACGGGATACGTCATGACCCTGACTGATGTAACTGCTCTCAAAGAAGCTGAGCAGTTGAAAGATGAATTTATCGGCCTGGTATCGCATGAAATACGCACCCCCTTGACTATACTGATCGGCTCTATCGGGACTGCAATGACCGAAGGAATAAGCCCTGAAGATGCCCACAGCATGTTGCATGAGGCTATGGATGGCGCTGAATCCCTCAATCACATAGTGGATAATCTGTTAGAGCTATCCCGCTACCAATCCGACCGGCTGGCGCTAAGGAAAGAGCCGATTGATGTGGGAGCGGTCATATGCAGTCTGGCAGAGAAAGAGAAACTGCACACCAGCAAACATCAGGTAGTCGTGGATGTTCCCGATGGTCTTCCAATGGTTCATGCCGATAGGACGAGGGTGGAACTGATGCTTACAAACCTGCTGAGCAATGCTGCCAAATATGCAGCCGAGGGCACGGAGATTCGTCTTTCCGCCGGGCGCAATACGGATAATGTGGTTATAAGCGTCAGGGACCGGGGAATCGGGATACCGGCAGAACAGCAAGCGAACCTTTTCCAGCCTTTTGAGAGAATAGAAAATGCAGCAAGGCCGGCAAAGGGTTTGGGACTGGGTTTACTGGTCTGTAAACGCCTGGTGGAAGCCCACGGCGGTATAATCTGGGTTGAGTCCGAGCCGGGCAAAGGCTCCACTTTTAGCTTTACGCTGCCGCTATACGCCTGAGACGGAGCGACTTCTTGCAGATATTAGATCTGTGACGGAGTCGGGCGATTATCGTTTCTACTTAAGACAGCCTTTATTTTTTCTACCAGTTGGTCAGGGTTCATCGGCTTCGAGATAGAATCATCCGCTGCCAACTTCTTTGCGATATCCGAGACGTCCTGCGTGGCAGAGAAGATTATTATAGCTACCTGTGAAAAGGTACGCACTTTCTCCAGAACCTCTTTACCTGAGACACCAGGCATCAGAAGGTCCAGCAGCACAACATCGAACCTGTCGGCTCTGATAAGCTCAATGGCATCGGCACCGCTTGTCGTAGACACTACGTCATATCCAGCAAGCTTCAGCTTCAAGCCAAAGATTCTGCCTATTTGCGGTTCGTCATCAACAATGAGGATGCGTTTCTTAGTTTCCAATGTTACTTATTATAAGGCACAAGGAATCATGTTTCCAGAACTAGGCCAACTAGCTGAGGCGTTTAACAAGATAGTAGAAAGTGACGCGACATCTACATCTCCGTTCATGCAATCGCGACTTAGCTTGCCAGAGCAAACGTCAACTCGAAAGTTCTGCCTACTAAACCCTCAGCTCCAGCGGGGGGATTCGAACTACAGCGTGAGCCTGAACGTCTTGACGTGAGTTCTACCTTCTATCATGCACGGCTCACTCCGTTTTGAAGCTATAATGCCCTCCGTGGTACTTGCCATAACGAGGGTGTTCTTGTCCTTGCCAACCCACCGCTGGCGGACGGCTTTGGATTTGCCCATTTCGTTTTAGGGCGTAGTTTTTAGTACTTCGTATTTCGTATTTAGAGCTTTCACGTTCAGGTATTGTGTAATCGATGGTATGGTAAGATTGCAGCGTGAAATATGTCGTGCTGCTGCGAGGCATCAATGTCGGCGGCAAAAACAAGGTACCGATGGCCGGCTTGAAGAGATGCCTGGAAGAGCTTGGATATACCAATGTCTCAACTTATATTGCCAGTGGCAACGTGATTTTGGAATCCCGGCAAATCCGCTGATGAGATAAAAGCTCGGCTTGAAAAAGCTCTGCCTGAGTGCTTCGAGCTTGATGACGAGATCATCAGAGTACTGGTGTTGACTCGTAACCGGCTTCAAGCCGTCATCGATAACAAACCCGAAGGCTTCGGTGAGCAGCCTGAGAAATACCACAGCGACGCCATCTTTCTCATGGGTATTGATTCGGATCGGGCCATGCCTCTTTTCAATCCTCGAGAGGGCGTCGACAAAGTGTGGCCGGGTCCTGGTGTCATCTACTCAGAACGCCTTAGCTCTCAACGTACCAGAAGCCGCCTTAACAAAATCATGGCAACGCCCGCATACAAGTCCATGACCATCCGTAATTGGAACACCACCACAAAATTGCTGGAAATACTGAAACAATAGACCCGGGCTTCATGCTGAAAGCAAACGTGAAATTGAAGTCCCGGGCGGCACTGTCTGTTGAACCCTCATCTCCACCAAAGGGGACCATACCTGGAACTCCTCTAGCATGAGTCTTTTCAATAACCTTTGCTTGTTCCACTAAAGGTTAAGACTTCATATATCTGTAGATTATGCTTCGATTCCAAGGTCCATCATCGAAATCTACTTTCACCTTAATGTATTACATACTTGACAATTAGTATATTATATGATACTATATGTCTTGAATAAGATACTCAGAATACTGAAGAATAAGGAGGTAGGACTATGGCACCGCTGCAAAAAAGAGCTTTTTACGGGCTTATCTTCGGCATCGCCTGGGCTATCGCGATAGTTGCGGTTTTCATTCTCAAGGGAGGCGCCACCGCCTTCGATACAGACCAGACTTTCCGGCTGATTATGGACGGTATCTGGGTTGGCGGACTCATCGTGTATTTAGTTCTGTTCTATCCGATACTCCGCAAACCTAACCTGGTGGATGAACGCGATAAACTAATTTACGACCGCTCCCCGCGAATACAATGGCTGGCCGTCATCTTTACGCTGGTAGCCTGGGTTATCGGGTTGACGTGAAGGGTTCCGCGGTCAGGGAGTACCTACCGTTTTCCTTTACTTGATGTTCTTCACCATTCTCTGCGTTAGTGCCATCGCCCAGTGTATCGGCATTCTAGTCGGTTACTGGAGGATGAACCGCAATGGGTAGAATAAAGAATCGGATAAGAAGGCTACGTTTCGACCATAACGAGATGACCCAGGAAGAGTTGGCCAACAAGGTAGGTTGCACCCGGCAGACAATTATTGCCTTGGAGCAGAACAAGTATGTTCCCTCTATTGAGTTAGCCTTCAGAGTCGCCAAGGCATTTGGTGTGCCCTTGGAGGAGGTCTTTCAATATGAAAATGGCAAATAGACCGAGATGAAATAGAGGAGGAATCCTGGTCAAATTAGTATCAATGAATAATTAAAAGGAGGTAGAAACATGCAAGCCCTATATATCGGAATTTCAATTGCCGCATTCATAGCGATACTGGTTCTCCTAGTTTTGAATAGACGGAAAATCCACCGAATCTCCACTCTTACCATGCTTGGCATGACTATGGTAGTGCTCGGCATTATCTTTGGTGACAGCCGATGGATTAGCTATTCTCTTATAGGAGTAGGAGTGCTTCTTGCGATAATTGACGCGAAATACGTTAAGAGTCATGGAGAGAGCTAGTCTGATTGCAGGCATACTTCCCACGCAGGTGGGCGGAACGTCCCCCCGAGCGAAGCGTAGGAAGGGGAAATCCAGAACTTGGGTGTACGAACACCCCATTCCCACGCAGGTGGGAATCCAGAACCTGCGTGCAGGAACATCCAGATAGTCCAGCAAGGATTCACTTTTTCGGCGATCTGGATTCCCGTCTACACGGGAACGAGGATAATTCAGCTATCTACTATGAGGTCTTCGCACGCTTGCTGATCAATGCTTTGTTGAGCTGGTAGTCAGTCTCAAGGTTAAGCCAGAACCGTGCCGGTATCTCCGGCATGACTTCCTCGAGCTGCAGGGCGGTCTCGGCGGTGATGGCCTTTTTGCCGTTGATGATCTCATTGATGGCGTTCAGTGGCCGTCTCATTCGCCGGGCGAGTTCCTTCTGGGAGAGTCCCCGTGCCTCTATCTCCTCGGCAAGGTACTCTCCGGGGTAAATCGCCACATCCGGATAAGCATCCGTCTTAGTCACCATGGTAGTCCTCCACATCCATAATGCGTACCGTGTCTTCCACGATTCTCTCCATTATGAGTCGATAGTTGCCGGTAAGTGTTATCGCATATTGTCCGGTTCTATTTCCTTTCAAAGGGTGTAACCGGAGAGCCCGGTGCCCATAGAGCTGAGTGAATCTATCGGTAGCTCTCAGGACTGCCAGTCGCTGCAAGTACTTTCGCCCGATAGGCATACCGAAAAGCCGGCTGGCTTCCGAGAGACTCACGCCGGCATCAGCCAAACGGTGTGATGAAAATTCTATCTTCAACCCTTACACCCTATGATTCAATGCTAAGATCTTTGTATTATCCTTGTCAAGTAGTCAAGACGTAAGTCCAAGGGTTATAGAAAACAATCTGGTTCTACCTATTTAATTGTCAGCTCCAAATTGAAATGCGGGGTGGCTCCGACGACTTCCGGCGGTCCGCCACCCCACCCCCCCCACCCCAAAACCTGTATAGTAGAGTTGGCACACCGCCCGTGGTGACCGGAGTACTATTGAGTTGACTGAAGCTTGATAAGGAGGCCTCGCTGAGCATGCCAACCAAACCTGAAAACTGGACCACCATGACGCCGGAAGAAAGACGCACCTGGCGGTTGGACAATTTCCGTAACTCCGGCCACAGCGTCAAGTTCGTGAGCAAAGAAGCCGAGAGGAACTATGGCCTTCGTGTCCAACGGCTGATCGATGTTTATAACGTCCGGGAACCCGACCGGGTTCCCCTGAACGTCTATCCCGGTAACCTGCCCCTGACCATGGCCGGTCTGCAAGGCCGTGACATGTTCTATAATCCCGCCCGGGCCTGTGAAGCGGCCATGAAGTTCAACGACCGGTATTCTGATGAGCTGGAATCGTTTACCCTGCCGGCTTCAATGCTGACCGGTCAGTTCATGGAGACCCTCGACTACAAACTGTACCTCTGGCCGGGTCACGGCCTCCCCGATAACGCCGGCGGCTGGCAGTATATCGAAGGTGAATACATGCTGGCCGATGAATACGATGATCTCATCCGCGACCCCTCCGATTTCTGGCTGCGCAAATACCTGCCTCGGGTAATGGGGGCCTTCCAGCCGTTCCGGTTGTTCCAGCCGTTCACCACCATCATCGAAAATGTCCACCTGGCTACCCTGGCGCCTTTCGCCCGGCCCCAGGTGAAAGACATGCTGCAGACCTTCATCAAGGCCGGCGAAATTTGGGCCCAGGCCGGCGCCGCCATCGCCCCCTACCTGGGGATCGGCCCCTCGCGCGGTTTTGTCGGCCCGGCCGCCGGGTTCTGCTTTGCCCCCTTCGATGTTCTCGGCGATACCCTGCGCGGTACCGCCAATATAATGAATGATATGTTCCGCCGCCCCCAAGAGCTGCTGGCTGCGCTCGATGTCATCGCCGAAACCACTATCTACAATGTCCTTAACGGCCCCGGTATTGATAATGCCTGCCTTGTTGTCTATCCCCTGCACAAGGGGGCCGATGGCTGGATGTCGCAGTCCCAGTTTGACACATTCTACTGGCCCTCCCTCAAGAAGGTCATGGATACCTTCATCAAGGAAGGTCTGATCCAGAGCCTGTTCGCCGAAGGCAGCTACAATACTCGTCTGAATTCCATTCATCAATTCCCGAAAGGTACCGTGACCTGGTACTTCGATCAGACCGACATGGCTAAGGCCAAGCAATTCTTGGGGAAAGACTACTGCATTCAGGGCAACGTGCCGTCATCACTCCTGGTTACCGGCGAGCCGGCGGCCGTGAAGGATTACTGCCGGAGGGTCATCGAGACCTGTGCCCCGGGCGGCGGCTATATCCTGGCCCCCGGCGCCCACCCCGAGAACCCCAGGCTCGAGAATCTCAAAGCGATGGTGGAAGCCGTAAACGAATACGGTTATTACCGTAAATAGCACTGCTGCCGTCCCTGGTTATCATCCAATGCCGGTTTCGGGCCAGCCCTGCCGGAGGCTTGAGTAGTCAGCGTCTTTCCATCAACAATAATGCACGTTGCCCCGTGTTATAATTGCGGCGGGAATGATTCAACACCAACTCTCCCTTTCCATCGAACAGCGAGTGTCCCGAATTTGATGATTTCCCGACTGTGTTGGAAGGAATGGGAAAGATGATGAGCAGCACACAGACAGAGTATGTCATCGTCGGTTCAGGGGCCGGCGGCTCCACGGCCGCTCGAGAACTAGCCAAACGGAAAAAGCGGGTACTCGTGATCGAGGGCGGTCCGGAGACTGCAAAGATGGGAAAGCCGCTTCCCTCAGCGCAATTCTACGACGGGAATCGCCTTGCGTTCCGGATACGGCGCTCCCGAGAAGGCGTAGGTATCGTCCGCACATTCATCGGCGGGGGATCAACCATCGTTTCCTGCGGCAACGGCGTCCGGTGTCTGGAAAGCGAAATTCGGGAACTTGGCATCGATCTGGCCGGCGATTTTGCCGAAGCGGAACAGGAACTGCACGTTGGACCGATTGCCCCACGGCTTTACTCCAACGGCTCCCGGGCGTTGATTGAGGCGGGCAAGGACCTGGGCTACGCGCTCAACCCGATGCCGAAATTCGTCGACGCCGGCAAGTGCCGCAAGTGCGGTCAGTGCGTTTTCGGCTGTGTCCACGGGGCCAAGTGGACCGCGCTCGAATACCTTAAGGAGGCGCTCGCTAACGGCGCCGAAGTGTCCTACAACACCCGGGTCACCAGGGTGCTGGTAGACGGGGGCAAGGTACACGGCGTACGCGTCGTTGACCGGAAAGGAAGCCGCGACATTGCCGCCCGGGCTGTGATACTGGCCGCCGGCGGCATCGGCACCCCCGTAATACTGCAGAATTCCGGTATCGCTGAAGCTGGCCGAAACCTCTTCATCGACCCGTTGATCACCACCTATGGAATAACTGATGATGATCGGCTGAGCCAGGTCCACGAGCCGTCGATGACCTTTGTCGACCTCGAGTTCCATAAGAGCCAGGGGTTCTTGTTGTCCACGGCTGCCATCAATGGCGGGATAGGCAAATACACGATCTACGGTTTCATGGGGTTCACTCTTCCCGACAAACGGACCCTCGCCATGATGACCAAGATCACCGACGAACCTGCTGGCCGGGTTTACCCCGATGGCTCAATATCCAAGCCGCTCACTGCTCAAGACCGGTCCCGTCTTAAAGCGGGCTCTGCTATTTCCAAAGAGATAATGGGCAAGGCGGGTGCCCGGAAGTTCGGCGTTTCTTACGTAAGTGGCGCCCATCCTGGAGGCACTGCGGCCATCGGTGATATCGTCGACAGCGACCTGCAGACCAAAATCGATGGTCTTTTCGTCGCCGACGGCAGCGTTCTGCCGGTAGCGCCGGGACTTCCCCCCATTCTCACTATCGTCGCCCTGGCCAAGCACCTGGCTAAGGCGCTGCCTTAGCCCCGTTCCGGTGGAGGGTGCAGTCGACGTTGATGCGTCCCATTGACATTCTCAATTGGGTTGGGACCAGGCCGCGGCTCAGACTTCCGGGGAGGGTCGTCCTTGCCGGCGCCTTGAGCCTGGGTCTGCCGCGACTCCTCAGGCTTGCTGGACGCCGCGTCGTATCCGCGTCAGCCGGCGCCCCGGCTATGCTTCTAACCGCGGGCGATATCGAGAGAGCACTGAAAGACCGGGACCTGATGTACCGGGCGCTCGAATTCACGGTAGCCGAAATGCATCTGGACACGCTGTGCACCGTGGCCGACCTGAGTCTTGAGGCCGAAGCGTGTGGCTGCCGGGTCCAATTTCACCAGCGGGACATGCCGTCGGTGGTAACGCACCCGGTGCACAGCAAAGCCGATATGGCCGGCTTGGCCGTTCCCGACCCCGAACATGATGGCCGTATGCCGGTGAACCTGGACACACTGGAGCGCTTGAAGCGCAGGTACTCCATGATTACAGCGGCTACCGTGACCGGACCATTTACGCTCGCTCTGCAGATGTGCGGAAGTGCCATATATCTGGACGCACTCAAAGACCCCGAAAAAGTGGACGCCGTGATCGAATATTCGCGGCGCGTAGCGACCAGATACGCCGAAGCTCTTATCGCCCACGGCGCCGATATGATAATCATAATGGAGCCGGCCCTGTCGCAGCTGTCGCCGAGGCTGTACGAACGCTTCGCCCGTCATTCAATTGACGGCATGGCAGGCGGACTGACCAGACCAACCATGCTGCACGTGTGCGGAAAGGCGGGACACCTGGTCAGCTCCATGGCTAAATCACGCTGCGCTGCCTTCAGCGTGGATGATGTTGACATGGCACTCCTCGGGGGTAGTCTACCCCGTAATTCGGTTGCCGTCGGCAATTTGAGTCCGCTCCTCTTGCAGCATGGCCCGGCGCCGGCTATCGAGAAGCAGACCCTCGAACTCCTGGACAAGACTGCCGCCAAGCGAGAGGTCATCATCGCCCCCGGCTGCGATCTCGCCCCAAACACCCCGCTAGCCAATATTCTTGCTTTTGTGAATACCGTCAAGACGTGGCGACCGCCCGCATAGTTAAGAACGTCACGAAACTGTAACTATTTCCACCGGGAATTGATGACTATTCAATCGATTTCGAATCAATATTAACTAGTACCTTGCTCGGAAATTGCTGCACCGGAGGAAACGAAATGCTATCCAATGCCATGATCGCACCTACCCTGCCCGCTGTCGACCTTAAGCGCGCCCGAAGATTCTACGAGGGGATTCTCGGTCTCAAGGTCGTCATGGAGGATCCGTCGCCCGGGATAATGATACAGTGCGGTAAAGGTACCATGCTGTACGTCTACGAGCGGGCCGCCACCAAGGCCGACCATACCGTCGCCTCTTTTGGCGTCGACGACCTCGACGCCGAGGTGAAGGAACTCGGGAAGAAGGGCATCAAGTTCGAGGACTACAACCTGCCCGGGCTGAAGACCGTGCACGGCATCGCCACCGTTGGCACGATGAAGTCCGCCTGGTTCAAGGACACCGAGGGCAATATTCTCGCCCTGGTCCAGATGCCCAAGTAAAACGTCAGGATCGGGCAGAGCCGGCGTGGCGCGTCTAACGCTTCGTTGTTCTCTTTGGACCTGGCGCCGGTCAGCGCCGCTTCCTTCCCCCTTTGAGGGGGGAAGGTCGGAGGGTGACGTCCTGGGACACCTTCTTCGGGAGACCACAGAATCAACTCCCCCTTCCTGCCAGGAAGGGGGATACAGGGGGATGGTTCCGGGCCCGAATTTGGCTTGACTCACGCGAGACCTGACGCAGAACACTGCAAGTAAGCATCAGCGGCGATCCAGCCGCAGCTGAATTAAGAAGGAGGAAACCGTCAATGCCAGCGAAGAAGACCGGCGCCGTGAAACCCGGTGCCAAGAAGAGGGTGGGCAAGGGAGAGTCCGTGGTGTGCGAGGTCTGCGGACTGTCGGTAGTGGTTGAAGAGGTCGGTGGTCTTGCCGTCAGCGAAGAAACCACCCTGGTTTGCTGCAGCAAGCCGATGAAAGCGCGCCGCGCCCTCGTCAAGAAGGCCAAACCTGCCATGCCGGTCGTTGCCAAGACCGTAAGCGGCTGGCCGCTGAGCCAGGCCGCCGGCAGCTCCGGACCTGCCGCCGACCCCAAAGAGGACGTCGAGCAGCAGTAGCCGCCCGGGCAGACCCGTCAACTCGTGTCCTTCATACACAGGGCCTCTCACCGGAACGGGTGAGAGGCCTGGTCGGCGCGTCTCGCGCACCAGATGCGCCCTTAAGGCGCGCCCTCGTAACCTCTTGATACCGCTTACTATGCTGTCGTTCCGTTCTTGGTTCTGGACTTTGCTCATTTTAAATTTGTTTAGTATTTCGTATTTCGAGCTTCGAGCTTGGGGCGCCTGTTTGGCATTGCGGCTTCTGACGTCTATGTGGTAGATATCGTGTACTATTTGGTACATACTAGATACGAGAAAGTATATAGAGGTAGCATCATTAATACGTCAACACTTTCCGAAAAAGGGTGGGTTGTAATACCGCAAGAACTGCGGAAGCGCTATGGCCTCAAGAAGGGTGATCGAGTGCATGTCATCGACTACGGTGGCCTGATCTCGATAGTGCCGGCTTCGGCGGACCCGATCAGACACTCGTTTGGCATGTTGAAGGGTAAGTCATCCCTGAACAAGAGACTACTGAAATCGAGGAAGCAGGACGCAGACCGTGGTAAATAGACCGTCCGTGGCCGGCCAATACGTCCTGGACAGTCATGCCCTGATCGCCTACCTCGAGGCAGAACCAGGCAGCCATAGAATTCTGGAACTACTAACGGCTGCAAGAGCTGGGAAATGCATTCTCCTCATGTGCGTGGTTAATCTGGGCGAGGTTATGTATCTGATAGAGCGGGAACGAGGACTCCACCAAGCTCAGAATACGTTAGCCCGGATCGACGAGTTGCCTGTTGAGATCATCGATGCGGACCTGTCGCTGACGTTGGCGGCCGCTCACTTGAAGATGGATTGTCCTATCGCTTACGCTGACTGTTTAGCCGCTGCCCTCGCTCAACAACATAACGCTATTCTGCTTACTGGCGACCCTGAATTCAACAAGATTAAGGCCGAACGCAACGTCCACATTGAATGGATGGCCAGTCAAACTGAATAACAAAACGCCTTGGTCGTTTCGCTTCACCCAGCCTCCCTGCTACTTTCTTCCGGCCTTCGGCACGTCGTTTTCCATATCTGCAAGAATCTGGATCTCGACGGCGTCTCTGCTTGGTTCCCCCGGGAGAAGCCCGTAAAGACGGGCGTCATTCAGCCACCAGTACCATGCCTCGCGTCTCGTTGATGGATATTTTCCTTCCGACTCCATTAGTCTCTCTAGGTTGGCCATTTCCTCGGCAAAACACCAGAGCCTGTCCAGGTCAATCACCTCCAGGTCCTCCAGTTGGCGGCTGGGGAGTACAATCACCCGGTACAGTCGCGCCACCCACAGCGCCTGCCTGATCGTCAGAGTGCGCACCCGGGCTGCGAAACGCGGGTGCTCCCGCGCAAAGACAAGGTACTCCCCGTTCCCCGGTGCCGGCGGAAGCGTCCATGTCGTCAGCGACCTGGCCCATACCTTCAGCACATAGGGTAAGGCCTCCGGCGGTATCGGGTAACGCACCAGCGCCACCAGGCTGAACGGTTTATCGGGCTCATCGTGTTTGTTGCGTACTTCGGAAATGATCTTCTCCAGCGTCTCTACCTGTGGGACCGGCCATTTCCTCGCTTCGAACTGAGACTGCAGGCTTTCTGCCAGTTTCGTACGGGGCTCATATGGCTGGATCAGGGCGCTTTCACGAATCGTCCGCATCGCATCAAGCGATATTTTGGGGCCTCGTTTGCCTGGCATGTTTGTTCCCCTTGTTCTTATATTTGTGCCTTGAGTTTGTAATATTTGTCCCTTATAATCTAATCGTAGCCCGCGGCCCGTCGCCTGTCAACCGGCTTGAAGGATGCACGACATGGGGCCTTCCGGCGGCTCCTGGCGCCGCCGCCGGTGGAACGTCCCGGGTCCGCCGAAAATATGAACGGGAGCGTAACGGTAGGCAACTCTTCAGGATTATCTAAAGCGATGGACCAAGCGCTGGTTAGACCGGAGGTAACCGAACGAAAGCGGTGCCTCGCCACTCGCCGCGACGGCCAGCCCTGCCAGGCTCCCGCCGTAACGCCCGCCGGCTTCTGTTTCACCCACGACCCGGGCCTGGCCACGCAACGGGACGCCGCCCGGCGGCGGGGCGGGCAGAACTCTGCCAAGATCGTCCGTCTCCGGGGCTTGGTCCCCCGGCGCCTTACCGAGGTCTACGATGTCCTCGAGAACGTCCTCGGCGAGGTCCGCCGCGGGACGCTGAACCCCCAGCAGGCTTCGGCCATGGCCTCAGTCGCCCGGGCCATGGTCGCCGCCGCCCGGTTGGGCGAACTGGAAGAAAGGGTCCGGGAACTCGAAGTAAAGTCGGGGGTGCGAAATGACTCTGGAAAAACGGATCGAACGCCTTGAGGAAAGCTTGCTGCCTGATGATGACGGCCGGATAACCGCCGTCGTCATGATACCCCCCGGCTCGAACGCGTCGGAGGAGGAAATCGATCGCGCCGTCGCCGCCGCCCGCGCCGCCAACCCTGGGCGGCCCTGCGTGTTCGTTGAGCTCCCCCATTGTTCCGCCGGCGTGCTGAACGACCCGGCCGGCCCGGTGGTACAATAACTCGAGCTTGATGAAGACACCGGTGCAGTGTATCTACCGCTTCGCTATCGTCGTTGTATCCGGCGTCACCATCAGCGCCGCCCGAAGTTGTTCCGAAGGTGGTTGTCCATCTTCCCGCAGGTGGTCGTCCTCTTCGGAACGCAGTGGAGAATGGTCGTCCCCCTTACTCCGGAGACCACTTACTCCGGAGACCATACGGAAACCAGAGCCTGCCTGCCCGCTCCGCTCATGGTGAGCTTGCCTGCCCAGAGCGCAGCGTGGGGTCGAACCAAGCGGAGCGGAGTCTGCCTTGCATGGTTGTCCTCCCTATCCCGGAGACCAGAACCATCGGCGCCCATCGACAAGCTACGGGCGAGCTGAATTTGAAGGTAACCGCAAATGAGCACGCGCGATAAGCGACAGGAGATGCTCGCCCGCGAGAGCATCGGCCGGCTGCTGTTCAAGCTCTCGGCCCCGGCCGCCGTTGGGTCGGCCGTGATGGCCTCCTACAACGTCATCAATGCCATTTTCATCGGCCAGGTGATCGGGCCGCTGGGCCTCGCCGGGGTTACCATCGTCTTTCCCCTCCAGATGCTGACGATGGGAATCGGTATGATGCTGGGCATGGGCGGCGCATCACTGGTCTCGAGGACGTTGGGGGCCGGCGAGATTGACAAGTCAGAGCGCGCCCTCGGAAATGCCGTCTTCTACGTATTTGTCTTCGGAGTGCTCTTCTCTGTGGTCGGACTATCTAATTCCAACTTCTGGCTCCGATTGGTCGGCGCTTCGGACAACGTGCTGCCCTATGCGAGACAGTACTTCGATATCGTCTTCCTCAGCGTGACTTTCCGGATCGGCGCAATGGGCATAAGCCAGTTCGTCAGCGCCGAGGGGAACGCCCGCGTCGCCATGGTAAGCCATGTGACCGCATTTGCGGTGAATATCGTTCTCGACGTCGTCTTCATCCTGTATCTGGGTATGGGCATAAAAGGGGCCGCCATCGCCACCGTCCTGGCGGAAGCTACCAGTTTCCTGTACACGTTCCACTACTACCTCTTCCGCAACAGCACCCTTAAGATCCGCTTGAAGAACCTCGTGCCCAACATGGCGGTGACCAGGGAGATCCTGGCCATCGGATTCGGATCATTTGTAATGACCGTAGGGGGGAGCCTTACCTTCACCATCATATTGAGGACCATCGCCGTGTACGGCGGCGATCTGAGTGTCGCCGTGGCCGGCATTCTGCAACGGACCGTGATGTTCGTCAACATCCCGCTGATGGCCATCGGGCGCGGGCTGCAGCCGATTCTCGGTTTCAGCTACGGCGCCGGGCGTACCGACCGGGCGTTGGCGGCGATCAAGCTGTCCGTCATCGTGGCCACTCTGTTCGCTGTTCTCTCTTTTCTGATCATTATTATCTTTCCCGGGCCGCTTATGCGCGTTTTCACGCCTGAACCGGACCTGATCTCGATGGGCTCTCACGCCGCCCGGCTTATGTTCCTGGCCATCTGCTTGATGGGCCTGCACACGGTGGCGCAAACGGTCTTCCAGTCGCTCGGCAAGGCGGTCCCCACTTTCCTGACCACAGTGTCTCGACAGATCCTGTTCTTTCTGCCCGCGGTCCTCATACTGCCGCGGTTCTGGCAACTCGATGGCGTCTGGCTATCCTACCCGGTGGCCGATGCCCTTGCCTTTGTCCTGGCGCTGACGCTCTTTCTGAGGCAGATGCGTGAGCTCAGGAATCCTGCTTTTGTGCCCCAACTGGGGTCGCGCCCGCCGGGGCCCGGGGTTGCCGGCAAGATCGATGCCTGACGCGTGCGATCGAATTGGCGGCGCCCCCTCGTCGATGCAGGGTGTCAGTGCTCATCGTCGTCGGCGAATTTGACGAATTCGGCGTCTGTCTCCAGCTTGGGGATGGCCTTCTCAATATCCGGTTGCTTCCAGCCCGACGCCTTGAGAGTCCGCTTCACGAACTCGAGGCTGGCTTCATATTCCGGGCTGACCAGTTCCACCCCACGCAGCCCTTGAAGGCTCTGTGCCTCTCGGGAGCGGTGGACACGGGCAATAATTCTGATCTCGGCATTCATATCCAGGGCGGTCTTCACCGTGTTGATGACGGCCACGGGGTCGGGAAAGGTTACCGCCAGTACACCGGCATCCAATATGCCCGCCGCCCCGAGCACGACGAAGTTTGAAGCATCCCCGTGGAGGCATGAGCGGCCTTCCTTGCGGGCCGCATTGATGCGCTCTGAGTCAATATCGATGATCGTGAAGGGAATCGCCGCGTCCTGGAGACCCTGGGCCATGTTCTGCCCGATCCTGCCGTATCCGGCAAGGACGACGCGGGCAGACTCCCCCGACGCCCCGGTGGTGGGTCCGTGCCGCTGCGGCCTGGGGCGGGTCAGCGGCGGCAGGGAAAACAGGTCCAGTCTGCCGTACAGACGCCCGACTAGATTCATCGAGAACGGAGTCAGCAACATCGTTACGATTGAACTGGCCAGTATCAGCGAATAGAACTGCCCCGTGACCAGATTGAACTGGTTTCCCATCTGGGCCAAAATGAAGCCAAACTCACCGATCTGGAAAAGGCTGGCTCCGGTCATGGTGGCCACGCGGTTGCCATAACCGAAGGTTCGCACAATACCGTAGACGACGGCGAACTTAATGACGACGATGGTCGCCACGGTGACCAGGACAAGCATCCAGTTTTCGACCAGGAACCTGGGGTCAAAGAGCATGCCCAGGGACACAAAGAACAACGTGGCGAATATATCGCGCAGCGGCGTTATCTCCGCGAGCGCGTGGTGAGCGAATTTCGACTCGTGGAGGACCAGTCCGATCAGGAAAGCCCCGAACACCGCCGACAGGCCGATTATCTGAGTCCCCAGCGCCGCGCCGAGACACAGTCCCAGGACGGTCATCAGGAACAACTCGCGTGTCTTTACCTGGCCGATCCGGCCGAAGACCCATGGCAGGATCCACAAACCCAACACGATGGCGATCGCCGTGAACAGCAGGGCTTTGCCTGCCGCCACCGCCAGGGCCTCGGGAAGCGACCCCATGCCGGTACCCATGAGCGGTACCACCACGGTCATCACCACCACGGCCACGTCTTGAAGAATGAGGATGGCGATCATGATCCTGCCGTGGACCGAGTCGAGTTCGCCTCGTTCGCTGAGCATCTTGAAACAGACGGCGGTGCTGCTCAGGGAGATGACCAGACCGAAGAGCGCCGCCTGGGAGAGCGGCCAGCCGAAGATGGCGGCGCCGACCAGCAATCCCACCAGGAACGTCACCACTACCTGAATAACCCCGCCCAGCAAGCCCACCTTTCCGGTCTGCCGCAGTTGACTGAACGAAGTCTCCAGGCCAAGGGTGAACATGAGCAAGGCGACACCCATGGTGGCCGCCACCTCAACAATCTCCCGGTCGCCCACCAGGCCGAACGCGTTCAGGCCCAACGGCGACACCGATGACCAGGTAGCCCAGTATCACCGGTTGCCTGAGGCGGTGGGCAATCATGCCCCCCACCACCGCGGCCGCCAGCAGAATGGCGATGACAACGACCGGATTCTGGAACATGATCTAGTGGATCCTCACTCCCACAAGCCTATCTGTGTTCTCAACGATACACGTCTGAATGATATCATTCCCGCCCGGACCCGGTAAACGTCCTCATGCCCGGGGCGAGCGGTCCATCGTGGTACCGCGTTTCGGGCCAGATAGGGTCCGGGCAATGATGATATCCGGAACCGGGTGGCCCACCCTCTGCGCTCCCGGTTCTTCTTGATGTTTTCTTGATGATTGGGTGCTGGTTCCTTGACACCTTCTTGATTTCGCTCAGTCTACAATCCTTAGGAGAATACTGTGGGACTGTGGAGGGAAGGTGTATTACCGCCAAGGAGTGCGCCCATGGGCATCTGGTTCCTCTTAGTCGTTGTTCTTCTCACTTTCATTTATCTCGCATTCGCTCTGTTTCGGCCGGAGAAGTTCTGAAATGTCCATTGACCTTCTCCAGTGGGTGATCTTCTTCGCCGTATTGTTAGCCCTCGTGTTCCCGGTCGGGCGGTACATGGCCAAGGTCTTCACCCGCGGCCATACAAGGCTCGACCGTGTGCTGGACCCGCTCGACAACGCGATCTACCGGATTAGCGGCGTAGACCCGGCCAAAGAGCAGCGCTGGCCGGACTATGTGAAGGCGATGCTCATCACCAACGGGTTCATGTTGCTGATCCTGTTCGTGCTCCTGGAGCTGCAGACCGTACTCCCTCTCAACCCGGACCACCAGGGACTTGTGAGCCCGTTTCTGGCGTTCAATACGGCCGTGAGCTTTGTAACCAACACCAACTGGCAAAGCTATGGCGGCGAGAGCACCCTCACCTATTTCAGCCAGATGTTCGCCATCATCTTCCCCATGTTCACTTCGGCGGCCACCGGACTGGCCTGTGGGGCGGCATTCATTCGAGGCCTCGGCGGCAACGTCACGATGGGCAACTTCTACGTCGACCTCACCCGGGCGATCACCCGGATCATGTTGCCCATCGCTGTGGTGGCTGCCGTCATCCTCGTGGGGTTGGGAGTCCCCAGCACATTTGCTGGGACCCAGGAGGTCAATACCCTGAACGGGCCGCTGGCGCCGGCGGCCGCTTCCCCGGGCGCTGGCGCCGCCTCCACCCCAGCGCCGGAGGCTTCGGCCACATCTCAGGGTAGGCAAGACATCGCCCGTGGTCTGGTGGCGGCTCTCGTTTCCATCAAGCATCTGGGGACCAACGGTGGCGGCTGGTTCAATGCCAACTCGGCCCATCCCTTCGAGAACCCCAGTCCCATCACCAACTTCATTGAGAATCTCCTGATGGCCCTCCTGCCCGCCTCGCTGATATACATGCTGGGGATAATGCTGGGCCGAAAGAAACAGGCATGGATATTCTTCGGCGTGATGACCGCCTTCTTCCTGATCTTCCTCGCGATTGCCTATGCCGGCGAGACTCACGGGAATCCTCTCCTTACTAGTGTTGGCGTCAGCTCGGCCCAAGGCAACATGGAAGGCAAGGAGTTGCGCTTCGGCCAGGGGGAGACTGCGCTCTTTGTAACTTCGACGACCGCCTTCACTTCCGGCACCGTCGACGCCATGCACGATAGTCTGACGCCGCTGGCTAGCATCACCCCCATTTCTCTGATGCTGCTCAACATGGTCTTTGGGGGCAAAGGGGTAGGGTTTATCAACCTCATCATATTCGTGATTCTCACGGTGTTCCTGGTTGGCCTGATGGTGGGTCGGACTCCGGAGTTCCTGGGCAAGAGGATTCAGACCCGTGAGGTGAAACTGGCCTCTGCCTCTTTCCTGGTGCACCCTTTCTTGATCCTGACCTTCATGGCGATCACTCTTGCTTCCAGACTCGACCTGAGCTCGATTGCCAACCCGGGGTTCCACGGTTTCAGCGAGGTGCTTTACGCCTATACGTCAGCCGCCGCGAACAACGGGTCGGCCTTCGCCGGCCTGAATGCCAACACGCCGTGGTGGAACTTCAGCCTTGGCCTCGTCATGCTGCTTGCCCGCTACACTTCAATCGTCCTGATGCTGGCGCTTGCCGGATCGCTCGCTGCCAAGAAGCCGGTGCCGATGACCACCGGCACGATGCGGACCGACACCGGCCTCTTCGCCGGCATTCTGTTCACCACCATCGTGATCATCAATCTTCTGTCCTTCTTTCCCGTACTGGCCTTGGGCCCGCTCGCCGAGCACCTGGCCATGATCGCGGGAAAGATATTCTAGGGTGAGGAAGCATGTCCATGAAGAAACGAAGCCGCACTTTCAACCGGGAGATTCTGATACCCGCTTTCTGGCGCGCCGTCCTTAAAATGGACCCCCGCTGGATGATCCGCAACCCGGTCATGTTTGTGGTCGAGATCGGGGCCTTGCTGACCCTGATGCTGACCATCGACCCTCGCATCTTCGGTGGGCTGTCGGTCAGCCGGGTCTACAACGCACTGGTCACTGTCGTTCTGGTCATGACGGTGATCTTCGCCAATTATGCTGAGGCGGTCGCCGAAGGCAGAGGGAGGGCGCAGGCTGCCGCGTTGCGTCTTACCCGTAAGGAGACTCCAGCCAAGAAGCTCAACCAGCCGAAATACGGGACCAAGCACGACCTCGTGCCCTCCGGCGCGTTGCGCAAAGACGACCTGTTCCTCGCGGAGACCGGTGATATCATTCCCGCCGACGGCGAGGTGCTTGAAGGAATAGCTTCGGTAGATGAGAGCGCAGTTACGGGCGAAAGCGCACCGGTTATCCGCGAATCGGGAGGGGACAGGAGCGCCGTAACCGGCGGTACCCGGGTGCTCTCAGACTGGTTGGTGGCGAGAGTAACCGCCAGT
Organism: uncultured Chloroflexia bacterium; assembly: GCA_963735055.1. GTDB lineage: Bacteria > Chloroflexota > Dehalococcoidia > Dehalococcoidales > UBA2162 > JBBITI01. The sequence continues at coordinate 146,656 of CAVTJN010000006.1, read as the reverse complement.
CCCGGAGAGGGATTCATCGAGCGGATGATCGCCCTGGTGGAAAGCGCCCGGCGTCAGAAGACCCCGAATGAGATCGCTCTGACTGCGCTGCTGGCGGTGTTGACCATCGTCTTTCTCCTCGTGTGCGTCACACTCGTCCCGTTCGCTGGTTACCTTGGCTCACCTCTCGACATTGCCACGGTGATTGCGCTGCTGGTGTGTCTCATTCCGACGACCATCGGCGCCCTGCTCTCTGCCATCGGCATTGCCGGGATGGACCGTCTTATCCGGCGTAACGTCATTGCCTCATCGGGCCGGGCCGTGGAAGCGGCCGGAGACGTCGATGTTCTGCTGCTTGACAAGACAGGTACCATCACTTTGGGCAACCGCCAGGCAGTGGCGTTCATTCCGGTGGGCAAAGTGACCGACCGCGAACTAGCCGAAGCGGCCCAACTGGCCTCGCTCGCCGACGAAACGCCGGAGGGGCGGAGCATAATGTTGTTGGCCAAGGAAAAATACGGCCTGCCGCGGAACCGGTGGTGGCGATGCACCGGCGGCCACGCACTATGTCCCGTTCTCGGCACAGACACGCATGAGCGGCGTGGACATCGGCGGGTTGGTCATCCGCAAGGGCGCGGATGATGCCATCACGGAGTACGTTCAGAAACAGGGGGCTAAGGTCCCGGCGGAGCTGAAGACACGGGTCGAAGACATCGCTCGTTCCGGTGGCACGCCACTGGTGGTGGCCCGAAATGGTCAAGCCATCGGGGTGATTCACCTTAAAGACATCGTCAAGGGTGGCATCAAAGAACGGTTTGCCCAGATGAGAAGGATGGGCATAAAGACCGTCATGATCACCGGGGACAATCCGTTAACGGCCACCGCCATCGCCGCTGAAGCTGGCGTCGACGACTTCCTGGCCCAGGCAACTCCCGAGACCAAGCTCAAGCTGATACGGGAGTACCAGGGTGGCGGCCGGCTGGTAGGGATGACCGGCGACGGCACTAACGACGCGCCCGCCCTGGCCCAGGCCGACGTGGCCGTGGCCATGAACACCGGGACCCAACCCGCCCGGGAAGCCGCCAATATGATTGACCTGGATAGCAACCCAACCAAGCTTATCGAGATTGTGGAGATTGGCAAACAGTTGTTAATCACTCGCGGTGCCATCACCACCTTCTCCATCGCGAACGACATTGCCAAGTACTTTGCCATCATACCCGCCATGTTTGTTACCTTGTTTGCCGGGCTGCAAGCGTTAAACATCATGAGATTGGCTACCCCGCACACCGCCATCCTGTCGGCGTTGATCTTCAACGCGATCATTATTCCGGTGCTTATCCCACTGGCGATGAGGGGCGTAGCTTATCGACCTTTGAGCGCTGGGAGCCTGCTGCTCCGTAACATCATGATATACGGGGTTGGGGGGGTCATCGCTCCGTTCGTCGGCATTAAGCTGATCGACCTGCTGATCGCACCGCTTATGGGTCGGATATAGGAGGAATTCGATGCTTCGCTCTTTGCGAATCTCCCTGGTTCTGCTTATTCTGTGCGGTGGACTGTATCCGCTCGTGGTAACGGGGATTGGCCAGGCGCTGTTCCACTACCAGGCCAACGGCAGCATAATCAGCGGGAGCGATGGCAACCCGGTCGGCTCCGCGTTGATTGGCCAGGCATTCGACAAAGCTGTCTACTTCCACCCACGACCGTCGGCCGCGGGCCCGGACGGGTACGGCGCGACGCAATCTGGAGGGTCTAACCAGGGGCCTACGAATGGAATCCATATCGCTAGCGTAACGGACCGGGTGGCGGCGTACCGTTCTGAGAATAGCCTCCCACTGGACACCCCGGTGCCGGCAGATGCGGTCACGGCCTCGGCCAGCGGGCTTGACCCGAATATCAGCCCGGAGAACGCCTTCTTACAGGTTCACCGTGTCGCAGGGGCTCGCAACCTGCCCGACGAGCAGGTCCGGGCAGTCGTGGGACAACACATCGAAGGGCGAACGCTGGGCATCTTCGGCGAGCCGAGAGTGAATGTTTTGAAGCTAAACCTGGCACTTGATAGTATTAGATAGCCAGGACTCCGCAATTGGGGAGATCAATCACAATGGCATCTGAGCCGCGCCGACCGGACCCCGACGAGTTGCTTGCCCGAGTCAAAGTCGAGGAAGCGAAGGAGAAGCGCGGCAAGCTTAAGATCTTCCTCGGGTATGCCCCCGGCGTGGGGAAAACGTACACCATGTTAGAGGGCGCACGTCAACGCAAGAGTGAGGCGGACCTGGTCGTTGCCCTGGTCGAAGCGCACGGCAGAGCCGAAACCGAGGCCCTGCTGCAGGGTCTGGAAGTCATTCCCAGAATGCAGGTCAACTACCGCGGCGTGGTGTTGACTGAAATGGACGTCGACGCCGTCCTCAAGCGACGCCCCCAACTTGCGCTGGTGGACGAGCTTGCCCATACCAACGCCAGCGAGCTTCGCCACCCCAAGCGTTACCAGGACATTGAAGAACTGCTCCAGGCTGGAATCGACGTTTACACCACCCTCAATGTCCAGCACATTGAGAGCGCCCGGAATCTGGTTGCCCAGATCACCGGCGTCTGGATGCGTGAGACGGTACCCGACACGGTGATCGACAATGCCGATGAGATTGAGCTGGTCGATCTGCCACCCGATGAGCTGCTAAAGCGGCTGCGGGAAGGGCGGGTTTATGTGCCCGAGCAGATAGCGGATGCGACAGAGCGCTATTTCCGAAAAGGCAATCTCACCGCTTTACGCGAGTTGGCCATCCGTACCGTGGCAGGGCACGTTGATACACAGACCCAGGCATACATGGAGTCTCACGCTGTCCAGGGAACCTGGCCCTCCGGCGAGAGACTGCTGGTATGCATCGGCCACGATGCAATGGGGACCCGCTTGGCACGTCAGGGGCGGCGGCTCGCCCACGATCTTGGTGCCAAATGGTTCGTCATACATGTCGAGACGTCGATAGGAGCCCAGGTTAGACCTGACGTGGAGCAGCGTTTGACCGCCACTTTGCGTCTTGCCGAGCAGATGGGCGCCCAGGTAATAACGGTCCAGGCCGACTCGATTGTCGCCGGGATCCTGGAGTTCGCCACCCGGAACAATATCGCCAAGATCATCGTCGGTCGACCTCAGGGGCGACTGTGGAGGAGGTGGCTCGGCATTTCTCCGGCCGACCAGATCATCCGCCGCTCTCGAACCTTTGACATCATCGTCGTAGGCCGAACTGGCGGACCCGAGGAAGGCGCGCCACCGCGTAAAGCTGAGACGCCTGTCAATTGGCAGGGCTATCTCAAAGGGATCGGTCTGGTAGTGGTCGCCACCCTGTTGGGGGGACTGCTGAAGCAAGTATTCTCCCCCACCACCGTGCTGACCGTATATCTGCTATGCGTGTTGCTGTCGGCCATGCTTTGGGGCCAGGGCCCTTCCATTATGGTGGCCTTTTTGGGAGTCCTGGCGTTCGATTTCTTCTTTGTGCCGCCCGCCTATACGTTCCGGGTCGAAGACACTCAATACCTTATTACCTTTGCGGCGTTGTTGCTCGTCGGCGTCATCATAAGCTACCTGACGACAAGGACCCGCCGCCACACCGAGACAGCCCGGGAACGCGAGCGCCAAACGGCGGCACTCTATGCCCTGGCTCGCGATCTGGCGGTGTCCAATGACCTTGATTCCTATCTGGGTGCGGTAATCAAGCGAACCGAAGACACCTTTTCACATGAGGTCATTGTCTTCCTGCCGGACCCGGAGAAACAGCATGTCTTGAAGCCGTACCCTGCCAACTCCAAGACGAATGTCGACGAAACGGAAATGGGGGCCGCAATCTGGTCGTTCGAACACAGAATGACCATCGGACGGGGGACGGATACATTGCCCAACGTCAAGGCGAGGTATTTCCCCATGTCGACGGCCAGGGCGACGGTGGGGGTGCTGGCGCTAGTGATGACCGACCTCGAACCAAACCTGACCACCGGACAAGAGCAGCTTGCATCGGCCTATGCAAATCTGGCCGCCGTCGCCGTCGAAGGCATATTCCTGGCCGAACAGGCACACAGCGTTCATCTGCTGAAAGAGACGCAAAAGCTGCAGACGGCGCTCCTGAATGCAATCTCGCACGATTTGCGCACTCCGCTGGTTTCTATCATTGGCGTACTGAGCAGCCTGGACGAGCAAGCTTTGATTCTGGATGACGCTTCCCGGCGGAAGCTGATCGAGGTTGCCCGCGAGGAGGCTGACCGCCTCAATCACCTGATCACCAATCTACTGGACGAGTCAAGGATCGAGGGTGGGGCATTGGTCTTGTCCCGTCAGCTGGCCGAAGTCCAGGACCTGGTGGGCGCCGCCCTGGAGCAGCTGGGGAGACAAGTCGGGTCTCGTCCGGTCGAGATTGACGTGCCTCAGGACTTGCCCTTCATACCGGTTGATTCGGGTCTGTTTGTCCAGGCACTGGTCAACGTGCTCGACAATGCCCTGAAGTACTCCCCGCCGGACTCTCCGATTGAGATCGCGGCACGTAGAGGTGATACGGGCGAAATACGAATCGAGATACGCGACCGGGGCGCCGGCATCCCCCCACAGGACCTGGACCGCGTTTTCGACAAGTTCTATCGGATACGTAGTCCGTACAGTGTCGCCGGCACCGGTCTGGGACTGTCAATATGCAAAGGCATCGTAGAGGCCCACGGAGGTCACGTCGTCGCCGAGAACCGGTCCGGCGGAGGCACCGTCATCAGGATTACGCTGCCCCTGGGCGTACCTGATTCGAAGGAGGGCCGGATTGAGCAGGGCTAAGGTGCTCGTCGTCGACGACGAAGAGGCGATCCGGCGTTTCTTGCGTGTGACTCTGGCCTCGCAAGACTACGGCATCATCGAGGCCTCCTCCGGCCAGGCTGCGCTTCTGGAAGCTTCCGCCAACAAACCGGACGTAATCGTACTCGATCTTGGCCTGCCTGACATCGATGGGGTTGAGGTGATCCGAAGGCTGCGCGAGTGGACGAAGACGCCGATCATTATATTGTCTGTCCGGAACTCGGAGAAGGACAAGATCGCGGCGCTCGACGCCGGAGCGGACGACTATCTGACCAAACCATTTGGGGTCGGCGAACTCCTCGCCCGGCTTCGCGCCGCGTTAAGGCACGCCGGCCAGACGTCAACTGAGGCTGTGTATTCCTTCGGGGATCTGCGGGTTGACCTGGCTCGAAGGTCCGTCACTACCGCTGGACAGCCCGTGCAGCTAACCCCGAATGAATACGAGCTACTGCGCGTCCTGGTAACGTACGCCGGCAGAGTGCTTACTCACCGGCATCTGTTACGCGAGGTGTGGGGGCCGCAATACGGCGAGGAACTCCACATGCTTCACGTTAATATCAGCAACCTGCGCCGCAAGATCGAGCCGGTTCCGGCCCGGCCGCAGCACATCATCACCGAGCCGGGGGTTGGCTACCGGCTAAGATCTGAGTAGCCGTCAGATTAACAGCCGCGGCCGCACCCGGCGTCTGGCCGAAGATGCTGCATTCTGGCCCCAAATCTACCGTGATAGAAACCTCGCCCTGCTTGTGATATCCTACAAAGCCAACGGGGAAGGTTTCCAACGAACCAGAGTTGAGGGACGCCATCAACGCTGACAAGAATCGGTCTGTCCGCCGGGTGTTTCCCGGCTGGTGGATCGTGCTGGCCACTGGTTTCGTAACTTTCTGGGCGCACGGATACTATACACAGGGCTTTTCCGCCCTCTTCAAGCCGATTTCAGCCGACCTCGGGCTGAGCCGTGCCGCCACGTCTGTAGCCTCGAGTATCGGCAGTTTTGAAGCCGGTATTCAGGCGCCGTTGGCGGGATGGTTCACCGACCGGTTCGGCCCGCGCAGGGTGATCTTCTTCGGCACTCTCCTCATGGGGCTCGGCCTGATGTCCATGTGGCTGGTGAACTCAAGCTGGGCTTTCTTCCTGGTCTGGGGCGGAATTGTGGCCACCGGTCTGAATGTGGGCATGGCCATACCTGTCGACAAGGCAATCGCCAACTGGTTCGTCCGAAAGAGAGGGCTCGCCCTTTCGGCGCGCGCCCTGATGCAGGGCCTGGCCACGATGGCCGTCTTGCCCATGATTGCCTGGCTGCTGACGGTGGTCAGCTGGAAAGTGGCCTGCCTCTTCGGCGGGGCCGTCATGCTGGTGGTGGGGCTGCCGCTGGTATGGCTGCTGGTGAAGGACCGGCGTCCCGAGTACTACGGCATGATGCCGGATGGCGCCGCGGCGCCGGCCGTATCCGAAGCGGACCGGGCAGACATGATCAGGAAGGGCATTCAGTATGCCGAAGACGCGCAGGAATTCGAGTTCACGCTCCGGCAGGCGATCAAGACGAGGGCCTACTGGTTGTTCACGTGCGCCTTTGCGTGCAGCATGCTGGTTACCGGCCCTTTGATGGTGCACATGATCTCGTTCCTCACCGACCTCGGCGTTACTCCGGTAAGGGCTGCCGTCATGCTGTCCATGGCCAGCGCGGCGGCAATCCCGACCCGGCTGCTCGGGGGGTGGTTGGCCGACCGTGCCGGCAAGCAGCGAATGCGCTTTGTGGCAGTGGGCGCCTTCGCACTCATGTTGGCGGGCGTCGTTGTTTTCCAGTTGCTGGGAACTGTCGGGGCAGCGTTCGTGATGGTCCTCATGTACTACCTCGGCTTCACTGCCGGCATCCCCCTGGCCAGTGCGATCAGAGTGCGGTACTTCGGCCGCAAGAGTATCGGGTCCGTTCAGGGAAGCGCCGTGATGATCATGATGCCCTTCACCGTTCTGGCTCCAGTTTTGGTCGGACGCATATATGACCGCACCGGCAGCTACAACGGCGCCTTCAATCTATTCATCGGCCTGCTGATACTGGCCTCGCTCCTGATGTTGTTTGCCAGCCCGCCCAGACCGCCGGCAGCAGACGGAAACATAAGCGCCATACTCTGACAGAGCCAGCCATTCCACATAACTCGGCCTCGCCGGCGTGAGTTGTTGTCCGCAGGCAACGCGTAACGGAAGGCGATGGTCAATCATCACCTTTCAAATTACTAGCCGGCAGGGCATAAGGCAGGGAGAACAGTGACGACCGAGCAGCTAGTATTCTCCGACCGGGCGGAGTTCAGAGAGTGGCTTTCCAGGAACCACTCCGCCAGTAAGGGGGTGTGGCTGGTTTTCAGCAAGTCCAGTACCTTGAAGACCCTGAAGCCGGCGGAAGCCCTGGAAGAAGCGTTGTGCTTTGGCTGGATCGACGGACAGATCAAGAGTCTGGGCGCTGAGAAGTATCTGAAGAAGTTCACCCCCAGGACAAGGGATAGCAAGTGGTCGGGTACCAACAGGGCGTTGGCGAGACGGCTGGTGGAAAGCGGGGGCATGACCGAACACGGATTAGCAGCTATCGAACGGGCCAAGCGCCGGGGCGCCTGGGATGCTCCGCCGCGAGAACCGGTATCGGACGATCAGACGGCAATCCTGGCCGCGTGCTCTGCAGGGGGAGGATTTGGCGCTGGCCAACTTCCTGAAGATGCCTCCTTCGGTAAGACGGACCTACACCGCGCTGTACCTGGATGCCAGGAAGGAAGAGACCAGGACGCGGCGCCTTCAGAGGATCGTCGAAAGGCTCCGGGCAAACAGGGGACCGATGTAGGGAATGGCGCCGGCCCGGCCCATCCGCTAGCGGTAAACCCCGTATTCCTTTGTGTAGTCGATCCAGGTCTTGACCAGTTCGGGATCGGTCTCGTCCATGGGGGCGCGGCACGCCATGACGTAGCCGCCGTCTTTACCGGCGACATCGATCAGCTTCTTAGTGTAGCTGACGACCTCCTCCTTGGTGCCTGCCTGCAGAATGGAAGACGGTATGTTCCCCATGATCGCCATGTGGCCCCGCAGGACTTCTTTGGCCCGGAAGATATCGGTGGAGTCGAGGTGTGCCAGCGCCTTGCCCTTTGGCAGTTCCAGCAGGTACTCCAGCCTAGATGTGTAGTCGCCCTCGAAGAAGATCCAGGGAGTAAGGCCCTGGTCGATCAGCGCGAGGCACAGGCGCTTCAGGGTCGGCCAGTAGAACTTCTCGAATTGTTTCAGGGACATGAACCCGTCGGAGCCCCGGTGCAGCGGTATGAAAACACGATTGGTGCCGGTAGCTCTGGCCAGAGAGACGCCCTTATCGATCATGATCGGCAACAGTCTCTCGCAGGCCTCCAGCACCTTGTCCGGTTGGCGGAAGAGGTCGAGCATCGACCCTTTCATTCCCCTGAGAAAGTCGGGGAGCCAGTCGTACGGCGCTTGAGTCAGCGATATGGAGAAAGGCGGAAAGCCGAGGTCCTCCATGTCGGTGACAAAGGAACCCATCTCCTTGTTCCATTCCGTAAATTGGCGCCCGGCGCTGGCGATGGCCTCGAACATTTCGATGAACTCCGGCGTGGTCATCAATTCCACGGCGCCGATCTCACCGTAACCCCAGATGAGACGGCTCAACTGAGGCAGCTTCCGGAGCGGCGCAAACGTGTCGAAAATGCGCGGCAGATAGACCCTGACGGCATAGTCAGAGGGGTCATTGAGGAAGGTGGTCAGCTCTTCTGCCGACATGTACTCTTGTTCAACGTACTGATGTCCGCCGTCGGGTGGTACGCCGTGCCCCGGCAGGAGAAGCTGGCGGCAACCCAATGCCTGGAGTGCCTTCCCCGGCACCATCACGGCAATGAAGTACGAGTCCGGCGCAAAGTCAGTCAACGTCTTTGCCGCCGCCGCCTTCCATTTCCTGGCATCGAAGAACGCGGCCTCGGTACTGATCCCGGCGTATTTCGCCGGGAAGTAGTCGAAGGTGGCGGCGATGGGCACGCGGTCCGGTACCTTCAACTCAATGGCGTCCGTCAGTCTCTTTTCTCTTTGCTTCAGAGCGTTGGCAGCTTCCTGCGATCTGGCCATTTGAACCTCCGATTAGAGTCGACTTTGGTACCAGCCCCATGGGCCTCAGGATACTACGAAGCCTGAGACCTCGGTGCGCCCCGTTCCTTACCCCTTTGCCAACCGGACGTCGACTACGGCCAGTTTCCCCGCGTGGACCGCCTGCAGAGCCTCTTTGAGTATTGGCAGAACTTCTTCCGGTTCATCGACTCTGCGACCGTAGCCGCCGCAGGCCTGGGCCACCAGGGCGTAGTCGGGCGGCGGCGATATATCGACGCCGGTGAAGTATCCCATATCGTCGGAAAGATGGGTCTCGGTCATCTTTTCTAAGACGGTCCGGATCGCCGCGTATGACTGATTGTCGAAAATGATCGACAGGAAAGGGGCCTTGAACGAGTTGGCCGACCACAGACAGGCAACCGGGCAACCCCACACGAAGCCACCGTCCGTCATCAGGCTGACGACCGTTTGATCCGGGACGGCCACCCTGGCGCCGAAGGCCGCGCCCAACGCCCACATAATGGATCCCCCGGCGCAGGCCAGCAATGATGCCGCCTTCGAGCGGTCGATCTGCGCCGCCAATGATGACGATTGGCTGATGAGATGGTTCACCACCACGGTGTCCTCATCAAGTAGTTGGTTCAGGCAGTAACAGACCCAGTCCGGAGAGATCGGCTTTTCTTTTGCCTTGCTGATTGCCAGGGCATGCCGTTCGTCGCGCAGTCTCCTGTGCCTGTCCTTCAGCTGTCCCGACCGGGCGCTGAGCTGGGCTTTCCTGGTATGGTCCATCTTGTCTGCGATCACGCGGGTCAGCGCCGGAATCGCCGCTCTGGAATCAGCCTTCACAAACAAGTCGGCCCCCCGTCCCCAGAGCATCCTTCCCTGGGTCATCGGGTCGACGTCAATGTGGAGGATGGCGGCTTCGCGGCGCGGCATTCCTTCCGCCGGGACGTACGGCATGTCATAGTCAATGGCCAGGACCACGTCCGCTTCGGTGAGGGGCACATTCCCGCTCGACCCTCCCCCCATCTCCTCCATCCCGGCGCACAGGGGATGCGAAGTGGGGAAGTTCATGCGGGTCAGGCCGGGCATGACCGATGCCCCCAGCGTCTCGGCCAGCTCCGTGAGACTCTTCACCGTTTCCGGATACCTGCCGGTGTAGCCCGGTACGATGACCGGGTTATGCGCGGCCAGCAGCCTATCTGCCATCTTGCTGATGACGTCTCCGCCGGCCGGCGGAAAGGCGGCCGGGGGGGTTCGGTAGGATCCGGGCGGCCGCCGATCGATCATCCTGGTAAACGTGTCGCGCGTGTAGGACAGGTACACCGGTCCGCGAGGCTCGGCAAGGGCGACATCGAAGGCGTGCTGAAGTACTTCATGGATGTCTTCGTTCGGATCGATCTCATGGTCCCACTTCACGCAGTTGCGCACCATTGTACCCTGGTCGTACGGCTCTTGCTTCCAGGTTGTCCGGTGCGGGCCGGCCGCCAACCCGGCCATGATGACCACCGGAATCCGGCCCCATTGGGCGTTGTGCAGTGCGCCGCCCGTTTGCTGCGTGCCCAATTCGCTGTGCACCATGACCACCTGGACCTTTCCGGAGACCATGTGGTGCCCGTGAGCGGCGCTCAGCGCCACCGATTCGTGAAGGCAGAGTACCAGCTTCGGGGCGGTGTCTCCCTTTGCCCGGTACTTCAGGAGCGCTACTTGAAGCGGACAGATATCACCACCCGGGTTGAAGAAGATGTGCTCCACCCCATTTGCGTTGAGGACTTCGATGAATGCTTCTGCGCCTTGATACTGTTCCATCGCCCGCCTCCCTGCCGATGCGTTCTCTAAGGGGACCTGGAAACCATCTTCCATTCCAGCGGACAGAGCCGCTCTGACTCTGCTTCTAGCCCGGCACCATCCCGCCATCGATGTTCAGCGACTGGCCGGTGATGTTTCTCGCCTCTTCCGACACCAGGAACACCACCGCCCGGCCGATGTCCTCCGGTGTCTGTTCCCTGCCCAGCGGGACGCGGGACACCACGTACTTGTCGAAATATTCCCGGGCAGACATCCCGGCGGCCTCCGGAGTTGCCTGGAGCCGTCTCGGGAAGCTCCTTTCGTACAGCGGCGTGTACAGTACTCCAGGGCAGATGCAATTCGCGTTCACGTTGTATTCGGCCAGCTGCAGGGCGAGCATTCTGGTGAACTGGATAACGCCTGCCTTGGCTACTCCATAGCTCATCATCGGCGAAAAGAGGGCACGGTTCCCCGCCGTCCCCCCACCCGACCGCACTCCGCCTCCGGACGGCGCCCGTCCTGCTATGGATGCGATGTTAACTATCTTTCCGCTTCTTTGTTCCATGAAGAGAGGCGCGACTGCGTGGCTCATTATCATCGTCGCCTTGAGATTTAGCCGCACCGTGTCGTCCCATTCCTCCTCTTCCGAATACTGCCGCCCCGGCTTTCCGTAGTAGAACCTCGATTCACCCCCGACGTTGTTGACGAGGATGTCTATCTTGCCGAAGGCTTCGGTGACCGACCGTAGCGCCTGCACTGCCTGCTTGCTGTCGGTCGCATTCGCCACCAGCGCCAGCGCTTTGCGACCGAGGCTCCGCGCCCGGCTGGCGACCTCGTCCGCGGTGGCCACATTGATGTCGACGATTGCCACATTAGCGCCTGCCTCGGCCAGGCAGAGAACGATACCGTGGCCTATCCCCGCCGCCCCACCCGTCACCACCGCAACCTTTCCTTCGAGTTTCATTTGGACCTCCCATCTGGAGAATCGTCTGGCCGCCGGCCCGGCAGCCCTGGTCTCAATCCCTGAATCTGAACCGTCGCCCCCACATTCCAGTACCCCGTCCATCCGGCGCGGCGAGAGACGCCCTCTTTACCGGGGCTGCGAAGTGCGAGAGTGGGTTGACATGAGTCTGGCCGGCATCGCCTTGCATACTACAGAGATGCTATCTTCGTGTCAAGGTGTTCATCACAACCCCGCTGTTTAGACAGATCAACAAGCTACTGGATATCCTTCCGCTTCCAGCGCCCTGCCCGGAAATATGCCGTATAGATGCCGGCCATCACGATCGTACCGGCGGCCACCGCCCACCGTGTGCCGTACACACCCAGACTCGTGTGGCGCGACAGGAAATAGGCCAGCGGCACTTGAACGGCGAACATGCTCAGGAGGACGACGAGCATCGTCGGCAAGGTGTCCCCCACCCCGTTGAGGCACTGCTGCAGGACCATGGCAAGTCCCAGCGCCAGGTAAGTTACAATCTGGATCCGGATAAGGGTGGCTCCTATCGCCAGCACTCCCGGCTCGCTGTTGAAAACGGCGATGATGTTTCTGCCCCAGAACCATAAAGGGACGGCGACCACCACCATCGTCGCGGAGTACAGGGCGGCCCCGATCCAGCCGCTTCTGGCGGCGCGGTCGGCGCGTCTTGCGCCGAGGTTCAGCCCGGCCATTATTCCTGATGCCTGTCCCAGTCCCCCTCCGGCGATGTTAATGAACTGGTCCACCTGCTGGGTGAGGGTGTGCGCGGCGACGGCCAGGGTTCCGAAAGGGACCACCAGTCCGATCATGATCAGCTGGCCAAACGTCCTTTCCATTCCGGTGACCGAGGCCGGGACACCTACCTTGACGATGCGCCAGATGACGCCGAAATCAGGCCGGAACCCCCGGAAGTCGAGAGTAAGCCGGGTGTGGCCGGTCAACAGCAGCCACAGGCCCAGGGTCGCCCCCAGACACGCCGAAATGATGCCGGTGTAGGCCGCGCCGCTGACGCCGAGGCGGGGGAATATCCACCAGCCGAAAACCAGGAAGGGGCACAGCACAATGTGAAAGAGCCGGTAGGCGATGGCCACCCTCATCGGGCCTACCGTGTCCCCCGATGACTGCATGGTGCCCTCGTTCTGCCGCACCAGACCCATGGTCAGAATTCCGATAAACTGTATCCTCAGGTACGGCGCCCCCTGCGTAACGACTTCAGGAGAGAGGCCCATAACCTTCAGTATGGAACTGGAGAATATGACTCCCAGCACGCCGACGGTGGCCGCGAAGCCGATGGTCACCATGTAGCCCTGTAGCGCCGCGGCATTGGCCATGCGCCGGTCGCCGGCGCCGATATACCGGGCGATCATGGCCCGGGTCCCCATGTCGAGCCCCATCTTCAGGGAATCCAGGAGCGAAACGAGCATGCCGGCCACGCCCACCCCTGCCACCGATGCCGCTCCCAATTTGCCCACCCATATCATGTCGATGGTGGTCCCGATGTTGTTGAGGCAGCTCCCGATCATGACCGGCCAGGCGAGCGAGAGCAGGTTCCGGAGAATGCCGCCTTGCGTCCAGTCCCGAAGGCCCGTCCGTGTCCCGGCTGAAGAGACAGTTGCTGTTGACATCGTGGCAGTTGTGGAACGGTCGAGAACCGGGTGTCAATTATATCACGTGCCGCACGGAGGCACACGCCGTGACACACCGGGCCGTGGTGCCTTACTCAATGCTACAATGGTTGATAAGGTTTCCGGGAAACCGGGCCAACTAGATTCGGGAGGGGTGAAAATGGAATCGACGACAATCTATTTTGAAAAGGGCGGGGAAGCGAATACCGATGCCGTCCTGGCCGCCTGCAAACAGCGGGCCAAGGCGTTGGGCATCAAGACGGTCGTTGTGGCTTCCTCCCGGGGAGCCACCGCGGTCAAGGCGGTCGACGTATTTGAAGGCTTGAAAGTGGTCGTCGTCGGGCACGAGTACGGTCACATCGAGCCGAACGCCACCGATTTTCTGGAGGATAACCGGCGAATCGTCGAGAGCAAAGGCGGCAAGATAGTGTCCGGTATTCACGGTTTTGGCGGGATTGATAATGCCTTCAGATCAAGGCCCGCGCTCGCCGTCGGCGGGCTGTCCCGGCCGGTGGGCCGCTCGCACCTCCGCCGGGCATGCCGGCACCGATGCCCGTGCCGGGCGAGATCATCGCCCGCACCCTCGGACTGTTCTGCCGGGGGATGAAAGTGGCGATAGAGATAACCATAATGGCGGCGGATGCCGGCCAGGTGCGTACCGACGAGGAAGTTATCGCCATCGGCGGGAGCAGCCGCGGCGCTGACACGGCCGTCGTCATCAAGCCCGCTAACGCCGCCCGGTTCTTTGAACTCAGGATACGAGAGATTATCTGCAAGCCGAGGGCGTGAACGGGAGCTGGCCAGATCTGGCTGATGGCATTGCCAAGGCCCCGGCGCCGTGGGCTTGGCGTTTCTCCGGTTCGGAGGTTATCTGAAGCTAGTCTGGAGCACAACTGGAGTCGACGCCAAGCCCGGGATCTTAACACCGGGCTGCACGGTATAAGCTCGAAGGATCACGACGCCTCGTTCGGAATCGTGATCGGTGAAAAGGACTGCTGGAGCAAAGGGTACGGGACCGAGGCCACCCGTCTGCTGGTGAACTACGGTTTCGAACAACTCAACCTGCACCGGATATACTCCAGCGCGATTGCTTTCAACGAACGGAGTGTCAGGTTGCACAAGAAGATCGGTTTCAAGGAAGAAGGAAGAGGGCCGGCAGCGCGAGTCCCTGTTCAAGAATGGGGCGTTCGCCGACCTGGTGATGTTTGGCCTCTTGAGACAGGAATGGAAGGGGCTGTAAGCGAGAATGCTCTGAATCGAGCCCGGTCGATCGAAGGTGTTCTGCCTCTTTTGGACCCGTCTGGCAATCTCAGATGGGAGGACGTTGATGCAGAATAACCATGGAGGGCGCCTGCCGATTCCCGCACGCAAGCTGGCGGGACTGCTGGCGGACGAAACCCGGCTTCGGATTGTGGCGGCGCTCGTACTTGGTGCCGGCACTATGGCTGAGCTCGGTAAGATGACCGGGCTTGAGCCGTCCGAAATTAGCAGGGCCATTGCTCGACTGCATTCCGCCGGCCTTGTCGGATGGCGGTGATTCCGCGGTTATCGGCTGAGGATCGAGGCGTTCCGGCGAGGCTGCCCGGGCTGATCTCGACCCGGCCGCCGGGTCCGGCGCCCTGAACCGTATGGCTCCGCAGTGGGCGGCTTCCCAAAGTGCGCTCCGATCGTCTGGCGGTTCTCCAACAGCTCGTCGAGCTATTTGAACCTGAACGTCGATATCCTGAGGCTGAGGTGAACTCACGTCTTCGGGTGGTGAACCCCGACCATGCCCTGTTGCGGCGGAGCCTGGTCGACGAGGGCCTCCTGCAGCGGAGCAATGAGACAGCGCCTGCCGGCCACACCGTCGTTGTCTATTGGCGGACGGATTCTGCCTGATTCGCGAAGAATCGCCAGAACATTGAGACGAAAGTCACAGATTCCTCTTGAGCGCGGCGGTACATTATAGGCGAAGGGTCGGGAGAGATTCCAACCCCCCTCAGAACGAGAAGGAGGTGAGGTGCCTAAACAGACTGGATCTTGCGGGAAGGTTCCCAAGCCCCTCATTACTGCATTTGCTTAGCGAGCGATCGCTAGGTGCGGTCCGGTAGTGAACACCGGCTTGGAGGGGTAGTGGAACGAAGCTAATGGTCAAGGTTCATTCGAACCTTGGCCATTTTTGTTGCCCGGCGGCTGAACCTTACTACCGCTCGCCGGGGGAGCCTGGCCAAGCCGCCAACAGGAACCCGAATCTGTTATTTGCTCCACAGTATATAATTGTCTTAGTGGTTACTGGATTCAGCCGGCGGCCGGCGCCGGCATGGAAGGTCGTTTAAGGGGGGAAACTGCCATGGGACGCGAAGACGACATCAGGCTTATTGCATATAGCATCTGGGAGAAAGAAGGCTGCCCCAACGGGCACGATTGCGAGCACTGGATAGAGGCCGAGGCAATCTGGGAGAAAGAGCGGAAGAGTCAACCAGTCCCCAGTATCGGCCGTGCGAAGGCAAAGAAGGCCCCCAAGCGGGCCCGCAAGTCCTAGCGCAGCGCTTGATGAACATGATTCTGCTCACCATGAGAGGCGTACACCGCGTGGCTCCAACGGGACTTTGTCCGGCCTATCGGTGACGCTTGAATTTCTGCCTCTTGATGGCGTCACCGGCGAGCCCGCCGGCGGTAGCGCCAACTAACCCGCCCACCATACTGCAGAGTATCCACACCGGAAGGCCCACTATCAGCAGTGCCACCAGAAAGCCCGCTCCGCCTCCGGCCACCAGGCCGGCCATCGCCAACCCGACTACGTACGAGTCGCCCGGTTCCTTGGCCGGGGGCTTTTCCGGGTCGTTTTCCGGCCGGATAGCCCGCAACGTATCCTGGTACCCCTGACCCCGTAGCGGGTCTGAAGGATACAGCAGCGCCACATTTGATCGCAGACTTGACATGGCCGACCCCTCCCCCGCGTCGGACTTTTCCGGAAAGTCCGTCCCCGCTATCATACTCCATTCTCTGAGGGGAGGGTGCTGCCGGCGTTATTCTCAAGGCAATGGCGCAACAACAGAGACGAAAGTCACAGATTCCTTTTGAGCGTGGCGGTATATTGCAGTTGAAGGGTCGGGAGAGATCCCAACCCCCCTCAGAACGAGAAGGAGGTGAGGTGCCTAAACAGACTGGATCTTGCGGGAAGGTTCCCGAGCCCCTCACGAGTGCGTTGGCTTAGCGAGCAATCGCCGGATGCGCTCCGGTAGTGAACACCGGCTTGGAGGGGTAGTGGAACGAAGCTAATGGTCAAGATTGATTCGAATCTTGACCATTTTTCATGCCTTGACTTCTGGCCGGCCCGTTCCTCCCGGCTCTTCTTAGACATCAAGGCTGGAGGGAAGCAGGCTGTGCGTCCCTCCAGCCTTTAGAGACTCAGACCGGATTTGAGTTCCGTGTCGTCTAGTACCCCATCTTGCTCTTCATGTCCTGGTCTATCCAGATGTACTGCGGCCAGGTGGCGTCATCGTACCCGACGGTAATCTCGCCCGAGTAGTTCTTTATCCACGGCCAGTACATCAGAGATTGAGGCCCCCCGACGTCCGGAACGTGCCATGCTTGAGTGAGCGCGTATTGGGTCATCTCCCGGTATTTCCCCATGGCGGCATTCAGGTCCGTGATGGCCAGCATCCGGATGTCGGCGAAGTACTGGTTGATCTTGTCATCTTTGATAATGCTCAAGTTATAGCGGATTCCGGTAAAAGTGTTCCCGACCGGGAAGACTGCCACCGGCCCCGTCGTATCCGGAATCATGGCGGGATGGGTCCAGTTCGTCGCCATATTCCCTTTGGTGGTCGGGTCCCTGAGGACGAGCTCAACGTTAACGCCGATCTTGTCCCACATCCCCTTGAAAATGGTTGCCATGTCCTGTTCGGTTTGGCTGTTGGCATTTACCAGCATTTGGGTCTTGAAGCCGTTGGGGTAGCCGGCGTCTGCCAGTAACTTCTTGGCTCCCTCCGCGTTGTAGGTGTAGATTGCCTTGATCTCTGGAGTCCAGTCTGCCTGTTTGTAGTACATTGGGTCGTACTCTTTGACGTAGGCAAACGGGAAGGGGAAAAGCTCTCCGGTGCCGCCGTACTGCCCCTGGAGAATCGATTGTCTGTCTATGGCCATGTTCATGGCCCGCCGTACATTGACATTATCGAACGGCGGCGTGTCGGTCCTCATGTAGTAAGGTGAACCACGGCCCTGCCAGTGCGTGGACTTGATCTCGATCAGGCTCTTGGTCTTCCTCAGTTCGTTGGCGTCGTCGTAGGTAAGCGGAACCGCATAGTCCAGCTTGCCGGTCCGGAGCGCGGCATTCCTGGTTGACAGGTCGGGTATCGCCAGGACCTTGACTTTGTCGATGTAGGGCAGTTGGTCGCCTTTCCCCGGACCGATGGGATTCTTCATCCAGAAGCTCGGGTTCTTGACCGCGGTGCACATACTATCGGTCACGTAGTCCTTGATGATGAAAGGACCGGTGCCAACCTGGTTCTTCCAGTCCGACAGGTCGGTATACTTCTTGACGACTTCAGGCGGGACGATGAAGATGGCGTCTCCGAAGCGGGTTATTGCATTGTAGAGAGCACTGTAGGGCACTTTGATAGTGACCTCTCTCGCCCCGGTCTTGGTTATGGAAGCAGTCCTGAGTTCAGCGTTGGAAGAGAACACGAAACCCAGGGTCCAGGTTACGCCGCGCTGCAGAGAAAAGACCACGTCGTCGGCAGTCACCTCGCGGCCGTTTACCAGCCGGCTGGCTTCGTTGTTCGGGTCCAGCGACCAGTGAACGCCGGGGCGGATCTGGTACACGATCGTGCCTTCCTTCTTCTCGGCATCGATCGACCATTTCCAGCTTTCGGCGATCATACCCGCCTTCAAACTGAAGATGTCGTTATTGCCGAAGCCCCAGTCCGTCTCTTTGGTGCCGTAGCCGCCGGCCGACCCCTTCGTCCAGTCGCCCTCCCACAGGCTGTTCAGGTACAGGTTGAATATCCCCGTTATCTGACGGGTCGGGTCCCAGATAGTGATCGCCGGAGCCACGACTATGTTGAGCGTGCCCCCGTATTTGGGCTTCTCCCCGGAAGACGGCACGGTCGTCACAGGTGTTGTCGTTGTTGGAACCGCTGAGGTCTGTGTCGGGACCGTGCCGGTGGTGGTGGCCGGCGCAGTGGTGCCGCAGGAAGTCAGCAGCAGGATGATAGAAACAAGGGAACAGAACAGCAGGGCTAGTCGCTTTTGCATTCATGTCCTCCAAACCGAATCGCGCTTGTCCAGGGCTGCCCGGAGGCTGCCGGCACAGATATTGCCCGGTCAAATATGCCAATGATACCCTGGTTTTCCAGAGATTATAGGCTAATCCCGTAATATTGGCAAAATGTCATTAATCTGTGATCTATTCCCGTCAAATTTTGTAACAATTTCACACTCCGCGGCATATACTTCTGGCAGTTGGGCATATTGTCATTCAGAGGAGGGAATCCCGGTGCTTTTTCAAGTAGTGCATACCCATACCAATCAAAGCTGCCCGGCCCAGTCGCCCGAGCAGACAAAACGTCTTGCCGAATGGTGGCAGGCGATGAAGAAGGCTCCCGGAGTGAAGGTGCTGAGCGGACATGTAACGCCGATCGACCACACGTTCTACATCACCGTTGAGGCCGACGATTACGCTACTCTGGCCAAGGCGTTGGGACCCCTCAACAGCTGGGGGACCGGGCATACCAGCCCCGTCCTGACTTTGGACCAGGCACTCCCCATGGCTGAAATCGGACTTTTCCGCGCTTCCCGATAGCGCCGTTCCCGGCTCGGGGCATTTGATAAGGTACGGCGGGGGCGATTATCGGCCCCGGCCTTCTTTTTGGCGGCCCTTTCGAGTCGCCGGTATCTGGTTCATCTTGTGAGGAGGTAAGTGGCATGAAGGTCTTGATTGCCTATTTCAGCTCAACCGGCAAGACGGAAACCATGGCGCAGTACATTGCCGAGGGGGTGCGCTTCAGCGGGCAGCAGGCGGTCCCCAGGAAGATGCAGGACATTGCCACAGTGGCGGAGCTGGCCGGATATGACGGCTATATCTTCGGTTCGCCGACGTTTTCCCTCGACTTGCCGAAACCGGTGAAGGAGTTCTTGTCACTGACGCGGCAGGCTGAACTCGAAGGCAAGATGGGCGGTGCATTCGGTTCGTACCGGCATGACGTCTCCTACCGGCACGACGCCTACGCGCCGGCGCTGATCCTCAAGATCCTGGAAACCGAAGATAAGATGAAGCCGTTCGAACTCGGCCCGTTCAACATGCAGGAGGATGTCGTGGAAACCGGCGAAGGCATGAAAGCGTGCCAGGACTATGGCCGGGTTTTCGGAGAACGGTTAGCCTAGCACCGTCCCGTCCGGCCTCACCGTCTAGGACATTGAACCGGCTTGCCGGAGCGGCGTCCCGGTTGTAGACTCAGGATCATGATTCAGATAACCCCGGCGATCGCGATTGGCGAAGATGAAGTGGAAGAGGACTTCATCCGGGCATCGGGACCCGGCGGGCAGAATGTCAACAAGGTGTCTACCGCCGTGCGGCTTCGTTTCAACGTCAACTCCCCCTCGATACCCGATTCTGTTCGAACGAGACTGACATCCCTGGCCGGAGGCCGCATGACTGAAGCGGGTATACTGGCTATCGATGCCCGCCGCTTCCGTACTCAGGCTGCCAACCGTGAGGACGCTCTCGAGCGCCTGGTCGACCTGATCCGCCAGGCTGCCCAGGAGCCTAAGATCCACCGCAAGACCAGGCCCACCCTGGGATCACGAGAGCGCCGGCTGAGGGCCAAGCACCATCGTGCCGAGACCAAACAATCACGACACGTGATGCCTGAGGGACAGGACGGATAGCCGGGAATCCGGGACCCGGCCATCCACGCCTCCCCACCTGGATTCCGGATCAGTCCGGCATGACTACCCTCAATTTCGTCATGGACTGGCTTGACCACCTGTGGTTGTCCTCCCTCCCGCAGGTGGTCGTCTTCCTCGCTCCGGAGACCATACGGAGACCAGCCCATCCACGCCCCATCCACACCAGGATTCCTGCTTGCGCAGGAAGGACGAGCGACTTGTTGCCTCCCCGCATGTCTTTGCGAGCCTGAGACGCAGGGTTCGGCTGCCCTATGTCCGATCAAGACATCCAGTTGATGTCATTCAAAGGACCGCAGGGACGAAGCAATCTGAATTCATGATCTTGCGGGACCAAGTCCCCGTCATGGCTAGGGCAGACCTGCCCCGGGGACATCCACCCTGACAGTCTCGATGCGTCCGTTCTTCTTGAGTTTGACCTCCTGAGCGACGAAGCTATCGGCCGCCAGGACAAACAGCGTGCGCCGGTCCGGTCCGCCGAGCATACAGGCGAAGGCTCGAGTTGAGGTCTTCACCCTGGCGGCAATCTCGCCACCCTCCCGGACACGAATGACTTCATTGGCGCAGGTCGCCACCCATGCCATGCCCTCAGCATCAAGGCAGATGCCGTCGGGCATAACCCCGGGTAATGGCGCCCATACCCGGCGTCGCGTCAGCGAACCGTCAGCTTCGATGTTGAAGGCAGACAGTTGCCGGGCAAAACTCTCGGCGACAATCATCGTGCGCCCGTCCGGAGTTATCGCCATGCCGTTGGGAAAGCTCAGGTTATCGGCGGCGACTCGCACTGCCCCTTCCTGAGTCACCGCAATGATCTCCGCCGGACTCCACGAGGAGGGGGTGGTACTTGTCCGGGATCCGAAATGACCGATGTATGCCCGGCCGTGACTGTCGACCACCATGTCGTTGCAGCTCACGGGTACCATCGAGGTGAGGTCGGCCACTTCGACCAGACCGTTGGGGTCGAGACGCCACAGCCGCCGGTCGGTCTGTGACACCACCATTAGTCGTCCGCCGGGAAGCCATCCCAGTCCGGCGGGTTGACCGGGTACGTCGACGACCGACGCGCTCTTCCCGTCCAAACCAACGGTCATCACCTTGAGTCCATGCATGTCCGAGAACCAGAGCCTGCCCTCGTGCCAGCGGGGGCACTCGGGGAAGACTAGACCGCCAAGAAGGGTTTTCGATTCTGCGTCCACCGGTGAACTCCCTCTGCAGGATTAAGTCCTAATCTCCTTGCCGATTTCCCGGCACTTGCCAACGGCGCCGCTAACTCCCACGTAGTCGCCTTTGTTCGGCATCCAAAGCAAGGCATTCATGTCGCCGAGGCTCAGCTTTCCGTCTCTGACAAATTCGCCCGAGACATAGCTGGCGTCGATTCGCCCGATGACGATCGCGTGGCTGGCAGAACTCAGTATATGCAGCAGGCTGCATTCCATATTCAGGGGGCATTGGCTGATCATCGGCGCCGTCTTCAGCTTGCCGTAGAACACTTCGAAGCTGCAGTCTTTGGCCTTGTCCCGGTCCGCGCCGCTGACAATTCCGGTGTAGTCGGCCTCTCTTGCCAGACTGACCGATGGTATATTGACCGAAAGGGTCCGGTTCTCCAGTATCCCCTTGAGTGTGTAGCGGTGGGGCTGTATCGGGAGCGCTATCATCGGCGGATTGAAACTGATTGATCCGCCGCCTCCGACTTCCATGAAATTCGCCTTGCCGCTGACATTTGCTCCCACGATAAATATTGGTCTAACCGGAGTTAGATCCTGGGCTGGCAGTTCGACCTTGTCCACGATGTCACCTCTTCATGAATCTGCCCTGTTCCCCACCCGAGGTGGAATGCCGCCGGTCTACTTGACGAGTGTGCAGACTTCCCCTACCGGCTTTCGGGTACGCGTGGGAGTCTCCGCAGGGAATCCGACGGGTATCAGGGCCACAATGTCCATCCCCGCCGGGCACTTGAGGATCTTCTCGACGTCCCCCTTGGATTGCGGCAGCGGGCCCGTCATCCAGACGGCCCCCAGCCCCATCTGGTGCAACACCAGCAGCAGGTAGGATATGGCCGCCGAAACTGATTGGATACGGGCCGCGACGGTCGTGTTCCATTCACGCATCTGCGCCGCCACGGGGTCCGCCGGCGCCCTGGCCGCAAAAAGCTTCTCCATCGGGTTCTCCGTCCTCATGGTGCCGACGGCAATAACTGCCGGAGCGGTGGAGAAAGGCGACCTGGGTGCTGCCGGTGGCTGCCCCGGCACCGCGGGGGGTGGGGCAGGGAATCCTCCCTGCGCCTTTGTCTCGGGCCAGGAAGCCATGAGGTTCCGCCCGGTCGTTGCGGCATCACCGATGGCCTTGATCGTCTCCCGGTTGATTATTACATAGAAGTGCCAGTTTTGCTGGTTTCCGCCGTTCGGAGCCCACGTCGCCAACTCCAACGCCTGCATGAGAAGTCCCTCAGGCACCACTTTGTCTTGCCATACGCGTACTGACCGCCGGCTCTTGATCAACTTGGCCAAATCAGATGTGTCCATTCTCTCCCCTCCTTTTCCGAACCGAACCGGGACCGGTTCAGTTGGCGGAATTATACCAGCCTTCGATGCCGTGAGGAAGTTCGGTACCCCCGTTGCCCGAGTCCGTCCGGAATCCATGAATACGGCGGATAATCTCGTTTTTCGGTTAACTAAAGTGAAGATAAGTGATCTTGAAGGAGACCCAAAAGTACTATAGACTAATGACGTTCGTGCTGAAGAGAATGACCCGGCATGTTGCCAGGCCCGGGTTGATCAGGGGCTAGCCTGGAGCAAGAGGCGCCGTGATGCTGAAGAAATACATGTTGAGTAGAGCCTCCATCGGCAACTGGCTGTTCTGGATGATGGCGCTGTGCATTCTGCTCCAGTTCGTCTTCTTGCAGATTGAGGTCGGCAGCTTCAACAACGTCGAGAAGATCGCCAGGGACCAGCAGGCGATCATCGACCTGCAGCAAGAAATCATCAGGAGCGCCGGCATTCCAGGTGCCGAGGCCGTCCATTTTGACTCGCTGGTCCAGTAGCCCAATACTCCGCAGGTCCCCCTCCCGACCTCCCCGGATTTCTAACACCAACGAGGCAAAGATCCTCTGTCCGGCGACCTCAAGTGGGCTCTGAGTAATTGATGGTGCCGGCGCCACTGACGTACAATGGCTGCCGTGGCTACCTTTCTGACCGCCCGGGGAGTGTCCTGGCACATTTCATCGATTGTGCTGGGCGCCCGGGAGCGTCTGTTTCTTGTTTCCCCATCGGTGCGCCTCTCGGGAACGCTGCTGCAGTCGATCCAGACCGTGGCCAGAACTGTTCCGGTATCGATCGTATATCGTGACAACGCCCTTACCTCCGAACTGGTGGCGAATCTGGGACACATCGGCCGGCTCACGTTGCTGCGCAACCCCAATCTGCACTCGAAATGCTATCTAAACGAGCAAACGATGGTGCTCACTTCCATGAACCTTTCCGGCGATACAGGGACCGGCGACTGGGAAATGGGAGTCCTCATCGATCGGGAGTTGGACGCATTACTGTATCAGGCGGCCTTCGATGAGGTATTGAAGATCACCGGCCTTTCGGACATCACCAGTCCCCACAGAGTGGGAGCGCCGTAGGACTGCTACGGAGTCTGGAACGAGATCGCAACCCCGGACGCGTCTCGGTCTATTGACATGGCTGACCCTTCCTGATAGCCTTCGTGACTGGGAAAAGCGTGATGGAGGCCTGTCTGTGCCAGAGAAGAATCCGAATTACTGGGATCAGATCGACCGGCAGCCGGCCGCCCGGACGGTGACCACCGGGGTCCCTCTAATGCAAGATCCGTTCCGGAACAAAGGGACGGCATTCACCGATCGGGAGCGGGATGCCCTGGGGCTCCGGGGTCTGCTGCCCCCACGAGTCTCATCGATGGAGATACAGGCACGGCGCGTGCTAGAGAACTTTGCCGAAAAGACGACCGATCTCGAAAAGTATCTGTACCTGATTTCTCTCCAGGATGAGAACCGGGCCCTGTTCTACCGGGTGGTGGTGGACAACATCGCGGCCATGATGCCGATCATCTACACGCCAACGGTTGGGCAAGCCTGTCAGCGGTATTCTCATATTCTCCAGCGACCCCAGGGCATCTTTGTTTCGGCGGCAGACCGGGGACGAATCGCCACTGTGCTTAAGAACTGGCCGAGTCGGGACATCCGGGTCATTGTAGTCACCGACGGAGAGCGAATTCTGGGCCTGGGGGACCTGGGCGCCAACGGCATGGGGATTCCGGTCGGCAAACTCTCGCTCTACACCGCCTGCGCCGGCATTCACCCCGCCCAGTGTCTGCCCATCCTCTTTGACGTGGGTACCGAAAACGCCGCGCTGCTTTCTGATCCCCTCTACTTCGGCCTGCCCCAGCGGCGCCTGCGGGGCGACGCCTATTCGGGGTTGTTCGACGAGTTGGTGACCGCGGTGCAGGAGGTCTTTCCCCGGGCGCTTTTTCAATTTGAGGATTTCGGGACCGCCAACGCCTTCGGTTTGCTGGCGAAGTACAGGGGTCGGATATGCTCGTTCAACGACGATATCCAGGGGACCGGGGCAACGGCACTGGCCGCGTTCTACTCGGGCCTCCGGATCACGGGAGGGAAGCTCAAGGACCAAAAGATACTGTTCTCCGGGGCCGGCGAGGCGGGCATCGGTATCGGGGACGTGATCGTCCCGGCGATGGTGGCCGATGGCCTGTCCGAAAAGGAAGCCCGGGGGCGGTGCTGGTATGTGGATACCGGCGGCCTGATCGTCAGCAGCCGCACTGGCCTGGCGGCGCACAAGCTCCCCTATGCCCATCCCCACGGTCCGGTATCAGATCTGCTGTCGGCCGTGACATCGCTGCGACCGACGGCCATTGTCGGGGTATCGGCGCAGCCAAAGGCCTTTACCAAACAGGTTCTCGAGGCGATGGCTGGAATCAATGACCGGCCGATCGTGCTCGCGCTGTCAAACCCGACGTCGAAGGCGGAATGCACCGCCGAAGAGGCCTACCGATGGACGCAGGGGCGGGCCATCTTCGCCAGCGGTAGTCCGTTTGGACCGGTGACTGTAGGGGGCAAGACCTTTGTCCCGGGCCAGTGCAACAACGCCTACATTTTCCCGGGCGTGGGCTTGGGGGTGGTGGCCGCGGCCGCCCGGTACGTGACCGACGAGATGATTTCCGCCGCGGCGAAGGCGCTGGCCGGAGAAGTCGCCGCCGGCGATCTCGAACAGGGGCGGATCTTTCCGGCACTGACCCGGATCCGGGACGTTTCAGCGGTCATCGGGGCGGCGGTGGCGGGGGTCGCCTTCGAGCGGGGGTTGGCCGGGGTGCCCAAGCCCGACAATCTGCTGGAACATGTCAAGCGGCAGATGTACGAGCCGGGGTACGACGAGAACAGCTAACGCGGATTCACATTACGTCGTCGCTGGGCTCCTGGTAAAGAAAAAGAGGGTGGGATCGATCCCACCCTCTTTTTTGTGTTTCAGACCAGGGGCTTGGGACTGGCGCCACCTGCGGGGGCCGGCCAATCCAGCGAAGCCTCGATTGGATTGCGCTTGGGTCCGATCAGCCTCTGCAGCCGTTTCGGATTGCTCGTTTTGCGCATGGCATCTTCCTCAGTTACTATGCCCTTCGATACCAGATTCGCCAGTGAGTCGTCCAGGCTGTTCATGCCACCCTCCTGATGAAGGTGCATGTAGCTCGGAATCTCGAAGGTGCGGCTCTCACGGATCAGGTGTCTGATGGCCGTGTTGGGCAGAAGGACCTCAAAAGCGGCGACCATCCCGTTGCCGTTGGAGCGGGGCAGCAGGGTCTGCGAAAGTATCGCCACCAGTTCCTGGGATATCTGGAGACGGATCTGATTCTGCTGGTGAGGCGGGAAGATGTCGATAAGGCGGTCGATCGTCTGCGGCGCGTCGGTGGTGTGCAGAGTGCTCATGACCAGATGGCCGGTCTCGGCGGCAGTGACGGCGGTGGAGATCGTGTCCAGGTCCCGCATTTCACCTACGACGATGACATTGGGGTCATGGCGGAGGGCGTGACTCAACGCCGTACCGAACGAACGGGTATCGTCACCCAGCTCGCGCTGGGCAATAATGGACTTGATATTAGGATGAACGTACTCGATCGGGTCTTCGATGCACACGACGTTGCAGTCGCGGTTTTCGTTGAGATGACGGACCATGGCCGCCATCGTGGTGGACTTGCCAACGCCGGTGGGGCCGGTCACCAGGATCAGGCCCCGGGGTTGCAGGATTAGCTCCTTGCAGACCTGAGGCAACTCCAGTTCGTCAATGGAGGGTACGCCTAAGGAAAGAGTGCGGCACGCGATGCTGATCGTCTGCCGTTGCCACATGACGTTGACACGGAACCGGGCCATCCCTTCGACGACGAAGGCGAGATCCAACTCCTTGTCGCGATAGAATCGCTCCCGTTGCTCCTGCCCGCTGATCTGCTCAAGCATCCCCAGGGCATCGTCATCGGTTACCGCCGGGAAATCGTCCTGCCGTTTGAGACGTCCGTTTACGCGGAACACCGGCGGGAGGCCGACTCTCAAATGTACGTCAGAGGCCCCTGCCGTGACTCCCAGCTTGAGTAAGGCTTTGATATCCATCGTACCACCTACCCACGGTCAGATTCGAAAATACCAACTCCGCTGTCCGGATGACTATGCCGGGCAGCAGCGTCACCCAACGTTCACATTGCCTTCGAGGGATGTGACATCTGTAACAGCTAAATAGTACGTGGTGCAAACGGATACGGCAAGATCACCCAAGTTACCTTATCTTGACGTTTCCCATGCCTTTTCGCGTCCGTTACCAGTATAGCTCATTGGCGCCTTGTCCGCCGTTTCCGCCCGCCCTGAGCTTCTCGAAGTCCCTCGGGCGGGCGGAAACGAGTGGACGAATGTACTGGTGATGCACGGCGCTAGGGTGTGACTTTGAGCCACTGGGCAAGGGCGGTGCGTTCCGCCGACGTTAGGTTCCTGCCGGTGTTGTGACCGGAAAGGAAGCTCACGATCCAGGATTCGGTCCGCCCCGACAGGGCGGAGGCGGTAATCCTCGGGCCGCCCCCACCCTGGCGGTTGGCCCCGTGACACGACGCGCAGTTGGTGGAGTACAGCTGGCTCGCGTTAATGGACGCGGCGGGAGTGCTGACCGAGGCGGTGTTTGACGCCGCGGAAGTGCCTGCAGTGTTGCCGGCGGAAACACGGTAGTAGTAAGTGGTACCGGCGGCGACGGTGGTATCGCTATAGGCCACCGCGTTGGCCGCCGTGGTGAACGAGGTAACCGCCGAACTGAAACCGGAGTTGGCGGCGCGCTGCACCACGAAGCTGGCTTCGTTGTTCGACGCGTCCGTCCAGGTCAAGTCGATCCGCGTGGCGCTGACCGCAGCGGCGGTAAGCGCCGATGGCGTGGCGGGTACCGTGGCGGGCGCTGCCGGCGTGGCCGCCGAGGCCGTGCCGGAGGCAGTCGAATCGCCGGCCGCGTTGGTGGCGAAGACCCGGTAGTAATAGGTGGTGGTGGCAGCCACGGTGGTGTCGCCGTAAGATGTGGCGCCGGCCGCGGTGGTGAAGGAAGTCAGGCCGGATGAGAAGCCCGTGTTGGTGGCCCGCTGGACGCGGAAGCCGGTCTCATTGTTGGCGTTGTCGACCCATGTGAGATTAATCCGGGTGGCGCTGGCCGCAGTGGCGGCAAGCGCGGATGGCGCAGCCGGCACGGTCACGGTGGGGGTGCCTGCTTTGAGCCAGGTGGCCATGGCCGTCCGTTGGCCGGCCGTCAGGCTGGCGCCGGTATTGTGAGACGTAAGGAAGGTCACGATCCACGATTCGGTGCGTCCGGACAGAGCGGCGGCCGTTATGGCCGGCCCCCCGCCACCCTGACGGTTCACTCCGTGACAGGCCGCGCAACTGGAGGAGTACAGGGCGGCGGCATCTATGACCGGGGCTGGGGTGGTGGCCGAGGCGGTGTTGGAGGCGGCCGAACTGCCGGTGGCGTTAGTTGCGAAGACCCGGTAGTAGTAGGTCGTGCTGCCGGAAACGGTTATGTCGCTGTAGGATACGATGCCCGCCCCCAAGGTATACGAGGCAAGCCCGGCCGAAAAGCCCGTGTTGGTGGCCCGCTCGACCCGGAAGCCGGTCTCGTTGTTAGCATTGTCTGTCCAGGTCAGATCGATCCGCGTGGCACTGACCGCAGCGGCGGCAAGCACAGATGGCGCGGCGGGTACCGTGGCGGGCGCTGCCGGCGTGGCCGCCGAGGCCGTGCCGGAGGCAGTCGAATCGCCGGCCGCGTTGGTGGCGAAGACCCGGTAGTAATAGGTGGTGGTGGCAGCCACGGTGGTGTCGCCGTAAGATGTGGCGCCGGCCGCGGTGGTGAAGGAAGTCAGGCCGGATGAGAAGCCCGTGTTGGTGGCCCGCTGGACGCGGAAGCCGGTCTCATTGTTGGCGTTGTCGACCCATGTGAGATTAATCCGGGTGGCGCTGGCCGCAGTGGCGGCAAGCGCGGATGGCGCAGCCGGCACGGTCACGGTGGGGGTGCCTGCTTTGAGCCAGGTGGCCATGGCCGTCCGTTGGCCGGCCGTCAGGCTGGCGCCGGTATTGTGAGACGTAAGGAAGGTCACGATCCACGATTCGGTGCGTCCGGACAGAGCGGCGGCCGTTATGGCCGGCCCCCCGCCACCCTGACGGTTCACTCCGTGACAGGCCGCGCAACTGGAGGAGTACAGGGCGGCGGCATCTATGACCGGGGCTGGGGTGGTGGCCGAGGCGGTGTTGGAGGCGGCCGAACTGCCGGTGGCGTTAGTTGCGAAGACCCGGTAGTAGTAGGTCGTGCTGCCGGAAACGGTTATGTCGCTGTAGGATACGATGCCCGCCCCCAAGGTATACGAGGCAAGCCCGGCCGAAAAGCCCGTGTTGGTGGCCCGCTCGACCCGGAAGCCGGTCTCGTTGTTAGCATTGTCTGTCCAGGTCAGATCGATCCGCGTGGCACTGACCGCAGCGGCGGCAAGCACAGATGGCGCGGCCGGCACCGTACCGGGCGCTGCCGGCGTCGCCGGGGTAATCACGTTTGACGCGGGGGATGCCCCGGCAGAATTGGTGGCGAAAACACGGTAGTAGTAAGTGGTGCTGCCGGCCACGGTGGTATCAGAGTAGCCCACAGCGTTAGTGGCTGCGGTCGCCGTGACCAGGTTCAGCGTGAAGGCCGTATTAGTGGCCCGCTCGATGCGGAAGCCGGTCTCGTTGCCGGCATTGTCGACCCAGGTCAGATCAATCCGGGTGGCACCGATCGCAGCCGCGGCAAGGGCCGATGGCGCAGCCGGGGCGGTCACGGTGGGGGTGCCTGCTTTGAGCCAGGTGGCCATGGCCGTCCGTTGGCCGGCCGTCAGGCTGGCGCCGGTATTGTGAGACGTAAGGAAGGATGCAATCCAGGACTCGGTCCGGGCGGACAACGCAGTGGCAGTCACCGCCGGCCCCGCACCACCCTGACGGTTCACCCCGTGACAGATGGCGCAGTTCGCTGAGAATAGCTGGCTCGGATCCGCCACCGGCGCCGGGGTTGACCCTGACGGCGGTGGTGCTGATCCCGACGGAGGTGGTGCTGACCCTGATGGTGGTTGGGGCGCCGACCCTGACGGCGGGGGCGCCGCCCCCACCGAAGCCGGGAGTAATTGCGAGTGGCACATACCGCAGAAATCGTCGGGAATTCCGCCGTGCACTTTGTGACACGTGGTGCAGGGGAACTCGCCGGCCACATGGGTCCTTGGTGGTCCCTTGACAAGGGAACCGCCGCCAATGGTCGCCACAACGGGAGCTACTGCGTGGCAGGAAGTACAGGTCTCGTCCGTGCTCCACGGATGGTCCGCTGCAAATGGCCTGGCCGCCTTCGGACCATGGCAGGCAAGGCAGTCTTTCAGAAAATCGACCGGGTGTGGTATCTGCTTTGCGGAAGGCGCCGCGGCAGCAGGAATCGGCTTGGGCGTGGCCGAAGGGTTATGACAGGAGGCGCAGGTCGCGTCGGTGCTCCAGGGGTGGTCCTTGGAAACGGCACTGCCCCCGGTCGGACCGTGGCACACGAGACAGTCCTCGAGCTTCTTTATCGGATGTGGAGTGTTCTTCGCGTCCGCCGGCGGTTCGCCCGCCGATAACGTCTTCAGTTTGGGGGCGGACTGGTGACAGCTCCCGCAAGCTTCATTAGTACTCCAGGGGTGGCTTGATTTCAGTGGGGCCGTCCCTTTGTCGCCATGACAGACGAGACAATCGTCAAGGCCGTCGACCGGATGAGATGTGGCCGGGGCGATCGGCGATGTCAGGTTTGATTTCAGCGTATAGTGGCAAGTACCGCAGTCGGCACTGAGAAAGCCCGGCCCCGGGCCGCCGTCACCGTGTGCGGTCACATTGGAACTCACCCCGCGGGCGGCGGTGGCGTTGGCGCTTAAGCCGCCGGGGTAGGTCGTACCGGAACCTGGTCCTCCGGCCACGACGGGGTCAGACCTCGATCCACCGGCTGCGGTGGAGTTGGAACTGAGTCTTCCGGATTCGGTTGTGTTAGCACTGATCGAGCCGGTGCGCTCCACAACCGGCGGCAGGCCGTTGGGGCCATTGGCCCCCGCCTTGACCAGATTGCCATGACAGCGGAAGCACCCCGGCGAGGTGTCGCTGGCAGCGAGCTTGGCCCAGTCTATCTCCATGTTGGCGTCGGGTTTGTCATGTTTCGCATTGTCCGGGTAAGTGTTCCAGTCCAGGCCTTTGTCGAAAGTCGTCAGCCGGGCGATTTCTTTCAGCCGGACGATGGCGGCCTTGACCGACGCTCCCTTTTCCCGCAGCGTCGCCGGATAAGACACTCGGTAAAAGGATTCCAGCATGGCGATCTTGTCGTCAGCCTGCTGGAGGCTCGAATTCAGAGGGAAAAGCGCCTTGAGTGCCTCCCGCTTAATGTAGGGCAGGCTGGCATCGATGCTGCCGTCAGACATGGAAGCGTCAATGAGCTGGTCCGGAGAAAGCAGGAGATGGGTGGCCCGGTTGTGGCAGTCCATGCAGTCCATGAGACGTTTGCCGGCCGCGATCTGATCAGGCGTCATGCCTTTCATCAGGTTCGGGTCGACATATTCGTTCACCTGCCCGGACAAATTCTCGCTGGACACCCAGGCGATCTTCTGCATCTTGTCGTCCGCCGGAAGGAACCAGACCTTCGCCGAACTGTGCCAGTGGATGCCGGTGGCTACCTCCGCCTTTCCCCCGCCCACTTTGAGCACGTGCGTCACCACCGTCTTGGTGTTTGATTCATCCGTGCCGTAGCTGGTCTTGATCTGGGGGACATCTCCCAGAAATTTCTCGGACCAATGGCACTTTTCGCAGGTCTGACTGGACGGACGGCGGTCCTTGAGCGGCACGACGAAAGGGAACTCGTAATTGCCGGTGATGGCCGGGATGATGTCCCGGATGCCGTTCAGTTTGGACTTCACCAGATTCGCGGTCCCGGTTCCGACATGGCAACTGGCGCAGGGGACCTCGGAATGAGGTGATTCCTTGAAGGTAACCGCTTCGACGTAGTGCACGTCGTGACACGTGGTGGTGCAGAAGGCGGTGGAGTCAAGCAGCTCGACCACGTGGTTCCCGCCCAGTAATACGGCCGGGACCATGATCCCGAAGAAGCCGGACGCGGCCGCGCCGAGCAGAAACCTTCGCTTGTGTTTGGCGATGAAGGCAATCAGTCTATTCTTGGGGTACAAGTCGGCCAGTGACATGAGTCAAACGTCCTTCTGGTTTAATTTAGGAGGAAATATATCAGGTAAGTCTACTTCCGGATATGGGGGATTCAGGCCGGTTTCCTGCGTACCATAGTTCCGCCAAGTCCCCGTGGCGTGTGCAGATGGGTTCGGAACACCCTCCCTTCATCTCAGGATACCAGTCGGCCATGAATGACCGATGAACTTTGCATTAATAGAAGATGAACGACTTGGGCCGGAGGGCGCCAACCGGGCGCCCTCCGGCCCAAGTCGCCTGGCGGCCCCGCGGGGGCCGCCAGGCTCGTTCTTAGTCGTCGTCGTCGGTCTCTTGCTGACGACCGGTGCCGATCCAGATGACGATCGCGTTCGACGATTTCTTCGAATCATCGTCATCCGGTCCCTTTATGCGCACCTCGCCGGTTGGCAGGCGCCGCATGTTGCGGACCTGGAAATACAGGCGGACGGCTGCGCCCCAGTTGCCGGCTGCGTCCAAGCCGCGGACGTAGATCGTATGGCCGCCGTTAGAAAGGTCCGAAAGGCTCACGGTGCCCCTCACCGCTTCCCTGATACCGCTGAAGCTTCGGTCCGCGGCATTCATGGCGGTGCCGGTCCCGGGAGCGCCCAACTGGTCCAGGAAGAACTCGGCGGCGGCAATGCTGGAGCCGCCGGTAGCGGCGTCATCGACCAGGGTATTCAGAGTGACGGAACCGGAGTCGCTGCTGGATCTGAACCTCAGTCCGGCGGTCAACGGTCCGGCCGTGTCTGTCCCGGCGGTCGCGTGGGGGGCAAAAGTTGCCGAGAGGGTGTGGGACGCGGTGATGTTGGTGAAGGTGTAGCTGCTGACGGCAATCTCCGTCGCCGCGCTCATGGTTCCCTGCACGGTTGCTAAGGGGGCTCCATCCACGGCGATACCCGCGATGTGGTAGCCGTTCGCGGCCGTGATGGTGAAAGTCTGGTCGGCCGCATGGCTGACGGTCACCGTCCCTGACGGGGAAATTGAGCCGTTGGCTCCGGCAACCGGGGTGATCGTGTGGGTATCGATCGCGAAGTTGGCCGTGACTGAAATATTGCCATTGACGTTAGTGTCGGTCCTCGGATTCGCCGTCGAGGCGTCGCTCCAGTTGGTGAAGTGATAGCCGGCAGCGGGCACCGCAGTGACCGCGGTGCCGCTGGTGCCCTGGCTTACCGTCTGGGGCGAGGTGCCGGTGATGGAGCCATTGGCGCCGGCAGTGTAGGTCAGGGTGTAGCTGTTGATGGCCGTCCACTTGGCGTAGAGGGTGATACTACGCCGCTGGGGATGGTGGTGAAGATGTAGGGAGTGCTCAGTCCGACGTTGCTGTACCAGCCCGCAAAGGTATAACCGGTCCTGGTCGGAGGGGTTGGCGCATTCACTGCGGTCCCATAGTTCTGGGTGATTGATGTGACGGCGCTTCCGCCGTTGCTATTAAAGCTGATGGTGTAGGAGGTGATGGCGAAGTTGGCCGTGACCGAGATATTGCCATTGACGTTAGAGTCGGTCCTTGGATTCGCCGTCGAGGCGTCGCTCCAGTTGGTGAAGTGATAGCCGGCAGCGGGCACCGCAGTGACCGCGGTGCCGCTGGTGCCCTGGCTTACCGTCTGGGGCGAGGTGCCGGTGATGGAGCCATTGGCGCCGGCAGTGTAGGTCAGGGTGTAGCTGTTGATGGCCGTCCACTTGGCGTAGAGGGTGATACTAGCCGCGGGGATGGTGGTGAAGATGTAGGGAGTGCTCAGTCCGACGTTGCTGTACCAGCCCGCAAAGGTATAACCGGTCCTGGTCGGAGGGGTTGGCGCATTCACTGCGGTCCCATAGTTCTGGGTGATTGATGTGACGGCGCTTCCGCCGTTGCTATTAAAGCTGATGGTGTAGGAGGTGATGGCGAAGTTGGCCGTGACCGAGATATTGCCATTGACGTTAGAGTCGGTCCTTGGATTCGCCGTCGAGGCGTCGCTCCAGTTGGTGAAGTGATAGCCGGCAGCGGGCACCGCAGTGACCGCGGTGCCGCTGGTGCCCTGGCTTACCGTCTGGGGCGAGGTGCCGGTGATGGAGCCATTGGCGCCGGCAGTGTAGGTCAGGGTGTAGCTGTTGATGGCCGTCCACTTGGCGTAGAGGGTGATACTACCCGCGGGGATGGTGGTGAAGATGTAGGGAGTGCTCAGTCCGACGTTGCTGTACCAGCCCGCAAAGGTATAACCGGTCCTGGTCGGAGGGGTTGGCGCATTCACTGCGATCCCATAGTTCTGGGTGATTGATGTGACGGCGCTTCCGCCGTTGCTATTAAAGCTGATGGTGTAGGAGGTGATGGCGAAGTTGGCGGTGATGGTGCGGTTGCTCGTGACGTTGGTGAAGGTGTAGCTGGTCACAGCGCCCACCGACTTGCCGTCCACCAGGACGTTGGTGACGTGGTAGCCGGAACTAGCCGAGATGGTGAACGTTTGATTGGCCCCTGAGTTAACGGATACCGCGCCCGACGGCGTGATAGAGCCGTTTGCTCCCGCCGAGGCGGTTACAGTGTAGGACGTGATTGGAGCGGCCACCGTAATGGTCATCTCCTTGTAGTCGGTTTCCCTTGTTGGGGTCTTCTGAGCGGCGTACACCTTGATCGCGTATGTCCCGGTAGCGGAGGGGGCCGTCAGAGTCGAGGACACGGTGCCGCTGGCGTTGGATCCGGAATAGGGGACCCGCGGCGTTGGGGTGAATTGAGCATTGCTCAGGGTGTTTGGCCAGTTGATTTCAGTGCGGGACCCGCCCCCGCCCGTCCAGGAGATACTGACCGCAAAAGAGGCGCCGGGGGCAACGGTCTTGGCCGCGGTGTCCGTGGTTATGCGCAGATTGCCGCCGAGGTAACTGTGACAGCCGGTGCAATCACCGGTTTCTCCAGTGTATGCCGATGCGCTGGATTTGCCGAGCATCGCTACTGCGGCGAGGATGCCGATGAAACCGACCACGCCGGCGAGAAATCCGAGTTTTGTTACTTTTCTGACTTTCAAATGTTACTCCTTAATTCAGATCT
Source organism: uncultured Chloroflexia bacterium (assembly GCA_963735055.1). Lineage (GTDB taxonomy): Bacteria > Chloroflexota > Dehalococcoidia > Dehalococcoidales > UBA2162 > JBBITI01. The sequence goes on along the minus strand of CAVTJN010000006.1, from coordinate 111,709 downwards.
TGTACTTTTCTTGTACTTCCCAAGAAAAGCCGAATGTTACTTGCGATAGGCACCCACCTCGTTTGCCTGCCCGGACCGTGACTTGACCGCCAGGGCATTACTCCCTTCGGATACCGAACACCGATACACTGTTGCCCGACCGGATTAGTTTTATTCAGGCCAACGGCGAACGTCCCGGTTCGTCCGGTATCCACCAGGAGGGGCATTGTACGGGGCGTGGGATGAACCGTTCGTGAACCGGGAATTAACCTGCGATGAACCGACGGGTACGATCGTCCGCCGAGAGTCAGGGGCGCCCGGTGGTTTCGCTCGGCCAGGGTAGCCGGGTCGGGGTTGTTTTCATCTTCTATTCATCTTTATGCTAGTATTATGTTGTCTTGGGGCGAGTACTATTGTGATGAATGGCTATTCATCGAGCCCTAATATGAGAGGGGACTGGCTCCCGGGGGAACGATGCGAGTACTGGTTGTTGAAGACGAGCGGCGGCTAGCCGGAATCATCAAGCGTGGTCTCCAGGAAGAGGGCTACGCGGTGGACAACGCCTACGACGGTGAAGAAGCCCAGTACATGGCTGAGAACACGCGCTACGACGCCATGGTACTTGACATAATGCTTCCGCGGAAGGACGGCGTCTCGGTGTGCCGGGATTTGCGGGCGAAGAATGTCACCACCCCCATTCTGATGTTGACCGCCAAAGACACCTTGGACGACCGGATAAAGGGACTGGATTCAGGCGCCGACGACTACCAGGTTAAGCCGTTTGCCTTCAGCGAATTGCTGGCCCGCGTGCGGGCTTTGATGCGCCGCGAGGCACTGCCAAAGACGCAGAAGCTGCGCGTGGGCGACCTGGTGATGGACACACTGAGCCGGGAGATCTGGCGGGGTGAGAGGAAAGTGGATCTGACCACCAAGGAATACTCCCTGCTGGAGTACTTCATGCGCCACCCAAACGTCGTCCTGACGCGGACGATGCTTGAGGAGAACATCTGGGACTATTCGTTTGAGGGCGTATCAAATATAGTTGACGTGTATGTTCGCCGCCTGCGGCAGAAGCTCGAGGCGGAAGGGGAGTCTGGCGTGATCGACACGATCCGCGGGGCAGGCTACCGACTACGCAATGAAGTTCTTTAAGAGCATTCGTTTCCGTCTCACGCTGTGGTACGTCATGGTGATCGTGGCGCTGCTCGCCTGCTTTGGCGTTGCGGCCTACGTAATGCTCTCGTACCAGCTCCACCGTAACCTGGATGAATCGCTGCGATCGAAGACCGTGGAAGTGGAGAGCGGCCTCAAGATGGATGGCGGGCAGATCGCCATCTTGGGTCAACCGAGTGAACTCGTGCTCGTGTACGACGCCGACGGCGCCCTGCTGCGGCGTCTCGGTCCCAATGTCGAATTCGCCAGTGTTGACCGGTACGTGCAGCTGGCGCTGCTGGGACAGCCCAAATTCTTCTCGGAGACCACCCCGGAAGGGCTGGAGGTGCGGTTCTATGCCAGTCCTTTCACCGTTCCCCCGGACGCGCGCGTTGCCATTGTGGTCGGCAAACCCCCGGTGGAAATCGAGAGTGTCCTGGGTACCGTCAAGTCGATCTTCTCGCTTTCGGCATTCTTCGCGGTGGTTCTGGCGGCGCTGGGCGGATCAGTGTTGACCAATCGCGCCTTCTATCCGGTGATGAGAATGACCGGGGCCGCCGAAGATATCGGCGAGGCTAACCTGGCCGGCAGAATCGAGGTCCACAGCGAGGATGAGCTGGGCCGGCTGGCGTCCACGCTGAATCGCATGATGGGCCGCATTGAACTGGCGTTCAACCGGCAAAGACAATTCGCGGCAGATGCGTCGCACGAATTGAGGACGCCACTATCCGTGATTCAGGCCGAGTCTACCCTTGCGCTGGGTAAAGAAAGGTCGGCCGATGAGTACCGCAAGTCCCTGGAAGTCGTCTCCCAGGAAGTCGACTACATGACCACCATGCTCGGGAACCTTCTCCTGATGGCGCGTAGCGAGGCGGGTAAGGAACCCTTCCATTTCGAAAAGGTCAACTTGAAGGAACTGCTCATGGAACTCTCTCCCAGTGTCGAGTTGCGGGCCAGGGACAAGGGGCTGGAGTTCGATCTTAGCTCGCTCACCGACCTCACCGTCGATGGGGACCGCGTCAAGCTGAGACAGTTGTTCACCAATATTCTGGATAACGCGGTGAGGTATACTCCGGCCGGAGGGACGGTGTCCGTCACATTCGGGTCGCAAGAGGAGTTCGCGGTGGTGAATATCACCGATACCGGAATCGGCATCGCCGAAGAGCAACTACCATTTATCTTTGAAAGGTTCTACCGGGTGGACAAGGCTCGTTCCAGGGCTGAAGGCGGCGCCGGTCTGGGACTGGGTATCGCCAAGCATATCGCTGAAAGCCACGGTGGCCGAATCGAGGTGATGAGCCGGGTGGGGAAAGGCAGCACTTTTAGCATATTCCTGCCATTGGTCGAACCCGGTACCTAAGGGACGGTACAGGCCGGCCCAGGGCCGGGACGTTCTCCCCGGTCAGGCCGCCGCGCGCTTCAGGTTCAGGGCCGCGGTCTTCGGACCCAGTCCCGAATTGAGGCGGCGAGCAAGGTGACTCCGGCCGCCAGGTTCAGCCACGCCAGGGGATAGAACACGAGGCCGCGGGCAATGAACAGGTTGGTGCTCCGGATGGCGTAGCCGTACCTCATGAGAACGTAGAAATCCCCGATCAGTAACAGCCCGCCGGCAGCTGCAATCCAGTGTAGTCCTCTATTCACTCTTCCCTCCAAATGGCCGTTGGCATGGTTCTAGTCCAGTTTCCGGAGCCGCGGCGACAGCACAGATACTGCCATGGTGACGAGCACCAGGGCGATGGCGAATCCGCCGATGGCCAACTGCACCCCCAGTCTCTGTGCCAGTAAGGATGCCAGGACCACTCCCAGACTGCTGATGCCAAAGCACATAGATTGTAGACTCATCACCCGTCCCCAGAATGCCCGGTCGGCATAGTAAAGCAGCAGCGTGTTCCCCACGGTCATGCGCACCGTGTCGCCCAGGCCGACGAAGAAGACGAGCACCAAAGAGGCGTACCAGACCGTCGAAAACGAAAACGCGGCGAGGGCAACCCCCAGCAAGAGTGTGCCGGCCAGCAGGATGACGCCCCGCTTCTTGTTTGGTGCGGAGGCGAGGACCACCGAGACGATCATGGCCCCGATGCCCGAAACGCTGAGCAGGTAACCCATGCCCTTGGCGCCCATCTTGAGGACGTCGTCGGCGAAAACGGGCATCAGCATGCCGTAAGGCATCGACAGGAACACGGCGGCAAGCAGGAACAGGAGAACCACCATCAGCGCCGGCTCGCCGCGTACGTAGACGATGCCGAGCCTGATGTCGGTCCAGGAGCGCCTCTGGCCCGGCAATCCGGATGCCTCCGGGTTGGGAAGCCGGATCATCATGATCAAAACGTTGCCGGCCAGAAGCAGCCCGGCCGCGATGTAGAATACGGTGGCAAATCCAAAGGCGCTGATCACCAGGCCGGTGACCAGCGGCGCCACCACCCGGAGGATGTTCATTCCCACGCTGTTCAGGGCAACCGCGTTCATCACCTGGTCTGCCCTCACGATTTCCCTGACAACCGCCTGGTAAGACGGGCCGGTGAGCCCGATCCCGATGCCATCGAGCACGAAGGAGGCGATCAACAACCACCACGATGCCGGATGACCGGTCTGGAGGTACCCGAGGGACAGCGGCACGGCGATGAGAAGGGTCATGACCACCGAAGACAGTTGGCCTGCCAGCACCACGTACTTCTTGTTGAGACGGTCGGCCAGCGCTCCCCCCAACGGTGACAGAACGACCAGCGGCAAGAAGTTGGTCACCGATGCAATTCCGAGCAGCGCCGCCGAACCGGTAAGCCGGTAGACGAGGAGAGACCGTGCCATCATCAGCATGTTGCCGGCAGCCTGGGAGACTACGTTGTTGGCGAAGTAAAGGCGGAAGGCGGGATGGGAAAGGGAACTGAAAGTTGTGAGGTTTCGGAGGAGCACATGTTACTAATACTCCGGCCGGCCTCTTTTGTCAATCTGTCACGAATTCTTAATGTTTTGCCCGCAGAATTTTATAGGTCTTTGATGCCCGGGCGTCTAGAATGTCACTATCTCGATCAAAGGGAACTCGGGAGACCGCCGTCAAAGGTAATATCCACTCAGCGGTCTACGTTCGACTCCGGAGGCCGATGGACCCACCGGTTTGGGCTGGCGCGCATGGCGGTGATAACGAAGAGGAGGATTCATTTGGACGAACAGCAGCACCACGAACAGCTCATCAAGGGGATTACCCAAATGCTCAAACCCATACTCCAGGACTCGGCGCAGGCGGTGTACGTGTATCTGGACGACACGCACAAAGCCTGCAACCGGAAGCTGGCCACCTTACTCGGCTACAAGTCGCCGAAAGAATGGGCCGACGCCGAAGCGCCGCTTGCCGATGTGGTGGAAGAGGACCAACCGGCGGTGATTGATGCCTACGGGAAGGCATCCGAGAAGCTGGCGGCGACCAGCCTGGATATCCGGGTGCGGAACGTAACCACGAATAAGATCGTGAAGGCGAAGATGATCATGGTTCCCATCGCCTTCGAAGGTCATATCTTCGCACTGCACTTCTTGAGCCGGGTCTAGTATCCGGCGCCATGCCGGTTCAGGCTGTTCCCGAAGCCTTTACGGCAACCTGGTTGCAGGGAAGGGCGGCCGTGCCGATGCGGTTGGGAAAAACAGGAGGAGGGTCGAGTGTCTGAAGAAAACAAGGGTCTGGTGCGGCGGTTCTTCGAACAGACAAACCGCGAGGGCAAGACGGCGGTCGAGTTGTGCGCTCCCGGCTTCACGGCCCACATCGGGGCGTTGCCGGCAATGGACCTGGAGGCATTCCGGCAATACCAGGACGCCTACTATGCGGCGTTCTCGGGTTCCTTCATCACTATTGAAGACATGGTCGCCGAGGGCGACCGGGTCGCCTTCCGGGGTACGACCCGGGCCACCCACACCGGCCAGTTTGCCGGCGTCCCGTCCAGCGGCCGGCAGGTCGCGGTCCCGGTGATCGGCATCGCCAGAATAGCCGGGGGCCGGATTGCGGAGTGGTGGAATTCCCCTGATCGTTTGAGCTGGATGCAGCAGATTGGGGCCGTACCGGCTCCCAAGTAGCGATGGCCCGGTTCGGTAAATCGGCGCATTGACTTTAGCCCGATCCCGTTGCTATAGTATAGAAAACTGAATAGCGAATACGGCTGGGTGCCATCAGGCTCAAATGGAAAGCAAGTCCGGTGCGATTCCGGCACAGTCCCGCCTACTGTAAAGTCAGAACGCCGGCCCAGAAAGTTCCGTGCTGCCTCCGCGGAGAAGGGGGGTCGGGTTTATTAGTCTCAGTCTCTAATAAATCCCCCTGTTCTGTCGAGCAGGGGGATTTTGTTTTCGCTGGAGAAGGAGACTATGAGACAGTGTCTGCGCGCTATCGTTCTCGTCCTCTTAATCCTGTCCCTGTTCCCCGTCATCGCCTGCAGCCCGGCCACTCCTGCCACCGCCGCCGCCCCGGTTAGTCTCAAGGACCAGCTCGGTCGGACGGTGAATCTCAGTAAGCTGCCCCAGAGGATCATTTCGCTCGCGCCGAACAATACCGAGATCCTCTACGCCATCGGGCTGGCAGACCGGGTGGTGGCGGTGACTGACTTCGACAACTACCCGCCGGAGGTCAAACAGAAGCCCAGTATCGGCGGGTTCGACAAGCCGAACCTGGAGAAAGTAATCTCGCTTTCGCCCGACCTGGTGATAGCCGCCCCGATCCACGGGGAGCAGGTCATCCCGCAGCTTGAAGCGAAAGGTATCACTGTCCTGGCCCTGGCGCCGCGGACATTCGACGAGGTACTGGCGGCCATCACGATGACCGGGACGGCGACGGGAGCGGAGAGCGCGGCGGCGGCGTTGGTGACCCAGATGCAGCGCCGCATCAAGGCGGTCACCGACAAGACCGATGGCCTGTCGCTGGACCGGAAGCCGAAGGTCATGTACGTGGTGTGGCATGATCCCCTGATGGCGTCCGGGGGGGAGACCTTTCACGATGAGTTGATCAACAAGGCCGGCGGCGTGAACGTGTTCGGGACGCTGGAGGGCTATCCCAGCGTCAGCCTGGAGGCGGCCGTCCAGGCCAACCCGGCGGTGATAATCGCCGGTATTGGCATGGGTGAGGGTATGGATGCCCCGCTTCAGTTTTCCCTGACCGACCCCAGGTTACGCGACGTGGATGCCCGGCGTAACCAACGGGTGTACGCCGCTAACAGTGATATCTCCGACCGCGCCGGGCCGCGTATCGTGGACGCCCTGGAGGAGTTTGCCCGACTGATTCATCCGGAGTTGTTCAAGTAGTTGGCGGTCCCGTCGCAGGTGGTCCGGTCGGCTCACCTCGTCCCTTGGCGTCATCGCATCTACGCGATCATCGGCCTGGGGGCGGTGCTGGTGGGCGTGATCGCGCTGGCGGCGGCTGTCGGCAGCGTGTCCATCCCGCTCGCGACCACCTTCCGGATCATCCTTTCCCAAGTGCCTTTCTTTCACTTGTCGCCGACGTGGCCGGGTGGTACGGAGATCATCGTGATGGAGATCCGCCTGCCGCGTATCATCATGGCCGGGCTGGTGGGGGCTTCGCTGGGGACGGCGGGCGCTACCTACCAGGGTCTCTTCCGGAATCCGCTCGCCGATCCTTATCTTATTGGCGTTGTCCAGGGGGCATCGCTTGGGGCGGTGGCCGGCTTTCTGCTGCCCATTTCGGGAAGCTTCCTCGGGGTGGGCGTTGTGCCCGTGTTGGCCTTCGCCGGGGCGCTGGGCGCCACCGCCATCGTCTACGCCCTGGCCCGTCAGGGCAAGACCCTGCCGGTGACCACGCTGATCCTGGCGGGCGTGGCCCTGGGCTCGCTTCTCGGTTCGGTCGTCTCCTATCTCGTCATTTCGTCCGGCGACAAGATGCACAGTATCGTTTTCTGGCTCATGGGCAGTTTCTCGGTCAGCCAGTGGGCGGAAGTGAAGCTCATCCTTCCATACGTGGTAGTCGGCATCGGCGTTATCCTGCTTTATGCCCGGCCGCTTAACGTGATGCAACTTGATGAGGAACAGGCCCAACAGTTGGGCGTAAACGTGGAGCGGCTGAAACTGGTGCTCCTGACGGCGGCCACCCTGATCACGGCGGCCGCCGTATCGTTCGTCGGGACGATCGGCTTCGTGGGTATTATCATCCCCCATGCAGTGCGCCTGATCTGGGGGGCGGACTACCGGTTTCTGCTGCCCCTGTCCGTCCTGTCAGGCGCCATTTTCATGATACTGGCCGATCTGATTGCGAGGACGGTCTTGTCCCCAACGGAAATACCTGTCGGCGTCGTCACGGCGCTGTTCGGTGCCCCGTTCTTCCTGTACCTGCTGCGGCGCCGCCGGAGGGTCTTATTCTAGGAATGCGGGCGAAGGGATACTTCCGTGACCAAGATTGAACTGGTAAATGTCTCGCTGGGCTACCGCCACCGGCCGGTGCTGACGGATATCAGCTTCGATGTCATGCCCGGCGAGATTGTGGGCCTGATCGGACCGAACGGGTCCGGGAAGTCGACCGTCATCCGCGCCCTGACCCGGATCATCGCGCCGCAGCAGGGCCGGATACTGCTCGGGGGGCAAGACATCCTGACGATCGAAAGGCAGCATCTGGCGCGCCTGCTTGGAGTTGTCCCTCAACTGCCGTTGTTGCCCAGCGCGTTCACCGGCTTTGAGGTGGTCCTGATGGGGCGTAACCCGCACCTCGGACTTTTTGAGCACGAAAAAGCGGAAGATATTGACAAGGCGTGGCGCGCCATGGAGATGACGGGCACTCAGGACCTTGCCCGGCGTAGCGTGGGAGAACTTTCAGGCGGTCAAATACAGTGTCTGCTCATCGCCCGGGCACTGGCGCAGGAGACGGACGCCATGCTGCTCGATGAGCCCACCGCCAACCTGGATATCGGGCGCCAGATTGAGATCCTCGACCTCATCCAGCGGCTCTGCCGGCGACGGAATCTGACCGTCCTGGCCGCGTTGCATGACCTCAACCTCGCCTCGCAATACTGCAACCGCCTGGTCCTGATCAGCAATGGCCGGCTCTACCGGCACGGGCCCCCGTCCGAGGTGGTGACTTCAGAGAACATCGCCGAAGTCTATGGGGCGGACCACTGCGTCTACAGCCATCCGGTTAATGGACTGCCCGTGGTCCTGGTGGACGGCGCCGGGCGGTCCCAATGACATTGCTGGACATGCCGGACCTCCTGATGCTGCCGCTCGCCGTGGCTATCGACCTGGCCGCGGGTGAGCCACCCAATAGCGTTCATCCGGTAGTCTGGATGGGCAAGACGGTAGGTCTGTTCATGAAAGCGGCGCGGCGTGCGCCTCACCCCGCCGCCGCCGAGTTCCTCTACGGCGTCCTGGTGACGGTCCTGACGGTGGCTATTTTCACGGCCGCGGCCTATTTCCTTCTCGCCTTGATAAGGGGGGTCAATGTGCCGGCCTTCGTGGCCGTGGGGGCGTTGCTGCTTAAGACCTCGTTCTCCCTCCGGGCGTTGCGGGCGGCGGCGGTGAAAGTGAAGGACATGCTCGTCTCCGGCAGGCTGCCGGAAGGGCGGGCCGCGGTTCGATCCCTCGTCGGCCGCGACACGGTGGGGCTCGGCGAAGGGCAGGTGGTATCTGCGACGGTAGAATCGGTCGCCGAAAACACCTGTGACAGCTTCGTGGCGCCCCTTTTCCTCTTCCTGTTTCTGGGCGTGCCCGGGGCGCTGGCCTACCGGGTCATCAATACCCTCGACAACACCATTGGCTTCCGGGGCAAATACGAGTACTTGGGTAAGTTTGCGGCCAGGCTGGACGATGTGGTTAACTATGTCCCGGCCAGAATTACGGCCTTGGTCTTTGTCCTGGCCGCCTGGATACTCCGCCGGGACGCCGGCAGCGCCTGGCGGATCATGCTCAGGGACCACGGGAAGACGGCCGGCCCCAACGGTGGCTGGACCATGGGCGCCATGGCCGGCGCCCTGGGAGTGAGGCTGGAAAAAGTGGGTCACTATAGTCTCGGGGATGACCGGCGTCCGGCCTTGCCGGCCATGATAGATGCGTCGCTGCGCATCATGCTGTTGACGGCCGCGGTCTGGACGGTGGTAACAATGCTGGGTAAGGTAGCCTGGTATGTTGTGGCCTAAGGGGCATATCGAGAGGATCGTCCATCCCGTCCACGGCGGCGCCGACCATGCTGAGCTCAAACGGCTTCACCTTTCGCCCGATGAAGTCATTGATTTCTCGGTGAGTGTGAATCCGTTTGGTCCCCCGCCCGGTATCGAATCCGTCGTTCGCCATGCGGCCGTCGGCCGGTACCCTGATTCCGAATCGACCGAAGTAAGGGAGGTGCTGGCAGACAAGCTCGGGCTGAACGCCGACCAGATTATTGTCGGCAGCGGTTCAACCGAGATCATCCGCCTCATCGCCACCGCGTACTTTGGAGACGGCGATCAGATACTGATTCCCCAGCCGACCTACAGCGAATACGAGACCGCCTGCCACCTGGTGGGCGCCCGATTGCTGAAACCGTGGATGCTTTCCGAACCTGACTTTCGCCTTAACGTGTCGAGGATGAAGGGCCTGATCGGCGAGTACCGTCCGTCCGGACTTTTCTTGTGCAATCCGAACAACCCTACCGGGGAGTACCTGAGCCGGGAAGTCCTGAACGGGTTGCTGTACGCGGCGGCACAGAGTCTGGTGATCGCCGACGAAGCGTACGTGGCCTTCACAGACGACGCGTGGGATTCGACCGAATTGATCGTAACCGGCCATCTGATAGTGGTCCGGTCGATGACCAAAGACTATGCCTTGCCCGGTCTGCGCCTGGGGTACGCCTTGGCCTCCCGGCAGATCATATCGGTGCTCAACCGGGTGAAACCCCCATGGAATGTCAGTTCCGTCGCTCAGGCAGCCGCCGTCTACGTCTTGAGGCAGAGTGGCTACATTGAAGAGAGCGGCAAGAAGCTGCGCGAGGCCAGGGAATTTCTGGCCGCCGGCCTTCGGGCCATTGGCCTGATGCCGGTCCCGTCGCAGGCCAACTTCTTTCTGGTGAAAGTGGGGAATGCCGCGGCGTTCAGGCAGGCTCTCCTTTCCAGGGGAATGGCAGTCCGCGACTGCACCTCGTTCGGACTCCCGACCTACATTCGCGTCGCTCCCCGGACCGTCGGCGAATGTAAGCGGTTGCTCGAAGCCATCGACTCTCCGGAGGTCCGTTGCCATGCCGGCTAGAACGTTGATGGTGCAGGGTACCGCCTCGTCGGTAGGCAAGAGTATCATGGTGACGGCCTTGTGCCGAATTCTACGCCAGGACGGTTTCAAGGTCGCCCCGTTCAAGTCCCAGAACATGGCGCTCAATTCTTTCGTCACCCGCCAGGGGGGTGAGATCGGCCGGGCCCAGGCGGTCCAGGCGGAGGCGGCCGGTGTCGAGCCGACGGTCGACATGAATCCGGTCCTGTTGAAACCGGAAGCCGACGCCCGTTCTCAGGTTATCGTGTTGGGTAAGGTGGCCAACAACCTGCCGGCGCGGGAGTATTATCTGTATACGCCGCATCTCCTCCGCGTGGTCGAAGACTCCCTGCAACGGCTGCGGGCCCAGTATGACGTGGTGGTTATCGAGGGCGCCGGTAGTCCGGCGGAGATAAACCTCAAGGAATCCGAGATTGTCAACATGCGGGTTGCCCGGATGGCCGAAGCCCCGGTCTTGCTCGTCGGGGACATCGACCGGGGTGGCGTCTTCGCCTCGATCGTCGGCACACTGGAGCTCCTCGATGACGAAGAGCGAGATATGGTCAAGGGGATCATCATCAACAAGTTTCGCGGCGATGTGTCGCTGCTGAAGCCGGGGCTGGACTTTCTGGAGAAGCGGATCAGTAAGCCGGTCCTGGGAGTCGTTCCCTTCTTCCGCGGGATTCGGATCGCCCAGGAAGACTCGGTCTGGCTCGAAGACCAACAGGACGTCTCCCGCGACCGCGGCCGTTCGGCAGAGATCAGTACGCGACTGGATGTTGCCGTCGTCGGCTTGCCGCATATGTCTAACTACGACGATTTCGATCCGCTGGACGAGATGGGCTGCACCGTCCGCTACGTCGGCGAAGCGGGACAGATGGGGAACCCCGATCTGATCATCATCCCCGGCACGAAGACGACAGTTCTTGACCTGAATCACATTCGGGGATGTGGTCTGGCGGCGGCGGTCATACGCCGGGCGGCAGCCGGTACGCCGGTGATTGGAATCTGTGGTGGCTATCAGATGCTGGGCAAGACGATCAACGACCCGTTCCACGTCGAGTCGAGTGAAACTACGGTCGACGGATTGGGGCTTCTGGACATTGAAACCACCTTTGCGCCCGAGAAGACCACTACCCAAATCCGCGCCACCGTCTTGGCTTCGGACGGTCTCTTCAGCGGGCTGGCCGGGACGGAGATCTCCGGCTACGAAATCCATATGGGGCAAACGACCCGCCATGGCGGGGAGCCGGCGTTTCGAGTGGAAGAGACGCCAAACGGCGCCGTCCCCTATTTTGATGGCACCTGCCGGGGCGACGGCAACGTCTTCGGCAGCTATATCCACGGTCTGTTTCACAATGTCAGCTTCACCCGTGCCCTGGTGGATATCCTGCGGGGGCGCCGCGGATTGGCGGTCACCACGGGCGTGGATATTGACCGGGATGAACAGTACGACGCCTTGGCGGCGGTGGTCAGGCAAAGCCTCAATATGAAAGAGGTCTATCGGATTATCCAGGGAGGGAACGCGCTCCGGGGTGGAGGGTGGGGTTAGTTCGGCGAGATCTTCCCGGGAGTGCTACCTTTCGCCGCCGTCGACTATCAACTCGACGGCATAGAGCACCCCGCCTTTGCGGGACAGCCCCTTGATCGACATGTCTTTGCCCACGCTGGATTGCAGCTGAGAAAAGGTGACGGGCCGTTTGTTTTCGGTCCGTATGATGGCCCCTGCAGTATTCACCTTGATCTGCGTGCCGGCCCGGACCACCGTGATCGTCCTGACATTGGCATCCACCGCTGCCAGCTTGCCATCAAAGTCAACGCCCGCCTCCACCGGATGCCTGGCTTCGACCTGGGAGAAACCGGCCTTGTCGCTTTCGGGCGGACGGCGCATGTGCAGTTCGTCGCCCTGTGACGGTTCACTGGTACCCTGCTCGACCGTAACCGCAATACCGCCGACATTCCAGACAGCGCCGCCGTCGGTCGAACCTTTGAACTTCCCTTTTATTGTAACCTCGGCGGTGTTGTCCTCGTCGCCTTCAACTTTGGTAATGTAGGTCTTTCCGTTGCGGGTTAGTCCTTCGGTCCGGACCCGGCTGTTGGCCGATGGCGAGTTGCCGGCATAACTAACATGGTCCAGCGTGAGCCCGTCGATCTTCCAGGTCTCGCCGTCTGTAGAACCTATGGTTCCGTCGATCTTGAATTGGCCGTCCTCCAGGTCCGCGTCGGTGACCGAAGGGCTGCTGTCGAGGAAGGACGGGTTCTCGTAGGATACGTCAGCGATCAACTGTCCCCGCCGGAGCACGTCGATTACCTTCTGCAAGGAAGGCTTGTTGGCCGGGCTGCTCGAAGCCGCCAGTGAGTCAAGCGTAATCTGGTCATGGATACTGGCCTCCGAAAGCCGGCGCAGGAAGTCCCGGGTTTCCTTCTCTTGCGAATTGTCCAGCCCCCGCAGCGCCCTGTCCAGTTGCTCGGCGACCCGTTCCGCGGATGAAGTCAGGGGCGCATCACCCCGATTCGCCTGAGAGGCGATCTCATTTACCCGGCGGCCGGCCAGCCTCAGGCGCAGGTCGGCTTTGTCATGGTGGTCGAAGGTTAGCGCGAGCTGCACGTTCTCCGAGGCGGTCTTTACCCGGTAAAGAGCGTCGCCGGGGAGGCTGCGTTGGGCGGCAAAGACGGTCCCGCCGCCGGCGACCGCCAGCGCCAGTAGGCCGGCTCCAAGAGCGGGGGCCAGTCTGAATGCGAAGAACGGTCTCGGCGCCTGCCGGGGGGGCGCTCTCTGTCCCACCCCGTTTGGATCGTGCATCGCGGCGAGCAGCCGTGCGCGGATACGTGCCCGGGATTCCGCAGATAGGGGTCCGCCGTCAGTTCTGATCTGGAGGGCGGTTTCCAAGAGCGGCCTGAGTTCGTCGCGAAGCGCTGGGTATTGCTGCAGGCATTCTTCAATGGTGCTGTGTCCGGACCGGACCGTATCGATGCAGTTCGCCAGCACAAGGTCTTTGTTCAAAGAAGGGTTGCCTCATCCAGAATTCCCCGGAGTTCCTTGAGGGCCCGGTGCTGAATCACCCGGACCGCACCTTCAGTCTTGCCGAGGGCGCGTCCGATCTCCTCGTAGCTGAAGCCATCGATGAAACGCATTACGACCACCGTCCGCATGTCGCCTCGGAGTCTCACGATGGCCTCCCTGACTTCATCCCTGCCAAAGGCATTCTCAACGCTGGCTGCCGGGTCGGTTCCGCCGCCCGGTTCGTTGGTGTCATCGAGGAGCCGGATATTCTTCCGGGACCGGAAGTAGTCGGTGACCGCATTGCGGGCGACGACGATAAGCCACGCGACGAAGGGGGCTCCGGTTGGCTTGTATCTGTGGATTGACTTCCAGGCTTTGATGAATACTTCCTGCGTAATGTCTTCGGCATCGTGTCCGTCCGGTACCTGGTAGTGAACGTGCCGGTACACCCGCTCGACGTGCATTTCGTAGAGAGTGGCGAAGGCGCCCTGGTCTCCCCTGGCGGATAGTTGGACCAGAGTGTTCTCTGACTCGCGGGAATCCAACTGGTCGATAGTCCTCTAGGCAAATCTGATTTCCAGTATTGCAGAGATTCACGTCGTGGGCAAACCATTGTCCCGACTATGAGACTGCCGCCGCTCAGGCTAGAGGGGCTGGTGCGCGTTGGTCTCATCGACATCGGTCCTGTTGTCATTCTCGGCGAAAGCAGCCAGAAGAGACGTGGTCAGGTCGAACTGGACCGCGAGCCATGCCACCACCCGTCCGATTGCGCTGTTCGTCTTGCCCGGTTCTTCCGGCGAGTCCCTCATCCCGGTCACTCCCCACAAAGGGCGGAACCCGATTTCCCGCCAACGCCCTCAGCTACGATAAGTAACGTCACGCGGGTTGTGAATGTTACAAAAGGGGGGATTAACTAGTATTCAAACGGGTGAGAATCGGCCGCGGGTCGACTGCGGAGGAGGACTCCCGGCCTGGGAAGACGGACTACGACACAGTCGGTACCGGGCGGGTGCCCGCCCCCGAATTCCTGAGGAATAACCAGCAGATTATGGCCAGTAGCACCTGTAATACGGCAGCCCCGGCCAGGACCGGGGCAAAACTCATTGAGTCGATCAAACGCCCGGCCAGCGGCGTCATCACGCCGGCGAGCTCCATGCCGGCAAAGAAGTAGATCCCGAGGACGGTGGCGCGGCGGCGGGCTGGGATATTGGTGACGAAGTAAGTCTCCGAACTTGGCGCGCGAGCCATATTTGTTATCCCGATGGCGACCAGAACCACCGCGAAAATAGCCACGTTGGGGACGCGGCTCATGGCGAAGAGGAGGGGCCCGGCGGCCAGGGCGCTGATGGTGACCACGGGTACCGCGCCGAATCGGTCTGCGAAGTACCCGCTGAGAGGGGCCATGAACATGCCCACAAAAGGAACGATGGCCATCAACGGGACTACCATGGCCTCGGAGACCCCCAGACTATCGGCCGCGTACAGGGAGTAATACGCCCCGACCGACTGCGTTATCATGCCGGTGCCGACCGTCAAGATAAGGAACGGGAGAAAGACCCGCCAGCGGATCTTCGCGGGCTCCGATACGGGCGATGCCTTAGCGGAGCCCGTTCCTGTTGCCCGGGTGGCGGAATTAGTCTGTTTGCCCATGAAGTAGAACAGCACTATCCCCAGGAAGATTATAGGTACAGTGAGGATGATGAAGGGACTGCGCCACGTCCATGCGGCAGCAATGGGTGCCACCAGCAGGAGAATAACCCAGAAACTGGAAGTCCCGCCGATCAGATGAAGTCCGAGGGCCCGACCGCGTCTTTCGGGGGGGGTCATCATCGAGATCGCCGTGGCTGCCGCCGGATGGTAGCCTCCGCCGAGGAGGGCGGTTATCGCCAGCAGCACGACCAGCATCATGTATGAAGTCGACAAGCCGATCAGTAGTCCGCCGATCGCTACCCCCGAGACGCTGATGAGGACCATCAGCCGGGCGCCAAACCGGTCGGCCAGCCAGCCGGCGGGAAGCTGGGCGATGCCTCCAGTAATCGAGAATACCGAAACCAACACCCCCGCCGTGGCATAGTTGAGATCCAGGTCGGTGCGGATCATCGGCAGCAGCGGGTTGAGCATCGCCCCGACGACGTGATGTCCGAAGTGGGCAACCATAAAAAGGGGCAGGAGCCCTGCGACGAAGGGCCGGATCCGGGAGATGATCTGTGATGTGGGCCGGGAGTGCCCGGTGGTCATTCTGCTCAATAAGCCGCCTCTTGGGCGATTATAGCACTAAGGCCGGGCAACGACGAATCCCCTCACCGCCGCGGCGTCCCCAATATTCACAGTGGTGACATCCTTGTTAATCCGTCTGATGAGGCCGGTGAGTACCTTGCCCGGCCCGAGCTCGATGAAGGTGGTGACTCCGCGGGCGGCCATGTACTCCACCGATTGTTGCCACCGGACGCCATGACAGAGCTGTTCAGTAAGCTCGGCCTTCACATCGGCGGCGGTGGTAAGGGCAACCGCGGCCGTGTTCCCGACCACCGGCACCAGCGGATCCTGGAACGGGAGACGGGCGATGATCTCGGACAGTGCTTCCTCCGCCGGCTTCATGAGCGGTGAATGGAAAGCGCCGCTGACCTGTAGCGGGACCGTGCGGCTGGCCCCCCGGGCTTTGGCCAACTCGGCGGCGTGGGCGACGTTGGCGACGGCGCCACTGATGACGAGTTGGCCCGGACTGTTGAAATTGGCGATCTGGGTATCAGTCTCCCGGCAGATTTCGGACAGGACTCCCTCATCCAATCCCAGTACGGCCACCATGGCCCCCGGGTTTTTCGTCCCGGCATCGTGCATCAAGCGGCCGCGCTCGCGGGCGAGATAGACGGCGGTAGCAAAATCGATGACTCCGGCCGCAACCAACGCCGTGTACTCCCCCAGGCTGTGCCCGGCGACAAAAGCGGGTAACGGCAAGGCGCTCCCGGCCACCTCTTGCATGGCCCTCAGACAGGCAACGCCGACGGTCAGGAGCGCCGGTTGGGCATTTACCGTCTGGCGGAGTTCCTCCTCCGGCCCTTCAAAGAAGAGCCGGGACAGCGGGGACTTCAGGACGTCGTCGGCCTGTTCGATGATAGCCTTTGCCGAGGAAAACGAGTCGTACAGGTCGCGTCCCATGCCCACGGCCTGCGAGCCCTGACCGGGAAACACGTAAGCAATCTTCTTAGGCTCGGTCATTGGATATCCTCCCGTCGATGTCTGGACTGGTGCTTGCGGCCACCCGACGAAATCAGGGCGGTGATGCGGGCTAATACGGCCTCCGCCATGGATACCGTGTCTTCGATGATCGCCTCTACCGGCCTGATGTCCTTGATTAGGCCGGCGATCTGGCCGGCGAGCAGTGAACCCTCCTCGAGATCGCCCGCGATGAGTCCAAGGTACATACGGTCGCGGTCGAACAGCTCAAGGGCGTCGGCTGGTACCTGTGCCTTTTCCAACTCGGCGAATTGCTCGCTCAATTTGTTGCGCAGGGTGCGCAGCGGATAGCCCAGTGTCTGCCTGGTGACCATCGTGGCCGCGTCGTTGGCCTCAAGGATGCGCTGTTTGTAGTCCGGATGGGCGATGCACTCAGAACTGCAGACAAAACGGGTGCCCATTTGGACGCCCTGGGCGCCGAGAGCCAGAGCGGCCGCCAGTCCCCGCCCGTCAGCAATGCCGCCGGCGGCCACCACGGGGATCCGCACGCTGTCGGCGACCTGCGGAATGAGGGCCATGGTCGTCGTCTCCCCGACGCGTCCCCCCGATTCCATCCCCTCTGCCACTACTGCATCAGCCCCGGCAGCTTCCATGCGCCGGGCCATGGCTACGCTGCCCACCACAGGTATTACCTTGATGCCGGCCTGTTTGAAACGAGTGATATGGGGCGTGGGGTTGCCCGCCCCGGTAGACACGATCGGTACTTTTTCCCGGAGAATCAGATCGATGACCGTGTCGATGAAAGGAGAGGTCAGGGCGATGTTCACACCAAAAGGACGGTCAGTGTGCGTCCGGGTGAGAACTATCTGTCGCTGCAGCCAATCCGGTCCATAGTGGCCGGCGCCGATAACACCCAGACCACCGGCGTTGGACACGGCACTGGCAAGCTCGCTCGTGCCCACATGGGCCATGCCCCCTTGAATTATCGGGTGCCTGATACCAAGGAGAGTGCAGACGCCCGTTGTGAGCAAGCTTCCCCTCTAGCTGGACTTCTTCTCGGGTACTTTGATCTTGACGACCTCACGGCCGCCGTAATAGCCGCAGGTGGGGCACACATGATGGGCCGCCTTGGTACTATGGCACTGCGGGCACGATTCGGTGGCCGGAGGCAGTACTGCCAGATGACCGCGTCTCTCACCCTGGCGTGCCTTGGCATATTTCCTTTTCGGCAGGGGTCCCATACTTCTATCCTCTCAATCCTAGTTTCATGCTATGGTTCATCGGTCTTGCCCACAACCAGACCGCTTGTCCGCAGGTCCGGCTGAGGCGGGCAGTCACAGGTATTCGCATTAAGGTTGGTACCGCAGGCAGGGCACAAGCCCTGACAATCCTCCCGGCACAGTGGCTTCATCGGCGTCGTCAGGAGAACATACTGCCGGATCGCCTCCGAAAGATCGAGGACATTGTTCTGGTCAACGGTGAACGCTTCCGGTTCGTCATCAGGAGGTGACGCCGCGGCGCCGGTGAGAATGTCGATGGTAGGGAAGAATTCCTCCTCGATGTCGAGTGTCAACGGCTGTCCGAATTGGCTCAGGCAGCGGGAACAAGTGAGCGGGACGCTCGTCTTAAGCCTTCCCTTGACCAGAATGCCTCGGTTGGTACGCAGAAACGTGACTGCGCCCCGCACCAACGGGTTTTCGTCGCCGATGTTAACCGGCTCGTCGATCTCGTAGGTGCGTGTCGTGCCAATCGGGGACTTGAGGAATTGGGCAACGTTAATCTCGACCACGTCCGCAGTTCCGGTCCTGAACTGGATTGGGCGACTACAGGCCGGCTCACTATCACCGATTATAGGACGGGTAGTCTGAGCGAGTCAAATGTGGTGTGCTTTGGGACTGCGGCCATGTTGACCGACTTCAGATCAAACGATACAATGGGCGCGACAGTTGCGGAGGTGGCGAAAGCATGGCAGTCCTCATGACCACGGACCTGTCTCTACCCCTTTTCATCCGCGGCAAGGTACGGGACACCTACGATCTGGGTGACCACCTTCTCATCGTGGCGACCGATCGGATTTCGGCCTTTGACGTGGTCCTGCCCGCAGGCATTCCGGACAAAGGACGCGTGCTCAATCAGCTCTCCGTGTTCTGGTTCGACAAGACCGGCGGGATCGTGCCGAATCACCTCGTCGAAGCGGTGACCGATACAAGAGCACTCGAGCTGCGTGCCGGCCAATCCGGCAGGACGTGGCCGTCATACCTGGCCGGCCGGTCGATGATCGTCCGAAAGCTGGAGCGAATACCGGTGGAGTGCGTTGCCCGCGGTTACCTGGCGGGGTCGGGCTGGGAGGAATACAGGCGGTCCCGGACCGTGTGCGGGATTGCCTTGCCCCGGGGGCTGCAAGAAAGCGAGCAGCTGGCAGAACCGGTCTTCACTCCCACCACCAAAGCCGACTCGGGACACGACATGCCGCTGACCATGGCCGAGACCGAGCGACTGCTCGGCAGGACACTTGCCGGTGAATTGAGGGAAAAGACGCTCGCCGTCTACCGGTACGCCAGGGACTATGCCGCGAACAAGGGGATAATCATTGCCGACACGAAGATGGAGTTCGGCCTTGATACCGGCCAGTTGGTCCTCATCGATGAGCTTCTTACCCCGGACTCCTCCCGCTTCTGGGATGCCGGCCAGTACCAGGTGGGACGGTCGCAGCCAAGCTACGACAAGCAGCCGGTGCGTGACTGGCTGGTTCATTCTGGCTGGAATAAGGAACCCCCCGCTCCCCCGCTCCCCCCGGAAGTTGTTGAGGCGACGTCGAGGCGCTACCGCGAGGCCTACGAAAGGCTGGCCGGCAAGAAGCTGGCTGTCTAAGGGATCTGTCTGCAAAACCCTGGAGGTAGTGGGATGGAAACCAGCGGTACCGAATCCTGGAAGCTGACACAGGTTGGAGTGGTCGTCAAGGACGTGGCACAAGTGGCCGAACGGTTGGCCTCTCTCGGCATCGGACCCTTTCAGGAGATGAAGTTGCCCCCTGACCGGCAAGAGTCGTTCCGGGGCAAGCCGGCTCTCGCCGATGCCAGGATCATGGGCACGACCCTCGGCGGGATTCAGCTCGAGCTGATCCAGCCAATGGCCAGGGAGTCGCCCCATCGCGAGTTCCTCGAGACCAGAGGCGAGGGTATTCAGCACCTTATGGTCGGCGTCGACGATATCGAGAAGGAGATTAAGCGGCTCACCGACAAAGGCTGCACCCTTCTCCTCGATATTCACATGCCCGGAGGAAGACACGGCGCCTACATCGATTTACACGCCGGGGGCATTATCCTCGAAATGTTCCAGAAGAGGCCGCAGGCCTAACACCCCCTTTTGCACTCGGCTAAGGTTGGTGGGCGCTCCCGTCGACGTTCATGGGGAATGGGGATACGGCCCCCAAGGGCCAGACAGTGAGGTATCGGCATGACTGGGCAACTGGAAGGGAAGTGCGCGGTGATCACGGGTGCGGGGCGGGGTCAGGGAAGAGAGATCGCCCTGGCCATGGCGCGTCAGGGAGTCAGAGTCGTTGTGAATGATCTGGGAGGGGAGGCGGATGGGACCGGCGCTGACCGTGGACCGGTCGAGCAGGTAGTTGCCGAGATCAAGCAGGCCGGCGGAACTGCCTTTGCCAACAGCGACTCGGTGGCTGATTTCGATGCCGCGGCAAGAATCGTCAACGACTGCGTGACGCACTTTGGTGGCATCGACATCCTCGTGAATTGCGCCGGCATCGGCGGGAAACGGGCGGTGCACTTCTGGGAGACTAACAAAGAAGACTGGGACACGGTCATCGGGGTCAACCTGAATGGCACGTTTAACATGTGCCGCCATGCCCTGGGGGTTATGGTCAAACAGCAAAAGGGGCGGATTCTCAACTTCAGCTCCCCCTCGTGGCTTGGCAACGGGGCCGGCGCCTATACCGCCTCGAAGGGCGCCGTCGTCAGTCTGACGATGGGGATCGCCCAGCAAATGGCGCTGGAGGGGTATGGGATTACCTGTAATGCCATCGTGCCGATCGCCGAGACCCGGATGAGTCCGCGCCGGGGGCGGGCAAACTGGGAGCGATTGTACAAGGCCGGCCTGATAACCCGGCAGATCTTTGAGGAGTCGTGCGATCCCCCCGGCCCCGAGCACGTCCCCGGAATTGTCTTGTACCTGGCCACCGATGCCGCCGCCAATATCAACGGCCAGGTTCTTGGCGCGTCACGGGGCAGGGTCGCTCTCTATTCCTGGCCGACCGAGATTAAGGGGTTGTACAAGGACGGGGTGTGGACCATGGATGAGCTGGCCAGACTGGTGCCTGGTTCCCTGGACCGGGATTTGAAGAGAGCGGCGGGGTAAGTAGGAACCATTTTGTTACCGGGCTGCAACCTTTCCGCAACCTGGCAGCCGGTCACTTAACCGGCCCGTAACTTCAGGGCGTTACTGTAATAGTACACACAACTTTCTTTTTCATGACCCTCCCACGGTAAAGCCCGGTTGTCCCACCGGGCTTTACCATTTCTGGAGATATTTTCACCCCATCGAGTCCTTGGTGCTCGGCACTTCGCCGGCAATGCGTTCATCAAGCCGAGTCGCCCGGTCCAGGGCGCGCCCGAGTGCCTTGAACAGCGCCTCAGCCCGGTGGTGGTCATTCTTCCCGTACAGTACCCGGGCATGGAGATTAAGTCTTGGCCTCGGACGCCAGCGACTCGAGGAAATGCCGGATCAGGTCGGTCGCGAAACCCGTCATGTCATTCTCGCTGAAGGTCATGTCGAGCACCGCGTAACCCCGGCCGCTGATGTCAACGGCAACGGTGGCCAGGGCGTCGTCCATCGGGACCGTCGCATCGGCCATGCGAACGATGCCCCGCCGCTCCCCCAGCCCCTGGTTCAAGGCGCGGCCGAGACAGATGGCCACGTCCTCGGCGACGTGATGCTGGTCGTCCCCGGCCGCCGTCAGCCTGATGTCGAACCGCCCGTGCTGGCCCACCTGCGCCAGCATGTGGTCGAACATCTTGATCCCGGTGCTGATTTCGCACCTCCCCTTGCCGTCGAGGTTCATCTCGAGGAAGATATCGGTCTCTTTGGTCTTCCTTCTTACGGTCGCCGTTCTGTCAGCCATTCTGCCTCTCCCAGTTTTTGACGCCTTCAGTGTAGCATAGAGTACCGGACGCCTTCAGCAACCGGCGGCCGGTGCCCGGGACCGGCGGAATAGTCCGCTGCCGGACCGTCGTCCCCGCGACAGCGGGGGTTCGATCTCCGCGGCCACTCCGGTTTTGGCCAGCGGGATTCCACCTATGCTATATTGAACCTGTATCACGCCTCCAGGACACGAATTGTTGAACAGAGTCTTTCGCCTGATTATTCCGGTCTTGATGACCGGGGTCCTTTTGCTGCCCGGCTGCCAGTTAGTCAAGTCCACAACGGCCACGACGGCGGCCTCAAAAGGCGGAGTACTCAACCTCTACGGGACCGATCCCACCACGCTCGACCCGGCGGTGGGCGCCGAAGCCACCTCCATCGAGTACATTCTTCAGATCTTTGGCGGTCTGGTTACCCTGGACAAGGATCTGGCCCCGGTCGCCGACATCGCCCGCACGTGGGACACAAGCCCTGATGGCAGGACCTATACCTTTCATTTGCGGGATGATGCCAGGTTCCAGAGCGGACGTCCGGTCAGGGCGGTGGACTTCAAGTACTCGTGGGAGAGGGCGAGCAGTCCCGCCACCCGGTCGTCCACGGCTGCCACTTACCTCGGAGATATCGTCGGGGTGAAGGAGATGCTGGCCGGGCGGGCGCAGGAGATTAGCGGGGTTAAGGCTATCGACGACGTCACTCTCCAGGTAACCATCGCTGCCCCCAAAACGTATTTCCTGTACAAGCTCACCTATCCGGTCGCCTTCGTCGTGGACCGGGAGAACGTGCAAAGCGGGCGTGATTGGTGGCGGAAGCCAAACGGCACCGGGCCGTTCCGCGTCAAGGAATGGACCACCGGCAGCAAATTCGTCCTGGAACGTAACAGTTCGTTCTACGGGAAAACGGCCGACCTCGATTCCGTCGTCTTCCATCTGCTGTCCGGCCTGCCCATGAATCTGTACGAGACCGGAGACATCGACGTGGCTGGGGTTGCCATGCCCTATGTGGAACGGGTGACTGATCGGTCCGGGCCTTTCTACGATCAACTCGTCATTACTCCCGAACTGAGCTTCTTCTATGTGGGCTTCAATGCCGCCCGGCCGCCCTTTGATGATGCCAACATCCGCCGAGCTTTTTCGATGGCGATTGACAAGGATAAGATGGTCTCGCTGGTATTCCAGGGGACGGTGGCCAAGGCCACCGGCATCGTGCCCCCCGGGATTGAAGGTTCCAACGACAGCGTGGCCAGCGCCGGATTCGATCCGGCCAAAGCCAGAGAGTTGATCAAGCAGTCCAGCTACGGTGACGTCTCAAAGCTGCCCCCGATCACGCTGACCACGGGGGGTGAGGGTGGGGCGGCTTCCGGCTGGCTGCAGGCCGCCGTCTACCAGTGGCGCGAAAACCTGGGGGTCGATGTCCAGATTCGCCAGTTGGAATCGGAACGCTTCTTCTACACGCTCAAGGAAGAAAAGGACGACATGTTCGACCTGGGGTGGATTGCCGACTATCCCCATCAGCAGGATTTTCTCGAAGTCCTGTTTCACGGTGGGAGCGACGTCAACTACGGCGAGTACCGGAATTCCGAAGTCGATGGTCTTCTCGACAGGGCAGGCGTCGAACCTGACAAGAACCGCAGCATCGGTCTGTACCGCCAGGCGGAGCAGAAGATGATTGACGACGCTGCCTGTTTGCCGCTCTGGTTCGGCCGTAACTATCTGCTCGTCAAACCGTACGTCAAGAACTACCGCGTCAGCCCGCTGGGCTTCGCCATGCTTAACCTGGTTTCGATTGAGAAGTAGCCCCACCTGGCGTGTCTGACTTTACTGCCGTCCGGCCGTGTCATCCGTTTGTCGCCCCTGGTTCTGAGTCTATCAGCGCGCCCGCGTCCATTACTATATTCTTTCCTGGGTGGTCCCTTTGGGTGATTGTTGAGGATAAGTGAGGTGGGCTACACTGCGGTTGGATTAAGTGAGTTCTTACTGCTGGGACCAGCTTCCGCCCGGGAATGGCGCGGAAGCGCGAAGCTCACTGACGGAATGAGTAAGACGATGAAAACTGAGATTCGCCCGGAAGCCGACGGAACGGGGAACGTCCTGGAGGGATTCGGAGCCGGCATTATCGATGCTCTCGAAAAAGAGCAACAGCGGCTGAAGAAGAACGCCGAGGGGGAGGCAGCCAGGATCGTCGCTGAGGCGAAACGACTGGCGGAGGACATTAGCAGCCGGGCCGGCGAGAGGGCGGACCAGGAAGCCGCCGAGAGAACCGGGCAAGAAGTGGAACAGATACTTGCCGCGGCCAAAGAAGAATCAGCGAGAATCATCGCTGAGGGGCGGCAGGATTCACTGGCACAGTCGAGTAAGATACTGTCTGACGCCAGGGAGGAAGCGGAGAAGGTCGCTGGCGCCTTGACGGAAGAGGCGAGGACGTCGGCGGCGGAGGTAGCCAAGTCGGTTGCCGAGTTGACATCCAAGGCCCAGCAGGAGGCCGCCGACGCCACAGAGAAAGCCCTTCTGGAAGCCGCTCAGATCGTCAAAGAGGCCGTTGACGCAGCTAAGGCTGGAGTGGCGGAAAGGCAGGACCGCATTTTGACGGAGGCCGCCCGCGAAAGCGAAACCATCGTGGGCCAGGCAACGACCCGGGTGACGAGGACGCTTCAAGAAGCAGCCGCGGCCGTCGGCCAATCGGCTCAGGAGCTCCGCGATCACATCAGGGAGATCAGAAGGCAGGCCACCGAACGCGCCGCGCTTCACGGAGAGGCCGGCTGGCGATCGGTCGTGGCGCCGGAACAAAACCAGCAGTCGGCCCAGACCCTTGGGGCCGAGGCAACGCCGGCGGTCCAAGGCCCTCCCGTGCAGACTGATCTGGTTCAGTACCGGCCGATGTCACTCGCCCAGGTACTTGACTCCGATGTGCTGTTCGATCGGGCCGACAACTCGGTGCTCTACTGCGGTGAGGTGGAACTGAACGTTGTCCCGCCGGCAGATGTTCACCAACTGGGTGAGTTCCAGGATCATCTGAAGACGGTGCCTCATCTGGAGATACAACGATTTGACCGTACGCAATCGGCCGATCTCAAGATCACGGTAGTGGCCGCGGTGGCGATGCCTTTGTTCGAGATTGTGCGGGCTCTGCCCATGGTGGAAGAGGCTGAACAAATCGGCAAAGACATTCTGATAACCCTCCTGCCCACCGCCAAGACAGGAAAGAAACGGGTCGCCGGGAGATCCGACAGTGCCTAGGGTGGAGGGGATATGGGAATGAATTCTGAAGCGCGCCAGGAAGGCAACGACACCTCGGCTGTGTTCGACGGGTACAAGGCACGGATCACCGAGGTCCTCGAGAAGGAACGGCAGCGGCTGATGAAGGATGCCGAGCGCGAATCGGCGAAGACCGTCGCCGAGGCGCGGCAACTGGCCCAGAGCATCACCAGCCAGGCGGAGACCAAGGCCAAGCAAGAGGCGAAAGAAAAAACGAAGCGCGCTGCGGACCGTATACTGGCCGAGGCCAGAGAAGCATCGGCCAAGACCATAGCGGAGGCGAGGCAGAATGCCGCCGCGGAGTTGAGCAAAGCCCTGGCCGATACCGGACAAGAGGCTGAGATGCTGGTGAAGACCCAGACCGATGCGGCAAAGTCAGCTGCTGAGGAGACCCTCCGGTCGGCTGCCAGCTCGAGGCAGAAGGCAGAGCAAGAGGCCGCCGAACTGAAAGAGAAGACTGTTCTTGAAGCTGGACAGATCGTTAAAGAGGCCCGGGACCTTGCCGTGAAGAAGGCCGCTGAGACAGAACACGCGATCGTGGCCGAAGCCGAGCAAAAGGCCCGCGCAATGATTGGTGAAGCCTGGAGACAGGCGGCGGAGGTCCTTGAAGCGGCCGTGATGGCCGCGGACGAGGCTGTCGAGAGGCTCGCCGGACCTGCCCTGAAGACTGGCGAAACAAACCGGGAAGGGTCAGCACTCGCTCGGCCACGGAGGCCCGGCCGGCCGCTCCACCCGAGGCCGAAACGGGTCAGGACCAGGATGAGCTGTTTCTGGGGAGCGTCGAACTCGAAATCGCCGCCGGCGCCGGCGAGGCGGAAATGACCAGGTGGATCGCCATGCTGCGCAAGGTCCCCGGCCTGCGCGTGATGTCGATCCAGAACGCGGCGCCCGGATCAGCCGGCAGGTTCCTCATTCTGAATGATGCGCCGACTCCCCTGATCGGCATCCTCAAAGCCATGCCGTTGGTCGATGACGCCATCAGGCAAGACGCAAAAGTAATCGTGAAGCTCTCGGACGGCGGCCGGTAAGACCCGGCGCCCCCATGGTCTGACTGATTTGCCGGCGCGTCCGCCAAGTGGCCCGTGAATCCATTTAGTGCCCTGCCGCGACCTATGCGCGCTCAAAACCCTGTTGAAGAGCTGCCGTTGCCGAAGAACCGGTCTATCCGGTACCTGGGAGTGGCGGAGGGGGTGGGATTCGAACCCACGGTCACTTGCGCGACAACGGTTTTCAAGACCGTTACCATAGGCCACTCGGACACCCCTCCCGCAGGTGGTTTGGGCCTCGGTATCTCCTGAATTATATGGGAACAAGGTGCGCATTGTAAACGCGGGCACGTGGTGCCGGCCGACTGCTGCCTGCCGTGAAGCCCGGACCTATTCATTGACAGTGGGAAGGCCGGCTCCGGGCAGTGACCGGCCCCTCCGGGTTCTGGCCCACAGGCAGGCGTACCTTCGCTCCCGGGACATGACCGCCCATCTCAGACGAAACAGCACCTTCCTGGTAAACCCAACACTTTGACTCATCAGTTTCTCCAGAGTGTTTCTTCAGGTATCGTGTCTAACTACTTGTAACGGACTTCCGCGCACAAACGTTAGGTTTGGATTGCGTTCTCAATGAGGCTCGGATAGTATGTAGCCGGGGAAGGACTCGCGGTCCGGGCGCCAACCGGGGCGGACGACAGTCGACTGGTGCCGAGCCAGGGCACGTAGACCGATGCAGGTGGCCAATGCCGGGTAGAAGGAGAAAATGAGGTGCCGACGAAAACCAGGACGATCCGACAATCCGCGACCTTCAAAGCTAATGCGGCCGAAGTCTACGAGATCCTGATGGATGCAAGGAAGCACGCAGCGTTAACCGCGTCGGTAGTGAAGACCAGCCGCCGGGTCGGCGGTAAACTAAGCGTCTACGGCGGCGACATCGAGGGAGTCAATCTCGAACTTGTCCCCGGCCGGAAGATCGTTCAGTCCTGGCGCTACAGCGATTGGCCCGCCGGCCACTATTCGACAGTCACCTTTTCGCTCAATGAGATCCCCGGCCGGACGCGACTCACTTTTACCCAGACGGGAGTCCCGGAAGCGTCATACGATGATATCAGCAGGGGCTGGCGTGAGTACTACTGGCAGCCCATGAAGAAGATGCTGGGAGGATGAAGATGGTATTTGGTAACGGTGACCACACCTACGAATTGGTCGATGGTTGGGCCAAGCTGCCGGCGGGCTATTCGTTCCCCGATGTCGGGGGACTGGCAGTTGACGCGTCGGACCGGGTGTACGTATTCAACCGCAGCCCGCATCCCGTGATCGTCTTCGACCGTCAGGGGAACTTCGTAACATCGTGGGGCGAGGGTGTCTTCAGCCGGCCGCACGGCATCCGGATCACCGGCGACGGGTCTGTCTACTGCACGGACGACATTGACCATACCGTCCGCAAGTTCACGCTCCAGGGAGAGCTGCGGATGACGCTGGGCGTCAGGAACAAGCCTTCGGATACCGGCTACGTCGAACAGCCGGACCTGCTGGCCAGTCTTGCCACGATCAGAAGCGGCGGGCCGCCGTTCAACCGTCCCACGGGCGTGGCCGAGTCTTCCGCCGGCGAAACATATGTATCCGACGGGTACGGTAACGCCAGGGTGCACCGATTCAGCCCCGAGGGTAAGCTACGGTTCTCATGGGGAGAGCCCGGTACTGCGGTAGGTCAGTTCCGGCTCCCTCATAACATCTGGGTGGACCGGCGGGACCGCGTCTGGGTTCCCGACCGGGAGAACAGCCGGATCCAGCTGTTCGACGCTGAGGGCAGGTTCCTGGAACAATGGACCGACGTCGTCCGGCCCACCGACGTGTTCATCGACGGCGACGACGTCGTGTATGTCCCGGAGATCGGCCATGTCGGTGACGCCGGCCCCCGGGTCAGCCTGTTCACCATCGATGGTCGGGTCGTGACCCGCTTTGGGTGTCCCGCCCGGGACCATCAGACGGACCTGTTTGTCTCGCCCCATGCCATAACGGTTGATTCTCGCGGTGACATCTACGTTGGCGAAGTCGCCATGACTCATGCCGGCTTCGACCGGGGAGCCCGGGTCGTCCAGAAGTTCGCTCGCAAACGATGACAACGACGTCTCAATCGACTGCGGCGGGTATCCTGACTTCGACCCAATGCTCACTTGTGGTCGTCAACAAGCGGGATGGCCCTGTCGAACTGCTCATTGCCATCCACGCTCACGCTCATCTCTCCACTCCCGGCAGGCGTTTGCAGGACATCGATGCGGTAGACCGTTCCCCGATG
The DNA here is from genome assembly GCA_963735055.1 of uncultured Chloroflexia bacterium. Taxonomy (GTDB): domain Bacteria; phylum Chloroflexota; class Dehalococcoidia; order Dehalococcoidales; family UBA2162; genus JBBITI01. The sequence continues at coordinate 83,518 of CAVTJN010000006.1, read as the reverse complement.
GCGGTAGTTCATCTTGAATCCATGCCAGTCAGCCGGGAGGCACGGCGCGAAACGCAGTCTGTCCACCTCGAGTCTGACCCCCAGTAGCGATTCCACGATCAGCCGGTACATCCAGGCAGCCGAACCCGTATACCAGGTCCAGCCCCCGCGGCCGGTATGGGATGCTGACGCATAGACGTCGGCGGCGACGACGTACGGTTCCACCTTGTACGTGGCCGTCTCCCCGGTCGATTTTGCATGGTTCACCGGGTTGATCATGCCAAACAACTCCCAGGCGCGCCGGCGGTCCCCCAGGCGAGCGAACGCCATCGCCGCCCAGACGGCCGCATGCGTGTACTGACCGCCGTTTTCTCTGACTCCCGGGACGTACCCCTTGATGTACCCTGGATTGAGGGTCGACTTGTCGAAGGGCGGATCCAAAAGCTGAATCAGTCTGTGCTGGCGGCGAACGAGGCGGGCGTACACCGCTTCCATTCCCATGGCCGTCCGCTCATGATCACCTGCCCCCGAGAGTACCGCCCAACTCTGGGCGATGGAGTCAATCTGGCATTCGGGGTTAACTGCCGATCCAAGCGGCGAGCCGTCGTCGAAGTAGGCGCGTCGGTACCATTCTCCATCCCAACCATTATTCTCGAGATTCCGTCGTAGTTGAGACGCCTCCCGCTCGCAGTGCTCGGCGAAGGGAACGTCACCTCGTCCGCGAGCAACCTCCTTGAACTGTGTGAGCACTTCATAAAGGAAGAATCCCAACCACACGCTTTCGCCCTTTCCTTGTTCGCCTACCAGGTTCATGCTGTCGTTCCAATCACCGGAGCCCATAAGTGGCAGGCCGCGTTCTCCGAACTTAAGGCCATTCTGAATGGCTCGGACACAGTGGTCGTAAAGGCTCGTCGCTTCTTCAGAGCGCCCGGGCAGGTCGTAGTATGAGTCTTCGTTCGGCTTCAACGAGCGGCCCATGAGAAAGTGGACCGGCTCGTCCAACACACCGGTGTCCCCGGTTGTCAGGACGTAGCGGCAGGTCGTGAGAGGCAGCCAAAGGTAATCGTCTGAACAGTGAGTGCGCACCCCCCGTCCCATTGGAGGATGCCACCAATGCTGGACATCTCCTTCCGGGAATTGCCGGGACGCGCACAGGAGCAGGTGCTCGCGTGCAAGATGAGGGCGGGAGTAAATCAGGGCCATCACGTCCTGCAATTGATCGCGAAAACCGAAGGCGCCTCCCGACTGGTAGGTTGCGCTTCGCGCCCAAAGGCGGCATGCCAGAGTCTGGTAGATCAGCCAGCCGTTGGCCAGCACGTTCAAAGACTGATCGGGCGTTTCCACATTTACCGCCCCGAGGGTGTGTGTCCACTGCTGCCACACCGCGTCGAGAGCGCCACTCGCCGCGGTTGGGCCTCGAAAACGATTGATCAGGTTTCTGGCATCGTCGGCGTCTCGTCCCACGCCGAGCCTGAAGACGATCTCTTGCTCTTGTCCGGGGGCAAGATCCAAGTCCACCTGGATCGCGGCGCAGGGATCCATACCGGCCCCCACTCTGTTGGACAGGCGCGCCCGCGTCATAGCGGCCGGAGTGCGCAGAGTACCGTTACGGCCCAGGAATTCGGTCCGATCGCCGGTTACGGTGCGCGTCGTATCATCCACGTCAAAGAAAGCCGTCCGGTCGCGAAACTCCGTATTGTATGGGTTGCGTGCCAGGAGGGCACCGGTAGTGGGGTCAATTTCGGTGATTACGTGCATGCTCGATTTCGCCCGCAGGTCGCCCAGCACCCATTCCGCATAGCCGGTGGCAGATAGCCGGCGGGATCGGCCCAACTCGTTGCGCAGTTTCAACACCGCGAACTTAACCGCTGCGTCCACTGCCACGTACAACCAGAGTTCGGAACGGATGCCGCGCTCGGTGTGTTCGAAGACGCTGTAGCCGAATCCGTGCCTGGTAGCATAAGGTGTGGCCCCCGGGCAGGGAAGTGGAGTGAGCGACCAGAAGTGGCCTCGCTCTTCATCACGGAGATAGAACGCCTCTCCGCTCGAATCGCTGACCGGATCGTTTCCCCATGGAGTGAGGCGGAATTCGTGGGCGTTTTCGCCCCAGGTGTAGACCGGACCGCTTTCTGAGATGATGGTTCCGAAGAGCGGGTTGGCCAACACGTTGACCCAGGGCGCTGGCGTCATTTGCCCGCGCCCGGTAGTGATGACATATTCGCGTCCGTCCTGGGTGAATCCACCGAGTCCGTTATAGAACGACAGATCCCGGCGTGGCAACGGGGCGACCCGCGGGGGTTCGGAGCGGCGGGTTCGGGTGCGGGCTAGCGTGGGTGCGGTTACTTCCGGCAGGCTGCGACCGTTGATCTGGTCCGCCAGCGACCCCCGGCTGTCGCTGATGATGACGCGCGCGACGGCCTGGGTCAGGATACGGTCCTCCTCCGCTATCTGGTCCCCGGGTCGTACGAAAATGCCGCCCGGGCGATCGGTCACGTTGGCTTCGATGCCTGCGCCGATAAGTCCCATGATCTGGTCGTGGAGGAGTTGCCGGTAACCGGCATGATCTTCGTTCCAGATGACCAGGTCTACCGCCAATCCTTTGAGACGCCAGTACGCGTGGGCCTTCACGAGCTGACGCACCAGATCGATATTGGCCGGATCTTCGATCTGAAGCAGCACAATCGGCAGATCGCCGGAGATCGCGTAGCCCCAGAGACTGGACTGCCCCCGGTGGTTCTTAATGAGGACACCCGGGTCAGCTCGCAGCGAAGCATTGGCGTAGATGATCGAGCTGGCGAGGCGGCAATAGAGTTGAGCTTCTGCCTCGGAGGCGTTGAACTGGTTCAGTAGCACTTGACTATGCGTCCACGCCAGATCGAAGACGCGGTCCGCCAGGCGCCGGTCCTGATACTTTCGCGCCAGGCCTAGTGCAGCATCGCGGCTCTCACCGATTCCGGATACGATGTCGATCGTTGCCGATTCATCGGGATCCAGCGTCATCCGATAGCGGATGGCCACAATCGGATCGAGCACCGAGCCCTCGCTGTCCGAGAGCGGCGCATTGGATAGGCCAGTACCCCCGCTCATCGCCTGGGGATCGACGACGGTGTTGCCGCGGCCGATGAATTGCATGCGGTCTGTTTCATAGGAGACTTCTTCGATCTGCGCCCCGTATGCAACCATCAGATGCAACATCCAGGGTGGACGTTCAGACTGTGAGCGGGGCCGCCGAGTGCAGAGGATCGCTCGCTGGGGGCGGATGATCTCGGTCTGTACAAACAGATTGCTGAACGCCGGATGCAGTGCGTCCGCCGCAGGCACCGCCAGAACTACTTCGGCATAGCTGGTAACATCGATCTCCCGGCGGGTCCGGTCGCGGTTGGTGATGCGGACCCGCCTCAGTTCGATATCGTCCTCGGGCGAAACAGCGATCTCGGTGTGGGTGTCATACTCTTGATCTCGCCCGCGAAACTCGGCTCGACCCTCTGAGAATATGGCTTCAAAATGGCTCGACCTCTTGAGCGTCGGCTGATACGCGGTTGACCAGAATTCCCCGGTGGATAGGTCGCGGATGTAACAGAAAGTGCCCCAGTTGTCGCAGGTGTGGTCTTCCCGCCAGCGGGTAACGGCGAGGTCGTTCCAGCGGCTGTAGCCGCCGCCGGCACTGGTGATCATCACGTGGTACCTGCCGTTTGAGAGCAACTGCACTTCCGGGTTCGGGGTGTCGGGACTTGCAAAGACGCGAATCGGCGTCTCCGGAGCGATGGAAACGGCATGATAGTCGAGGAGTTCGGAGGTGTACGTGTAGAACGCTTTTGCCTTGGGAATCCGTTCCTGCAGCAACAGCAGGGTAGCCTGGAACATCGGATCGGAGGCGAATCGCTTCTGCATCGGGCCGCCCAGCAGTAGATTGGCCATGGACAGGAGACCCATGCCTTGGTGATGGGTCATGAAGGACCGGACCACCGCGCTCGATTGTCCGCGCGGCAGACGAGACGGAGTGTAGTCGATGGCTTCGTAAAAGCCGTACCGTGCTTCAAAGCCCTCGGCGGCAAGTCGTTCGAGGTTAAGACACGCCTCTCCGGGCGCCACCATCAGCGCCAGTGCCGAGGCGTACGGCGCAATCACCAGGTCCTCGCTGAGTCCGCGTTTGAGCCCCAACCCGGGGACGCCAAAAGCGCGGTACTGATAGTTGAAATGAGCATCGATGGCGTTGTAACCACACTCCGAAATGCCCCAGGGGACGCCGTGTTTGCGCCCGTATTCGATCTGTCTGGCTACCGCCACCTTGAACGTCTGGTCGAGCAGCGTGTGTTCGTAGTTAGGCATCACCAGAAGCGGCATCAGGTATTCGAACATCGACCCACTCCAGGAAAGAAGAACCGGTTCTCCGCCGGCGGTCGTCAGTAGCCGCCCCAGGGCGAACCAGCTGTCTTGAGGTAGTTGTCCCTGGGCAATCGCCACGAAGTTTGAGAACCTCGCTTCCGAAGCCAGGAGGTCGTAGTAGCCGGAGTCCCGCCGGTGCTCATCGACATGATAGCCGATGGAGAACAAGTGGCGTGTCTTGTCAAACAAGAAGCCGCATTCCATGGTGGCAAGTGTTTTGCATTGCAGGCACAGTTCTTTGATGGCCGCCATTCTCGTTCTAGCGTGCAGGCTGCCTTCCTTGACGAAGAGTTGAAGGTCCCCAAGCCAGACGCTTTCCGCCGCGTTGGCGGCCGAGCCAAGCCGCCTTACGATCGCCGGCAGGAGTTCCCCCTCCAGTGCCGCCACTTCGCCCATCGTCGGGATCTGGTCGAGATCGGAGAACTCCACCAGACGATTCGGCGAAGACAGAATTCCCGCCCACGGAGCCAGAAACGTCAGCTCGTCGATGGCATCTCGGCACTGACTGGCAAAGGCGCGCGCCCACCACACCAGTTGGCTGTCATGGTCGGCATCGAGAGCTTCCACGTCAGCGACTACTATCGCGGCCGACGTTGCCAACCGATCAAGGCACAGCCTCGAAGCCGCGAGAGTGGCGGGTTGGGAACGTATCGCGGACTCCAGGTCCCGTTGTAGTTGGGCGAGGTGGGGGGCCGGGGCCCATACCACCGGAGCTGCGGCCGCAGCTTCAATGATAATCCTGAGAGTGTCGCTCAGGCCCTCGAAGAATCGAGGTTCCAGTATCTTGTGATCGGCTAGTCCCAACAGACCGGGCCGCAAGGTAAGGAGATGGCCCGCCAGGTTCCCGCTGTCCACCGACGAAATGTATGGGGGCGGCAGCGGCTTCAAAGACTGCGTGTCGTACCAGTTGTAGAAGTGGCCCTGGTACCGTTCCATGGCTTCCATGGTCTGGAACGCCTTTGCGGTACGCTCGACGAGTTGTCCCGCCGAAAGGTAGCCGAAGTCAAATGCTGAAAGGTTTGCCAGCAGGGCAAGGCCCATGTTGGTGGGCGACGTGCGATGGGCGATGACTGCAACCGGATATTCCTGGAAGTTGTCAGGTGGGAGCCAATGATCTTCCGGTCCGACAAAGGTCTCGAAGAAGGCCCAGGTCTTTCGTGAAATCTTCCTCAGAAAGAGGGTCTGCCCCGTTGTCAGCGCGGCCCGCCGGCGAGCGAGTGGGCGACTGATCCACCAGGTGATCGCCGGGGAGGCAAACCAGAGGAATAGTATGGGGCCGGCCACGGCCAACGCGGCCGGTCTCCAAGCCGAGATCGTAATCGCGGCGATAGCGGCAACGAGCGGGCCGATCCACATGATCCGTAATGAGCCGGCGAGGCCAGTGCGGCTATCGCGATCCGAGTCACCCGACGGATTCCATTGGAGGAGTTGCTGATGCGTGATCAACATCCTCCAAGCGGCCCGCAATATCGCATCCAGACTGAAAAAAGCTTCGTATGGCAAACATACGACCGTGAAAGCAGCCTGAACTAAGTATCGGCGGGCCGAGCGCACTGGGACGGCGAGATGCTGTCCCAGTGTCACATCGCCTGGCTTCTTAAGCAGATTGAAGGCAGAGGCTGTCAAAGAAGGAATCACAATGATGCTGATTACCACCAGCGTCCAGAACCAGGCCGACGGCAACACCGTCCAGCCCAGAAGAAGGAGTATTGTCAGCGCCGTGGGTGTGAGGCTACGCCGCAGGTTGTCGAGAATCTTCCATCTCGACAGCCCCGACAGTGGATTCCTCTCCCGGGTTGAATCGCGTCCCGGTACTCTGGGCATCAACCACCCGGCGATCTGCCAATCCCCGCGAATCCAACGGTGCCGGCGACTGACGTCCGCACTGTAACGGGAGGGGTATTCTTCGTATAGCGGCACATCACTCAACGACCCCGACCGGACGTAACACCCTTCGAGAAGGTCGTGACTGAGGATCCGGTTCTCGGGAAGTCGCCCGCCCAGTGTCCGTTCGAAAGCGTCGACTTCGTAGATTCCTTTGCCGGTGAACGAGCCTTCACCGAACAGGTCCTGGTAGACATCTGAAACAGCGCGTGTGTAGGGATCGATACCGAGTTCATCGGCGTACATGCGCGCATACCAGGACCGGCTCCTGCTGGGCAGGCTTACGGCCACCCGTGGCTGAAGAACGCCGTACCCTCCGACGATACGCTGCTGGACTTCGTCGTAACGCGCCCGATTGAGCGGATGCGCCATGGTGCCCACAAACTGCCACGCCGAATCGCGTGCCAGTTGCGTATCGGTATCCAGGGTAATCACGTACTTCACGCTCTGCAAGGCCGTGGTATCCCCGACCACGAGCGCGAAGCGGTCTCCTGATCCGCCGCGCAAGAACCCATTCAAGTCCTCGAGCTTGCCCCGCTTGCGTTCGTAACCCATATAGATCCGGTCGCGCGGATTCCACCTGCGCGGGCGATGAAACAAAAAGAAGGTATCGCCTTCTGGAATTGGGTACTTCTCATTCAACTCCTCGATTCTGTGTCGGGCCAAGCGTAACAGCGGTTCGTCTTCCGGTAAGTCTTCTTGGCTGGCGTCTCGAAAATCGGTCAGCAGACCGAAGTGAAGACAGTCATCCCGATTGGCCAGGAAGCGGACTTCGAGCGCCTCGATCAGGTCCTCGATGTTCTTGACGCTCGCTAGCATCGTCGGGATCACAACCAGAGTGCGCAATGGTGGCGGGATGCCGTGGGAAAAATCCATGCGCGGCAACGGGCGCGGCGTCACCAGCAACGTCGCCAGCCAGTTCACCACGGCCACACCCAGATGACTGGCGCAAAGAAGCGTCAGCAGTCCCAGGGGCACCATTGCCCAGCTGTGCAGCCCGTCGGCGTACGCCTTCACCAGCAATCCCCCGGCGAAGATCGCGGTGATCAATGTAATGATGCCGCCGTACAGCAACAGAGGAAAGCGCCGGCCGACTCTGCGCACGACTTCAGCGGGCGACAAGCGAACCCCTGTCATCCGTTGGAGTTTCACCAATCCCTCGTCGATGAGATAGAAACCAACATGCGCCGCCCGGTCGTCACGGCCTTTCAGAGTCGCTCCCTCACCGGCTAGATCGATCGCCTGGCGCGCCACCTCGTTCTCAGAACGTGGACTGCTCTGCGCGGCCTTTTCCACGACGTGCCGGTAACGATCACGGGTGGCAAAATCCATCTTGCCGTAGACTTTCCCAGGATCCTCGCGCAGTGTCCGCTCGACGATGCTCAATGTCTCGACAAACTCGCGCCAGTCCATCGCGTCCAGGGAACGAAGGCTGCCGATGCTGTTGCTCATCGAGACCCGGTCGGCCGCCTGTTGCTGGCTCTCCGAGCGCACCAACTGTGCTATGGCAAGACCGGCCTCGGACAGGCGCTGTTCGATCCAGGTGAGCGGGAGGGCTAAAGCGGGACCCTGGCCCTGCAAGCGGCGCGTTAGTTCCGCAACAAAAGAGCTTTCCATCGGCGGGTTCGACCTCGCCATGTCGGCTACTGCCAGAATCACGCCTTTTGGGTCCTTCGCGGCGATGTCAGTCATCTGGTCAGCCCAGTAGTCGGCCCGGTTTCGATCGATCCTGTTGGCGGCGATCCGGGCAGCAACCCGCCGGGCATTTTCGATCAGGGCCAGGCGCAACATGATGGGGATGGCCCAGAGCTCGCCCAGTTTCAGCGTCGTCGCCGTCTGGTACGCGGCCACGAAACTGCTGAGGTTCTCCGGATTCACCCGGCCGTCGCCGTGCGAGATCGTCTCCAGTGCGATGTCATACACCCGCGGAAACCCGGCCGATGGGCCATTCAGCAAGTGCGGCAGCCCGCGGCTGTAGCCCTTCGGCAAGTGCTGCCGGGCGGTTCGAATCTGCTCCTCGATCAAGTAGAAGTTGTCGAGCAGCCATTCCCCGGCCGGTGTAATCCGGCGCTCCAACTGGACGTCCTCCGTCAGCAGGTTGTGGACTTCAAGCAGGAGAGTCTCATTCTCAGCCAGCCGTGCCAGGAGCCTGTCCCGAGGGCGTCCAGTATCCAGCCGGTGCATAGCGGCAAGGATCCTCCCGTGCTGCTCCATCTGATCTGCACTGAACAGTTCCGATCGAAGAGACAGTTCATCGTCGGCATATTTCTGTGCCAGATGGGTTCGGCCGAGGCGCGCCCACAGACGGGAAAACGCCCGGCGCACACTCTTGTTGGTCATCCGCATTCCTGATGCCCCCCCTGGGCCGGATGTTGCGCAACCGCGCTGGCTTTGCTTCTCGAGTCTTAGCTCGAAGGGCGAGACCGGTTCCTGCTTGCAGCGTCAGTCTTGTGGGTATTCAACTACTGGCGTAAGCGTGTGTCGGTGTCGCTCCCGACGCAACTCAAGATTGAAAGATGAGATCAGAACCGATAGTCGGCTTCTTGATATCCCTCACATCAAGAGATCTGAGTCCGTCAGCACGGATGGCGAGCCAGCCTTGACACGAGCCAATCCCGGCCCGAAGACGGCAAGACGAATTTGGAGGCAAGATGGTTCAAAGGGCCCTGCCATCAATCTCTGACCTGCCTCAAAGAAGTCAGCGACAGGAGCCCCAGGCATCCCATCCAGAATCATGTTCAAAGCAACACATGATCACCATCCCCGGCATCGAACCATAAGCCTGTGAAGGCATAGGCATGCACCACGTCTTTGGCGATCAGGTAAGAAATGAAGCTGCCGAGGTTGTCCTTTTTACCACCGGAGCAAAACTCGGAGAGGAGAGGGAAAATCCGGGTTGGGAAGATGTAACAGGCAGTGGCGATAAGGCAGGACTCCGGTTCAGCGGGCTTTTCAGCGAATTTGGCTATTCTGATACCATCCAAAGCAACAACGCCGAACTGGCGGCACTTACTCTTGTCTCCGGTATCGTACACACCCACCAGGGTAGTCTGACCATCATAACTGGCAACGAATTCGGGCAGCCCGGATTCGAAATAATTGTCTCCGGCGATGACCAGCAAATCGTCCGTGATATTGTTGGTCGTAACGCAGTAGTTAAGGGAACCAACGGCGCCCATGCTTTGCTCTTCGGTCATAACCGGTTCGACACAGAAGGTTATTGCCCGACCCAGGGTCTCCGCCCACTTACGGAAGCTGGCCTCGAATTTCTGATTGGTGGTTACAATGACCTCCATGGCGTCGGGAACGCTATGCGCGATATGACTTATCAGAGGTGTTCCCCTGAATTCCAAGAGCGCTTTGGCCCGGTTGATGGTCAAAGGATAGAGTCTCGTGCCAAAGCCACTGGCCAGGATTACGCATTTCATCAAACCGACCCTCCAACCGAAGTCCAATCAGGTGGCAAGGCCATAATCCAATCGATGGTGAATCTGCACAATGACTTCCGGCTCCTCCAAATAAACAGCATAAGCTGGTCTTTTCGCAACTAACGACGCACCGCGCGTCGGGCTGCCCTCGTGTCTTCTGGTGTCATTACAGACGTCTCTACCTTGACGGTTGGATACTCAGCCCGTACCCCGTGCGGTCGCTACTCCTATTATGACCCGCCTGGGTTGAAAAGGTCAGTAGCAGGCAGTCCGGGGACAAACCAAAGACATCCACCGACAAGGGTCCGGTCACGGTTCCAACGTCGAGTCCGCTACCGGTTTCACCGGTAGCGTGAAGAGTATCCGCGCGGCTGCAAGAGATGATGGTACGTTCGTCCGGGTGGTGGGGGTATTGACAAATCGGGCGAAAGGTGATGTAATCTGATTAGGTCGAAAGGCACCTAGTCTGGATTGGGAGGTGCAGGATGAAGCTTCAGAAGTTCAATGGGGTCTGGCTATTTCCCAGATAGGGCCCCGCGCGAAGTCGGGGCGACGGAACTCAAACTTGACTCGTTAAGGTGGGTTGAGGGTTGATTCCATACAACTCCCTGCGGTAGTGTTAACCGCCAGTGAGTCAAGCTTGGGGAGGAACTCCTAGGGGTAGTCGCAAGGCTACCCCTTCTTTTTTGGCCCAGTGCGTAATTGGTGATCGTCAGTCCGGGTGCCGACCGGGCACTCGCGCTGGTCCGACAGAAACGGGGGTAAGTGATGAGAACCAGGATCACGGAGTTATTGGGATGTAAGTACCCTATCCTCCAGGGAGCGATGGCTGGCCTGGGAGACTGGAAATTCGCCGCGGCGGTGGCCAACGCCGGGGCCCACGGCACGATTACGGCCTCGGTATCGCGTACCCCGGCCAAGCTGAAAGAGGATATCGAGCGCTGCCGCGTGGCCACCGACGGTTCCTTCGGCGTGAACTTGAGCTTCGGCATCTGTCCGCGCATTGAGGAGATGCTGGAGGTGTGTATCGCCGCCCGGGTCCCGGTCGAAACGGCGCTGTACAAGCCCGATTCCCTGGCGCCGCGCATCGAAGCGGCCGGGCTCAAGTGGATACACAAATCGGCGCGCGTTAAGGACGCCATTCATGCTGAGAGGCTGGGCGCCGACGCCCTTATCGTGGTGGGCCTGGAAGGGACCGGTTTCAAAAGTCCGGAGCAACTGCCGACGATGGCCTCGGTCATCTGGGGAACGAGGAAGATAGCCGTGCCTTTCATTGCCGCCGGGGGTATTGCCGATGCTCGCGGGTTTGTGGGGGCGCTGGGGATGGGGGCCGACGCAGTGATGATGGGCACTGCTTTCATGCTTACCAGAGAAAGCCCTCTCAAAGAGTCGCTGAAGGTTGAAATACTGAAGACGAGCCCGGACGACCCTCGTCTGCTGCGGCGGGTCCTCGGTTCGGTCGACCCCCGGGCTTACGCCGAGGCACAGGCGATGCGCGGCAAGGTCCCGCTCGACGAATGGCTGAGAATGCTGGAGAGGGTCAACCTCAAAGACGACCAACCCCTGCAGTCGCCCCGCCCCGGCCCGGGGCAGGAGTCCGGGGATCAGGTCATCACCGCCGCCGACCCCACCCGTATGGTGTCACTGGCGCTGGCCGGAATCGATCATATTCCGAGTGTCAAGGAACTGGTCGACGGTATCGTCCGTGGGGCAGGGGAGATCCTCGGCCGGCTGGACGGCATCAGAGAGTAACCGAGGCACTAGGCCAAACCCGGTTGCGAGGTCATCGCCCTGCCGGACTGGCGCGCCTGACCGGCGACTACTTTCCTTTGGTGACTTCGCTCAGCTTTATCCCCAGCGCTTTGGCGACACCGCTCCCATACGACTTGTCAGCCTTCAGGCAGTTGCCGATGTGCCTGATTTTAACTTCCTGCGGCGCACTACCGATCGCCCGCGCCGTGTTTTCACACAGGACTTTCTGCTGTGCCGGGCTCATCAGGCGGAAGAGTTTCCCCGGCTGAGTGTAGTAGTCATTGTCATCCTCACGGAAATTCCAGTGGTCGGCGTGCCCATCGAGCTTCAGTGGAGGTTCGGCAAAATCGGGCTGCTGCTGCCACTCGCCATAGCTGTTCGGTTCATAGCCGAGTGTGCTGCCGTGATTGCCGTCAACCCGCATTGCTCCGTCGCGATGGAAACTGTTAGCCGGAGTGCGCGGCGCATTGACCGGTATGAGTTGATGGTTGACGCCCAGGCGATATCGCTGGGCATCGCCGTAGGAGAAGAGCCGGCCCTGGAGCATCTTGTCCGGGGAGAAACCGATACCGGGCACGACATTGGCCGGATTGAAAGCAGCCTGCTCAACATCGGCGAAATAGTTTTCCGGGTTGCGGTTTAGTTCCAGGACGCCCACCTCAATCAGGGGGTAGTCCTTGTGATACCAGACTTTGGTGAGGTCAAAGGGATTGTAGGGCATCTTCGCCGCGTCTTTTTCCGGCATGATCTGAAAATACATCGTCCAGCGGGGGAAATCACCCTTTTCGATGCTTTCATACAGGTCACGCTGGTGGCTTTCGCGGTCCTTGCCGACGAGTGTCTCGGCTTCCTGATCGGTCAGGTTCTTGATGCCCTGCTGCGTTTTCAGATGGAACTTGACCCAGAACCGCTGGTTCTTGGCGTTGATGAGGCTGAAGGTATGGCTGCCAAACCCGTGCATATGGCGGTAGGAAGAAGGAATACCGCGGTCACTCATGACGATGGTCACCTGGTGCAGCGCTTCCGGAAGTGAAGTCCAGAAATCCCAGTTGTTCTTGGCACTTCTCATATTGGTGCGGGGGTCTCGTTTTACGGCGTGGTTGAGGTCAGGGAACTTGAGCGGGTCGCGCAGGAAGAAGACCGGTGTGTTGTTGCCTACCAGGTCCCAGTTGCCCTCTTCAGTGTAGAACTTCATGGCGAAGCCGCGGATATCCCGTTCGGCATCGGCAGCGCCGCGTTCACCGGCCACCGTGGAAAAACGAAGGAAGACGTCCGTCTTCTTGCCGATCGCCGAGAACACCTTCGCCTTCGTGTAACGGGTGACGTTGCGGGTGACGGTGAAGGTCCCGAAGGCGCCGGAACCTTTGGCGTGCATACGCCGTTCCGGGATGACTTCGCGGTCGAAATGGCCCAGTTTCTCCAGGAACCAGACGTCCTGCAATAGGGCAGGTCCCCGCGGGCCGGCGGTCATGATGTTCTGATTGTCGACAACGGGCGCTCCGGCGGCGGTCGTTAGTTTCCTTTTTGACGGTTCCCTCTTAGGCATTTCGTCCTCCCTGCGCATTCTGTCGTCGGGTCGATGTTGAAGGAAATGGGCCGTATGTGCTGTGTCCGGCCCTTCTGGCGACTATTCTATCCAGTACCGGGGCGACCGTCAATCCGGTTCCCTGTCAGCGACAACTCAGGAACCGGCCGCCGCATTCATTTCGAACACTCGTGACGTCCTGATGCTATAATGCACGCCGTGAGCAAATACCTGGTCTATGTTGATGACAATTTCCACGACGGCGACGAAAAGGAACGCTACCGACTGGGGGAATTCGAAACCAGAGCGGAAGCGCTGATGGCCTGCAAACAGAAGGTCGACGAGTACTTTGAGAGAATAGAACGGGGTAAGTACAGCTTCAAGGAACTGTGGGAAGGCTACATGCTGTACGGCGAAGACCCCTTCATCTCGAATGACGACCGTGAGGAGCGGTTCTCCGCCTGGCAGTATGCCAAGCAGAGATGCCTGGAATACGCGGCCTGATCGGGAGCCGGCCTTCTGAAGTGGAGCCCGTCAAGGGCGGCACAAACGACCTCTGGCTAACACAGTGAAGACGAGACTGTCCATAAACGGCCGGGCGTTGACAAGGTATCCGCTGGTTACCCTGGTTCTTGCCAACCTGATACCGGTGTCCGGGACTCTGCTTCTCAACTGGGACTTGTTTTCGGTGCTGTTCTACTACTGGCTCGAGTCAGCCGTGGTTGGGGCCTACAATATTCCCCGGATGCTCATGATAAGCCCGGTCCGACGCGATCCGTCCGGTGTTCCCACGGCCGCCCGGGGCCACAAGACCTCGGGAATCATATTCTTCGCCGTCCATTACTCCGGCTTCATGGCCGGTCACTGGTTCGGCATATACTCGCTGTTTAGCCCGGTCTTCATATCACCGAGCACGGTCATTGTGGGTATTGTGTCGCTCAGCATCAGCCACGGAGTCTCGTTTTTCGTCAACTATGTCGGCCACCGGGAATACGAGAAGGTGACTTTGTCACAGCAGATGGTGGCGCCATACCGGAGAATCGTGGTAATGCACGTCGCCGTCATCTTGTGCGCGTTTCTGCTCAGCCTCTTCGGTCTGCCCCGCGTGGTGCTGACTCTCCTCGTTTTGCTGAAGATCGTGATAGACGTAGTCTTCCATATCAGAGAGCATCGCCGGCTCGGAACGTACGCCGGGAATACGGCTTCGGGGGATGTGGTGGTGGAGAGCCTTTGACGGTGCCATGTTGCCCGGCGCGCTTCGACGTACCGGGGAAGGTGCCGCGTTCGGAATGCCTTCTACAGCGGCCAGTTTCTTCTCAGCCAGAACAGGGCGACTCCAAAACCGGTTATGAAAATGCCCACCAGGAAGAATATTACCCTGACGATTCGAAGCACAAATGATAGATCCCAGAAATCTGGCGTCGCTGCTATCCGTGTCTCGAGATGGCTGAGCATCTGAACGACAGCAGGGTAAAAGACCGTGCTGATCAGCAGGAATAGACCCCCGGTGAGCACGAACAATAAGGAAACGGCAATTTGCATCTTCTACCTGCCTGTCAGCCACGCCAGGCTCTCTGCCCACCAAAGTTCCGGTTTCACAAAGTCAAGATGTCCCTTACCGGGAACGAGCTTGACCCTCACATTATCGGCGGCGGCCGGAAAAGCCTTTCTTAGCGCCATTTGGAATCTTAAGGCGCCATCGGGCGGGACATGCGTATCCTGCTCGCCGCACACAAAGCTGATGGCTGGGCCGTGGGTATAGGCTTCCAGGTGTGTCAGGGGGTTCAGGCGGTCGTAGAAGTACTGTGAATAGGAATCCGGGGCGCCCTGAGATGCTGCTGCCCCCGGATTGCGGGAGTCCTGCATTCCCGGACGCAACCAATCCGGAGTGGAAACGACTGTTGCTACCCGCCGGATACGATGGTCGATGCCGGCCGCCGCCACGGCGATGTCTCCGCCCATCGAGGTACCAACCACATAGACGGGAGGTACCACGCCCAACTCGGCTACCGCCCAGTCAATGACGCGGAGGGCATCGACGGCGGTATTGCCGAGGATAGGCCAGAAGTGCCGGCGGAAATTACCGAAGATGCGTCTGCTCATTTGTTCCCGGTCTTCAGTCCCGCGCTCACCATGCTGCCAGGGGTCGAAGCTGAGGGCGACAAAACCTCGGGCCGCCAAATCCTGAAGGAAAGGGGTCACCATACTCTCTTTGGTCCCGCTCAGGCCGGGCAGCGCCACCACAAGCTGGCGCGCCGGGCCTCCCAGGGGCGGTTCAAGCCACAGGATCGGTATATGGTCCACCCAGCTCCGCCGCGGCGCTAGCATTTCACCAGGACTTTGGCATACTGCATCGTGTTATGGGCGTCCAGCGCTTCCTGGAATCTATCCAGTGGAAATACCGGTCCGATCATGGACTTGAGGTCCAGCTTGGGCAACACGTCAACGGCCCTCGGGAAGAGATGCGATTGACCGAAGACCGTCTGTATGCCGGCTTCCTTGAAATAGAGCTTGTCGATATCCAGCGTGAGCATATAGTGGCTGGGATATATTCCGTAGAGGACTATCCGGCCGCACCTCGCAACCATGTCGACACAGGGGAGAATGGCGGTAGCGTCACCTGAGGCTTCGATGACCCGGTCAAATCCGCGGCCCTCTGTGATCCTCATGGCTTCAGCCACGATGTCCTCGCTTTTCGGGTCGATCACATGATCGGCGCCTAGCTTCAGCGCCAGTCCGCGCTTGGATGCCACCGGCTCAATAACGGTAAGTTTCGTACCGCCCTGCAGTCTCGCGAGCTGCAGTATTATCAGCCCGCAACTGCCGGCTCCCGAAACGACCACGCTATCGCCGAATTTGAACGGTGCTAGATCGATGGCCGGCATCGATGCCCCGACCACCTCAGTGAACGACCCTTCCTCCAGGGAAACCGAATCCGGCAATTTCCACACTTGTCTCTGGTGGAGGACCACATATTCGGCCATCATGGAGTCCAAATATCCGTTGGGAAACGCTCGGTTAGCGCAGAAAGTCTCGCGGCCGTGCATGCATTCGTAACACGCCCCGCAGTATCGGAGTTGGTCCAGAGCAACACGGTCGCCGGCTTTGAGGCCGTGGGCGGTCACGCCCCGGTCGGCCTCGACGATGGTGCCCGATGCCTGGTAACCCATATGCCAGGGGAGCGGAAGGGCGATTTCGCCGCTGACAATGAACGGGTCCGCGCCGCCTATTCCGCAATAGGCGACCTTGACTTTGACCTCTTCGTGGCCAACCTCCCGCAGCGGTACTTCCATTAGCACGACTTCGCCTTTCTTGGTGTTGATCACCGCTTTCAACTCTTGACCTCCTTTCGCCGGCTATCCTTGTTCTTCCGATACCGGGTCGGACCCGGCCATCCCCGATATTGCCCGTCTCCCCGCTGGACGCTGAACAACCCCGCCATGCAGCAAACCCATTGGAGAGGATATGTCAATCCGTTGCCGAGCGATCACGAGCCAGGCACGCGCCTAGAGGGATTCGAACCCACGACCCCCGGTTTCGAAGACCGATGCTCTATCCACTGAGCTATAGGCGCACAAGAGGTTCCACGGTCATTATAGCCACCGCTCCGCCGTGTGGTCAAAGCGCAGGGGTGGTCTCTGGTATGACAGTTGCTCCGTCAGGCCCCGCCTGCATCTTCTCGTGCTCGTGCTGGACCAGGTATCGCAGCGCCACCAGTATCATGATATCCATGACCAGTCCCAGCAGGGCGACGAACTGCTGCTGGTAGAATGAAAAGACCTGAGTCAGGAATATCGATACCAGTACCGCCAGCCGGAACATCGAATATGCCCGCAGCCTCGAACGGGGTAAGGTCAGCATACCGATAATGACGAGGACCCCAACCACGCCCGGAAACACAAACTGGGCGTAGTCAGCCACCGATAGCGGAACCGGCTTCAGGTTGTTCAAGAGCGCCCAGCTTATCAGTATGGACACGGCGACGATGCCCACCGAAGAGACGATGTTGAGGTAGCGCCACTTGCTCCTGACCGACGACACGAGAACGACCAGCAGCAGGATGCCGGCGCCAACCCACAGCCCCAGGCCGAGTGACCAGGTCACGACTCCGACGACCGCGTAAAGCGACGTAACCGAGGTCAGGGCAAAGAAGGCCACCACGATCCCGCTCAGCCACCCCCGGGCAGCCGCGGTCGCGTACAGCCGGTCAACCATCTCATGAGCCTTCTCCATCAGCCTCATCCGGGGCGCCGGCCTTGCACTCATGTTTCGCAGGATATGCTCAAGGTTGTCCCTGACCGGGCCCGGGGGGCAATTTGCCAGCATTTCCAGAGCTTCTTCGCGCTGCTCCGGATGCAGACCGGACAGGCTGCCCTGCTTGGCGACGTCGAAGGCATTGGCCAGGCTTTGTTGCGGCGTGAACGGCCTTCTCCGGCCGATCAACCTGGTCGCTGCGAATATGATGACGAACACCGTATATATGAGCGCGATGGTCGGCCGGAAGAAATAGTCGTTGTCCCGTGTGATGACCTTGCCCAGCTCATCGATAAAGGCGCCGAAGCCGATTCCCCCCACCACTGCGGCCACCATCTGCCCCCGATGGGTCAACGACGCCATCAGGATCATCAGCGCAACCAGCATGAAGAGCCCGCCCCAGACCAGGTGTGAGATATGAAGCGGACCGAAGGTGATCTGAGGGTATCCGGTGACGGCGAGGTAGAGCCGGATGCCCAGAACCGCAGCCACGGCCGACACGAAGAAGTCTTCGAGCAGCGACTCCGCGTAGACGCTTCTTACGAACACGGGATGTTGCGTGACGAAGGCTGAGATCCTGCTAATGATGACAGTAAGTCGAATCGAACCCATGCTTTCACCCGGCCCGGTCACCGGTTAAGAATGCGGCTGCCATCGCTGGCCGGCGCCACTCACAGCTTAGCATCTTTGCCGGGTCATGTAAGTCCGGTTGGTCGTCTGTCTGACCAGAGGCGCGGTGGCGCCCATGGGAGCGGACCGGCGGCCGGGACCGTGAGGAGGTTGGGCCGGGTGGGGTGAGTGAAGGGATTCGAACCCTCGATCATCAGGTTCACAGCCTGAGGCCTTAGTCCACTGGGCTACACTCACCATTGACGCTGCAAACCGCGGCAGGCGCGACCGCACGGCAAACACACCTATTATAGACAAACGAGCCCGGGTCTTACAATTGGCGGTATGAATGCCGGCTTCGGCACGAATCGTCCCTGCCGAACAGCGCTGTGCGCGTCTGAGGTGGCTAGCGGCGGGCCCTGCCGACGACGGCTCGGAAGTGACGATAGCGGAACCGGTCGATGCAGGCCGCCTTAGGGTTCAGCCCGTTTATGAGTCCTGGATACCCTGGTCCTTGATGTAGTCGACCGCGTCCTGGACTGTGGCGATCTTCTCCGCGTCCTCATCCGGTATCTCCAGCTTCTGAGTCGCGGTACTGAACGCCTCTTCCATGGCCATGATCATCTCGACCAGGTCGAGAGAATCAGCGCCAAGATCGTCCACAAAGCTGGCCGTAGCTACCACATCTTTTTCGTCGGCGCCGAGTTGCTCGACAACAATCTTCTTGACACGCTCGTAAACAGTGGCCACCATTTCCCCCTTTCAGCTTTCTACAGACTCGCTGTCTTTGAGTTTAAGGACAATCGAGCCCAGCACTCCATTTATGAACTTCGGTGAACTCTCGCCGCCGAATGCTTTCGCCAGTTCGACAGCTTCATTGATCCCGACCCTCACTGGGGTTCTATTATCGATTATTATTTCGAATATTGCAAGCCTCAGCAGATTCCGGTCGATCGGCGGTATCTGAGAAACCGGCCAGGACGGGGCGTGCGCCTTGATGTGCCGGTCAATCACTGCCTTGTGCTGGATGACTCCGTTCACCATATCCCGGGCGAAAGCCGCGTTATCCTCATCAAGGCTGTCCTGCTCCAGGAACCGCTCCAGCACCGACGCTGCGCCATGGCCGACGGCGTCGGCCTCATACAATGCCTGGAGAGCGAGTCTCCTTGCCTTTCTCCACGATCCTGCCATAATCTCACCGCCAAACTCCGTATTATAGCATCAGGCTGAAGAATACGGTCAACTGCAGGTCCGGCGGCTCCTTGCTTGAGTAGACGGGTGACAGAATAGCTGCACGATTAAGGTGACATCATCGCCGGACATCAACAATCGTACCCGTGGCCGTTGACACTCCCCAGGTCGTGTGCTATCCTCGAAGCCGGATTCGCCCGGCGGAACAGAAGAGACCCGGCTTGCGAAGCGTGATGTTTTTCAGGCCGACCTCTAACCGCCCGGTGAGGAGCGCTCGAATGGGAGACAGACCACAAGGCGTATTGAGTCCCTACCGGGTTCTCGATTTGGCCGGAGAACAGGGGCTCTTCTGCGGCAAAGTCCTAGGCGACTATGGCGCCGACGTAATCAAGGTTGAACCCCACGCGCGGCGATCCGGCCCGCCGCATCGGCCCCTTCTACCACGATGAGCCGGATACCCAGAAGAGCCTGTTCTGGTTTGCCTACAACACCAGCAAGCGTGGTATCACCCTTAACCTGGAGATGGCTGACGGCCGGGAGATCTTTCGAAAGTTGGTGAAGACGGCCGATTTCGTAATTGAGACCTTCGCTCCGGGATACCTGGACAGCTTGGGGCTGGGGTATGCTGGCCTGGAGAAGATCAATCCCGGAGTGATCATGGTGTCGATCACTCCCTTTGGTCAGACCGGCCCTTACAAAGACTGGAAAGCGCCGGATATTGTGGCCTGGGCAATGGGCGGCGAAATGGCCCCATTCGGGGACGCCGACCGGCCGCCGGTGCATGTCAGCTATCATTCCCAGGCGTTTCTCAATGCCGGGGCGGACGGCGCCATGGGCGCCTTGATGGCGTTGCTTTCCCGGGCCCAAACCGGGGAGGGGCAGCACGTCGACGTTTCCATCCAGGAAGCCGTGGTGCAGTGTACGGAGCATATCACTTCGGGTTGGGACCTTCGCAAGACGCTTCAGAAGCGGGGGGTGGAGGCGACGGGCGCCAATGTGACTGTCCGACTGACGCGGCTGTGGCCGTGCAAGGATGGCTACATATCCTGGTTCTTCTGGGGCGGCGTGATGTCGGAGCGTACCAACATCCCGCTGGTGAAGTGGATGGAGAGCGAGGGGATGGCCGACGACTACCTGCTGCACTTCGATTGGAGTAAGTTTGGCAACGATACCAGCCAGGCTGAGGTAGACCGTATCGAGGCTCCTACGGCCAAGTTCTTTCTGGCCCATACCAAGGCCGAACTTTATGCAGGCGCCGTGCGTACTAATACGCAGGTCTATCCGGTATCCACCCAGGCAGACATGCTGGGTGATACGCAGCTGGCGGCCAGGGCGTTCTGGGTAGAGGTGGAACACCCTGAACTCGAGGCCCGGATTACCTATCCCGGCGCGTTCGCCAATACCACGGAGGCGCCACCGGGCATCAGCCGAAGGGCTCCGTTGATTGGCGAACACAACCTGGAGGTATACGGAGGGGAGCTTGGAATCTCCAAGGATCATCTCGCCGCCTTACGGCAGGCCGGGGTGATCTAGCAGGAGAGGTCAGGTTGGATCCGATGACAACGGACCGCGCTGCCCTTTGAACTCGCAATCGGGTGATGGAGAAACAGCATGCCGAAGAATATTCTTGAGGGTATCCGGGTCGTCGACTTCACCTGGCACCTGACCGGACCGCTGACCACCAAAGCCCTCTCGGATTGCGGCGCCGAAGTAATCAGAGTCGAGAGCCGGAAGCGCCCGGACATACAACGGGTTGGGGCGCGTTTCGGCAGCTTCAGCCAGTACAATACCGGCAAGCTCGGCATCACGCTCAATGTAGCCACACCCAAAGGTCTGGAGTTGTGCAAACGTCTGATTGCCACCGCTGATATCGTGGTCGAGAACTTCGCCGGGGGGGCGATGGAGAGGATGGGGCTGGGATATGAGACTCTTAAGAAGCTGAAGCCCGACCTCATAATGTGCAGCTCGTGCATGCAGGGGCAGACCGGGCCTCACGCCAGGCATCCGGGGTCGGGACACAAGCTCACTTCGCTGGCCGGCTTCAGTCACATCACGGGCTGGCCGGACCGCGAGCCCGGCTACATCGGCGCCTACACCGACTTCGTGGCGCCCCGGTTTAACATAATTGCCATTCTGGCTGCTCTTGAATACCGGAGGCGTACCGGCAAGGGGCAGTATCTCGACATGTCACAGTATGAGAATTCGGTACATTTCTTGGCGGCGCTTGCCTTGGACTATTCGGTGAACAAGCGGGTTCTGGGCCGGACAGGCAACCAGTGCGAATACGCGGCTCCCCACAATGCCTACCGGTGCCGGGGCGAGGACCGGTGGTGCGCCATTGCGGTTTTCACCGATGAGGAATGGCAGAGCTTCTGCCGCGTGGTCGGCAATCCGGCATGGACCCGGGAATCCCGGTTCAAGACACTGATGGGCCGGAAGGACGCCGAGGCGGACCTGGACCGGCACATAGAGGCGTGGACGGTTCAGCGAGGGGCTGAAGAGGTTATGGCGTCGATGCAGAACGCCGGGGTGGCGGCCGGGGTTGTGGCAACGGGCGAAGATATCCTGGACCATGATCCCCAGTTCAGGCACCGGCACACGTTCACCGAGTTGGACCACCCCGACGGCGGCAGGTACCGGACCCAGGCCGGACCGCACTTTTTGCTCTCAAAGACTCCCTTTGAGATAAAGAGGGCTCCTCGACTCGGCGAGCATAACGAACTGGTCTTCAAGGGCATGCTCGGGTTATCCGACGACGAGTTCGCCGGCCTTGTGAAAGCCGGGGTGATCGATTAGCCGTCGCCTGTCGGCTTTCTATCTCGGTGGCGGAGCCGGCATGGGACCCGATTCCGGTTTGGTGGCCAACCATTCCCCGGTCATTTCCAGCATCGGAATCTTGATATCGATATTCTGGCGCCGCACGTTGATCATATCCACCACGTCGAAGCCGATCATTTGCAGAATGGTCTCCAGGTTGAAACAGGCCGAAGCCGCGCCCCCGCCACCCCCGCCCGCCAGGCACACGCCGATGGCCGGCTTCCCCTGCATCGGTGGCTTCTGCTGACGGAACGAGATGCGTCGAAGCCGCTCGAGGAATGTCTTCATGCTTTCACTGAGGTCCCGGAAATAGACCGGATTCGCGAAGACTACCACGTCCGCGGTCTTCAGCCGGTCGACTATTGACGCGAAATCGTCTTCGATGACGCACCTCCCCTCCCGCCGGCATATCCCCCAGCCGTCCGGATCGCACTGCCGGCAACGTTCGAGTTTAGTGGTGGGCAGGAAGACCAATTCGGAGGTGCCCCCGCTTTTGGCAAATCCCTTTCGGATGGCGTTGGCGCAGCGCGCCGTCCGGCCCTCCAGGTTCCTGCTTCCCGATATGAGTAAAGCCTGCATCGATAGCCCTCCCGGACTCAGAGTGACTCTAAGTTTATAGCACGGGCTCCGGCCGGGTGTAAAGCGAACGGCCGGGCAGGTCCTTAAGCTATATCCTTGGAGTGATCCATTTATTCGTGGAAGACCACGTCTTGCCTAACCTGTTATACTCTGACTCAAAACAGCCTGCAATGTTGGCTGATGCGGTCAGCCGGGGGGTATCGTGTCACTCGACCTGGACAAGGTTGCCCCGCAAGTCGGGGAAATGATAGGCCGTCTGCGCAGTGGTCTGGACCAGCGGCAGGAGCTTCTTCAACGGGCGTTGGACGTCATGCGGGACAGGTCGGCTGATGTCGGGGCGCTCCGGACGAAGATAGACCAGAGTAAGACCACCTGGCTGGTGGCCGGGCTGATTGATGGCCTTGACGGGGTCTGTTCACCACCGCCCTTGCCTGCCGATTTCACGGTGATCGCCACCGACGGTTCGCACATCGAAGTTGACCGCCACCAAGCGGTCCGCTGTTTTCTGCTGAATATCAGCCATGTCGTCCTGAGCTACGGAGTCCAGCCGGACGCGGTCCTGGAGAGCATTCCGCAACTCTACGCTGATGACAGGGACATGGTCCTGAGCCCACCCGGCGGTCAGGGTCGCGGGCAGCCGGTCGAGGGCAACCTGCTCGGCGCCAAACGGAGCGTGGCGGAATGCCGCCACCTGGCCGACCTGGCGGTAGCCCTGCCTCCGGGCAGTCGGGCCATGGCGATGCTGGATGGCACGCTGATGTTATGGGGGCTTGAACCGTACCCCGATTTCGTCACCCGGATGATGCTGGATGAAGGCCTTCTGCGGCAATTGGACCGAATCTGGCAGGCGGGCAAAGACAAGGCCCTCGCTTTTGGCAGCTATATCAGCGCACCGCGCAGCACCGATGTGGTGAACACGTTGCGGGTGGCGGTCTGCCCCCACGAGGCGGCGAATTGCGACCGTTACTGCGAGTCGGGCAAACGAGCCTGCGACAGTCTGTCCGGTATCGCCGACAGCCAGCTCTTCGTCAACTTGCTCGCACCTGGAGAGAGGTCGGACCTCTTCTCGAGCCGGTCGAAGATTGTGAGAGAGCATTACGGCGATCACGAAATCCATTTCTTCTACCTGCGGGTGGACGACGAAATCGCCCGGGTAGAAGTCCCGCGCTGGGTCGCCCGGGACGCGAATCTAGTCGGCATGGCGCACAGCCTGGTCCTGGACCAGTGCAATCGTGGCCACGGTTACCCGGTTGCCCTGTCCGAAGCCCACGAACAGGCGGTCGTGACCATGTCGGACCGGCAAAACTTCTGGCGGCTGGTTGAGGCCGGGCTGGTCGAGGAACACCTACCCACCCCGGGAACGGGCAAGAGCCGCAGCAAGAGAATGAGGTGGGTATAGCGACAGCCCGGAAGCAAGGGGGGCTGAAGACTGAGACCGGACAGGCACGGTTTAAGGGAGGAAGACATGGGAACTAAAGGCAGGAAGAACGTGAAGAAACCGAAGAAGGCGGAGGCGAAGCAGGCGCCGGTGAAGGCCGAAACGAAGAAGAAGTAGTGGGTGGTAATCGCCACGAGGAGCCCAACCGTTAGGGGACTTCTCGTGTTCGCGGACTCGATGGACCCTGGCTGGAGAGGAAGGGAACTCTCGGCGTTGTTGAAATACCGGGGGACTGATGGGTGGGGGCCGCGGCCGCCGGCTTGGAAGCCGGGCGATATTTACGTCGTCGCCGGCGTGGTGGTGGGGATGTGCGCCGGTGGCGTCTGGGGGTTTACGGTCGGGATAGTCGCCGGCGCGCTGGGCATGGCGGCCGGAGGGGTATGTGGCGCGCTCATCGGCTCACTCCTGGGTGCTTTGCTCACCAAGCGCAAATAGAATAGAATCCAGAAAGATCTGCCAGATTCGGGGAGGTTGCGGCCGGAATGAAGATACGATATGACCATAATGGCGATTCGATCGAATTCGTGTTGAAAGAGCGGGACGGCACCCTGCGCAAGACCGCTTCGCCCAATGTCATGGAGAAAGTGGATTCGGAGAACAACATTGTCGGTTTCTCGATTTTGAAGGTGGGCTCTCTGAAGAAGCAGGGACAGGACATTGAGCTTCTGGACATTCCGCAACCGGCATGGACCGATTTCAAACTGTGGTACGAAATGAAGAGCTGAGCGGCCGGTTCACGGAAGACGGCGCCTCCCCCAGTGTCACATGCAGAAGATAGCCGAAGTCATTGAAGCAAGCACGACCGAATTCGTGGCCGAGTGTTACCAGCTTTACGGTTTGCCTCCGCTGGGCGCCCTGGTGAAGACCGTGGATGGGGCGACCGAGGTACACGGTATCGTCTGCAATGCGACAACCGCCAGTGTTGAGTCCGGCCGCCGCCCCATCGCGCGGCAGGAACGAGTCGAGTGAAGATGCAATCTACCGGGCCAATCCGCAGCTCACGAAGCTGCTGCGGAGTGAGTTTACCGCGATCGTGGTGGGCCACCGCCAGGGTGAGTTGCTCCATCACTACCTGGCGCCCGTTCCGGCACGGATTCACGGCTTCGTCTACCTCTGTCCGGCAGAAGAGGTCAGGGATTTCAGCAGGTCGTTCGACTTCCTAAACGTTCTACTGAATACCCGCCAGCCGGTACCCGTGGAAGAGGTGATTGGCGCCGCGCTCCGACAGATGAGCCGGGCGCAAGCGGATCCGCGGAGCTTTCTGGTGTCCGCCGGGAAAGGACTGGCGGTGATGCTGGGGAACGACTTCAACCGGTTGCGCGTTGTGCTGGGGATGATCAAGGGATGACCGAGAGGCTGGGCATTGTTGTTTCCGGCTCCCTGACCGGTGGCATCGAGGTCAGACTCGACGCGTCGGCCTCAGTGGAGGACATGGCGGTCGGCCGGTATGTCACCGTCCAGGGCCACAAGCAGCGCTTTTTTGGCATGATCACCGATGTCAGCCTGGGCGTCGTTGACGAGAGAATCACCCAGGCGCCGCCAGATGCCTCCGACTCATTCACGGCCGAGGTGCTAGGCGGCACCAGTACCTACGGACTTCTTCACGTACAGCCGTATCTCACACTGGGCCGGGACCTGAAGACGGTTGGGGAGCCTCAGCCGGTCAAGACCGTTCCGACCCATTTTGCGCCGGTTGATCTGGCGTCGGACCAGGACATGGAAATCATCTTCGGGAAAGAGGATAAAGAGACATTCCTGATCGGCAATCCGCTCGATATGGAGACTAAGCTCTGCCTGAATCTGGAAAAATTCGTGACCCGCTCCAACGGCATCTTTGGCAAGAGCGGTACCGGCAAGACGTTCCTCACCCGCATTCTGCTCATCGGCATGCTGCAGAAGAGCAAGGCCGTCAACCTTATCTTCGACATGCACAACGAGTACGGCTGGGAAGGCACTAGCGAAGGGGCCTCGCGTACGGTAAAGGGCTTGAAACAGTGGGGCCAGTCGAGAGTGGCCATCTTTACCCTGGATGAGGAGAACTCGGCGGCGCGGAAGGTCCCCACCGATTTCGCGGTCCAAATCGGGTACGACGAAATCACCGCCGAGGACATCTCGGTGCTGCGGGCGACGCTGAACCTGACTGACCTGGCGGTGGAAGCGGCCTATCAGCTGAGCCGCCGCTTCGGACGAAGCTGGATCCGGCAACTGCTGGAGACCAGCGACGATCAACTTGAGGAGCGGCTCAATGAGTCGAATATCCACGAGAGTTCGCTGCAGAGCCTGAAGCGCGGGCTGCGCACCTTCGAGCGTCTCGGCTTCGTTGTGCCCCAGGCGCCGGAAGACGCCGTGAAGCGTATTCTCAGTCACCTCGACCGGGGCATCAGCGTCGTACTTGAGTTCGGGCGCTACCGGGATGTGAGCGCCTATCTGCTGGTGGCCAACATGCTGTCGCGCGCATCTACGGCCAGTACCAGGAGCGTACGGAAAGAGCCAGGGCTAATGGGACTCCGCCGCCCCAGCCACTGGTGATCACGATCGAGGAAGCTCACAAGTTCCTCAATCCTGAGGTCGCCAGCAAGACCATCTTCGGCACCATTGCCCGGGAGATGCGCAAGTATAACGTGACCCTGCTGGTGATCGACCAGCGGCCGAGCGGGATCGATGAAGAGGTGATGTCCCAGTTGGGCACCAAGATAACCTGCCTCCTCGACAACGAAAAAGACATCGACAGCGTGCTGGCCGGTGTCTCCGGCAAGAACGAGTTGAAGGGCGTTCTGGCGCGCCTGGCTCCGAAGCGGCAGGCCCTCATCTTCGGTCACTCGGTCCCCATGCCGGTGGCTTTCCAGCCCCGCGAATACGGATCAGCCGAGTCCTACCGGCAATTCGGGCCGGCCGGCGAAGTCGATGTCGGGCAGCGCAACAAGAAGGATATCGACGACCTGTTTGGGGAAGAGTGACCAGTAGGCCGCGCTCGCTGCTTGCCGAAACCAAGGATCTGCTGCGCCAGTCTGGCCTGCACGCCCGGAAGGGCCTGGGGCAGCATTTTCTGGTTGACGGCAGCCAGCTGAAGCAGATCTTGCTTGCCGCCGAACTGAGCCGGACTGACACGGTCATCGAAGTCGGTCCCGGGCTGGGAACACTGACGCGGTCCCTGGCTGAGAATGCGGGCCGGGTCATTGCCATTGAAAAAGACGAGAACCTGGCCGTCCTGTTAAAGGATACCCTCAAGGACTGCGGCAACGTCACCACTATCAATCAGGATATCCTGGGGGTTGACCTGCCGGTTCTGGTTCGCGAGTACTTCCCGGTGGAGGAGCCGCCCGCGTCCCCCGCCTATAAGGTGGTGGCCAATCTGCCCTATTACATCACTTCCCCGGTGCTGCGCTTCTTCCTTGAAGCCGAGGTCAAACCGCAGACCATGGTGGTAATGGTGCAAAAGGAAGTGGCCCGGCAGATAACCGCCAAGCCGGGCGGCATGAGTCTCCTCAGCGTGGCCATCCAGCTCTACGGCGAGCCGCGCATAGTGAAATATATACCGGCCCGCTCTTTCCACCCGGCGCCGGCAGTCGACTCGGCCATGCTCAAGATTGTGGTGTTCCCGAGACCGCGCGTCGCGGTGGAAACGGATAGTTTCTTCACACTGGTGCGCGCCGGCTTTTCGGCGGCGCGCAAGCAGATCATTAATCCTCTGGCGCACGCCCTCGACCGGTCTAAGGACGATGTCCTGGCCGTGCTGGCGGAGGCCGGCATTGACCCGCGGCGGCGGGCTGAGACACTATCGATTGAAGAATGGGGTCGACTGTGGCGTGAATACGTTAGGGCGGGTATGGAGCGATGATCATCCGTACCGCGCCCGCGAAGCTGAATCTCACGCTGGAAGTCCTCGGCGAGAGGGCGGACGGGTACCATGAAATCCGGAGCGTCATGCAGACGATCAGTCTGGCCGACCGGATATTGCTGGCGCCGGCCGGCGATCTCAGAATCAGCTCCGATTCGCCCGGGTGGAGCGCTGATAAGAGCCTGGTTTCGAAGGCGGCCAGCCTATTGGGGAGGCGGACCGGAGGAAACCGGGGCGCCTCAGTTCGGGTGGAGAAGCGGATCCCCTTGCTTTCGGGGTTGGGTGGGGACAGTAGCGATGCCGCGGCAGTACTGCTGGGCCTCAACGATCTCTGGGGACTCGGCCTTGCCGCGGAGGAATTGGAGTCCGTTGGAAATCAACTGGGCTCGGATGTGGCCTTCTTTTTCCACGGCGGGACGGCGCTGGTCGCCGGGCGGGGGGAGACCGTGACCCCGTTGCGGCCGGTCGCCCATCAGTGGATCTTGGTGGCAGTACCGCCGGGGCCCCGGCTGCCGGGCAAGACGGCGGCCCTGTACAACGCCCTCACCGCGAGCCACTACACCGATGGCCAAACCACGCGACGGATGGCCGACAACATCAGCGCCGGGAAGGGATTGGACCTGGCATTGCTCTTCAACACGTTTGAAAACGTCGCCTTCACGTTGCAGCCGTGGCTTGGGGTGGCCAGACAGCACATTGAGAAGATGGGGGCTGCCGATGTGCATCTCGCGGGCTCCGGCCCGGTCCTGTTTGTGGTCTGCCGGGACAGGACCCAGGCTGAGGGTCTATCATCCGCGTTAGACGGTCAGCAATTCGTGACCCACCTGACGGAAACAGTGACCGGTCAGCAAGTATAGCGTTTAGGGGAGGTCAACCGATGGCGGAAAGCTATAAGAGTGAAGCTAACCTGAGAACTGCGTTTGCCGGAGAGAGTCAGGCGAACCGGCGCTACTTGTTCTTCGCTGACAAGGCGGACAAGGAGGGCTATCCTCAGGTGGCCCGGCTGTTCCGGGCGGCGGCTGAGGCGGAGACGGTCCACGCCCGCAACCATTTCGCTGCCATGGACGGCGTGGGTTCTACGCGGGACAACTTGACCGCGGCATCGATCGGGGAGCACTACGAGTTTACCAGGATGTATCCACCGTTCATGGCGCAGGCGGAAGACGAACAGAATAGCCGGGCGCTATACTCGTTCAATCTGGCCAACGAAGTGGAGCAAATCCATCATCGTCTCTTTGAAGCCACCTTGAAGGCGGTTGAAGGCGGACAGGCCGTCGTCGACGAGCCCTATTTCGTCTGCCAGGTCTGCGGTAATACTGTCACCGGGAACGCCCCAGACCAGTGCCCGGTGTGCGGTTCGGTCCACAAATTCAGGCAAATAGACTAGTCCCCGGTTGCCGCGAGCGGCTTCACCATGAGCTTCGTTCGGCGATGATCCGGATTGCCGGCGGTATTCGCCGGCCGGATCTAGCGATCCGGAGCGATCCTCAACTGGAAGACGACCGGATTGTCCGCATCGGGGCAGGCGACGGTGGCGGTGCCCGGGGTTGCCTCCCAGGGGAATGAACCACCGAACTGAATGACCTCAGCGAAGGGGAACAGGGCGTGGAATGCCCATGAACAGACGCCCGGAGGAGTCTGCTGCCCGATGGCAAATTCGTCGCCCACCCGGTGCCCGGCCTCGCATTTGCCCTTCTGAGAAACCACTCTGGCGATGACTTGGGACATTCGGTCCTCCTTTCCATTTGCCCACCGGAGACGGTTTCTGCGGGGTCAGTCCACCGTCCGCGGCATGACTTCCCCTGCCTAACGGTTGCTGAGGTTCACCTCGGTGGCCCCGTCGCCCCCATGGTGGCGGTCGGCCAGCCGGTGGGAGTGTACTAGCGTATGGTCTGACAGGTAGCGGCCGACCTCGCGCCGCAGAATACCCGTGCCCTTGCCGTGAACTACCCATACCTGATAGTACCCTGCCCTGAAGGCGGTATGAATGAACGAGTCCAGCCGGGGTAATGCCTCGTCCACGGTCAGGCCGTGAAGGTCGATTTCCTGCGCCGCCGACCGGGAAGAGAAGGATTCTCGTTCAAATGAGGGCACAGGACAGTCTCCCTTTCGCCATCAGGCCGAGACAGGCGTTGCACGAAGTGCAGCCGGAATTGGGCGGCAGTTCGGCGCGCAGATGTCTGACCAGTTGCGGGTCCATTATGAATGGGCGGCACATTGAGACGGCGTCGGCGACACCACCAGCGACGATCGCCTGCATGTCTTCCGCCCTGCGGATGCCGCCGACGAGCATCACCGGAATGGACACCGCCGTTTTGGTGAGGCGGCATTCGTCGATGTAATAGGGGGTGACGGCGTCGGGGCGGATGTGGTGAAAGAAATCCTCCTCGAGTCCTTCGCTGACCTCAACGGCATCCAGGCCGTCGCCTTCGAGTAGCCGGGCCGTGGCCACCCCCTCGGCGGTCAGTTTGCCTTCAGGATGATAGTCCCGGATGCCGAGTTTGATCATCAGCGGGTAATCTGGTCCGGCCATTTGCCGGATACCCCGGCAGATGCGCCGGACGAAATTGGCGCGTTTCCCGGCCGTGCCACCCCACTCGTCCTGCCGCCGGTTGGTGACCGGCGACAGAAAGGCGCTCAACAGCCAGCTGTGGGCGCCGTGCAACTGGACTCCGTCGAAGCCGGCCTCGACAATGCGGCGCGCCGCCTGAACGTAGTCTTCGACGAGCTCCAGTATCTCATCACCTGAAAGCTCCCTGACCGGCTGTTCCGACCGCGGGTGGAGCTTGGCTGAAGGTCCTACGGGGGCGTAGCCGGTTACTTCCGGACGGCACATCCAGCCGCCGTGGAGGATCTGGGCGGCGATTTTCCCACCCCCCTGATGAACGGCCTCTGTCAGTTTCCGGAGGGACGGCACGGCATCATCCGAATAGGCGCCGATCTGTCCGGGCGATGCCCTGCCCTCTTTGGATGGCGCCAGTCCGTGAGAGATGATCAGACCGATGCCGCCCTTGCCCAGTTCACGGTACATCTCGACCTCGGCGTCGGAGACCATGCCCCGGTCGGCCATGCTGTCCATAGTCGCCGACCGTATGAACCGGTTCTCCAGGACCAGGTGGTTGATCGTCAGGGGGTCGAAAAGGTCAGGCACAGCGTTCTCCAATAAACCAATTGTCTAGGAGTCTAGCCCATCCTGAGTTGGCGGTCAACCGAAGGATGGTTGACACCGGCTTTGCCGGCACACTATGCTGAAATACAGGCACCGGGGACGGCACACACGTTTCCGAAGGCGAGAGGGGTAGATATGGTTTCACCGCAGGTCACAATGTACGGCACGGCATGGTGCCCGGACTGCACCCGGTCCAAGCGCTGGTTGGACAAGCACAGCATCCCGTTCACCTGGCACGACATCGAGAAGGACGAAAAGGCGCGGGCCTACGTCGTCCAGGTCAACCATGGCAATCGCAGCGTGCCGACGCTCGTTTTCGGCGACGGCTCCGTCCTGGTGGAGCCGAGCGATGCTGAACTGGCGGCCAAGCTGGGGGTCGCTCCCTGAACCACCGTTCCCGGAATCAGCGAACGACGTTCTCCCGGACGTAGGGGCGGAGAACATCGGGGACCATAATGCTGCCATCCGCCTGCTGGTAGTTTTCGATGATGGCTATCATCATCCTCGGCAGGGCCAAACCGGAACCGTTCAGAGTGTGGACAAATTGAGGTTTGGCGTCGGCGGCGGAGCGAAAGCGGATGTTGGACCGCCGGGCCTGGAAATCAGTACAGGTTGAGCACGAGCTTACCTCGAGCCACTCCTGGCACCCCGCCGCCCAGACTTCAATGTCATAGGACTTGGCCGAGCCGAATCCGATGTTGGCGGTGCAGAGCTCCCGGATGCGATAGGGGAGTTCGAGCTTCTGACAGATGTCCTCGGCATCATTGACCATCCGCTGCAATTCCTCTTCGGCCGATTCCGGCGTGGTGAGCTTGTACATTTCCACCTTGTCGAACTGGTGGCCGCGCTTGATTCCCCGGGTGTCTTTCCCGGCCGACATCTTCTCGCGGCGGAAACACGCCGTGTAGGCGACATAATGCAGGGGCAGCGTCCCTGGCGAGAGGATCTCCCCGGCGTGCAGTCCGGTCAGCGGGATCTCGGCGGTGCCGACGAACCAGTAGTCTTCCTCGGCATCGTGATAAATGTTGTCGGCGAACTTGGGGAGCTGGCCGGAACCGACCATGATCTCCCGCTTCACCATGTAGGGTGGGTATATCTCCTGGTAGCCGTGTTCAAAAACATGCGTGTTCAGCATGAATTGAATGAGGCCGCGCTGGAGGCGTGCCCCGAGACCCTTCAGTACATAGAACCGCGTCCCCGACAGCCTGACGCCGCGCTCGAAGTCGATAATCCCGAGGGATTCGCCGAGTTGCCAGTGGGGGGTGGGGGTGAAGGCGAAGGTCTTCGGTTCGCGCCAGTGACGGACGATCACATCATCATCGTCGCCCTTGCCCACGGGCACGGAGGGGAGGGGCAAATTGGGGACCTGGAGCAACAGTTCCTGTAACCGGGCATCGAGTTCTTTTACGCCGTCCTCGAGACCCCGGATGGTGGTCCGCAGATCGCGTCCCGTGGCGGCGTCCTGGTCAGGGGCCGCTGCCGCCCGGTAGTCCCGGGATGCTTCCTTGCGGGAGCGTCTTACCTCTTCCAGTTCCAACACTGCTGCCCGTCGTTTCCGGTCAAACTCGAGGATCTCATCGATCGGCGCGGAATCGTTGCGGTCCCGTAGCGCCTGCCGGACGATTTCGGTGTTGTCACGAATGAACTTAAGGTCTAACACGGCAGCCTCCTGTACCCGGGATTACGCGCGGCTATGCCGGTGATGCCGGGAGACGAAGAGTATGTCCGCGATACTATTCTATCCCCCCTTTTTCTCTGCCCTGGGAACGGGAGTGATCACCTCATAGCCCATGACGCGGCCGGAATCCGGATCTATCTGATATCGGAAATTCTTTGATTCATGACCCAGGAAGGCTCTCGATTGGACGAAGGTACCTTCGACGTCCCAGAACTCCTGTCGGCCCGCCGATGAATACCAGCACTTCCGGAAAGTCAGCCCCTTGAGTTTGGTGCCGAACTGCGACTGGAGGGCGTCCCTCACCGCCGCCTCGGCCGCGGGCGCATCGGATACTTTCTTCTGGTGCATCCTCACTGCCCCCTTTCTTTGAGTTGGGGAAAGAGAATGACTTCTCTGATTGACTGCTGGTTGGCAAGAAGCATTACCAGGCGGTCGATGCCCACCCCCAACCCCCCGGTCGGCGGCATACCATACTCAAGAGCCAAAAGGAAGTCCTCGTCAATAGTCCACTTCTCTTCGCCCTCAACGGGGCGGTCTTTCAACTGGTCGACGAAGCGCTGCCGCTGCTCCAGAGGATCGTTCAATTCGGTGTAGGCGTTGGCGATTTCCAGCTCTCCGGCAACGAAAGCCTGGAAGCGCTCCACCACCCGTTCCTCCCCGGGCTTGGTCTTGGCCAGCGGCGACATCGACAGCGGATAGTCGACCAGAAATGTGGGCTCGATCAGTTTGGGCTTGACGAAACTTGACATAAGCTCGTCAACCAGCTTGGCCCAGTTCTGTTTTGGATCGGCCGCGATATTCATTGCCCTCATCTTTTCGCGGAGGGCGTCGGCAGAAGGATACTTCACGAAGTCGATGCCCGAATACTGGAGGACGGCGTCGCGCAGCGTGAGACGGCGCCAGGGCGTTTTCAGATCGATACTGTGGTCGCCATACTTAATCGCCGTGGCGCCGAGCACTTTGCGGGCAACCTCGGCTACCATGTCCTCGACCATCTTCATGACATCGTTGTAGTCGGCGTAGGCTTCGTAACTCTCCAGCATGGTGAATTCGGGGCTGTGCTGTGAGTCAATGCCCTCGTTGCGGAAGATCCGGCCGATCTCGTACACCTTGTCGAATCCGCCGACGATCAAGCGCTTCAGGTGAAGCTCCAGGGCGATGCGCAGGTAGAAGTCCTGGTCCAGAGCGTTATGGTGGGTGACGAAGGGACGGGCGAGGGCGCCCCCGGCCGCGGCTTGGAGGACAGGTGTCTCCACTTCGACGAAGCCGCGTCCGTCGAGGAACTGGCGCACGGCCGAGATCGTCTGGCTGCGGACCCGAAACGTGTTCATGACCTCCGGATTGCTTATCAAGTCAAGGTAGCGCTGGCGGTACCTGAGTTCGACGTCGGCGAGGCCATGCCATTTTTCGGGCAGCGGCTGCAAAGACTTGGCCAGGATGGTGAAGTCGCTGACGGCGACCGTCGGCT
This sequence comes from uncultured Chloroflexia bacterium, assembly GCA_963735055.1. Taxonomy (GTDB): domain Bacteria; phylum Chloroflexota; class Dehalococcoidia; order Dehalococcoidales; family UBA2162; genus JBBITI01. Next base: position 49,523 of record CAVTJN010000006.1, on the reverse strand, counting down.
CGCCCGACTTGGTCCGGAAGAGCTGACCGGTGGCGCCGATGATGTCGCCGATATCAAGGTCTTTGAGCAGCTCGATCTTGGCCTCGCTCAGAGCCTCGCGCACGTCGCGAAAAAGGAGCTGGACCTTACCCGATCCGTCACGGATATCGATGAATGCAACCTTGCCCATACCGCGCCGGGCGATAACGCGGCCGGCAACGGTCACGCCGGGCCCGGTGGCTTGACTCGATTCTTCACTTTTCTTAAGCAGCTCGACGGCCTCGCGGCTCGTGGCCGTGCGGTGAAAGGTGTTCGGGTAGGGGTTAATCCCCATGCTCCGAATCTTGTCGAGCTTCTCCCTGCGCTGCCCGGTGATGTGCTCCGACCTGGAAGTCATGCTGTTCTCCGCAAACCCGACCTGGAATTACCCCATACTTTATTGTAACGGGCGAGGGCTGTCAATCGTGGGGCGGCCCGTCTCGCGAGTGCCTGAAGGGTGAACGGAAGGGTGTTTCAGATGTTAGGCCAGGGTCGGTCTCATCTTGTCTGCCGGAGCACGTCCAACCAGCCCGCTGATCTGATGTCGCGTTCCAGCAGATACCTGAGGTAAGTCCTCAACAGCAGTTCCGTTTCGCGGCGGGTCCGGGCGTCTCCGCCGATCTGCCGCGCCGACGACCATTCGCCGTCCTGGACGTGTCTCAGGGTCTCCAGACTGCCCGACGACACCGGGAAAGCGTAAGGCTGGCTAGCGCGGCACCTCGGACACACCGTGCCCCCGGAAGCGACGCTGAAGTACGTGCCGGTCGCTGGAAGTGGCTGCCGGCAGGCAACACAGCACTGGAGTTGAGGCCGGTAACCGACGTTGTGGAGGAGGTGCAGTTCGAAGTAGCGCAACAATCCGTCGGCCGCGAGCCGGGAGTCTCGTCCGGCGGGGTCATTCAAGGCGGGCTCGTTGTTGCCCAGTTCATGCATCAACTCAAGGAGCAGTCTGAACAGGGGTCGGTTCTCCTGCCGTTCGACACCGAACTGGTGGACCAGTTCAGTTGCGTATAGTGCGCAGGCGCACAGGTCCAGGTTGCTTTTGAGCGGGAGAAAACTATCGATGGCCTGGCTGCCGATGATGGTGTCGAGGTTACGGCCTCGCGTCAGCAACACGGTGCTGTGGGTGAGCAGTTCGAGATGTCCGGACAGCTTGCTTTTCGGACGTCTGACGCCCTTGGCTACCGCCTGGACCTTGCCCAGGCTGGGAGTGTAGAAAGTGAGGATCCGGTCGGCTTCACCGAGCCTGGTCTTTTTGATGATGATAGCTTCGGTCTGGTAGGTCCCTGCTCTCGGCATTATGGGGATATTATACCAGAACAGGCTACCTTGGCTGCCCCGGAGGGCTCGCCGAGTGGCTGCGGGTCCCGGGCGCTAGTGGGCGTTCACTATCGCTACGTTCCAGCCGTTCGCTGATCGGACGGCCGCGACGGTGCAGACCCGGATATCCTGGCCTTTGTTGGTGGCGGCAGATACCTCAAAAAGGTAGGTGGCCGTATCCATGGCGCTGTTGGCAGTCAGGTCCAGACCAGGCAAACCCGGGGCCGGGTCGAACGGGGCCGGATTCTCGAGCGCTCCGTTGTAGGTCGAGACTCCGGTCATGGCTCCGGGCCGCAATGGTACCCCGAAGACCATCGCCGGCCCGTCGTGGCGCTTGATGCCGACGAAAGCGGCCGGCTTGGACCCGTGATTATAGATCACGCCCGCGATCCGCGGCGTGTGGAGGCTGTCCGGTTCGGCCCCGGCGCCGTCCAGGATGAGTTCAAGGTAGGCCTTCGTCGGTGGTGAATTGACGCCGTGGAGGAGGCGATAGGTCTCAAAAATGGCCTCAGTCTGGATGCCGTTAGTGATGGCCGCGGTGCCGGAGGTATTGTCATAGAGCAGCGCCGTATAGTGCCGCAATGGGTCGTACTCGATGGCCCCGAGCGGCCCGATGCCCACCCGGTGTCCCATTTCGATTGCTTTCCGCTCGCGGCTTTCGGGGCTGCGCCCGGTCACGAGGTAGGCGAGACACGGGTCGCCGGCGTTTGTCAGACCGAGGAACAATTGTCTGCCCGGATAGGGGCCGATGGGGTTCTTCATACGCTCGCCTCCTGGAGTGCTTTCATGAGGGCGTCCGTGTGTTCCGGCTTGCCGACGCTGATGCGGATGAAGTTCCGGAGGCGGGGCTGGTCGAAGTAGCGGACCAGTATGCCCTCGTCCTGGAGTCTCTGCCGCAGCGTCCGGGCATCCCCTCTGAGTAGCTCACATAGTATGAAATTGGCCTGCGAGGGATAGGTCTTCAGCCAGTCCAGCGTGTTGAGTTCACGAATAAGCCGCTCGCGCTCGACAATGATCTTACGGACCGTGGCGGTGAGATAGGCAGCGTCCTTGAGCGATGCCTCGACGGCGACCAGGGCGGCGACATTCACGTTATATGGCATCTTGATGGTAAGCAGGTAGTCGGCGATCCGGGACGGGAACAGACCATAGCCGACCCGTAGCCCCGCCAGCCCTGCCCACTTGCTGAACGTTCTCAGGACCATCAGGTTGTCGCGCCGGCCAACCTGCCCTGCCAGGGTCTGGCCGCTGAACTCGTAGTAGGCTTCGTCCAGCAGGAAAGGTATCCCGGTATCCAGGAGTTCGAACAAGTCCTCTGGCGGCGTCATGTTTCCAGTGGGGTTATTGGGATTGGACAGGCAGATCACTTTCGTCTTGCTGGTGATGGCTGCCTTCACGCCCCGAACGTCGACTCCAAAACTGGCGTCGCGTGGTACCGCGACCAGCTTACCTCCGCAAAGATCGGTACTGAAGCTGTAGATTCCGAAGGTGGGCACACAGTTGATCACTTCGTCTCCGGGGCCGACGAACAACCGCAGGATCAAATCGATCAGCTGATTGCTGCCGCCCCCGGCCACGATGTGCCTGGCGTCGACCCCGGTGAAGAGGGCAAGCTGTTCCCGGAGCCGGGTCTGGCCGTTGTCGGTGTAGATGCTGAAGCTGTTGAAAGCGGCCAACGCGGCGTTCACCCTGGGGGAACAGCCGTAAGGGTTTTCGTTGGCGTCCAGCTTGATGATGCCTTGTGGCGGTACCTCGGTCTTGCCGACCAGCGTCTCAGGCGACGTTGCCGCGGAATAGCCGCCGAACCCGGTGAGGTCGGGACGGATGTACCGCTCGATGCCGTCTGGAGTCATTGAGACGTCCCTCCGGTCTTCAGCCGCTTTTCCACCGCCCGGGCATGGGCATCCAGGCCCTCAGCGTTAGCCAGCGTCTGCGCGGCGGGCCCCAGCTTCTTGAGGGAGGCGTCGTCAACGACAATTGTACTGGTGATCTTCACAAAATCGAGGACGTTCAACGGCGAAGCGAAACGGGCCGTGCCTCCGGTGGGCAGGACGTGGCTTGGCCCGGCCACGTAGTCGCCGATGGCCACGGTGGCCTTCTTCCCGGTGACGATGCAGCCGGCATTTCGTATTTGGTCAACGTACGAGCTTGCCTTGTCTACCAACAGCAGCAAGTGCTCGGGCGCATAGATATTGGCAAGTTCGATTGCTTCGCCGACCGTCTCCACTATGGAGATGATGCCGTTGTTCTTGAGCGACAGGGTGGCGGCCTCGGGGTGGGGCAGCTCCTTGAGTTGCCTTTCGATCTCGTGGAGTATCCGGTCGGCCAGGTCCATGGATGTGGTCACCACGACGGGTGAACCCGACGTGTGCTCAGCCTGGGCCAGGAAATCAGCAGCACAATATTCGATGTTGGCGGTCTCATCGGCGATGATCAGGACCTCACTGGGACCATAGAGTCCGTCGATGCCAACCACTCCGTAGAGTAACCTCTTGGCAAGGGCGACATAGATGTTGCCGGGTCCACAGACCTTGTCGACCGCGGGCACTGACTCGGTCCCAAAGGCGAGGGCGGCAATCGCCTGGGCGCCGCCGATTGAGAAGATGCGGTCGGCTCCGGCGATATCGGCGGCGATCAGGGTTGCCGGCGACACGCCACCTTCCGTTCGCGGCGGGGTGACCATGATGACTTCGTTGACTCCGGCTACCCGGGCCGGGATCACCGTCATGAGCACTGATGATGGAAGTGGGGCGCTGAAACCGGGGACATGAACTCCAACACGGTTGAGCGGCCTCATCAGCCATCCCACGCCCCCCCGGCTGCTCTCGCGAATGAGGCTGGCCTTCTGGGCCGTATGGTACGACTGTATTCGCTCTGCGGCGGTCTTAATGGCGGAGACCACCTCATCGCTGACCTGACGGTAGGCGGCTGCAATTTGTTCCTTCCCCACCAGCAGCGACGTCAGCTTCACGCCATCGAATTTCAGCGTGAAGTCAAAAAGGGCGGCGTCGCCTCGCTTCCTGACTTCTTCTACGATCTGCCGCACTGAACCCGCTTGGCCGTCTTGCCCCTCCGCAAGACTGATGTTGCGTGACAGGACGGATTTGCCCAGGTCAAAACCCTTGACGACTTTCAACTAGCTCTCCACTGCTTTGCGCAGATAGTCTGAAATTAGAGACACCGTGGCATGCTTCGCCGGACTGGCCTCAATGGTTCCCGGATTGCCGACGAGCAGGCCGGTGGATTCGAATAGAGCATCGATGATCTTGAGATTGTGCCGGGCGATGGTGCGGCCGGTTTCGGTGTTCTCAATGAGCAGGTCGGCGTCTTCCGGCAGAAAAGCCTCGGTGGCCCCCCAGGTTGGAATCACGCGGTATCGTCCGAGGTGGTGGTCGCGGGCGTACCTGTCGGCGATGTTCACGTACTCGGCGGCGATCCTGATCGGTTCTGATCTGGATGCCCAGAATTCGCGGAGTTCGAATCCGTCGGACACCGGGACGTCATTGACGACCACGGCCACTATTCTCACCCGGGCGAACTTGAGGTCGAGCAACTCGGTGGCCGGGCTGGAGGGGAACTGGTACAGGTGGTCGCGCAGCCAATCCCGGCCGGTGATCGCCAGGTCGAAATTGCCCGCGGCGACCTGCATGGGCATATCCTGGGGTCTCACCACTTTGACAGACAACCCGGGAATTCCCGCCACTGACGGGCGGCGGTTACCGGTCGCGGACGGATAATCATTCATCTGTATCCCGGCCTTTTTGAGCAGACGCGACGGTCGGCGCCTGCTGATGGCCGTCGGGCAAAGCCAGCCGCACCGTATCCGGGCTGATCAGAAAATCCCGTGAACGGGATGTCCCCGACACCGAGTGGGCCAATTCGACGGCCGGGGATGCCGCCGATACCGGCGATGTGGGAAGGGCCGCTTCAAGGGAAGCGAGGATGGCGCTGAGGTCCCTTCGTTCCCACCGGTCCCGGTTGGCGATAAGGCACGCGCTGAACCGGAGAACCGTACCCACCGCGTTCAGGCCATGGTCAAACGGAGCATCAAGGTCTTTTGCGGCCATGAGGGCGAGGTCGGCACTTTCGGGTGGATAGACCTCGGCCCCGCCCCACAGCGGGAATACGCTGAATCTCCTTAACCTGAGTTTGAGAGCGAAGGCTTCGGCCAGATTGGGATACTCGCTCACCAGGCGTACACCGTCTTTTCTGTCCCGCAGTGCCTCAAGGACCGGTGCGTCACCGTTCCCGGCGGCAACGGCGTAAACTGCCCCGCGGCCAAATCCCAGATCACGGAGTCTGATCAGTGCCGAACTCGGATATTTTGCGGTAAGCTCCTCGACCCAGTCCAGACCGCAAATACCGAAGTCGTAGTTGCCCACGGCGACCTGGATCGGGATGTCCTTCTCCTGGAAGATCTTGGCCTGCAGGTCGGGGAACTTACGGCCGGTCAGCCGGTAGGAGCGCGTTCCCTCGTGATAATCGCTCAGCCCCCAGTCTGCCCGATCCAGCAAAGCCGATGTCTCCGCCATCAACCGGCCTTTGGGCAGTGCCAGCTTCACCGCACTCATGTGACCGGCTGCCTGATGATGGTCTTCAGCTTTTCGGGGGCTGACCTCCTGGGGTCGCCGAGGTATATCTCATGGTGCTTGCCCCTGAGATGGCGGCCCTGGCCGTTGATGAAGCCGTGCAGCATCAGTGATTGTCGGGCCCTCCCCTGAATAGGGCCCGATGTACATGATCTGAGCACACTGCCCTTCGTGGAACGGCGCCAACCTCAACTTGGAAAGGGCAGGGATACTCTTCTTTCTGCCGACCTGGGCCAGCGCTTCTTGGTAGAGGCCGGCGTCACATATTCCGGCTGCATGATCATCGCCGTCCACTGCCAGATGTCCTTACGGTCCGGGCTGAACTGCGCCATGTCCTCGGTCCACCACAGTCCTTCGAGAGGCATCACGGCAAAGTCAACGGCCTCTTTGCCCTTCTTGACGGCAAACTTCAACCAATATGACACGGCATACAGTGCCTCGAGGCCCGCCTGGTATTCCGCCGAAGTATTCGGGTCGCCCGTTCCATCGACCATAAGGAAGGTGAACTCAGGGACGTCCACGATGACGGCGCTCCTGGTTGAGGCGGTGTACAGGCTCTTGTACTCTTTCTTGAAGTCAATCTGCATAGAACGAAGATAACCTGGAATGCCGCGGGCTAGGCCTTGAGCCGGGCAATGACCTCATCCAAAGATGCCATCTCGTAGTGGTTGCCCTGGCTGGTGTCCCACAAAGAGAAGCGCCAACCCGTCTCGCGCATCTCCAGGGCCCATCTTGCGGGCGGCTCCTCCGGGGAAGACGCCAACCGGACTTCAGCCCTGAAACCCGAGGCATGGAGGGCGCTGACTGTTTCGAAGGCTTCTTTCACGTTTCCCTCGACCACCGGTGTCCGCACGACGACCTTTTCGGCTGTGTGCTGAACGGGCACCCGGGGTTCCACCATGGTCATCAGTTTGTCCACGTAAAGGGCGAAGCCGGAGGCCGGCGTGGCGTGTCCTCCCAGCAGGGGGATCAGGGCATCGTACCGTCCGCCCCCTGCGACCATCTGACCGCCGGCCCAGAGCTGAAAGATCAGCCCGGTATAGTATTCGAAACCGCGGCCCGACGCAATGTCGATCTCGTAGGGCGTGCCGACGCTGTCCAGCATTGCGGCGACCCTGGTGAAATCGCCGAGCGGTTCCTGAAGCTCCGCGAGATCATGCCCCAGCAACACCGACACGTTCTTCAGAAAACCTGAGGAGCGGCCCTTGGCACTAAGCAGGGGTGCCACGACCCGGGCCAGCTCCGGCCTGGCCGCGACCAGACTAGCGGTGTCGCCATCGAGGACGCGATCGAATAACTGAGTCTGGGCCTCGTGGGTGATATCGATCTTGCTGAGTATGGCCCGAATCAGCCCGGCGTGCGACAGGCGTAATTCGACATCCCTCAACCCCAGCTTCTTCAGCATTTCCAGCGCCATCAGGACCAGCTCGACATCGGCGGCAGGGGACCCGGCTCCGATGAGCTCTGCGCCGCATTGCCACTTTTCCCTGGTTTCGGCGCCGGTTTCTTCGAAGCTGAACACGTTACTCACGTAGAACAGCTTGGCCAGACCCTGGCCGCCGGTGGTTTCGATGTAGTAGCGTGCGATGGGGATGGTTCCTTCGGGCCGCAACACTACTCGCTCCCCACTCCACCCATCCCAATCGAGAAAGGAGTAGACCCTACCCAACCGGCCCGGCGTCAGCGTGCCGGCGGCGGTGAACAAGTACAAGTACTCGAGGGTCGGTGTCCTGACCTCGTCGTATCCCCATTTGAGGCAGCCCTCCCGGAACACGTTTTCGACGACGCGGAAACGGGCCATTTCCCGTGGCGTCAAATCCCGCGTGCCTTTGCATTTTTCGACCGGCATGAGAGTCAATTCCGTCCTGTCCCGACTGCTTTGTAGATTCTACACCACCCCGGGGAGACGTTCAATCAGACTGCTGGCGGAGGCGGACCTTACGACGGTCCCGGGATTCGTGCGTATTGCATTCAGGGGGCAATCATCATAAAATGAGCCAGATTTCTCGTAGGGAAGGGAGCTGCTTCGTTCAGGGCGCGTTGCGGTGGTTTTCATGGTCATCTCCAGTCGCGCCCGGTTCGCCAATTCCCTGTAAGGGGGGACCTGTGAATAGTGTGAGTCCGTGGCTGGTCGTGATAGTGGCAATCATGGTCGCCGGGTTTCTCTGGTTTGCCATTGAGAGGGTAGTCAGGGCACACCGGCGCCAGGTAACCACCGGACGCGAGGAACTCATTGGCAAGAAAGCCGTGGTCAAAACGCCCCTCAATCCTCATGGGATGGTGCTTTTCAAGGGAGAACTGTGGGCTGCAGTGTCTGAGAGCGGCCCGGCGCAGGTCGGAGAAGAGGTGACCATCAGACGGGTTGAGGACCTGACTGTCTACGTCACCAGGAAGTGAAAAAGGAGGAGAGCTCATGAACTACATCTGGATCGTCTTTGTCGCCCTGTTCATCTTGATCGTGCTTTCAACGGCCATCAAGATAGTTCAGGAGTATGAAAGGGGGGTTATCTTCCGGCTCGGGCGCCTCATCGGCGCGAAGGGGCCGGGCTTCTTCCTGATCATCCCCTTCTTCGACCGCATGGTGAAAGTCGACCTGAGGATCGTCACGATGGACGTTCCGCCGCAGGACGTTATCACTAAAGACAACGTCACGGTCAAAGTGAACGCGGTGGTCTATTTCCGGGTAGTGGACCCGGAGTCCTCAGTGGTGAAAGTACTGGACCACATCAGGGCGACATCGCTTATTTCGCAGACCACCCTCCGGAATGTCCTGGGGCAATCCGAGCTTGACGAACTGCTATCACAGCGGGAGGAGCTCAACCAGAAACTCCAGCAGATCATCGACGAGCAGACCGATCCGTGGGGGGTTAAGGTCAGCATTGTCGAGATCAAGGACGTCGAGCTCCCGGAGACAATGAGAAGGTCCATGGCGGCGCAGGCGGAAGCGGAGCGGGAGAGACGGGCCAAGATCATTCATGCCGACGGCGAATTCCAGGCTTCGGCCAGGTTGGCCGAAGCGGGAGCCATAATTGCCAAGGAGCCAACGACGCTGCAGTTGCGATACCTGCAGACGCTCACTGAAATTGCTTCGGAGAAGAGCAGCACGATAATCTTCCCGCTGCCCATCGAGATGCTGACGGCTTTGATGCCCAGAGAGAAGAAGTCTTAGCCAGGAATTGACCCGCGCAGCCGGGAGCCGTCCTCCCAGATGGAGAGGACGGCTCCCGGCTAACGACTCAGGGAGACATCCCCAGCCACAACCCGCGTGAGCCCGCCGGCCGCGGTGCGTACCAGCAGGCTACCATCGCGGTCTACCGATTCGGCGATCCCTTCGTAGGCGGCCTCCACCGAATGCACCCGCACGCGTTGCCCGAGGGTGACCAACCGGTCGCGCCATTCCTCGTACAACGACTCGCCTGATCTCAGTCGCAGATACAGTGCATCCAGTTCTACCAGCAGGGCGCGCACCAGGCTGAGGCGAGAAACCGGCTCGCTCGCCTCCAGGGACAGGCCCGTCGCAGTCGGTTCGATCTCCGGGAAGTGAGTGGGGTTGAGATCGACGTTAATGCCGATGCCGACGACAGCGTAGGCAACGCGGGCCCCGGCTGAAGGCCGGGCATCGGTCTCAATGAGGATCCCGGCCACTTTCCGGCCGCCCACCAGCACGTCGTTGGGCCATTTGAGACCGGGAACGATGCCGGCCACGGCTGCAACGCTGTGCACCGCCGCCAGGGACGCCAGCATGATAAGCGAGGATAGCTCCGGAACTCGGGGGTACAGTACCACCGAGAGGGCGACGTTTCCCGGGGGTGCCAACCAGTTCCGTTTCAAACGGCCGCGCCCGGCCGTCTGCTCGCCGGCGAGGACCACCGTTCCTTCCGCCGCCCCCTTCCGGGCTTCCTCTCTGGCAACATCCATGGTGGAGGTCAGGCGGGAGTAGTAGAGGACGCGCTTGCCGACGATAGCTGTGCCGAGCTCATTGGCGACTGACAACGAAGATAGCGCGTCTGTTTCCACATCATCCACCGCGACGTTCCCGCAATGATAGCACGAACCATATTGTTCGGCATGTGAACTGTGGGACGGGCGAAGAAAGCTGCGCGACGTTGTAAAAAGGGACCCCATGCCATAGAATATAAAGGTCTTCAGCGAGGAGGGATCGCATAGTGGTCTAGTGCGGGCGCCTGCTAAGCGCTTGCCCTGCGAAAGTGGGGTCGTGGGTTCGAATCCCACTCCCTCCGCCATCCTGTGCGGAGTCGAAGAGATCACGCCGAAGGAGCGAGGCAAGCCGGATGGCCAATGCGGCTGGGGCACGGTTCTTCTACATGGTCAGATGCCGCGACAGTTCTCTGTACTCCGGCATCACCGCCGACCTCGAGGAACGGGTCAAGAAACACAACGCCGGCACCGGCGCCAAGTATACGCTCACCCGCCGCCCGGTATATCTGGTCTACAGCGAGCGGCATGATGATGTCTCCGCTGTGATGAAGCGGGAGCGACAGGTCAAGAGCTGGTCCAAGTCCAGAAAGGAGCAACTCGTCGCCGGTTGGGCCGGGCCATTCGTGCCCGGCGTTCAGGAGGATCGTCGTATGTTTGAAGCGCTGTCGTCTTCCGACCCGGCAGTGAAGTACGGAGCGGCGAAGGAACTGCTGACCACCGCCCGCAGCAATCCGTCGGCGCTCTTACCGCATACGCACCTCTTTGTGGGGCTGCTTGAGAGCGACAACAGCATTCTCAAATGGACAGCGATCGACGTCGTCGGGTGCCTGGCAGGGGCCGGCGCGTCCCCGAAAGTGGGTGCGATCACGGAGCGATTGTGCGGCTTACTCAACTCCGGAAAGCTGATTACGGCCAACCACGCCATCTCGGCACTGGCTGCCATCGCCCGGACACGCCCCCGATACCGGGCGCGGATCACCGATGAGCTTTTGAAAGTGAGATCGTACGTCTACGAGACCGACGAGTGCCGGAACATCGCCATAGGGAAGGTGATTCTTGGTCTTGAATCGTACTGCGATCAGCTGCGCGACCGGCGGCCGGTACTCGATTTTGTCGGGCAACAAGCGCAAAACCCCCGGAATGCCACCAGAAAGAAGGCCATTGCCTTTGTCAAGAAGTACGGGACCCGGAAACCCGCTCCTGACTAGACTGCGTTCGCCATTCCTGCGAGGTCCGTCCTGCGACCCGACGCGGGAGCAGTCAAGACATCAAGGTCTGTCCTCGAGGGAATCAACGTTCCGGTGACCCGCTTCGTTTGCCTCACCACACGGCAAAATATAGAATGGGTTGAAAGGCGGTTCAAGATATTCCCGAGAGATGAAGTGATGCCTTACTATCATATCTGGACAATCGGCTGTCAGATGAACAAAGCGGAGTCGGAGCGGCTCGGCGCGATCCTGGAGCAGCGTGGATACCAGGCGGCCGCCGCGCCGGGACAGGCCGACCTCGTGGTGGTCAACAGTTGCGTTGTCCGTCAGAGTGCCGAGAACCGGGTGACCAACCGACTCCATTTGATCCGTCAGCTCAAACGGTCACGCCCGGGCATGATTGCCGCCGTCACCGGCTGTTTCGTCGATTCTGATTTGGCTGCCCTGAAGAAGGCGTACCCGCAGATTGACCATTTCTTCAAGGCCGGAGACTTGCCGCATTGGTTGGAAGATATCCGCCCCAGCGAGACATTGCCCGAACGACCTCCGGTAAGCGTGTACGTGCCCATCATGCAGGGCTGCAACAACTTCTGCACCTACTGCATCGTGCCCTTCCGGCGCGGCCGCGAGCGTAGCCGGCCGTCGAGTGAAATATGCGGCGAAGTCCGCGAACTGGTGCGGCGGGGCGCTAAAGAGGTCATTCTGTTGGGTCAGAACGTGGACTCATACGGCCGGGACCTGGCGGGCGGGGGGGACCTGGCCGGCCTGCTCGAGCAGTTGAATGGGATTGACGGGCTGCTCCGACTCCGTTTTCTTACCAGCCATCCGAAGGACATGACTCACGATCTGATCCGCCGTGTTGCCCGGCTGGACAGAGTGTGCGCCCACATCAATCTGCCGGTACAGTCAGGGGACGATGCGGTTCTGGAGTCCATGAAGAGGGGGTACACAGCCGGTCACTACCGTCAGCTCATCGCCGAGATCCGCCGTGAGATACCGGGAGTTGCCCTCAGTACTGATGTGATTGTCGGCTTTCCTTCGGAGACCGGCGAACAGTTCCAGCACACGGTTGATCTGCTGTCGGAACTCAGGTTGGACGCCGTCCACGTTGCCTGTTATTCGCCTCGATCCGGGACCTACGCCTCGAAACACCTGGCGGACGACGTTCCGGCTGGCGAGAAGAGCCGCCGGCTGAAGGTGATCGAAGAGCTCCAGGAAGAAGTCGCCCGGCAGATGAACGAGCGACTCGAAGGGGAGGTGGTGGAAGTCCTCGTGGAAGGGAAGTCGAAGGGCAAGTGGCGCGGACGCACGCGAAGTGATAAACTGGTGTTCTTCAACGGTCCCGGGAACTACCTCGGCTGCCTGGTGCGGGTGAGGGTGGAGAAGACGGGTCCGTGGGCGCTCCAGGGGCAGCCGGAGATGCCGGTGGCGAGTATGGCTGCGGGAATCAAGGAGGAAAAGTGAAGAGACTATTGACGGTGGCCTTATCAATGCTGGTTGTCGTCCTGGCCGTGGCGGGCTGTACGCCGGTAGCATCGACGCCGACCGACTCGACGACGACCACCGGCCTGGCAGGCTATTTGCCGATGATTGTCATCCTCGTGCTTCTTTTCGGTATGTTCTACTTCCTTATGGTCAGACCGATGAGGCAGCGCGAGAAGAAACACGACCAAATGGTGGAACAACTGCAAGTCGGGAGCAGGGTCATCACCGCGGGCGGAGTCTACGGGGAGATTGTCAGCATTACCCAGGACAGCGTCGTGATCAAGATCGAGTCCGGCGCCACCATGCGGGTGACTAAGGGGAGCGTCCTCGCCCTTCGGGCCGGCGACAGCTAACGGCATTGTCCAGGGGCCACCTTGATGCCTGAATTTCAGCTTGAAAGCATCGTTGATCTCGCTCTGAGCGAGGACCTCGCGCGGGGCGACGTCACGACCGATAGTCTGATACCGCCGGACATCGATGGCAACGCGTCTATCCTGATCAAAGCGGACGGTGTGCTAGCCGGGGGAAGCGTTGCCGAAATCGTTTTCCATCGGGTTGATCCTGGACTACAGGTGGTTCGCTCTGTCGCCGACGGGTCCCCGGTGAAGGCCGGCGACATCGTGGGCCGTGTTTCTGGGCGGGTAGTAAGCATCCTCAAGGCCGAGCGGGTGGCTTTGAATTTTCTGCAGCGGCTCAGTGGCATCGCCACCCTGACGGCCCGTTATGTGGCCGCCGTCAAGGGGACCAAGGCAGGCATTTACGACACGCGCAAGACCACCCCTGGCTTGCGTTTCCTGGAAAAGTATGCGGTTCGCATGGGTGGGGGCCGTAATCACCGTCTCGATTTAGGTGACTTCGTACTCATCAAGGACAATCACATAGCCATACTGCGCGGCCGGGGCGCTACCCTGACCGAGATCGTGGAGCGCGCAAAAGCAGGCGTTCCGAGTGGCATGAAGGTCGAGGTTGAGGTCTCCTCCGCCCAAGACGCCGTGGAGGCCGCCCGGGCCGGCGCCGATATCGTGATGTTCGACAACATGTCGGCCGGCGACATGAAACGGGCGGTCGGGATTCTCCCTGCCGGAGTTCAGACTGAGGCCTCAGGTGGCATTAACCTTGCCACTGTTCGAGAAGCGGCACTCACAGGGGTTGACATCATCTCCGTCGGCGCCCTGACGCACTCCCCGGCGGTGCTGGACATCAGCCTGGAACTAGAACTCTGACCTGGTGGCGCTGGCCAGGTAGCTGTCGCGACTATCCTCAATTGATATTTCGCAGAAACCGGCCGCCGCCAGCAGGCGGCGCATCTGCCTCTCGCTGGGCAACAGGTCATGATTGACCGCCGGGAGCTTGCGGTGAGTCTGGTTGATGGCGTGCCTGCTTGACGTGTGGCAAATCAGCAGGCGGCCCCCTTTGCGCATCACCCTGTGGATTTCAGACAGAGCCTGCGGTTTGTCGGGGAAGTGGGGGAAACTGGAGTAGCAGACCACGATATCAAAACTGCCGGCAGTGGCCGGCAGGGCGCCGATATCTGCCAGAAGGTAGCTGACACGGTTGCTGCCCTGCTTACGTCTCGCCCGCCTTAGCATCAATTCGGCGAAATCAAGTGCGAAGACCTGACCATCCGCGCCGATGGCGTCTACCATGAAGGGCAGCAACACCCCGGTGCCGGTGCCTACGTCCAGGATTTTCGAGCCGCCTCCGAGGCGCATGCGCCCCACCATTTTCAGAAGCTTGGCTGTGTCATGCTCAGCGACGGCCTCGTCCCATATAGCGGCCCGGCTATTGAAATATTCCCGGGACATCACGATCCCTCCGTGGCTACGGACTTCTTCCGCCGTTTCGGTGAAAAGATGGCTGCCAAGGCGAAGATGGCCGATGACGTGATAACGATGGTCGCCCCGCTGGGAATGTCAAGCACGTACGATATGAACAGACCCAACCAACCGGCGAGGACCCCAAATCCCGCGGCCAACAAGAACATCCTCTTCATGCTGTAGGTCAACTGGTAGGCCGCCGCAGCCGGATTGAGAATCAGGCTGAAGATCAGCAGCCCACCGATGGAACGAAGAGAAGCCGTGATCGTCGCTCCGGAGAGAAAGAGGATGCCGTAGAGGACTACGGTCGCCGGCAAGCCAACCGATAGGGCGATGGCGCGGTTGAAGACGGTTGCCTGGATTTCCTTGTAAAAGACCAGTACCACAGCGACCACCACCGCGGCCACGATCGCCAGCAGGACGAGGTCACTGCGGGTATTGGTGAGGATGCTCCCCCAAAGGAACGAGAGGGCGGTCGACTTCGTGCCCGGCAGGAGTCCCAGGAACAGAAAGGCCAGGCCCAGCATTAGCGAGAAAATGACGCCGAGCGACGTTTCAGCGCTCAGGTGGCCGCGGTCGGCCAGCGGGCCGATGACCGCCGCCGCGGCCAGGCTGAAGGCGAGCGCGCCAACCAGCGGGTCGAATCCTAACCACAGTCCAAATAGCGCCCCGGCGAAGGCGGCGTGGGACATGGCGACCCCGATAAACGGCATGTGCAGCAGGACCACAAAGACCCCGATGACGGCGCAGGCAACTCCCCCCAGAAAAGCGGAGAAGATCGCGTTCTGCATGAACTGGTATCCGAGAATCTCCAAATCAGCGGTCCTCTCCGGGCGTGCGGTTGACCACCACGCGGGAACAAGGTTGCGACGGTCCCATTCCGGCTGCCGTTTCCCGCGGCGGCGGGACCAGGGGGATGCGATGGGACCTTTTTGCGGGCATCCCTAAGCGCCTCCCTTGTGCACGTGGGGCCGCCGCTGCTCGACCACCGCGATAGGCAGGCCATACAGCCGGCTGAGGCTCTGAGGAGATATCAGGATGTCCGGCGTACCGTCGCCGGCAATCAGGCCGTCTTTCATCAGGATGACGCGATCGCACGTGTGAGGAAGGGCGTCAAGGTCGTGTGTCACGAACAGGGTGGTGAGGTGGCGTGCTTGATGAATCTGCTTGACTAGTTCCAGTATCTCGGTCTGGGCGTTCCAGTCCAGCGAGGCGGTGGGCTCGTCAAGGAGGAGCAGTTCAGGTTCCTGGGCCAGGCAGCGGGCGATAGCGGCACGCTGCTGCTCGCCACCGGAGAGATAGCCGATCGGACGTTCGCTGAGCCGGGACATCCCGACCAGCGTCAGCGTTTGGTCAACGATTCGCCAATCACCCGGTCCGGGCCGCTTGAAGAGGCCAAGAATACCGTACCGGCCCAGCATCACCGTCTCCCGCACGCTCATCGGCATCCTCGGGTCGATATTCTCGACCTGGGCAACATATCCGATCTTCTTTCTCAGCGCACGGCCGTTGCCGGCGGCGAGGTCGTGTCCCAGCACCCGGATCCGGCCGCTGCTGAGTTCGGTCAAACCGTTGACCACGGTCAATAAGCTCGTCTTGCCGGCGCCATTGGGTCCGATGATGCCGACGAACTCCCCGGGGACGATCCGGAGTGAAATGCCACGCAGCGCCGCATGGTCCCGGTACGCGACGACCGCGTCTTCCATCTCGATTACGGCATCAGCCACGGCCACACTTCCGCATCGAACGTCTCCCAGCGCCACCAACCCGCACGCCATGCCGGGGTAGACCGGCTCGTTTCTGGTACGGTGACGATAACGGAGCCTGGCTACTCGACCGCAGCATTCAATAGCTGGTCGACATTATAGTCGATCGCTTTCTCCCAGGTCTCGGTGTTGACAACGCCACCGGGGAAGTATACCAGGATGATGCGCCGGGCGCCGAGTTCCTCGGCCAGACCCTTGCCTGCATCGCTGCCGCTGTGTACGTTGTCGATGATAAGGTTCACGCCGGCGGTCCTACCTTTGTCCACCAGGTCTTTGACGGCCTGCGGGGTGAGCGATTCGGGCGTCAAATAGGTGCCGATGACTTTGACGCCCGCCCAGGTTGCGAACGGCGCCTGAAAGCCGGATGAGATGGCCTTTAGCGAGGTCAAGTCCGCTTTGGCCAGCTTCTTCTTGATCTCGGTGTCCTTGGCGCGCACGCGGGTCTCGTACTGGGCGGCCCTCTTTTCATAGGTGTCTTTGTTCTTCGGGTCAATCTCACTCAATGCCGCCGCCACTTTGTCCGTAGCCGCAAGTTGTGCCGCCGGAGTCATCCAGCTTCCTTCGACACTGATGGTGACCACTTTGAGCGTGGGGCTGCTGGCGGCCGCGACCATCCCCGGTACGTAGGTCTCGCCGGGGAAGCCGTGCACCAGGAACAACGATGCTGCGGCCAGCCGCTGCACGTCGCCCGGCCGGGCGTCGAAGTCGCCGGGGTGCTGGGCGGCGGGTACGATATTGAACACATCGACGCCGTTACCGGCCACCTGCTGGACGATGTAGGTCAGCAAGGATGTGCTGGTAACGACCTTCAAACGACTTTCCGCTGAGGGGCCACAGCCGCCCAGCAGGGTCGCAAGCAGAATCAGAATCAAGATGGAAGGACCGATAAATCGTGGCTTGTTCATGGATCTCTTTACCTCTATGTCTCTTCCTGTTGCCGGTGGCGGATCATCCGGTGACTGCCCTCGAAGATGTCCCTGCGCCCGGGCTGGCGCATTGCTCACAGCGCCCGTGGATAACCATGTGCTTGAAATCGGCGAAGAAACCGTGCCCCTCGACTAGCAGCGCCACCACCGCCGTGAACAGGCCCTCATCGCAGTCGGTAGTGCTGCCGCAACTGACGCACACCAGGTGGTGATGACGGCCTTCCTCGGTATGGTGGTAGACCGACTGGTTGCCCAACTCGCTCTTCACCACGCAACCGGCTTCCTCAAGTAAGTCGAGAGTCCGGTATACCGTCGACTTGTTGATCCCGGGCATCCTAGCCTGAACCTGGGAGATGATGTCCTCGGCGGTAATGTGGCCGCCGGCGTTGTGGATCGTCTCCACAATCAGGCGGCGTTGTGGGGTGAGTTTGAGCCGTCTTTCTCGCAGCGTCTCAACGCAACTCATTGTGATTGCACCTGGTTGCAATTGTAACTGGGCAGCGCTTCGTCAGTCAAGTCGATGTGGGGTCGCCGGCCACGTCCGGCCACCGCGCCGGAACCGGTCTAGATTCCCTAGCAGGCTATCCGGATGGCCCGGAGTGCATTTCGCGGGTATCCAGCACGATGGTCACCGGACCGTCGTTGTGGATCTCAACCAGCATGTGCTGCTGGAAGCGTCCGGTTTCGACCTTCAGGCCGCTCTCCCGCGCCGTTGTTACGAACTCTTCAAAGAGGCGCTGTGCCACTTCGGGCGGCGCTGCGCCGCCGAACGAGGGGCGGCGTCCTTTTCTGCTGTCGGCGAGCAGGGTGAACTGGCTCACCATCAGAAGCTCGCCTTTCGCGTCGAGGGCCGAAAGGTTGAAGCGGCCCGAGGCGTCGGCGAAAATCCGCAACTCGATCGTCTTTCGGGCAAGACGCTGAGCGTCCATTTCAGTATCCCCGGCGGCAACGCCAACCAGCACCACCAACCCCGGCCCGATCCGTCCGACCATTTGGCCGGCGACGGTTACCGAGGCCTGCGAGACTCGCTGCAATACAGCCTTCAAGCTTTCTCCTTTCTCGTGCCTGGTCCGATTCTAGCTTGAATGGTTGGCATAGTCCAGCAGACCTCTGGACATGTCCGGTCAAAGCGGGTATAATTCCTGTTGAGACCGGGGGGGTACGCGTATGAATGTGTTGGGTGCTGGTTGCAGCCGGAATCCGGAACCGATGGAGGCATTCTGATTCGATCAGAGTGCTTCTATAGTTTTAAGGGGGTGAGGTTATGCAATCGAGTCTGATCGGTAAGATTGAAAAAGCCAAGCGTTACGCCCAGGAGAGAGAGCGGGTCACATTCTCCGAGCTTACTACCAAGTTTCGTGGCGAAAACGACGAATACACGGTTGGCTACGGCAGCGGTAAGTGGCACTGCACCTGCCGGTTCTTCTCGCAATGGGGTTTGTGCAGTCATACCATGGCGCTTGAGCAAATCCTGAAGGACATGTTGCCTGACGAGGCGCTCACGGCGCATACTGACGCTCAGCTCAGGTGAGCTGCCGGCGGCGAACCAGGGGTGCGGCCTGAGATGCGGGGTCGTCAGGCGCTCCCAAATGACTAAACCTGTTTATGCTTCCACCGGCCCGTCCGGTAGTATGAGGTGTAGGCAATGGCGCTTATTATGGATCCGGCGGCAATCGCCCAGCGTATCCCATAGACCCCCAGGTCCGTCCGCTGCGGCAAGTAGTAAGCCAACGGTATCTGCACCAGCCACATCACGCCTATGCTTACCAGCATGGGAATCAGAGTGTCCCCTGACCCCGAAATGCATTGCTGCAGCACCCCCACCAGTCCCATCACCAGATAACCTGACACCGCAATTCTGAGGAAAGTAGCCGCCACTGGAACCAGATCGGGATCAGAACTGAAAATGTGGACTATCGTTTCCGCCCACAGCAGTATCGCGGCGGCGCACACGAATGCGAAGGCTTCGACCAGGGCGCTGGCGATCCAGCCGCTCTTCACGGCCCGATCCGGTTGATGGGCCCCCAGGTTCTGACCAGTTAGTACGCCCGCCGCCATGCCCAGTCCCCAGGCGGGCATGAACAATATCATTTCGATCCGCTGATTCAGGGTATGCGCGGCCAAGGCCAGGGTCCCAAAGGGGGCCACGAATTTCATCAAGGCAAACTGGCCAAGGTTCATCTGCATGCCCATGACCGATGCCGGAAGTCCAATCCTCACGATACGCCAGATCATTCTGAAGTCCACCCGCAAGCCCTTGAGGGTGAGCCGCAGACGGGAACGGCCCGAGAACAGGAACCAGAAGCTGAGGGCGGTCCCCATGCTTTGGGAAACGACGTTGGTCACGGCCGCGCCGGTAACACCCATGTGGGGAAAGATCCACAGGCCGAAGATAAGCACCGGAGAGAGCACCACGTGGAGCGCCCGGAAGGCGATGGCGATTTTCATCGGCGTAATTGCATCTCCGGAAGCCTGCATCACGCCGTCGGTCATCATGCGGAATGACATGGCCACCATGCCAATGAACTGCACGCGCAAGTACACGGCGCCCACCGCGATTACGTCAGGGTCGACTCCCACCAGGTCGAGTATTCCTTCGGCGAAAAAGACGCCCACCGCGGCCAGCACCACCGAGGAGACGACACCGATCACCAGCGCCTGCTGGGCGACGTAGTTGGCCTGCCGGTCATCATGGGATCCGATGAAGCGGGCCACCATCGCCCTGAGGCCCATGAATAGCCCCATGAGGCCGGACTGTACCAGCATAACGGCGATGCCGGCTACGCCGACCCCGGCGATGGATGCCGAGCCGAGTCTTCCCACCCATATCATGTCAACCGTGGGGCCGATCATGTTGACACTGTTGGCGATGATCATCGGCCAGGAGAGGGAAAAAAGGGCGCGTACAATACTTCCCTGGGTGTAGTCGCGGCCGCGCCCGAAGGCCATCCCATGCCTCAGCGGCATGTCGGGTTCTTGGTGCATGGTGTCGAGGAGTGTCCTTCCTACTGCTGATGGTCAAACGGGGACAGAACCACCACACAGGTAAATCTGACTAGTCACCCATTATACCCCCGGACCCCTGCGCTCTTCCACTCGCCAACTTCTGGACGAGACGAGGAAGGCGCCGGCGTCGCAGGCGCTGCCCGTGGCTCTCGAATTCGAACGAAACGGCACCGGCGTTGGTTGGAAGTGGCAACATCGACTCTACGCCCCGGCTTTCTGGCCCGGGTGGCTGCCGGTGCCTCTAGTCAACTCGATCGCGCCGGCAACGACGAAAAGAGATCCGGTAACGCATATCAGGTCGTTCTCTCCGGATCCCGAGATTGCCATGGGCAGGGCGGTGGAGATATCGTCGGTGGACTCGGCCTTGATGCCCTGCCGGTTGAACTCGGCCACCAGCGGAGCCGTGGCCAGGGCGCGCGGATGGATGGAGCGGGTTACAATCACCCGTGTGAACACGGGTGCCAACTCCGAGACGATGCCGGCAATATCCTTGTCCGATGAAGTCCCGATGATGAGGGTGGCGTGCTCGTAGCGGAAGTACTTTTTGAGGGCTTCACGCAGCTTCGCGGCCGAGTACGGGTTGTGAGCGCCGTCGACGACGACGTAGGGGCGCCTTCTCAGAACCTGGAGTCTGCCGGGCCATTCGACGCCGGCCAGTCCGGTGGCGATGGCGGAGGGAGTAACGTGATAGCCTTTTTCGGCCAGGGCCTCCAGACACCCGACGGCAACCGCGGCGTTTTCAAGCTGGTATTCGCCAACCAGCGGGATCGTAAGATCGTAGGTCCCCAGCCGTCCCTTGACCCGGAGCGACTGGTGAGTCGCGTCGAAGCCCGTCAGTTCCCAGGTAATATCGGCACCGGCCCGAACGAGTCGCGCCCGCTTCTCTTGGCAGACGCGCTCAATCACCCGGGCTACCTCATCAGCCTGGGGAGAACTGACCACCGTCGTGCCCGGCTTAATGATGCCGGCCTTTTCGGCGGCGATTTCGGCCAGCGTGTTGCCCAATACATCGGTGTGCTCGAGACTGATCGAGGTTATGGCACACACTTCGGGGAGGATGACGTTGGTAGCATCAAGGCGTCCGCCTAACCCCACTTCGACGACGTTAAACTCGCAGCCTTTCATCTCAAAATAGGCGAAGCCCAGGGCGGTGATGATCTCAAAGGTGGTCAGTTTGCCGTAAGTAGCATTCTGGTTCACCGCCTCAACTTCCGGTTTGATGCGTTCCACGAGGTCGGCGATCTCGGCGTCGGTGCTGAGATGGCCGTCGACGCGGATGCGCTCATTGAAGTCCAAGAGATGCGGGGAGGTGTACAGGCCGGTCCGGTACCCCGAGGCGGACAGGACGGCGGCAGTCATGACGGACACACTCCCTTTGCCCTTGCTCCCGGCAATGTGGACCGATTTTGCCTTGCGATGGGGATTCCCCAGTCTGCCCAGTATCTCCTCGACGCGTCTCAGGTCATAGTGGGCGGAGTCGTGGGGGCGGCGCTGGGTCTCATAGTCGACGAAGCTGTAGATATAGTCCAGTGCTGCCTGAAATCGGCTGTCAATCATGGGTCGGCTGTCCTGTTCATTTTGATTTCGGCTGAAGCCAATTATAGCATTTTCAACTCGCGGCGACGGTAATGATCGGCCCCTCCAGCCTCGGCCGTCTGCCCGGCTTGTCGCTTCGGCCACGTAAGGCAGGGACCGGGCGGTTTCATTCCTGCCGGATATGATAAAATCGTCTTGCTGACGGCCGGCGGTAGCGGGGCCGGTTCGGGTCGCCAACTGGAGCAGAAAAGATAATCGAGATCGCCGGGGCCAACGCGAAACCCGGCTGAGGAAGGAACCAGATGGTCAAGATGAGAGCAGGCATCATCAATGTCACGGGCTACGCCGGAGTCGAATTGGCCCGGCTTTTGTACCACCATCCCGCAGTTGAGGTTACGTCGGTCACCGGACGGAGCGCTGCCGGCCAGAAGCTGGGGGCGTTTTTCCCCCATCTGTCCAGGATCGATCTTACTATCACTTCCGAATTGGGAGAGGTTGATTTCGTCTTCTCGGCGCTACCGCAGAAAGACAGTGCGCTGGAAGTGATTCCGCTATTCAAGAAGGGTCTTAAGGTGGTCGATATCAGCGCCGATTTCCGATTGAAGGATGCCGGTGATTACCCCACCTGGTATGGGTTCACCCACCCCGCCCCCGAGATGCTGCAACAGTCGGTGTTTGGTTTGCCGGAAGTCTACTCAGAGGCGATTGCCGGCGCTCAACTGGTGGCCAACCCCGGCTGCTATCCGACTTCGGCGATCCTGGCGTTGGCGCCGCTCCTCAAGGCCGGCCTGATAGAACCGGACGTGGTCATCGACAGTAAATCGGGCGTTTCCGGCGCCGGGCGCACCCTCAGCCTGGGCACTCATTTTTCCGAAGTCAACGAAGATGTCGCCGCCTACGGACTCGACGGACACCGGCATTTGCCGGAGATAACGCAGGAACTGAGTCTGCTGGGCGGGGAGAGGGTCAAGGTAACTTTTGTCCCGCATCTGATCCCGATGACTCGTGGGATCCTCACCACCGCCTATGCCAACCCCCGGCCGGGGAAATTGGCTACGGGCAAGAAGGGAAAAGAAGACCTTGCCGCCCTCTACCGTGAATACTACAGGGGGAAACCCTTTGTGAGGGTGGCCGTGGCCCCGCCCCACACCAAACACACGCTTGGCAGCAACGACTGTATCGTCTACCCGACCCTTGATCACAGCGGTGAGAGAATAGTCGTCATCAGTTGTCTTGACAATCTGGTCAAAGGGGCGTCGGGCCAGGCGATTCAGAACATGAACCTGATGCTGGGTCTGCCCGAGACCACCGGCCTCGAAGCCCTGGCCATGTATCCGTGACGTCGGCTACCCGGCCGCCTTGCGGATTGCCGCGAGGTTTTCCTCCGGCGTCTCCGGCGGGAAGGTGCAGCCGGGTCCGAGCATCCAACCCGCCTTGCCCAGGGACGCCCTCAGGCCGCTGACCTGTGACGCCAGTTGTTGCGGATTGGCCATGGTCAGATCGCGCTGGTGCGGGAGCCCGCCAATCACTGCCTTGCCCGGCAACAGGACCCGCCCTTCGGACAGAGAAAGGTTCCGGTGTCCCCGAGCATCCCAGCTGACCGCCCGGACTGGATAGTCGGTGAAGGCGCGCAACAGGTTGTTGTCCTCGCAGACGTGAAGAATGTGAAATTCGGCTGGAGGCAACGCGTTCAGCAGTCTCAGGTCCCAAGGTCGCCCCCATTGCCGGTACTCGGCGGCCGACATGCGATCGGAGGTGGCGAAGTGGGTGGTGGCGTAGAATAATCCGGAGGCCCCGCGTTCCAGGCACGCCCGGGAAAAACGGACGTACGTCTCGGTAATGACTTCGAGAGCGTATTCGACCTTCGCCGGGTGCTCGCGGAGGTGGGACATGAAGAGGTCCACCGACGGCGTCATCCGGCCGGCAATGGCCAGTGGCGTGAATACGGTCATCACAAATGGGACCTGGCCCTTGAGGCTGCGGGCAATGACTTCCAGGCTATCCAAGTGCTCCTTGAGCACGCCGCCATCGATCGGCAGGACCTTGAGAGTGAGCCAGTCCTCCGGGCTTGTGGATCGGGGTCTCAGTCACCGTCGGATGCTCGGCGCCGCGATAGGCCACCCGCACGCCCCACCCCTCGACGTGGTAGGAGGCCCGCGGGTTAACCTTCATGAAATCCCAGTCGAAGCGTTCCTGGAAGCCCAGCATCGCCCCGGCCAGAGTGTCCGGCCCGGGTCTCGGCGTCGAAGAAATGCCGCCACATGCTGACCGGAGGGCGGTCGGTCGGCTCGCCTCTCAGCGTTGTCATGACCCGTTCCCGGTGTGTCATCTGCGTCTGCCATAAGGCCACCTCCTCGACCCGGATTGGACCGCGTCGCCGGCCTCGACAGCTATTTCTGCAGTACGTAAGGCACGAGAATGACGGCGACATCAGCGTGCCTCTTGAAAGCCTTGGTCAGTTGCTCGGCGGTGCGGTTGTGCAGGAAACGTTCCCACCAGTGGGCGGTGATGAATTCCGGCAGGACAATGGAGACGAAGGTTCCGGGACGCTGTTCGTGAAGTGCGTCGACGTAGGCCAGCATCGGTCGCATCAGCGACCGCAGCGGCGATTCGACGACAACCAGCTTCAGGTCCGGGGCGTTGGCCTGCATCTTCTGACGGACTCTATCAGCCCGATTGACATCAGTGGCCACATGGAGAACGACGATTTCGTCGCAGATGGTGCGGGCGAACGACATGGCCCGAAGCGACGCGTAGTTGACATCGTCGATGGGGACGAGAACGAATTGCTGAATCCGCTGGGGAGGCGTGTGCTCGGGGACCACGCTCAACTGTTCAGCAACACGCCGGTAGTGCCGCTGGATCAACAGGAAGATGGGGATGATCGCCGGGATCAAAACGATCACGATCCAGGCCCCGAGGGCGAACTTCGTGA
Source organism: uncultured Chloroflexia bacterium (assembly GCA_963735055.1). Classification (GTDB taxonomy): domain Bacteria; phylum Chloroflexota; class Dehalococcoidia; order Dehalococcoidales; family UBA2162; genus JBBITI01. The sequence goes on along the minus strand of CAVTJN010000006.1, from coordinate 24,978 downwards.
CTGCCACCACGACGAGGACGCCAGAGGTAAGGACTGCCCCGACGACGTTGATTGCCAGACTAGTCTTCCATCCCTCGCCCCGAGTTCGCCACCAGTGAACCACCATACCGGTATTGGACATGCTGAAGGCCAGAAAGACGCCGACGGCGTAAAGGTGAATCAGACTGTCGACGCGACCTCTAAATACGAAGAGGAGGAACGCCGAGAGTCCCCCGAGGAAGAATATGCCGGTGGAGAAGGCGAGACGGTCGCCGCGGTGCTCGAAACCGTGGGGCATGAAATTGTCCCTGGCGAGCACGGAAGAGACCCGGGGAAAATCGGCGAACGCAGTGTTCGCGGCAACGACCAGAATCCCCATAGTTGCGAATTGAAAGATGTAATAGAACGCATTCTGTCCGAACACAGCCAATGCCACCTGCGACACGATCGACTGGTCGCCGGGCGCAAGTCCCATGCGGGTGGACAAGAAGGAGACCCCGACGAAGAATATGCCCAGCAGGGCGGCCATCACGGTTAGTGTGGTGGCGGCATTACGGGACTCGGGCGGTTTGAAAATGGGGACGCCATTGGAGATGGCCTCTGTGCCGCTCATGGCGACCGCGCCGGCCGAGAAGGCGCGCAGCACCAGCCACAGTGTTAGAGGCTGCAGCGCCGGTAACACCTGTGGCGGCTCCGCCGGTGTCAGTGTGTTGGTGAAAACCTTGATCATGCCAATTGCCAGCATGACCGTGAATCCCACGATGAAGAGGTAAGTTGGTATCGAGAAAATAGACCCGGACTCACGTATGCCGCGCAGATTACCGAGCATGATGAGGCCAATAAAGAATAGACTCAAGACGACGTTGAGGTTGAGGAATGGGGGTAGGGCGTTGGTAATCGCGGTCAACTGACTGCCGTGACCCGAGGCGATGAGCGCCGATGTGATTGCCAGCGACCCGGCGGCAATTGACACGGCGACGGTCATCACATAGTCGATCAGCAGCGCGGCGGCCGCCACCAACCCGGCGGTCTGACCCAGGTTCCGGCGGCTTACGTTATAGGCCCCGCCGCCCTGGGGGTAGGCGTGGACGATCTGGCGGTAGGAGAATGAGACGACCGACAGCAGCACTGCAATCCCCAGGGCGACGAAGAAGGAGATGTTGAAGGCGCCGCTGCCGGCCACGACCAGGGCTACCAGCGCTGCCTCGGTGGCGTAAGCGCTGGAAGATATGGCATCAGAGCCGAACACGGCGAGGGCTTTGACCTTGGTCAAACGCTCGTGAATCTCATCCCTGGAGAAAAGTGGCTTGCCGATGAGGGCCGCCTTGAGACTGAGGAGCCCCCTTCCGAGGCGGCTCTGCGGCGCATATGATTCCGGGGTGGCCACCAGACGGCCTCTGGCGCTGCGGAAGAGGCGCCGGTACGGCTGGAGGGTACGGACGTAGCTGTCTCCCGGGCGGAGTCCTCTCCTGTGCTGGCTGACGATCAGGTCGGGATTAATCTTCGGTCCGGGTGCATCGCGGTCCGGCGGGTCAGGACGGGGTTTGGCATCCTGCCCCGCATCCTCGTGACTATCCTGCTTGGTCATGGCACCACTCGAGCATGCCCTATATTACCATTTTCAACACAAGGGCTGTGCATCATTTCCCCTGTCAGGACATTAGAAGAAGGGCGGACAGCCCCTCCTGTCGCTACGAATGGCCATCAGTACGCAACGAGGCGCGGGGGGGGACTGGGTGCTGGCGCCACACGGCGATTTTGATTCATAAGTTGTATCATAGTAGACTTGAATATTCTGGTATTTTAAGGCCTTGAGGTTTGATCCCCGTCGAAATCATTAGTCACCCCGCCCAGCTTGAAGCGGCCGCCAGTGCAATGGCCGGCTTGCCGGCCATTGCACTGGATACCGAGTCGAACAGCCGCCACCACTACCCCGAACAACTCTGCCTGATTCAAATTGCGACCAGTCGGGAAGCTTACCTTGTCGATACGATAGTCCTGCGTGATATTGCCCCCCTCGAGACTATCCTTCTCGACGCTTCGATCATGAAAGTCATTCACGGAGCGGACTACGATATCCGCTGTCTCGACCGGTATTGCGGATGCCGCGTCCGCAATCTGTACGACACCAGTATCGCCGCCCGCTTTGCGGGCATTACGAAGTTCGGGCTGGCTGACCTGCTTGAAGGTGTGCTGGGCGTGAGCATTCGTAAGAGCAAACGACTCCAGCTGGCTGACTGGGGGCAGCGTCCCATTCCGCCTGAGGCCGTCGACTACGCTATCAGCGATGTCAGCCATCTCCTTGCCCTCCAGGAGACGCTGGCACAACGGCTTGAGACCATGGGGCGGACGGGTTGGGTCGCCGAGGAGTGCGCCCGGATAGAAGCGGTGCGATATACCGAGCCGAACCTGGAGACCGCTTTCCTGGCCATGAAGGGAGCGGGGGACCTGGACGGTGGCGGGCTCGCGATCCTCCGCAGCCTCTTCCGGTTTCGCGAGGACGAGGCACGACGCCTGGGCAGGCCTCCTTTCTTTGTCGTACCCGACGTCGTGTTGCTCTCGCTGGCCGCCAGTCCCACTACCCCGCTCTCGAAGATTCCCGGTCTCGGGCAGGCCGGTTTGCAGCGTTTCGGTCGCGGTTTGCGGCAAGCGGTGAGCGAAGGCCGGTCTGCGCCACCGTTCCACCGGCCGCGGGCGTTGCGCATAGAACGGCCGAGTCCCGAGCAGATTCAGCGACTGAGCCATCTCAAAGCCTGGCGGGCTCCGATCAGCGCCGCCCTGGCGCTCGACCCCTCACTCGTCTGGCCCACCGTCAGTCTGGAGCGGCTGGCGAGGGCGCCCGAAACGTTTGACGCCGAACTTGCTTCCGCCAATATCCGTCAATGGCAACGTGAGCGTTTTGCCACCTCGCTGCAGGCCTGTCTGGGGTCTCTGTCGTAAGGCGGCAAAGCCCGGCGGGGCCGGGTGCTGGCGCTACCGCCGCACGATGGATACAACGAGCATGACACCGAGGACGAGGGCGAGGACGTACCCGGCGAATCCCAGGAGCGGGATGCTCCCAATCAGTGGAGGCACCTTGGACAGCACGATTACTGAGGAAGATATGAGCAACGCCGCGACTATGATGGTGAGTGAAGTGCGATTCGCTATCCGGTCCGCTGTCCGCCGCATCGGTTCAAGGCCCTTGTGTTCGAACTCGATCTTGAGCCGTCCCTTCCTGATTTCGCGGACGACAATGCCCATTTCGTAGGGCAGGTCTCTCACCATGTCCAGGGTATCGCTCAGCCAGTGATAGAGTTCGTTGGGCTGACGGAAGGGGTCCATCTTTTGGGTGAGCACCTTCTGCGCATACGGTTTGCCGAGGTCCATCAAGTTGAAATCGGCGTGCAACAAGCGGGCGATCTCCTCCTCGATGGCGATGCTCTTAGTGACCCACAGGAGCTGCGGGCGTAGCCTTCCGCCATGAGCCATCACGGCTCGTATCATGGCAAACAGCATCCCGGACAGGCGGACTTCTCGGGCAGGGAGGTCGCCGAATTCGGTGATGATGGCGAACATGGCAGGCTCCAGGTCCTCTGCCGGCGTCACGTCCTCAAATTCCGTCAGCTCGTTCACGGTTCGGGCGATGCGTTTTTCATCCCGGACCGAGATGAAGTAGACCAGCTTCGCCAGCCGTTCGCGATCGCGCAGTGAGAGTGTGGCCATCATGCCATAGTCGACCAGCCCGATCACATTGCCGGGCAACACCAGGATATTGCCGGGATGTGGGTCGGCGTGGAAGAAGCCGTGTTGGAAGGCGGCCTTGAATCCGACAATGGCGCCTCGGCTGGCGATCAGCGGCAGGTCATAGCCTTCGGCGGTTAGCCTCTCGGAGTCGGCGATATTGATGCCGTCGAGATATTCCATGGTGACGACGCGCCTGGTGCACAAGTCCGGATACACCTCGGGCACGTGGATCATCTCATCGCCGGCGAAGTTCTGGGCAAAATTCCGCATGTTGTGGGATTCCGTCCGGAAATCGAGTTCTTTCTTGAGCTGCTGGGCAAATTCCTCCACCAGACCCACTGAGTTGACCAGGTAGGCCATGGGGGAGTACCGTTCCGCCAGTCGCGCCAGGCTGCGCATGATATCGACGTCCACCTCGGTCATATCGACGATGCCGGGTCGTTGCACCTTGACGGCAACCGGTTTCCCATTGAGCACAGCGCGATGCACCTGGGCCAGCGAGGCGGCGCCGCACGGAGTGTCATCGAAAGTCTCGAAAAGGGTGCTGACGGGACGGCCCAGTTCGCTTTCGATGATGCCCTTGATCGTGTCTGTCGGTACGAAGTGGGCCGAAGCCTGTAGCTTCTTCAGTTCGTAGATCATCTCCGGCGGTACCAGGTCGGGGCGGGTACTGAGTAGCTGGCCGAGTTTGATGAAGGTCGGGCCCAGTTCTTCAAGGGCGAGGCGGAGTCGTTCCGGGGCGGTCAGTGGCAGCTTGCATTCGCGCCGAAGGATACCGCGCTCGAAATTACAGGCTTCCCAGACCCGGATGCGACCCAGCGCGCTGCCAAAGCCGTACTTGACGAGGGCATTGATTACCTGGCGAAAACGCCTCAAGCGCCGCAGGGCCGTGCCCGGTAGGATCAAAGAGCGCATGCGGCCTGCCCTGCCCCGGGGGCGCGTCGCAACAAGGCCGCGACCGGATTTCGCCTACGCAGAACGTTCATAAGCATTCACATTATAGCTCGTCACCCCTGATGAAGGAATTCTTCGAGGCGAGAGAGCGATGATCCCACTCCCCATCGTTAGGAGATGGTCGCCGTGGCCGCCGCCGGCGAAAAGCAGGGTGTGAATCCCGCGGGGTTGTTATTTGAAGGTACCGGCCATAGAATGAAGGCGGCATAGCGAACGGGTTGGGCAGGGGAGGCCTCAGGAGGTTTTGATGTCGGAAAAGATTGACCTGCAAAATGGAGAGGAAATCAGAGAGTGGACAAAGAAGATCGGGTTCGACGAAGTGAATCTGGAGTCCGACGCACCGCGGTTCTTCCAGCCGAGATTCGCTCCGGCACCGGGTCCGCTGACCCTGTTCACCGTGGAGCACACTTTCTTCGCGGGAACGGGTCAGCCGATGGTGTCGGTGAGGCGTTTCTTCAGGTCCACCAGCGCCGAGGGTGCTCTGCAGCAATACCTTCAGGAGCCTAAGGACCGGTCGGGCGGGACGGACGAACAGGGATTGGGTTTCAAGGTGCACCTGAAGCCCGGAGCCACCAGCGGCGAGTCCATCAAGGTGGCCAAAGTCATCGCCGGATGACGCGCAAAGGGGGCAACCCGGTTGCCCCCTTTGCGCGTAGTCGGACGGTCCTCCAGAACGTCAGTAGGACGCCGTCCCCCGGATCAAGGCGACCACGATCTTGATGAATCGCACCAGGGCGGCGATAGCCAGACCGAGGATGATGAATGCCAGCGTGAGGTGTGCGCTAAGGTCGAGCGGCCCCGCCAGCGTGTTGCCGAACACGCTGAAGTCGAACGGAAAGATGGACAGCAGCGCCGTCACCGACGTGATGTTGAACAGGTCCAGTACCAGCAGCACTGACTCTCTCACAACATACCTGTCGATTGCCAGCGCCACGATATGCCCCACGATCGTAAAGGCGAGGACCACGTTGACGACGGGCAGCCAGGTGGCGAAGTCCGGCGTCAGCAGTGGATCCCTGAACCAGACGTCATGATTCGCTACCTGCTCCAGATGGTAGTAGGCAATGTAGTCGTTGAAGAAATTGAGGAACACGAGCAGGGCTACGCTCCAGGCAATGGCGAACGCTGAGGCTACTACCCTGCCCGCCCGGCGGGCGTCGGGACGTGCACGGACTCCCGTCTGAGCCTCCCGGGCGGCAGCCCCTGACGGCGGAACCGAAGCCGTTTCGTTGGGGATGGGCGTGGGCCGGTCCGCATCGGCTTCCGGAGCCGGCCCCAGGAGCTTCTGCGCCAGGTCGCCGGCCCCCGGGATCACGAAGAGTTCGCCCTGGCCGGCTTTCACCATGAGGACTATCCACAGGACAAGGGCCACGACTCCGACGATGACGCCGAAGAACTGGCCGACAAAGGGAATCGGATGCAGTAGTCCGGATACAATGCTGAGAAACCCGAAGACCACGATTGACTGCGCGGCGTGAAAGCGGATGAACCGGTTCTTCTGTTCAAGCACCAGGAACACCACCCCGGTGATCCATCCGCCCAGGTAGCACAGCAGTGCCGGCCGTGTTCCGCGTCAGTCCCCCCAGGGTCATTTCTTCCGGCCGGCGATTTCGCTCGCCTTCGATTCGGGACTTCTCTTCCTCGTAGATCTTTCGTCTTTCCTCAGGTGGGATTGACATGTTCAAGCTCCTTTCAGGATGAGGTTACGTTTACCCTTACTGTTTGTGGATGGTCGAGGCGCCGGATATCTCCATGGACTGGAGCGCGGGGTTACCGCTGTACGTAAGGGACGAAGCGCCGCTGAGTTCGACGCTGATGGCGTCCTTCGGAGATACCGTCGCCCGGCTGGCGCCGCTCAAGGAGACCTTGGCTTCTGAGGCCGTGACCGCGGACAAATCAGCCCGGCTGGCCCCCGATTCGTCGAGGTCGATGGTGCCGGCATGATCCGGTCAGGGTGGCGTTGCTGGCCCCGTTAATCTGCAGGCGGACATCATCGACTGTCAGTTTGCCGGTCAGGCGGCTGGCCCCGCTAACCTCGATGGTGGAGCTGGCAGCCTCGATATCGATATCAAGAGAACTCGCCCCTGACAGGAATAGGTCAGTGTCGTGAGTGGACTTGAACCCCCGGGCGCTGCCCTTGGAGGCTCCCGATAGTCTGAGCACGGATAGTTCGGGTACGGTGATTCTTGCCTTCGGACGCTGGTATCCCCAGGACGAAACCCAGGTCCCCCATCCCCACTGGATGTTGATCTGAAGTGTCTCTCCTGACTTGGTTACCTCTATCTGGTCGAACAGTTTCTGCTGGGCGGTTAAGGACACTCCCCAGGTGCTGGACTGCACAACCTCGACCTCGAAGGCGCTGCTCACCTCGATGCCGGAGAAGTCCTGTGTACTCGTAGGTGCGGGTGGTCACCGGACCGGCGTCGCCCCGGGCGCATCCGGCGAACAGCACCGGCAGTGCCAACACCGCAGCCAGACACAACCAAAGCCTCCTCATCTTTACAAGACCTCCTCGATCTTCTTTGACCTAACAGGCATTATACGTTGAGGCATCACCGCGGCACACCCTCCCGCGGGTGGGAAGTCACACTGGCCGAACGGGTAGTATTGGGCCCGTTCGCTGATGCCGGCGCAGACTGCGCGTTTCAGGATTGACACATCTGAACGTCCAGGTTTACGATATGGGTGGTTCCTGCGCATGATTGGCCTGGCCTCGCTGCAAACACACCGGGAGTGAGCATGATCCATAGATCGGTACCGATCACCCGCCCACGGTGGCGGCGGCGTCCAGAGTGGTCACCGTCAGCGACGTTCAAAGTACTCTCAACGGTGGTCGCCGGCTTCGCCGTTTTGGCTATGGTGGGCGTCACCGTCGGCTGTAGTCCCCGTACGGTAACCGGGGAGCGGGTCTTGAATATCGGGTTGATCCTGGGCAGCGGTGGACTTGGCGACCGGTCCTTCAACGATTCCGCCTACGCCGGTTTGCTCGAGGCGCAGAAGAAACACAATATCCGGTTCGAAACGGCGAGCTATGGGGATAGTCAGTCAAATGCCGACGCTCTTCGTAATTTCGCGCGGAACGGCTACGATCTGATCATCGGGATTGCCTTCGAGAACCGCGAGAGCATCGTCGCCGTCGCCAAAGAATTCCCGGCGGTCCACTTTGCGACGATCGACGTCGAAGCTATCGGGGACAATATCGCCTCCATCGTGTACCGTGAACAGGAAGGGGACTTCCTTATTGGCGTGCTCGCCGCGATGCTCACCAGAACCAAAGTCGTGGGCGTCATCGGCGGTACCGATATTCCGGCAATCAGGCGTATTATCTCCGGGTTCAAGCAAGGGGTTGTCTATCAGGACAGCACGGTCAAGGTGATTGCCGACATTGCCGGGACTTTCTCCGATCCGAAAGTGGGTCTGGACATCGCTCTGGCACGCTATAATGATGGCGCGGACGTGATCCACAACGCCGCCAGCCGGACCGGACTGGGAATCATTGAGGCTGCCCGCCAGACGAATAAATGGACGACGGGGACCAGTGGAGACCAGCGTTACCTTGCTCCGGGCAACGTGGTCGGTAACCGCCCCAAGCGCGTTGACACCGCCGTGAATGTGCTGATCGGGGAGGTTCGCGACGGCACTTTCAAGTCCGGGACTCGCTCCTTGGGGCTTAAGGAAAATGGCATCACGCTGGGCCCCTTTGACGATTCGATCGTGACCAGGGAGATGTCAAACCGGCTCGAACAATTGCGTAAGGACATTGTAAGCGGTCGTATCCTTGTTCAAGCGGAGTAGCAGGTGCCGTCGATGCGTTTCTTGAAACGTCTCCAGGGATGGACGAGAAGCAGCATCCGGCGCCGACTATTCATCTGGACCACTGTCTTCTGGATCGTGTCGATATCCGTTCTCAGCCTCACACTAATTCTGGCCGGGCAAGCCACGATGATTGGAGAGGCGAATGAGCGGAACAGTCAGTTGGCCTCGGTGATAAGCCGCGAACATCAATGCCCAGATAGGCAGTATCTCAGCCGACGTCCGGGTCTTCGCCCGGCATCTCGAAACCGTGGCTCCCGATCTCAAAACCCAGGCCGAAGCAATACTGGCGTTGCGTGTGACGTCCCCGCAACGATATCGGGCGGTCTATTTCTTCGATGACCGTGGCGGCCCGCTGCTCGTGCTTGACGATCCCGTGGAGACACTGCTGTCACTGACTGCCGCCGCGGTGCTGGGGCGTCCTCAGGCGGCGGTCCCGGATGACGTGTTGGGAGCCTATCAACAGGTACGGGACAGCACCTTCACCTCCAGAGTGACCTTCACCGGGATTGAACGCTCCCCGGTCCTGTACATCGGCGTGCCGATCAGACACGGGCCGCAGGGCGACCGCGTGGCCGTACTGGCGGTGGATGTGACTGATGTATGGCAGAGCATAGACCTGATGACCGTGGGTGAGACCGGCATCGCCTACCTGGTGTCGCATGAGGGCATAATGATCGCTCACCCCAACCGCGCCTACGTGGGAAGGCCGATGCCGGCCGAACTGGCGCCGTTGTTGACAGGTCGAGACGGCCATACGGAGTACGCCGAACCGTTCGGAAAACAGCCGGTTCTGGCCGCTTTCAGCCCGGTCGGCGGGCAAACGGGGTGGGGAACGGTGGTCCAACAGGACAAATCGGAAGCCTACGCGGCGGTCAGCGGCGCGGTGGGCATCAGCGTCGCTGTCTGGTCCCTCCTGGCGGCCATCGGGGCGCTGGCAATATCGATATCGGTTAGGAACTTTGCCCGGCCCATTGTGAAGCTGACGACCACTGCGCAGTACATTGCCCGCACCGGTGAGATGGCCAGAATCGGGATGTCGCATAACCTCGACGAGGTCGGGCAACTGAGTCAGGCTTTTGACAGCATGATCGGCAAACTGGAATCAGCGGAGGGCGAACTCCGCGATGCCCATGAGGACCTGGAGACCAGGGTAACCTTGCGTACGTCCGAACTTACCGACGCAAATGCGCTGCTGAAGAACGAGATAACGCAGAGAGAGCAGGTGGAGCATGCGCTGCGTGACAGCGAACTCAAGTACCGCCATCTGGTTCAAAGTGCGACCACGATCATTCTGGAAATGGATGCCCAAGGCAAAGTCACCTTCTTCAACCAGTTCGCCGAGGAGTTCTTCGGCTTTAAGGAGTCGGAAATCCTGGGCCGTAGCGTCATCGGCACCATTGTGCCGCCGCGGGACTCTTCCGGAAGAGACTTGGAGGCGATGATCGCCGATATCGCCATGAATCCGGAACGGTACCGGCACAATGAGAACGAGAATATGCGTAAGAATGGAGATCGCGTCTGGATAGTGTGGTCGAACCAGCCGCTGTATGATGAACGCGGCCAGGCCGGGAAGATACTCTGCGTCGGCATCGATATGACGGAGCAGAAGAAGGCCCAGGAAGTACTGGCGACGCGGGCCAGCGAACAGGTTGCGGCGGCCGAGCGAACTCGACTCGCCAGGGACCTGCACGACGCGGTCAGTCAGACGCTATTTTCGGCCAGTCTGATCGCCGAAGTCCTGCCGCGTATCTGGGAAAAGGATGCGGCCGAGGGCCGCCGCCGCCTTGAAGAAGTGAGACAGCTCACGAGAGGCGCCCTGGCCGAGATGCGTACCCTCCTTTTTGAGTTGCGGCCGGCAGCCCTGGCGGACGCGGAGCTCAGCGATTTGCTCCGGCAGTTGGCTGAATCGGTCACTGGCCGGGCCAGGGTGCCGGTATCAACCCGGCTGGAAGGCCAGTGCTCCCTTGAAGCCGACACGAAGATCGCAATGTATCGTATTGCTCAGGAGGCCCTGAATAACGTCGCCAAGCACTCGGGGGCGCTCCAAGCCCAGGTGGTCTTGATCTGCGGTCCGGGGCGGGTCGAAATGCGGATCCAGGACAACGGCCGGGGCTTCAGCAGGTCCGACGTCAGCGGGAGAAGCCTGGGGTTGGGGATAATGAGAGAGCGGGCGGCCGCCATTGGCGCCACCTTGGAAATCCAAAGCGATCCCGTACGGGGAACAGAAGTAGTCGTTTTATGGCAGAGTTCATCGGAGGAGAAACAAATATGACGGAGCAGAAACCTATTCGGGTAATGCTGGTGGACGACCACACGGTAGTAAGAAGTGGCCTGGGGGCAGTGATTGCGACCTGTGAAGACGTGCTGCTCGTGGCGGAAGCGGGGGACGGCGAAGAGGCGATCCGTCTGTGTGAACGGGCCAAACCGGACGTCATTTTGATGGACCTGCTGATGCCAAAGATGGATGGAGTGGCGGCAACTCAGGCGATACTCAAAGCCTGGCCACACATTAAGATCATTACGCTAACGAGCTTCAAGGAAAAGGAGTACGTCGAGGGCGCGCTGAAAGCCGGCGCCACGGGCTACCTGCTGAAGAACGTATCGGCGGAGGAGTTGGTGACCGCCATACGGCGCGCCGTTTCGGGTCAGCCGAGCCTGTCTCCGGAGGCGGCGCAGGTCTTGATCAAGCGGGTCAACGAGCCGCCAAAACCGGCGTACGACATCACCGAGCGGGAAGGCGACATTCTTGCCTTGATGGTCGAAGGACTGCCGAACGCTGAAATCGCGGCGCGGCTCATTGTCAGTCAGTCAACCGTCAAGTTCCACGTCAGCAACATTCTCTCCAAGCTCGGTGCCACGAGCCGGACGGAGGCGGTAGCGATCGCCATCAAGCACGGCCTGGTCAAGTAACCGGCCCGGAGAAGCTACGCGGGCTCCGTGGTGACAAATGCCCGGGCGTCGCGCTTGCACAACATCTGCACGACATGTCTTCCGGTCATTACTCCCGACGGTAGCCCTCCACCGGGGCTAACCCACTGTCCGACCATGTAGAACAGGTCGAGACCGGGCAGTGTCTTTTTCATCCGCATCATCTGTGTCTTGGGGGTGGTGAGGAAACCCTCATAGCACCCCTGCCAGTTGCCGGTGTAGCGCTCGAAAGTCACTGGCGTGGCGACATCCGTCATCTCGATCTGGCTTTTCAGGCCGGGAAAACGTGTGTCGAGAATGGCGGCCACCGATTTGGCTACTCGTTCCTTCTCGCTCTTGTACCGGGCAGGGTCCCTCTTCAATGTTTTCCAGAAGTCAAAATCGCTGTCGATCATGCAAGTCACCACGCTCTTGCCCGCCGGGGCCAGCGTCCGGTCGAAGTTGTTGATGCGCACGTGCAGCCGATGCTGCTGCTTGCCGCCAATGATCACCGGTTCCGGCAGCTGCAGCGTAAGGCCGGAGATAAGCTGGGGCACATCATCGAAGGTGCGGCTCACGCCCAGCCCGACGTAGACGATCGGGGTGAAGATCGGAAGGTTGGCGTAATAGCCGCGCACAGTATCATCAACGTACTTTCCTGCCAGCATCTCGAATATGGTGGCGTGGCCATCTGCTGCCGAAATGACGTAGTCGGCGCGATGCTCCTGGCCATTGGCGAGCCTGACGCCCACGGCGCGGTCGTTCTCCACCAGTATCTTGGTCACGCGGGCCCTGTAGTCGATTTCGCCGCCGATCCCTTTGAGCCTTTTCTCTACTGCTCGCATCAGGGGGAGCGACCCGCCGATGGTGTATCCGGCAACTTTGTTGTGCGTCCAGGCAATGGTGATCATTAGGCCGACGGCCGAAAACTCCTGTGGCCAGAACTGAAGTCCATCGCGCAGTAGCCGGCTCTTGAACCCCGCCGCCAGGTCGCTGACCGTCATCCGGCCCCATTTTCGCAGCGTCGTCATGTGCGGCAGCATGGTCGCCGCCATTTTGACCCCGTCCCACGGAGTGTAGAGCTCCGGAGCCTTGTCCACGGGCATCTGCATTCTTGACATGCGGCGCATGGCCGACGCCAGGCGGGAGATGTACTGGCTGTCGTCGGGGCTGATTTCCTTCATGTGCCGCTCCAGCCGGTCGATGTTGGAGAACATAGTGAATGTGCGCCCATCGGTCGCTTCATACCGGTAGAACTGGTCCATGTCGATGACCTTCTGCCCCTGCAGCATGCCGAGCTCTCGCCAGAAGCGGTAGAATCCGTTCCCGGGCGCCGAGCCAACCAGCCAGTGCAGACAGCCATCGATGGTGTAGCCCTTCCGCTCCCACGCCGTGCACAGACCGCCGGGCTTGTCATGCATTTCGAAGATCCGCGTCCGGTAGCCGTTCATCTGCCCGTAACAGGCGGCCGACAGCCCCGCAATCCCGCCACCGATGATAACTATCGATTTGCCTTCCATCGTCGTTCTTTGCTCCCCTCTAGATCTTCTTGGCTTACTCATAGTCTAAAGTCCTCTCCACCGTAAGACGCCGGTCTTAGTGACAGACCGGGGCTGTCATGTGGTTCGGTATTTGACTGGTCAAGCGGCCAGGCCGGTGTGGGCGGCCGCCGCCCGGAATACAATGGTCCGTTCCGCCCTGGCCCTCCCATGGGTTCAGCAGCACGACACCATCGCAAAGGTCAGGCTGACACTCGCCCGGTGGCGGATGGCGGTAGCAGGGAGAGACGGTAGGATGAGGTCGTTCCTCCGGGTTGCGGTTGCTCAACCACATTGTTGAAAGGAGGTGCCCTGAGCATGGCATCCAGCCTGGTCTACTGTGTGGTCCGGCTCTTTCCCCATGACACTACTTTGAAAGCGGTTGTCAATTTCAGTCGAATTCGTTGGGATTATGGGGCGAAAGACCGCCCGTGTCAAAGCGTCTCCGAGATGCCAGCATCTGAAACAACTGCATCCGATTTCATTGACAGAGAAATGCGTTTGCGTGCCGGGTCCACCGTGAGCACGGTGACCGGGACTCTCTGATTCACCCGGACCACATCGGCCGGGTTCTTCACAAATGTGTCAGCCAACTCGCTGATGTGAACGAGGCCATCCTGGTGGACGCCGATGTCAACGAATGCTCCGAAGTTGGTCACATTGGTGACGATTCCGCTTAGCTTCATGCCCGGAGTGAGACCGTCGATAGTCCTGATATCGGCGTCGAAAGCGACCGCCTCGAACTTCTCACGCGGATCACGGCCCGGCTTCGCCAGTTCCGTCATGATGTCTCGAAGTGTCGGCAGTCCGTATTCTCCGCCAACGTAGTTTTCCAGGTTAATGCGGCGGCGCAGGTCTTCCCGGCGCATGAGTTCGGCCACGCTGCAGCCGAGGTCCCGGGCCATTTGGTCGACGATGTGATAGCTCTCCGGATGCACGGCACTGGCGTCGAGGGGATTCTCGGCGTTGTCGATACGGAGAAACCCGGCGGCCAACTCAAACGCCTTCGGGCCCAGCCGGGGGACCTCTTTGAGCTCGACGCGGCTGTGAAACGGGCCGTTCTTGTTCCTGTGGGCGACGATGTTCTTGGCCAGCGTCGGCCCCAGGCCCGAGACGTAGGTGAGAAGCTGTTGACTGGCTGTATTCACCTTCACCCCGACCTCATTGACGCAGCTCATAACGGTCTCGTCCAGTTTACTCTTGAGCCGATGATGATCGACGTCGTGCTGGTATTGCCCGACCCCGATTGACTTGGGATCGATCTTCACCAGTTCCGCCAGGGGGTCCATAAGGCGCCGTCCGATCGAGATCGCGCCGCGCACCGTGATGTCCTGGTCGGGGAACTCTTCGCGGGCGACCGCGGAGGCGGAGTAGATCGATGCGCCGCTTTCATTCACCATGACCACCGGCATGTTGCCGGGCAGAGTCAGGCCGCGGATGAATTCCTCGGTTTCCCTTCCTGCCGTCCCGTTCCCGACACCAATTGCCTCGACATGAAATCGCCGCACCAGGTCGAGCACTATTTGTCCTGCTTCCTGCGAACGTGCCGCAGACTGGCTGATGTAGATTACGGCGCTGGCCAGAAGCTTGCCCTGAGGGTCAAGACAAACCACCTTGCAGCCGGTCCGGTAACCTGGGTCGATGGCGAGTACCGCCCGCGGTCCCAGCGGGGGGGCCATGAGCGTTTCGCGGAGGTTGCGGGAAAAGACGCGGAGCGCCTCGTCATCGGCCCGCTCCTTGGCCTGCCGACGGATATCAGACTCAATGGAAGGCGCCAGTAGTCTCCTGTAGCTATCGTCGACAGCTAAGGCCACCTGGGACGAGGCGGCACCGGCGTTCTTGACGAACCGCCGGTGAAGGAGCGCCCGCCCCCTTTCCTCCGGTGGTCTGATCTGGAGTCTCAGGAAGCCTTCGTGCTCGCCTCGCAACATGGCCAGGAGCCGGTGGCTGGGTACCCGGGCAACCGGTTCCTCGTGGTCAAAATAGTTGCTGTACTTAACACCCGCGCCTTCTTTGCCTTTGACTACCCGTGATTGAATGATGCCCTCCCGGGCGAAGAGGCCGCGCATGACCTGTCTTGCCCCGGCATCCTCAGCGATCCACTCGGCGATAATATCGCGCGCTCCGGCCAGGGCGTCTTCAACTGAAGCAACGTGGTTGTCCACGCCTAAGAAAGCCAGGGCTTCGTGCGCCGGATCGGTGGTTCCCTGGGCTCTTATCAGTGCTGCCAGAGGCTCGAGGCCCATTTCTCTGGCCAACGTGGCCCGCGTCCGGCGTTTCGGTCGGTGAGGCAGGTAGATGTCTTCCAGCGAGGTCAGGGTGGTAGCCGATTCGACAGCGCGGCGTAACTCCGGGGTGAGTACGTTCGCTCTTCCAGAGACTTCAGAATCGCTTCTCGGCGGTCATCGAGGGCCGCGATTCTGGCCAGGGTGTCGCGAATTTGGGTGATGGTTACCTCATCAAGCGATCCTGTCTTCTCCTTGCGGTAACGGGCAATGAAAGGGATCGTTGCCCCTTCCTGCAGCAGTGATCTGACCGCCTCCACCTGGTGTTGGGCTACTCCAACCGCGTTGGCAACGGTGATTATGTTCGGCTCTGTCATCGGGTCCGTATCTCCAGAAGAATGGTATTGACCCTTATCATTACACTGTACCGGCCGCTGCAATGCAACTGCTGCCGGGCTGATACAACCTCTGGAGCGAGGGCGGCTGGTTGCTCGGCCTCGGCCTTTCCCATATAATGGCCAAGGAAAGGAACCGCGAACGGCACCCGGTTTTCGTTTAGTTGACATCTCACCCGACCTCAAGCGTCCCCCCTGAAGTCCTCCCCAAGACGAAGGGCCTCTTCTACGGTTGGTGGATCGTGATCTCGGCAGCACTGCTGAGATTTTTCAGCGGCGGCTTCTTCTACTACGGCTTTTCGGTCTTCTTCAATCCGATTCGCGATACGTTTCATTGGAGTGCGGCCGACACATCGGTGGCCTTCACTCTCCGGGGTGTCGAGACCGGCCTCTTCAGTCCGCTCGTCGGATCCCTTGCCGACAGGGTTGCCCCCAGGAAGCTCATGGTCGCCGGATGGACAATCATCGGTCTTGGGTTCATGCTGATGAGCCGGATCGATTCTCTCTGGGCTTTCTACGGCAGCTTCGTGTTCGTCGCCCTCGGTTCGAGCTTCGGCACGGGACTGGTCATGAACACCACCATCGCCAATTGGTTTACGCGGAAGAGGAGCCGGGCGCTGGCCCTGGGGTTCATTGGCCCCGGCGCAAGCGGTCTCCTTGCCCCGGTGCTCGCGTTTTCCCTGGGCGAAGTAGGCTGGCGGCAGACGCTGTTTTTCATGGGCGTGGCGTCATTACTGGTGGGCATACCCCTCAGCATGATGTTTCGCGACAGGCCGCAGCACTATGGACGTCTTCCTGACGGCGAGTCCACCGCGGCGTCGGGTGGCGTGGAGACGGGCGCTGCCCGGCCGGTTTCGGGGTTCAGCGCGAAAGAAGCACTGAAGACCCGCTCCTTCTGGATGCTGTCGTTGTCCCAACTGTTCCAGCAGATGGGGACGAGCGCCGTCGCAGTCCACATCGTGCCCTACCTGGAGAGCGTGGGCGTGCCCACGACGATTGCCGCTGTCTCGGTCACCGGCATGACCGTATGCTCGCTCATCGGCAGACTTGGATTTGGCGTGTTCGGGGACTTTGCCAACAAGCGGTATCTTATCGCCCTGTCCATCGGTCTCCAGACCGTCGGCCTGATTTGTTTCGCTTTCATAACCCGCGACACTATCTGGCTCCTGGCCGCCTTCCTGCTCGCGTACGGCCCCGGTTTCGGTGGTCCGATACCGCTCTGGCCGGCCCTGCAGGCCGATTTCTTCGGCACCAGGAGCTTCGGCACCATCATGGGGCTGATGACCCTCACCAGCGTAGTGGGCGGCCTGGCGAGCCCGATCGTTGCCGGATGGATTTTCGACGTCACCGGCAGCTACCGGATCGCGTGGGAAATATCGATCTTCGTCACTCTGCCGGCCATCCCCTTGTTACTGTTGAACCGCCCCCCACGCCTCCCCGGGACTGCCGCCTGACGGTTTCACGGGCAACACGCCCAGTTTCTGGGCAGCCTGTTTGGGGAATTCAGGATCGGAGAGTAATTTGCGCCCCAAGGCAACCAGGTCCACTCTTCCCTCCCTGACAATCCGGTCGGCATACTCGGCCTCAGTGATGTTGCCGACACCGATGACAGGGATTCGCACTGCCTCCTTGATGCCCTGGGCCAGCGGAATGAAATATCCCTGGTCGCTGAACCGGTCACTCCCGCCGCCACCCAGACCACCCGAGATGTCCAGCACATCCACTCCTGCCCGTTCCAACAGGGGTGCGGCGGACCTTGCCTCTGCCGGAGTCAGCCCTCCCTCCACCATATCATCAGCGCCGAACCGGTAGAAGACCGGAATCTTCCCCTCAAGTTTGCCTCGGACTTCACCGATCACTTCTGCCGGGAACCTGACGCGTCCTGACAGGTCCCCACCGTATGCGTCCTGGCGTCGATTGGTGTACGGCGACAAGAACTGCCCAATCAAGAAGCCGTGCGCTCCGTGCAACTCAACGGCGTCGCAGCCGGCTTCCGCCGCTCTTCTCGCCGCATCAGCAAAAGCCGTCACAGTGGAGCTGATCTCCGATGGCGTCATCGGTCTAGGAGGCTCTTTACTGCCGGGCGGGGCTACTTCCGAAGGTCCGAGGGGTTGTTCCCCAATGACGCCGCTGCTGGTTTTTGCCCCTGCATGAGTCAACTGTACAGCAACCCTGGCCCCCTCTTTGTGGATGGCCTCCGTCAGCCGACTGAGCCCCGGTACGAGCCGGTCGGCATATAATCCCAGTTGCCCTTGAGACAGTTTGCCGGTCCTCAATACATAGGTGTGCTCCAGGATTATCAGTGCCACCCCGCCTCTCGCTCGAGCCGAATAGTGTTTGATGTGCCTGTCGGTAACCTCTCCTTCAGCCGTTGCCATGCTGGTGGCCATCGGGGCCATTACCAGCCGGTTCTTCAGTCTAAGTCCCTTTATCTCAATCGTGTCAAACAATCCGGGCATTTGATCGTCCTCCAAATCTGGGGGTCCCGCGCCGTAGCAGATTTGCGCCTGATGTCCCGAATTCGATGTTACCCCAGCGGCCATCCGGCTGCAAGCGGCGCCGTAATTGGCCGGTCATCTTGCTTTCCCAGGAGCTGGACCGCCGGATTTGTCGGTCGATGGTGACCCAAGTGCCCGGATATGGTCAGCGACTCAGTGACAAAGAGAACGCCCGGGTGTAATATGTCAAAACGGATGCTTCCGGGCGACGGCGCCCCATCGGCAGAGGCTCTCTTCGAGCGAGGAGATCGTCGGCAAGGCCGGGTGGTACGAGCTGGACTCGTGACAAGGGGAGATGAGAATGACCTCGAAGACGGGCGGCCAGGCAGTTGTCGGTTCACTGATGTCCGAAGGAGTCACCCAGGCCTTCGGGCTGATCTCGGTCCACACGATGGACATATACGATGCCCTGTACGGCGTCAAAGACCAGCTCCGGCTTGTGGGCGGCAGGCACGAGTCGGCGGTCGCTTATATGGCGGACGGGTACTACCGGGCATCGGGAAAACCAGGCGTCTGTTTTACGAGCACCGGGCCGGGTGCGGCAAATTCGGTTGGCGCCATGGGCGAGGCATATCAGTGCTCATCGGCGGTGCTGAATATCACGAGCAACTGCGAATCAGCACTGATCGACCGCGACCGTGGCGCGCTTCACGAACCCAAAGACCAACTCGGTATGTTTCGCTCGGTGACTGGCTGGAATGCCTTGATCAATCGCGTCGACGCTATTCCCGGCCATGTTCATCGGGCTTTCGAGTTATTCGGGGGCCGCAGACCGAGACCGGTTGAACTTGAAATTCCCACCGATGTGCTTGCTCAGACCGCAGATGTCGAGAACTCTCTTCCGGCTGCGCGGGCCCGCCGGCGGGCCGTATCCGAAGAAGTTGAACGGGCCGTCAAACTGCTGGCTGGGGCGGGCCGGCCGGTGATCTGGGCGGGGGGAGGGGTCATCTCCTCGGACGCCACGCCCGAGCTGGTACAACTGGCGGAACTGCTCGGTGCCCCCGTGACCACCAGCTACGGGGGCAAAGGTGGGTTCCCGGACGACCACCCGCTGGGTCTGGGATGCTCGATTGGCGGTAGAGTCTACGGAAAGAACCCGGTATTCGATTTCATCTCCGGATGCGATGTGGCGCTGGTGATCGGGGCGAGTCTGCCCTACCGGTTAACGACCGGAGTCGGGCTGAAGCTCCCTTCAACCTTGATACACTCGGATATCGACGCAGGCGTATTCAACCGGAACTACCCGGCAACGGTCGGTCTCGCCGGCGACGCCAAAGCAGTGCTCGGGCAGCTGGTTGAATCGCTTCGAGGCAAGGCTTTGGCCCGGTCCGAGGCTTTCTCCGGGGAGGTAAGAGACCTCAAGGAACGCGCCGGCCAGGTGCTGTGGAAGACAGGTCCGAATCAGCAGCGGGTCATGGAAACCATCAGGGGTGCGATCGCCAGAGACGCGATCATTGTGGCGGACCCGGCCATGGCGGCCTATTGGGCGGCCCGGGGAATGCCATGTTACGAACCCCGGACCTACCTGTCGCCTCACGGATGGACCAGCATTGGCTTTGCCTTTCCGGCAGCCCTTGGGGCGCGGGTGGCGCGGCCGGACCGTCAGGTTGTGGTCTTGTCCGGCGACGGCGGCTTTCAGCTCAACATGCAGGAACTGGGGACCGCGGCTCAGTACGGCATCAAAGTCGTGGTCCTTTTGTTTAACGATGGGGCGTGGGGAGTACTCCACGACCGGCAGCGCGACCTCTTCGGAGGGCGTTATTACGCTACCGGCCTGGCCAATCCGGACTTCGTCAAAGTAACCGGCGCGTACGGGTTGCCGGCGACTCGAGTCAATACCTGCCGTGAGTTGTCGACCGTCCTGAGCGATGCGCTGGCCAGACAGGAATTCCACCTTATTGAGATTGAAACGCCCGGGGGTTTCGCCGAATTCACTTGACGGGCAGCCAGGGCGAACTCAGTCCCGGTTTCGAGGACGGAGAGACCACCTTCGGACCGATGTGACTTCTCTTCCGGGAACTGTCGGCTCACAACGGGAAGAATCGCCGAAGACACAATGCCCATAATAGATGAATGTCAATTCACCCTTGCGGTTTCGCTGGCCATCAAGATGTCGTCGCAATCCCATCCCTTGGTTTCGGCGAGTTGCTTGAAGGCCCTCCTGAATATCAGTCTGGCCTCAATTGTGACTTCGCCGTCCGAAGTCGCCTCAAATTCGTACCTGGTCACGTCGGTCTCTCGGGCCGGTATTCGTGTGTCTTCTTTGATCTTGGTCTGCCGCCAATAAGCTATGGTCGGAGAGGTTTCGGTCCATAGCTCCTCCAGTATCTTCGCATATCCCTTGCCCGGTAGTCCCGCATAATCTCCCGGGCTGGCCCCGACTCCCCCCACTCCGGAACAGTCTGGATCCCCCCATAAGTCAATCTCTTTCCAGCGGGATCCTTTGCGTCGATCACGAGAATGATATTCCGCATCGGATGGTCCGTAGGGATGTGGTGGCCTGCGTTCTCATTGGTGACGCTCACTTGCACTGCGATCTTGCCATCTCGCCTTTCTGCGATGAGTTTAAGCTTGACCGTGTCTTGCAGCAGATTCACGTCAGCTGCGCCGGGGAAATCGTGGGCAAAAACCTGCTGTGGATCGCGGACCAGGCCGCCGCGTCCCGGAGCAAAGTTATTAGTGTGCCCATCCGCTTTCATGTGGCACGTCTGGCATGTCTTACCCTCACCGGGGTACGGACTGTTGAGCCATTCCGAATATGATTGGTATACCGGAGTACCCCAGAACGAAGCGTTGTGGCAGGGAGCGCATGCGAGGCTCTCATTCTGAAGTGGCAAGTAGGTATCCGGCCCCACATCCACGTCGTCCAGGGGTCCGAAAAAGACCTGGTCCTTGCTGTCCGGGCGGCGGAGTTGAATCGACAGAACGCCAGTCATGTTTTCCGGCGGTAGACCAGTGACGTTATCTACCGTCACAGATGCCATCTTGTGGCAGAAGTCGCAATGTGTGCCCTGAATGGCGCCGGCGGGGATTCTCAGAATGTCGGTATGGTCCGGGGCGTTCGCCGCCTCCCCCGGCATGTGACAGTTGGCGCAGTTCCCGGCCTGATCCGGGAAGTCCAGTTTGAACCCCGGTCCGTACCAGGGTTGGGAATTGTCAGGGCGCAATGGAAAGCGGCCGTAATCACGGCTAAAGCCGTAGCTCGTCAAGGGGCTCTTATTTCCGCTGCTGTCCGTACCGCTGTATGCCGTCTGAAAGATGATGTTGCGCGTTCCTTTGGCATGGGCACCGGATTCGAATTGTCCGGATATTACGGCTCCGTGGCAGTCTGCGCACCCCAGCCGCAGCCGTGCGACCAAAGGCAAGAACAGGTGGTCAAACGAAAGTCGGGCAGCCACCGGGAGGGCCCATTTCGCCATAGCCTCCTGCATGTAACTACGCTTTGTGACTCTTGTTGGTAGCCATGCATACTGGTCATTGTCCGTAGTACCGTAGGTGATTAGATCGATACCAATAGCCCGCTTCCAGGGATAGGCGGTCTCGCCGCCGATGTAGTAGCCTTCAGACCATGCCGTGACTTGAGCATTGAAACGACGAGGGAACCCGGTCAGAACGAAACGTCCATTGGAGTCGGTGAGAGTCTGGAAGTCCGTTGCCTTGAGACGGACAACTGCCCCGGCTACCGGTCCAGCAACGCTGGAGACAGTGCCCGTGACCTCGTCCAGGCGCCAGATCGAAGGCACGAGCCATGAGATCGTCAACAGCAGGATTACTCCAGCAAGACCTCCCACCAGCAATCTGGATCGTCGCATCGTACTTCTTTACCGGGGATGCGTCATGAGATCCATGCGAAATACACCTTCGCCTTGGGTGGCGGCGTAGAGCGTGCTGCCATCCGAAGAGATGCACAGGGAGCTGACCGCACGGGTTCTTAGACCTGCGTTAATGCGTACCCATTGCTTCCCCCCATTGTCAGACCGGAATACTCCGGAATGGATGTCGGCGGCAAAGACTATCCTGGTGTCCGTTGGGTCAAACACTATCGAGCGGACGGCGGCTTGGGGGTCCATCCCGCTTCCGCTTGCCTGCCACGACCCTCCAGCGTCGGTTGAAACATAGACCGCGCCGTTTTCCATTCCCGCAAAGACCACCTTGGGGTCCTGCGGACTAATCGCAATTGAGCGGACGTCAACGCCTTCCAGTCCCTGGTTCACCGGTTGCCAGCTCTTACCCCCGTCCGTGGTCTTCACAATGCCGCTTCTTAGGGTCCCAGCGTAGACGATGTCCGCATTATCAGGACTTACGGCAAGCATATTGATATTCTGGGTGGCGCTCTTGATGTCATTTGCATCCCGCCACGTGGACCCTCCGTCGGTCGATTTGAAAACGCCGAAACTGGGAGTGTTGTTCGTGACGGCCAAATTCTGATCGATTTGGTTTCGCTCCAGTTCCATTCCGGCATAGACGATGCTTGAGTTGGACGGAGCGAAGACTATCGACCTGAAGCCCATACGCTTTTCCATGACCTGAACACTCACACCAGGATGGCGAAAGACCTCTTTCCAGGTATTGCCCGAATCAGTGCTGCGGAAGATCACCCCCTGATGCTCATCCGAGATAATCAGATTGCCTGGAGTCTTAGGGTCTACGGCCACAGCGTACCATTCTCCCCCGAGGACCGCAGGTTCTCTGGTCAAGCCCTGCCAGGTCTTGCCTGCGTCGGAGCTTCGGAATGGACCGGTCCGCCCGATAACGAAGACGTTCTGGTTGTCCTTGGGATTGACGGCTATGCCGTGTAAATACGCTCCAGTATAGCCCTGGCTGGCCACAGACCAGGTCCTGCCGCCGTCCTCGCTCAGGAAGTTACCACCGCCGTAATTGTTAGCAAAAACGCGGTCGGCGTTTCGAGGGTCAACCTGGAAATCGATCGGAAACCCGGCCCGGGTCCCGGGCGCCCCCCAGAAATTGCCCGGGGTCTGCTTCTGCCAGGTCATTCCCATGTCGTTGCTGCGAAAGACGCCCGCCGGCCCTCCGGCGTAGCCGACGTTTGGGTTCGATGGCGCGAATTCGACTGAGCTTATCGGAGCGGACATCGGTTCGGGCAGCGCGAGTTTCCAAGTGTCGCCACCATCTGTGGACAAGTAGACTCCCATCTTGGTCCCAACGCCGCCGGGGCCGGCGACACCTGTCCCGGCCAACAGGACGTTGGGATTGGCGGGATTCATGACCAGCGAACCTACGTACAGGTTTTGGAGCCCGTTAGTCTGGTTCAAGGCTCGCCATGTCTGGCCGCCGTCGGTGCTTCTAAGGATGCCGACCCCACCCAAACCGCCTCCCCCCGGGCTCTCATTGGCAGCGTCGCGATCAAAAAGACCGGTGGAAGCATAAAGCTTGTTGCTGTCGCGTGGGTCGACAATGACATACCTGGCAAGGTTGTCGCCACGCCAGACGGCGTTCCAGTGTTCGCCCCCGTCCACGGTCTTGTAGATTACACCTTTGACCAGGTCGAACCCCAGAGTTCCATTCTGCTGGTGGCCCAGCCATATCGCGCTGGATATTTCGCCGGCAGCATAGACGATATCCTGGTTCTTCGGGTCGACCGTGAAGCCGCGCAGTGATAATCCCTCGTTTTCCAGGACTCCCGTGTCCTTCTTCTGCCAGGTCTTTCCGCCATCGATTGATTTAAAGATGCCTCTGATGCCCTGGGTTCCGGCCCAGATCACATCTGGGTTCTGGGGGGAGACGGTCAGGCTGAACACGGGGATAGCGTCGCCGGAGGGACCGCCGTTCGAGCTGATTCCGCTGTTTGAAGCGGTCCATGTCTTTCCGCCGTCATTGCTCAGATTCACACCACTCCAGGCGTCGGTGACAAACATGAGATCTGGGTTATCCTGGCGCATCCGGACGTCGTAGCCTAACCCCCCTATCGGTCCTCCCATTTTGGTCCACTGCAACTGGGCCGCTGGTATCGGAGTCGAATTGCCGGCAACATTTGTTCCTGGTAACGGGGCCGTCGTTGGAATGGAAGTCGATATCGTCGGCTTTTCGGTTGGCTCAACCACCGTGGTAGGCAGGGTAGTAGTCCCGTTTGGTGATGGCGTTGGTGTAGGAGTTGGGGCATTCGAACAGCCTGTCAGCAGCGCGCCAGCCATGACCGTGACTACGATCCAACGTTTGTTCATAGCATGTCCTTCAGTCGAGTTTCAAGAACGCTCCGGGACATGGTAGTGGATTCCTGTGTCAGTTCGCAAGCAATATCTACCTGCTGACTGCCTCAACACCATTACGATGTGGAGTAAGAACGGTTGACAGAACCTCGTTGTGAGAGCATACTCGCGTCCAGCAAAACACTGGGGAGGAGTTGTGAAAAGGCTAGGCTTGTTGCTTTGGTTTGCCGTGTCCCTTGTGAGTTGTGGCGGTGTGGGGTCAAGGCCGATGCTTGTGTCCAATCCGCCCCAGAAGATGGAGATAACGGGCATACCTCTTCGGATTGTGTCGATGACTTCGCCGGTTTGGCCGGGTGATGATTTGATCGTGAATATCCGTACTCGTCCAAACACCCTGGTGCAATTCTGGGGGTCGCCGTCCCTTCCCGCGGCCGGCGATTATGGGATCGGCACGATATGGGTAACGTCCGACCATAGAGGTGATGCTCAACTAAGGACTAGCGTGGTAGGAGATCCCGGATACTATCGGCTGCATGTCACCGCCCTCAAGATCAGAGATGGCATACCACTAGCACAGGTGATCACATCGTATATCCTGCAGTAAGCGCCGGACTGTAGGCGTAGTTTCCAGTTGCGCAGAATCCTATTCCTCTCCGCAGTTGCTTCCGGGCCGGGACTGCCCTCGGCGCACCCATGCCGCGATGACGCCCGGTAGGACACGCCAGATGGTCGGCGGAGCAAGACTACGTCTTCCGAGGGATCTTGGCTGTCAA